>NZ_SNUA01000013.1 GCF_004360225.1 Alcanivorax sp. 24
TACCGTCGACGGCGCTGTACTCCGGTTATGACTTCGATTCTCTCCACCTTGGACACTCCTTTGCACTAGGTCTATGCCTAGGCCTTTGCTTCTACCAAGGTGTCCGGTTTAAATGGGGGCTACTACAGGTGGGGAGCGGGATGGAGATCGGGGTGCCCGTTTTGCTGCGGTGTTTGGGTAGGTGCCAGATGGCCTTCTCCAGATCGAATTCTTCCCAAAGGGCTTCGCAAAGCTCGCTTTTCCGGACCCCGAGAACAAGAAACAAGCAGCACGCCAGGTAGTTGTCTCTTCCGAAGCTGCTGATGCGGTCTCTGAAGACCTTGAATGCTATTTGGATTTCATCGTGAGTGAGGACTCGCTCTCTGCTGTTTTCCAGGCCGCCAGCATCTGTTGCCGTGAAGGGCATGGCGGGATTGCTGAGGCAGAGATCCAGTTTCATGCCATGGCGGAACAGTTGCTTCAGGTACATGAGAGTATCGTTGGCGATGGTTGGCCTGCCGCTTTCCACTACGCGTTGGATGATGCGCCGCACTTCGCGTGGTGTGACATCGTTGATCGGATAGGTGCCGATGACGGGATCGATCTCCTTGGTATAGATGCGCTTTGGGATTCCGGGGTGTTGGAGTCGCCGGCACAGGTCGGACGTGTACCAGTCTTGGAAGAGTTCGCGGACAGTGCGGATCGGAGGGATTTCCTGTTTCCGTTTTTCTACAAGAGGGTCCTGCCCGGCCCTCAGGCCTTTCTTCATTACTTCGGCTTGAAGTCGGGCTTCGGCAAGAGACATGGCCGGGTACTGGCCGAGGGTGGCTTCGCGGCGTTTGCCGCCCACGCTGTAGCGCAGCATCCAATAGGGAGAGCCGGCTTTGCGGACGCAGAAGTAGAGGCCACCGCCATCGGTGTGTTTCTTGGGCTCGCGTTTGGCGAGAGAGGCGACCTGGGTCGCGGTGAGCTTGGCCATGGGCGCTCCTTGTCCTGGGGTTGTGGGTGCTGCCCACCATATGGCTGATATTTAAGCAGAATGGATGTGGATTGCCCACCAATGTGCCCACCTTTTATGGTGGGCAGTGGCGGATTTCTTCGGACTAAAACGGAAGGGGTATGGGTGAAATATGAAGAAAAAACAATGATTTAAGGATGGTTTTGGATGTTGAGGGACTCTATTCAATATTCTGGATCTGCTCCCGCATCTGCTCGATCAGAACCTTGAGCTCGACGGCGGCGGCGGTGGTTTCGGCGTCGATGGATTTTGACGCCAGGGTGTTCGCTTCTCGGTTCAGTTCCTGCATCAGAAAATCCAGGCGGCGACCCGCCTGGCCGCCCTTCTCCACCACCCGGCGGACTTCCTTCACATGGGCCTCCAAGCGGTCCAGTTCCTCGTCCACATCCATTTTCTGGGCGGCCAGCACCACTTCCTGTTCCAGGCGATCGTGGTCGGCGGTTTCCATCACGTCCTGCACCCGTTGCCGCAGCCGTTCGCGCAGATGGTCGCGAATGCGGGGCAGGGCGGCGCGGACGATGACCACCTGTTCGCCGATCAGGGTCAGACGGTCCAGCACCAGTTTGGCCAGTTGTTCCCCTTCCCGTTCGCGCGTGGCCAGCAGGCTGTCCAGGGCCTCGTCGAGCAGCTCGACGGCCTTGCTTTGCAGGGCTTCGGGGTCCGCCTGGTTGGTTTTCAATACGCCGGGGAAGCGCAGTATCTCCAGCGGGTTGATCTGGCCGGCGTGCAGTACCAGGTCGCCGACCCGGCGGGCTGCTTCGGACAGGCGTTTCACCAGGTCTTCATTGAGTTCCAGGTTGGGATCGGTCTCGTCCTCCTGGTAGCGCAGGGTGACATCCAGCTTGCCCCGGGCCAGACGTTTGCGGCAGCGCTCACGTACCGCCCCCTCCAGGGTGCGCAGGGTTTCCGGCAGGCGTGGGGAGATTTCCAGGTAACGGTGGTTCACCGAGCGGATTTCCCAGGCGAGGTCGACGCCGTCGAGATGCCCGTCGGTGCGGGCGAAAGCGGTCATGCTGCGAATCATACGGGTGTCCCCGGCCGTTGCTTGAGCGGTCAGTGTACCATTGCTGTTCGACGAATTCGGAATGCTCGGGTGCTTGGTCGCTGAACCCGTGGCCAGTCTGTTGCTATGGGGGACACGAATTGCCGCTCGTATTCGCTGCCAAGGCAGCTTCCCACGGCAAGAGCGCCGCGGAGTGGCTGTGGGAAGTGAACCGGCTGCCGGTCCTGAACTTGTGACCGATGCTCAGAGGCGCCTCGCAATGGGTCCGGCGGGTTCGTTACAATGGGGGCCTCCCATACCATTATCAGCAACCAAGGAGCTACCATGCGTCCCTCTGGCCGCGCGCCCGACCAAATGCGTGAAGTGTCTTTCACGCGCCAATACACCAAGCATGCCGAGGGTAGCGTCCTGGTGGCGTTCGGTGATACCCAGGTGCTCTGCACCGCCTCCGTGGAAGACGGTGTCCCGCGCTTCCTCAAAGGCAAGGGCCAGGGCTGGATCACCGCCGAATACGGCATGCTGCCCCGTGCCACCCACACCCGTTCCGGCCGGGAAGCGGCCCGCGGCAAGCAGGGTGGGCGTACCCTGGAGATCCAGCGCCTGATCGGCCGCTCCCTGCGCGCCGCCGTGGATCTGCGCAAGCTGGGCGAAAACACCGTCTATCTGGACTGCGATGTGCTGCAGGCGGATGGCGGCACCCGCACCGCTTCCATTTCCGGGGCCTGTGTCGCGCTTGTGGACGCCTTCTCGGTTTTGCTGGAAAGGAAGCGCATAAAGGAAGATCCCTTGAACGGGTTGATTGCGTCCGTTTCCGTGGGCATGTACAACAATGAGCCGGTGCTGGATCTGGACTACCCGGAAGATTCCAACGCCGATACCGATATGAACGTGGTGATGACCCAGCATGGGGGCTTCGTGGAGATTCAGGGGACCGCGGAGGGCGTGCCGTTCACCCGTGAACAGTCCGACACCTTGTTGGGCCTGGCGGAGAAAGGCATTCAGGACATCGTGCGCAAGCAGCAGGAGGCCCTGGGCTGGTAAGCGCCCGGTGACATGATGAAGAACTACAAAAAGCACTTTCTGCGTTTCGCCGAACAGCGCCAGGCGCTCAAGTTCGGCGAATTCACGCTCAAATCAGGACGTGTAAGTCCTTACTTCTTTAACGCCGGCACTTTCCATACCGGGGAAGCGCTGGCGCGTCTGGGGCGTCACTACGCTGATGCCATCGTCGAATCGGGTATCGAATTCGATATGCTGTTCGGCCCCGCCTACAAGGGGATTCCGTTGGTGTCCTCGGTGGCGGTGGCGCTCGCCGAGCATCACGGCCTGGATTACCCCTGGGCCTTCAACCGCAAGGAAGCCAAGGACCACGGCGAAGGCGGCTGGCTGGTGGGGGCGCCGCTCAATGGCCGGGCGTTGATCATCGATGATGTCATCACCGCGGGTACCGCCATTCGTGAAGTGGCGGCCTTGTTTGAGCAGACCGAGGCCTTGATTGCCGGAGTGTTCGTGGCGCTGGATCGTCAGGAGCGTGGGCAAGGCGGCACCGCGGATGACGGCAAGGCAAAATCCGCGATTCAGGAAGTGCAGGACAACCTGGGAGTACCGGTGCGCAGCATTGTATCCATGGCGGACATCATCGGCTGGCTTGATCAACAACCGGACCGGGAAGCGGAACGGGCCGCCATGGACGCCTACCGGGTGCGCTATGGGGTGAGCGAGTCGTGAGAGTAACGGTACTGCTGCTGGGGTTGTTGTTGAGTGTGTTGAGCGTCACCGGCATGGCGGCGAACAAGACCGGACAAGTGGAGCAGCGGCTGTACCGTTACCAGTCGGCGGATGGCGCCATGGCGATCAGTGCCACCCTCACCGAAGCGGCCATTCACGCTGGCTATCAGGTACTCGACCAGCAAGGCCGGGTACTGGAAACGGTGGCGCCGGCGCCACCGGAGGAGCAGGCCCGCCGCCGCCGGGAACTGGCCCGCCAGGAGCAGGCCAGGGCCCAGGCGCGGCGCGACAGTGAATTGCGCCGCCTCTACGCCGGGCCGGGGGATGCTGAACGGGCCCGCGACCGGCAGCTGCAGGCGCTGCAGCTCAATATCGACTACGCCGAGAACGCTATCCAGCAGCTGAACAAGAAGCAGGATGAAGAAATCCACAAGGCCGCCCGCGCCGAACGGGCCGGCCGGGAAGTGCCGGACAGCGTGCGCGATGCCATTGAACGCCATGGCCGCCAGGTTCGTGAGAACCGCGAGAAAATCGAGGAATATCAGGAGGACATGGCGCGGGTGCGGGAAGAATTCTCCCCCATCATCCAGCGCCTGCGTGACCTGGAAGCGCGGTAGCCCTGTGGGAAGCTTGCTTGCAAGCGAATCTTTTGATGTCAGGAACCTGTTCGCTTGCCAGCAAGCTTCCCACAGCGGCTTCGTAGCACACTCTGTGGGAGACCAGCTTGCTGGCGAAACGGCCTCCGGGGTTACTCCATTCGCTTGCCAGCAAGCCTCCCACAGCGGCTTCGTAGCATGATCTGTGGGAGCTAGCTTGCTAGCGAGTACGGCGTCCGGGGTTACTCCATTCGCTTGCCAGCAAGCTTCCCACAGCGGCTTCGTAGCATGATCTGTGGGAGCTAGCTTGCTAGCGAATACGGCTTTCGGGGTTACTCCATTCGCTTGCCAGCAAGCCTCCCGCAGCGGCTTCGTAGCACACTCTGTGGGAGCTAGCTTGCTAGCGAGTACGGCGTCCGGGGTTACTCCATTCGCTTGCCAGCAAGCTTCCCACAGCGGCTTCGTAGCACACTCTGTGGGAGACCAGCTTGCTGGCGAATACGGCTTCGGTATTGGTCCATTCGCTTGCAGGCAAGCTTCCCACAGCGGCTAAAGATCAGGCTGTTTAGTCCTTCCGCTGTTACCTGTTCACTCTTCACTGCCTTTTTTAAAGCCCTTCCCCGTCCGCACGAAAGATCATCGGCGCGATCAGTGCCCATTGTTCGTGCCAGTCCTCGGCGGGACGGGCGCGGAAGCCGGAGCGCACGAACTGGGCGATACGCCCTTCCACCACGGACAGCAGCAGATTGGCGGTGATGCCCGGAGTGGCGCGGGTGCGCTTGCCTTCGCGGAATTCGGCGTCGCGGACCACCTGTTTCAGTTGGCTCTCCACCCGGTCGTAAAACTGCTGGATACGCTGGCGCAGCCGCTCATTCTCGCCGGTCAGGGCGTCGCCGGTGAGCAGCCGGGTAATGCCCGGATTGCGCTCGGTGAAGGCCAGAATCAGCGTCAGAATCTGCTCCACCTGTTGCAGCGCGTCCCCTTCGGAGATGATGCGATTGATGCGTGAGAACACCGAGTCCTCGATGAACTCAATCAATGCCTCGAGCATGCGTGCCTTGCTGGGAAAATGGCGATACAGCGCGGACTCGGACACCCCCACTTCCCTGGCCAGCCCGGATGTGGTCACCCGACCCCCCGGCTCCGCTTCCAGCATGTAGGCCAGCGTTTGCAGGATTTGCTCCTTGCGAGAAGGCTTCTTTTCGGTCATATCCTGGTTACCCGTCTTATGTGAGCCGGCCCGGCGATGCCGCCGCCGGGCCGGTGTGCTCCACCCCAATTGGAGCCAATAACAAAGCGCCGTTCCGGCGTATCAATCGCGGCTGATGAGCGTGCCGATACCCTGATCGGTGAGAATCTCCAACAGCACCGCGTGAGGTACCCGGCCGTCGATGATGTGTGATGTGCGCACCCCGTTCTCCACGGCTTCCAGGGCGCAGCGAATCTTCGGCAGCATGCCGCCGTAAATGGTTCCGTCCTTGATCAGCGTATTGACCCGCTCCGCGCTCAGGCCGGTGAGAATACGATCGTTCTTGTCCTTGAGCCCGGCCACATTGGTCAGCAGGATCAGCTTCTCGGCGCGCAACACCTCGGCCACCTTGCCGGCCACCAGATCAGCGTTGATGTTGTAGCTGACCCCTTCATCATCCACGCCGATGGGCGCGATCACCGGAATGAAATCACTGCCGGAAAGCAGCGAAAGAATGCGGGTGTTGATGCCCTGCACTTCCCCCACGTGACCGATGTCGATGATTTCGGAGGCCTTCAATTCCGGATTGTCGGCATCCTCGTTGCGCAGCAGCATCTTGCGGGCGCGGATCAGACGGCCGTCCTTGCCGGTGAGACCGATGGCCTGGCCGCCGTTGTGCTGGATCAGATTGACGATGTCCTTGTTGACCAGGCCGCCGAGCACCATCTGCACCACGTCCATGGTCTCCTGATCGGTGACGCGCATGCCCTGGACGAACTTGCTTTCCTTGCCGAGACGGTTGAGCAGATCGCCGATCTGCGGGCCGCCGCCGTGGACGATCACCGGATGGATGCCCACCTGTTTCATCATCACCACGTCACGGGCGAAGCTGTTCTTCAGCTCATCATTTTCCATGGCGTTGCCACCGTACTTGATCACCACGGTGGTTCCGGAAAAACGCTGAATATAGGGCAGAGCCTCGATCAGAACGCGCGCGGTTTCCTGGGCGCTCTTGGTATCCATGTCATTCTCCAGCCAAAACGTCAAAAGGGCAGCGCCAGGTCGGGGGACACCGCCCGGAGCTGATCACGGAACAGATCCTTGACCCGTTCCAGGGCCGCCGTGTCGCGACCCTCGAAGCGCATTTCCAGCACCGATTGTAAGGGGCAAAGCCTCACCACGCCCCACCCATCGGGAAATTCCACCCGCAGACCGTCCACGGTGGCCGCGCGTCCGCCGGGAAAACGGCCCTCCGCGCGCAGCGCCGAAACCAGCGCCCGCCCCTGATCATCGGGGACAGGCAGCCGCAGCAGCGGGGTACTCCGCCCGCTGGCGAGGCCAGCGAACACGGTGGCGCTGTCGTCCTCCTGCATGCTGAGGATCTCCAGCACCCGGGCCGCCGTATAGAAACCGTCGGCGAAACCGAACCAGCGATCCGCGCAAAACACCCGGCCGGACCACTCGCCCGCCAGCGGCGCCCCCAAACGCAGGCGCTCCGCGGCGATATGGCGAGGGTCGGCGGCGCACAATACCGGGCGCCCGCCCTGTTTGCGAATCAGCGAGGGCAAAGCGCGGCTGCATTTTACGTCAAATAAAACGTCGGCGCCGGGGTGGCGGCTCAACAAGTCCCGGGCCAGCAGCATCAGCACTTGATCAGACGCCACTTCCCCGCCCTGATGATCCACCAGCGCCAGCGTATTGCCCCGCTGATCCAGGAGGATACCGATATCCGCGTTCTGTTCCGTCACCACGCGGCGCAGGGCATCGGCGGTCTTGGCCGGCACCACGGCACAGCCCAGGCCATCGAACAGGGCGTTCGCCAGCGGTGCCAGCAGCGGAGGCGCGTGCAGCGCCAGCCGCAGTGGCCGGGCCAGAACGATATCGTCACGAAGCTGGCGCAGATAAGCATCAATGGGCGCCGGCTCGGGATCGGCCCGCCGCGAGGAGGCGGCCACGGTACCGGCGCTGTAGCGGCGCAGGGTGTCGACATCGTCCTGGCTCAGGTCCTGGCCGTCCAGCACCGGAATCAGCCGCCAGCGATCACCGTGTTTGTGGGCGTACAGCCCTTCGCGGGTGGCGCCGGTTTCCAGCCCGTGTCGCCACAGGGGTTCCGCGCAGGGTGCCTGGTCCAGGGTCTTGATGCCTTCCACGAGAAGCCCGCCACGCAGCGCGTCGAGCACCGCATCGGCCCCCTCCGAATCATCACTGGCCAGGCACAGGGCCGGAGCGTGCTTGTCCCGGGCCAGAGCGGCGAAGGCGCTGCCCAGGCGAGCCAGGAGCTCGGGGTCCGCTTTGAGAACCAGGCCATCGCCGCTGAAAACATCATCCGGCAATGGCGGCTGGGTGACCGTCGGTGCCGCTGGTTTCGGCGCGGCCGGTTCGCGGCGTTGCGGTTTGGGAGAGCTGACTTGTGCCGCCGGTTCCGGCTGCTCAGGGCGTCGCCTCAGCCTGGGCAGGATCAGCGCGAGCAGGATCAGGCCGAGACCCAGGCCGCCGGGCAGAATCCAGGCGGTGATCGGAGGCGGGGGCGGTGGCATATCCAGCCGCACCGTGAAGGTACCCTGGGTGGCTTCCCCGGAAGCCGTATTCGTGCCATGAAGAGCAGTGCCATGGAGAGCGGCCTGGCCGCGCCGGGCCAGAGTGACATCGTCCTGAATCAGACGTACCTGGGCGCCTTTGGGCAGGCGCTGATCGATCCGCTGCATCCAGGGCCCGAGATCCTGCTGGATGATCAGGGCGCCGCCGGATACCGCCCGTCCCGCCAGCAATGCCGGCGACTCACCGCCGCGCCCGATGACCAGAGGGGCGCGGCCGCCCCCTTCATGAAGCCGTTGCAGCAGATCCTGCTCGGTGAAGCTGAGCGCCTCGGTGGCGGCGGCGTCCGGCACGATGCGTAACCGGCCGTCGCGAAACCAGTCGGCATCGGAAATGTGCGTTTGCGCCAGCGCGCGCTGGACCGGGATTTCGCCGGGCAGGCGCGTCAGCCTGTCCTCGAGCCGTTGCGCCCGGTTCCACAGGGTGCCCGCCCATTCCCGGGCCAGTCCCCGGGCATCGGCCTGCGCGGTTTGTAACTGCCTGTGCTGGATCTGCTGGTGGAAATAAACGGCCTGGGCGGCGGCGAGCGCCAGCCCCACCAGTAAGGCGAGCAGAACGAAGGGCCGGGCTGGGCGCGCGCCGGCGCCGTCGGCCTTGCTGTTGAACATGGTGTCCCCCCTTGTTGTGCACTTGAACGACGATGTTCAAGCAACAACGCCGGCGGCCCCCACCGCCGACGTGCGCGCCCGGCCCGCATTGGAATAGTGTCATGCGCGGGACGGGCGGGTGCGGAGGTTATTGTCGGCCACTGTGGCCGAAACCGCCGCTACCCCGTTGGCTTTCTGTGAACTGCTCCACCTGCTGCCAGACCACCTGCCGCACCGGCACGATCACCAACTGCGCCACCCGCTCACCGGGCTCCAGAGTGAAAGCATTTTGCCCCCGGTTCCAGCAGGAGACCATCAATTCGCCCTGGTAATCGGAGTCGATCAGCCCCACCAGATTACCCAGCACGATGCCGTGCTTGTGCCCCAGGCCGGAGCGCGGCAGCACCAGGCCGGCGTAACCGGGATCGGCGATGTGGATCGACAAACCGGTGGGCAGCAAAGTGGAATCCCCCGGCGCCAGGCTGATGGCTTCGTCCAGCATGGCGCGCAGGTCCAGGCCGGCGGAGCCTTCGGTGGCGTAATGGGGCAAGGGAATGGTGTCGCCCAGACGCGGGTCGAGCACTCGATATTGCAGGTTCATGTGTTATCCCGGGTTGATGACGAATCGACGAATAGCTTACACGAGACACGTTGGCACGTTGACTCGCTGCCAAGGCAGCTTCCCACAGCGGCTCGGTAGCCCCCTTTGTGGGAAGCGAGCTTGCTCGCGAATGCAGCGTGAATTCACATCTCCAAGACCAATCGGCTGGCCACGGCATGGAGTCTGCGGTCAAGCGCCAGAGCTTCCCCATTTGTAAGGCAGCAGTGCCCACGGCCGTGATTTTCTTCAGTCCTTGTACCGTATCGCGATCAGTTCGATCAATTGCTTGGCGATCTGTCGTTTGGACGCCAGCGGCAGTACCTTGTGGCCGCCGGGCCAGATCACGGTCAGGGCGTTATTGTCGCTGTTGAAACCCACATTGCTGCCGGACACATCGTTGGTGGCGATCATGTCCAGCTTCTTGTTGGTCAGCTTGCCCTGGGCGTAGCTCATCACGTCCTGGGTTTCAGCGGCGAAGCCCACGGTGAAGGGGCGTTTGTCGTGGCTGGCCACCGCGGCGATGATGTCCGGGTTCTTCACCAGGGTCAGGTGAATCTCCTCGGTGGACTTCTTGATCTTGTGGTCCGCGGTCACCGTCGGCCGGTAGTCCGCCACGGCGGCGGTGGCGATGAACACATCGCAGCCCTGCTCCACCACTCCCATGCTGGTCTCGTACATATCCTGGGCGCGTACCACGTCGATACGATGCACCCGCTCCGGCGTTGGCAAGGCCACCGGACCGGCGATCAGCGTGACCCGGGCACCCGCTTCCGCGGCCGCCTCCGCCAGAGCGAAGCCCATCTTGCCGGAACTCTTGTTGGTCAGGTAACGCACCGGATCGATCGGCTCGCGGGTGGGGCCGGCGGTGATCACCACATGCCTGCCGGTGAGCAGATCGTAATTAAAGATATCCGCTGCCCGCTGAATGATCTCTTCCGGCTCCAGCATGCGGCCGGGGCCCACCTCGCCGCAGGCCTGGCTGCCGGAACCGGGGCCGAAGATATGGATGCCTTTCTCCTGCAGGATCAGCTGATTCTTCTGCGTGGCGCTATCCGCCCACATCTGCTGATTCATGGCCGGCGCGATGGCAATGGGCGCGCCGGTGGCCAGGCACAGGGTGGTCAGCAGATCGTTGCCGTGGCCGTGGGCCAGACGGGCGAGGAAATTGGCGGAGGCCGGAGCAATCAGGATCAGGTCGGCCCAGCGCGCCAGTTCGATGTGCCCCATCGCCGCCTCGGCGCGGGGGTCGAGAAGGTCGGTGTGCACCGGTTGTCCGGACAGCGCCTGCATGGTCAGCGGCGTGATGAACTCACAGGCTCCCTGGGTCATCACCACGCGCACCTCGGCGCCGGCGTCCTGCAGGCGGCGGACCAGATCCGCGGCCTTGTAGGCGGCGATACCGCCGGTGACGCCGAGAAGAATTCGTTTACTAATCAAACGTTGCATACTGTATTTCCGTACAGTAGTTTGGGGTGGACGCTTTCGCAGTGTATGCCCAATGCCGGGCGGTGACAAACGGGCCAGGGGGCGGCGATTGGCGTCGGCTAGCAGGGCACTAAACCATCATCACGGAGGATATCCAATGGCAATAACGGACTGGCCGGAAAACGAACGCCCGCGGGAAAAGCTGCTGCAGCGGGGCGCGGCGGCACTGAGTGACGCGGAGCTGCTGGCGGTGTTGTTGCGCACTGGTCTGCGGGGCTGTTCCGCGGTGGACCTGGGGCGCAATCTGTTGAATGAGGCCGGCGATCTGCGGGCGCTTCTGGATCTGCCTCCGGAACGCATGCGGCGTATGCGGGGCCTGGGAGGCACCCGCCTGACCCAATTGCTGGCGGCGCTGGAGATCAGTAAGCGCTACATGTCTCTGGAGAAGAAAAGGGAGCTCACTCTTAGTGAACCGGAGCCGGCCGCGCGCATGTTCATGTCGGAGCTGCGCGGGGAGCCCAGCGAAGTGTTCGCGGTACTGTTCATGGACAACAAGAACCGCATGCTGGGCTTCGAGAAGCTGTTCCGCGGCACCGTGGACGCCGCCGCCGTCTACCCGAGGGAAGTGGTGCGGCGGGCCCTGGACCACAATGCGTCCAGCATCATCGTCGGGCACAATCACCCCTCGGGCGTCGCCGAACCCAGCCGGGCGGACCGCGATGTCACCCGGCGCCTCAGCGATGCCTTGAATCTGGTGGATGTCCGCTTACTCGATCACCTGGTGATCGGCGACAACCAGTGGCAGTCCCTGGGCCGCCTCGGCTGGCTGTAGCGGCGGGCTCCGCCCTCGCGCGCTTCCCACCGCCCCGCTACAAAGCCGCTGTGGGAACTGGGGCCCAGGATTCGCCAGCAGGCTGGCTCCCACAGATTGTGCTACGAAGCCGCTGTGGGAGCTGCCCTGGCGGCGAATACCGGCCCTGCCAGCCCTCCCCAATGCACCGCCATCGACGCTTTCCGCTTGATCCCAGGGGCGGGGTCTGGTATAAAACGCGGCCTTATTCCGGGGCTGCCCCGCCCCTATGTGATCATCACGGGAGCAAGATCATGTCCAAGGTTTGCCAGGTGACCGGCAAGCGCCCGGTAACGGGCCACAACGTGTCCCACTCGAACATCAAGACCAAGCGTCGGTTCGAACCGAATTTGCACTACCACCGTTTCTGGGTGGAAAGCGAAAAGCGCTTTGTGCGTCTGCGCGTGTCCTCCAAAGGCATGCGCATCATCGATAAGAAGGGTATCGACTCAGTACTGACCGATATCCGTGCCCGCGGCATTCGAGTTTAAGGAGCTGACCCATGGCCGGTCCGGTTCGTGAAAAGATTCGTCTGGTGTCCTCTGAAGGCACCGGTCACTTCTATACCACCACCAAAAACAAGCGTCTCCATCCGGAAAAGATGGAAACCAAAAAGTTTGATCCGGTGGTACGCAAGCACGTGATGTACAAGGAAGCGAAGATCAAGTAACGCTTCCCCAGCCTGGCACGGGGCGAACAGATAAAGGCCTGGTGGCACAAGCCGCCGGGCCTTTTGTTGTGCCCGCCAATTGCCGCCATTTCCCACGGAACCAATTGCCTACAACTACGAAGACGCTGTGGGGGGGGCTTGCCTGCAAGCGAATAGGGCAACGCCGGAGGCCGGAATTCGCCAGCAAGCTGGTCTTCCACAGTCTTACCACAAGGCCGCTGTGGGAAACTTGCTTGCAAGCGAATGGCCCAACGCGGCAGGGGGGGCGGGACTTGCCAGCAAGCTGGTCTCCCACAGTCTTACCACAAGGCCGCTGTGGGAAACTTGCTTGCAAGCGAATGGCCCAACGCGGCAGGGGGGGGCGGGACCTGCCAGCAAGCTGGTCTCCCACAGTCTTACCACAAGGCCGCTGTGGGAAGCTTGCTTGCAAGCGAATGGCCAATGGTCCAGAGACATTCGCGGCCAAGGCCGCTCCCCACAGCGGCTTAATAACCCGCCTCCTTCTGATGCTGGAATGCCAGCACATAGACGGTATCGTCGGCGGGTTCAAAGCGGTACAGCGCGATATAGCCAGAGTCCCCGAAAGGAATCACCAACTCACGCAATACAGGAATCGCTTCGTCCGGGCGGCCAACGGTGGGAGTTGATTCCAGTAGCAAAAAGTGCTGCTCAATGACCTGTCCGGCGCGCCGGGCCGCCTCGGGAGCCTTGTCAAGCAGGACCGGCGGCACCTCGCCGGGCCTTGAGTTGCTCGGGCAGTAACGACTATTCGTGGCACTCGGGAGTATCCTGTTCATTGTCAGTGCCCCAGGTCTTCAACCAGTCACGAACTTCCTGCCCCGTCAGATGCTGTCCTGTTTCCTGATAGGCTTGCCAGGAGGCCAGCGCTTCTTGCCGAAAGCTTTCGCGTGCTTCCTCCCGTTCAACATACTGCTGAATAGCCTCCAGCATGAGCCAGTGGGCCGAACGGCGCCGTTGATTGGCAAGGTGCTGGACGCGGCTTTTCAGTTCGTCGTCGATCTTCAGGGGCGTTGCCATGATGGGCCCTCGTATCAATAAGTAATACCTGGTGATAAACTGGTCTCCACCTGATCAAATGTCCAGTCCCTGATCACGGCCGGGCGCGATTCAAGCTGCCTCATCCCAACCTTCCCACCAGTAGGTTGAAGCTCAAAATGTCACCGCATATTCATTGTCCGGGAATAAAACTGAAACCCGGCCGTCGCCTTTCCGTCCTTAAAATCCGTCCTTATGCAATCTTATGTAACGCTTTGTACGTTGCCCGCACTCTTGTGATCTGATTCTCAGCATGATTTTACATATCGAATATAGGAAATGTGACTGAGCGCACTTTTTCATAATGACAAAATGACATTATTTCATTTTGGGTCAGGTTTTTGCACACTCAAAACAACTCAGTGCGTATTCGGAAAATGTAAAATGCAGACGGGGAGGTGCCAAAGGAGTCGGGGGGTAAGCAAAACCACTTATCGCATGCTACCGGCCGATTATCTTAAGAGCGGATCTGTAAGTGATTGAAATTGCTACGTGTATTTACGCAGTATGCACAAAGTAGAACTTGTGACGAACGTCACACCGCATCTACGATTAAAACTGAAAGGTGCCCCTGTCTGGGGGGTAATTAAAAAGCCGCAAGGGAGCGCTTTAAAATGAAACTGATCCAATCCATTAATACCGCCACTCAATTCCTGATGGCGCGTCTCTTTTCCCAAATGCCAACCCGTAGTAACCGCCAGCGTGGGGCTAGTGCGTTGGAGTATATTATGTTGGCTGCCGTAGTTGTTGGCTTGTTAGTGGCACTTGCTCTCGCCTTTGGTACTGATGCAACGAACCCTCTGATCACATTCTTCAAAGACCTCTTCTCGACTGCGGGCGAGCAAATTCCCTCAGGTACCTAAATTCTAAATTAGAGATACAGGGTAGGACCATGAGAAGAAAGTGTCGCCAAGCGGGATCAGTTTCACTTGAATTCATGATGTTGTTCCCGCTCGTAGTCGCTGTGCTATACGCAACTGCAGTGTACGGTATTACCTTTTTTGGGAAGTACCAAATGCAAGATGCGGCGGATCGTGCAGTTGCGGCGGCACTTCTCGTTGATCGGTCCGCATATGAAGATGACAAGATTGAAGATGCGATCCGGAACCAGGCTAAGTCCGCATTAGAAAAGCTCGTCACAAAGCTTCCTGCGGGCTGGCGTGATCGTTTGGATGCAGACTGTGATGTTGCTGAAAGCGGTGTGGTTGCTCCTGGCATGGTAGATGTAGAAATGCTGGAGTGCTCATTGACTTATAACGACTTTGGGAACAAGCCGATTGTTCCAGGCCTGAATTTCGGATGGCTGGGGAAATTTCCTCCCTTGCCGGCCTCCTTGGCCGTAAAGGCAAGTGTGGCCTTTTAGGCGGAGTAAGTGATCCCAATAGGAAAGCCCGGAGGGGGACATGGGAACTCGAGTGTTATACGCGCTGCCGGCGCTGTTGCTGGCGGCTTTGGCTCTGATCCTTGCCTTGGTGGGATTAAGCCGCGAACCGGAACCGGCCCCGGTGGGTGCGTCACCTTCACAGAAGGCGGAGGCAACGCGCTCCAGTTCGGCGACGAAACATCGATACTGGGCCATTGCCCGCTCGGTGCCGGCCGGGGAGCCGCTTAAGGAAGACATGCTGGTGGAGGTGTCCTCGGCATCACCACTGACGGATGGCATTGGCGCTGATCAGAACCTTGTTGGCAAGCCATTGAAGCAGGATGTTCGGGCTGGTGAGTTGCTGACCCAACGTCATCTCGATGGTAGTGGACGCCCCTTGCCAGACGTGGTTCCGGAAGGGTTTCGGGCCCTGGCTATTTCCGTTGATAACGTGGTTGGTGCCGGTGGTTTACTGCAACCGGGGGACCGAGTTGATGTGCTTTCCGCCTTTAAACGCGGTGGAGACAAGAAAGGCCCCGCAGCGCTGGTGATACAAGAGGACTTGGAGGTCTTGGCCGTGCACGGGGAGTTGGCGGATGGCCCGCCTCAAAAAGAGGAAGACCGTCGTCGTAGCTCCAATAACACGGTGGTGTTGGCCGTGCCAGAGGAAAAGGTCACAGGCCTGCTTTTAGCCTCCACGGAAAGTACCTTGCGTTTAGCGGTAGTCGGATCCGGTGTTCGTGCTGGTGTTGACGACGACTCGCTGCCTGCCGAAGACTCGGAGCAAGTCGAGCTTGTATTGGCGAACAACGACACGGAAGCGGAACCCGCCGCAAAACCCTTCTATCTCGAAGACTTCTTCCCTAAAGAAAAGCAGCCTGCCAGAGCGCCGGTGGTGCGTCAGTCACCCGGTCATCGGGTACAGGTATTCGAGGGATCCGAAGCGAGGAGCACCTATGTACGCTAAATACGGGCTGCGTCTACTGCTGGGCGGGCTGATGGCATTGATGACGTTGCTGGTTCAAGCCGATGACAGCTTGTCGCCGTCGACGACCTTGGCGCCGGGGGATCAGAAGGTTCTGGCTTTCCCGTCTCAAGTCACCAAAGTGGCGACCTCCGATCCGGAGGTGGCGACACTCACCGTTAGTGGCACTCAGGAACTGCTGTTGACAGCCAAAAAGGAAGGATCGGCGGAGCTCACTGTTTGGCTGAGAGGAACTGATAAACCGTTGCGGAGTGTGGTGGTGGTTGCCACCACCCAGGGGGCTTCTCTTCCCTTTGGCACCCAAGTGCAAACCGAAATCCGGGTACTGGAAGTGAACCGCTCCGAATTGAACAGTTTGGGGGTGTACTACGCCAACTTGTTCAATGGTGGCGATACCGCCATTGGGGTGGCTCCACCTGGACAAGGGTTTCGTGGTTTCGGAAGCGCTTCTTCTTCCCAGGGCGCGCTTGGCTCCGATGGCTTCAACCTTTTTCGCATCGGCGCCAACTCTCTGACTATCATTGACGCTTTGGAGTCCGGTGGATTCGCCTATACGTTGGCCGAACCCTCCTTGACCAGCTTGAGTGGCCAGAGTGCCTCGTTTCTAGCTGGTGGCGAGTTTCCTGTACCTACTCGCAGCAACGACAACGGCGTCCAGATCGAATACAAAGAGTTTGGTGTCGGGGTAACGCTTACTCCCACCGTTATCAATGGTCAGCAGATCATTCTAAAGGTGGCACCGGAAGTCAGCGAGCTGGATTATTCCGCTGGTGTGCAAACCGGGGGAGTTCAGGTTCCGGGGCTGCGCGTTCGCCGCTCTGAAACCACGGTATCACTGGCGCCTGGCGAGACCTTCATTATCAGTGGACTGGTTAGCCGCAGTACCGTCAACAGCAGCGACCGTATTCCGGGGTTGGGAAATATCCCCATCCTGGGAGCGTTTTTCCGATCCAGCCGTATTTCCCGGGATGACAAAGAGCTGGTTATGGTGGTGACGCCGCATTTGGTAACGCCGCGTAAGCCTTCGGACCCGCCTCTCGTTCTTCCTGGTGTCGGCTATCGGGAAAGCAGCACCGGCTGGTTCGACATGGCCACGGAACCCCGTCGTGGCTCGCGTCCCATTCGTCACGGAGTGAGTTGGTGAGCGCTATGGCGGACAATGAGATCATCCTGTCAGTAATCGATGATGCCAGCCTCAGAACCTGGCTGGATCGGGTGGTGGACAACAGTTTTCGCATGGAATTTGTTGGCCGCTCTGATGTAGGGCGGGTGTTGCGTCTTCTGGAAGCAACCACGGCGCACGTGGTTCTGGTTGAGGTCAACGAAGAAGAGTTGAACCAGTCCCTGGCCATTATTACGGCGCTGACCAGCGCCCGCCCCTGGCTGACTGTAATCACCGTGTGTGCTCGTTCGAACCAGGAGTTGTTGCTGCAGAGTATGAGAGCTGGCGCAAGGGATTGTCTGGTTGCCGGGCAGGATGCCACGGAGGTTCGTGATCGGCTTCGCCGTCATCAACTGGTTCGTGCGGGGCATTACGACGATGAGAATCGTTCTACCACCGGTAATCTTATTCTGGTCACTGGGGCGGATGCTTCGGTTGACACCCGCTTTTTGACCCAGAATCTTGTAATTGAACTGAGCCGACGAGACCCGAAAAGCCGTACTCTGGCTATTGATACACAATCCGAACGTGGCTGCTTTTATCTAGACAGTCGCAGCCAATACACTTTGGAGAACTTGCTAGCGAGCCCCGAAACGCTGGATGAAACGCTGATCAATACGGCGCTGGAGGAGTTTCGACCAGGGCTTCGTCTTCTGGCTGGAGGCCAGGCGGAGCATCATCTCGGCGGGGATCGCAGCGCGGACCTGTTCATTGCTTTGAATGGCTTGATGCAGATGTTCGATCGCATCGTGGTGAATATTGGCAACCTGCATAGTGAGCATTGGATCCGAGCGCTGGGCATACACACGCAACACCTTCTGGTGGCCATTCATCCTCTGGTGGATCACGCCCATGCTGCCCGCGGGTTGATCAGCGATTGGCGTTCTCATATCGGTAGTCAGGGACAAATGAAGGTGGTAGTGGACGGATACGTCAACGGCGTCCCCCCGTCCAGTGATGAGCTGGCGGAGACCTCGGGTGCTCCCCTTGCCGGCACCCTGCCGATGGATTGGAAATATCGCGTCCTGGCGATCAATTCCGGCCAAACCATGCAGGATCAGGCTCCACGTTCTTCTTACTGTCGTCAGATGGCGTCGCTGCTGACGAAGTTGGGAGAACGTGATTTACCACAGAATCAAAGCGGCGGCTGGTTGCGTCGGGTTATGGCCAAGGCCTAGGAGTAACGTGTGACGGGGCGCATTGACCAGGAGTATCAAACGCTCAAGGACCACACGCACAGGTGGGTGGTAGAGCGGCTTGATGAAGCAGGAATCGAAGTTGGCCGTGCCACTCGGGAGCGCTTGGCCGAATTCACTCGAGGGCAGATCTCCCACTATATTGCTCAAAATCGTGTCCCGCTTTCCACTCAGGACCTGAACCAACTGATCCGGGATACCTTGGACGAAGTTACCGGCTTTGGTCCGCTGGAGCCGCTGCTGGCGGATGATCGTGTCAATGACATCCTGGTCAACGGACCAAACCAGGTATTTGTAGAAATAGGTGGCGTTCTACAACACGCCCGGGCCCGGTTTATCAACGACGAACATGTGTTACGAATTATCCGCCGGATGTTGGCGCCGCTAGGGAGAAGGCTGGATGAAGCCAGCCCGATGGTCGACGCCCGGCTTCCTGACGGCTCTCGCGTTAATGCGGTTATTCCCCCTTTGGCTTTGGAAGGGCCCACATTAAGTATCAGAAAGTTCACCGGTAACCATCTCAGTGCCAAGGACCTGATAGAAAAAGGGTCCATGACCGAAGCCTGTCTTGATGTTTTGATCCGAGCGGTGGAATCGGCCCGTAATATTATTGTCAGCGGTGGTACGGGCACGGGTAAAACCACCATGCTCAATCTCATCAGCCAATACATTCCTCGCCAGGAACGAATTCTGACGATCGAAGACTCCGCTGAGCTGGTTTTGAATCACCCTCATGTGGTGAGACTTGAGACCCGCCCGGCCAATACCGAGGGCCGGGGGCGGATTACCGCCCGCGATCTGGTGATCAACGCTCTGCGTATGAGGCCTGACCGAATCATTCTTGGCGAGGTACGTTCCGGAGAGATCATCGAGTTACTTCAAGCCATGAACACGGGGCACGAAGGGTCGATGAGTACGATTCACGCAAACAGCACCAGGGACGCCTTGGTGCGGATTGAAACCCTCCTGGCCGTGAACGGATATGATGCCAGTGAAAAAGCAATTGGTCGGCTGATCGGATCGGCCCTGGATATCATTATTCAACTGGTTCGATTGCCGGACGGGCGCCGCCGGGTTTCTGAAGTTGTGGCGCTGTCGCCAACCAGCGACAACCCTTACAACATGGACTATCTGTACCGGAGTGAAGACCATGAGCACGTTTAATTGGTTGGTGGCTTCACAGATTCTGGCGTTCATAGCATTGGCTGTTGTTGCTTTGCAGTGGCTCTGGTTCAACTTGCGAGAGCAGCGTCAGATCAAGGAAGCGGTAGAGAGGCGCCTTGCCCTGGGTTCTGAAAATGGGGCGGCGCCACCCGTGGAGCAGGTGCTCATCGGTAAGCTGGAGCGCCTCCTGGTTCCTGCGGGCATTCGCTTATCGGACAGTCAGCTCATACTGGTTGGTGCCTTCCTTTTCGCATTGGTATTAGCAGTACTCTTCGCCAAGGGAACAGTAGCGGCGTTGGTTGCTCTGGTTTTGATGGTGATGACTTTGCTGCTCTACTGGAAGTTCCGGTTTGAGCAACAGCGCCGCCGAATCAATGAGGAATTACCCGGTATTATGGAAACCGCCCTGCGCTATATGGATGCGGGCCGGTCACTTGAGCAGTCTCTGGTTGAATCGTTTCGCGAAGCTCATCCGGTGTTTGATCCCTTGGCTTTTCGTCTCCGCAGTGCGGTGGAAGCGGGGCGAGATTACACTTCTCTGTTCGAAGACTTCTCTTCTCTATATAGAATTCCATCGTTGATCCTGGTTTCCATTGCGCTTAGAACTTCTGCTCGCTTTGGCTCCTCAATACGGCCTGTTATGCAGCAGGTGGCAAGCTCCCTTCGATCTCAACAGGAATTACGTCGTGAGTTTATGGCTGCCACCTCGGAAACCCGCTTTACCGCTGGAGCCTTTGCGGTCATTCCGATGGGGATGGCGGCGTATGTAATACTGATGAACGAGAGTTATTCAGAGGTTCTCCTGAAAACCAGCACCGGGAATACCATGTTAATGCTTGCTGGCGTTCTTCAAGGCCTGGGTATTCTTGTTATTCTCAAAATGATTCAGGGGGTGGGCCGTGTCTAACGGATGGTTTATCGCTTCCACATTACTGGCCCTTGTGGCCGGTGGTTGGGTCATCTTGAAGAGCCGGGAGTGGGAAAGCCGGGCACGGATCAGTGGCCGCATGCGGGCTTCCCCCGAAAGCTCTGAAGATGCCGCCTCGCGTAGCGCCTTTGAAAAACTGGCCTGGCGTCTGGCCAACTCTCCGTTGACCCGTGATGACTTCATGGAAATACAGCATGCCGTTTCAGCTACGGGAAGGGGTGTCGGCAGTGCTCAGCTAATCTATTTCTTTTACTGTTGGGTATTGCCGGTTATAGGAATCTTTCTGGGGTTTGCGTTTTTCGGGATCCTGGGTGGAATGCTATGCGCTGCAGCTGTCTTCATTCTGCCTCGACGCATCATTCGGGGAATGGGAAGGTCCGCCGAGAAGCAGCAGAATCGAGAAGCTGTCGAGCTTTGTCATATGACCCGGATGCTGATGGAGGCGGGGTTATCTCTTGAGCGAGTAATGAGAATGATTGCTGCCCAAGCCCGCCCCCTTATGCCAAAACTGATTTTTAGGATTGATCGATTCAATAGGCTTATGGAGTCTGGTGCTGAAAGAAATCAGGTTCTTGATGAGTTGGGTGAAAACCGAAATATTCCGGTTCTTCGTAGTTACGTGATGCTGATGAAACAGAGCAGCCAATTGGGTGCCGGAGTATCCTCCAGCCTGGAGCAGATCATTTCGGAAGCCCGCGATGTGGAACGATCCAAGCTTAAAGAAGAGACCAATAAGATCGGTGCCAAGATTACGGTGGTCATGATGGTTTTCATGCTGCCGGCGCTGTTCATCATTATCGGCGGGCCGGCGGTGATCTCCATCGCCGATGCTCTGTCTCGCTAGCCGAAACATAAAGAGAGAAACTGCGATGTGTAATAGCAGATGGAAGAAAGGGATGCATAAAGCGGTGGGGGTTATAGCGGTGGCTGCGCTGGCCTCGGGATGCGCGAGCAAGCCGGTATCAGGACCTGTCACGGCGGCGGATCGAGTGGATCTGGGGCGAATCAGCTGTGACAAGGTAGTGCAGCCGGAGCAACAGGTACAAATTGAAATGATCGATTCTCTGATGTCCAGGGATCGTGATCATGCCGCCCTGGCAAAGCTGGAGGATCAGCCTTTAAGTTCCGTGGAACATTGGCTGCGCTACGGTCAGCTCAAGGCGGCGACGGGATCCTTGGATCAGGCTGCTGCCGTCTTCAGCGCTCTTGTTGACCGCTGTGGTACCGGTGAGAGCCACCATGGTCTCGGTATGGTACTTCTTAAACAGGATGATGTTCTCGGAGCGCTCGATCATTTAAAGATTGCGAGAGATCGGGCACCAGCTTCCTCCCAGGTCCGCAATGACTATGGCTACATCTTGATGCTGGTTGGTCGTTACGAGGAAGCAGCCTATGAGCTGAGAACCTCCATGGAGCTTTCTAATGGCCAGGGGCCGGTTCGACAAAATCTGGCAGTGGCATTTCTGTTGACGGACGATGAAGACGGTCTGCGATGGATGAAGAAGGAATACGAGTTTTCTGCAGATGAACTGGCCTATGCTGAACGTTTAGCCGGACACTTTGTGAGGTGATCAAATGAAATATTTATTGATTTTTCTGATGGTGATTCCTGGGTTGTCAACAGCCAGTGAGCTGGGCGACGAAAAAGCCAGATACCATTCTGGTATGTCCAATAACCTACATGGCGAGCAATCAAGAACCTATACTCGTGCCATGCTCAATGACCAAGCTAAATCCGGTGGCGCTGAAAAGAGCGAGATCGCCGCTCCAGTATATGTAGATGTGCAGCGCCGCTTGGCTGAATCGTTTCGGCACCCTATTCCCGATAGCTATGGGCAGCAAACTCGAGGAGATCGATAGCATGAAGCGCCAAGGTGGAGTTCTAATGCTCACTACTCCTTTGATCATCCTGTTAATGATGATCTTCTCCACATTGGCGTTAGATGGTGCACGTTTATATTTGGCCCGGCAAGAGATGCAAAGTATCTCCAACGCTTCCGCAACCGCTGCGGCGAACAGAGTCAAATCGTGTGGAGGTATGTACGTTGACTTAGACACTATTCGCGATACTGCCTGGAAAACGGCTGCCGAACTCGGCGAGAAAAATGCTGCAGGGCATATCAGTGTGGATCTCGGGGTTGTTGAAAGAGGGCCTGATAAGAATCTGCTATTTCGGGAATCTGACCTAGCAACCGAGAGTAACGCAGCGAGAGTGGTGTACTCTAAAAGTAGTGATGATATTGGTTTGATTTTTCCAGCATTGTATAGCTCCTTTAAAATGGAAACTGTTTCGGTGGCCAAAAAGGAAGTTATGGCTACTATTAGTGCCACGGGATCAACTGCAATTATTGGGGGGAGTGATGAAAATGCGGGGTTATTAGGGACGTTGCTAGGGGGGCTTCTTCGTGAAGATGGTTTTTCGTTGGATCCCACTAGTGTTAAGAGTTTAGCAAACGCCACATTTTTATTGGGCGACTTTCTGGATAGTGTTGGAGTAGATGAGGTCCTTGGCAATGTAGATAAATCGCTTGGTGTGGATCAGATTTTGAGAGGCATCTTGGAAGGGCTTGATCCGCTGAGTGATGCCGCCAGAGTGATTGAGAATATATGCGGGTCTGATGAATGTAATTCCCCGGCGCTAGTTGATACTAACCTGAAGCTAAGTGAAGTCATAAAGCTTTTGTCAGATGTGCAATATCCTGAGGAAACCCGTGTACCTGTCTATGACACAGTCGTAGCTTTGGCGCTGAACCTGGTTTCTGGTGTTGATGGTATTACCCGGGATGTGGAATTGTCAGTGGCTGGCTTGGTTGGTGTTGATCTTAAACTATGGATTGATACGCCGCCGTCAGTTGTTGTTGGCCCAGCTCGCACCGACGGAGACGGGCAGCCTTTGGTACAATTTGAAGCTGCTGATGTTACTTTAGCACTGCATGTTTCTTCTAACCTTCTGGAGATAGCAAAGTTAGATATACCACTTCTGGTCAGAACAGGAGGAGGGGTAGGGACTCTTGAGGCCGCGGATTGTGCTGCAGGGAGCTCGAATGATGTATCTTTTCATCTGAAACTCTTTCCGAGAGTGGCTAGCGTTTCCACGGCTATTCTTCATGAGGATGGAACCCGAGTAGTGCAAGGTATAAGTGCCACTCTTTTAGAGATTGAAGGACTGAATAAGATTCTGCCTTCTTTGAAGGTCGAGGCTAAGATTGAAGATCTTGATATTGGTTCTTCCGGAGCAGAGGGGGGGCAACTGAAGACTGTAAATGAATATAGCCTGAACCAGCAGGGTGTAGCCACTATTTACGCTGGTGCAGATGAGCCTTTAAGTATTATCAATAGCGAGATAACAAGTGACGAAGTCTTGACTATCGAATTCGGTAAGAATTGTTCTGGCCTCCTGGGTTGTTTGATCGGAAGTGTTACGCAGCTTGTCGCTGATTTGGTCTCGGGATTGACTAACTCACTTTTGAAATCGGCAGTTCTTGGGATATTGGGCGATGTTCTTAACGGATTGCTGAAGCCAATACTGGATTCGCTTGGCTTGCATCTTGGGGGAATGGAAGTGAGCGTAATTGGCGCTAATCAGGGCTCTGTTGTCTTGCTGGATTGTGGGAAGGCGATCTGCCAATAATAATAAATTTCTAACTCATCAAGATGCTTTTGGGTGTGCATTGATGTCAGTCATTGTGAGATCCTTGAAAGAGGTGTGGGAGGCTGATGCTGAAGTGATCTCCCTATTGGTTGGAATAATTCTTTTATTCTACTGTTCGGCCGTTTTTCTGGGACAATCAGAGCACTTTTCGATATTGATTTACCCAAAAGTAACAGTGGTGTCTGTTCTTCTATTTTTGATAGCTCTTTTTTTGGTTTCGTCCTGTTTTGTATTGCTCTTTGTGCGACCAAATAAGCCCATATCTTATATGGCTGAAAAGACAATTGGTATTGTAAGGACTGTTGGTTGGTTGCGTGCCGCTATTTTAATGATTCTCTTTTCCTTCTTTTTTTCGGCATTTTCGTCTTTTAAGTCACTTATTCCTTTAATTCACCCATATCAGGTGGATCCTGATTTGCATAAACTGGATATTATTCTGCATGGTGGGAAGCTGCCTTGGGTTTGGTTTCAGCCATTTATAGAGGCTGTTGAGGGAAGCTTGGTGATAAATGTATTTTATAATTTTTGGTTTATTTTGGTTGTTAATGTTCTTTTTTGGTTTGTTTGGGATGGCAGAGATCCTTTTTTAAGGAAGAGATATCTTCTTTCATATCTATTGTGTTGGTTTTTTAATGGGGCATTTCTGGCAGTTTTGTTTTCATCCGCTGGACCTGCTTTCTTTGCGAAACTTTATCCAACACTCGAGGATCCTTATAGGAGCCTTTTGGATTATTTGAGAACAGCGAATGGAGGGGAGGCTGTATGGGCGCTAGGGATACAGGAGCATCTGTGGAACTTGTATAAGGCCGGAGGGGCTGGAGTGGGGTCGGGTATATCGGCTATGCCTAGTATGCATGTTTCTATGGCATGGCTAATATTTCTTCTCGCTTGTCAAGTTCGCCGTTGGTTAGCTGCGGTGGCATTTATCTATGTTCTTCTAATTATGCTGGGATCAGTTCATTTGGCTTGGCACTATCTTTCAGATGGGTATGTGGCAATTATTATGACTTCATTAGTTTGGTTCCTGGTTGGGGTTTGGTGCAGAAAAAAAGAGGTAAATCATGCGATGGAAAATGCTTCGGCGGAAAGTGCTACTGGATATTAATTTACTCTAGCCTGTTGCCAGGTTTGGGGTCAAGTCTTGCCCTTTGCCTACAGCCCGAGCCTTGTTGTCACTCAACGAATTTCTCGATCACTGAGTCCGCACCGATCAGCGGTATGACCCGTACCAGCGCCTGCTCCAAAACGCCGTCTTCGGCTTGGGTAATAAATTTGGCTTTCCGGTCTTTCCAGGACAGCGTTTGAATCAGGCTCGCGGCGACGACGGACGGCTGATCAAGATTGGCCACCGGGACCTCCGTCGTGCCGCCCCGGATGCTGGTGCTGATGGGGCAGCAGATAAGCAGTCCGGTTTGTTGGTTGTACCCCTTTGATGACAGCACCAGGGCGGGGTGACATTTGCCAATCTCCTTGCCTTTGGTCGGCTCGAAATCCAGCCAGACAATGTCGTTGCGTTCCGGGGTATACGTTTTCTTCGGCATTACTCCCCCAATTCACTGCCTGAAGGTGAGGCCAACTCGTCAGCGTGGGCGGTATGGGCGTCGAGACTTGTAATCAGGTCTGCCTCACTGAAGGGCAATTTGACTCGCCCGGAGGACTTTTCCGCAGCCTCAATGACAATACGGCCCTCTTCCACCCGGATCCTGATCGGGCTGGCGATGCTTAAGTGCGCCTGGGCCAGAATACGGCTGGTCAGCCGTACGGCCGCGCTGTTACCCCACTGTTTGATCTCGCTTTGCGTGATGTCATTTTGCATGGCGAGTGCCTCTTCCTGTTTTGACGATGTAGATACGTTGGTATAAACATTAGCTCTCCGGAAAGGTTGTGTCAACATTTGTATCTACTCGAGTGTCGAGGTCAAGTCTCGCCTGAGGATTCATGAATACGAAAAGTATATCCAGTGTAGACACTTTCCGGGTGGCATTGTAGTATATCCAATATAGACACTTTTAGGAGGGCCGTATCATGCCCGTGACCAAGACTATCTCCCGTTGGGGGAATGCGCAGGCGTTGCGGATTCCGAGTGCAATCCTGCAGCAACTGGGGCTGCATGAATCCAGTCAGGTCTCCCTCTCCGTTGAAGGGGGGAAACTGGTGATCACCCCGATTAAACCGGAAGCGGAATCATTGGATGCTTTGTTGGATGGCACTTCCCCCGAGCAATTTCGGGTGGAGGAAGATGAGGTTTGGCTCGATGCTGAGCCGGTAGGAAGAGAGATCCTTTGATGGTGGAATTGACGAAGAAGCAAAAGCCTTATATTCCGGAGCGCGGTGATGTTGTGATGTGTGATTTTAACCCGGTGGCTGGGCATGAGCAGGCTCATCATCGACCTGCTCTCGTCCTCAGTCCGAGGGTTTTCAACAAGCGAACCGGCATGGCCATACTGGCACCAATTACCAGTACGGTTAGAGGGCATGGTCTGGAGGTATCACTGGAGTCTTCTCACACCAAAGGAGTTGCTTTGATACATCAAATAAGATCGATCGATTACGTGGCTCGGGCGGTTGTGTATCGAGGGCAAGCTTCCAATGCCGTTATCACCGAGGCCTGCAATAAGGCTTCACTTCTGTTCAGATAGCTGGACTTACTTTAATTCCAGGTTTAACGGTGGCTTTCCTGTTACCACCCTACCGCAACTCCCCATTAATCTTCTCAGCCGTCTTCTGAAGCTCAGGCAATAACCGCTCAATCATACCCTCCTCGTTGGCCTTACTCGGCGCCAAAGTGAGGTTGATAGCGGCGATGGTTTTGTTTTCCCGATTCTTGATCGGCACGGAGATGCCGAACATGCCTTCCTCCAGTTCCCGGTCAACGATGGACCAGCCCTTGGCGCCGTCTTCCTGAATCGCTCGTTTGAGTTTCGCTTTGTCGGTGATGGTGAAGCGGGTGTAGGGGGTGAGCTCCAGGTTGCTGAGGTAGTGGTCGAGTTCTTCGGGGGACAAGTCGGCCAGTTGGATCCGTCCCAGGGAGACCACGTGCGCGGGCAGGGTGCTGCCCACGTTGAGGGTGCTTTTGAGCAGTTTACGGGTGGGGACCCGCATCACGTAGTAGATGTCAGAACCGTCCAGCACCGCGATGGAGCAGGATTCCTGAACGCTTTGCACCAGTTCCTCCATGTAACTCTGGGCGAAGGACCAGATCTCCATTGAGGAGAGGTAGGAGAAACCCAGGTTCAGCATGCGGGGAGTGAGCCAGAACTGCTTGCCGTCGGTGTTGGCGTAGCCCAGGGCGGTGAGGGTATGCAGCAGGCGTCTGGCACTGGCCCGGGAGATGTCGGCCCGCCGGGCGACATCGGACAGGGACTGCCTGGCGGCGCCTTCTCCGAAAGTGGTGATCACCTTCAAACCCCGCATGAATCCGCTGACCAGCAGGGACTCAGCCTTCTCTTTGTGTGCCGCCATCGGTACCACTCCGTCCAGGGACGTTTTGACATTAACGAAAGTTTCGTCTTATCTTACTGGTGTTCTTTTAGAGAACACTATGTACGAATAGCGAACAATAATCAAGATGGGGTTGCAACACAACCCCCGAACTCGGAGAAAGCTCCACGAGAGCTTGGAGAGAGTCTCATGGCTAACAACAACAGCAATCGATTGATATCCGCGTTGCTCGGTGGCCTGGTCGCCGTGGCTTCCCTGGTGCCGGCATTGGCTTTTGCGCGTGATCTGACTTACGGCAGTTATCTGCCGCCTCACCATCCCACCAGTGAGGGGATCACCACCTTCATGGCGGCGGCGAAGACGCGGTCCGATGGCGAGGTGTCTTTCAAGTTCTTTCCTTCCGGGGCGGCGGCCTCGGGCAAGGAGATGCTGTCGGCGGTGAGCGACGGCATGATCGACGGCGGTTTCCTGGTGACCGTTTATTTCCCTACGTCCATGCCGGCGAACATGGTCATCAGCGATCTGTCGTTCTGGGACCGGGACTCGCTGGCTGCGTCCGCCGCGTCGGTGGACACCATTCTCAACGACTGTCCGCAATGCCTTGAGGAGTACAAGGAGCAGGGCGTGCGCTTCCTCGCCAGTTACGCCACGCCGCCTTACCAGGCCATGTGCAAGGACCGGTTCGATGATGGCTTCGAGGCCGAAGGCAAACGCATGCGTGTGGCCGGTGAAGAGATCGGTCGTTGGGTGTCGGGTATCGAGGGTATTCCGGTCAACATTCCCAATAGCGAATCCTACGAGGCCATGGAACGCAGCCAGTTGGACTGTGTCATCGGTGCCACCAGCTGGTTGAAATCCTTGTCGCTGATGGAAGTGGCCAACAGCGTCGTCGAGTTGCCCATGGGGGCTTTTCTGGGCGGTTCGTTGCTGAATGTGCGTGAGGCTGTCTGGGAGGATCTGGACGATAAAGGGCGCCAGGCCTTGATTGATGCGGCGCCGGTAGGGCTCGCGCGTACCTTGTACGCGTATCAGAAGGAAGAGCAGGACGTACGAAAGCTGGCGCGGGAACAGAACATTCACTTCGTTGAAGTATCCGATGCGCTCAAGCAACGTCGTGAGGCTTTCATGCAATCCCAGATTGAGCAATCGGCCCGGAATGCGGCCAAGCGTGGTGTCGAGCATCCGGAAAAGATCGTCGAGAGTTTCATCAACAATCTGGAGAAGTGGGAAGGGCTGCTCGAAGGTAAGGAACTCACCGAGCAGCAGTACGCCGACCTGTTGAAGACCGAAATCTACGACAAGGCGTTTTGATGGACCGTGCCGGTTCAGGGCTCTGGAGGTGGCTACAAAGCCACTGTAGGAGCTTGCCTGCAAGCGAACTCCTGGAACGGGAGATGATTCGCTGCCAAGGCAGCTCCCCACAGCGGCTCCGTGGTTTCCCTTTGTGGGAAGCTGCCTTGGCAGCGAATGGCGTGCTAGCGCGCCGGTTTCTTCTCACTTCACAGGTTATTGATTGATGAATACCGCTACAACGCAGTTCAAGCCGTTTGACGGGGTCCGGGTCCTGGATATGAGCCAGGGGCTGGCCGGGCCTTACGCGGCGCAGATGCTTCTGATGATGGGCGCCACGGTGGTGAAGGTGGAACCGCCTCAAGGCGACTGGGGCCGGGTAATGGGGCTGGCGCGCGGTGGGCACAGCGCTCTGAGTGTGATCGCCAACTGGGGCAAGAAAGGCATCTGTGTGGATGCCCGTAACGAACAGGGCCGGGAGGTCATCAAACGCCTGGTCGGCTGCTCGGACGTGGTGATGGAAAGCTTCCGGCCCGGTGTGATGGAAAAGCTCGGGTTGGGGTACGACGTCCTGAAGTCCATGAATCCCGCCATTGTACTGGGCTCCATTTCCGGTTTCGGCCGCACCGGTCCCCACGCGTCGCGCGCGGGCTCGGACAGCATCCTCCAGGCGGCCACGGGCATGGCGGCGATGAACGGCACGGACGAAGGTGAGCCCCGGCGGGTCGGCATGCTGGCGGTGGACATGATTACCGGTTTGTACGCCGGTTACGCCTTGTCCGCGGCGATTCACGAGCAGCGGGCCACCGGTGTTGGCCGACATCTGGATTTGTCTCTGCTTGGTGCCTCAATGGCTTTTCAGGCTATGCCCATGGTGGAGTCCTTTCTGCAGGGTGGTGAAAAAAGAAAACCGGTGACGGTGCCCTCGGGCAACTTCGACGCCGCCGATGGCCAGCTTTCGGTAGTGTGTTTACGCAATGAGATGTTCCACGCCCTGGCAAAGGCGCTCGGCCATGAAGAATGGACAACAGACCCGCGTTTTGCCGATAACGAGGCGCGCCAGCGTAACGTGGATACCTTGCATGATCTTCTGGCGGGCATCTTCCCGACACAATCCCGGGAATACTGGATCAACCGGCTCAATCAGGCGGGCGTGCTTTGCGGGCCGGTGAACAGCTACTCGTCGTTGCGTGAGGATGCCCAGGTGGAGGCCCTGCGTTTGTTGGCGGATGTGGATCATCCGGACTTCGGCGCTTTTCCTTTCCCGGCGTTTCCGGGGGCGCAGAGGGCGGCGGACGAGTTGCCGCCGGCGCCGGCTTTGGGGCAACACACCGTGGATGCCCTGCGAGGCGCGGGCTTCGCCGAGGCGGAGATCCACAACTTGCTGTCATCCGGTGCCTGCATGCAGGCGTGACAAAGAATAAGGAGCAGGTGATGCGAGCAGTGCTTTGTGACCGGTTCGGGTCTTATCAGGACCTGGTGTTATCCGAGGTGCCGAGTCCGGCGTTGGCGGAGGGCAGCGTGCGTATCGCCGTGCACTTCGCCAGCGTCAGTTACGCCATCTCCCTGATGGTGGCGGGGACCTATCAGCGCAAAATGACGCCGCCTTTTGTTCCCGGCACGGAAGTCTCCGGTGTTATTACCGATTGCGGCCCCGGCGTTAACGACCTGAAAGTAGGGGATCGGGTAGCGGCCATTGTCGATTGCGGCGCCTTTGCTGAAGAGGTGGTGATCGACCGGGCCACTGTATACCCGGTTCCGGAGTCGGTGCCGTTGGAACAGGCGGTGGCCTTGCCCTTGTCGTTCGGCACCGCGACCACGGCGCTGAAACGGGCCGGCGAACTGGCCGATAAAACCGTTTTGGTCACTGGTGCGGGCGGGGCTCTTGGGCAGGCCGCCGTGCAGGTGGCGTCCCTGCTTGGTGCCCGGGTGATCGCCATGGCCAGTTCGCCAGAGAAGCTGGACGCGGCAATGAAGGTGGGCGCCTCGGAAGGGATCGATTATTCCACCGGGGATGTGGTGAAGAAGGTTAAATCCCTGACGGAAGGCCGGGGCGCCGATGTGGTGTTCGATCCGGTGGGTGGCGAGGTGTTCGCGTCGCTGATTCGGGCCACGGCGGTGGAAGGCACCATTTTGTCCCTGGGTTTTGCCAGCGGCAAGATACCCGCCGCGCCGGTGAATCTGTTGTTGGTGAAGAACATCGGTTTATTGGGAGTGAATTTTTCCGAGTACGTGGGTTGGGGAAAAGAAGACCGGCGTCATCAATTTTCCGATGAAATCCAGTCGATGATGCGCTGGCTGTTCCAGTCCGCGGCGGAAGGAAAAATAAGGCTCGCCACGCCCGAGCTGTTCCGTTTCGAGCAGGTGACGGAGGCCATCGACCAGGTGGTTCAGCGCCGTGCCGTGGGCAAGGTGGCGTTACGTATTCGATGAGGTTGGGTTATGAACCGGCTAATAAAAAAGACAAAGAATCTGGCCACCAATGTGGTCGGCGCGATGATCGTTTTGATGATGGTGCACGTTACCGCCGAAGTGCTGCTGAGGCTGCTGTTCGGCATGCACATTCCCGGAACCATGGAGGTCGTTGCTTACTACTACATGGTGGCGGCGGTCTTCATCGGTATTTTCATCTGCGTCGTTGAGGACAGTCACATCCGGGTGGATGTGCTGGTTCAGCATTTCAGCAAGCGTATGCGATCCGCCACGGACATCTTCGGGCTGCTGGTAATGACGCTGTACTTCGCTCTGTTCTCCTACGGTTTGTACCTGCAGGCGGTTAAAAGCTGGGGGCGCCGGGAAGGGGTGGACGCGGTGTTTTTTGAACTGTCGATCTGGCCGTCCCGTTGGATTGCCTGGGCGGGCGTTTTCATGGCCGCCCTGGCGGCGGTGTATCTTCTGATCCGTTTGTTGCGCGGAAAGTCCCGGCGGGAGGTTTCGTCATGAGCGCGGTGCAGATCGGGTTCGCTTGTATCGCCTTACTGCTGGTGCTGTTGGCACTGCGTGTGCCGATCGGGGTGTCACTTGGGGTGAGTGCCTTTACCGGGCTGCTCTCCCTCCGTGGCCTGGATGCGGCGTTCGCCTTGATGGGCTCCACCACGTTTCAGTTCATCGCCCATTGGTCGTTGACCGCCATTCCCATGTTTATCCTGATGGGCGCGATTGCCTTCCATACCGGTTTGACGCGAACCTTGTTCGATGCCGGCAAGGCCTGGCTGGGTTTCCTGCCGGGCGGGTTGGCGATCGCCACCAATGTTTCCAGTGCCGGTTTTGCCGCCGCCAGTGGTTCCAGTGTGGCGATGGCCGGTGCCATGTCCCGTCTTGCCGTACCGGAAATGCTGAGGGCCCGGTACGATCCTGGCCTGGCCACGGGGGTGGTGGCGGCGTCTGGAACGCTGGGAGCCTTTATCCCTCCGAGTATTCCTTTTGTGCTTTATGCGGTTTTCATGGAGGCGTCCGTCGGACAGTTGCTGATGGCGGGGATTATCCCTGGCCTGCTGACCATGCTGGCCTATGCGGTATTGATCATCACCCGAGTGAAGCTGAATCCGGACCTGGCGCCGGGTACGGCGCAGGCCTACTCCACCCGGGACCGTTGGGTATTGTTGCTCAAGTCCTGGCCGCTGCCAGTGATCGTCGCCGGTGTGGTCGGCGGGCTTTATACCGGAACGGTGACGGCCACCGAGGCAGGCGCTTTTGGTGCCTTCGTGGCGATCGTGGCCGCCTTGCTCCAGGGTTCCTTCAGCTGGACGGCGATGCAGCAGGCGGTGTCGGAAACCGTCACCAGCACCGCGTCGATTTTTCTCATTGCCATCGGCGCGGTGTTGTTCAGTCGTATGCTCACGCTCAGCCAGATTCCCATGAACATTGGTGTCTGGGTGGAAGATTACGCAGTGGCGCTGTGGATGTTCTTGCTGGCGGTCACGGTGTTCTACATCGTTCTGGGTATGTTCCTGGATCCGATCGGCTTGATGCTGGTGACCCTGCCGGTGCTGGCGCCTTTCGTCATCGCGTTTGATATCGACGTGATCTGGTTTGGCGTGCTGGTGGTGAAGTTCATCGAGATCGGTTTGCTGACACCGCCAATAGGATTGAACCTGTTCGTGGTCAGTGCCGGGGTGGGCGACAAGGTGCCGTTCGGTCAGGTGGTGCGAGGCACGGTGTGGTTCCTGGCCGCGGAAGCGGTGGTGCTGATTCTGCTGATGACGTTTCCGACGTTATCCCTGCTGTTGCCTTCGCTGATGTACTAACCAGGATGGTGCCATATTGACGAGATGATGAATTTGATGCACTGTGGCATCAATAATGATGACCGAGCGTCGATATGCGTACCACAATCACGATTGACGATGCCCTCTACGAGCAGGCATTGGAGCTGGCTGAAGCAGGCTTGGATAAACCCGCGGATATTCTTCGGGAGGCCATCAAAACCTATGTTCGGGTCCAAGCCGCGCGCCGCCTGGCCGCTTTGGGAGGAGCCTCACCTGATATGGAGGATATCCCGCGGCGGCGTGAGGAGCCGTTCCAGGAATGAGCGTTTTGGTGGATACCTCGGTATGGGTGGCGCACTTCAGAGAAAAAAATGAGGCGCTGATCAACCTGATGGAAATGGACCGTGCCTTGGTGCATCCCATGGTCTTGGGCGAGCTTGCCTGTGGGACTCCGCCTGAGCCTCGGCAACGAACTTTGGACTACATAGGTCTATTGCGGCCGAGTAATCAGGCCAGCCTTAAGGAGGTCATGACGTTCGTTGAGCAAGAAAGCTTATACGGTCGAGGTTGTGGTTTGGTGGATATGATGTTGCTCGCTTCAACCCTCATCACTCCCGAAGGGAGGCTTTGGACGTTGGATAAACGCTTGGCCGGATTGGCGGATGAATTTGACGTGGCGTACCAGCCGCATATGCATTAGGTACAGCGTTGGGGGGGATTCGCGAGCAAGCTCGCTTCCCACAGCGGCTTCGTAGTTCTCTCTGTGGGAAGCGAGCTTGCTCGCGAATAGCTTTACTGATCAGGCCCGGGCCGGTTGCGGCTGGTAGCCTTTCAGCGCGGTGACGAAATCCTGCAGAGCGTGAATGCCGGACTCCTCGGCTTCACGGCACCATTGTTTCAGCGCATCCAGCATCTCCGCGGAATTGCGGCTGGTCTGGCTCCAGATTTCCTGCAGACGCAGGCGGTATTCGTAGATAGTGGCCAGCGTGTGATTGTGCTCGGTCAGCCGTTCCAGACGTTGCTGATGACGCGGTTTGAAGAAACGCTGGTCGCGGTACAACAGGGCCCGGGCGCGGCGGTAGAAACCGCGAGTGGCTTCGCAGGCGCGGGCTTGCTCCTGCTGGAATACCGGTTTGATTACCGTGCGGCGGTAGTGAGCCATCACCTGGAAACGGTGTTGCACCAGGGCTCGCACGGTGTCCAGATCGATGCTCGGGCGAGTGGGGTTCAGTACCGGTTTCGGCGCCAGTTTTTTCACTTTGGCCAGGCCCAGCATTTCGAACAGGCGGATCCAGGCCCAGCCCATATCGAACTCGAATCGGCGCACCGACAGCTTGGCGGAGCTGGGGTAGGTGTGGTGATTGTTATGCAGCTCTTCGCCGCCAATCAGAATACCCCACGGCAGAATGTTGCGTGAGGCGTCCTTGCATTCGAAGTTGCGGTAGCCCCAGTAGTGGCCGATGCCGTTGATCACGCCAGCGGCGAACAGCGGAATCCACATCATCTGCACCGCCCAGATGGTTACCCCGGCGAAGCCGAACAACAGAATGTTGGTCAGTGCCATCAGCACGATACCGAGCATGGGGAAGCGGCTGTAGACGTTGCGTTCCATCCAGTCGTCCGGGCAGCCGGCGCCGTATTTGTCCAGGGTTTCCTGGTTCAGCGCTTCGGCCTGGTAGAGCTCCGCCCCTTCGCGCAGTACTTTGCGGATGCCAAGTACCTGCGGGCTGTGCGGGTCTTCCTCACTATCGCAGTGGGCGTGATGCTTGCGATGAATGGCGGTCCAGGCGCGGGTGTTCATGCCCGTGGTCAACCACAGCCAGAAACGGAAGAAATGTTTCAACACCGGATTCAATTCCAGCGCGCGGTGGGCGGAATAGCGGTGCAGATAAACAGTGACGCTGACAATGGTCACATGGGTCAGGGCCAGGGTGATCAGCACCAGGCTCCAGGGGCCCAGAGCCAGGAGGCCCTCGGACAGAAACATCAGGATGGTGTTCATAATAATCCGGCTTGCGGCGGTAGTAGTCCGTTAGAAAGCGAATGTCGCCGATTCGTTCCTTGAGCCTCGACGTTATAAACGGGTAAGCAATAAATGGGCCGATGGATGCACCCGGGCCTGCCAATCAGCTTCTATATAGATGGTGCCTACCGGTTCGAAGATCAATGCGGGGCCGTAGATTACCTGATCGGCTCCCAATTCGTCCCGCCGGTATACAGGAATTTTGGTTTTGTTTCCTTCTTCGTTTTGGGCGGCTTTCTTACCATCCACGGAGCGGTAAACCGGAGCCTCCCAGGCTGGCAAGCCCTCGCCCCGTGGCGCCTGGCCGGGTGAGGGCGGTCGCGCCTCGGCCAGGCACCGGACCCGAAGATTCACCCGTCGTACCGGTAAGGACAGTCGGTGGCCATAACGTTGCTCGTGCAGATCATGGAAGGCGGCTTCGCTTTGCGCGGGATTCTCTCCCTGCCAGGGCAGGGTCAATACGGAGGACTGGCCCTGATAGCACAGGTCCAGGCCGGTTTCGGTGCGGATCCTGTCGGCGTCGATGCCTTCCGCCTCCAGTTCCGCCCGGGCCTGGCGCTCCAGTTGCCGAGCCAGAGTCAGAATATGCGCGGCCTCGGCATCCGCCGGCAGCGCCTGGATGCGTTCACGCTGGCGCGGCGCGTAGACCAGCCCCTCCGCCGACAGCACGCCGGCGCGTACTGGCACCACCGCCTGGTGCATGCCGAGGTTGGCGGCCAGGGCGCACACGTGCAGGCCACCGGCACCACCGAAACTCACCAGTGTGAAGTCCCGCGGGTCAAAGCCCTTCTGGATCGAGATCACCCGCAGAGCCTGGCTCATATGCTCGTTGGCCAGATCAATGATGCCTTGCGCGGCCTGGGGCACCGGCATGCCGAGTCGTTTCGCCACGCGGGCAACGGCGTCGTGGGCTTGGGCCGGATCGAGACGCAGGTTGCCGCCCAGGGCAAATTCCGGCTGCAGTCGGCCCAGCACCAGATTGGCGTCGGTGACCGTGGCCCGGGTGCCGCCCTGGCCGTAACAGGCCGGACCGGGGCTGGCGCCGGCGGATTCCGGGCCCACGTGCAGCAGGCCGGCGTCATCCACTTGGGCCAGGGAGCCGCCACCGGCACCAATGGTGTGCATGTCGACCATGGGCACCGCCACCGGATAAGGGCCGATACGGCCCTGGCGGGTCAGGCGGATGTCGCCATCCAGCAGCGCCACGTCGGTGGAGGTGCCGCCCATATCGAAGGTCATCAGATGATCGCGGCCCAGCGCCTGGCCCAGGCGACGGGCCGCGTTGAGGCCGCCGGCGGGGCCGGAGAGCAGCAGATTCACCGCCCGTTCGGCGGCTTGATCGGCGGCGATGGTGCCGCCGTTGGATTGCATGATGGTCAACGGTGCCGGCTTGGTGTGCTGTTTCAGCCGTGCCAGATAGTCCGCCATGCGGGGGGAAAGCCAGGCGTTCAGCCAGGTGGCCATGCCGCGCTCGTACTCGCCGCGGGTCGGCAGGATGTCGCTGGACAGGCTCACCGGGTAGCCGGCTTGCCGGAGTGCCTCGCCGAGCCGCTGCTCCGTATCGGGGGCCAGATAGCTGAACAGCAGGTTCACCGCCACGGATTCCGGATCATGGCGGCGAACCGCCTCCACCGTTTGCCGGATCATCTCTTCCGTCAGCGGGAGCAGAGTGTTCCCCTGGGCATCCAGGCGGGTATCGGCGCCGATCACCGGGGTATCGTGCAGTGCGGTATGGGTTGGCAGCGGCCGCAGATTATATAGCTCCGGCCGGTTCTGGCGGCCGATGAGGAGCAGATCCTCAATGCCAGAGTTAGTAATTACTACCGTTCTGGCGCCTTTGTTTTCAAGGGCGGCGTTGGTGGCCACGGTGCTGCCGTGGACGATGACCAACTCCCCCCGGCTGAGGGCTCCGGAGAGCCCCATATCCTCGATGCCCCGCAGGATGGCCTGCTCCGGAGCCGCCGGCGTGGACAGGACTTTATGGATGCGCGGCTGTTCGCCGCCCAGCAGGACGAAATCCGTGAAAGTGCCGCCGGTGTCCACGCCTAGCCAGTACCGCATCGTTGCTCCGCCAGTGTTAAAGCCATTCACCGCCTGCGCAAGGACGGCGCCGCGGGTATCATAACCGTCCTGGGCGAGGGCTGCCCATTAGCCGCTGCTTTCGCGAGCAAGCTCGCTTCCCACAGGGGGCTACGGAGCTGCTGTGGGAAGCGAGCTTGCTCGCGAATACGCCCGACAACTCCCATTTACCTTCCAAGGAGCCGTAAATGCCCGAATTGCCCGAAGTGGAAACCACGCGGCGGGGGATTGAGCCTCATTTGACCGGGCGCCGTCTGCGGTCGGTGACAGTGCGCGAGCCCCGATTGCGCTGGCCGGTGGACGAGCGGGTAGCGGCTTTGCGGGATCGGCCGGTGCTCGCGGTGCGGCGGCGCGCCAAATACTTGCTGCTGGATCTGGACGGCCTGCATCTGGGCATGCACCTGGGCATGTCCGGAACGCTGCGAGTGGTGCCGGAAGACGCACCGCCGCGCAAGCACGATCATGTGGATCTGGTGCTCGATTCCGGGCAGTTATTGCGCTTCAACGATCCCCGCCGGTTCGGCGCGGTGCTTTATCTGCCGGACCTGGAGCAACACCCTTTGTTCACCGGCCTGGGCCCGGAACCGCTGGATGCCGCCTTCACCGGAGACTGGCTGCACCGGCGCAGCCGTGGCCGCAAGGCATCGGTGAAGACGTTCATCATGGACAACGCCACGGTGGTGGGCGTTGGCAACATTTACGCGCAAGAAAGCCTGTTCTTGGCGGGAATTCACCCTTCCCGGCCAGCGGGGCGCATCAGCCTGGCTCGTTACCGCCTTCTGGCGGAGGCTATCCGGGAAGTCCTGGCACGGGCCATCGAGGCCGGGGGCACCACCTTGCGGGACTTCACCCGGGTCGACGGTCAGCCCGGGTACTTTGCCCAGGAATTGCGAGTCTATGGCCGCGCGGGAGAGCCTTGCCGGCAGTGCGGAACGCCGCTGCGGGGCGGGCGCCACGGCCAGCGCAGTACGGTGCACTGTCCCCGTTGTCAGCGCTGAGGCGGGTTCAACCGTTTTCTCAAGTCAGTGTGATATCGTATTGTCTGAATAGGGATAAAGGTTTAGATTGTGAACCAGTAGTCAGCACGACTATTGAATTGGGGTAACAATGCCCCGGCGACTCAGAAATAAGGGGGGAGCCCGGACCATCTTCTTGTGTGTGGGGGTTGAACCTGTGGGGGATGAGTCGCCGCTCCCGCGGTCGAGGGACGGCCGCGGGGGCTCCTATTCAAAAGGCCGGGTCAAGACGGTTGGGACTGCCCGGCCATTCCTGCTATCCAACGAGAACCTGTCGAAGAGGGACTCACAATGAAGCGAGCCCTGCGCCTGCTGGCGGCCGCCACCATCATCTGCACCGTATCCCAAACCGCACAAGCCCGTCCCATGGACGAAGACGCCGATCAGCCGTCGGCGCTGGCCATGTTCGGGGACGCGGTGATCGTCCGGCCGGTCATGGCCGTCGGTACGGTGGGCGGTCTGGCCGTGTATACGGTAATGTTACCGTTCTCCGTGCTCGGTGATAATGAAGGCGAAGCCGCCGAAGTGCTGGTGAAGAATCCCGCCCGCGCCACTTTTTTGCGTTGTCTGGGCTGCACGCCGACGCAACATGAGCGCAAACAGGCGGAGAAAAAAATACGAGAAGCCAACGCGGCGCAATAATCGCGCCGCTACCGATTGATCTTTCGAGGAGTCCGCTATGCAACGTTGCGTGGCTGCACTGGCCGCCGTGGCCATGGGGATGGGTGTATCCGTGGCGCACGGCGAAGCCTACGTGTCCCTGGGATACGGATATCATGAACAGGATGACCGTTTTTTCGGTGATGATCGCTTCGAGACCGGCGACCTGATCGCCAAACTGGGCGGCCGCATCAACCGCTGGTTCGCGGTGGAGATGCGCGGCGGTTCCACGATGAACAGCAACGAAGACCGCCTCAATGGCACCTCTATCAAAGGCGAGTACCGCCAGAAATATTTCTACGGCGCCTATGTAAAGCTGAGCGGCCCCAACGCCACCATGGCCACGCCGTATCTGATTGGCGGTTATACCGAAGGCAAGGAAGAAATGGACGTGGATGGCGGCGGCAAGGTCTCGGACAAATGGTATGACTCGTCCTACGGCCTGGGGATCGATTTCGGCGTCAGCGAGCGCTTCGACGTCAACGTGGAATACATGTTCTATCGTGACAAGGACAACGTCAGCCTGAAAGGTCCCGCCCTGTCCGCTTCCTGGACGTTCTGAATCCGCCATACGTGGGAGTTCTCCCGCCAAGGCAGGACGAAGCTCCCACAGCGGCTTCGTAGTCTTGTCTGTGGGAAGCGAGTTCACTCGCGAATGGTATGTGCGTATAAGCGGCTGTCCCACAACAGTGGGACAGCACTGGCCCAACTCCGATCAAGTCTCCGCCGGTTCCGGCAATGTCTCCGTCTCTTCGTCACCATGCCCTTCGTTACGGCCCAACAGCATGTACATGGCCGGCACCACGAACAGGGTGAACAGGGTGCCGATGGTCATGCCGGCGGCCACCACCAGACCGATGGCGAAGCGGGCGCCGCCGCCGGGGCCGGCGGCGATCAGCAGCGGAATCATCGCCAGCACCAGAGCCGCCGTGGTCATCAGTACCGGACGCAGGCGCACGGCGGCGGCGTGTTCGATGGCCTCCCGTTTGCCCATGCCCTCTTCCTGCATCTTGTTGGCGAACTCCACGATCAGAATCCCGTGTTTCGATATCACCCCGATCAAGGTCACCAGCCCCACCTGCGTGTAGATGTTGAGGGTGGCCAGACCCAGGCTGACGAAGATCATGGCGCCGCACACGGACATGGGCACCGTGACCAGCATGATGATCGGGTCGCGGAAGGATTCGAACTGGGCCGCCAGAACCAGGTAGATCACGATCAGGGCAAAGAAGAACGTGATCATCAGATCGCTGCCTTCTTTCTTGAACTGCCGAGACTGCCCGGAATAGTCCAAGCTGTAGCCGGGAGGCAGCACTTCCTGTGCGGCGCTTTCCAGAATGCCGAGCGCTTCGCCCAGCGTCACCCCGGGGCGCTGCACGCCGGAAATGGTCACCGAGTTCAACTGCTGGAACCGTTTCAATTGTTGCGGTTGCACGGTTTCTTCCAGACGCACCAGGGTGGCCAGCGGAATCAGTTCGCCGGAGCCGGTGCGAATGTAGTATTGCTGCAACTGTTCCGGCGTCAGCCGATCGCTGCGCTGAACCTGGGGAATCACCTTGTAGGACCGGTTTTCCAGGGAGAAGCGGTTGGCGTAAGCGCCGGACAACATGGCGCCCAGTTCCTGCGCCAACTGACGCATGGTGATGCCCAGTGATGCGGCTTTCTCCCGGTCGATAACGATGTTATAGCGCGGCTTGTCGATCTTCAGGTCCGTATCCAGGAAGATGAACTTGCGGCTTTCCTGCGCCTTGCCCAGGATCTGGTTGGCCAGTTCCTGCAGATTCTCGGTGGGTTCGGTGGTGCCGATAACGAACTCCACCGGCAACATGCCACCACCGCTGGGCAGGGACGGTGGCACGAACACCGCCGATTGCAGACCGGCGACGCTGTTTACTTGCTCGGACAACTGTTGCTGGAACTCGTGAGTGGTGACATCCCGCTCATTCCAACTGTCCAGCACGAAGCCCGCTAGGGCGGTGTTGGAGGCGGCGGTACCGGCGCCACCGCCAAGGCCGTTGAGCAGGAAGATGTTTTCCACCGCCGGGGTGTCGGCGGCGATCTGTTCCAGCTCCCGGGTGAACGGCTCCAGGTAGTCCAGCGTCACGTAAGGGTCGGCGGTGGAGGAGACCAGCACGAAGCCCTGGTCTTCCTTGGGCTCCAGTTCGCTCGGCGAGGTGACGAACAGGAAGTAACAGGACACCAGAATGATCAGACCGAACACCAGCACCGTGGGCACGTCATTCAGGGCGCCGTGCAGTCGCCGCTCATAGCTGCCGGCCAGTTTCTCGAACTGACGGTTCAACCAGGCTTCAAAGCGATTGCCTCGATGCTCGGGGTCATGGGGCTTGAGAATTTTGGCGCACATCATCGGAGACAGGGTCAGCGCCACCACGCCGGAGAGCAGTACCGCGCCGGCCAGGGAGAAGGCGAATTCCACGAACAGAGTGCCGGTGAGTCCGCCCATGAAACCGATCGGCAGGTACACCGCCACCAGCGTGGTGGTCATCGCCACCACCGGCCAGGCCAGCTCGCGCGCACCCTTGAGTGCCGCGTCCTTGGGAGACAGTCCCTCCTCCACATGGCGATGCACGTTTTCCAGGACAATGATGGCGTCGTCCACCACGATGCCGATCGCCAACACCATGGCCAACAATGTCAGCAGGTTGATGGAGAACCCCATCAGCAACATCAGGAACAGAGCGCCGACCATGGAAAGTGGCACGGCGATGGCGGGAATCAACACGGTGCGGAAGGAGCCAAGGAAAGCGTAAATCACCAGAATAACGATGAGCACCGCTTCCACCAGGGTCTTCACCACCTCGTCGATGGAGTCCTGAATATACTCGGTGCCGTCGTAAGGAATATTGCCTTCCAGACCCTCCGGCATTTGCGGAAAGATCTCGTCTTCCAGCACCTTCCTTACCTCGGCGATCACGTCCAGGGAGTTGGCGTCCGGGGCCACTTCGATACCCATGAACGTGGCCTTCTGGCCGTTGAAGGTCACCGAGGCGGCATAGGATTCCGATCCCAGTTCCACGTCGGCCACGTCCTCGAGGCGCACGATGGCATTGTCCTGGGCGCGGATCACCAGACGCCGGAAGCCGGCGACGTCATTGAGGTCGGTTTCCGCCTTGAGGTCCAGCGCCACATTGGTGCCCTTGGTGCTGCCCACCGCGGCAAGGACATTGTTCTGCTCCAGCGCGGCATAGACATCGGAAGGAGTGATACCCAGCGCCGCCATGCGCTCAGGCTTCAGCCAGGCGCGCATGGCGAAGGTGCGGTCACCGAGAATCCGTGCCCGCTGCACACCGTTGATGGTGGCCAGTTTTGGCTGCACCACGCGCACCAGATAATCGGTGATCTGGTTGTTATCCAGTACCTGGGAGGAAAACGACAAATACATTGCGGCGATGTCATCACCGATGGCCAGCTCCACCGTGGGGTCCTCGGACTCCTCCGGCAGCTCGCTGCGCATCTTGTTCACCTTGGCGACGACCTGCGTCAGGGTTTCGTTGGGATCCTGGCCCAGCCGCACATAAGCCTGGATCGAGGAGGCCCCTTGCAGGGATGTGGAAACCAGATAGTCGATGCCGTTCGCCGAAGCGATTTCCTGTTCCAGCGGCGTGGTGATAAAGCCCTGGATCAGGTCCGCGTCGGCACCGGTGTAAATGGTGGTGACGGTGATCACCGCGTTTTCCAGCTCGGGATACTGGCGCACGTTCAATTCCGTGGCGGCGCGCAACCCGAGAAGCAGAATAAACAGGCTGACCACCGAGGCCAGAACCGGTTTATTGATGAAGATATCCGTGAATTTCATGGGCGACCTCAGCTGTTCGCCGGCTCGGGCGTGGCTTCCGCGGAAGGCTGTACGTCATTCTCAATAGCCACGGGCGCGTCATTACGCAGCTTGAGCAGGCCACTGGTGGCGACAATCTCTCCGGGCTCCAGACCGGATTCCACCACCACCAGATCACCGCGCTGGCGTCCCAGCTTCACGAACCGCTTGCGCACGATCTTGCCGACGCCGTCCTCGCTTTGCTGTCCGGCTTGCGCATCTTCCTTCGCCGGCGCGTCCTGGATCACGAACACGGCGTTGCCGTAAGGGGCGTAGGCCACCGCCGTGCGGGGGATCACCACCACGGGTTCGGATTGCGGCAGCTGGATGGTGATATTGGCGAACATACCCGGGCGCATACGCTGATCCGCGTTGTCGAAGGACGCCTGAATGGTGACGTTGCGGGTGGTCTCGTTGACGCCCGGCTCGATGGCGGTGATGGTGCCCTCGAACGTGTCATCCGGGTAAGCGTCCAGCGAGGCACGGGCGGTCAGACCGGTGCCGATCTTGCTCAGCGCTTGTTCGGGCAGGGCGAAGTTGACGAAGATCGGATCCAGTTGCGCCAGGCTGACCACCGGGGTGCCGGGTTGCAGGTACTGGCCGATATCCACGCGGCGGATCCCAAGGACCCCGTCGAAGGGCGCGCGAATGGTCTTGTAGCTGAGCTGCTGCCGCTGCGCGTCCGCCTGGGCCATGGATTGATCCCTTTGAGCACGGCGGTTGTCCAGCTCGGATTGTGAGATCGACCCTTGTTTGAACAGCCGTTGATAGCGATCGTATTCCTGGGACGCCAACTGAGCCGTGGCCTGCAACGCCTTCAACTGAGCCTGGTCGGCGCGGGATTCCAGCCGCACGAGAAGGTCGCCTTTTTTCACCTGGTCGCCGGAGGTGAACTCGATGGCCGCCACTTCGCCGCCGACCTGGCTGGTGACGTCGACGCCGTTGACCGCTTCCACGGTGCCCACCGCTTCCAGTGACAGCGCCCATTCGTCCCGGGTCGCCTCGGCGGTGGAGACGTTCGCCACCGGCATGGGCATATTGTCGAAGAAGCCCGTCATCATATGGTTGATGAACGCCTTCCAGCCAAAGATGGCGCCGAACAATACGCCAACGCAGACCAGCATAATCACCATGCGTTTTGTCATGATCCAAACCCCGATGTGCAACCTGCTTGTTTAGATATTTTCGTTGCCTGCCAGCTTTCCACGGGCCGGACTACGAAGCCGCTGTGGGAAGCGGCCTTGGCGCGAATGCGCCTGGGCCGTTGGTCATTCGCTTGCAAGCAAGCTTCCCACAGCGGCTTCGTAGCATGATCCGTGGAAGCCGGCTTGCTGGCGAATGGCGCGCTGGAGCTTGCAAGGCAGCATACAAGCTCCTACAGCGGCCCTGATACCTGCCGATGGCTATGAATCATTTGGCGAACCGGCGAAACCGGAAACGGATAAAGCTGCGTCCCTGTGGTTTTGATTTTTTCTTTCCTGGCTGGGTCGCTCGGGGCAAGGGCAAATCGACAAAGCGGATCGGAATAATGAGGGCAAACCCGGCGGCCACGGCGTCCAGAATGCCCGAGTGTGCCCAGAAATCAGGCAGGCATCAAGAGGCAGAGAGGGATTCCCCAATAAGCGCCAACACGGTGTTGAGGTGGCGTAATCCCAAAGCGGTGCAAACGATTTGATCCGGATCCGGTTGCAGCAGGTCGCGTTCACGCAAGGGGGCCAGCAGAGCGGCGATGCGCTCCTGATCCACGCCACAGTATTGGCTCAATGTGCATGAAGGAACGCCGTTGACCAGACGCAGTGCGTTCATCAACGCTTCGAACAGAGGATCTTCTATGGCGGTGACACTGCGGCGTGCCTGTTCCGGTGCCTGAAGATAGGCTTCCGGCTGCCGGGTTTTTTGATAACGCAGGCGTTGCCCGTCACGGCGGGTCAGTTTGCCGTGGGCGCCGGCGCCGATCGCCAGGTAGTCGCCAAAGCGCCAATAGTTGAGATTGTGGCGACAGTGGCGACCCGGCCGGGCGAAGGCGGAAACTTCATAGCGCTCATAGTCATGGCGCTGCAGCAGGGCAAAGCCCTGCTCCTCGATATCGGCCATGGTGTCTTCGTCGGGTTGGGTCGGAGGCGCGCGATAAAAAGCGGTGTTCGGTTCGATGGTGAGCTCGTACCAGCTCAGATGAGCGGGGGATAACTCGATGGCCGCCTGCAGATCTTCCAAGGCTTGCGCCGGCGTTTGTCCGGGCAGGGCGTGCATCAGATCCAGATTGAAATTATCAAAGCCGGCGGCGCGGGCCAGGGCCACCGCGCGGCGGGCCTCCTCGGGGCCGTGAATACGCCCAAGAGCAGTGAGCTGGCCGGGATCGAAGCTCTGTACGCCGATGGACAGGCGGTTGATGCCGGCTTCGCGGAAGCCTTCGAAGCGGCCCGCTTCCACGGTGCCGGGGTTGGCCTCCAGGGTGATTTCCACGTCGTTGGCCATTGGCAGGCGCTGGCGTAGGCCATCCAGCAGGCGCCGGTAAAAATCGGCGCTCATCAGGCTCGGTGTGCCGCCGCCGATAAAGATCGAAACAACGGGCCGGTCCAACTCACCTTCCAGCCAGCGCTGGTCCGCGTCGAGATCCGCCAGCAGGGCGTCGAGGTATTGGGTTTCAGGCAGCGTGTCGCGCTGATGGGAATTGAAATCGCAATACGGACATTTGCGCACGCACCAGGGTACGTGCACATATAACGCCAGGGGCGGCCGCTCCGGGGTCACGGCAGTGGATGCTCCCGCAGTTGCGCGATCAACTGCTGCAGAGCTCGGGCGCGATGGCTGATGCGGTTTTTTTCTTCCGGCGGCATCTGGGCGGCGGTGCGGTCGTCGCCGCTGATCTGGAAATGCGGGTCGTAGCCGAAACCGAATTCGCCGCGCGGTTCAAGCACGATGCTCCCTTCCCAGCTGCCTTGGCAGACCAGCGGTGTCGGGTCCTCGGCGTGGCGCATCAGAACCAATAGCGCCTGGTAACGGGCGGTGCGCGGAGCATCGGGCAGGTCGCCGAGCATTTCCACCAGCAGGGCATTGTTTTTCGCGTCGCTGGCGCCGACACCGGAGAAGCGGGCGGAATAAATGCCGGGGGCGCCATTCAGAGCGTCCACTTCCAGACCGGAGTCATCGGCGATGGCGGGCAGGCCGGTGTGCCGGGCCGCGTTGCGGGCCTTGAGGATGGCGTTCTCGACGAAGGTCAGACCAGTCTCTTCCGCTTCCGGCACATCGAAATCGCTCTGTGGCACGATGGTCATGTCCAGCGGCGCCAGAATGGCGTTCATTTCCTCCAGCTTCTTACGATTGCCGGAAGCCAGAACCACGGTTGCCATGATGTCTCCTTGAGTCAGGGTGTGCGGGACCCGGTGCGCGGTTACCGGGTCACTCGATAGATGGCGATCTCGCCGAACAAGTTCGGCAACAGCCGGGGCAGGGTGCTGCTGCGGTGATCGCGGTTGACCACTTCGCGTTGAATGATGCGGATGTCGTTTTTGCGGCAGTGCGTCTCGAAATCATGCACCGTGCACAGGTGAATGTTGGGGGTATCGTACCACTCGTAGGGCAGAGCGGAAGATACCGGCATGCGCCCCTTGAAAGCGAGATAGCTGCGCACCCGCCAGTGGCCGAAATTGGGGAAGGTGATGATCGCCTCGCGGCCCACCCGCAACATTTCCGCGAGGATGCGGTCCGGGCGCAACACCGCCTGCAGGGCCTGGGTCATCACCACGTAATCGAAGCGATCGTTCTGGAAGTTGTCCAGACCATTGTCCAGATCCTGCTCGATCACGTTGACGCCATTTTCGAAACAGGCGGCCAGATTGTCCTGGTCGATCTCCAGGCCATAGCCGCGAACCCCCTTGCTCGCTTTCAGGTGAGCCAGCAGCGCGCCATCACCACACCCCAGGTCCAGCACCGTGGCATTGCGCGGGATCCAGTCGCTGATCAGGCTCAGATCATTACGCTCGGGCATCCACTCGCGGATTCGCTGTGCATCATTGGCCATCGGCGTCCACCTCATCGGCCACCCGGCGCAGGTAAGCGCCGAACAGCTTCACATACTCCGGGATCGGCAGCAGGAAAGCATCGTGCCCCTTGGGCGTGTCGATCTCCGCGTAGCTGACGTCGCGGCCCACATGGGTGAGGGCGTTGACGATTTCACGGCTGCGCTCCGGCGAGAAGCGCCAGTCGGAATTGAAGGACATCACCAGAAAGCCGCAACGGGTACGCTCCAGCGCTTCCTCCAGGGTTCCGCCCTGTTCGCGGGCCGGATCGAAATAATCCAGCGCCTTGGTCATCAGCAGATAGGTATTGGCGTCGAAATTACGGGAGAAGGTTTCGCCCTGGTGACGCAGATACGACTCCACCTGGAATTCCACATCGAAGCCGAAATGGAAGCGGCCGGAGCGCAAGTCGCGGCCGAACTTCATGCGCATGGCGTCGTCGCTGAGATAGGTGATGTGCCCGACCATGCGCGCCAGGATCAGGCCCTGACGAGGGTAAGTGTCATGCAGATAATAGCGGCCGCCGTGGAAATTCGGGTCGGTGAGGATGGACTGGCGGGCGACTTCATTGAAGGCGATGTTCTGAGCCGACAGCTTGGGGGCCGCGGCAATGACCACGGAGTGACGCAGGCGCTCCGGGAAATCGATCGCCCATTGCAGCGCCTGCATGCCGCCGAGGCTGCCGCCGACCACCGCCGCCCACCGCTCGATGCCCAGAGCATCGGCCAGCCGGGCCTGACTCTTGACCCAGTCCTTCACCGTCATCATCGGGAAGTCCGGCCCCCAGAGCTGACCGGTCTCCGGATTGGTGGAGGTGGGGCCACTGGAGCCGTGGCAGCCACCCAGATTGTTCAGGCACACCACGAAGAAGCGATTGGTGTCGATGGGCTTGCCCGGACCGATGCAGCTGTCCCACCAGCCCGGACGTTTCTCGTCCATGCCGTGATAACCCGCGGCGTGGTGATGGCCGGACAGGGCATGGCAAATCAACACCGCGTTATTGGCGCTGGCATTGAGGTTGCCATAGGTCTCGTAGACAAGGTCGTAGGATGGCAACTGACGCCCACACTCCAGCTCCAGTGGCTGGTCCACATGGAGGGTATGGGGCTGTACCAGGCCCACGGAGTCCTGGGGGATCGATTCGGGCATTTCGGGTCATCATCCAAAGGTGAGGCAAAGTCTATCGACCCCCCCCAAGGCATGCAATGCGGCCACCCCGGTATTGTGGTCCATGCGCTGCATTCGCTGGCAAGCCAGCTTCCCACGGAAGGGGCCATGAAGTCGCTGTGGGAAGCTGGCTCGCCAGCGAATGCCTGCGTGTTGCGTTTCAGAGCGCTGTCCACGAGCCGCGAATGTTATTCTTGTCGGGTCGATCGGTGAGAAGGGGACATGATGAGCAACGGGAACGTTAATGGCACGGGGGCACGGGCAACGGTGGATCGCCTATATGCCTTGGTCGCCAATGACGAGGATGCGCGGACCTGCACGGACATCAGCGAAGAAGCCTGCCGTGAGGTGCCGGGCAATTTTTTCAAAATCATTGTCGCCAATCTGCTTTCCAAGATCGGCGATTTGCTGATCAACCCGAAAACCGTGCTCGCCTGGCTGATCGGTGCGGTGGGGGCCCCCGGGTTTCTGACCGCCGCCTTGGTGCCGATCCGCGAATCCGGATCACTGATTCCGCAGTTGCTGATTGGCGCCTGGATGCGCCGGCATCCGGTGCGCAAGGGATTCTGGGTTCTCGGCTCGGTGATTCAAGGGCTCTGTGTGCTGGGCATGGCGCTGGCGGTGTGGCAATGGCGGGGGCTGGCGGCCGGTCTGGCTATCACCGGTCTGCTGGTGGTGTTCAGTCTGGGCAGGGGCTTCTGCTCGGTGGCGATGAAGGATGTGCAAGGCAAGTGCATTCCCAAGGCCCGGCGCGGCCGTCTTACCGGTCTCGCCGCGACGCTGTCCGGTCTGGTGACGCTCGGGGTCGGCGTGGTGCTGTTCCGCGGTGGCCAGGATCCGGGCATGGTGTTCTATTCCGTGTTGCTGGTGGGGGCCGCGCTGGCGTGGTTGCTGGCGGCGGGGGTATTCGCCTTGGTGGATGAATTCGCTGGCGAAACCGCCGGTGGTGGTCATGCCTTGAAGGATGCCTGGCGCAGCCTCGGGCTGCTGATCAGTGACGCGCCTTTCCGTAACTTCGTGATTGCCCGGGCCCTGCTGATGGCGTCCGCTCTGGGGTCGCCGTTTCTGGTGGTGCTGGCGCAGAAGCAGAATTCCGGCGCCGCGCTGCTGGGCGGGTTCCTGGTGGCGTCGAGTCTGGCCAGCACCGTCTCCGCCAGTGTATGGGGGTTCATGGCCGACGCTTCCAGCCGCAAGGTTATGATCCGTGGCGGCGGCCTGGCCTCGGCCACCTGCCTGCTGGTGGCGGTGCTGGCTCTGGCCGGCGAAGGCGCCGCCGCCTGGTTCTATCCTTTCGCCTTCTTCGTGCTGGCCATCGCTCATGCCGGCGTACGCATTGGTCGCAAAACCTACCTGGTGGACATGGCCGGCGGCACCAAGCGTACCGACTACACCGCGGTGAGCAATACCGTGATCGGCGTGCTGCTGCTGGCGGCTGGTGGCGTCAGCGCGGCGGTGTCGCTGCTGGGTACCGAGTGGGCGTTGATCAGCCTCGGTGCGATGGGCGTGCTGGGGACGCTGTGGTCATGGAAGTTACCGGAGGTGGAGTAGAGCGCTGTCGTGAGTGGACGGAGTGTGGATAGGGGGGTGTTTTTTGGCCCTGGCGTCACGGTGACCTGTGCTAGGATTTGCGCTTCGGTCTCGATTTGGGGGAGGCCGGATCATAATAACCAACGGGATAACAAGCGGAGGGAAACCGTGCAAAAATCAATTGCTCAAATACCTGTTGTTCTGGCCGCCGTCGCGGCAACGCTGTCTCCTCTCGCCCATGCCGAGGATCCGCGCCTGCTGGTCGGCGGCTCGCTGATGCGTGACGAGAGTAATCTGGATGAGGTGGTGGAAAGTATCGATCCGTTCATCCATGCCAGTGCACCCGATGCGGAATGGGGGACGGACCTCTATGTGGGGGTCGCCTTCAATCCGTATTTCCAGGCCCGTTTCGGGTATCGCCAGTTCGGTGACGCCGAAACCCGGATTTACAGTGGCAGGATGGAGGTGGAAGCGGACGGAGTCTATGTGGCTCTGGATGGCCTGATGCCGGTGACGGAGCGGTTGTCACTGGGAGGGACGCTGGGCATACAGAGTGTGGACGTGACCCTGAAAGTCAGCGATGGCTACAACGGCTTCAAGGACGATGACGATGCCCGCGATTTCTTCTACGGCTTACGGTTGCAGTATCTGGTAACCGACCAGCTCGCGGTGATCGCGGCCTATAACCGCTACAAGTTCGAGATCGACGCCAACGGCGTGGACGATTTGGAATACGACAGCGCGGGAATAGGCGCGCAATATCGGTTCTAGGCATTACAGACCGTACTACGAAGCCGCTGTGGGAGATTCTATGGTGCCCTGCAATGCTTAAAAGAGCTTTGCGGGGCAATATTCTTGTTGTTGCTTCATCAGGGCGAAGGCGGTGCGGGCGATCTTTCGGGCCAGGATGACCAAGGCTTGCGTGGTGTGCAGTCCCCGGTCCCGATAGCGCTGGTAGAAGGCACGCCAGACGGGATGTCGAGAGGCACTCATGGCGGCACAGTGCAGCAGTCGCCGGACCTCCGTATCCCCTTGCTTGGTCAGCTTGCGTTTGCCTCTGAGCGTGCCGGAGTCACGAACCCGGACATCCAGCCCCAGGAAGGCCACGAAGGCATCGCTATTCTTGAAGTCCCCTCTCAGGAAGGCCATGACCAAGGCGATGGCGGTGATCTCACCGACCCCGTTGATCGCGTCGCATCGCTGGACCTGAGCCTGTAAGCCGGCGGTGCTCACCGCGCCCTTGAGCCGTTTCTGAATCACAGTGTCGACTCGATCCATCTCGGCGATCAGGGCCTGCAGCGGGGCCTTGAGCTCCGGCTCTCCGCTCAGGCTCTGGCGCAACGCGGTGCGGGCCTTGACCAAGGCGGCCCGGCGACGCAGCAGGCTCTGCAGCACCCGGTACGTCTTTGGGGGCGGGCTCCACGGGCGTAACTCGTCTTTCTCCTTGTGCAGATGGCGCGCCAGCAACTGGGCATCGGCCAGATCCGTCTTGGCCCGTCCTCCAACGCCCTTGCGGTAGTTACTGAGGCGGTAACCGTCCACCACATAGACCCTATGGCCTTTGGCGTGCGCGCGCTCGGTGAGGTCCATGTGATAGGTACTGGTCGCCTCAATGGCGATATCGCAGCCCTTGGGGAGCGTGGCCAACCATTGGCGAATGGCCTGGGGGGTGTTGTCGATGGTCAGGGTTTGGTTCCCGTTCAGCAGATAGATGACCAGATCGTCCTTGGCCACATCAATCCCGATCTCCAGGCAGTTTGCCGGCATTGCCATGGGGTGCCCCTCTCAGCTAGGTTAAATGGGCTTGTCGGGGCGCACCGTAACGCTGGCTTGCAGAGTATCGTCGGTCTGAGTGCGTGCTCAGCCGATGGATTCCTTATCGGCGTTTGAAGGTGCGGGGTGGGGCCGTATCTCCCACAGTCTGTACCCTAGGGTCAGAAGCTTGCCTGGTCCCTCCACCCCGACAAGTCTCTTCTTTCTAAGACTTGCCGGGTAACCATACAAGCTTGCTTGCGAGCGAATCTTGGGACCTGAAAGCTCATTCGCTTGCAAGCAAGCTTCCCACGGAGGGGTTATGCCGCCTCGAACAACAGATCCCAGACGCCATGCCCGAGCCGCGCGCCACGGCGTTCGAATTTGGTTTCCGGCCGCCACGCGGGGCGTTCGGAGAATTGACCGGCGCCGGCGGGATTGCGGAAGCCTGGCGCCTGGTTCATCACCGCCATCATATGTTGCGCGTAGTCTTCCCAGTCGGTGGCCATGTGCAGGGTGCCGCCTTGCTTTAATTTGCCGCGCACCAGCGCCACCCATTCCGGCTGAACGATGCGGCGTTTGTGATGCTTCTTCTTGTGCCATGGGTCGGGGAAATAGAGCTGTACCCGCGACAGGCTGTGATCGGGGATGCACAGATTAAGGATGTCCACCGCGTCATCGCAGTAGCTGCGCAAGTTGCTCAGGCCTTGTTCCTCAATTTCCATCAGCAGTGCACCGACGCCGGGCCGGTGCACCTCCACGCCAATGAAATCCTGCTCCGGCGCAGCGGCCGCCATGGCGGCGAGGGAATGGCCCATGCCGTAGCCGATTTCCAGTACCCGGGGGGCGTCGCGGCCAAACACTGCTTCCGGTTCCAACGGGCCGCCGGCGCGTTCCAGGCCATAGCGCGGCCACAGGGTTTCCAGGGCGTGACGCTGGCCAACGGTAAGGCGGCCTTCACGCAGAACGAAGCTGCGTACCTTGCGCATCACCTTGCCGGTGGTCGGGTCTTTGTCCTGGTTGATGAAATCGAGCATGGTGCCGGTCTTGGTGGAGTCGGGGGTGGGATTGTAGCAGAGCCCGCAGGCTGATTCGCTGCCAGGGCAGCTTCCCACAGCGGCTCCGTGGCTCCTCTCTGTGGGAAGCTGCCTTGGCAGCGAATGTGGTGCGATTCTCGCGGCGGTTACCGGCTCACGCCGTCCAGCGGCGAGGATGCGGTGGCGTAGGCCTTGCGTGGCATGCGGCCGGCCAGGAACGATTCGCGGCCGGCTTCGATGGCCTTGCGCATGGCCGAGGCCATCAGAATCGGTTTGTTCGCATGGGCCACGGCGGAGTTCAGCAGCACACCGTCACAACCCAGCTCCATGGCGATGGCGGCGTCGGAAGCGGTGCCCACGCCGGCATCGACGATGATCGGCACTTCCGCCTCTTCCAGGATCAGGTGGATATTGTGCGGGTTGAGGATGCCAAGGCCGGAGCCGATCAGCGAGCCCAGCGGCATCACCGCCACGCAGCCCATGGATTCCAGTTCCTTGGCCACGATCGGGTCGTCGTTGGTGTACACCATCACCTTGAAGCCGTCGTCCACCAGGGTTTGGGCGGCTTTCAGGGTGTGGGTGATATTCGGATACAAGGTCTTCTGGTCGCCCAGCACTTCCAGTTTCACCAGGTCATGACCGTCCAGCAGTTCCCGTGCCAGCTTGCAGGTGCGCACCGCGTCGTCGGCATTGAAGCAGCCGGCGGTGTTGGGAAGGATGGTGTACTTGTCCGGGCTGACGAAGTCCAGCAGGTTGGGTTCGTCGGCGTTCTGCCCGATATTGGTACGGCGAATCGCCACGGTGACGATTTGCGCGCCGCTCTCCTCGATGGCCGATCGGGTCTCCTCGAAATCCTTGTACTTGCCGGTGCCGATCAGCAGCCGGGAGGAATAGGTTTTTCCTGCGATATCGAGTAGGTCGGACATGATGGCCTCGGTTGAGATGGGTGGGTTAAGGAGAAGGGGGAGCCGGAGGCTCACCCACCCCCTATGGCGTGCACGATTTCCACGACATCCCCGTCGCTCAGCAGATGATCGGCGTGGGCGCTTTTGGGGACGATATCCCGGTTCACTTCCACCGCCAATCGTCGTCCGCTCAGATTCAGGGCCTGAACCAGATCGGCCACGGTGCGGCCGGACAGGGAAAAGGGTTCGCCGTTTACGGTCAGGGTGGTCATCATTCAATCCACGGAACGGAATAAAGCCCAGGCCAGTATCAGCCAGCCCACGATCAGGGCGACACCGCCAAGGGGTGTGATCGCGCCGAGCCAGCGTTGGCCGCTGAGCACCAGTAGATACAGGCTACCACTGAACACCACCATGCCGGCAAACATCACCCAACCGGCGGTGATGGCGGCGCCGGCGGAGAATTGGCGGGCCAGCAGGCCAGCCAGCAACAGGGCCAGGGCATGATAGAAGTGGTATTGGCTGGCGGTCTCCCAGATGGCCAGATCGGCGGGACTGACCCGTGCCTTGAGACCGTGGGCGCCGAACGCGCCCAGCATCACCGCGAGGGCACCGTTGAGCGCGCCGAGAGTGAGTAACGCATTCATTGAGAGCCATCCCTCATGCGTGGGTGATCGGGAAAGGTAGTGGAAAAACGCCGGAATTATAACGCAAACGCCACCCGAAGGTGGCGTGCAAAAGGCAGAAAAGCAAACAAAGCAAAAGTAACAAAAACAAAATCAGCGCATTACGGGTTCGTGCAACGATCAGGCAGCAATGGCGTTACGCAGCTTCTTGATCGCGTTGTTCTCCAACTGGCGGATCCGCTCGGCGGACACACCGTACTCATCAGCCAGTTCCTGCAGGGTGGACTTGCTGTCCGCCAGCCAGCGGCGTTCCAGAATATCGCGGCTGCGATCATCCAGCGCCAGCAGGGCGGAGCCCAGCTTGCGGGAATTGCGGTCCTGGTCGTCCTGCTCGGCGAGCAGCTCCGCGGGGTCGCTGTTGTCGCTGTGCAGGTACGCGGCCGGTGACGGAATGGTGTTGTCCTCATCGTCATTGATGGGGCCGTCGAAGCTGGCATCATAGGCGCCCAGCCGACCTTCCATTTCCTTCACCTGTTCCGGGGTCACTCCCAGATCATCGGCCACCCGGGCGGCTTCTTCCGGCGTCAACCGGCCCAGACGTTTCTTCTGACCTCGCAGGTTGAAGAAAAGTTTCCGCTGAGCCTTGGTGGTGGCCACCTTGACGATGCGCCAGTTACGGATCACGTATTCGTGAATCTCCGCCTTGATCCAATGCACCGCGAAGCTGACCAGGCGCACGCCCTTGGCCGGATCAAAGCGTTTCACCGCCTTCATCAGACCGACGTTACCTTCCTGGATCAGATCGCCCAGCGGCAGGCCGTAGCCGGTGTAGCTGCGCGCGATATGCACGACGAAGCGCAGGTGGGCCAGTACCATATTGCGGGCGGCGTCCAGGTCTTCCTGAAAGTACAACCGCTCCGCCAGTACCCGCTCTTCCTCGGCACTGAGCACCGGCACGGCGTTGACCGCGCGGATATAAGCGTCCAGGTCATTACCCGGTACCGCCAGCGGCATGGCCTGTGCACGTTGCAGTTGTGTGTTCATGTATCCCTTCTCCCTTTTGGATGGGAAAGATATTAGCACTCGGTCCCTTTGAGTGCTAATAGGGGTTTTGGTTCCCCGCTATCGTCGGAATCAATAATGATCCCGCTCTCCCGATCGGACCCCGATCTGGGTCAATGATTCCATGATTGGATGACGAATCGATGTAACAGGAGGTAAAAAGCAGGATCGCGAGCTCGGATATAACTACAGAGCCACTGTGGGAAGCTTGCTTGCAAGCGAATGGGGTTTGATCCCAAAAGATTCGCTTGCAAGCAAGCTTCCCACAGCGGCTTCGTAGTCCGGTCTTTGGGCGCCTAGAACTGCGGCTCGATCTCGCCCAGGTGCCGGCTCACCGCCAGCCAGGCGCCAAGCAGGCCCAGGGCGCCGCTGAACAGCGGCAGGATCAGCGCGGTTGCCGGGGACATCCCGGTGAGCGAATATTCACTTCCATACAGGTCAAGGAGCTGATTGACTGGTTCTCCCAGCCACCACAGGGCGGTGCCAACCAGGATCAGCGCCCCCAGCCCGCCAGCGAAACCGCAGCAGAATCCGCTATAGAGGAAGGGACGGCGGACAAAACCGTCGGTGCCGCCGACAATCTTGATCACCACGATTTCCTCGCGGCGGCTCTCAATGGCCAGCCGCACCGTATTGACCACCACCAGTACCACGGCGGCGGCCAGGGCCAGGGTCAGCACGCCGATCAGGCGCTGCCCCAGCTCGATAATGGCGTGCAGGCGCCGGACCCAGGCCACATCCAACTGGGCCAGATCCACTTCCGGCAGTTTGGACAGGCGTTGCTGCAAGGCCTCCAGCGCTTCCGGTTCATTGCTGGACGGGAACACCACGATCAATGGCGGCAGCGGGTTATCCGGCAGAGCCTCAAGCACGTCACCGAAGCCGGATTGCTCGCGGAACTCGTCCAGCGCCTGCTGGCGGGTGATCACCTCGGTGTCCGCCACGCCGTCCAGGGCCGCCCAGTCCTTGGCCAGAGCCCGCTGCCGTTCCTCCTTGATGTCCATCTTCAGGAACACGGACAGATGGGCGCGGCCATCCCAGCCCTGGGTGATCACCCGGGCGTTGTCCAACAGCACTGACAGGCCGGTGGGCAAGGCCAGGGCGATGGCGATCACCAGAATGGTGAGCAGGGTGCTGCCGGGGGTGCCGCGCATGCGCCCGAGGGCGTCCGCCAGCGAATCCCGGTGATGGTGGCGCCAGGCGGTGAAATGATCGCCCAGGGAAGTGCGGGCGCTGCGGGCGCCGGCGGGGCGTTTTGGATTACGCGCCATACCAGTCTCCGGCGGCCGGGGTGGCGCTCTCGACGCCATCATGAATCAGGTTGCCTTCGCGCAGAGTCAGCAGGCGGTGGCGGTAGCGGGCGATCAGCGACAGGTCGTGAGTGGCGATCAGTACCGCCACGCCGACCCGGGCGAAGTCGTGGAACAGGTCCATGATCTCCGCGGACAGCGCCGGGTCCAGGTTACCGGTGGGCTCGTCGGCCAGCAGCAGCGGCGGCTTGTTGACCACGGCCCGGGCGATGCCCACCCGCTGTTGTTCGCCGCCGGAAAGCATGATCGGGTTCTGCTTCTCCTTGCTGAGCAGGCCGACCTTGTCGAGGGCGGCGCGTACCCGTTTGCCGATATCCGCCTTGGGGAAACCGGCGATCACCAAGGGCAGGGCCACATTGTCGAACACGCTGCGATCGAACAGCAACTGGTGGTTCTGGTGGACCATGCCAATCTTGCGGCGCAGCAACGGGATATGGCGGTTGCCGAAACCATTCAGGTTTTGCCGGCCGACGAAGATCTGCCCCTGGGTCGGGCGCTCGATCATCATGATCAGCTTGAGCAAGGTCGATTTGCCGGCGCCGGAATGGCCAGTGAGAAAGGTGAGCTGCCCGGCGGGCAACTCGAACGACACCCTGCGCAGGGCGTCCTTGCCACTGGCGTAGCGTTTGCTGACCCGGTCGAATTTGATCATGGATGCTGGTCTCGTTGAGCGTGCTGGGAAGCTTCGATCAGGAGGTAACGTCCTCGAACAAGGCCTGCACGAATTCCTCCGCGTTGAAGGGGCGCAGATCCTCCAGACGCTCACCGACCCCAATGAAACGGATCGGCAGACCGGTGCGTTTGGCCAGAGCGAACAGGATGCCGCCTTTGGCGGTGCCATCCAGTTTGGTCAGTACCAGGCCGGTGACGCCGGCGGTTTCACGGAATTCCAGGGCCTGGTTGATGGCGTTCTGGCCGGTGCCGGCGTCCAGCACCAGCAGTACTTCGTGGGGCGCCTCCGGGGACAGCTTTTTCATTACCCGGGTGACCTTGGACAGCTCTTCCATCAGGTTGCCGCGGGTGTGCAGGCGGCCGGCGGTATCGGCGATCAGCACATCCGCCTGGCGGGACTGGGCGGCCTGCACCGCGTCATAGATGACACTGGCGGAGTCGGCGCCGGTATGCTGCGCCACCACCGGAATATCATTGCGTTCGCCCCATACCTGCAATTGCTCCACGGCGGCGGCGCGGAAGGTGTCGCCGGCGGCCAGCATCACATTGCGGCCCTCCGCCTTGAAGCGGCAGGCCAGCTTGCCGATGGTGGTGGTCTTGCCGACGCCGTTCACGCCCACCATCAGGATCACGTAAGGTTTGTGCGTGCCGTCGATGACCAGCGGCTGATCCACTGGCACCAGCAGCTTGCGCAGCTCTTCCTGCAGCGCTTCGTAGAGGGCGTCGGCGTCCACCAGTTCCTGGCGGCCGACGCGCTCGGTCAGCGCCTGGATAATCACATCGGTGGCCTCCACGCCGACGTCCGCCACCAGCAACTGGGTCTCGATCTCCTCGAAGATTTCGTCGTCGATCTCCTTGGCGCCCACCAGCAGATCCGCCAGGCCCTTGCCCAGATTCTTGCTGGTCTTGCTCATGCCCGCCTTCATGCGGGCCCAGAAACCGGCCTTGTCTTCTTCCTCGGTCGCTACCGGTGCGCTGGGTTCAGGCTCGGGCTCGGCGGCGGCCACGGGCGTCTCCGGCTCCGCGCTTTCCATGGGCACCGGTGTGGCTTCACGCCGCTCCGCCGGAGGGGCGGCGGGGGCCGGCTCGCTGGACTCTGTCTCGTTCGCGGAGGGTTCGGCCGGGGCCGCTTCCTCGCGGTCGCGGCGGAACATGCGCGAGAAGAAACCGCCTTTCTTTTGCTCCTTCTCGGCAGGGTTATCGTCGTCGCGGGAAACTTCGTCGTTCATGATCAGTCGTATCCATCGGGTTGTCCGGCCGAGGCCGGAAGAACCCGCCCTGGTGGCGGATTCGGAAAAAGCGTCGCCCGCGTCGGCGGGCGAGCGGGTATCCTACCACTGTCGCGGAACCTGTTCATGGCCTATGCGACGCCACCGTGAACGCGGTACGGCGGTCGGCCCCCAACCGGCCGTTGGCAAAAAAGGGGGGCGCCGGCGCGGCGGTGGCGCGAGTCCGGCATTTCCGATCAGAGCATGAGAGGACGTTTGATGAGAATCCTGGTGGTAGCGTTGGTGCTGGGGATGCTGTCATCCCTGGCCCGGGCGGATTTACCGACCCACGAATTCAGTCTGGATAACGGTTTGCGCGTATTGGTGCGCGAGGATCACCGGGCGCCAGTGATCACGGTGATGATCTGGTTCAAGGCGGGCAGCATCGATGAGGCCCCCCATGAAACCGGGCTGGCCCACCTGCTCGAGCACATGATGTTCAAAGGCACCAAGCATCTGGGGCCGGGTGAGTACTCTCGGATCGTGGCCCGCTTTGGCGGCAGCGACAACGCCTTCACCAGTTACGATTACACCGCTTATTTCCAGCAGTATGAGTCCTCGCGGTTGCCCCTGGCGCTGGAGCTGGAAGCGGAGCGCCTCAAGAACCTGGAAATTGACGACCAGGAATTTCACCGTGAGCTGCGGGTGGTGATGGAGGAGCGTCGGCAGCGCACCGACGATAACCCCAATGCTCTGGCCTGGGAGAAATTCCAGGCGGTGGCACGGCCCGGCACCGGCTATGCCCACCCGATCATCGGCTGGCGCGACCTGCTGGCCCAACTGCAACCGGAGCAGGCGCGCAGCTGGTTCCAGCGTTATTACGTGCCGTCCAACGCCACCCTGGTAATCGCTGGCGACGTCACCGAGGAACAGGTGCGGCCGCTGGTGCAGCGCTTCTTCGGTAAGTTGCCGGCCGGGCAAACGCCGCCACGACCGAAACTCAGTCTGGAGCCGCCTGCCGGAGAACGGCGCCTGTCCCTGCGCTTGCCGGTGAAAGTGCCGGCCCTGTACATGACCTATAACGTCCCGTCACTGACCACCGCCGAGGACAAAAAAGCGTTCTATACCCTGACCATGCTGGCCGGGGTTCTGGATGGCGGTCTCAGCGCTCGCATCGAAACGGATCTGGTGCGGGGGCAGCGTCTGGCCGCCGGTGCTGGCGCCGGTTACAGCGGTTTGCAGCGGGGCAGCGGTACCTTTACGTTCACCGCCACGCCGAACCCGGACGTGACCCTGGAGCAGTTGGAACAGGCCTTGCTGGATCAGGTTCGTGCCCTGGCCGAAACGCCGCCCAGCGCGGAGGAGATGGAGCGGGTGCGCGCCAGTGTCACCGCCAGCCAGGTGTATCAGCGGGATTCGGTGATGGGCCAGGCCATGGAACTGGGCATGCTGAGCACGCTGGGTCTGGACTGGCGACTGGCCGGCGAGTTCGAGGCCAACCTCGCCGAGGTCACCGCCGAGGACGTGCGGGATGCGGCCCGCCAGTGGTTGGTGGATGAGCGCCGTACCACCGCCCTTGTTTTGCCAAAAGAGCTGCCAAAAGAGCTGCCAGAGGCGGCGAAGTCAGAGAATGCACAGCCGGAGGAACAATAATGCGCGCGATGAAAACAGCGATTCTGGGTGTGATGTGCGCATGGTTGCTGGCCGGCTGCGCCAGTTTTCCCGCCTCGGAACGGCAGGTGCGCCAGGCGGAGCCGGCGGCGCCGGAGCTGGATATCCAGTCCTGGCATACCTCCGGCGGCGCCCGGGTGATGTTCGTCCAGAGTGAGGCGCTGCCCATGCTGGACGTGCGTTTGGTAATGAATGCCGGTGGTGCCCGTGATGGTGATCTGCCGGGGCTGGCGGCCATGACCAGTGCGCTGATTGGCGAGGGAGCCCGGGGGTTGAGCGTGGACGACATCGCCCGGGGCTTCGAGGATAAGGGCGCGCAGTTCTCTTCCGGCAGTTACCAGGATATGGCCGTGATCAGCCTGCGCACCCTGTCCGAGCCGCAATGGCGGGATCCGGCCCTGACCCTGCTGGCGCGGGTGGCGGGCCAGCCCACCTTCCCGCCGGACGCCCTGGAACGCATTCGCACCCAGATGCTGCAGGGGCTGAAGATGGAGCGCCAGGTGCCGGGCCCGCAGGTTCAGAAGGCCTACCAGAAGCTGCTGTTCGGCGATCACCCCTATGGGCATGCGGAGGGCGGTACCCTGGAAAGCCTGCCAGGTATTCAGCGTCAGGATTTGGTGGATTACCACCAGCGCTATTACACCGCCGGCAATACCGTCATCGCTCTGGTCGGCGATGTCAGCCGGGCCCAGGCCGAGCGGATCGCCCAGCGTCTCAGCGATGCCTTGCCGCAAGGCGGTGCGGCGCCGGCGTTGCCCCGGGCCAGGGCGCTGCCCACCCGCAAAGTGGAGCACCTGACTTTCCCGTCCACCCAGACCCATATTCTGCTCGGCAACCAGGCCACCTGGCGCGGTGATCCGGATCATGTTGCCTTGTACGTGGGCAACTACATCCTTGGCGGCGGCGGCTTTGCGTCCCTGCTTACCCAGGAGGTGCGCGAGAAGCGCGGCTACGTGTATGGCATTTCCAGCTACTTCAAGCCCATGGCCGCTGGTGGCCCATTCACGGTACAACTACAAACCGCGAACGATAACGCCAGTGATGCGCTCGCGCTGACCCTGGACCAAATCCGCCGGTTTATCGCCGAAGGGCCCAGCGAGGAGGAACTGGCCATGGCCAAGGACAACATTCTTGGCGGCATGGCACTGGAAACCGCCGACAACGGCGATATTATCGGCCAGCTCGGTGCCATCGGCTTCTATGATCTGCCTCTGGACTATCTGCAACGGTTCAACCAGCAGGTGCGGGATCTGACCGTGGCGGACATCCAGGCGGCAATGCGCAAGGCCGTGGACCCGGACCATCTGGCGATCGTCAGTATCGGCCCGAAAGCACCCGCGCAGCCCGCCAAGCAAACGGTCGAAAGCAATGAAAGCCAAGGGAAAAACCAGTAAAGGGCAGGTGCGGATCATCGGCGGCGAATTTCGCGGCCACCGTCTTCACTTCGTCGACCAGGGGGGCGATCTGCGCCCCTCCGGGGACCGTATGCGCGAAACCCTGTTCAACTGGTTGCAATGGGAGTTGTCCGGGGCCCGCGTACTGGATTTGTTCGCCGGCTCCGGGGCCTTGGGCGCGGAAGCCCTGAGCCGGGGTGCCGGGCGCGCCATTCTGGTGGAGAAAAAAAAGGAGCGCTGTGCCGACCTGTCCCGTCAACTGCGTCCCTTGTTCGGGGAGCGGGTGATGGTACAGTGCGCCGACGCCTTGAAATGGTTGCCAAGGACAGCGGAGCGTTTCGACTTGGTGTTCATTGACCCGCCCTACGATCTGGGGCTGGCGGAACCCGCCTGCCGCGCTCTGGAGGAGCTCAAGTTGCTGATGCCCGAGGCGCTGATCTACGTCGAGTCCCGGCGTCAGGACGGAGCGTCGGAAGTGCCGGAGAATTGGCGGCTACTGAAGGAAAAAAGCGGCGGCGACGTGCTCGCCCGGCTGTTCCAGCGGGAATAACGCGAAGAGAAACGCTTCGGGAACATGAAACCGAACAGTCTTCGCTGCCAAGGCAGCGTCCCACAGGGAGCTACGAAGTCGCCGTGGGAAGCGAGCTTGCTCGCGAATAGCAATGGTCCTCTTTATATAAAGAAGGGACCACGAGGTTTCGAAAACACTGAGGAACGTATATGTGGCTTGCCGTGGCGGCAGTGGTTGCCGGCCTGATTGTTCTTGTCTGGAGTGCTGACCGGTTTGTCGATGGCGCCGCCACCACGGCCCGTTACGCGGGTATGCCATCGTTGTTGATCGGCATGGTGGTGATCGGCTTTGGCACCTCGGCGCCGGAAATGGTGGTCTCCGCCCTGGCCGCCGTGGATGGCAATCCGGGGCTGGCATTGGGTAATGCCTATGGCTCCAACATCACCAATATCGCTTTGATCCTCGGCCTGGTGGCGGCGATCAGTCCGATCGCCGTGCATTCCTCTGTGCTGCGCAAAGAACTGCCCATACTGCTGGTGATCACTCTGCTGTCCGCGGCGCTGATCCATGACGATCTGGTCAGCCGCATGGACGCGGTGGTGTTGCTGCTGGTCTTCGCGGCGCTGATGGGGTGGTCCATCTATCAGGGCATGCGGGGAGAAGGCGACCCTCTGGGTGGAGATGTGGACCAGGAGGCGTTCGCCCATCCGATGAGCAAGGGACGGGCTCTGTTCTGGATGCTGCTGGGGCTGGCCTTGCTGGTGGTCAGCTCCCGTATTCTGGTCTGGGGCGCGGTGGAAATTTCCCAGGCGCTGGGGGTCAGTGACCTGATCATCGGTCTGACCGTGGTCGCCATCGGCACCTCCCTGCCGGAACTGGCTTCCAGTCTGGTCGCCATCCGCAAAAACGAGCACGATCTGGCGCTGGGCAATGTGCTAGGCTCCAACCTGTTCAATACCCTGGCGGTGGTGGGGATCGCCGGCGCGATTCATCCGGTGGCGGTGGAACCGGCGGTGCTTTATCGGGACTGGGCGGTGATGACCGGCCTGACCCTGCTGCTGTTCGTGTTCGGGTATGGCTTCCGTGGCCGGGGGCGAATCAATCGCTTGGAAGGCTCGGTATTGCTGGTTATTTATCTGGCCTACACCGGTTATCTTGTGACCACCATGGTGCCTTGACGCGGTGACGATGGCGGCGAGCAAAAGAAGGTGGGCCGCCGGGGGGCGCCCGGCCGTGAAAGCCACGGCGAAAAGAGGACAATGGAATGCGTGAGCGTCTGGAGCAGCAGTCTTTTCTGGCTTTTCTGATTCTGGTGACGGTGGCCTTCTTGTTGCTGCTGCGCCCTTTTTATGCGCCGGTGTTCTGGGCCTTCGCGGTGGCACTGATTTTTTTTCCGATGCAGCGCCGTCTGTTGGCGCGCTGGCCGGGGCGGCGCAATCTGGCCGCCATGATCACCTTGCTGCTGAGCATCGTGGTGGTGGTCATCCCGGTGCTGGTGGTGGCGGCCTCCTTCATCCGGGAAGGGCTGGCGGTGTATGACCGCGTGCAACAGGGGGAATTTGATCCGGCCAGCTATCTGCAAAAACTGGAGATGGCCTTCCCTTCCGCCCATTACTGGTTGCAACGTCTGGGGGTGGATTTCTCCGATCTGGGCGCGCAGTTGATGTCGGGTCTGAAGGCCGCCGGCCAGTTCCTGGCCAAGCGGGCGCTGGATGTGGGCCAGAATACGTTCCAGTTCTTCGTCAATCTCGGCCTGATGCTGTATCTCACCTTCTTCCTGCTGCGTGACGGCCCCGCTTTGGTGAATCTGCTGATCCGGGCGCTGCCGCTGGGTGATGACCGGGAGCGGATGATCTTCAGCAAATTCGCCGAGGTGACCCGGGCCACGGTGAAAGGTAATCTGGTGATCGCGGTGATCCAGGGGGCGCTGGGAGGGCTGATTTTCTGGGTTCTGGGTATGCCGGCGGCGGTGCTGTGGGCGGTGGTGATGGCGCTGTTGTCGTTGATTCCAGCCCTGGGGGCGAGTCTGGTGTGGGTGCCGGTGGCGTTGTATATGTACGCCACCGGGGATGTGACTGAAGCGGTGATTCTGGTGCTGTTCGGTGTCTTCGTCATCGGGCTGGTGGACAACCTGCTGCGCCCGGTTCTGGTCGGCCGCGACACCAAACTGCCGGATTATCTGGTGTTGTTTTCCACCCTGGGCGGGTTGACGTTGTTCGGTATCACTGGCTTCGCCCTGGGGCCGTTGCTGGCGGGCCTGTTTGTTTCGTTCTGGCAAATTTTCATTCAGGAGTTCAATGTGGACGCCGATGAAAACGGGAACCCGGCCGTCGCGGACGGGTCCATGGAAGAACAGCCGGTACCGGAGCCTGAAGTCCGGATTCCGGGGGGTAATAAGGACGACAACGGCGATAACGAGAGAGAATGATGAAATTCCTGCTGCTGCCCATGATGCTGCCATTCCTGATGGCCATGACCATGTCCGGGTGCGAGGACGAGGACGGCGATGGTGGCCGCTTCCGGTCCAGCGCCACGGTGTACTACTACAATCAGATCACGCATAACGGCAATGCCGATCAGACCGCGCTGACCGTGGATCTGACCATCGATGATGAGAGCATCACCGGGCAGGGCTATTCTGATGAAGCCGAGGGGCCGAGCCTGCAAGTCACCATCGATGACGCCAACGACAATCAGGACAATAGCGTGCAGATGACTGGCGTCAGCGGCAGCGGTTCGACCCTGTTCCAGCAGCGTCTGCGTCTGGCCAACGATACCGGTTACACCTTGGTGTCTTACGGCGACCTTACCACGGGTGCCGCTCAGGCCAAGCTGTTGCCCCAGGAAATTGGCGATGTGCCCAGTGGCACGGTGCGCTTCCGGGTGATCAATACGGTGACGTTTTCCGATGCATTCTCCATAGATGTACGCGTTAACGGCGACGACACTGCTTTCGGGACGGATCTACAACGTGGTGATGTCACCGGTTACCAGACCATGAACAGCGGGCGCCTGAATATGGAAGTGCTGGTTAACGGCGTTTCCCCGGAACGTCGTATTACCCGGGTGGACTGCGCCATGAATGGTGGCCGCAGCTACGATGCCATCCTTGTGTTCAGTGACCCCCTGAATTTCCCGTTGAGTTACGAAGACGCCGACGACCAACTGGTGCTTTACTGCCACGAACACGACCGTAATCCCTGATTCCGGTCCGCTCCTCTATCCACGGATTTGCTGTGGCGCCTGCGGGCGAGGTCCCGCTATGGCGCCCGCCCGGCTCCGGTATATACTCGCGCTCCTTTGATCCTGTTCTCAGCCTGTTCCGTGGAGATCATCAATGTTCAAGGTTAACGAGTATTTCGATGCCAAGGTGGCGTCCATTGCCTTCCAGACCGAGGATAAGCCCGCCACCGTCGGCGTCATGGCCCCGGGCGACTATGAATTCGGCACCAGCCAGCATGAAACCATGACCGTGGTCAGCGGTGCCCTTACCGTGCAGCTGCCGGGCGCGGAAGACTGGCGCACCTACGCCGCCGGCGAAACCTTCGACGTGGAGGCCGATCAGCGCTTCCAGGTGAAAGTGGCGGTGGATACAGCTTATCTGTGCCTGTACGGCTGATCGAAAAACGCTGTATTCGCTGGCAAGCCAGCTTCCCACGGAGGGGTACTACGGAGCCGCTGTGGGAAGCTGCCTTGGCAGCGAATCGGTATTAGGGCCTGTTCACCCTATTTCCACCGCGCCTGTTGCGGCTAAAACGTCGCCACTCCGCGTTACTCGTCGTTCATTTGGAATGACCAAACCGCGCGGCCCTCCGCCTCGCTGGAGGCAAAAAGGGCATCCAGCAGGCGCGATGGAAATAGGGTGAACAGGTCCTAGCTTCATGCTTCCCAACTTTTGCTCCACCTCCCCATTCTGATTAGTATTGCCGGCTTTCCAACGCCAGGAGTTGACGGTGCCCGCTATCCATACCCGCGAACCGGCGCTGACCCTTCGTGCCGGCGATGAGGCCATCGCGCACATCCGCGAGCATGGACTGCGTGCGGCGGACATCGAGGTGCTGCCCGGTGCCGCCGGCGGACCCAAGGGCGTGGGGATCGTCGGCCTCGACCAGGCCATCTTCGGTGACTTTCTGTCGCGGGCGCCGCGCCAGCGCACCTTGATCGGAGCCTCCATCGGCAGTTGGCGTTTCGCCGCCGTCGCCAGCGGCAGGGATGGCGACGCCCGTTCCAGGGCGCTGGCGCGGCTGGCGGATCTGTATACCCGGCAGCGTTTCCCCAAAGGCATTACCGCCCACGAGGTCACCCGCCGTTGCGCCGCCATGCTTTCCGACCTGCTGGATGAGCAGGACGGCACCATCCTCGACAACCCGGATTACCGGCTGGTGGTGGTGGTGATTCGCAGCCGTGGGCTGATGACGCGGGACGGTGGTCTGGGTCTGGGTCTGGGTCTGGCCGGCGTGATTGGCGGCAATTTGCTGAGCCGTCGGGCGCTGGGCGCTTTCATGGAACGCGGGCTGGTCTATAACGGTGGCAAGGAGAATCTGCCGTTGGCGCCATTGGCGGATTTCGCCACCCACCATGTGACGCTGACGGGCGATAACCTGCGCGCCACTCTGCTGGCCAGCGCCGCCATTCCCATGGTGTTGGAAGGCGTACGGGATATTCCCGGGGCCCCGCCGGGCGTCTACCGGGATGGCGGCATGCTCGATTACCATCTGGATCTGCCGTATCGCACGGAAGGACTGGTGCTGTACCCGCATTTCACCGACCGGGTGATTCCCGGCTGGTTCGACAAGCCGCTACGCTGGCGCAATGGCGACCCCGGGCGTTTGTCCCGCACTGTATTGGTGTCGCCGTCGCCGCAATATCTGGCCAGCCTGCCCCATGGCAAGCTGCCGGACCGCACCGACTTCAAGCGTTATCTCGATGATGACGCCGGCCGTGAACGCTATTGGCGCACGGCCATTGATGAAAGCCGGCGCCTGGGAGATGAATTTCTGGAGCTGGTGGAGAGCGGCCATGTCGCTGATCGCCTTCATCCGCTGTTGGGCCGCCGGCCCGCGAACTGATTTGGCCCGCGGGTTGCACGGCCAGGCTCCGTGTTTCTCTGACCGTCACGGAGCTTGCCATGTCTTCATCCGATGATTATCCGCTGAGCGCTGTTCCCGAGGACCAGCGTAAGGGGTTGTTGTCCACTTCGGTGGTGCTGCTCGGCTTCACCTTCTTCACCGCCACCATGTGGGCCGGCGGCAATCTCGGCACCGCGTTCTCGTTTCCGGAACTGCTCATGGTGATTCTGGTGGGCAATCTGCTGTTGGGGGCCTACGCCGCCGCGCTGGCCTACATCGCCTGCCGCAGCGGACTGAACACCGTGCTGATGGGGCGTTACTGTTTCGGGGATAAGGGCAGCAAGCTGTCCGACTGCCTGCTGGGCTTTACCCAGATCGGCTGGTACGCCTGGGGCACCGCCACCATCGCCATTGCTCTGGTAAAGATGACGCCGCTGCCGCAAGGGCTGGAGTTGCCGTTGATGGTGGTGTTCGGCTTTGGTTTTTGTGTCACCGCCATGGTGGGCTATCGCGGGCTGGACTGGCTGTCCCGGTTCGCGGTGCCGGCCATGCTGCTGTTCATCGGTGTCAGCCTTTACCGGGGCGTGGTCGATGTGGGCGGATTCGAGGCGCTGAGCGCTCGCGCCGGCGGCGGTGACATGGGTTTCGCCGCCGCCATCACCGTGGTGATCGGCACCTTTGTCAGCGGTGGCACCATGGCCACCAACTGGAGCCGGTTTGCCCGCAGCGGCCGTATCGCGGTAATCGCCACCCTGGCGGCGTTCTTTCTTGGCAACGGTTTAATGGTGTTGGTCGGTGCCATGGGCACCCTGATCTATCAGCAAGCGGATATTGTTGATGTGATGATCACCCAGGGCTTCGTGGTGCTGGCGCTGCTGATGTTGTTCCTGAACATCTGGACCACTCAGGACAATACCATCTATAACTTTTCGGTGGCCGGCTGCAATCTGCTGCGTACCGGCCGACGCCGGGTGGTGACCATCGCCGGGGCTGGTATCGGCACGCTGCTGGCGGTGTTTGGTATGTACGATCTGCTGGTGCCGTTCCTGATTCTGCTGGGCACTTTCATTCCGCCATTGGGCGGGGTGATCATGGCGGACTTCTGGGTGCGTTTCCGGGGTCAATACCCTTCTCTGGAGGGTACGGTATTGCCGGCTTTCCAATGGTCCGGTTTGTGCGCCTACGGTCTCGGCGCCCTCGCAGCCTGGAGTTCGCCGGTATTGCCGCCGGTGGTCGGGGTGGGGGTGGCCTTCCTGGCTCACGCTCTGATTTCCCGCCTGTTGCCGGCGGCCGATGAGGTCCCGGAGCAGCCTTGAGCCCGTTTTTTGGAGTGAACATGGAAATCGTCAACGTTCGTCTGCGCCAGCAACCCGACCTGTACACCCTGCGTATCGAGGAGGGACGCTTCACCGCCATCGAGCGCCAGCCGGATTCGGTAACGGCGGCGGGGGATCAACGGGACGGTCAGGGGCGGCTGGCCTGCGCGCCTCTGGTGGAACCGCACATCCACCTGGACGCGGCCTTCACCGCCGGCGAACCGGCCTGGAACCAGAGCGGCACCCTGTTCGAAGGCATCGAGCGCTGGAGCGAACGGCGCCCCATGCTCAGCAACGAGGACGTGCGCCGGCGCGCGCTACGCACCATGGAACTGCTGGTGGGACGGGGTGTGCAGCACATCCGCACCCACGCCGACACCACCGATCCGGACCTGGTGGCGCTGCGGGCGTTGTGCGAATTGCGTGATGAGTTGAAGGATTATATCGACCTGCAGGTGGTGGCGTTTCCCCAGGAGGGGCTTCTGTCCAGCCCGGGCGGGTTGGAGCGCATGGAACAGGCGCTGGAAATCGGCGCCGACGTGGTCGGCGGCATTCCTCATTTCGAGTTCACCCAGGAGCTGGGCAACGCCTCGATGAAGAAAGTCATCGAACTGGCGATCCGTTATGACCGGCTGGTGGACGTTCACTGCGACGAGATCGACGATCCCAATTCCCGTTTCCTGGAAGTGCTGGCCAGCGAGGCGTTGTTCAACGGGCTCGGCGGGCGTGTCACCGCCAGCCACACCACGGCCATGCATTCCTATGACAACGCCTATTGCTCCAAGCTGTTCCGGCTGCTCAAGCAGTCCGGCATCAACTTCATTTCCTGCCCCACCGAGAGCCTGCATTTGCAGGGGCGTTTTGACAATTATCCGAAACGGCGCGGCCTGACCCGGGTGAAAGAACTGAACGCGGCGGGCATCAATGTGTGCTTCGGTGAGGACTCCATTTTTGACCCCTGGTATTCCCTCGGTAACGGCAGCCTGCTGCGGACGCTGGATTTCGGTCTGCATATCTGTCACATGATGGGCTACCAGGACTTCAGCCAGGCGTTGGACCTGATCACCGACAACAGCGCGCGAACCTTGAACATCCATGACTGCTACGGCATCGCCGTGGGTAAGCCGGGTAATTTCATTCTGCTCGATGGCGAAGACGACTATTCGGTGCTGCGGCGTCAGGGTGAGGTGCTGTTGTCGGTGCGCGGCGGCAAAGTGATCATGGAACGGGAACCCTCCCGTTTGCTGACGCCCGCCTATCTGCCCGGCGCGGAATAATCCGCGCCGGGAAACTGTGCTACTCTTGCCGGCGCCTCACAATTTGCTTGCACGCTTGCAGGCCTTGGGAACATGAATTCGCGCCGTATTCGCGAGCAAGCTCGCTTCCCACAGCAGGACCTACGGAGCCGCTGTGGGAGCTGCCTTGGCAGCGAATCAACGTATAGACGTGTCGGCGTGTTGCGTGCCAACGAATTGTGGAACAGCAATGGTCCAGTCCATCGACCGCGACAACCTGACCCTCAACCCTTGACCGATTCGTGCAATCACAGTCTCTGACTCGCCAAATATGGCGGCAAACCTGGCCGATGACCCTGGGCGTGATGTCGCTGCTGGGGTTCAACCTGGTGGACAGCGTTTTTGTTGCCCGTCTGGGCACCGAACCACTGGCGGCGCAGTCGTTCACCTTCCCGCTGGTGTTTCTCAGCATTGGCGTGCAGGTCGGTGTCGGCATCGCCATCGCCGCGCTGATTTCCCGGGCCATTGGTGCCGGCGAATCGCATCGTGCCGGGCGTCTGGGATTGCTGGTGCTGGCCGGCGGTGGCGGGTTGATGGCGCTGTTGCTGGCGCTGCTGTGGCTGGTGCAGGAGCCGGCGTTCTCCTTGCTCGGCGCCAGCGAGTCAATCCGTGAACTGATCCGGCCATTCTGGACCGTGCAGGTGGTCGCCTCCTGGCTGGGGGCGCTGGCGTACTTTGGCTACAGCTTGTTCCGGGCGCACGGCAACACCCGGTTTCCCGGCACCATGATGGTGCTGACCAGCCTGATCAACCTGTGCCTGGACCCGTTGCTGATCTTCGGGATCGGTCCCTGGCGAGGGCTGGGGTTGATCGGGGCCGCCTGGGCGTCGCTGGTGGCGTTTGGCTGCGGCGCGTTGGCGGTGGCCTGGTCGTTGCGCGGTCGTGGCTGGCTGGAGCGGGTGGGGGCCTGGCGCGAAGCGCGTGCCTCGGCGCTGCCGTTCGCCCACATCGCCGGCCCCGCCATGATCAGCCAACTGATGCCGCCACTGGCCTCGATGCTGGCCACCGGCCTGGTGGCGCGGCTCGGGGAGAGCGCGGTGGCGGCCTGGGGGCTGACCAGCCGTCTGGAAAGCTTTTCCATCGTCCTGGTGCTGGGTATGACCATGGCGCTGCCGCCCTGGCTGGGCCGCTGTTACGGTGCCGGCAACTGGGCCGAGGTGGAGCGGCTGATGGCCAGCGCCGCGCGCATGGTGCTGTTTTGGCAGCTGGCGCTGGGCCTGGTCTTTGCTCTGGCGGCGCGGCCGCTGGCGTCGGCCCTGGTGGCCAGCGGGGAAGTGCGCGATACCCTGACTATCCTGATTCGCTTCCTGCCGCCCAGCTATGGCCTGCTGGGTATCTGCATGCTGGTGGTGTCGGCCAGCAACGCCCTGGGCTGGCCCTGGCGGGCCATGGGCATCTCATTCCTGCGCCTGTTCGCCTGTTATCTCCCCTTGCTGTGGCTGGGATCGGGGCTGGCCGGATTTACCGGTCTCGCGCTGGGGGCCGCCCTCGGCAACGTATTGGCCGGGGTGATGGCCTGGAGAATGTACCGCCGTGCGGTGGCGCCGAAGCTGGCGGAGAGGACGCCTGATGCCGGACGCTAGACGCCGGACGCTTTAGAACACCGGATCGTCGAGCGTTGCGGATATAAAAAAGCGTTTTAGTGCTTGCCAGGGCGTTGTGTCTGGTTTTGCATTATCGGCGTCCGGCGTCCGGCGTCCGGCGTCCGGCGTCCGGCGTCCGGCGTCCGGCCCCCTCCACCAATTCGTCGTCTTTTGCACTTGGCAGACCCGCCAGTATGGGGAACAGTATTCTGATGCCTGTTGGCGTATCACAAGAACATAAAGAAGAGCACAAGGAGAGACCCATGACCCTGAGATCCGCGATCCGAGCCCCTCTGGCCGCCGCTGTGCTGTTGGCGGGCACGGTTGTTCATGCCGCCGATGCCAACCTGGTGGAACGGGTGCAGCAGCTGGCCGAAGCCCAGAGCGGCGACCTGGAAAAGACCTTCAAGCATCTGCACGCCAATCCGGAACTGGGGTTCCACGAAACCGAAACCTCGGCGATGGTGGCCAAGCGGCTGAAGAAGCTGGGTTATCAGGTGCATACCGGTATCGGCGGCACCGGTGTGGCGGCGGTACTCAAGAATGGTGACGGCCCGGTGGTCATGTTCCGCAGCGATATGGACGCGCTGCCGGTGAAGGAAGACACCGATCTGCCTTACGCCAGTGACAAGCAGGTGACTCTGCCGGATGGCGGCCAGACCTACGTGATGCACGCCTGCGGTCATGACAGCCACGTCAGCTGGCTGTTGGGCATCGCCGAAGTGATGAAGGAAACCCGCAAGGACTGGTCCGGCACCCTGGTACTGGTGGCGCAGCCGGCGGAAGAATTGATCGAGGGCGCCCAGGCCATGGTGGACGACGGGCTCTACGACAAGGTGCCCGAGCCGGAACTGCTGATCGCCGCCCACGTCTTCCCGATCTGGGCATCGGGCACGGTGGCGGTGCGCGCCGGCCGCCGAATGGCCGGTTCCGACGCCCTGGATGTGACCCTGCATGGCATCGGCGGTCACGGCTCCGCGCCGCAGCACACCATCGATCCGGTGGTGTTGGGAGCGCGTTCGGTAATGGCCTACCAGACCATTGTCAGCCGCAACGTGGACCCGCAGCAGCCGGCGGTGCTGACCGTGGGCAGTGTGCAAATCGGCGAAGCCAATAACGTGATTCCGGATAACGGCGTGCTCAAGTTGAACCTGCGCTGGTATGAGAAACCGGTCCGTGAGCAATTGCTCAGTGCGATCAAGCGGGAAACCAACGGTATTGCCAAGGCCGCCGGGGTGCCGGAGGACCGCATGCCCGAATACACCATGAAAGGGTACGCCGAGCCAGTCTACAACGACGATGCGCTGGTGGACTGGGCCAAGCCGGTGCTGGCCTCGGTGTTGGGGGAGAAAGCGTTGATGCCGGGCTTTCCGCCGGTAATGGGGTCCGAGGATTTCCCGTTGCTGGTCTCCGGCCTGGAGAATACCAAGACGCTGTTCATGGAAGTCGGCGGGGGGGCTCCGGACGTGACCAAGGTTTACATGGAAACCGGCAAGTTGCCGCCGATGAACCACAATCCCAAGTTCGAGATCAAGAACCCGGCGCTGGCGATCACCACCGCGGTGAAGGCGGGCAGTATGCTGCTGCTGGATTCGTTGAAGCCGAAAGGCTGAGCCGCTGGCGAGACGGATCGCGGCTCACGAGCCAGTGGTGTCCGATAATTCGCTGGCAAGCCTGCTTCTCACAGAGGGGCTAGGAAGCCGCTGTGGGAAGCTGGCTTGCCAGCGAATCGGGCGAACCCACCAGCCGCGACCTCTTTTGACCGGTCAGGCGCTGCGCAGATGATGCGCGTGATAGCGCAAATGGTCGTCGATAAAGCTGGCGATGAAGAAATAGGAATGGTCGTAACCGGGTTGCATGCGCAACGTCAGCGGTACTTCCGCTTCCTTGCAGGCGGCCTGCAGGGCTTCCGGCTTTAGTTGCCCGTCCTGATAGAAATTATCGGCGTCCCCCTGATCGACCATCAGCGCCAGATCACTTCCGTGGCTTTTAACCAGCTCGCAGGCGTCCCATTCCCGCCAGTCCGTCTTGTCCTTGCCCAGATACCCGGTGAAGGCGAATTCCCCCCAGGGGCATTGGCTTGGATTACAGATGGGAGCGAACGCGGATACCGAAGTGTAACGGCCCGGGTTCTTGAGGGCGCAGATCAACGCGCCGTGCCCACCCATGGAGTGGCCGCTGATGGCCGCCTTGCCATTCAGCGGAAAGTGCGTTTCCAGCAAGGCCGGCAATTCCTCGGTGACATAGTCGTACATGTGGTAATGCCGGTTCCACGGTGATTCGGTGGCGTTGACATAGAAACCGGCGCCGGAGCCGAAATCGTAGCGTTCGTGCTCTCCGGGCAGCTCGGTGCCCCGGGGGCTGGTATCGGGGCAGATGATGGCAATGCCCAGCTCCGCGGCGATGCGCTGGGCGCCGGCTTTCTGCATGAAGTTTTCGTCGGTGCAGGTGAGGCCGGACAACCACCACAGCAAGGGCACGGATTTTTCTTCCGCCGCCGGTGGTAAATAGATGGCGAAGATCATGTCGCAGTGCAGAGCGTCACTGCGGTGTTTGTAACGTTTCAGCCAACCGCCGAAGGACTTGGTGGCGGAGATCAGTTCCAGTTCGTCGGACATGTTCTTTCTCCGAAAGATTGCTTGCACGCAACACGCTTCACGCTTGCACGCAATGCGGTGACCCTGTGCCTGGCGTGCAAGCGCGTTGCGTGTATGCGTGCGGGCGCGGTCTAGTAAAGAATCACCGAGCGAATGCTTTTGCCTTCGTGCATCAGGTCAAAGGCGGTGTTGATCTCGTCCAGTGGCATGGTGTGGGTGACGAACTCATCGATCATGATTTCGCCTTTCATGTAGCGCTCCACATAGCCGGGCAGTTCGGTACGGCCCTTCACCCCGCCAAAGGCGGAGCCCTTCCAGACGCGGCCGGTGACCAACTGGAACGGGCGGGTGCTGATTTCCTCGCCGGCGCCGGCGACCCCGATGATCACCGATTCGCCCCAGCCTTTGTGGCAACATTCCAACGCCGAGCGCATGACGTTGACGTTGCCGATGCATTCGAAGGAATAGTCCACGCCACCGTCGGTGAGTTCGACGATCACTTCCTGAATCGACGCGCTGTGGTCTTTCGGGTTGACGAAGTCGGTGGCGCCGAACTGACGGGCCAGGACTTCTTTCTCCGGATTGATGTCGATGGCGATGATGCGTTCCGCCTTGGCCATCACCGCCCCCTGGATCACGGCCAGACCAATACCGCCGAGGCCGAATACCGCGATAGTGGAACCCGGCTCCACCTTGGCGGTGTTCAACACCGCGCCGATACCGGTGGTGATGCCGCAACCCAGCAGGCAGATCTTGTCCAGCGGCGCGTCCTTGCTCACCTTGGCCAGGGAGATTTCCGGCAGCACGGTGTATTCGGAGAAGGTGCTGGTGCCCATGTAGTGATGCAGCATCTTGCCTTTATGGGAGAAGCGGCTGGTGCCGTCGGGCATCAGGCCCTGGCCCTGGGTGGCGCGTACCGCCTGACACAGGTTGGTCTTGCCGGAGAGGCAGAACTTACACTTGCGGCACTCGGCGGTGTACAGCGGAATGACGTGGTCGCCGGGTTTCAAGCTGGTGACGCCTTCGCCCACTTCCTGCACCACCCCGGCACCTTCGTGGCCGAGGATGGAGGGGAACAGGCCTTCGGGATCCGTGCCGGACAGAGTGTAGGCATCGGTATGGCAGACGCCGGTGGCGGCAATCTTCACCAGCACTTCACCGGCCTTGGGGCCGGCCACGTCCACTTCCTCGATCACCAGGGGTTTGCCTGCTTCCCAGGCCACGGCGGCTCTTGATTTCATGGGTTGCTCCTTGGAAAAGATAGGGGGCCAGATGCCAGACGCTCAACCCATAACGGAAAAACATGGTGTGTTTTCCGCGGACTACCAGGAAACACTCCGGGGGTATCAGCGCCGGGTTGAAGCATCCAGCATCCAGCCCATTCTGCCCACAAGTGTACTGGCGGGGCCCGATTCTCTTAAGGCATCATGGCGCAATTGATTATTGCCTGGGAGCAACAATGCAGCATTGGGACCGTATCGAGGCGTTCGTGGAGGTGGTACGGCGGGGCTCCTTTGCTGGCGCCGCCAAGCGATTGGGGGTGTCCAGTTCCCATGTCAGCCGGCTGGTGGCGCGCCTGGAAACCCAGCTGGAAACCCAGCTTTTATACCGTACTACCCGCACCTTGCGGCTCACCGACGCGGGTTCGGTGTACTTCGAGCACTGTGCTCAACTGTTCGATGGCTTCCAGGAAGCTCTGGCGGCGATTGATGATTACCAGCAACAACCTTCCGGGGTGCTGCGGTTAACCTGTGCGTCCACTTTTGGTGAGAAATACATCGCGCCGGTGGTCAACGATTTCCTCGCGCGGCACAGCCGCTTGCAGGTCCATATGGAGTTCACCAACCGGCGCGTGGATATCGTCGACGAAGGCTTTGATGTGGCGATCCGCACCGGCGCTTTGCCGGACTCGTCGCTGATTGCCCGGCGCCTGTGTGACCGCCGGGAGTACGTCGTCGGTTCCGCGGAATACTTCGAGCGCCATGCCCGTCCCCATACCCTGGGGGAGCTGGCGGCGCACAATTGTCTGCGCGGTTCCCTGGATCACTGGGCCTTCGACGTGGAAGGGCAGCACCGCACCCAGCGGGTTCAGGGCGGTTGGCGCGCCAATTCCGGTCTGGCCCTGCTTGACGCGGTGCGAAAGGGGCTGGGCCTGGCGCAGTTGCCGGATTACTACGTGGAAGAGGACCTGGCCTCCGGGCGGCTGGTGTCGGTGTTGGACCAATACGCCTGCGCCCACACCGCGGTGTGGGTGGTTTACCCTCGCCATCGGCACCTGTCGCCCAAGGTGCGTCAATTCGTCGATTTCCTCATCGAGAACCGGATCCGCTAGCGCCGGTCCCTGGCGGGTTGCGCGTCCCTGCCCGGCTTCAGTGATGCATGGCGAAGGAGACGGATTCCGGCTGGCTCAATCTGAGGAAATCCCCCATGCCCATCTTGATCACTTCCGTATGGGAGCCGGCATTGAACGCCAGCCAGTCCTGCTTGAGCAGGTTTTCGTCGATGAAGACCCGCATGTTGTAAAGGTTGCCGAACGGCGGTTCGCCGCCCACTTCGCAGAGCGGGAAACGGTCCTTGAACTGGTCTTCCCGAGCCAGGGACAGATGGCGGGCGCCCAGGGCCTGGCGCAGACGGTCCGGGTCCACGTACTCATTGGCGGGTAACACCGCCATGGCCAGTTCGCCGTCCACGGACACGATCACCGTTTTCGCCATGTGATCACCGGGAATGTGCGTGGATTGCGCGGTCTGCGCCGCGGTGGCGGTGGGGGGATGGTTATAGCAGTGGTAATTCACCTGGTTGCGGTCAAGCAACTCGGTCAAAGCGCGTACGGCCATGATGCACCTCCTGCCGGTACCGAAAAACCGTGTCCCATTCAGAATAAAAAGGGTGGGCTGGAGGGGAAAATACCGTTGGGCTATATGGGCATATCGGCATACAACCGTGGGGCATGAGCCCGCGGAGGCCTGCCGTGCCCCCTCCGAGAAAGGTCACGCCCGGGATGACGGCACGTTATTCAGAGGCCCCTTATTAAAGTACGGGGAGCGACATTACCGGCCTAGATTATCCAGGATGCGCAGGCTCGCCTGGGCCTGGTTCATGGTGTAGAAATGCAGGCCCGGCGCGCCCATGGCCAGCAGACGCTCGCACAAGCGAGTCACCACTTCCTCGCCAAAGGCCTTCACCGCCTGTTCGTCGTCCTTGATATCGTCCAGTTTGCTGCGCAACCAACGTGGAATGTCGGCGCCACAGACGCCGGAAAAGCGGATCAGATTGGCGACATTGAGGATCGGCATGATGCCCGGGTAGATCGGAGCGTCGCAGCCGGCACGGCGCAGGGCATCCATGTAGTAGCCGTAGGCGTCGGCGTTATAGAAGTACTGGGTCAGCCCATTGTTGGCGCCGGCATCGACCTTGCGCTTGAAGTGAGCGATGTCGTCCTCGAAGCTGCGCGCCTGCGGATGCATCTCCGGATAGGCGGCCACTTCCAGGGTGAAATGGTCGCCGGTTTCCTCGCGGATCAGACGAACCAGGTCATCGGCGTATTTCACTTCACTTTGCGCGTAGCCCATGCCCGAGGGCAGGTCGCCGCGCAGGGCGACGATACGGCGCACGCCGCTGTCACGGTAACCGCGAACCAACTCCAGGATTTCCTCCCGGCTCTGCCCAATGCAGCTCAGGTGTGGCGCGGTATCGGCGTGCTGCTCGCGCAGTTTGCCGACCATTTCACGGGTGTTGTCACGGGTGGAGCCGCCGGCGCCGAAGGTGCAGGAGAAAAACGCCGGCTTCTTCGCCAGCAACTTCTGCTGTGTGGTCAGCAGTTTGGTACGTCCTTCATCCGTTTTCGGCGGGAAGAACTCGAAACTGATGCGTTTCATAAAAAACTCGCTTCGCGAGGCATACACGCCAGCACGCAACACGCTGGCACGCTATTTTGGCGTGTATGCGTGTCAGCGTGCCGCGTGCAAGCGTTAGTATTTGTAATGATCCGGCTTGTACGGCCCGTCGACGCTGACGCCGATGTAGTCGGCCTGTTCGGCGGTCAGGCGGGTCACCACGCCACCGAAGCCCTGCACCATGTACATGGCCACTTCCTCGTCGAGGTGCTTGGGCAGCACTTCCACCTTGAGCATTTTTTCCTTCACCGCGTCGGAGTGGTTGGCGTAGCCCTGATCGAACAGATACATCTGCGCCAGTACCTGGTTGGCGAAGGAACCGTCCATGATCCGGCTGGGGTGGCCGGTGGCGTTGCCCAGGTTGACCAGGCGGCCTTCGGAAAGCAGCAGCAGGAAGTCGGCGCTTTTCTTGTCGCGCCATACTTTGTGCACCTGCGGCTTCACTTCTTCCCATTCCCAGGTCTTGCGCATGAAGGCGGTGTCCACTTCATTGTCGAAGTGACCGATGTTGCACACCACCGCGCCTTTCTTCAGCGCCTTGAGCATGTTCGCGTCGCAGACGTTGTAGTTGCCGGTGGTGGTCACCAGCAGATCGGTGTTGCCGAGCAGGTCGGCATTGATGGACGCGGCGGAGCCGTCATTAACGCCATCTTTATAGGCGCTGACCACCTCAAAACCGTCCATGCAGGCTTGCATGGCGCAGATCGGATCGACCTCGGTCACCTTGACGATCATGCCTTCCTGGCGCAGGGACTGGGCGGACCCTTTGCCCACGTCGCCGTAGCCCACCACCAGCGCTTTCTTACCGGAGAGCAGGTGGTCGGTGCCGCGTTTGATGGCGTCGTTGAGCGAGTGACGGCAACCGTACTTGTTGTCGTTCTTGCTCTTGGTGACGGAGTCGTTCACGTTCACCGCCGGCACCTTGAGCGTGCCTTTCTTGAGCATGTCATACAGACGATGCACGCCGGTGGTGGTTTCCTCGGTGATGCCGTGGATGTTGTTCAGCATCTCCGGGTAGGTATCGTGAATATAGGCGGTGAGGTCGCCGCCGTCGTCCAGGATCATGTTGGCGTCCCACAGGTTGCCGTCGCCGTTGCGGCAGGTCTGCTCGATGCACCACATGTACTCTTCCTCGGTTTCGCCCTTCCAGGCGAATACCGGCACACCGGCGGCGGCGATGGCGGCGGCGGCGTGATCCTGAGTGGAGAAGATGTTACAGCTGGACCAGCGCACTTCCGCGCCCAGTTCCTTCAGCGTTTCGATCAGCACCGCGGTCTGGATGGTCATGTGGATACAGCCGATGATGCGGGCGCCTTTCAGTGGCTGCTCGGCACGATACTTGTCCCGGATCGCCATCAGTGCCGGCATCTCGGTTTCCGCGATCTCGATCTCCGCCCGACCCCATTGGGCCAGGGAAATGTCGGCGACCTTGTAATCGGCGGTGGGGGTTGCGTTGGCGTTCATGTTTTCCTCCGCTTGCACGCAACACGCTTGCACGCATCACGCTAATAAAAACGTTGTCAGCTTAACCGGCGGATTAATGCCGCGAGTTGAGCAAACACCTTGTCAATGGGTTCTCGAAGCAACGTGATATCGAGATATCCCAGCTCTGAAGCAATCAGAGCCTGCGTTTCCAGCTCGAAAAGCGAACCTCTGGCAATATGGAGAAAGCGACGCAGATCCGCATCACTTCCCCGTCCGTATCCTTCCGCGATATTGGAAGGAATGCTTAGCGCTGAGCGCTGCATTTGTTGAGTCAGTACGAACCTTTCTTCAAGCGGAAAGGTTCTGGTGACCTCATGAGTGGCCAGGACCAGCTTGACGGCTGATTGCCACACTCGAAGCTCCTTGTAACGTCGATACATGGCTCCTCCCTGAGCCTTGTTTTGATCTTTTCTGGCGTGCGCCCCGAAGGGGCGGGCGTGCCGCGTGTTGCGTGTAAGCGGCTTACAATGCCGCCTTCAACACCTCCGCCTTGTCGGTGTTTTCCCAGCTGAAGCCTTCCCGGCCGAAATGACCGTAGCTGGCGGTGGGGCGGTAGATCGGACGGCGCAGGTCGAGCATTTCGATGATGCCGCGCGGACGCAGATCAAAGTGCTCGCGTACCAGTTGCGCGATCTTGTCGTCGCTGATCTTGCCGGTGCCGAAGGTGTTGATGGAAATAGAGGTGGGCTCGGCCACGCCGATGGCGTAGCTCACCTGAATCTCGCACTTGTCGGCGAGGCCGGCGGCAACGATGTTCTTGGCCACGTAGCGGCCGGCATAGGCGGCGGAGCGGTCCACTTTGGACGGGTCCTTGCCGGAGAAGGCGCCACCACCGTGGCGCGCCATGCCACCGTAGGTATCGACGATAATCTTGCGTCCGGTCAGGCCACAGTCCCCCATCGGGCCGCCGATAACGAAGTTGCCGGTGGGATTGATGTGGTAGAGCGTGTCCTTGTGCAGCCAGTCGGCGGGCAGCACCGGTTTGATGATCTCTTCCAGCACCGCTTCACGCAGATCGCTCAGCTTGATCTCCGGAGCGTGTTGGGTGGACAGTACCACCGCTTCCACCGCTACCGGCTGGCCGTTTTCGTAGCGCAGCGTGATCTGGCTCTTGGCGTCCGGGCGCAGCCACGGCAGGGTGCCGTTCTTGCGCAGTTGCGCCTGGCGTTCCACCAGACGGTGAGAGAAATAGATCGGTGCCGGCATCAGCGTGTCGGTTTCATTGGTGGCGTAGCCGAACATCAGACCCTGGTCGCCGGCGCCGAGGTCTTTGTTGTCCGCCTCATCCACGCCCATGGCGATGTCCGCGGACTGCTTGCCGATACCGTTGAGCACGGCGCAGCTGGCGCCGTCGAAGCCCACATCGGAGCTGTCGTAACCGATGTCCAGGATCACCTGGCGGACGATATCTTCCAGTTCAACGTAGGTGTTGGTGCGCACTTCCCCGGCGACAATCGCCATACCGGTTTTCACCAGTGTTTCCACGGCCACGCGAGCGTGGGGATCGTCGGCGATGATGGCGTCCAGAATCGCATCGGAAATCTGGTCGGCCATTTTGTCCGGGTGGCCTTCGGAGACCGACTCGGAGGTAAAGATGCTGTATTCACTCATTACCGGTTTACTCCCTCGATTGGGGGTTGACGTTCCACACGGACCTCAGAGTCGCTTGTCGATCTCTGTGCCACCGCGTTGAAAGCTGCGCACCTGCACCTGGAACCCGTTGCGCAGGGCCAGGAACAGACTATCGCGTAAAACCAGGCCGGCACGACCAGCCCAACTCACCAGATCGGCTTCGTCGAAACCGAGCCAGAAATCACCGCAGGCCTCCACGGCCCACTTTTGGTTATGACGACACAAATCGGTGACCACCACCACCCCGTCCGGGGTCAATTGACGGGCAGCGGCTTGCAGGGCGGCGGCGGGGGAGGCCAGATGGTGCAGCACCATGTTCATCACCACCGCGTCCACCGCGGGGAGCGTCGTGCCCGCCTCCGGCCATTCGCCCAGTACCAGCCGCACATTGTCCAGGCCTTGTTCCGCCACTTCCCGGCGGGCCCGCTCCAGCATGGCTTCGGCGTGATCCAGGGCCAGCACCTGTTTGAATCGCTGTGCCAGCGGTGCCAGAAAACGGCCATCGCCGGGGCCGATCTCCAGCACCGAGCCATTACCGCTGGTGGCCCGACTGCCCGCGGCCCGATCCAGTAACTCGCAGGCCTGTTCGGCGTACTGTTCGTGCTCGGCGATCAAGTCCTGATGGCGGGCAAGATCGTCGGCGTGGCGCACGAAAAACGCCCGACTTTGAGCTGCCCGCTGGGCCTGAACGCCTTGCAGACGTCGGGCGGTCACCGTCTCCAGCGGAGTTTGATCCAGTTGTTCGAACAAGGCTCCGTGCAAGGCGCTGGTCCGGGTATCCGCCGGCGGCAGCCGGCGCCGATAGAAGATGGAATTCCCCTCCCGGCGCTTCTCCACCAGACCGGCCTGGGCCAACACCTTGAGATGATGGCTCATGCCTGACTGCTTCATGGCCATGATCTCGCACAGCTCCAGTACGCCGAAGCTGTTCTGGCCGAGCACCTGCAAAACCTCCAGACGCAAACCATCGCCAGCGGCTTTGAGAAAGACCGTCAGATCGTCGAGTCCGGATTGTGTGGCTTCAGCGGGTGCCGTCATGGCGGCGAGTGTAGCCTATCCTCATGGCTGCATCAAAATAAATTGATATAGATTGGACGCTAACACGCAACACGCTTCACGCTGCCCTGCGGGCACACGCAAAATTCTGCTCTTCCGTAGCCGGACTGTAGTGAGGTGGGAGGCATTTCGGCACAAGCAAATATGGCGTGCAAGCGTGTTGCGTGCCGGCGTCCCGTTCCGGTGAGAACGTCCGCGAAGCCAGCCGTAGTCAAGTGTGAAGCGGATGTGGCCAATATGAACAAAACGCCTAAAACGCAAAGAACGCCCATTATCGCCATTACGTTCCCCCTCTTTTCAGCGGGGGGTAGCGTGCCGGTTGTAAGAGAAACGCTTGTTTCTCCGTTCAAGGCCGGGTGACCTGTCCGTTGCCCGGGTGGCCGGTGCGCTATGGCGCGCATAAGCAAAACAAAAGGATCGCCCGATGATGCGAAGCTCCATGACCGTGGTGCTGGTGTTCGTTGGCCTCTGGCTGACCGCCGGAGCCCGTGCCGATGATGAACTGTCCCGCCTCAAGCAGCAGATCGAGGAACTGAATCAGAAAGTCGACGCGCTCAATCAGCGCGAAGCCGCGCCCTCGCCCTGGGAAGGCCTCGAGATCGGCGGTGCGCTGCAGCTCGACTACAACCATTTCGATGGCGCCTACAATGCCACCCACGAAGGGCGAACGGGCTCGGATCTGTTCCCACGACGGGTGCGTGCCTACATCGGTTCCGAACACGGCGACTGGGACTACAAATTGCTGATGGATTTCTCCGATGGCGCCGAGATCGTCATGGCGCGTCTGCGCTACAGCGGTTTTGAGCGCGGTCCGGTGGTGCAACTGGGGAAACTGCGTGAGGATATTTCCCTGGAAGCGCTGTCCAGCAGCGCCCACCTGGTGATGATCGAACGTTCCAGTCTGGCCAACACCGTCTCGCCCTATTTTCGCTGGGGTGCCTCGGCCTATCAGTTTTTCCCCTCCAGCGGCTTGCGCTACGCCTTCGGTGTGTACAAGAACGATGCCTTCGGTGACAGCGGCAAGGACGACAGCGGGCGTCTCAACTACGCCACCAGTGGCCGGTTCACCTGGGCCCCCAAGCGTGATCAGGGGGAAGTGCTGCATCTGGGGCTCTGGGCCTCCTACCGGGACATGTCCGGTGATGAGCTGAGTGCGTCCTGGGCTCGCGGCGAGGTTCGCGAGACCCCTGTCAGACTGGTGGATTATGCCGCCGGTGGCGCGCCCGTGGCGGTGGACCACCTGACCCAGCAGGGGCTGGAGCTGGCGGCGCAATGGCACGGTCTGCTGTTCCAGGCGGAATACGCCCGCCGTGAACTGAGCACCGAGGATCGCGCTTCCGACCTGGACGGACGGGATTTCGACGGCTATTCCGCCTCCCTTAGCTACTTTCTGACGGGGGAATCCCGCGCCTATAAGGCCAGTCAGGGCGTATTCCGGCAGCCGGACGGGGTGCGCAATGCCTGGGAAGTGGCGGCGCGCACCTCGCGGGTGGACGCCAGCAGTGCCAACCAGGGCACCGACGTCACCAGCCACACCCTGGGCCTGTCCTACTACTACGACGCCCATCTGAAATTCATGCTCAACCTGATCCGCTCCCGGGTCAGTGGCCCCGGCGCGCCCGCGCTGGTGGGGGATGAGCGTGACGCCAATGCCGTGGTGTTGCGGACGCAATACCAATTCTAGGAGGTTGCCATGACGTTGCCTGCTCACGCCGGTTGCCGGCGTTTATGCCGCGCTCTGCTGGTCCTGCTGCTGATGCTCGGGACCGGAACGGTCCGGGCGGATCTCCATTTCCTGGTGCCCGGTGGGCCCGGCGGCGGCTGGGACACCACTGCCCGGGCCGCCGGTGAGGCGCTGATCAAATCCGGCCTGGAGAACAATGCCTCGTTCCAGAACATGTCCGGTGGCGGGGGCGGCCGCGCCATCGCCTACATGATCAAGATGGGCACCAAGCAGGGCGACATGGTGATGATCAATTCCACTCCCATCGTCCTGCGCGCCCTGTCCGGGCAGATTCCCAACAGCTTTCGCGATCTCAAGCCCGTGGCCAATCTGATTGCCGATTACGGCGCCTTCGTGGTGACCGCCAACTCCCCTTATCAGAGTTGGGAGGAGGTGATGGCGGCCTACCGTCGCGATCCTCGCCTGGTCAAAGTCGCCGGCGGTTCCGCCCGTGGCAGCATGGATCACCTGGTGGCGGCGCAGGCGTTTCAGGCCTCCGGTGGTGACGGCCGCAAGCTGCCGTACATCCCCTATGACGGCGGTGGCCAGGCCAAAGCGGGGTTGTTGTCGGGAGAAGTGCAGTTGCTGTCCACCGGCTTCAGTGAAGCGCTGGAGCTGATGCGTTCCAGCGATGCCCGCATTCTTGCTATCACCGCGCCCGAGGTCATCGCCGATTACCCGGAGATCCCGACTCTCAAATCGCTGGGCTATCCGATGAGCTTCGTGAATTGGCGAGGTCTGTTTGCCGCTCCGGATACCCCGGACGCCAAGGTGGCGGAGTACTCCGAAGCCTTCCGCAAGCTGCTCGGGACGCCGGAGTGGGAAGTGGTGCGTAAACGCAACGGCTGGCTCAACAACTACGAGACGCCGGAGCAATTCCTCGAATCCCTGAAACAGCAGGAAGAACAGATGGCGCGAGTGATGCGTGATCTGGGCTTCATCCGCTGAAGGAGAGGACATGTTCATCACCAAAGATCGCATCGGTGCTTTTCTGTTTCTGGTGTTCTCCTGTGCCTATGGCGTTTACGCCTGGCAAATCCCGTTGTTGCCCACCGAGCAAGGCATCGCGGTCAGTGCGTCGACCTTGCCGAAAATCTATGCCGTGGTCGGGGTAGTGGTAAGCCTGCTGGCGCTGGCCGGGTCCTTTCTGCAACAGGCGGCGCGGCCGCAAGGTGGCTCCGGTGCGCTGGCACTGGGGCGCACGGCGCTGCTGCTGGTGCTGATGGTGCTTTATACCCTGATGCTGGATCCGCTCGGCTTCCTGCTGGCCACCGAAGTGTTCCTGCTGGCCGGCTACCTGTTGATGGGTGAATACCGCCCGAAGGTGCTGTTCTGGGCCTCGGTGCCGGTGGTGGTGGTGTTCTGGTTGATCATGACCCGTGTGCTGGGGATTTACCTGGCGCCGGGCACGCTGTGGAGCTGAGACCATGATGGAAGGCATGTTGACCGGTTTGTCCGCGGCGTTGAGCTGGCAGGGCATCCTCTACGTAATGATGGGGTGCCTGGTGGGCACCTTTATTGGCATGTTGCCAGGGCTGGGGCCGATCACCGCCATCGCCCTGATGATTCCGGTGACCTACAGTATCGACCCTTCCTACGGCATGATCCTCATGGCCGGGGTGTATTACGGTGCCATTTTTGGTGGCTCCACGTCGTCGATTCTGATCAATGCACCGGGGGTCGCCGGTACCGTGGCGACCTCGTTCGATGGCTATCCCCTGGCGCGCAAGGGGCAGGCCGGCAAGGCATTGGCGCTGGCCGCTTATGCCTCGTTCTCCGGCGGCACCCTGGCCGCGGTCTTTCTGATGGTGGCGGCGCCGCTGCTGGCGAAGGTGTCGCTGAGCTTCTGGTCGGCGGATTATTTCGCGTTGATGGTCATGGGGCTCACCGCCATCGCCGCTTTTTCCAATCGGGGCCAGTTCCTCAAGGCGGTGATGATGACCCTGCTGGGCATCATGCTGGCTACCGTCGGCATCGATCCGTCCTCCGGCGCCGAGCGGTTCACCTTCGGCTCCAGCGATCTGCTCGATGGCATCAGCTTCCTGCTGGTGGCGATGTCGATCTTTGCCCTCTCCGAGGCGCTCTCCGGTGTTTTGCGTCCGGACGGCAAAAAGGCGCCGGCGCCGTCCTCGAAGATGGGCGATCTACGTTTGAGCAGGGAGGAAATCAGGGACGTGGCGCCGGTGATCGGCCGTTCCTCCATTCTGGGGTTTCTGATTGGTATTTTGCCCGGCGCTGGCGCCACCATTGCCAGCTTTCTGGCCTATGCCACCGAGAGGAATCTGGCCCGGGGCGAGAAGAAAAAACAGTTTGGGCAGGGTTCCCTGCGTGGTCTGGCGGCGCCGGAAACCGCCAACAACGCCGCGTGCACCGGCTCCTTCGTGCCGCTGCTGACCTTGGGTATTCCCGGTTCCGGCACCACGGCGGTAATGCTTGGCGCTTTGATTGCCTACGGACTGCAACCCGGTCCGTTGTTGATGCACGATAACCCGGATGTGTTCTGGGCGGTGATCATGTCCATGTATGTGGGCAACGTGGTGCTGCTGTTTCTTAACCTGCCAATGATCCCGTACATCGCCAAGACGCTGGCGCTGCCGAAACCGCTACTGACCGTGCTGATCCTGTTCTTCAGCCTGATCGGTGTGTATCTGGTGTCGTTCAATACCTTCGATCTGTATTTAATGGTGGGCTTCGCGGTGTTGTCGCTGATATTGAGGCAGTTGAATTTCCCCATGGCACCGTTGATTCTGGGCTTTATTCTCGGCGGCATGCTGGAGAGTAATTTCCGCCGGGCGATGATGATTGCCGACGGTTCCATCGCGTTCCTGTGGGAGCGGCCTTTGACGCTGTGTATCACGCTGGTATCCCTGGCGCTGCTGCTGGTGCCGCTGATGGATTTCCTGCGCGGATTGAAACGGCCCGCGTCGGAGGCGGAGCTGTCCGATAACCTGTGATATTGCGGGACACTGGCAGGCGATTTGCTGATCGCGGTCCCTGGACCGCTGGTGTCCCACAAAATTCGCTGCCAAGGCAGCTCCCCACAGCGGCTCTGTAGTTCCCTCTTTGGGAAGCTGCCTTGGCGGCGAATGGACTGCCCCACAATTGTGGGGTGGGTCACGGACCGCTATGTATGGATTAGTGATCGGGAGTAACCATGCGTCGCAGGCGTATTCAACGGTTGGAAACCCGGCTGATTCTGTGGGTGCTGGGCTTCAGTCTGCTGCAGGTGGTGCTGTTCGCGGCTTTGGGGCAGTACCTGCTGGAACGGGGCGTGCGGGAGGAGGCCGGCCGCAAGGCGCTGGATCTGGCGCAGCTGGTGGCGGAATTGCCGCAGGTGCGTCAGGCGCTGGCGGCCGGCATCGACTCTCCAGACGGCGCCGCCCTGGCACCGTTCATCGACCATCTCTGGCGGCGGACCGATGCGGACTTTATCGTGGTCGGCGATACCCGGCTGCGGAGACTGGCGCATCCGCGGCCCGACCGTCTGGGCAAGACCATGCAGGGCGGTGACAGTCAGACGGTGCTGTCGGGCAACGCGCTTGTTTCCGAGGCCCAGGGTTCCCTGGGCTTTTCCGTGCGTGGCAAGGCGCCAGTGGTGGATGCCGGCGGTAATGTCATCGGTCTGGTCTCGGTGGGATTCCTTAATCGCTCGGTGGAATCCATCGCCGCCGGTCGTTATCTGCAATGGTTACCGGTGGTGCTGGCGGTATTCCTGGTCGGGATTTTGTCCTCGCTCTGGATCGCCCGCCGTGTGCGTGCCGCTTTGTTCGGTTGGCAGCCCCATGAAATCGCCCGGGTATTCGCCGAGCAGAGCGCCATGCTGGATACGGTGCGCTCGGGCATTGTCGCTCTGGATCTGGACGGCTGGGTGCAGCGCAGCAATCGCCGGGCCCGGCAATTGTTGGGGGTGGACACATCACAGGAAAGCGCGTTGCACTTGCGGGATCTGCTTCCCGACCAGGCCGGTTTTCTGTTGCGGGATGTGGAGCAGGTGCTGGATGGCGTGGAGTTGTACGTCGCCGGCCAGGAACTGGTGCTGTTCCGGCGGCCGTTGCGGGTGGGCGGCACGGTGCGCGGCGTGTTTCTTAGTTTCCGTCCTCAAGACGAAGTTGCCCATGTGAGCCAACAACTGGCCCAGGTGGAAGCGTTCGCGGAGCTGCTGCGGGTGCAAACCCATGACTATTCCAACAAACTCAACACCCTGGGCGCGTTGATCCAGATGGGCGCTTACGGCAAGGCGGTGGAGCTGATCGGCTTGGAAAGCCAGGGGCACCAGGCCATGGTCAACCGGCTGTTGGACAGTACCGGGGAGCCGCTGCTGGCGGGGTTGCTGTTGGGCAAATACCACAAGGCCAAGGAGCAGGGCGTCACGTTCGAGGTGGCGGAAGAAAGCGTGCTGGATGCGTCCGCGCCCCGCGAACTGCTGGAGCGGCTGGTGTCGATCCTGGGCAACCTGATCGACAACGCCATCGAAGCGGCGCGCCTCGGGCCACGCCAGCCGGCACGGGTGCGGGTAACGTTCGACGATCTTGGCGACCATCTGATCTTCGATGTGGAGGACAGTGGTGTCGGCTTGCGCCCAGAACGGCTGGAGGCCATGTTCCGGCCAGACTATTCTTCCAAGAGCGGGCGTCAGCACGGCGTCGGTTTGTATCTGGTGAAGACCTACGTGAGTGCCCTGAACGGGACCCTGGAAGTGGGCCAGGCCGATCTTGGCGGCGCCCGCTTTACGGTATATCTGCCCCGTCGGCCAACGGACGAGGACAACCCGGCATGACCTATTCAGTGGTGATCGTGGAAGACGAGAGCGAGGTGGCCCGCCTGCTGGCGGAGTACCTGCAACGGGACGAACAGTTCCGGGTCACCGCGATGGTCGGTGATCTGGCCGGCGGGCGGGCCTTGCTGGAACGCTATCGGCCTGATCTGCTGCTGCTCGACGTCTACCTGCCCGATGGCAGCGGCCTGGATTTGCTGGCGGAGTTGCGTGCCGCCGGCCATGGCTGTGAAGTGATGATGGTGACCGCCGCTTCCGAAGTAGCCGCTTTGGAACGGGCCTTGCAGTTGGGAGCCTTTGACTTCCTGGTGAAACCGGTGCTGTTGCAGCGGCTGGATCGGGCATTGAACACTTTCATGCAACGCCAGCGGCGCTTGCGCCAGTCACCGGCGATCACCCAGTCCATGGCCGATGCACTGTTTTCCCGGGACACGGAGGGCGAACCGGCGGCCCCGGCGAAGGGCGGGCAGGCACGCCTGCCCAAGGGGATCGATGCGCTTACTCTGTCCCGGGTTCGGGCGGTCCTGGCCAAGGTTCCCCGGGACTTTCTCAATGCCCAGGAGGTGGGCAAGCGCGCCGGCGTCAGTCGCTCCACCGCCCGCCGCTATCTGGAATACCTGCTCCAGCGCCACGAACTGGAAGCCGATCAGACCTACGGCAGCATTGGTCGCCCGGAGCGCCGTTACCGGCCGCTTTACCGCCAGGACGGCTAGGTCCGCATCCTGCTGGTCAGGAAAACGCGTGTGAAAGGATGAACGCGGTGGTGAAACCGGCGGCGGTGATCAGTCCGGCCGCGTTATGGGTTTCATCGAAGGCCTCGGGAATCATGGTGTCGGCGATCATCGCCAGCATGGCGCCGGCGGCCACGCCCTGGGCCACGGCGATGTATTGTGCCGGTGCGTTATCGAAGAGGAGGTAACCGCCCACGGCGCCGAGGCCGCACAGCAACGTGATGGTTGTCCACAGTCCGAATACATAGCCGAACGACATGCCGGCCCGTTTCATGCCGACGGTACTGGACAGGCCCTCGGGCACGTTGGAGAGGAAGATGGCGGCGACGATCGGGATCGATACGCCATTACCCTCGAGCAGGCTCAGACCGATCACCATGGATTCCGGTATACCGTCGAACACCGAGCCCAGGGCAATGACCAGCGCGGCACTGGCCGTGGCGGTATGGGATTTATTCGATCGCTTGCGGTGACGGGCGCCATGGTTGGCGAGGATGACGGCACCGCCGGTGAAGGCGGCGGCGCCGGCCAGAAAGCCCGCCGCCGACGCCAGCAGGCCGCCTTTGTGCAACGCCTCATCCATAAGGTCGAAGGCGATGGCCGAAACCAGCACCCCGGAGCCGAACGCCATCACTGCCGCGGTCACCCGCGCTGGCGGTTTGGTGAACCAGCCCAGCAGTGTCCCGACCAGTAGAGCACTGCCTCCCGCCAGTCCCCAGAACAGCGCGGTCATCAGATGCATGGTGGTTTCCTCTTCAGCGTTGCACGAGAAAACCTTTGTAGGGGAAGGTCGCCTGTCTGGGCAAGCAAGACGTTCGCCGGATGCCGCCTCGCACGGGCTGAGGTGGCGCCATCTCTATATTTGCCCGCGACTCGCCCATGGGCGACAATAGCGCCCCTTTTTCAGCCACCAGTCAGTTTGGAGCCCTGCATGTCCAGTGCCCCCGCCAGCCGTGATCTCGCCAATGCCATCCGTGCGCTCAGCATGGATGCGGTCCAGCAAGCCAATTCCGGCCACCCCGGCGCGCCCATGGGCATGGCGGACATCGCCGAAGTGCTCTGGCGCGGTTTCCTCAAGCACAATCCCGGCAACCCGAAATGGCCGGACCGGGACCGTTTCGTGCTGTCCAACGGCCACGGTTCCATGCTGCTGTACAGCCTGCTGCACCTGACCGGCTATGGCGTCAGCCTGGAAGACATCAAGAATTTCCGGCAACTCGGCAGCCCCACCGCGGGCCACCCGGAATATGGTGATGCACCAGGCATCGAGACCACCACCGGCCCGCTGGGGCAGGGCATCGCCAACGCCGTGGGCATGGCGCTGGCGGAGAAGGTGCTGGCGGCGCAGTTCAATCGCGAAGGCCATGACATCGTCGATCATCATACCTACTGTTTCCTGGGTGATGGCTGCATGATGGAGGGGGTTTCCCACGAAGTGGCATCCCTGGCCGGCACTCTGGGGCTGGGCAAACTGATCGCTTTTTATGACGACAACGGTATCTCCATCGACGGTGAGGTCGAAGGCTGGTTCACCGACGACACCGTGGAACGCTTCCGTGCCTATGGTTGGCAGGTGATCCCCAATGTGGACGGCCATGATCCGGAAGAGATCCGCATGGCGGTGGAAACCGCGCGTAAGAACAGCGAACAGCCCACCCTGATCTGCTGCAAGACCATTATCGGCTTCGGCAGCCCCAACAAACAGGGCAAGGAAGAGTCCCACGGCGCTGCGCTGGGCGAGGGCGAAATCGCCCTGACCCGCGAAGCCTTGGGGTGGCAACATGGTCCGTTCGAGATTCCCGAGGGTATTCGTCAGGCCTGGGACGCCCGCGACACCGGTGCCGGGCAGGAGGCCGAATGGCAGGCCCGGTTCGACGCCTACCGGGCGGAATTCCCGGAACTGGCGGTGGAGTTCCAACGCCGCATGGACGGCAAGCTGCCCACTGGATTCGATCTGGCCGCCCAGGCCTTCATCAAAGCGTGTCAGGAAAAGGGCGAGAAAGTGGCCAGCCGTAAAGCCAGCCAGAATGCCCTGGACGCCTACGGCCCGCTGCTGCCGGAACTGCTCGGTGGTTCCGCCGATCTGGCCGGTTCCAACAACACGCTGTGGAAGGGCTGCAAGGCGGTGAACGCCGCCGACGCCAGCGGTAATTATGTGCACTACGGGGTGCGCGAGTTCGGCATGACCGCGATCATGAACGGCGTGTGCCTGCACGGCGGCCTGCGCCCTTACGGTGGCACCTTCCTGGTGTTCATGGAATACGCGCGCAACGCCGTGCGCATGGCGGCGCTGATGCACCAGCCCAATATCCTGGTCTACACCCATGACTCCATCGGTCTGGGCGAGGACGGCCCCACCCACCAGCCGATCGAGCAACTGGCCAACCTGCGCATGACGCCGAACATGAGCACCTGGCGTCCGTGCGACACGGTGGAAACCGCGGTGGCCTGGAAACACGCGCTGCAACGTCAGGACGGTCCTACCTCGCTGATCTTTTCCCGCCAGGGGCTGGCTTGCATGCCCCGGGACGAGAGCGTGCTGGGCGAGGTGGAGAAGGGCGGCTACACCCTGTTGCAAACCGGTGAGGGCACTCCGGACGCACTGATCATCGCCACCGGCTCGGAAGTGGAACTGGCGGTGAAGGCCGCGGAAACGCTGGGCGCCGCTGGACGCAACGTGCGCGTGGTGTCCATGCCCAGTGTCGATGCCTTTCTGTCACAAAGCGCGGATTATCAGGAAAGCGTGCTGCCGGCGACGGTCAGAGCGCGAGTGGCGGTGGAAGCGGCCATCGCCGACTACTGGTACCGCTTTGTCGGCCTGGACGGCAAGGTGGTGGGCATGACCGGATTCGGAGCTTCCGCTCCCGCTGGCGATCTGTACAAGCATTTCGGCATCACCGCCGAGGCGGTGACCGAAGCCGTGGAGAGCCTGCTTTAAATGAGCAGCTTGCATGCACCAGGCACCATGCCTGCACGCTACACCGGGATTAAGCGTGTTGCGTGTTGCGTGTTGCGTGGGCGGAGCCGGCGTTTATGAAGGTCGCCATCAACGGATACGGTCGTATCGGGCGCTCTTTCGTCAGGGCCTTGGCGGAGCGCTGGGAGCAGGGCTGGCAGGTGCCGTTCACGCTGACGGCGATCAACGACCTCGGCGAAGCCGAGGATCTGCTGTACCTGACCCGCTACGACACCACCCACGGCCGTTTGCCGCAGGAAGCCAGCCTGCGGGACGGCCGTTTGTCTCTGGCGGAGCAGACGCCCTTGCTGCTTAACGAGCCGCAACCGGCGCGTCTGCCCTGGCGGGAGCTGGGCGTGGATCTGGTGTTGGAATGTTCCGGCCATTTCCGCGCTTACCGGGATGCCGAGCTGCACCTGGAGGCCGGTGCCGGACGAGTGATCCTGGGCGCGGTGCCGTTTGACCGCGCCGATCAGGTGGTGGTGTACGGCGTCAATCAGGGGCAGGTGGGCGCACAGGATCGAATCCTTTCCGCGGCCTCCTGCACCACGCATTGCATCGCCCCGTTGCTGCGGGCGCTGCACGCGGATTTCGGAGTGCGCCAGGCGCTGATGCAGGAAACCCACGCCTACACCTCCGATCAGACTCTTCTGGATCATGTGCACCGGGATCCCCGCCGTGGCCGGGCCGGTGCGCAGAACATCGTGCCGACCACCAGTAGCGCCATCGGCGCGGTGCAGCAGGTATTGCCGGAATTGGCGGGACGTATCAGTGGTCACAGTATTCGTGTGCCGACGCTCAACGTGGCCATGGTGGAACTGACCCTGTCCCTGGAACGTTCCCCGTCCGATCTGGACCAATGGTTGCGTTGTCTGGCGGCGGACAGTGACGGACTGCTGGGCTACAACGATCAGCCTCTGGTCAGCGCTGATTTCAACCACCGGCCGGAGTCCGCCATCATCGATGGCTCCCTGAGCCGGGTGCAGGGCGAGCTGGTGCAATTGGTGGCCTGGTACGACAACGAGTGGGGTTATGCCAACCGGTTGCTCGACTGGGTAAGTGAGATTGCCGCTGGCGCGCGGCACGCTAGCACGCTTTTATCGTGACAACCCGGGAGCGGTGGAGTGTGTGGCTGTTTTATGCATGAAGGCGTGCAGGAGTGAAACCGGTAAACCGAACTGCCGGCTGAATCGTGGAATGGTATGTTGGTGCGCATGAGTGTCAGCGTACTCAATTGTTTTTGCGTGCAGGCGTGTCAGCGTGTTGCGTGCAAGCGAATTGTTGAGGAAAGACCATGAACTTCAAACGCATGACCGACCTGGATCTGAAGGGCAAGCGGGTACTGATCCGCGAAGACCTGAACGTGCCGGTCAAAGAGGGCAAGGTCACCAGTGGTGCGCGCATCCGTGCCTCCCTGCCGACCATTGAGCACGCGCTGAAGGCCGGTGCCCGGGTGATGCTGATGTCCCACCTGGGCCGCCCCAGTGAAGGGGAATACGAAGAGCAGTTTTCCCTGAAACCGGTGGCCGAACACCTGGGCACCCTGCTGGGCCGGGAAGTGCCGCTGGTGAAGGACTGGCTCGACGGTGTCGACGTGGCCGAGGGCGAGGTCGTGCTGTGCGAGAACGTGCGTTTCAATAAAGGTGAAAAGAAGGACGATGAGGCGTTGTCACAGAAGATGGCGGCGCTGTGTGATATCTATGTGATGGATGCCTTCGGCACCGCGCACCGTGCCCAGGCGTCCACCCACGGGGTCGGCAAATTCGCCCCGGTGGCTTGCGCAGGTCCGCTGCTGGCCAATGAGCTGGACGCGCTCTCCAAGGCTCTGGGCAACCCGGCCAAGCCGCTGGTGGCGATCGTTGGCGGCTCCAAGGTGTCCACCAAACTGGAAGTGCTGGAAGCGCTGGCTGACAAGGTGGATCAGTTGATCGTCGGCGGCGGTATCGCCAACACCTTCCTGGCGGCGGAAGGTCTGCCGGTGGGTAAATCCCTGTATGAGCCGGATTTGCTCGACGCGGCTCGCAAGATCGCCACCAAGGTGCACATTCCGCTGCCGGTGGATGTGGTGGTGGCCACGGAATTTTCCGCCGACGCGAACGCGGTGACCAAGAAGGTGGAAGAGGTGAGCGAGGACGACATGATCCTCGATGTGGGCCCGCAAACCGCCCACGTCTTCGCCGCGCTGATGAAGGAAGCCCGCACCATCATCTGGAACGGACCGGTGGGCGTGTTCGAGTTCGACCAGTTCGGTGAGGGAACCAAGGAGATGGCCGAGGCCATCGCCGACAGCGAAGCGTTCTCCATTGCTGGTGGGGGCGACACCCTGGCCGCGGTGGACAAGTATGAAATCGCCGACCGCATCAGCTACATTTCCACTGGTGGCGGCGCCTTCCTGGAGTTCGTGGAAGGCAAGACCTTGCCCGCGGTGGCCATGCTCGAGGCTCGGGCGAAGGATTAAGACGCTGGCACGCAACACGCCAGCACGCGCCCACGCCAAAGCGTGACAGCGTGTTGCGTGTAAGCGAAACGAGGTTACGGACGAAGTAATAGTGGTGTCGGTCACCACTAACGGATAATCAAGGGGTAAAACCATGGCACTGATCAGCATGCGCCAATTACTGGACCACGCCGCCGAGCACGGCTACGGCGTACCGGCGTTCAATGTGAACAACCTGGAGCAGATGCGCGCGATCATGGAGGCGGCGGATAAAACCAATTCGCCGGTGATTGTGCAGGCCAGCGCCGGCGCCCGCAAATACGCCGGCGCTCCATTCCTGCGCCACCTGATTCTGGCGGCGGTGGAAGAGTTCCCCCATATCCCGGTGGTGATGCACCAGGATCATGGCACCAGCCCTTCCGTGTGCCAGCGTTCCATTCAACTGGGCTTTTCCTCGGTGATGATGGACGGCTCCCTGGGTGAGGACGGCAAAACTCCCACCGACTACGAGTACAACGTGCGGGTGACCCGTCAGACGGTGGATATGGCCCACGCCTGCGGCGTCTCGGTGGAAGGGGAGCTGGGATGCCTGGGCTCCCTGGAAACCGGCCAGGCCGGCGAGGAAGACGGCATCGGCGCGGAAGGCACCCTGAGCCATGAGCAGATGCTCACCGACCCGGAAGAGGCGGCGGACTTCGTCAAGGCAACCCATGTGGACGCCCTGGCCATCGCCATTGGCACCAGCCACGGCGCCTACAAGTTCACCCGTCCGCCCACCGGCGATATCCTGGCCATCGAGCAGATCAAGGCGATCCATGCCCGTATCCCGGATACCCATCTGGTCATGCACGGTTCCTCCTCCGTGCCACAGGACTGGCTTGCCATCATTAATGAGTTCGGTGGCGAGATTCCGGAAACCTATGGCGTGCCGGTGGAAGAAATTCAGGAAGGCATCAAGTACGGGGTGCGCAAGGTCAACATCGACACCGACCTGCGCCTGGCGTCCACCGGTGCCATTCGCCGGTTCCTGGCCACCAACAAGGCTGAGTTCGACCCGCGCAAGTATTTGAAGGAATCCGTCACCGCCATGCGCGACATCTGTATCGACCGGTACGAAGCCTTTGGTACCGCTGGTAACGCCGACAAGATCAAACCGGTAAGCCTGGAAGTGATGTTTCAGCGTTACGAGGACGGCGAACTGGACCCGCGCATCAAGTAAGCCTGCAAGATCGCAAACACGCAACACGCAACACGCAACACGCAACACCCTGGTCCGCTGGCGCGGCCTTGCGGGCATGAATTTGCTCAGTATTCGCTGGCTTGCCAGCGAATCAGCGTGCAAGCGTGTTGCGTGCAAGCGTGTAAGCGAATTCCACGGACCGCGATTTTCTCTCTTCCTCCAATAGCCTTCCTTTTCCCGTTCTGGCTTGCCTGAAACTGCCGTTCGCTTGGCGGATACTCTTGTCGGCGCTATGATGGTCGCTTGGCGTTACACATAACAATAGTCGTAACTCATCTAAGCGACGAGAGACTTCCAGGGAGAGCCTTCATGGCGATCGACAGTAGCGAAACCCTGCCCGGACAACGCGGGCCCGCCGACCACGAGCGGCGTACACAGATCCTGCAGGTGGCGGATGAGCTGTTCCGTGTGCACGGCTACCGCAAGACCTCGGTGACCGACATTGCCAAGGCGATTGGTGTGTCCAGCGCCTATCTGTACCGTTTTTTCGACTCCAAGCAGGCAATTGGCGAGGCGGTTTGCGCCATGGCGCTGTCGTCCATGGGCGAAGCCGTCAGTGCGGTGGCAGAGCGGGACGTTTCCGCCACCCAGCGCCTGCGCGACATGCTGCAGACCTTGCTTTCCGAGGGGATGCGCCTGTTTCTCAAGGAGCGGCGTCTGCACGACATCATCGTCGTTTCCATCGAAAACCAATGGGCGGTAACCGAGGAGCACAACAACACGGTGTCCGAGGCGATCGAGAAGATTGTTGCCGATGGCCGTGAAAGCGGCGAATTCGAGCGCAAGACGCCACTGGATGAAGTGTGCATGGCGATACGCATCACCGCCGCGGCCTATGCCCATCCGGTGCTGCTCAGCCGGCTGGGTGACACCGATGAAATGGAGACCAAACTGTCGGCGGTCACCAACCTGATCCTGCGGAGTCTGGCACCCTGAAAATAATCGCGAGTTACAAGTTGACAATAACGTAACCTGTAACTATACTGGCTCCATCAGCGTGGGAGACCAGCAAGCACTCGCGAAATCGCCCTGACCTCCCGCGACATTCCCTGAATGTGAACGTGAGGAAAGGATGATGAAAAACGTAGCCCGTTTGTCCGTTGCCGCCCTGGTCGTTGCTGGTCTGGCTGCCGCGCCGTTGGCCCAGGCCTCCAGCTTCGAAGATCAGGTCCGTGCCGATTACCTGAACGCCCGTGAGCAGATTGACTCCCCGGCATTGGTTGATGGTCAGGTGCAACGCGCCGCCAGCGACCGCCTGCAAGCCGAGCAGCGTGGCCAGTCCCAGGGGAAAGGCCGTGATTTCCTGAGCATCCGTGAGAACATCGATTCCCAGGACTACATCGCGTACCGCTCCCAGGAAGCCCAGCGCAACCTGGCGGTAGCCAGGGAGCATGCTCCCCAGGCCGGCCAGACGCCGGTGGATCATCTGGGTCACCGCCTGAACCTGGACTCTCCGGAGAATCTGCAACGTGTTATTTCCGAAGTTCAGGCTCAGCAAGCATTGCGGGCCCAGCAGGCACAGCTGTAAGAGACTGGCCAGCAAACCTGTAAGCTTGTAGTTCCCGCCCGGCCTCTGGCCGGGCCATCAAAGCGCCCTTGATCGGGCGCTTTGTGGTTCGGGCGATGGCATGCCGGGCATGGAGTGCCTATCATTGACGGTTGTCATACACCGCCTGAGCCGAGAGCTTCCCGCCTATGTCGATACCGTTTTCCCGCGACGCCATCACCCGTAGTTGGCATCCCCTGAATTGGGAACGGTTCGTCCCTCTCGATGACCCCAGCCTGGATTACGTCAGCTACTACGGCATCGATTTTGCCGCCCGGTTGCCGTGTCTGGAGCACGGTTTCGGCTATTTCGATGCCGCCGGCCATACCCTCGGTATCCACGTCTGGCGTCCGCCGTCGCCGAAGGGCACGGTGTTCGTATGCCATGGCTATTTCGACCATGTCGGCCTTTACGGTCATGTCATCGGACATCTGTTGGAGCAGGGCTTCGCCGTGGTCGCTTACGATCTGCCCGGGCATGGTCTCAGTTCCGGTCCGCCGGCGGATATCGACGACTTCAAGGTGTATCGGGACGTGCTGGAGCAGTGTCTGAGCCTGGCCCGGACACATTTGCCCAAACCCTGGCATGTGGTGGCGCAGAGCACCGGCGGCGCCATTGTCATGGATTTCCTTCTGCATCACCGGTTCGACGCGGGCAGGGCGCCGTTTGAGCAGGTTATTCTGCTGGCCCCCCTGGTGCGTCCATTCAAATGGGGCACCGCCCGCTGGCTGCATACCCTGATTCGTCCTTTTGCACGCTCGATAAAGCGGGTTTTCACCATTAACTCCGGAGATCCCGATTTTCTGGATTTCCTGGAAAACCGGGACCCCCTGCAGCCCCGGCGGCTGCCGGCCAGTTGGGTGACCGCATTGAAGCGCTGGTTGCCGGGGTTTGAGCGGGCCGCCCCGGTGCCGTTGTCGCTGGTGGTGATCCAGGGGGATCAGGATGAGACGGTGGACTGGCGCTATAACCTGGACATTATCCGCCGCAAATTCCAGGAACCCCGTATTCATATCCTGGAAGGCGCCCGTCATCAGTTGGCCAATGAACAGGCCGATTATCGGGAGCGCATCTTCCGTATCATTGATGACTGTTTGAACGTGCCGGGGCACCCGGCCCGGGCGAAGGCCTGAAGACGTGGAATTTTACCTTGTGTTACTTGCCTGCCGAGGCGCCAGAACTGGGACAATGGTACTGCTCGCATTCATCGACTACCCGGACACGGTGCCCGGGTGCAAGCAGGAGGTAACGCCATGAAGTTCAAACCAGTATGGATGGCCACGGGCGTGATGCTGGTGACGATGGCAACGCCGGCTCTGGCCCAACTGGATAGTCGGGCCACGCGGTCACCGGATCCCGCCGCCCAGGCGGAGCAGCGGCGGCAGGATTTGCAGAATCGTCTGGACAATCAGCGCCGCGCGGCGGAAGAGCGCCGGAAAACCCAGCAGCAGCGAGCGGATGAGCGGATGGAAGCCGCCGAACAGCGCCGTAAGGAAATGGAGCAGGAGGCGTTGCGGCGTCGTGAGGCGCTGACGCGATAGGCCCAAAAAGCCCCGGGATAACCGGGGCTTCTCGTTTCAGGAAGCGGCTTACTCTTTCGGTTTGATAGTGCCTTCCTTCACTTCCTGCAGGCGCTCCTTGATCTGGTCCGGATTATCCAGGTTTTCCCGGTCCTTGGCGTAGTTCGGGCTTTGCATGTCCTTACCCATTTCCTTGGCTTCCTGGCGGGCCTTGTCGCGGGTTGCCCGGCCTTCCTCAAGCCGATCCTCGATATTCTTGTCGATCTTGCTGCGGTCCTCGCCGTAGTTTCTGGCCTTGTCCGAAACGCCTTCGGCGGCACGCCGCTTGGACTCGGTTTCGGCCTCGATCGCCTTCTTGTATTCCTTGGAGATGTGTTCCGGGCTGTCCAGATTACGCCGCTCAGTGGAGTAGTCCCGCCCGGAGGTATCATCAGCCATCGCGAGCGGTGCCGCCACGACACCGAGGGTGGCGAAGATAAGAGGGATGAATGCTGACCGTTGCATGAGTCGTCTCCTTGTAGATCAATGGTTACTCCCTGAACATTCCGTGGAGTAGCGCTTTTTGGTTTCATTGTTTTAGTTCACCGCGGAGGCTGGCATGGGGCGGTCCGTACCGGCGACACGGTGATATGTTCAAGATGCGCGAACTGTACAAAAATTCAAGTCATACATTAGTAAAAAAGAATATCGCCGCCGGTGGAGCGCTGCTGACCCAAGGCGCCGGGGCGGTTCGCCCGCGGGTTGATTCGCTGCCAAGGCAGCTTCCCACAACAAGTCCTGCGAAGCCGCTGTGGGAAGCTGCCTTGGCAGCGAATTGAGGGGCGTATTGACGCAATATTCAGGTTAAACTGGGTGATCGTCGTGGAATTAATCGGTTTGAGGTAGGAAATGGATCAAAATGCGTTGAAGCAGAAGGTGGCGGAGGCCGCCTTGCGCCATGTGCCCGAAGGCGAGGTCATCGGTGTGGGTACCGGCTCCACGGCAAACTATTTTATTGATGCTCTGGCGTCCATGAAGGACCGTCTGGCCGGCGCCGTGGCCAGTTCCGAAGCCACTGCCGAGCGGTTGCGCGGGCATGGTATCGAAGTGCTGGAACTGAATCAGGTGGACACTCTGCCGCTGTACGTGGACGGCGCGGACGAGGTTAATGATCACCGGGAAATGATCAAGGGCGGCGGGGGAGCTCTGACCCGCGAGAAAATCGTGGCGGCGGTGGCTGAGCGGTTCATCTGCATTGTCGACGGTTCCAAGCAGGTCAAGCGCCTGGGCCGCTTCCCCTTGCCGGTGGAGGTGATCCCCATGGCCCGGTCCTACGTGGCGCGTCGACTTGCCGCGCTCGGAGGGCAGCCCCAATACCGGGAGGGCTTTGTCACGGATAACGGCAATCTGATTCTCGATGTGCGCAATCTGGATATTCTCAACCCCATCGAGCTGGAAGAGAAAATCAACAATATTACCGGGGTCGTTACCAACGGCCTGTTCGCCCGCCGTCCCGCCGACCTGGTGCTGGTTGGCCGTGGCGATGAGGTGATTTCGATTTAATTGCAAACCGGGGCAGTGCTGTCCATGGACCGGTGTTGCCCGGTAATTTGCCTGCACGTCGATTCGCTGCCAAGGCAGCTTCCCACAGCGGCTTTGTAGGGCCCGTTGAGGGGAGCTGCCTTGGCAGCGATCATCAATTCTTCCGAGCCCCGTCACAGAGTGACACGGTCTGTTACAGCTGCTAACCATCCGCCATCCCTGAGTACGGTTTTCCACCTTTTTTCATACGCCAATGTCTGTGCACATTTGTTTTACTGAGATTGCATAGAAAGGAAGTTCTGAATATTACCTTGTCCCCATTATTCGGAGCTTTCTTAAAAAGGGGGGTGCCGGTAATCGCTCCGGGCCCCGACCTGGATTACACAACAACAATGATCCGTACCGGAGGCAGTGTATGTTCGGACTTTCCCCCCTGCGTCGCGGTGGCATCGCGGCCCTGTCCCTTTCGGTCGCCGCTTCGATTGCTTCCCCGGCTTTCGCCGCCATGGGTAACACCGCCAGCAGCTATGGCCTTTTTCCTGGTGATGTGGCATCCGCTCAGGCCCTTTCCATGTTCAATCCGCAGGCGTCGGCGCTGTATTACAACCCGTCCTACCTGATCAAGGACCCCCGTGGTGAGCTGACCATCGGCTTCCTGCATGCCGAGCAGGAGCTTGATGGCAGGAGTCTGGGGGGCGCGGCACCGGCCACGCGCGACGGTAACCTGCTCGACGACAGCCGCAGCCAGCAGCAATTGATCGCGCTGAAAACCGATCTGTCCAGCATCACCAAATTCGAACATCCAATTTACTTCGCCATCATCGCCGGCGTGGAAAAATACGGGAAAGAAATGCTCTCCTTTAATTCCACCACGTCCATGGGCGGGCAATACATGGAGTACGGTCGTCAACCGTTATTCCTGAATATCGGCGGTGGTACCGAGTTGCTGCACGGGATCGCCGTCGGCGCCTCCGCGCACGTCTCCCTGCGCTCCGACGCTAAACTGGTGGCGAGCTCCAACCTGGCCGGTGAGACCCAGTATGAAACACTCGAGGTCAACGCCAAACCGGTGATCCGCCCGGTGCTCGGTGTCACCCTGGACTGGGGCAAGCTGATCTGCGGCAAGGGGGATTGCATCACCGACGGCCTGGAAACCGCATTCGCCTTTCGCGGCCATACCGAAGCGCGCACCTCGGTGGACTCGCGCATCACCATTCCCGGCACCGTGCCGTCGCCGGGTATCGCCTTGCTGATCGATACCGTGGATTCCTATCAACCGGACATTTACAGCGCCGGGTTGCAATACCGTTTCAATGACCGGCTGCGTGCCGGGGTGACGGTGGAACGGCAGAACTGGTCGGACCTGATGGAGGTGCTGGAGGACGACACCGTCAAGGATCAGGCGGACATCCGCTTCAAGGACATCACCGTGCCCCGGGTCGGGGTTGAGTGGAGCGCGCTCAAGAATGTAAGCCTGACCGCCGGCGTGGCGTTCCGGGAATCACCGATGGAAAGCGATCGCAGCCTGGACGTCAATTATCTGGATGCGGACAAGACCATCTACGGCGTCGGTGGCTCCTGGACCATCGAGCAACCCCCGATCCTTGCGTATCCCATGCGAGTGGATTTCGGCTACCAGTTCCATGATATCGACGAGCGCAAGTTTGATCTGACCAGTGACCGGGCCCCGGTGAATCCCTACGAAACCATCGAAACCGGCGGTGAAGTCCATGTATTCAGTGGTTCCGTCACCCTGAAGTTCTGAGGAGTGGTGTCATGCGAAGCAAACTGATCATAGCCGCCTGCGCCGGTATCCTGGCCGGTTGCGGGGGGGGCGGTAGCAGCAATCCGAGTTTCGATGGGCCCCAGTACAATCCCAAGGAACTGTATTTCAACTACCCTTTCGACGGGCAGGCCTATGTGGCGCCGTCCGCTCCGGTGGTGCTGGAGTTCAGTGATCCCCTGGAGGTGACCGAGGACAACTTCCGTTTCACTGGTCCTGGTGGCGCGCCGGTGCCTTTCGATATGAAGGTGATGAACGATGGCCGTAACGTGGTGTTGCAACCGACCACGCCGCTGGCGCCGATCAGCGACTACAAGGTCGCCATCATTGACCTGGCTCCGGACGGCCGGGTGGTCAATTTCCGTGACGGGGAACTGAACTTTTCCACCCGTCCCGCTCTGGAAGGGCCGCTGTCGTGGCAGCGTGCTTCCGACACCTTTGAGGTCACTGAGATTTTCCCGGACGATGAGCAGTTTCCCACCGTGGATTTCTCCACTTTCCGGCTGCGTATCTCCCAGCCGCTGGACTCATCTTCCGTGGTTTACGGGGATACCGTCAGCCTGAAACAGGGGGATGAGTTGGTGCCGGCGCTGGTGTTGAGCGGTCGCGATACGCTCACCGTGGATCCGCTGGAAGACATGACCCCGGGGCAGCAGTATGTGCTGACGGTGACCGGGCTCACCAGCGTTGCCGGGGAAACACTGGCGCCGTTCGAGCGCACCGTGACACCGCTGAACACCAAGTCCAGCACCGGTGAACGGGAAGTGCTGGTGACCGAGGCGCCGGCCACCGACGACACCCTCGGCTGTCTTGATGACGGTGACCTGCGAACTTCGGAACTGACTGGTGATCCGATCAACTGCGTGCCGTTGATCAGCACCCTGCTGGCCAATGGCACCGCTTCCAAACAGTCTGGTGATATCTACGCCGAACTGGCGTTCCCGCCCAACTTCCCGGATGTGACGCCGCTGCGTATCAAGCGTGGTGGGATTCTGGTGGGCGAACCGCTGGATGTGTTGATCGGCGGGGAAGTGCCGGTGGGCTTCGACTCCGGCGCGGTGACCATCCAGGTGATGTCGGACGCCACCGGTTACCTGTTTCCCAATCCCAACTCCGATTCCCCCGATGCCGCCAAGAACGTGCGTCTGTTCATGGATCTCGCCGCCAACACCAAGGATGCCCGGGCCAACGGCGCCTTCACGCAGAACCTGATGCACGTGGAACTGGTCGGCAAGGCGATCGTCGAGGACGGCAAACTGGTCACCGACGCGCTCACCGTGGTGGAGCCCCGGGTGCTGGGCGTGGAAAACAGCCACGGTGTATTGAGCTTCCATATGGAGTCCTACCGCGACCAGGAGAACGCGCCGCCGCAACCGGCGGATACCGTGCCGCCGACCTTGCTGGTGATGGACGACAATGGCGAGCAGCGGCTGTCCTGGACGCCGGGAGACGTGGCCGATCGTGCCGTGCCCGGTGAACCGATCACCCTGCTGTTCAGCGAGGCGCTGGATCCACTCAGCGTGCGACCGGGCGAGACCGTCCAACTGACCAAGGGCGGCACCGCGGAGCCGTTCTCCTGGAGCCTGGACGGTAACGCTTTGGTAATACAGCCGGAATCGCCACTGGCCTTCGGCGTGCCCTATGAAGTCAGCGCCACCAACGGCCTGACCGATCTGGCCGGCAACGGGTTGCAGGTGCTGGATCCACTGACCGGCCTCAACACCATTGGCTTCACCATGCCGGAATACGTGGTGGCACGGGACGGCGAGGATGTGCGCCGCGCGCCGTTTGCCATGGTGGTCTACCCGGGTTTCCCCTGCGCCAGCAGCGCCGCCACGGCGTCCGACATCGCCGCCGGCGTGCAGGGCGTGTGTGTCTCTTCGAGCTCTGAATCCGAGCAGGTGGAAGTGGATGAACTGCCGATCGTCGGCATGCCGGCGAACCGGCCGATCCGGGTGCGCTTCTCCCAGAACATGGAGGCCGGCAGCTTGACCCTGGGAACCGCCTGCGGTCAGGGCGCGTTCCGTGTCGAGCGGGTAAGCGAGGACGGTACCTGCCAGGGCGTGGTGGACGGCGATTTGAGACCGGAAACCCGGGCTCTGACTTTTACACCGGAGCAACCCTGGGAAGAGGGTGCTTTGTATCGCTATACCCTGGCTTCGCAAAGCGATGGCTGCGGCGGTGACGTCATATGTTCCACCGATGGGTTACCGCTGCAGACCGCCTTGCTGGAAGGCAGTGATGCCAAATCCGGCGGTCCCAACATGGACGTCCTGTTCCGGGGGGCCGGTGCCGTGACCACGGTGTTCCAGGAATTGAGCAACCTGCCGAGCGTCGATGCCAACAGTAACTTTGTCGTCGACGAAGGCGAGCCGAGGGTGCCGGCGGGTACCCCGGATCCGGCGACGCCGGCCAACGCCACGCTGATCCGTCCCAACGGTGATGGCGGTGGCGGCCTGGTCAGCACCGCCAACACCGGTTGCGGATTCGAGGGTACGCCACCCTATACCGAGGACGATCAGATCGATTGTGACAGTGAGCGGATTCTGTATCTCACCGGTGATCTGAATACGGAAATTCTCGATTACGATGGCGAGGCGGGCGGTGTCCCGGTGGTGATTTATCCGACCACCGTGGCGCTGAGCAACCTGGATGCCACGGCGGTGATCGGTCTGGATCTGGACACCTCCGACGGTGACAACTCGCTGAGTGATCTGCCGATTGTCGGCGGTCTGCTGGGCGGCCTGGTGCAGACTCTGGGGGATGTTCTTGGCATCCTGGGGCTGGAGGAAGCCGTGCTCGGCCAGGTGGGTAACCTGGGGCTGGTGCCGATCGAGACCCACACCGGGCCGAACATCATGCGGGTGCGTTATGACGAGGACGGTGATGGCAATCGCACCATGCCGCCAGTGGGGCGCATCATCGCAACCCCGGACGGGCCGGTGTTCCGGATCACTTTTGATCTGCTGTTCGACGCGCCGGAGCTGAGTCTGCCGCTGGGGCTGCAGCACAACGTGAAAAGCCTGCCGATCGATAACGTGCAACTGGAAGGTCCCGTGGACTTCCTGCCCGATGGCCGCTTGTTCATCGGACTGGAAAATCTGGAACCGCTGAATGTGGATCTGGAAATCACCCTGGCCGGCTTGCCCGGTGGCCAGGTGAATCTGACCATTCCCACCAGCGGCATTAACCTGAGTTACCAGAGCGGCTCGATCAAATAGGTCAGTGAAGACGAGAAGGTTCGCGGCGCAAGGCCGCGAACCTCTTTGCCGGTGGACGACTTCCCTGCTCAAACCGTAAACTAGCTGCTTTCCGCCGGTCCGGCGGTCTCGCGCTGATTTTCGGAACCCCCATGCTTGAAAAGTACGTCAAACGGATCCTGCAATCCCGCGTCTATGACGTGGCCCATGAGACCCCCATCCACGCCGCGCCGCTGATTTCCCGGCGAATTGGCAACCGGGTGCTGCTCAAGCGCGAGGATCTGCAGCCGGTGTTCTCCTTCAAGCTGCGCGGCGCCTACAACAAAGTGGCCCAGCTTTCCGAGGCCCAGCGCGAACGCGGCGTGATCTGCGCATCCGCCGGCAACCACGCTCAGGGGTTGGCGCTGGCGGCCACCTCCATGAATGTGCGCTCGGTGATCGTGATGCCGCGCACCACGCCGGATATCAAGGTTAAATCCGTACGTCAGCTTGGCGGCAAGGCGGTGCTGGTGGGCGACAGCTTCGATGAGGCGCTGGCCCATGCCCGCAAGCTGGAAGAAAAGGAAGGCCTGACGTTCGTCCACCCCTACGATGATCCTGACGTGATCGCCGGGCAGGGCACCGTGGGCATGGAGATCCTGCGCCAGCAAAGCCGCGATCTGGATGCCGTCTTCATCCCGGTGGGTGGCGGTGGACTGGCCGCGGGGGTCGCCGCCTACGTTAAGTACGTGCGCCCGGATGTGAAGATCATTGCCGTGGAGCCGGAAGACGCCGCTTGCCTGAAAGCCGCCCTGGAGCGTAAACGCCGGGTAACGCTGCCTGAAGTGGGGTTGTTCGCCGATGGCGTGGCGGTGAAGCAGATCGGCAAGGAAACCTTCCGGGTGCTGAAGGACACGGTGGATGAGGTGATCACCGCCACCACCGACGAGATCTGCGCGGCCATCAAGGACACCTTCGAGGACACCCGCACCGTCTGCGAGCCCGCCGGAGCTCTGGCCCTGGCCGGCCTGAAAAAATGGGTGGCGCGCACCAAGTCGGAGAACAAGACGCTGGTGGCGATCCAGAGTGGTGCCAATGTCAATTTTGATCGTCTGCGGCATATTTCCGAGCGGGCGGAACTGGGCGAGCAGCGCGAGGCGATTCTGGCGGTAACCATCCCCGAGAAGCCGGGCGCCTACCGTAATTTTCTGCAGGTGGTGGGGCGCCGCGCCATCACCGAGTTCAATTATCGGTACGCCGGGGAACACGAAGCGAATATTTTTGTCGGTATTCAGACCAGCTCTGGTGGCGCGGATCTTGCTCCGTTACTGGAAGAGCTGCGGGCTGCCGGTTATCCGGTGGTGGACATGACTGGCAACGAGATGGCCAAGCTGCACATTCGCCATATGGTGGGTGGGCACACCTCGCGCCAGGACCTGGACGAAATGCTGTTCCGGGTGGAATTTCCCGAGCGCCCCGGGGCGCTGCTGAAGTTCCTCATGTCGCTGGGCCACAAGTGGAATATCAGCCTGTTCCACTATAGAAACCACGGCGCCGCCTATGGACGGGTGCTGGTGGGCTTCCAGGTGCCCTTCGGAGAAAGGGGCAACCTGCGCAAGGACCTCAAGAAAGTCCCCTATCCGATGGTGGAAGAGAGTGACAATCCAGCGTACCGGCTGTTTTTGAACTAGGACGTGAGCGATCACACACCTCGTAAACCACGGATCACGCCAGGTGAAAGTTGAGCGGTACTTTTGTTAAGAAAGGTGAGCATGTTGATGTAACCGCTTGACTTTTAAGAGGCAAGTGATCATTTTTCGATCCAGTTCTCGTTTTGTTACATAAAATTTGCATTAGTATTCCATGCTTCGGCATGGACAGCCTTTTGAGAGTGATGACTTTTTCTTGGGGATTGAAGACACAATGAAGAAAAGACCAGATGCACTGGTTGTCCTGGCGATCATTTTTGCCACCGGCGTTTTGGTGAGCACCCTCACCCACGGTGGCAATCAGCCGGATCTGGAGCGCTATGCCCAGTCCGCCGGCGTCAGTATCAAGGCCGATCAGTCACGCTAATCAGTTGCGAGAATCCGTTATAATAAGGTCCAGCGGCTGATCCCAGGGGGCTTCCGGCACCCTGGACAGCCGTTGACACTCAAAAGCGACGCCCACCAGCCGGGGGCGGCGTGGTCGTCGCGCGAAATTCGCCAAAGTCCGATCGTAAAAGCCGCCGCCCATGCCCAGGCGATGGCCTCGATCATCGAATCCCACCAGTGGAATCAACAGAACATCCAGCGCCCAGTCCGCCCGTGCTCGCTCCGCGCATCGTGGCTCTCCGATGCCAAAACGATTGGCGCGCAGTCTTTTCTCCCGGCGCCAGAGATGAAAACGCAGACGGCCGCGGTAAACCGGGTCCAGCACCGGCAGATACAGACGGGTGCCCTGAAAGCGGCGCTGAGCCAGCCCCGGTAGCGGCGACAATTCGCCGTCGGCGGCATGATAGACCGCCACATGGCGAGCCCGCCGCGGTCCCAGTTCCCGCCGCAAATTACGCGCGAACCGCCTCTCCGCCAGACGCCGCTCACCCGCACCCAAAGCCCGCCGCCGCGCCCGTAACTCACGGCGCAACTGCTTGCGATCGGTTAACTTGGGTTGATTCATGCGAAGGAGGATTTTAAGAAGGGAGAACGACCCGAATAGCACAGCGCTTTCTTACAAGCACCCAGCTGTCCACTGTCAACTATCAACTGTCCACTGTAATAAAGCGTGCCCCCCGGGCCGCCGCTGCGGGTGTGGCCCTTGAACCGTCAGGTTCAAGGCGGGAACCGCGGACCGGACCATCAGGCTTTCCGCTCGGTGGCGGACATGCGCACAGGCCGGCCAATATTGGTTCCCTTTTGGTACAACATCGGCTCAGGGACATAACCCGGCTGGCGAACGGACCAGGGGACACTTGAGCGTAGTATATCAGGGCGGGGGCAGCCGGTCAGGGCTTGACAGAAAAGCGGTTCTGGGGGGCGAGCTCCTCGAGCGCACGCAGCTCTCCCTCCAGCCGATCGATCAGCGCCTGCATACGGGCACTGCCGGTCTCATCGGAAGAGGCCTTGGAGCGGGCTTCCAGCAACTCGTGGCTGATATTCAAGGCCGCCATGATGGCGATGCGTTCCAGACCAATCACATTGGCCTGCTTCACTTCACGCATTTGAGTGTCGAGATAGCGGGCGGCGCGCAGCAGATTGTCCTGCTCGCCAACCGGGCAGGCCACGCGGTATTCCTTGCCCAGCAAGTGAATCACCAGCGAACTGCTATCGTTCATGAGTCCTCCTGCTCCAGGGATTGCAGGCGCGTTATGATCGCCTCCACCCGGGAGCGGGCCAAGTCGTTTTTACGGATGAGCTGGGCCCGTTCATCGAGAAGACGGTGTTCCCGCTCGCGCAGCAGGCGATTCTCTTCGCGCAAACGGTTGGACTGACGCAGCAGGGAGTCCACGTGGGCTTCCAGTTGCCGCAGTTGTTGTTCCGTCGTCATGGCAAATCGGTCGCTGTTCGCCTAAGGTTAAGCCCCCGTGCCACTGTCGCTTGCTGCACGTACAGTAGGGAAGTGGAGGGGCCGCCGCCGGGAATGACGGCTTTTTGTACTATAGGTAGGGCCCTGGAAAGGGTCAATGGAATTCAAGACTTAGCGCCTGTTCATAAACCGTAACGTGAAGAACCCCATGTCTGACACCTACGATTTCGAAAGCTGCGCGCGGGCCTTCGCCGGCGCCGGTGTCGCTCACTCCCCCAGTGAAGTGCAGGGGGTGATCTGCGGACTGCTGGCCACCGGCCACGGTCGCCGCGACGATGAACTGCTGGGCGTGCTCGCCGCCCATGTGGAGTTGCCTTCCGGCTTTGATAATGACGTCGCCGCTGTGTTGCTGACCTGCCGTGACCAGGCACTGTCCGCCTTCGCCGATACCGGGCTCGACCTCACCCTGTTGCTGCCGGAAGATGAAGAAGACCTGGGCCTGCGGGTGGCGGCCCTGGGACAATGGAGCGAAGGCTTCCTGGTGGGTTTCGGCACCGGTGCCGCCGGCACCAGCGACAGCGCCTTGTCCATGGGCATACAGGAAGCGCTGTCCGATCTGGCGGCGATCAGCCAGGTGGCGACGCCGGAGGACGATGATCCGGAAAGCGAGGATATGTTCGAACAGGTGGCGGAGCATTGCCGCATGGCCGCGCTGATGATCTACACCGAACTGGTGATGAAGGCGGAACGCAAAGGGCAGCCCGAGCCGAAACCGGAAACCCCGCCCCGGCAGCATTGATACCCGGCGGCGACACCGCCAGTGACTGACGTTTTTAAAGGTTCATGAGGAGGCCGCGTTCATGTCTATTTCCGCGCAGGAATTCCAGCGCCGCCGGCGCGAGCTGATGGAGCAGATGGAACCCAACAGCATTGCCATTCTGCCGGCGGCGCCGGAGCGCACCCGCAACCGGGATGTGGAGCATCCCTATCGCCAGGACAGCGACTTCTGGTATCTGAGTGGTTTCCCGGAACCGGAAGCGGTGATGGTGCTGTTGCCGGGACGCGAGCATGGCGAGTTCGTCCTGTTCTGCCGTGAGCGTGATCGCGCCATGGAAATCTGGAACGGCTATCGCGCCGGCCCGGAAGGGGCGGTGGCGAACCACCATGCCGACGACGCCTTTCCGATCAACGACATCGACGACATCCTGCCCGGTCTGATCGAAGGCCGTAACCGGGTCTATTACGACATCGGTCGGGATGACGATTTCGACCGGCAACTGATGAGCTGGGTCAACGCCATCCGTGAGCGCGTGCGCACCGGCGCGCAGCCGCCCGGGGAGTTCGTCGCGCTGTCCCACCTGCTGCACGACATGCGTCTGTTCAAGAGCAAGGAAGAGCAGGCGGTGATGCGCCGCGCCGCTGCCATTTCCGCCGGCGCCCATGTGCGTGCCATGCAGTCGGTGCGGCCCGGTATGTACGAGTACCAGCTGGAAGCCGAGTACCTGCACGAATTCATGCGCCACGGCGCCCGCAGCCCGGCCTACCCCAGCATCGTCGGCGGTGGCGCCAACGGCTGCATCCTTCATTACGTGGAAAACAGCGACCAACTCAAGGACGGCGAGCTGGTATTGGTGGACGCCGGCTGTGAGCTGGACTGCTATGCCTCGGACATTACTCGTACCTTCCCGGTGAGCGGCACCTTCTCCGCCGAGCAGCGGGCACTTTATGAAGTGGTGCTGAAGGCCCAGTTGGCGGCGATTGACGCCACCCATCCGGACCATCACTGGAATTACCCCCACGAGGAAGCCGTGCGCGTGCTCACCGAAGGGCTGGTGGCGCTGGGGTTGCTGCATGGGGATCCGGCGGAACTGGTGGAAACCGAAGCCTATCGCCGCTTCTATATGCACCGGACCGGCCACTGGCTCGGCCTTGATGTGCACGACGTCGGTGATTACCGCGTCGGCGGTGCCTGGCGGCAGCTGGAGCCGGGTATGGTGCTTACGGTGGAACCGGGACTGTATGTGGCGCCGGATGACGACACGGTGGAGCCGCGTTGGTGTGGCATCGGCATCCGCATCGAGGATGACGTGCTGGTGACCGCTGACGGCTGCGAGGTCCTGACCCGTGATGTGCCCAAGGCGATCGATGATATCGAAGCGCTGATGCGAGAGGCGCGGGCATGAATCCGAACGGGCCACTGATCGTTGGTGGTGGCATGGCCGGCGCCTTGCTGGCGTTGTTGCTGCGCCATCGCGGCTGCCCTTCGGTGACGCTGGTGGAAAGCCACCCTTTGCCCGCCGAGGCGCCGCCGGAAACGCCCAGCTTCGATGCCCGCAGTACCGCGCTGTCCGCCGGCAGCCTGAAGGTGCTGGAACAACTGGGGCTGCTGGCGCCGTTACTGGAACGGGCGGCCTCCATCAACGAGGTGCACGTGTCCCGCCAGGGGCGCCTCGGTCTGACCCGCATGCTCGCCGAAGAACATCGCCTGCCGCGCCTGGGCGCGGTGGTGGAGAACCGCTGGCTGGGCTATTTGCTGGTGAACGCGCTGTACCGGGATGACGCCATCGAAGTACGGGCGCCGGACGGTGTGCGCGCCGCCCGCCGGGTGTCCGACGGCTATATCGCCAAGTTCAACGACGGCGGCGAGCGTCACACGCCCTTGCTGATCGCCGCTGATGGCGCCAACTCGCAAACCCGGGACTGGCTCGGCATCAGCGCCCGCCAGCAGGACATTGGCCATGATGCGCTGATCGCCAATGTGGCGGTGGCGGAGCCACACCAGGGGCGGGCCTTTGAGCGCTTTCTCGATGACGGGCCCATGGCGCTGCTGCCGTTGCCGGATCAGCGCATGGCGCTGGTGTGGACCGGCCCCCGTGATCAAGTGGACGCCTGGATGGCGATGGACGACACGCAGGCCCTGGACGCCTTGCATCAACGCATGGGGGCGGCGCCGCCGGCGCTCACCGCCATCGGCGAGCGTCACCGTTATTCGCTGGTGCTCACTGAAGCCTGTGCCCAGGCGGTGCCGTTCGGAGCGGTGGTGGGCAATGCCGCCCATACCCTGCACCCGGTGGCGGGCCAGGGTTTCAATCTGAGTGTGCGCGATCTGGCGGCGCTGGCGGAAGCGGTGGGCGGTACCGCGCATCCGGGCGAACTGGCGTGCTTGTCGCGGTGGCAGCAAGCGCGGCGTGCCGATCAGGCCTGGGTCACCCAGGCTTCGCGCCAATTGCCGGAATGGTTCCGGGTGCGCCAGCCGCTGTTCGCCCACAGTCGTCAACTGGGCCTGCTGGCCCTGGATCTGTTGCCCGGCCCGCGCCGGGATTTCGCTCGTCGCGCCATGGGATTGCAATGACAGAGACCTCCTCTCATCACAGTGATGTTCTGATCGTTGGCGGCGGCATGGCCGGGGGGCTGCTGGCGCTGTTGCTGGCCGATCAGGGGCTGGCGGTGCGGGTGCTGGACGGCGCCGCCGAGCCGGTCTGGCCGGAAGGCGAGCCGGGCCTGCGTGTTTCGACCTTGAACGAGGCCAGTTACTGGTTGCTCAACCACGCCGGCGCCTGGCAATACCTGAACCCGCAACGGGTGCAGCCTTATCGGCACATGCAGGTGTGGGATCACGATGGCACCGGCGAAGTGAATTTCGACGTGACCGAGGCCGGCGCGGAAGCGCTGGGCTGGTTGCTGGAAAACGATCATATCGTCGCCGCCCTGTACCGGGCCGGTGCCGATCGGCCGGGCCTGGACTGGCGATGTGGCGCCAAAGTCGCCGCCGTCCGGCGCACCCCGGAGGGGTGGCGGGTGAGGGCCGGCGATGGTGACTACAGCGCCGGCCTGGTGGTGGGCGCCGACGGCGCCCGTTCGCTGGTACGCGAGGCGGCGGGCATTCCCGGTGGTCCCCGCGATACCGGTCACCATGCGCTGGTGGCTACCATCGAGACCGAACGGCCCCATGGCGGCTGCGCCCGGCAAGTGTTCCTGGAGTCCGGCCCTCTGGCTCTGCTGCCGCTGTTCAATGTGCCGTCCGACGCGCCGGAAAGCCGTGACGGCAGGCACTGCTCCATTGTCTGGTCCGGCTGGCCTGGATTTATCGAAGAGCGCCTGGCGGAAGACGATGACGCCTTCGCCGGTGCCCTGAACCGGGCCACCGCCGAAGTGCTCGGTCTGGCCCGGCCGGTGAGCGCGCGGCGCGTGTTTCCGATCCAGGAGCGGCATGCCAGCAGCTACCGGGCGCCAGGTCTGGCGCTGGTCGGCGACGCCGCCCATGTGATCCATCCGCTGGCCGGGCAGGGCATCAATCTGGGCTTCCTGGATGTGGGGGTGCTGGCGGAAGAATTGGCCCGGGTTCGTCAGGCCGGATTGCCCCTGGCTGATCCCGTCGCGCTGGCCCGTTACGAGCGTCGCCGGCGTGCCGACAACCTGCTGATGCAGCAGGCCATGCGCGGTTTCAAGATGCTGTTCGAACGGCGGGAGCCGCCACTGCGCTGGCTGCGAAATACCGGCCTTGGCCTGGTGGACAAGCTGCCGCCGGCGCGGCGTCTGTTCATTGAGCATGCCCTGGGCCGGGCCGGGGACCTGCCGCAATTGGCACGTCCTTGCCAATCGATAATGGAGCCTTGATAATCGCGAATCATTTTCGTTTATGGAGCCATGCCCCATGACTGTCCTGCGCCGTTTGGCCCTGCCTGCGCTCGCCCTTCTTGTCGCCGCCTGTTCCGAGCAACCCGAGCCTAAAGACGAGGTGGTGGTTTACACCTCCCGTAATGACGAGCTGATCAAGCCGGTCTTCGACGCTTACACCGAGCAAACCGGTGTTTCCATTCGTTATATCACCGACAACGCCGGTGCCCTGGCCGCCCGCCTCAAAGCCGAAGGCGAGCAGTCCCCGGCGGATCTGCTGGTCACCGTGGATGCCGGCAACCTGTGGCAGGCCACCCAGGAGGATCTGCTGCAACCGGTGGAGTCCACCGTGCTGGAAGGCAATGTGCCGGAGCATCTGCGTGACGAGCAGGGCCGCTGGTTCGGTCTGACTCAACGCGCCCGCACCATTGTCTACTCCACCGAGCGGGTGCAACCGTCGGAACTGTCCAGCTATGAAGCGCTGGCCGATGAACAATGGAAAGGCCGTTTGTGTCTGCGCACTTCCAAGAAGGTCTACAACCAATCCCTGGTCGCCACCATGATCGAGCGGCTCGGCGAAGAAGAAGCGGAGCGCGTGGTGCGCGGCTGGGTCGATAATCTGGCCACCGATGTGTTCGCCAACGACAACGCGGTGATGGAAGCCATAGTCGCCGGCCAGTGCGACGTCGGCATCGTCAACACCTACTACTTCGGCCGTCTGCAACGCGACAATCCCCAACTGCCTCTGAAGTTGTTCTGGGCCAACCAGGACAGCAGCGGCACCCATGTGAACATTTCCGGTGGCGGTGTCACCAAGAACGCGCCCAACCGGGAAGCCGCCGTGGCGTTGCTGGAGTGGATGAGCAAGCCGGAAGCCCAGAAGCTGCTCGCCGACGGCAACCTGGAGTACCCGGCCAGCTCCGGCGTCGAACCGGCGGAGCAGGTCAAGGCCTGGGGAGACTTCAAAGCCGACGACCTCAACGTCAGCGTGGCGGGCAGCCGTCAGGTGGAAGCCGTGAAGCTGATGGACCGTGCGGGTTACCGCTGATCGCCGGGTCGATCGCTATCTGATCATCGCCGGGGTCCTGGCCCTGGCGGTGCTGTTACCGGTTTCCGTGCTGTTGTCCGCCTGGCGCGGCGACGAGTCGGAAACTTGGCGCCATCTGGTGGATACCGTGCTCTGGCGTTTGCTGGGGCATACCGCTTTGCTGGTGATCGGCGTGGGTCTCGGGGTGCTGCTGCTGGGCGTCAGTCTGGCCTGGCTGGTGGCCACCCAGGATTTTCCCGGCCGCCGCGTGCTGGACTGGGCTCTGCTGTTACCGCTGGCCATGCCGGCCTATGTGCTGGCCTTCGTCGTGGTGCAGGGGCTGGACTATTCCGGTCCGGTGCAATCGGCGTTGCGTCAGTGGTGGCCGGGGTTTTCCGGCTTCAGCGCGCGCCATCCGTTCTGGGTGATCGTCACCCTGTCCCTGGTGTTCTACCCCTATGTCTACATGCTGGCGCGGCTGGCGTTCCTGACCCAGGGCCGGGCCGTGATGGAACAGGCCCGGCTGCTTGGCCGCGGCCCCTGGGCGGCGTTCGCCCAGGTGGCGTTGCCGATGGCGCGCCCGGCCATCGCCGCGGGTCTGGCGCTGGCGTTGATGGAAACGCTGGCGGACTTCGGCGCCGTTTCCGTCTTCAATTTCGACACCTTTACCACCGCCATCTATAAGAGCTGGTATGGCCTGTTCAAACTGGCCGCCGCCGCGCAACTGGCCTCGTTGTTGTTGCTGTTCGTCTTGTTGGCGCTATGGCTGGAACGGCGTGGCCGGGGGCGCGCCCGCTACGGAGAGCGCGGTGGCCGCCCGATGGCGGCGGCGCGCTCACGGTGGGCCTGGCTGATGACCGGCTACGCCGGGCTGGTGGTGACGCTGGCCTTCCTGTTGCCGGCGGGACGCTTGCTGTACTGGGCCCTGGACGAAGTGGCTCGCGGCCTGGACGCGCGATTCGTGTCCATGGCGCTGCGCACTCTGACATTGGGTATCAGTGCCGGTGTGCTGGTGGTGGGGCTGGCGTCGGTGCTGGCCTGGCTGCAGCGTCTGCGGCCGCACCGGTTGATGCGCGTGTTGGTACGCACGGCGACGATGGGATATGCGTTGCCCGGTTCGGTGCTGGCGGTGGGGATCGTCATCGGCTTCGCCGCCATCGACCGCCAATTGGGGCACTGGTTTGGCTGGAAGCAACTGTTGGTGGGCAGTCTCGGGGCGCTGTTCCTGGCCTATGTGATCCGTTTCATGGCGGTGGCTTTCGGCCCGGTGGAAAGCGCCTTGGAGCGGGTTCGTCCGGCTCTGCTGGAGGCGGCCCGCACGCTCGGCGCTCCGCCGCTGGAAGCGGCGAGGCGGGTGCTATTGCCGATGGTGGCGCCGGGGCTGGTCACGGCGTTGTTGCTGGTGGGCATCGATATCATGAAGGAAATGCCGGCCACGCTGTTGCTGCGTCCCTTTGGCTGGGACACCCTGGCCGTGCGCATCTATGAACTCACCGCGGAAGGGGAGTGGCAACGTGCCGCTCTGCCATCCCTCGCCCTGGTGGCGGTGGGTTTGCTACCCGTCTACCTGCTGGTCCGCCGCCTGCGTCATTTCTGAGGGCGAGAGCCCTGGGCAGCAATCCACGAATTGCCATGAAGCCGCTGCAGGGAGCTTGCTTGCAAGCGAATGTGCCAATGCCGAAGGCCGGTAATTCGCCAGCAAGCTGGGTCCCACAGTTTTGCTACGAAGCCGCTGTGAGAGCTTGCCTGGAAGCGAATGTGCCTACGCTGGGGGCTGGTAATTCGCCAGCAAGCTAGCTCCCACAGTTTTCGCTACGGAGCCGGTGTGAGAGCTTGCCTGGAAGCGAATGCGCCTACGCTGGGGGCCGGTAATTCGCCAACAAGTTGGCTCCCACAATTTCTGCTACGGAGCCGCTGTGAGAGCTTGCTTGGAAGCGAATGTGCCTACGCTGGGGGCCGGTAATTCGCCAACAAGTTGGCTCCCACAGTTTCTGCTACGGAGCCGCTGTGAGAGCTTGCTTGCAAGCGAATGTGCCTACGCTGGGGGCCGGTAATTCGCCAGCAAGCTGGCTCCCACAGTTTTGCTACGAAGCCGCTGTGAGAGCTTGCTTGCAAGCGAATATGGCAATGCCGGAGGCCGGTAATTCGCCAGCAAGCTGGCTCCCACAGTTTTTGCTACGGAGCCGCTGTGGGAAGCTTGCCTGCAAGCGAATGTGCCTACGCTGGGGGCTGGTAATTCGCCAGCAAGCTGGCTCCCACAGTTTTGCTACGAAGCCGCTGTGGGAGGCTTGCTTGCAAGCGAATATGCTAGTGCCGGGGATGCGTCCGCGTTGCAGATACCATGGCGCCTCTTCCCGTACTGCCAGTAACCCTTATGTAACTTCCGGTAACGGATTTGCGCAAAATGTATAACTAAAATCGGGATCACTTCAGTGAACAAATGATAACTATTTGAGTTTTCATATAAAAATAATGAGTAGCAATCGCATCACTTTTCCCGAAAATTTCCGAAATTTTGCCACTTTTTCTAATTATAAATAACCATATGGCCCTATATGACCGGATCCAAAGTAGTAAATTCAAGGATCAGTTAACAAATGAAAACTAAAGGTCGCTCAGAGCGTCTCCCTCTCGTTATCCTGTAGACGATACTTGGCAGATTGTTACCCCCTCCAGGTATCCCTTTACCTCGAATAACAAGCGTCTTGCCGTTTCCCGAACGGCTGTATGGAGATGTACCCATGAAAAAGAACAAGGTGCTTCAGGGAGCTGCCCTGGTGGCTTCCATGGGCATGCTCGGTGGTCAGGCCATGGCGAGCATGGGCAACATCGGAACGACCTATGGCGTGCTGCCGTCCGACATCGCTTCCGCTCAAGGGCTTTCCCTGTTCAATACCCAGGTTTCCGCCGTCTACTACAACCCGGCTTACCTCGCCAAGGACCCCCGTGGTGAATTGACCTTCGGCTTGCTGCACGCGGAGCATGAGCTGCGCGCCAACAGCCTGGGTGGCGCCGCGCCGCCAATCCGCAACGGCGACGTGTTGCAGGACTCCCCGTCTCAGCACGTTCTGGTGGGGATGAAAACCGATCTGAGTTCCATGACCCGTTTCAAACATCCGATCTACATGGGTGTGATGCTGGGTGTGGAGAAATACGGCGAGGAGATGATGGCGTTCGAGTCCGCCACCTCCAACGAGGGGCAGTACTTCGAATATGGCCGCTAGCCGTTGTTCCTGGTACTCGGTGGCGCCACGCAGATCTGGCGTGGCCTGGACGCCGGCGCCTCCGCCCGGTTGACCCTGCATTCCGATGCGGAACTGCGCGCCACCACCACCCTGGGTGGCGAGACCAGCTATGAATCCCTGAACGTTTCCGCCAAACCCTCGATCCGCCCGATTCTCAGCATGAACATGGACTGGGGGGAGAGCTTCTGCCCCGATGGCGAGTGCTGGTACAACGGCCTGGAAACCGCGTTGTCCTATCGCGGCTACTCCAATACCAAGACCACCGTTGATGCCAACACGGTGATTCCCGGCACCATCGGCGAACCCGGCCTGTCCCTGGCGGTGACTACTCTGGATTCCTATCAGCCGGATATCTTCGCTCTGGGCATGCTTTACGGTAAGGAGCGCTTCCGCGTCGCCGTTGGCGTGGAGCTGCAGCGCTGGTCCGACCTGGAAGAGGAATTCGAAGGCGACACCATCAAGGATCAGGCCGTGGAAGACGGTATTGGTGTGCTCGAATTCAAGGACATCGTGATTCCGCGCGTCGGCGCCGAGTTCAAGCTATCGCCGAACTACACCGTCACCGGTGGGGTGGCCTACAGCAAATCGCCGCTGGACTCCGACGCCTCGCTGGACGTGAACTACCTGGATGCGGACAAGCTGATCGTCGGTCTCGGGCTCACCGCTCAATTCGATGATCCCCACTTCTTTGCCTTCCCGGTGCGCTTCGACTTGGCCTACCAGTATCAGAAGCTGCGGCCGCGGGACTTCGACTTGTACGCCACCAATTCGCCCAGTTACCCGCAATCCTACGAGCGGGTGGAAGCGGAAGGCGACGTTCACGTCTTCGCCGGTTCGGTAACCCTGAAGTTCTAACGGAGGCCTCCCATGAACATGCGTATCGTATTGGCGCTGTGCGGCGCCGCGTTATTGAGCGCCTGTGGCGGCGGTGGCGGCAGCAGTCAGTCCGTGGACTTCAGTCCCTGGGAACAGATCACGCTGTATTACAGCTACCCCTATAACGCCCAGACCGGTGTGTCCCCGAACGCGCCGCTGGTACTGGCGTTTTCCGACGCCGTGCCGCAATTGAACGCGGACCAGTTCTCCCTGCGGGGCCCGGATGGCGCCGTCGAGCTGACGCTGGAACAGGTCAACGGCGACAAGAGCGTGGTGCTGACGCCGGCCGTGCCGCTGGCGGTGAACAGCGAATACACCCTGACCCTGAACGGGATCGGCGAGGAGGGCGATAAGGCCCTGCTGCCCGGCGGCCAACTGGTCTTCATCACCCGACCGGCTTTGGAAGGGGCAAAGGAAGAGCGCAGTAGCGCGGCGGCTTTCCAGATGGAACGCATCATCCCCAATGGTGACGATCTGCCGTTCCTGGATTTCTCCTCGGTGCAACTGACCCTGTCCCAGCCCATCGACCCCACCACGGTGAAGTACGGGGAGACCGTGCGTCTGACCCAGGGTGGCGAACTGATACCGGCCACGGTGTTGACCAGTGGCCGCTTCCTGACCGTGGACCCCGCCGACAGCGAGGACGCCGACGGCAACCCGGTGGACGCCCTGAAAGCCGGTGAGAAAGTCACCCTGGAAGTGACCAGCGACGTGAAAAGTCTGTTCGGTGAATCGCTGACCGCCATCAATCGCAGCTTCACCCCGCTGGACACCAAGCCCCGCTCGGTGATGGTGCAGGAAGCCGCTCAGGCGGGCGATCCCGCGGCCGGCTGTCTGGCGGACGGCACCACCCGATCGCCGCTCAACAATGAGAGCATCAACTGCGTGCCGGTGAAGTCGAACCTGCTGGGTGACACCACCGTCTCCATGCTCTCCGGCGATGTTTTCGCCGAACTGGCGTTCGCCCCCAACTTCCCCGATACCACACCACTGCGCCTGCCGCGTGGCTCGCTGCTGAACGGTGAGCCTTTGGACGTGCTGATCGGCGGCCAGGTGCCGGCCGGTTTCGATTCCGGTGACGTCACCGTGACCATCCTTTCGGATGCCAATGGGTACTTGATGAACGCCCCTTACAGCACGGACCCCAATGCGCCCCGGCGCCTGGTGCTGACCATGGACGTGGCGTTCGATACCGCCGACTCCCGCGCCAACGGCGCCTTCAACCAGGACCTGATGCAAGTGGAACTGGTGGGCACCGCCATCGTCGAGGGCGACCGCCTGGTGGTCGATGCCATCGGCGTGGTGGAGCCGCGCGTGCTGGGTGTGGAAAACGCCTACGGCGTGCTCAGCTTCCACATGGAGTCCTACTCCGACCAGACCATCCCGCGCGAACCGGCGCCGGATGTGGACGGACCGGTACTGAGCTCCTGGGTCCCCGGCGATCACGTCGATAAACACCGCCCCGGCGACCCGGTGATCCTGACGTTTGATCATCCGCTGGATCCACAATCCGTTGAGAAAGACGTGAGCTTGCAATTGATCGGTGCGAATACGCCGGTGGAATTCGATTACGTGGTGGACGGCTCCTCCATCGTGATCCGTCCGAAAATACCGCTGCGGCACAACACCGATTACCAAGTGCTGTTCGACGATCGTCTCACTGACGTGGCGGGCAACCCGGCGCAGCCGCAAACCCTGGATTTCCGGCTGCCGGAATACGTTGAGGGCGAGCAACAGTCTCCGGTGGTGCTCACCGCCTACCCGGGCTTCCCCTGCGTTACCGTTGACCGCAATCTGGCTGCCAACGATGCGGGCCGTTGTGCGGGTGGCCAGGACGGCAGCGGTGGAAAGGATAAACCCGAAGACGACCACCTGCCGGTATTGCCCTTGGCCGCCAACCGCCCCATCGCGGTGACCTTCTCCCAGGAAATGAATGAACAGTCCATTCGCGACCATTTCGTTGTGGAAAGCGTGGATGATGCCGGCAATGCCTTGGACGAAGTCACGGGTAAGCTGACCTACATGGGCCGCAAGATCGTTTTCGAACCCGACCAGCCCTGGGAAGAGGGCGTGCTGTATCGATATACGCTGCCCTCCCAGGAAGGCAGCGTGGACGCCGCCAGTTGCGCGACGAACGGAATTTGTGACGTTCGTGGCCTGCCGCTGCAAACCCAATTGCTGGCGCAAAGCGCGGACGACGCCCCGGCGGCCACCGACGGCGGCCCAAGCCTGGAAATCTTCTTCCGTGGCGCGCCCAACACCACCGCGACCCTGCAGCCGCTGCGCAACCTGCCGACTTCGGATGTGAACGCGAACTTTGTTTGGGACAAAGGTGGCGACAATAGTCCAGGTGAGGTTCCGCCTTCACAGAGTGGAGAGGCGTTGCGTAACAGCGCGAATCTTGTGCCAGACGATCCCTCCGCGGAAGGGGAAATGATTGAGAGCGCCAACGTAGGGTGCGCGGTTGGAGAGGTGTGTCCGGACAATCAATTCCTTTATTTGTCGGGCAATCTGGATGTGGAAATCGTGGGTTATATGTCGGGGCCGGAAGTGAATGAAACTTATCCGCCACCTCAGCCCGTGGGCGATGAGGAAGAGGGTGAGAAAGATCCGATTCCGGAGGAGGTGCGTACAAATGGTGGTGTATTGGTTTACATCAATCCCACCATGCTGATTACTTCTGGTACCACTGTGGAAGTGGAAACCGAAGGGTTGGGAGATTTGACCAACGTGCCTCCGGTCCCTACTGGCCCCCAATTAATGCGCATCCGCTACACCTGCGATGCTGCTACGAGTGAGGGCTGTGTGGCCCCGGATTACGGTCGCGTCAAAGGCTGGATTGTGCCGGGTGAAAGTAACCCTCGTTTTGTCACTGACCTCAGCTTGTATCTGGATGCGCCGCAATTACAACCCATCGTGGAAATACTGGGCACCCATAAACTTGGGCATAACCTGCACAGTAAGGCGTTAGAGTTGAAGCTGGAGGGAGATGTGACTTTCCTGGACGACGGAAGACTCCAAATCGAGCAGATCAGCCAAAATTCTCTGGATCTGGACGTGCAGCTCGATGGCAGAGTTTCGGTTCTGGGAATCATTAATATCGATGTGGAAGACCAAATCTTTCTGACTATCCCAGAGGGCGACACCTTCCTGAACTACCTCAGCGAACCCATCAAGCAATAACCCTTCCTTTGTGCATTACTTCTGTGCACCCTCCGCCGGCCCCTCGGGGCCGGCTTTTTTATGCCCCCGAGCCATCCATTCGAGACTCCTGTCTGTCCGAAGCCGCTGTGGGAGCGGGCTTGCCCGCGAATGGCCGTTACTCCCAGCCACCGGAAAGCTCTCGATAGCTCAAAAAACAACCACCCCCGGGCGCTGCCGTCCTAGGCGTTCCCGGCCAGGTTCGTTATCCTTCACTTTCCCTTACTGAGTGGCTTCAACATGGGTCATCGCACACCGCTTTATGACGAACACGTCGCCGCCGGCGGCAAAATGGTGGATTTCGGCGGCTGGGACATGCCCATCCACTACGGCTCCCAGATTGAGGAGCACCACGCCGTGCGCCAGGACGCCGGCATGTTCGACGTCTCCCACATGACCGTGGTGGACGTCTCCGGCACCGGCGCCCGTGATTACCTGCGCCGCCTGCTCGCCAACGACGTCGACAGCATCGAGACCGGCCGCGCCCTGTACTCCGGCATGCTCAACGAAGGCGGCGGCGTGATCGACGATTTGATCGTCTACAAGGGCGACAAGGATTACCGGCTGGTGGTAAATTGCGCCACCCGCGACACCGACTTGGAATGGATGGAGCAGCAGGCCGGCGGCTTCGCCGTGGACATCCGCGAGCGCCCGGAACTGGCCATGATCGCCGTCCAGGGCCCGCGGGCCCGCGCCCAACTGGCCGCCCTGCTGGACGGCGAGCGCCATGACGCGGTGGAAAACCTGCCCGCGTTCGCCTTCGCCGATTGCGGGGACTGGACGATTGCCGGCACCGGCTATACTGGCGAGGATGGCGTGGAAATCATCCTGCCCGGCCATCACGCGGTGGCGCTGTGGAAACAACTGGCGGACGCCGGCGTGCGTCCGGCCGGCCTCGGCGCCCGGGACACCCTGCGTCTGGAAGCGGGCATGAACCTCTACGGCAACGACATGGACGGCACCGTCTCGCCGCTGGAAGCCGCCATGGGCTGGACCGTGAAGTTCAACGAAGGCCGTGATTTCATCGGCCGGGACGCGCTGGAGCGCCAGAAGGAAAAAGGCCACCACCGGCTGGTGGGTCTGGTGCTGGAAGGCAAGGGTGTGCTGCGCGCCCACCAGAAAGTCATCACCGGGGACGGCGAAGGAGCGGAGTTCGAGGGTGAAATCACCAGCGGTACTTTCTCGCCGACCCTGGGCAAATCCATTGCCCTGGCCCGGGTGCCCGCCGGCACCAAAGGCCAGGTGCAGGTGGAGATTCGCAAGAAGCACCTGCCCGCGCAGGTGGTACGGCCGCCGTTCGTGCGCAACGGCAAAACGGTGTACAAACCGCTATAGCCGCGTTGTCACGCCTCACGTTTGCAGCATCGCCCTTGTTGGCGTGCCGGCGTGAAGCGTGTTGCGTGTAAGCGTTTTTTAACAGGAGACATACAATGAGCGAGATTCCTGCCGAGTTGCGCTATCGCACCAGCCACGAATGGGTACGCGTGGAAGACGACGTGGCCGTGGTGGGCATCACCGACCACGCCCAGGACGCCATGGGCGATCTGGTCTATGTGGAACTGCCGGAAGTGGGCCAGGTGCTGGCCACCGGGGAAGAAGCCGGCGTGGTGGAATCGGTGAAAGCCGCCTCCGACATTTACGCCCCGGTATCCGGTGAAGTCGTGGCCATCAACGACGCCCTGGAAGACGAGCCCGAGCTGGTCAACCAGGAAGCCTTCGGCAACGGCTGGCTGTTCAAGATCAAAATGGCCGACCCCGGCGAGCTCAAGGAAATGCTCACCGCCGACCAATACCAGGAACAGCTCGACAGCGAGTAACCCTGGTCTGTGGGAGCTGGCTTGCCGGCGATTATTCGCGGGCAAGCCGGCTCCCACACATGTTCAACCCCCGCCAACACCCACCCGGTAACGCCAACCATGCCCTACATCCCCCATACCCCGGACGATGTCTCCGCCATGCTCGACGCCATCGGCGCCGAACGCATCGAGGACCTGTTCGATGAAATTCCCGCTCACCTGAAAGCCGGCAGCAGCCTTGACGCCCTGCCCGAAGGCCGTGGCGAGATGGAAGTGACCCGGCTGATGGCCGAGCGCGCCGAACAGGACCGCTACGCCCTGAGTTTCCTCGGCGGCGGTGCCTACCAGCACCACATCCCGGCGGCGGTATGGGAAATCGCCACCCGTGGGGAATTCTACACCGCCTACACCCCGTACCAGGCGGAAGCCAGCCAGGGCACCCTGCAGGTGATCTACGAATACCAGACCCTGATCGCCCGGCTCACCGGCATGGACGTGGCCAACGCCTCGGTCTACGACGGCGCCTCCGGCCTCGCCGAAGCGGTGCTCATGGCCCTGCGCGCCAACCGCAAATCCAAGAGCAACCGGGTGCTGGTGCCGGAAGCCCTGAACCCGCGCTACCGCAGCGCCTGCGACGCCATTGTCCGTAACCAGGACGTGGCCCTGGACACCGTGCCGTTCTGCGGTCAGGCCGGCCAGACCCTGACGGACAGCCTGAGCAAATACGAGGGCGAGGACTACGCCGCCCTGGTGATCAGCCAGCCCAACTACTTCGGTAGCCTGGAAGACGTGGACGCCCTCACCAACTGGGCCCACGCCAACGGCATGCTGGTGATCGCCGTGGTCAACCCGACCTCTCTGGCTCTGCTCACGCCTCCCGGCGAGTGGGGCTCTGAAGGCGCCGACATCGTCGTCGGCGAAGGCCAACCTCTGGGCATCCCGCTCAGCTCCGGCGGCCCTTACTTCGGCTTCATGGCCTGCAAACAGAAGCACGTGCGGCAAATGCCCGGCCGTATCATCGGCCGCACCGTGGACCTGGAAGGCAAGCAGGGTTTCACCCTCACTCTGCAAGCCCGTGAGCAGCACATCCGCCGCTCCAAGGCCACCAGTAACATCTGCACCAACCAGGGCCTGGCGATGACCGCCGCCACCATCTATATGTCCCTGATCGGCCCGGACGGCCTGGCCAGCGTCGCCGGCCACTGCCATGCCAACACCCAGAAACTGGCGGACAAACTCACCGCCATCGATGGCGTCGAGCGCGCCTTCACCGCGCCTACCTTCCACGAAGTGGTGCTGTTCCTGCCCCAGGACGCGGACACCGTGCTCGCCCGTCTCGCGGAAAAAGACATCCTCGGCGGCCTCGGCCTGGCCAAGGATTACGGCATGAAGAACGCGATCTTGGTGAACGCCACCGAAGTACACACCGAGGGCGACCTCGATCTGTTCGTGGCCGCTATGAAAGAGGTGCTGGCATGAGCAACGAAACCAAATTGATCTTCCAACATTCCCGCCCTGGTCGTAGCGCCAACGCCCAAGCGCCCAGGCCAGTGAGTGAGGGCCAACTCTCGGCGATCCCCGCCAGCCTGCGCCGCAAACAGAAACCCGGCCTGCCGGAAGTCAGCGAACTGGACGTGGTGCGCCACTACACCAACCTCTCCAGCAAGAACTTCGCCATCGACAAGCAGTTCTACCCGCTGGGCTCCTGCACCATGAAGTACAACCCGCGCGGCGCCAACCGTGCCGCCATGCTGCCCGGCTTCCTGGCCCGCCACCCGCTGGCCCCGGCCAGCCACAGCCAGGGCTATCTGGCCTGCCTGTACGACCTGCAGAACTTCCTCAAGGAAGTCACCGGCATGAAAGGCGTTTCCCTCGCCCCCATGGCCGGCGCCCAGGGTGAATTCGCCGGCGTCGCCATGATCCGCGCCTACCACGACGCTCGTAACGACGACGGCCGCACCGAGATCCTGATCCCGGAAGCCGCCCACGGCACCAACCCGGCCACCGCCGTCATGTGCGGCTACAAAGTCCGCGAAGTGCCCGTCGGCAAGGACGGCGACGTCGACCTGGAAGCCCTGAAACAAGCCTGCGGCCCGCAAACCGCCGGCCTGATGATGACCAACCCGTCCACCTGCGGCGTGTTCGAACGGCAAATCGAAGCCATCGCCAAAACCGTCCACGACGCCGGCGGCCTGCTCTACTACGACGGCGCCAACCTCAACGCCATCCTCGGCAAAGTGCGCCCCGGCGACATGGGCTTCGACGTCATCCACATGAACCTGCACAAAACCTTCGCCACCCCCCACGGCGGCGGCGGCCCGGGCGCCGGCCCGGTGGGCGTCTCCCAACGCCTGCTGCCGTACCTGCCCACCCCCATGGCGGGCCTGGACGAAGACTCTGGCGAATACAGCTGGATCGACACCGACACCCTGCCCACCAGCATCGGCCACCTGAGCGCCTTCATGGGCAACGCCGGCGTCCTCCTGCGTGCCTACTTCTACGCCATGGTCCTCGGCCGCGAAGGCATGATCCGCGTCGGCGAATACTCCACCCTCGCCGCCAACTACCTGCTCAAGCGTCTCCAGCACGTCGGCTACACCGCCGCCTACCCGGAACGCCGCGCCAGCCACGAGTTCATCCTCACCCTGGCCAAGGAAGCCAAGGAACTCAACGTCACCGCCATGGACGTGGCCAAGCGCCTGCTCGACTACAACCAGCACGCCCCCACCACCTACTTCCCCCTGCTGGTGCCGGAGTGTCTGCTCATCGAGCCCACCGAAACCGAAAGCAAGGAAGCCATGGACGACTTCATCGCCGCCATGGAAGCCATCCTCCACGAAGCCAAAACCGACCCGGACATGGTCAAGGAAGCGCCGTTCACCCAACCGGTGCGCCGCCTGGATGATGTCAAAGCCGCCCGGGAACTCGACCTGACCTGGAGCGAATAACCTCGCAATAGAGCCCCTCCCCCTGTGGGAGCGGGCTCGCCCGCGAATTCTTTTCCTTCATTGCCCCCCCCTTTCAAACGCTGCCTCACCTCATACCGAACCCAATCTGTCCCCTTTTGTCCTCCCGCGACACAGACACAACACGGCCCCAACGAACCTTGACTTGTGATGTGTGTCACGTTTATTTATTGAACGTGCGTCCCGGAACGGCGCGTTTGGGGAAATAACATCAAATAAAAAGAGTGCAGAGTCATGCCTAGATTCATAATAAATCAGAATGCTCAACCTCAGAGCGATGATCATGAGGTTCATAACGTCACTGCGGGTTGCAGCTATATGCCGGAGGCTCACAATCAGATCGACTTAGGCGAGCATGCAAGTTGTCATGGGGCCGTAGCTCTAGCTAAAACAAGATGGCCGAATTATAGAATTAATGGTTGTTATTACTGTTGTAATGCATGTCATACAACCTAAGTACGACGTTTTTTTGGAGATCCTTAGGCGCTTGGTGAGTCATGAGTGTGGGCGGATTTTGCTTTTTGCCCATCTGGGTGTTTGTATTAAGAAGGCAAAACGCGAGACCTGACCCGAATGGTACTTACTTAACGCTCGCCTTCTTTCCGCCCGAGGCCGTTTTATTCCATGGGCGTTGCTTCGGTGGATGCCCATGCTGACGTATCCAAGCCTGCGCCTCATGCCGGGGACGGGTTAACAGCGGAAGCGGCTTCGGTCGTCGCTTGACTGCTCTGGGTTCAATACGTCCTGGTCGATTCCCCACACGCTGCTGGCCGATCAGACGAAAGAGTTCCGTTAAATCGTCACTGGTATGGCAAGCGAGCCGTTGTTGGTACCAAGCCTGCCAGCATTGCAGCGCG
>NZ_SNUA01000014.1 GCF_004360225.1 Alcanivorax sp. 24
AAGGAGCACTTAAATCATGCTCAACTCATTACAACTCAACTGGGTTGACTTGTTCAGAGTCGATATCTAGTAAAGAACTCGACCCCAAACAGGTCCCACACGTTTGCTTGCCTGATTGTTAAAGAGCGTTGGAAGCCTTGCTTCCCGACGACTTCCTGGCGTTGCCTCGTTTGGCGTGGCGCCGTGTCCGCCGTCGTTGTGGGGGCGCATTCTAGGGATTTCCGTCAGGGCGTCAACACCTTTTTCATCTCTTTTTTATCAAACGGTCACCTTTTAAGCGAACACCCTCTGAAACGTCTATTTTTTACTCCATGGCGCTGGTTTTTCAACCATTTTCGCCCTCCCGATCCCATCCGGGAAAAAGAAGGGGCGCCAATGGCGCCCCCTCGGAAATCCGGATTCGAGCCCGATCAGCTGTCCGATCGCTTGCGCAGTTGCCAGAGATTGAGCAACAGCCCCACCACCACATAGATCACCGCCACACTCAACAACACCAGCGGCGGATCCAGGAAAACGATGGCGAACGCGACGATGACCCCGAGCAGAACCTTAAACGGCACTCTCCCGATATGAAATTCCTTGAAAGAGTGATAGCGCACCGAAGACACCATCAGCAAGCCCGCCCCCGCAACCACCAGGGCCACGATCCAGGAGATGTCATTACCGTCCATGCCACGGCTCGCCCCCAGCCAGACCAGGGTCGCCACCAACCCGGCCCCGGTGGGGCTGGGCAGCCCGATGAAGAAACGCTTGTCCGTGCTTTCCGCCTGCACATTGAAGCGTGCCAGACGCAGCGCCGCACAGGCCACGTAGATGAACGCGGCCATCCAGCCGAACTTGCCCAGCTCCGACAACCCCCAGGAATAGGCCACCAGCCCCGGCGCCACGCCAAAGGCCACACAGTCGGACAGAGAGTCATATTCCGCCCCGAATTTGCTCTGGGTATTGGTCAGCCGCGCCACGCCGCCATCCATGCCATCCAGGATACCGGCGACGATAATGCCGACGGCGGCGTTCTCGAACAGGCCATTCATGGCGGCGACGATGGCGTAGAAGCCGGCGAACAGGGCCCCGGTGGTGAACAGGTTGGGGAGCAGATACACCCCCTTGTAGCGCGCCCCGGTGCGCTGTTCCGCTTCCACCACCTCGAAGGTTTCCGGCGTCCCGCTCTGCGGGGCGTCCTCTTGCTGCTTGGTCATGATGTTTCGCCGACTGAAAAGGTCCGCCTAGTCTAACGCAGCCGCCCCCAACAAAAAATTTCCTGGCGCCACCTCGCTCCGGCGTCCGGGACGCCAGGGTGCCCGCCACGAATCGCGGCCATAAAAAAACGCGCCCGAAGGCGCGTTTTCGTCAATCATGGACACAGAGCCGCTATCAGTTCTTGCTCTTGTCGACGATCTGGTTGGCCTGGATCCAGGGCATCATGCTACGCAGCTTCTCGCCCACCTGCTCGATCGGGTGCTCCGCATTCAGGCGACGCCGGGCGGTCATGCTTGGATAGTTCAGATCGCCCTCAGAAATGAACATTTTCGCATATTCGCCATTCTGGATGCGCTTCAGGGCATTGCGCATGGCTTCACGGGACTGGTCGTTGATCACTTCCTGACCGGTGGTGTATTCGCCAAACTCCGCGTTGTTGGAAATGGAGTAGTTCATGTTGGCGATGCCGCCTTCGTACATCAGGTCGACGATCAGCTTGAGCTCGTGCAGGCACTCGAAGTAAGCCATCTCCGGCGCGTATCCGGCTTCCACCAGCGTTTCGAAGCCCGCTTTCACCAACTCCACGCAGCCACCGCAGAGTACCGCCTGCTCACCGAACAAGTCGGTTTCGGTCTCGTCCTTGAAGGTGGTCTCGATGATACCGGTGCGGCCACCGCCGATACCGCAAGCGTAGGACAGTGCCAGATCCTTGGCCTGACCGGACGCGTCCTGGAAGATCGCGATCAGATCCGGGATACCACCGCCCTTGGTGAACTCAGTGCGCACCGTGTGGCCCGGGGCCTTCGGCGCGATCATGATCACGTCCAGGTCCTTGCGCGGCACGATCTGGTTGTAATGGATGCAGAAACCGTGAGCGAATGCCAGGGTCGCGCCCTGCTTCAGGTTCGGCTCGATCTCGTTCTGATAGATAGCGGCCTGGTATTCATCCGGAGCCAGCACCATGACCACGTCAGCCTGCTTGACCGCTTCCGGAACGCTGGTGACCTTGAGGCCGGCGGCTTCCGCTTTGGCGGCGGAGGCGGAGCCCGGACGCAGCGCCACGGTTACGTCCACACCGGAATCCTTCAGGTTGTTGGCATGGGCATGGCCCTGGGAGCCGTAACCAACGATGGCCACTTTCTTGCCCTGGACCAGAGAAAGGTCACAGTCTTTGTCGTAATAGACTTGCATGGTCGTAATCCTGTTGTGCAATGAATGTGTGGAGTGAATGCGAAGCGGCCCGGCAGGCCAGCACTGGCTGGTCACGATAGGCTATCCGGGGCATTGCGTAAAATGATATATTTGCAACGCTGCATGCCGAATTTGGCAATACAAATCGCCCCCATGGACCGCCGATGGATATCCGCGCTCTGGAATACTTCCTGACCCTGGCAGAGACTCTGCACTTCGGGCGAACCAGCCGTCTGTGCCACATCAGCCCTTCCGCTCTGAGCCGCGGCATCCGGCAACTGGAGCAGGAAGTAGGCACCACTCTGTTGTACCGGGACAATCGCCGGGTCAGCCTGACCCGCGAGGGGGAACGCTTCCGCGACTATGCCCGCCAAGCGGTGAGCGACTGGAACACGGTACGCCTGGCGCTGCAGGATGACCAGCGGGTGCTCCGTGGTGAGCTGAGCCTGTACTGTTCGGTCACCGCCAGCTACAGCTTTCTCCACGACATGCTCAGCAGCTTCCGCGCCAACTTTCCCCGCATCGAAATCAAATTGCACACTGGCGACCCGGCTCAGGCCGAGGAACGGGTCCTGGCCGGCACCGAGGACATCGCCGTCGGCGCCCGTCCGGTGCAGATGCCCAACGGCATCGCCTTTCACCCGGTAACCCGCTCCGCCTTGCTCTTCATCGCCCCCGCCAGCCAGCCGCAGTTGGCCGAGCGGCTGTCCGGCAAGGCCAGCGGTAACGCCTGGAGCGATGTGCCGATGATTCTGTCCGAGGAGGGCCTGGCCCGGGAGCGCACTGACCGCTGGTTTCGCGATCTGGGGCTACGCCCGCAGATCTATGCTCAGGTCAGCGGCAATGAAGCCATCGTCAGCATGGTCAGTCTGGGGTTCGGCATCGGCGTGGTGCCGCAGATCGTGCTCGACAACAGCCCCCTCGCCAACCGCATCCGTATTCTCGACGTGCAGCCACGGCTGGAAGCTTACGAAGTGGGCTTGTTCGCTCTGGAGAAGCGACTGGGAGAGCCGCTGATCGACGCTTTCTGGAATCAGCAGAATCCAGGCTGACGGCTCCCCCGCTTCCAATCACATACCGTAACGGGCCGGATCGACTTTCGAGAACACCTCGCGCCAATACAGCCGCGCCAACTGCTCCGGACTCTCAACACCGTCCACCAGGTCCTGCCAGCGCTGTAACAAAGGCCGGAAAGCATCAATCAGCTCAGCGGCATTCTCCACGCCATAGCGCTTGCGGTAGTTTTCCGCGATGGTTTCCACATCCTTATCGATGAAGGCCAGGGTAGCGGCCCGGAAGGCGTCACCGGTCTGATGCACAGTGATGCCGTTTTCCTTCGCGGCGGCCAGGTTCCGCGCACCCAGTTCGTCGTATCCCCAGGAGGCTTCCGCGGAAAATACCGCCGAGGCTTTCAATACCGCACGACGCTCGGCGTCACTCAGCCCCCGCCAGGTATCGCGGTTCATATTGTTGACACCGGAACCGCCGAACACGCCGCCCGGGACGCCCAGAGTGATATCCGTCACCACTTCGTCCAGTTTGAAGATCGACAGCTCCGTGGTGGTCTGCACGGTGCAATCCACCACTCCCTGGTTCAGCCCTTCGTAGATTTCATTCACCGACATGGTAATCGGCGTGGCCCCCATTTTTTCCACCCAGCGAGCCCATTGGGCACCGGAAGTTCGTACCCGTTTACCCGCCAGTTCCTTTGCTTCCCGGATCGGCGTGGTACACAGCAAGGGCAGCGTTGGAGTGGACCCGGATCCGAGAAAGACCTGATTCTGCGCGGCCAGTTCCTTTTGACAACCCGGGCAGGACTGGAACAGAAACTCGGAGAAGGCACCGGTGAATATCAGCCCCGCATGGGCGGGATCTTCACCACCGGCGTTGAGCAACATGGAGATCTCCGCCAGCATATTGATGCGCGGATATTCCCCCGGGAAATACGGGAACAGCACCACGGCCGCGTCCGCCATACCGTCACGCACACCAGCGGAGCTCTCCAGCAAATTAAGCAGCGTCAGCGAAAAAACCCGGGCGGTGAGCGCGCCGTCCGTCTCATCCTTCAAGACCTGCGTGTACTTCTGAGCGGCCTGTTCCGCCACTGAGTTAGGCGGGTAACCGGAAGCGAAACGCAGGGACTCGGCGTACCCCGGTCCCGACATGAAAGCGGCGGTGAGCGCCAACAGCGCCAGGTATCCTCTTGGTTTCATCATTATTCTCCTGATCAGGATCAGGCGACGTCATCACAAGGAAAAAGACGCCGTCTCATCATAGAGTTCTTTTTTGGACAGCTTGCCCACCGGCGTCTTCGGCAGTTCATCACGCAATTCCAAGGCACGTACCATCTCGTGCCTGCCAAGACGATTGGCGAGAAACGCCTGCAGTGTGTCCAGCGTCAAGGGCGCGGCGGATTGGCGCAGGCGAACAAACGCCATGGGAGACTGCCCCCGATAGCTGTCCTTTACGCCGATCACCGACACCTCTTCCACGTCCGGGTGCTCATAGATGGCTTCCTCGATCACTCGCGGATAGACGTTGTAGCCACTGCACAGAATCATGTCCTTGGTGCGATCGACGATATACACATAGCCGTGCTCGTCCAGGTAGCCCACATCGCCGGTGCGGAAGTAACCGTCCCCGGTGAACGAGGCCGCGGTGGCATCAGGGTTGTTCCAGTAGCGCGGCATGACATTAGGACCGGTGACGCAAATCTCGCCGCGCTCGCCCGGGGCCAGGGAGCCTTCCGCGTCCATGGGCGCGATCTTCATCACCACACCGGGCACCAGGCAGCCGCAGGAACCTTGCGGTGGTCGCTTTCCGGTGAGCGGCGTGTAGGTGCCCACGGCGGTGGTCTCGGTCATCCCCCAGCCTTCACCGAGACGGCACCCGGTGAGTTCCTGGAAGCGCTGCTGCACCTCCACCGGCAAAGGAGCGCCGCCCGAGTTACACAATCGCAAGGAAGTAAGATCGTACTCCGCCACCTTCGGATGATGGATCAGCGCGATGAACATGGTCGGCACCGCCGGCAATACCGACAGGCGATGCTCATGCACCGCGTTGAGTACCGCATCGGGATCAAAGCGGCTATGCAAATAGAGCTCCGCCGCCAGACGGATACCAAACAGCAGGTTCACCGTCATCGAATAGATATGGAACGGGGGCAGCACCGCCAGCACTTTTTCCTCGCCCGGGCTCAGATCACCGGCCAGCGCCAACATCAACTGCTGACAACCACAGGTAAGATTACCGTGAGTCAGCTCCGCTCCTTTGGGAACCCCGGTGGTGCCACCGGTGTACTGAAGCACCGCCAGAGTGTTCTCCGGGTCCGCCACCGGATAGGGATGGAAGTCCCCCTCATTGTCGAGCAAGCCGGCGAAGCTGAGGACGGCCGCCTCTGGCTCGGCGCCGGTGGCGCCCTCCCCGGCGAAGTCCATGGTCGTACCCACCACCAGAGTCCGCAGACGGGAGGTCTCCAGAAAACCCCGGATCCGCGGCAGCAGCTCCGGCACATCCAGCGTCACCATGATGTCGCTATGGCTGTCTTCAATCTTGTGCGCCAGGGTACGTTCCGCATCCAGAGGGGAATAATTGACGACGGTACCACCGGCTCTCAACACACCAAGAAAAGCGATGGCGTAGTGAGGCGTATTGCCGAGAAACAGACCGACATGAACGCCGGGTTTCACACCCAGGTCCTGAAAGCCTCTGGCTGCCCGGTTTACCAAACGATGAAAATCGGCGTAGGAAAGCCGCACGCTTTCAAAATACAGAGCGGGATGTTGCGGAAAGCGGGCCGCGGTTTCTTCCAGTGCCTGATACACCGGCTCCGCCGCGAACACCGCCGCGTCCCTGACCTGGCCCGAGGCCTGGCTTGCAGTCATGGCAGCTCCTTGTTGTTGTCATGGGCTGAACGAATCGACCCTAGCCTAGGTGGGGCTGGCCCGACATGACCAATGAATGGTTTTCATGGAGCGCTATAAACAGGGAGAGGGGAGGCGCCAGGACGGCCATGGTGGAGAATGGATGGTTTTCAGTGTCCCCGCGGGGTAAACACATCGACAGGATCGAGAAAGAACATCTTCTTCCAGCCCTGCGTCTCCGTTGTTATCCGCCACGGCAGCGGAATCAAGGACAGTACCGAATAATGCAAATGAGGAGGCTTCCCCCTGGCATTGCCGGAATCTCCGACCCCGCCTATCTGGCGCCCTTTCGCCACCCATAGTGGCACCGGAGTGGCCGGCTCATTCAGATGCGCGTAGTAGTGAAGGCGCCATTTCGGCCCCAGTACGATCACCACTTTCCCGCCCAGGCTGAGTTCCCCCTGATACAATCGGATACCAGGAACGGCGGAAACCACCGGCGTCCCCCGGACGGCAAAGATATCGATGCCTTTATGCACGCCGGAAGCGCCCCAGGGTTCAAACCAGAAGGATTTCGGGTGCCAATCACTGGCCGTGGCGCCTTGCACTGGAATGCGAGCATGTTCCGGGAGCAGTAAACCGGCCGCCACAACAACAAGCAAAGCCCATAGCCCCCTTTTGAGGCGAAATCCTTTCACCATGCCCTCTCGCACCTCCGCAGTATCGCCCTGGCACTCTACCTATCGGCAACCACCCGCTTCAACGTCCACTGATCGCCAGCTGCACGCCCAAACCGGCAAAGGCGGCGGCGAACCCTCTGCGCAAACCGTTCCGCACTCGCGGCGACGCCATGATCACCCGCCGGAAACCATGGGCCAGTTGCCCATAGCAGACAAACACGGCGAACGTCATCGCCATCAAAACACCGCTTAACAATAACAGCTGCGCAAAGGGAGACGGGCTGCCCGGCGGAATAAACTGAGGCAGGAACGCCAGGAAGAACAGACTGAGTTTCGGGTTAAGAACATTGACCAGAAAGGCACGGCCGATAACCACCAGAGGACGAATTCCGGCGGCGTCTCCGGACACCTGGAGCTGTAGCCCGTTTTTCCAGGTCATCCAGGCCAGATAGAGCAGATAAGCCACCCCGGCGAACTTCACCAGTTGAAACACCACCGCACTGGTGTGCATGATCGCCGCCAGCCCCAGCACTGTCGCCAGCAGATGAGGAATAATACCCAACGTGCAACCCAGCGCGGCGTAAAAGCCGGCCGCTCGGCCCTGGGCCAGCGCCGCCGCCACCGTGCACAGCACCCCAGCCCCGGGCATCAGCACCACGATCAGCGTGGTCAGCAAGAATTCGACGGTGATCATCAGGGTTACCTTTCTCGGGTTGCACTCAGACAGGTTCGTATTCCGCTGTTTACCACAGGGACGTTCCTTTTACCCGGAACTTGATACACCGTTCCAGGGTCCCGCGCAAAAACAACAAACCCCGCACCAAGCGGGGTTCGTTGTTTCCGGTCGATAGCGCGAACCGTCACAGGCTCAACACTTTCTCCCCACGGGCAATGCCGGACACGCCGGAGCGCACCACTTCCAGCACCTGGGTTTCACCGATGGCGTTGATGAACGCCTCCAGCTTATCGGTGGTCCCGGTGAGCTGAACGGTGTAAACGGTAGCGGTCACATCCACGATCTGGCCACGGAAGATGTCCACGGTGCGCTTCACTTCCGCGCGCTGGGCACCGGTGGCCTTGATCTTCATGAGCATGATCTCACGTTCGATGTGAGCCCCTTCGGTGAGATCCACCAGCTTGACCACCTCGATCAGCTTGTTGAGGTGCTTGGTGATCTGCTCGATCTTGTACTCGTCACCGGTGGTGGTCATGGTCAGGCGCGACAGAGTCGGATCTTCCGTGGGCGCCACGGTGAGCGTCTCGATGTTGTAGCCTCGCTGGGAGAACAGAGCCACCACCCGGGACAGGGCGCCGGGTTCGTTTTCCATCAGAATCGAAATGATACGTCTCATCAGGTGCGCTCCGTCTTGCTCAGCCACATATCACGCATGGCGCCATCGGCGATGTGCATCGGGTACACGTGCTCGGTGGGATCCACGTAGATGTCCATGAAGACCAGCCGGTCCTTGAGCGCGAACGCTTCGTTCATGGCGCCCTCCAGGTCCTCGAATTTCTCCACCTTGATGCCCACATGACCGTAAGACTCGGCCAGTTTGACGAAGTCCGGCAGGGATTCCATATAGGACTGGCTGTGACGACCGCCATACTGCATGTCCTGCCACTGGCGCACCATGCCGAGGGCCTGGTTGTTGATGTTGATGATCTTCACCGGCAGACCATACTGCAGACAGGTGGACAGCTCCTGGATGTTCATCTGGATCGAGCCTTCACCGGTGACACAGGCAACCACCGCGTCCGGGAAGGCGAACTGCACGCCCATGGCCGCTGGCAGTCCGAAGCCCATGGTGCCGAGGCCGCCGGAGTTGATCCATTGGCGCGGGCTGTCGAACTTGTAGAACTGGGCGGCGAACATCTGATGTTGCCCCACGTCGGAGGTGACATAGGCCTTGCCTTCAGTCGCCTTGTACAGTGCCTCGACCACCTGCTGCGGCTTCATCGGGCCGCTTTCATTGGTCTCGTAGCGCAGGCCGTGGAACTCCCGCCAGCCGTCGATTTCCTGCCACCAGCGCTCCAGCGCCTTGTGGTCCGGCTCGTTGTCCTGCTCATCGAGCATGGACAGCATTTCATCCAGTACCTGCTGTACCGGACCGACGATGGGAATGTGCGCCGCCACGTTCTTGGAGATGCTGGCCGGATCGATATCGATGTGGATCAGCTTGGCCCCGGGGCAGAACTTCTTGGTGTTGTTGGTGACCCGGTCATCCAGCCGCGCACCGGCGGCCAGGATCACGTCGGCGCTGTGCATCGCCATGTTGGCTTCGTAGGTCCCGTGCATGCCGAGCATGCCGAGGAACTGACGATCGGTCCCCGGATAAGCACCCAACCCCATCAAAGTGTTGGTCACCGGGAAGTTGAGCTTACGGGCCAGTTTGGTCAGCGCTTCGCTGGCCTCGCCCTGAACCACGCCGCCACCGGAATAGATAACCGGGCGCTTGGCCTTGAGCAGTTCTTCCACCGCTTTGCGGATCTGACCGGAGTGTCCCCGGGTCACCGGCGCGTAGGAGCGCAACTTGACCTTCTTCGGGTATTCGTACGGGAAGGTCTTGTTGGGGGCGGTGTGATCCTTGGGAATATCGATCAGTACCGGGCCGGGACGGCCGGTGGTGGCGATGTAGAACGCCTTTTTAAAGATCTCCGGGATATCCTTGGGATCGCGAACCATGAAGCTGTGCTTCACTACCGGGCGGGAGACGCCGATCATGTCGGTCTCCTGGAAGGCGTCATCACCGATCCAGTCGGAGCGAACCTGGCCGGACAACACGATCATCGGAATCGAATCCATGAAGGCGGTGGCCAGGCCGGTAATGGCATTGGTGGCGCCGGGGCCGGAAGTCACCATCACCACGCCGGGCTTGCCGGTGGCGCGAGCGTAGCCGTCAGCGGCGTGAGTCGCCGCCTGCTCATGGCGCACCAGAATATGACTGACTTTGTCCTGCTTGAATAACGCGTCGTAGATGTGCAGAACGGACCCTCCGGGATACCCGAAGATGTACTCCACACCCTCTTCTTGCAGTGCGCGGACAACCATATCCGCGCCGGATAACATTTCCACGGTTGCTACCTCTAGTTCAGAACAATAGCGATCACCCCGCTGGAAGCGGAGGACAACGTTTACCTGTGGAATAGGGCGCCATATTTGAGCACCCCGAGGTCGGTCGCGGCGGTTGGCCGGCAACAGACACAGGCAGAGGGACCTGGAGGAATCGTGCCCGCGACGGGGTGAGAAACCTCCGGAGGTTCCCACAGCGGGACGAGAATGCAGTCATACTGCTGACACCGGACGCCGCGGTAACGACGCCCCGAATCCCGGCCACACAGCCACCGGTAAGTGGTTGCGGGTCCCGAACTCCGGAAAGGCCTTAATATTGTCAGAAATGCGGGCGATTTCAAAGCCCTAATGACCACGGTGTCTTGCCTGGCCGGCGGGTTCGTTGGCATGCTTGGGAGGCTAATACTTTTTTCGGAGGGAATCCCGGATCACGTTTCCGGGCCGGATCACTATGAAACCATTACTCATTGTCGCCCTACTCATCGCCAGCTCGTATGTTCCGGCCGCCACCTACTACAAATGGGTGGACGACCAGGGTGTCACCCACTATGACGCGCAACCCCCGGAGGGCCAGGAAGCCCAATCCGTGCGCACCCGCCGCTCCGCCAGCTCGGACCAGGCCGACGCCCTGGAAAGGCTGGAACAGGACCGCGCCCGGCGCGCCCGCCCAGGCGAGCAAAAAAGCACCACCGCAGCGGACGGCGCCGTAAGCGAGGAAACCCGGGCCGCCTGCGACCAGCACCGGCGGAATCTGGCGGCCCTGACGGAAAAACCACTGGTGCGCCGCGAGAACCCGGAGACTGGCGAAATGGAGGTTCTGGACCAGGAAAAGCGGGCCGGGATTCTGAAACAGACCCGCGCCGCGGTATCATTCTGCGATAGCCGGGGGGCCTGACGTGGTTTGTTACCATTGGAAGCGGGTTCCCTCACCCGCTTTCAGGCTTAAAATACTTCCCGTCCCCGTTACTGAACTCCCTATATTGACATAGGGGCTCCGGCGCTGCGGATGCTATCATCCCTATCACGCCGCCGGCCCGGTGCTCACCCAAGGACAGCCCAACATGACGGATTATTTGAGAGAACGCTTCGAAGACGTGGACCTGACACCCGGTCAGGGCAAGATCAGCGCCACCATCGCCGTCGGCCTCGGCCTGCTTTCCCTGCTCGGCGGTTTCTGTTTTCTGTTCCCGAACTTGCTCACCACGCCGGAATTTCGTGCTTTCTATAGCGCCGATGTGCTGCGCATGGTGCTGTTCGCCGGTATCGCCATCGCCTTCTGTGCCGGCTTTATCAGTGTCTGGCGCCACCAGGATCCACGCTATGGCCTGGCCGGCATGATCATGGCCTGCATGGCCGCCCTGCTCGGTTCCGGCAGAATCGACGTGCCACCGGTGGACGGCCGCAGCCTCTACGCCGGGCTGGACTATTTCATCCTCACCCTGCTGGTGCTGGCCCTGGTGTTCATCCCGATGGAGCGGATCTATCCGAAGGACCCCGAGCAACGAGTGTTGCGCCGGGGTTGGATCACGGACATGAAGTACTTCCTGTTCAGCCATGTCGGCCTGCAGTTAATCAGCTTCTTCACCGTGATCCCGATTCAGGTGTTCCTGCACGACAAAGTTGATATCGGCTTCCAGCAGGCCATCGCCAGCCAACCACTGTGGCTGCAGTTCATCGAAATCCTGATTGTGGTGGATCTGGGCAGCTACTGGATTCACCGGGCATTCCATGAAGTACCCTGGTTGTGGAAGTTTCACGCCGTGCACCATTCCACCCAGAAAATGGACTGGCTGGCCTCATCACGGCTGCATCTGGTGGAAATCGTCACCAACCGCTTCGTCGGTTATTTACCGATCTTTGTTCTTGGTTTCTCGCCCTCGGCGGTGTACGCCTATCTGGTATTTATTTCCTTCCACGCGATTTTCATCCACGCCAATGTGCGTTTCCGTTTTCCGCTGCTGCGCTGGGTCATCGCCACCCCGGAATTCCACCACTGGCATCACTCCTCAGAGGACGAGGCAGTGGACAAGAACTATGCCGCCTTCCTGCCGCTCTACGACAAACTGTTCGGCACACTGCACATGCCCGACAAACTGGCGGCGCGGTACGGCACCCGCGCCAGCACCCAGGTACCGGAAGGCGTGGTGCAACAGTTCACCTTCCCGTTCCGGCGTTCCTCCTGAGGGGGCGCAATACAAATCGCGGTCCTTTCCTTCACGGAAGAGGGCCGCCGCTGCCCCACAATTCGCCAGCACGCTTACACGCAACACGCCAGCACGCCGAACCCAACAATCAGAAAACATCATGCCGGATCGGCGTACCGACGAGGTGCGTGCCAGCGCTCAAGGCTCACCCCTTGGCGAAGGTGAACTTGCCGTCCGCCACATCCACGTTGATGGCATCACCCTGCACGAACTCGCCTTTGAGCAGCGCCTGGGCCAGCGGATTCTCCAACTGGTTCTGGATCGCCCGCTTCAGCGGCCGGGCGCCATAGACCGGGTCGAAGCCCGCTTCCACCAGCTTGTCCAACGCCGCGTCGGACAGCGTCAGGGACATTTCCCGCTCCACCAGCCGCTTGCGCAGATAGTCGAGCTGGATGCCGGCGATGCCTTTCAACTGCGCCTGCCCCAACGGGTGGAATACCACCGTCTCGTCCACCCGGTTGATGAACTCCGGACGGAAATGCTGGCCGACCACTTCCATTACCGCGGCTTTCATTGCCTCATAATCGCCTTCGCCGGCCATGCGCTGGATCAGGTCCGACCCCAGGTTCGAGGTCATCACCACCACCGTGTTACGGAAGTCCACGGTGCGGCCCTGGCCATCGGTAAGGCGGCCGTCTTCCAGCACTTGCAGCAGCACGTTGAAGACATCCGGATGCGCTTTTTCCACTTCGTCCAGCAACACCACGGAATACGGCTTACGACGCACCGCTTCGGTGAGATAACCACCTTCCTCATAACCGACATAACCCGGAGGCGCGCCGATCAGCCGGGCCACGGAATGCTTCTCCATGAACTCGGACATATCGATACGTACCATGGCTTCCTCGGTATCAAACAGGAAGCCGGCCAGCGCTTTGCACAGTTCCGTTTTACCCACACCAGTGGGGCCGAGGAACAGGAAGCTGCCATTCGGGCGGTTCGGGTCCGACAGCCCGGCGCGGGAACGACGCACCGCGTTGGCTACCGCTTCCACCGCCTCTTCCTGGCCCACCACGCGATGATGCAGCGCCTCTTCCATGCGCAACAGTTTCTCACGCTCGCCCTCGAGCATCTTGGACACCGGGATCCCGGTCCATTTGGAAACCACTTCCGCCACTTCCTCATCGGTGACCTTGTTGCGTAGCAACTGGGTTTCCACCTGAGCGGCTTCCTCGCGTTCCTGAGCTTGCTGAACCTTCTTCTCCAATTCCGGAATCACCCCGTACTGCAGCTCGGACATGCGGTTCAGGTCGCCAGCGCGACGTGCCTGTTCCATATCCACCCGGGCTTGTTCCAGTTCCGCCTTGTATTGTTGAGCGCCCTGCAACGCGGCTTTCTCCGCGTTCCAGATCTCTTCCAGATCAGCGTATTCCTTCTCCAGCGCCGCGATGTCGGCTTCCAGTTTTTCCAGCCGTTTCCTGCTTGCCTCGTCCTCTTCCTTGCGCAGAGCTTCCCGCTCCATTTTCAACTGGATCAGACGGCGATCGAGGCGGTCCATTTCCTCCGGCATGGAATCGATTTCCATACGGATACGGCTGGCCGCTTCGTCGATCAGATCGATGGCCTTGTCCGGCAACTGGCGGTCAGTGATGTAGCGATGGCTCAGTTTGGCGGCGGCGATGATGGCGCCGTCGGTGATGTCGACACCGTGGTGAACCTCATAACGTTCCTTCAGACCGCGCAGAATGGCGATGGTGTCTTCCACCGAGGGCTCGTCCACCAGCACTTTCTGGAAGCGACGTTCCAGAGCGGCGTCCTTTTCGATGTATTGACGATACTCGTTCAGCGTGGTGGCACCGACACAATGCAGCTCGCCGCGCGCCAGCGCCGGCTTGAGCATGTTGCCCGCGTCCATGGCGCCATCGGCCTTGCCGGCGCCGACCATGGTGTGCAGCTCATCAATGAACAGGATCACCCGCCCTTCCTGCTTGGACAGTTCGTTGAGCACGGCCTTCAAGCGCTCCTCGAACTCACCACGGTATTTGGCGCCGGCGATCAGAGCCGCCATATCCAGGGACAGAACCCGCTTTTCCTTGAGCCCTTCCGGCACTTCGCCGTTGACGATGCGTTGCGCCAGCCCCTCGACGATGGCGGTTTTACCGACACCCGGTTCACCGATCAGCACCGGATTGTTCTTGGTCCGGCGCTGTAGCACCTGAATGGTACGGCGGATTTCATCATCCCGGCCGATCACCGGGTCCAGTTTGCCGCTTTCAGCGCGTTCGGTGAGGTCCGTGGTGTACTTCTTAAGGGACTCCATACGGTCCTCGGCGTTGGGGTCATCCACCGATTCACCACCGCGGACCTCCTGGATTTTCTCCGCCAGCACCGCCTTGCGAATACCGGCGTTCTTGATCAACTTGCCGACCTCGCCGTTATCATCACAGGCCGCCAGCAACACCGCCTCGGTGGAGATGTATTGATCCCCGCGCTGTTGCGCTTCCCGGTCCGCCAGATTCAACAAGCGCCCCAGATTCTGGGACAGCTGAACGTCTCCGGTGAACTGTCCAACGGTGGGCAGCTTGTCCATGGCCATCTTCAGAGCGGTGATCACATCCGCCGGGTTGGCACCGGTTTTTTCCAGCAACGGCGCGGCGACACCGCCACGCTGCTGCAATAAAGCCAGCAGCAGGTGCACCGGTTCGATGGCGTTGTGGCTTTGCCCCACCGCCAGTGACTGGGCTTCGCCCAGAGCTTCCTGAAGACGAGCGGTCAATTTGTCCATTCGCATGAATGACTTCTCCTGGTTGCGCGTAAATTCCGGCCCTCAACCACAAGGTTTCAATGGCACCGGACTTTACCGACTGTTCAAAATCTGACCTATAAATGCGGGCGGAGCCATGGAATTCAAGCAACCCCAGCCGGAAAAAACGCCCGATATTGATCCAGATTAAGAGAACGGAGATGGCGGGCCCGGCCCCGATCAGGGCTCAAGCCAAATCAGAGAAGCAAAGCGACCGGTCTGGCCTTCCTTGCGGTAGGAATAGAAGTGGGTGAGGTCATCGGCGGTGCAATGCTCCCCTCCGGATACGTCTTCCACACCGGCCTGATGCAATACCAGGGTGGCGGCATGGGTAAGCGAAAAACGCCAATGGCCGGGAGTCGCGTCACGGGTGAAAGCGGGTTCAAACAGCTGCGAGGATTCCATGAAGGCACGGCGTACTTCTTCCCCAACCTGATAGACCCGTCCGGAAATCGCCGGCCCCAACCACGCGGACAGCGCCTCCCCTTCCGGCGCCAGGATCGATACCGCCCGTTGCACGATGCCCGCATGCAGCCCACGCCAGCCGGCGTGCACCGCGGCCACCGCGCTGCCATCCCCCCGTGCCAATAAAACCGGCAGGCAGTCAGCGGTGAGCACCACGCAGGGCCAACCGCTTTCGTCGGTCCAGACCCCATCCGCGCGGTTGTCCGCATCACCGGCGCGAATTACCCGCTCCCCATGAACCTGCTGCAGCCAGGCCGGTGGGTGATCCACTTGCAGCAACCGGTGCACATGACGGCGGGCGGCTTCCACCCGGGAGGGCTCGTCACCGCAATTGGCGCCAAGATTGAACCCGGCCCATGGGGGAGGTGAGTGACTCCCCAGGCGAGAGGTGACCACCGACCGCACCCGGGGATGCGGGTGCCATTCCGGCCAGAGCCACTGATTGACGTCCGGCAGCGTCATTGCGCCTCCCGGTCCTCCTCGAGGACCCGAATCAGAGTCTGCAGGTCTTCCGGCAACGGCGTTTCGAATTCCAGATACTTACCGCTAACCGGGTGCACCAAACCGAGGCGACGGGCGTGCAGAGCCTGCCGGGGGAACCGGCGCAGCGCCTCGCGTAACGCCTCGGTGGCACCAGCGGGGAACTTCAGGCGACCACCGTACAACGGATCCCCCACCAGAGGATAGTGACGGTGGGCCATGTGAACGCGAATCTGATGAGTGCGTCCGGTTTCCAACCGGACCTGGATCCGGGTATGGGCCCGGTAGCGGTCCATCACGCGGAAATGGGTCACCGCCGGCTTGCCGCCTTGCGCCACCACGGCCTGACGCTTGCGATCCACCGGATGGCGTCCTATGGGCGCATCCACGGTGCCGCCGCCAGTCATTACCCCAACGGCGATGGCTTCGTACTCACGATGCAGGCTCTTGTCCTGCAACTGCGCCACCAACCCGCTGTGCGCTTCCAGGGACCGGGCCACCACCATCAAGCCGGTGGTATCCCGGTCCAGGCGATGGACGATGCCGGCACGGGGAAGACTTGAGAGACGCTCATCCAAATGAAGCAGTCCGTTGAGCAAGGTCCCATCCGCATGCCCCGCCGCCGGATGCACCACCAGCCCCGCCGGCTTGTTGATAACGATCAGGTCCTCATCCTCATACACCACCGGCAAGCTGATCGCCTCGGGCTGGTCCTCCAGCTCCGGCGCCAGCTCCGCCTCCAGGGTCAGGCTCTCGCCGCCCACCAGCTTGTCCTTGGGGCGCGCCTTGCGGCCATTGACGGTCAGAGCCCCCTGTTTGATCCAGGTTTGCAGTCGTGAACGGGAGAATCCCTCGAACAGCTCCGCCGCCACCTGGTCCAAGCGGGCGCCGGCGTGATCCACGCTCACCTGCTCGGTACGTTGAATTTTCTCCCCGCCGAGATGTCCCATATCGCAACCTGTGATTAAATAGCGCTCCATTGTAGCGCGTCGAACCGAGGAAAAAATGCCACGTCTGTTTTGGCCCCTGATTATCGCCGTGATGGTGAGCGCCTGTTCCAGCAAGCCCGTCGAGAGCCCGGAACGCACCGAGGCCGAGCAATATAAGCAGGCGCGGGAGTCGCTGGAAGCGAAAAATTACCTGACCGCCATCGATAGCCTGAAGGAACTGGAAGCCCGTTTCCCCTACGGCCCCTACGCCGAGCAGGCACAACTGGACCTGATCTATGCCCAGTTCATGTCCCAGGATTACCCTGCCGCGGTGGTCGCCGCCCAGCGCTTCATCCGCTCCTACCCGGCCCACCCCAGCCTGGACTACGCCCTCTACATGCACGGGCTGTCCAACTATTACCTGGAGCGCGGCCTGTTCGACAACATCATGAGCACCGACAAGTCCGCCCGCGACCTGAGTGCCGCCCGCAACGCCTTCGAGGATTTCGAACGGCTGGTGAACCGCTTCCCGGACAGCGACTATGCCCCGGACGCGCGCTCACGCATGGTGTTCATCCGCAATCAGTTCGCCGCCCAGGAACTGCATGCCGCCCGCTACTATGCCCGGCGCGGCGCCTATATCGCGGCCATCAACCGGGCCCAGTACGTAGTGCGTCACTATCAGGGCACGCCTTCGGTACCGGAAGCACTGGCGATCATGGCCAAGGGCTACGAGCGTATCAATCAGCCGGAACTGGCCGACAAGAGCCGCCGGGTACTGGCGCAGAACTGGCCGGATTCCGACTATATGAACGACGACAGGGTTACCCTGTCCTGGTGGCCGGACAAGGCCAACGGCATCCTCAGCCTGCTAACCTTCGATTTGCTGTAAGCGGACGACGAGGCCGCTGCAGGAGAACCCCGCGGCGGCTTTGATACCCTTCTCAGTCCCCCGGGCGCCAGCCATTGGTAATCGGATAGCGCCGGTCCTTGCCAAAAGCCCTGCGGCTGACTCTCGGCCCCACCGCCGACTGACGGCGCTTGTACTCATTGCGATCGGTCAGGCGCACCACCCGGTACACCACGTCCCGATCGAAGCCGGCGCGGATCACCGCTTCGGCACTCATGTCCTGTTCCACATAGTGCTCCAGAATAGCGTCCAACTCGTCGTAGTCGGGTAGCGAGTCCGAATCCACCTGATCCGGCGCCAATTCCGCGGACGGTGGCCGGTCGATCACCCGTTGTGGAATGATCTCGGTGCCGGCTTTCTGATTGCGCCAGCGGGCAACACGGAACACCCAGGTCTTGAACACATCCTTGAGCACAGAGAAACCGCCGGCCATATCGCCATAGAGAGTGGCATAACCCACCGCCATCTCGCTCTTGTTGCCGGTGGTAAGCACCACGGAGCCGCCTTTGTTGGAGAGCGCCATCAGCAGAACGCCCCGGCAGCGGGCCTGGAGATTCTCCTCGGTGGTGTCGGTGTCGAGCCCCGCGAACGGTTCCGCCAGGATCTCCATGAAGCCGTTGAAGGCCGGCTCAATCGGCAATACCCGGTATTTCACCCGCAACGCCCGGGCCTGCTTCTCGGCGTCCTCGATGCTCATGGCGGAGGTATAACGGAACGGCATCATCACCGCCTCCACCCGTTCCGGACCCAGGGCGTCCACCGCCACCGCCAATGTCAAAGCGGAATCGATGCCGCCGGACAGTCCCAGCAAGGCACCTTTGAAGCCGTTTTTGTTGACGTAATCCCGCACCGCCAATACCAGCGCCCGATACATGCTCTCCTCACCCGCCGGCACCGGCAATACTTCGCCTCTGACGGCCAGCACTGCCCCTTCGCCGCTCAGATCCACCGGCACCAGTCCTTCCTCGAAGCTGGCGCCCTGTAGGCACAGATGGCCGGCACCGTCCACGGCGAAGGAAGCGCCGTCAAACACCAGCTCATCCTGGCCGCCCACCATGTTGCAATAGAGCACCGGCAGACCGGTTTCCCGGGCACGGGCGGCCACCTGTTCGAAACGCTCCTCCGGCTTGCCGGCACGGAATGGTGAGGCGTTCAGATTGATAATGGCGTCGGCGCCAGCTTCCGCCGCCGCGGCGGCCGGACCGGCATACCAGATATCCTCGCAAATGGTGATGCCCAGTTGCAGGCCCTGGAACTCGAACACCACCGCGCTGTTACCGGGCTGACTGTTACCGGGTTGAAAATAGCGTTTCTCGTCAAACACGCGGTAATTGGGCAAGCATTGCTTGAAGTACTCGTGGCGCGGGCCCTCGTCGCCGGGATAAAGCACCCCGGCGGCGTTGCGACGCACTCCGTTGCGTACCGCCGGATAGCCAACGATCACCGGCACCTCCACGGCGGCACCGATAGTGGCCAGAGCATCATCGATACGCCGGTTGAGGCTGGGCCTCAGTAACAGATCCTCCGGCGGGTAACCGGTCAGCATCAGTTCCGGAAAGACCACCAGTTCCGCCCCCAACAGGGTACGGGCCTCACGGGCGGCATCGATCACCGCCCGCGCATTGCCTTCGATATCGCCCACCAGCGGATTACGCTGGGCCATCACTATTCGCATAGGAACCATGCCTTCATCATGTCCAGGCCCCGGCGACCACTCTGCCCGCCGCCTCGGGCCGATCTCTTTCCTCTCGGCTGCGCTGATTGTACTCTGTAGCCGGCCGGGTTACATAAGAGCCTGCCAAAGGCCCGCGGAAAGTTTCCTTGGCATCGCGCCAGGACACATTTTCCTTACTGCATCCGGCCCTCTCCGGCATCCAGGTTAGCGGTTTTCGGCACCTGGTGATGCGGTCGGCGGCACCTGAGCGTATAACAGGTTTCAGCGCACCTTCATAAGCCTGGGAATCAGGGCCGGAGTCAAGCAAAGGTTCACCCGGACGACAAGTGGGTGAGTGATTTACGGGGAGAAAGAAATGGGGCTGATCAAGCTGGTGATACTGGCCGCGCTGATTTACGTGGTCTGGCGGGTGGTGAAAGGCGTCTCCGCCAACCAGGCCGCCCGGGGACGCGATCCACGCCGCTCCTCCCGCACCATCGACAGCGAGCGCATGGTCAAATGCCACCTGTGCGGGGTGCATGTACCGGAAGCCGAGGCCTTCCGTCATCAGTCGCTGGACTTCTGCTCCCGCGAACACCGCCGTGAATACCTGGAACACCAGGAAAGCGACGATTGACCCGGCCAAGACGCCCATCATGACCACGCCCCGCGATCAGGCCGGCCTTCCCTGGCCACCACCCGGACAGCGCTGGACCCCGGTGCGCATTTACAATGTCTACCGCATCGCCATCGCCTCGGTCTTGTTGATTCTTCACTACACCCACCAGCAGCCCTACCTGGGCCAACACTTGCCGTTACTGTTCGAATTCACCGTGATGGCCTATCTGGCCCTGATTCTGGTGTCCACGGTGCTCGAATACAGCGAGCGTCTGCCGCCCCCCGGTTGGGCTCAGTCGTTCGCCCTGATTGTCGACGTTATCGCCCTGGGCCTGGTGGTACACGCCAATGGTGGTCTCGAGGGAGGGCTGGCGGTACTGCTGCTGATCACCGTGGCGGCGGGCAATATTCTGCTGCGCGGTCGCATGGGGTTTCTGGTCGCCGCCCTGGCGACACTGACGGTGATGTACGAGCAATTCTACTTCGCTACCCAATCCGGCGAGCGGGATCCATTCTCGCTGACCGAGTCCGGTCTGCTTGGCATCGCTTTTTTCATGGTCTCGGTGATCATCCAGCAGATTGCCTCGCGGCTGGAGCGCAGCGAGAGCATCGCCGCCGACCAGCAGGTAGCCCTGGACCGGCTGGAAGCCCTGAACGAACAAATCGTCCGGCGCATGCGTACCGGAATCCTGGTGTTCGACCGTCACGGGCGTATTCTGCAGTCCAACCCTTCGGCGGATAATGCGTTCGCCACCGCCATGAGCGGCCAGTCATTACCGGAGCCACTACGGGAACGATACCAGGCCTGGCGCCAGGCGCCCCACATCCTGCCGCCCCCCTTGCGCGCCTCGAAGCAGTCGCCGGAGCTGTCCGCGCGCTTCGCGCCCCTGGATACCAGCCACGAGCAGTTGACCCTGGTGTTTCTAGAGGACACCGCGCGTATCGCTCAGGAGGCGCAGCAGTTGAATCTGGCCTCCCTTGGCCGGCTCTCCGCCACCCTGGCCCACGAAATCCGCAATCCATTGAGCGCGATCAATCATGCCACGGAACTGCTGCGCGAGGATGCCGGCGACGACAGTGACCGCCGTCTGCTCGATATGGTGCGAACCCACGTACAACGAGTGGACGGCATCATCTCCGATGTGTTGGACTTGTCACGGCGACCCAAAGGCCAGGCGCAAAGACTGGCCTTCAAGGAGGTTCTCGTGGAGGTCGCCGCGCATTGCCATGAAGACCGCAAGGCGCGTCTGCAAATGGACTTTGCCACCGATACCGAGCTGCGTTTCGATCGCGGCCAGCTGATTCAGATTCTCGACAATCTGATCGGTAATGCTTTTCGACATGGGGGGGAACAGGTCCGGGTACGCGTAACCCACGGAGTGCATTCAAAAACCCGATTGCCCTGGATCGCGGTCAGCGATGATGGCCCGGGCATCGGCGAGGAACAGGCACGGCATTTGTTCGAGCCCTTCTTCACCACGCACGCCAAGGGAAACGGTCTCGGTCTGTTCGTGTGCCAACAACTGTGCCAGGCCAATCAAGCCAGTCTCAGCCATGAACCGGCTGATCGGGGCGCTTGTTTCATGATTACCTGCGCACATCCGGATAGACAGTTCCAATAACGATGAATGACATTACTCCGCGTGTTTTGGTTGTGGACGACGAGTCGGACTTACGGGAACTTCTGGTCATCACCCTGGGGCGGATGAAACTGGAAGCAACGGCCGCGGACTCCCTGGCCGCCGCCCAGCGTCTGCTGGATCGCGACACCTTTCATCTGTGCCTGACCGATATGAACCTCGGCGACGGTACCGGTTTACAGTTGATCCGCTACGCGGCGGAGAAGGCGCCGGACCTGCCCATCGCGGTACTCACCGCGTTCGGCAATATGGAAACCGCCACCGAAGCGATGAAACTGGGGGCCTATGATTTCATCGCCAAGCCGGTAACGCTGGACCGGCTGCGGCAGTTGATCCAGGACGGCCTTGGCATCAGCCGCCATGGCGCCGCCGAAAGTGGCGAGGACGACGGGTTGATTGGCCAGTCGCCGGCCATGCAGCATTTACGGCGGCAAATCCGCAAGCTCGCCCGCAGCCAGGCGCCGATCTACATCAGCGGCGAGTCCGGCAGCGGCAAGGAAAAAGTGGCGCGGCTGATTCATACGCTGGGACCGCGCGGCGATCACCCCTTCGTCGCGGTGAACTGCGGTGCCATCCCCTCCGAATTGATGGAAAGTGAATTCTTTGGCCACCGCAAAGGCAGCTTCACCGGTGCCGTGGAAGACCGCAAAGGCCTGTTCCGGGAAGCGGACGGGGGCACTCTGTTTCTCGATGAGGTGGCGGATTTGCCGCTGCACATGCAGGTGAAGCTGCTGCGCGCGATTCAGGAAAAGACCGTGCGCCCGGTGGGCGAGTCACGGGAGTTCAGCGTCAATCTGCGCATTCTGTGCGCTACCCACAAGGATCTCAGCGAGGAAATGCAGGCCGGCCGCTTCCGCCAGGATCTTTACTACCGGTTGAATGTCATCGAGGCGCACGTACCGCCGCTGCGCGAACGTCTGGACGACGTTCCGGCGCTGGTTGACCACATCCTCTCGCGACTCGGCATCGCCTGGGACACCACGCCGCCCACGCTCAGTGACGGTACTTTGGCGGCGCTGCGCGGGTATCCGTTTCCCGGCAACGTGCGGGAGCTCGAGAACGTCCTGGAGCGGGCCATGACCCTGTGTGATGGCAACATCATTGAACCCTCCCATCTGCGTTTACCAAGCCAGACCGGCGCGGATACCCCCAGCCTGGGCGGCAGCCGAGATCCGGCGTTGCCGCTGGAGGACTATCTGCAGGACATCGAGCGGCAGGAAATTCTCAAGGCTCTGGACGCCACCCACTGGAACCGCACCGCCGCCGCGAAAAAGCTGGGCATGACGTTTCGCTCACTGCGGTACCGCTTGAAAAAACTGGCCCTGGATCAGGAAGAGGAAGAAGGCAGCGCGTAAAGTGCCGGGTCCAGATGCGGGCGCTCGCCACTCATCAGCGCCGCCAGCAACGCGGCGCTGGCCGGTGCCGACACCAGACCATTACGGTAGTGCCCCAGCGCGGCGTAGACCCCGGGCACGCCGGGCACCTCGCCCAGATACGGCCAGTCCCGGCCACAGCCGGGACGCACGCCGGCCCAATGGCTTACCGGCCTTTCCTCGGCCAGAGCCGGTAACAGCGCCGCCGCCATCCTCTCCAATGCCCAGCGCCCCGGCACCGTGGGATAATGGCTGTCATCACCGTCCTTCAACGTTGAGCCCGCCAGCACGGCACCGTCGGCACGGGGAATCAGATAGCCCTGCTCGGTCAGCAACACGGTCGGCACCCGCCCCGGCACCAACTGATAGAGCAGCATTTCTCCCTTGGAAGGAAACAACGGCAAATTGAGCCCGAGCGGACTGAGCAACCGCGAGCCCCACATACCGGCACTGACCAGCACACGAGCCGCCTGCCATTGCCGTCCGTCGGCCAGCGCCACCGACGCCCCACCCACGGCGCGCGGAGATAGTGATACCGCCGGTGTTGCTTCGAATCGCACACCCTGGGCCGAGAGATGAGCCCGCAGTGCCTTGAGAATACGGGGATTACGTAAATTGCCCAGAGTTGGAAACCACACCCCGTCCCGATCGGTGGCTTCCGGCATTCGCTGGGACAGGCGTTCCGCCACGCAGGACAGCCGCCAACGGCGTGCCCAGGCCATGGCGTCGGCACGTTCCTTCTCGGTTTCCACCGCCACCCACAGGCCGCTTTCGTTGAGGTCCTCGTCCACCAGCCCGGCCCGTCCGCGCAGCCGCGTGATCAGGTTGCGATAGCGCTCCGGCGCGTCCACCGTCAGCAGATTCATGGCGTCGGGATAGCGCCAGGCGTACAACGGCGACAGGATCCCGCCGCCAGCCCAGGAGGCCGGCGGAAAGCGGACCGGCGCGTCGATGACGGTGACCCGGCAACCCCGGTCGGTGAATTCCAAAGCACTTAACAATCCGACGATACCGCCGCCGACGACGAGCAAATCAGCCATAGCAATCAGGGAATATGGACTACAGAAAGAAGAGCAACAGTAGCACAAAGGCCACCTTGCCGGGACGGTAAACTGGCCTCTTGTTGCCACACATCAAAGGCCAGGACGGCCATGGGAGGGACAAGGACGTGCGCGGATTCACACTGGTGGAACTACTGATCACACTGACGCTGCTGGCGCTGCTGTTGAGCGCCGGCGTTCACTGGCAAAAAGACTGGCTGCCCCGGCATCGGGTGGTATCGGCCAGCAACCAGGTTCTGGGTCTGATCCACTATGCCCGGGCCGAAGCGCTGACGCGGGGACCGATCTATTTATGCGACGGCAGCAGTCACTGTGACCGCTTCCAGACAACCTCTTCACTGCTTTTGGCGCGGGACCGGAATGGCATTGCCGCCATCACCGATGATGACGTGTTCCATCGCCTTGATCTGCCCGAGGGCACCACCCTTGCCTGGCGCCGCTTCCGCGGCACCGCATTGCGTTATGAACGGCGCGGCAACCTGTATTACCAGAACGGCAGCTTCCTGATCTGCAACCAGGGGCAGGGGCGACGTATCGTCATGTCGGTGATGGGCACTGCTCGCATCGAACCGATCAGCAGCGGCGACTGCCTCTAGAATGCGGACCGCGATCCCGCCGTTTTCTCCTCACCGGTCCCAACTGGAAGTGGCGCTGGGCGTGCAATCCCCGCCTTTCACCCAGCAAGTCTGCCCTTCGCTGTTGAGTTTGAGATTGCCATCCCCCGCCATGCCCGCGCCGGAGTGGGGCGTGGCGGTGATCAGATAGCTCTGATGATCATTGCTGGTGGCCACCTGGACGTTGTAATAGGCGTCTCCGGCCAGGCCGCCGGCTGTCGCGCCCTCATAGGAAAAATGGCGGGCCCGGTAGGTTTCCAGCGATGCCGCCAGGTCCATCAGCTTGCCCTGGTATTCGGCCCGACGGGTACTTTTTACTTGCTCGGTGTAGCTCGGGTAGGCGATGGCGGCGAGGATCGCCACCACCACCACCACGATCATCAGTTCGATCAGCGTGAAGCCGGCCATGGGATTCCGGGTCATCCGGTTCATGGTGCCGTCCCCCCTTGCTCAGGTGGGAAATAGGCGTTGGCGTCGTTCTTTTCCATGGGATACCAGCGGCGTTTGCGGAACAGGTTGTAGTTCATGCCGTCATCGCCGATAAACTCCAGTCCCACGTTAAAGGACACGCCACTGCCGCCCTCATCGTCATCACCGCCGCCATCACCATCACCGGGCGTGCCACCGTCGGTGATCACCGGCACCACGCCCGGCGGGATCGCGGAGGTAATCAGCTTGGTGCCGTCCCAGGAAGCCTCGCCATCGTTGGTGAAGGACGCCGGCTCCCCGGTGATCATGTCCGCTCGATAGGCATAAGCCTCACCGTAACGCACCACACAGGGATCATCGTCCTGGTCCGCATTGGTGGGCACGTAAGTGGTGAACATCACCGAATTCTGATAGATGCTCGGGGAAGACAATACCTTTTCACCGGAACGCAAGAAGGTCACGTACCACCCCTTCGAGGACGCGGACGGGTCACTGCTACGGGCATTGCGCAGCTCGCTCATGGTAATCACGTCGGGTTGATTGGTATTTTTAAAGGTGCCGTCGGCGAACATGAAGAAGCCTTCCTCCGTGTCCTCGTCCAGAGGGTGGGCCCGGTAGCCTGAGCCGACGGCCACATACAGCGTCTCCCGCAAGCCATCGCGCACATAACCGATGGCGGGCGCTTCATAAAAGCGGCGGTGCTCGCTGTCACCGAAATTGGCCAACCGAACCACGCCCTTCACCAGCGAACCGGCACCGTCGTTGTTATTGTCAAGATTGACGCGGAACACCTGCCCCCCAAGGTCGGCGAAGTAGAGGTGGTCCGCCAGACCATCCAATCGGCCATTCTTCAGGTCCACCACGGCGATGCCTCCCGGCACCGACCATTTCATGCTTTCCACCGTTGTATGGGCGACGCCGGCATTGGCGTCGGCACCGGCGGACCAAATCAATTCACCGGTTTCCGCGTCGACCATGTAGATGCCATTGCCGACACTGTCCTTCGCCGCTCTTTGGCCAGCGGTATCATGATGTTCGGCGTCGTAACCACCGCCAAACACCAGTACCGTTTTCACTTCACCGTCGATACGTACCCGGGTGATGGTCGGCGTGGACCAGGTCTGCCCCAGTCGCTCGAATCCGCTACTGGCATTGGCGCCGCTCTCATCCTTGCCCTGGATCCGCCACATCAGCTCCGGGCTGCTTATGGACGACACATCCAGACCGTAATAGGCGTTCCCGCCCCGGCGCATGCCTCCGAAAATCCACACCTTGTCGGCGTCGCCGTTCTCCTTGGCGGTGCGATAGGCCACCCACGAACCGTCCATACCGTAGGGATCGCGGGTATTGTCCTCCCGCAAATCGGGGGAGCGGACAAAATCATATGCTTTCCTAAGCATGCGGTCCGGCATGAACGTGAATTTCTCACGGCCGTCATCGGTATCGATGGCGTGCAACATGCCGCCATTGGTGGATACGAAGAGATAGTTCTCCTGGCCGTCCACGTCATTGGCGTTAGCCCCCAGTTCATAGTTCACCAGCAGCGGCACACTATGCATGGGATCCGCCCAGAGTGTGTTCAAGGCATTGTAGACTTTCAGCTTGGTATCAAACTCCGGCACCGGATTGTTGTCCGGAATTCCCATTTGCGCGGGTTGAAGAATCGTTTCCACCCGATTTTCGGTGAGCCAGTCGCCGCCGCCGTTATCACTGTTATTGCCCACATAGATCTTGCGGTCCTGATATTGATCGTTTCTGCCACGAGCACCACCTTTGGTGACATCCGGGCCATCAGCTTCCGTGGGCGTCCAATAACTCCAGGCCGAATCGCGAAAATAGCCGGTGCTGGCATCCACCGCGGAGGCACCATTCTTATCCACGACTTCACTGCCGTCCTTGCGATAACGTTTCAAATTGCCGGGCCAGACCGAACTTTTAGAGGGCTTGAAAACGGCATAATAAAGCTGATTCAGATGCTCCAGCCGATTGTTCTGGTTTACCGCCACACCCGGCGAAGTAATGGTTTGGGAGTCTTCCGCTATCAGATTGAGGATGTCATTGAACTCGGCGGCCAGTTCTTCGGCATCGTTGGCAAGACGAACCCTCTCCGTGCCACCGGCAACCGCCACCGAAGTCATGTTCCTTACCTGGGATGAAGTCGCGCTGACACCAAAGGCCACCTGCCAGGTCTTTACCGCACGCTCCTGACCATTGTTCTCGCTCGCCAACCACCCGGCCAGTTGTTCCTGACAACTGTATGAACCGTTGCAATACCCTCCGGCGATATTTCTCACCGAATCGTAGTCGCTGTCCCGAGTCGGGTCCCCATCGGTCATGACGATGATGTGGTTGCTTTCACACTGATTATTGATGTTCATCGGCGATTGATAACTATCATCGCTGACCCAGTCCCATTGGCGACAACTACCGTTGGATCGATAGCGCACACATTGATAGTGCATGTTCACCGCCACCTGGGGTTTGTCCTGGGAGGCTTCCCCATACACGGCGTAAGTGGTCGGACTCATCCCCATCATGTAGCGAGCCATCTCTGAATACGCCTCCATGGTGGGCGTATTCGAGGTGCCCGAAAGGCCGTTCACCAAAGACTTGACCTCGCCGCGAGCGGTGCTGTCCATGTCACTGACCGGATAGAAGACATAGCCGCCGTAACCATTGCTGTCGTACCCGCCATTGAACTTGCCAACGCCCACGCGGACCCCTTCGCCCAGGCCGTCGATAACCTCGGTGAAGGCGGTTTTCAACTGCGACATCTTGGTCGGACTACCCTGCTCCATACTCCCCGAGGTATCGATCAGGAACAGTACATTGGCGATCTGTTCGTTCTCGTCATTGCCGACACCGGCGCGGGAGAAATAGATTTCCGTATCGTCCGCGTAAAGCGGCGTCGGCGCCAACGACAAGGCAACCAGTAACAGGCCTGACTTGAAAATATTCTCGAGCATGACTCCCCCCCGCTCGTGCTTATTCGTGCTTAGTTTTCCGTGTCCACGTTAAAGTCGGACGATGACACCATCCCGCGTTTCAAGGCTTCCAACATGTGATGGTTGCCCATTGAAAAGTCATCAATCTCCGCCTCACCGAGAATCTCGAAGGTGAAGTCAACCACCAGAGTGTTGTTGCCGGACATGCTCAGTTGCCCTCCGGATACCGCCCTCATCCCCTCCTGGCGAATCCGTGACCCCGCTCGTACCAGCCCTCTTGAATCCATACTGTCCGTGCTGGTGCAGGCCCTGGTCGCCGCCGTCGTGGCGCCACCCACCAGGCAGCGTTGTCCCACCGTCCCGGCCAGGAACGGCTGCAGTTGCGCACTGCTCATGCCATACAGGGCGCTGAAAGCTTCATTCACTGCCGACTCGGCTCCTTCAAAAGCCATCGCATCCACCTGAGTGCCAGTGGCGATCTTGCTGCTGAACATGCTGGTTTTCATGGCGGTGATACCCAGGATCGAGACGATCACGAGAATCATCAGGGCGACCAGAAGAGCGGCCCCACGCTGCGATTGATAGTGTGTTATCGGCATCATCAGATCACATCCCAGGGATAATTCCGGATAGCGACGGTGGAAAAGAACTGACGGCGTAGCGTTCTACCCGCGCTGACGTCGACCTCCCGATCCAGTATGTAAAAGGTCTGATCCTGCTCGCCGCCGCCAAGCACCGGCAGATCGGCTTCCATCAGCAGGCCGATCTTCACCGCCACGATCCGGCTTTGATCCACATCGGCGCTGGCCAGCACTTCGTCGGCGCTCAGGTACTGAGAGGCGAAGGCAATGCCGTCGGTGGTCTGATCCACGCCATAGAGCACCTGGAAGCTCTTTATCCCCCGCAACAGGACGACTCCGTTTGAAGCACCACTCTGGTTCCCACGGCAATAAAGCTCGTCATCGTTATCGCCCCCCACCCAGTAGGTGTTGACGATTTCCGTCATAACGCCCGCTCCATTGCCCTGGCAATCCAACTCGCCATGGTAGGCAAGGGTGAGGCGATCGCTGTCGGCACCGCCGTCGCTCCCCGGCGGAATGGCGGACCCACCGGTTACCGCGCTGCTGGCATCCAGAATGATGCCTGGCATGAAAGTGGCACTGACAGCGTCGCTCATATTGCCCGCCAGGCGCACATCCTGGTTGATAAAACGCATGGCCAGATCACCCTGCTCCTGTATCCGGGCCATGTTCTGTTGCAGTGAGAACGTCCGTTGGTTGGTGGAAAACAGAGAAATCGCGGCGCCGGTAATGATCAGTCCCAGCACCATGGCCACCATGAGTTCCACCAGGCTGAAACCGGTCTGTTGTTGATGTGTGCCAAACAGCCTCATCGTGTCACCTCCATCACCACGCACTTGGCGCTGTCATCGGTATTAATGTTGCCGCCGTCGACACAGCCGCCGAGAGCCTGGTCTCCCCAGGCCACCACCACGCAACTGGTCAGGGTGGTGCCACTATCGCAGGGCTGTACCCGGATCTTGCCGGCGGGCAACAAGTTTCCCGCCTGCCAGCGCAGGGTATTGCGGTCCCAGGCCGACATCTGATCACTGTCACACGAGCTTGCCATGCAGTTCGGATTGGAAGGCGGCGCCTCGCCCAGGGCACCGGCCCCCGTATCCCAGCTGTTTTGCTGAAGATAGGTGGAGCGGGCTTGCGGATTGGCAACGATGCGTTCCAATGCGTCCCGTGCCAACGCCGTGGCCTGGGAACGAATATTGGCGTCCTCGGTGCTCTTCAAGGCATTGAGCTGCAGTCCGGCATAGCCAAGCACGCCGATGGCCAGTACCAACAACGCCACCAGGATCTCCACCATGCCGACGCCGCTTTGCCGTTCTCGGGAAATGTGCATGGCGCCCCCCTAGCTGCAGGTCAGCGGTTTGTTTTGAAGATCGCCGAAGCGCCCCAGGGAGATCTCCCGGCCGGTCTCGCCGGTACGGTCATCGCACACCTCGAAGGTCGCGTCGTTGTCCACCCGGCCGGAGCGGTCGAACACCAGTTCTGTCACACCGCTGTTTTCCGTGACACTGACGCCTTCTCCGGCGGAAAAGGTCTGGTTCTGCTCAACCGCGCCAACGCCATAATCCAGCTCCCAGCCGTTGCTCCAGTCCGCCGGCGATCCCAACGGTTTGAGCTTCACGTCACGACGGGCACTCACCGCCTGGGAACGGGCGGTATTGAGCGCGGTGATCAGATCCGAAGTAGTGGAGCGCAGCGCATTGCTGGCGATGACGTTCTGAAATGACGGCACGGCGATGGCCAGCAGAATGCCCGCGACCATGATCCCCAACATCAGTTCGATAATGGTGAAACCGCCGTTGTCCCCACGAGTGCCGGCCACGTCTTCCCCCAAATAAGTGAACTCGGTGTCGACACTCTAGCGATTGCAAAACAGGCGACAAGCACGCTCGGACAAGCGGTAGCCCGCCTGTACCGAACGGCTCGAACACTTGAGGGAATGGGGGTTTTATATGTGATTAAATTCACACAAAAAAAGCGCAAATCTCATTTCAGGCATACCTGTCCTGAGTGTCCGTCAAAGCATCCATGACAGGTTTAAAAAGAGGGTGTCAGGCGCGCAACGCCTTGGGCATGGAAAAGCTGATGTTCTCCTCGCGGCCGGGGATTTCCTCCGCGCTTTCCCCTCCCAGTTCGCGCAACCGGCTGACCACCTGATGCACCAGCTCTTCCGGAGCGCTGGCGCCGGCGGTGACGCCAACCGCTTTCTTGCCTTGCAGCCAGGCGGCATCAATCATGGCCGGATCATCCAGAAGATACGCTTCGGTACCGCAACGTTCCGCCAGTTCCTTCAGACGGTTGGAGTTGGAGCTGTTCACCGAGCCCACCACCAGGACCAGATCGCATTCCAGCGCTAACTGACGCACCGCGTCCTGGCGGTTGGTGGTGGCGTAGCAGATATCCTCGCGCTTGGGGCCGAGGATATTGGGGAAACGTGCCCGCAAGGCATCAATGATGCGGGCGGTGTCGTCCACGCTGAGCGTGGTCTGGGTGACGAACGCCAGATAGTCCGGGTTGGTGACTTCCAGCGTGGCCACGTCGTCTTCGCTTTCCACCAGGTACATACGCCCTCCCTTGGAGGTGTCGTACTGCCCCATGGTGCCTTCCACCTCGGGATGGCCGGCGTGGCCGATCAGCACCGCTTCCCGCCCCTCGCGGGCATAACGGATCACTTCCATATGCACTTTGGTAACCAGCGGACAAGTGGCGTCGAACACCTTCAGGGCCCGCTGCTCGGCCTCTTCCTGTACCACCCGGGAGACACCGTGGGCACTGAAAATAACGATGGCGTCGTCCGGCACCTCATGCAGTTCCTCGACGAAGACCGCGCCCCGATCACGCAATCCATCCACCACGAAACGGTTGTGGACCACTTCATGGCGCACGTAAACCGGCGGCCCGAACACGTCCAGGGCACGGTTGACGATGGCGATGGCGCGATCGACGCCAGCACAGAAACCACGGGGATTGGCGAGACGAATATCCATAAGAGCCAGTTTACAGTTGATAGTGGACAGTTGACAGCGTAAGAGACAAGTCGATCCATGCGTTTTCTGTGGGAGCGTGTTTGCACAGCGGCTAAAGATCACCTGTTTTTGTTTTTTGTCTTTCCGCTGTCAACTGTCCACTATCAACTGTCAACTCAGTTTCACTGTTTGTTCCGGAGCATCGTGCTCGACACGGACGATCTCGACCTCAAAGGTCAGTTCGCGACCGGCCAGGGGATGGTTGAAATCCACCGTCACCCATTGCTCATCCAGGGCGCTGACCACGCCGGGCAGCTCGGCGCCGGCGGCGTCGGCGAAGTTCATCACCGTGCCTACTTCCATGCCATCGGGAGCGGCAAAAGTGTCACGGCGGAAATGCTGCACATTCTGCTCGTTGTACTCGCCAAACCCCGACTGGGCATCGATGAAGACACTGCGCCGGTCTCCGGCTTTGAGGCCGAGAATGGCACGCTCGAAACCAGGCAACAAGGAGCCATCACCCCAGACAAAAGTAGCCGGCTCACCACCGAAAGTGCTGTCCATCTCCGTGCCGTCCATCAAGCGCACGGCGAAATGCAGGGTGATGCGGGTTTGCGGCCCGACGCGCAACTCATCGTTCATGGCGGCCACGCCCTCCCAGGATCATGTCGAGAATGATCAGGCCGGCACCGATGGTGATGGCGGTATCGGCCAGATTGAACGCAGGAAAGTGCCAGCCAGCCCAATGGAAATCGAGGAAATCCACCACATGGCCCAGCACGATCCGGTCATACAGGTTACCCAGGGCTCCGGCCAGAATCAGGGCCAGCCCCGCGCCTTGCAAACGCTCATCGCGAAGCCGCGCCAGCCAGACCAGGATCAACACGGACGCACCCAGCGCCACCAACGTGAAGAACCAGCGCTGCCAGCCACCGGCCTCGGCCAGAAAGCTGAAGGCGGCGCCGGTATTGTAGGCCAGGGTGAGATTAAAGAACGGCAGCACTTCCAACCGTTCGAACAAATCGAAACGAGCCACGACCATGTGCTTGGTGATCTGGTCCAGAACGATCGCCAGAGCGCTCAGCCAGAGCCAGCCGAGCTGGCCCGGCAGTCCCCTGGTGCTGGCTTTCGTCATGCTCGCGCTATTCGTATCGCGCCCGCCGCCGGCCTCATGCATAGCAACGCTCCTCGCCGGAACCATCCACGTTGCTGATGCAACGGCCACACAGTTCCGGATGTTCGGCGTGGCTGCCCACATCCTCACGGTGATGCCAGCAACGGGCGCATTTACTGTGGGCGGACGCCACCACCTGTACTTTGAGCCCCTCCACCGCACTGGCCTCGAGCCCTTCCGGCGCTTCCGACAGGGGCTTGAGGGTGGCGGTGGAGGTGATGGTGACGAAGCGCAGCTCTTCGCCCAGTTGCTCCAGCAATGCCCGCAGTTCCGGAGTGACGAACAGCGTGGCTTCGGCGGCCAGGTTGGCGCGCAGTTCCTTGCGGTTGCGCGCCTCCTCAATGGCTTTGTTCACCGCCTGTTTGACCGCCTGGACCTGTTCCCAGAACGCCATACCCATGGCCTCGTCGCCGGCCAGGGGGAACAGTCCCTCGAACCAGGTGGTGAGGAATACGGATTCGGGACGACCCTCGCCGGGCAGGTGCTCGAAAATCTCCTCGGCGGTGAAGCTGAGGATCGGTGCCATCCAACGCACCAGCGCCTGGGCGATCAGATAAAGCGCGCTCTGGCAGGAGCGGCGCGCCACCGAATCTTCCCGGGTGGTGTATTGGCGGTCCTTGATGATATCCAGATAAAAACCGCCCAGTTCCAGCGCGCAGAAATGATGCAGACGCTGATAGACCAGGTGGAATTGGTAGCTTTCGTACAGTTCACGCAGTTCATCCTGCAGCTGCGCGGTGCGGGCCACGGCCCAGCGATCCAGCGCCAGCATGTCCTCCGCCGCCACTTGATGCCGGGACGGGTCGAAACCGTTCAGGTTGGAGAGCAGGAACCTCGCAGTATTGCGAATCCGCCGGTAGCTGTCCGCCACTTGCTTGAAGATGGTTTTGGAGACCGTCATCTCACCGCGATAATCGGTGGAGGCGATCCACAAGCGCAGGATGTCGGCGCCCAGATCGTTCCAGACCTCCTGGGGCGCGATCACGTTGCCCAGGGACTTGGACATTTTCCGACCCTGCTCGTCCACGGTGAAGCCGTGGGTAAGCACGCCCTTGTAGGGGGCCTTGCCACGCATGGCGACACCAGTGAGCAGCGAGGACTGGAACCAGCCGCGATGCTGATCCGAGCCTTCCAGGTACAGGTCCGCCGGCACCGTCAGTTCCGGGCGCTGCTCCAGCACCGAGAAATGGGTGGTGCCGGAATCGAACCAGACGTCCAGGACGTCGGTGACCTTGGTATAACGTTCAGCGTCCTCACCGAGCAACTCCGCCGGGTCCAGCTCGAACCACGCCTCGATACCGCGCTGTTCCACCCGCTTCGCTACCTCTTCGATCAGACGCGGCGTTTCCGGATGTGGCTCCGAGGTATCGCGGTCCACGAACAAAGCGATCGGCACCCCCCAGGTCCGTTGCCGGGAAATGCACCAATCCGGGCGGTCACGCAGCATGCCCTCGATACGAGCCTTGCCCCAGTCAGGGATCCACTGCACCCGATCCACCTCGGCACGGGCCTGCTCCAGCAGATCGCCTTTTTCCATGGCGATGAACCATTGCGCGGTGCTGCGGAAAATGATCGGCGTCTTGTGGCGCCAGCAATGCGGGTAGCTGTGTGTAATGGTCTGCAAGGCCATTAATGCATCGGCGGCTTCCAGCGCCTCGATCACCGGACCGTTGGCCTTGTTCACATGCAAACCGCCAACCACCGGCAGATCGGCGCGGAACACGCCGTTGTCCTGCACTGGAGAGTCCACTTCCAGGCCATAACGCTGGCCCACCAGGAAGTCGTCCTCACCGTGTCCTGGCGCGGTATGCACACAGCCGGTACCGGCGTCGGTGGTGACGTGCTCGCCGAGCACCACCGGCACCTGGCGGTCCAGGAACGGATGCGCCAGCACCAGGTTTTCCAGCACTTGTCCCTGGAACACCGCGGAGCGGATCACATCCTGCAAATCAAAGCGTTCGATCACCGCGTCGGCCAGAGCCTCGGCCACCACCAACTGACGGTGTTTGCCATTCTGGGTGCCGTCCAGCAACACGTATTCCAGCTCCGGATGCACCGCCACCGCCTGGTTGGCGGGCAACGTCCAGGGCGTGGTGGTCCAGATCACCAGAGCCGGTTGCTCCGCCGGTACACCAGAGCGGGCGGTGAAGTCCGCCGGGTCCACCACGGCGAAGGCGACGTCGATGGCCGGAGACTTTTTGTCCTGGTATTCCACTTCCGCTTCCGCCAACGCGGAAGCGCAGTCCAGACACCAGTGCACCGGCTTGAAGCCCTTGGTAAGCAGTCCCTTGTCGACGATCTTGCCGAGCGCGCGAATGATGTTCGCCTCGGTGCCGTAGTTCATGGTCAGATAGGGATGTTCCCAGTCCCCGAACACACCAAGACGGATGAAATCCGCTTTCTGCAGTTCCAGTTGCTCGGCGGCGTAGGCCCGGCATTCCTCACGGAAGGTGCGCGCGTCCACCTTATGGCCGGCCTTGCCCACCTTCTGCTCCACCTTGTGTTCGATGGGCAGCCCGTGGCAGTCCCAGCCCGGCACATAGGGCGCGTCGAAGCCCTCGAAACCGCGCGCCTTGACGATGATGTCCTTGAGCACCTTGTTGATGGAGTGGCCGATATGAATCACGCCATTGGCGTAGGGAGGACCATCATGCAACACGAACTTGGGCCGGCCTGCGGCGGCGGCCCGCATCTTGCGATACAGGTTAATTCGACCCCACTGCTCCAGTCGCCGGGGTTCGCGCTGGGCCAGACCCGCCTTCATGGGGAAGTCGGTGTGGGGAAGATTCAGTGTCGCCTTGTAGTCGGTCATGATGTCCCTTGGAAATAGGTTTCGACTTGTTGCACATCCCGCTGAATCGCGGCTTTCAGTTCATCCAGACTGGCGAACCTCTCCTCCGGGCGCACGAAGTGGTGAAAGTGCACCGTCAGGTGAGCGCCATACAGATCCCCCTGGAAATCCAGCAGATGGACCTCCAGGCGGTTTTCCACGCCGTTGACCGTGGGCCGGGTCCCCACGTTGGCCGCTCCGGTCTGCCCCTCGAGACCCGCCCCGTCCACCGTCACGGCATAAATGCCCTGCACTGGCGGAACCTGCCGCTTGAGCGCCAGATTCACCGTGGGCAGTTGCAGCGTCCGGCCGATCTTGTCGCCGTGGCGGACCCGGCCGCTGATATCGTAGGGGCGACCCAGCAGTTGCTCCACCAGGGCGAAGTCGCCGGCCGCCAGCGCCGATCGCACCCGGGTGCTGGAGACCCGCTCACCGGTCATCTGGCAGGTGGCGGTGTCGCGGACCTGGAAGCCAAAGCGTTCGCCGGCCTGTTCCAGATAGGCGAAGTCCCCCAGCCGGCCACGGCCGAAGCGAAAATCATCCCCGACCACCAGATACTCGACGGCGAGGCCGTCGACCAGGATGTCACGGACGAATTGTTCAGCTTCCAGGTTACGGAAGGCGTCATTGAAACGCACGCACAGCACCTGATCGACGCCGTAACGGGCCAGGGTAATCAGCTTGTCCCGCAGGTTCATCAGACGGGCCGGGGCCTGGTCACCGAGGAAAAACTCCTGCGGCTGCGGCTCGAACAACATCACCGTGGCCAGGGCGCCACGGGCCCGGGCCTCGGCCACCACTTTATCCAGGATGCGCTGATGCCCACGGTGCACACCATCGAAATTGCCGATAGTGGCCACACAGCCACGATGGGCCGGCCTTAAATTGTGCACGCCACGAATCAGTCGCATTCGGTCCTCACTGCCCGCCCCCGCCGGCGGCCCATCGGCCATGCCCCAGAGGTAAAAGAGGGCAGATTATAGGAATCATCGGCGCAAGTGGCGAGGCCTGAGGCCAAGAACCAGCAGCACCAGGCCATAAACCGCCAACCCGGCCACCACCACCAGCGCCAGCCAGCCCGCTCTTTCACCAACCCCACCGACCAGCCAGACGCCGGCGTGCCGCGCCAGCAGCCCGGTCACCGCCGCCATGGCCAGCCCCGCCACCAGCATCCGCACCCAGTGCCACCCCCACCCCTTGCCGGGGCGGTACACGCCGGAGCGGCGCAGCCCGAAGTACAGCAGGCCGGCATTCAGCCAGGCGGACAGCGCCGTGGCCAGGGCCAGGCCGGCATGCTGCAAGTGCCAGACCAGCGCCAGATTGAAGACCATGTTGGCGATCATGGCGATGATGCCAATCTTGACCGGGGTGCGGGTATCCTGCCGGGCGAAATAACCCGGTGCCAGAATTTTGATCAACATGAAGGCCGCCAATCCCAGACTGTAGGCGCGCAACGACCGCGCCGCCATCTCCACGTCCCGAACACCGAATTCACCGTGCCGGAACAGGGTGGACAACAGCGGCTCGGCCAGCACCGCCAAGGCCAGGGCCGCCGGGACACCCACCAGCAGCACCAGGCGCAACGCCCAATCCAGAGTGCGTGAAAAGGCCTCGGAGGAGGCGGAAGCATGCTTGGCGGACAGACTGGGCAGAATCACAGTGCCAATGGCGATGGCCAGCACTCCCAGCGGCAGTTCCACCAGCCGGTCGGAGTAATACAGCCAGGTCACCGAACCGGTCTGCAGCAATGACGCCAGCACCGTATCCAGCAGCAGGTTGATCTGGCTGACCGACACTCCGAACAGGGCGGGCGCCATCAGCGCCAGGATGCGTCGCACTCCGGGATCACGCCAACCCATGCGCGGCACCGGCAGCAAGTGCAGCCGGGCCAGGAAAGGCAGTTGGAATAACAGTTGGACGACCCCGGCGGCCAGCACGCCCCAGGCCAGCGCCACCGCCATCCGCCCCTCGGCGAAATGAGGCGCCAGGAACAGGGCACTGCCGATCAGACACAGATTCAACAATACCGGAGTAAAGGCCGGCACCGCGAACCGGCTCCAGGTGTTCAACAAGGCCCCGGCAAAGGCGGTGAGTGCGATAAAGAACAAGTACGGGAAAGTCAGCCGCAGCATCTCCACCGCCAGCGCCCGCTTGTGGGGGTCGTCGCCGAAACCCGGGGCGAACAGCCAGATCAGCAGCGGCGCCCCCACCACCCCGATCGACGTCACCAACGCCAGGGTGCCGCCGAGAGTACCGGCCACCCGATCGATCAGCGCTTTGCTGGCGGCGGCGCTGCCACGCTCTTTATATTCGCTGAGCACGGGCACGAAAGCCTGATTGAAGGCCCCTTCGGCGAACAGCCGGCGCAGGAAATTGGGAATCCGGAAGGCCACGAAAAACGCGTCGGTGCCAGCGGAGGAACCCAGCAGACGGGCCAGCACCACGTCCCGAACCAGCCCCAGCACCCGGGAGAGCATGGTCATGGCGCTGACCACCACGGTGGACGCCAGCAAACCGCCCTGTTTGCCCGGTTCAGGCGCGCCGGTTTCGCCTTGATCCGCCCGTTGCTCCATTCATGGTCTCCCCATTCGCTGGCACACTTACACGCCGATTCGCTGCCAAGGCAGCTTCCCACAGCCACTTCGCAGTTCCCGCCGCGGGCAGATGTCCGGGGAAGCCGTTGGAACCATCCGGCCTCCCCAAAGCCGGGCAAGCGTAGCGAATGCACCGCCGGGGCGCCAGTTCCCATTGACAAGCGCGTTTCGGATAGGCATAGTTGCGCGTCTTTAAAACCCATGGCCGCTTGCAGCCACGGGCAGTACCGAATACAGACTGAATACAGACTACCGATTTTATAGGAGCAGGACCTTGGCTAACTCACCGCAAGCACGCAAGCGTGCGCGTCAGGCGGAAAAGCGTCGTCAGCATAACGCAGCGATGCGTTCCATGGTGCGCACCTACCTGAAAAAGGTGAACGCGGCCATTGCCTCCGGCGACCAAGGCGCCGCTCAGGAAGCTTACAAAACGGCGACCTCCGTGCTGGACAAGGCCACCCGCAAGGGTAAGTTTCACGCCAACAAGGCCGCTCGCCACAAGAGCCGCCTGAACGCCAAGATCAAGGCCATGTCCGCCGCCTGAATCTAGCGTTCCACGAAAAAAACCGGCTTCGGCCGGTTTTTTTATGTCCGCCATCCAGGGCCGCCACCCCGCGAGCCGTTACAGAGCGCAGCGCCCGCCCCTATAAGGCCAACATGGCCACGCCCCCTATCCGAACACCACCATATTATCCCGGTGCACCAGTTCTTCTTCGTTCATATAGCCGAGCACCCCGGCGATTTCCGAGCTTTTCTTGCGACAAATCCGGCGCGCGTCGGCGGCATCATAGTTGACCAGCCCGCAAGCCACCCGCTCCCCCTGCTCATTCTCGCAGACCACCATCTCACCACGGGAAAACTGCCCGAACACATCCACCACTCCCACCGGCAATAAACTCGACCCCGCCTGCCGCAGGCGGCGCACGGCGCCCTCGTCGAGCACCAGCCGCCCACGCATGCGCAAGTGCCCGGCCAGCCACTGTTTGCGGGCATTCAACGGCGAGGTATCCGGCATCAGCGTGGTACCGGGTGCCTGCCCGGCCCCCAGTTCCCCAATCACATCAGGACTGCGTCCGGAAGCGATGGTGGTAATGGTGCCAGAGCGGGCCGCCAGTCGCGCCGCCCGCACCTTGGTGGCCATGCCGCCCCGCCCCAGCCCGGAACCGCCGCCGCCCGCCATACCAACAATGGCGGGGTCCGAGGCGCGGGCCTCGCGGATCAGTTTGGCATCCGGTTTTTGCCTGGGGTCGGCGTCATAAAGGCCCTCCTGGTCAGTGAGGATCACCAGGCGCTCCGCCTCCACCAGATTGGCCACCAGCGCCGCCAGGGTGTCATTGTCACCAAAGCGGAATTCGTCGGTGACCACGGTATCGTTCTCATTCACCACCGGCACCACCGACAGCCCCAGCAGGGTCAGCAGAGTGGCGCGAGCATTCAGGTAACGCTTGCGATCGGACAAATCATCATGAGTTAGCAGCACCTGGGCGGTATGCCAGTCATGGCGGCGAAAACAGGCCTCCCAAGCCCGCACCAGCCCCATCTGACCCACCGCGGCGGCGGCCTGCAACTCATGAATGGACTCGGGCCGGCGCTGCCAGCCCAGCCGGGTCATTCCTTCGGCGACGGCACCGGAGGACACCACCACCAGGTCGACCTCCTGCTGGTCCATGAGCCGCACCAGGCGATCCACCCACTGCTGCATCAGCTGCCGGTCCAGGCCCTTGCCATCATTGGTCAGCAGGGCGCTGCCGATTTTCACTACCCAACGTGCGCGTCGCGCCATGGTGCACCGTCTTCCTTTAAGAGCCTGCTTACGAGGTCGCGGCCCTATTGCTCGTAGATGATCTCCACATCGTGATCATCGTCATCGTCGTCATCATTGTCGTCACGGCGGCGCCGGTTTTCCCGCTTGATCTCCTGAACCCGTTCGCGCGCCTCCTGCTCCAGGCGCGAACGCAGCTCACGCTGCCCGGCGGCATACTCCGGGTCCTCTTCCTCAAGCCGCCGACGGTCTTCCAAGGCGTTCATCAGTGCGTACACCAATTCCTCGCAGCCAACCCCGGCGGCGGCGGAAATCATGTGCACCGGCCCTTCCCAGCCCAATTCCTCGACGATGGCATCAGCCCGCTCACGGGCCTCGTCATCGGCCAGCAGATCAATCTTGTTAAACACCAACCAGCGCTCCTGCTCGGCCAGTGCCGGGGAGAAGCGGTCCAGCTCATCGGCGATGGCATCGACGTGATCAGCCGGGTCACCATCCATCGGAGCGATGTCCACCACATGCAGCAGCAGCCGGGTACGCGCCAAATGTTTGAGGAAACGGATACCGAGACCCGCCCCCTCCGCCGCGCCTTCGATCAGCCCCGGGATATCCGCCACCACGAAGCTGCGATAGCGATCCACCTTCACCACACCCAGATTCGGCACCAGGGTCGTGAACGGGTAATCCGCCACCTTGGGCTTGGCCGCGGAAATGGCGCGAATAAGGGTGCTCTTGCCGGCGTTCGGCATGCCCAGCAGCCCCACATCCGCCAGCACTTTCAGCTCCAATCGCAGGCGCCGGGACTCCCCCGGGGTGCCCTTGGTGGTCTTACGTGGCGCCTGGTTGGTGCTGCTCTTGAAGTGCACGTTGCCAAGACCGCCACGGCCGCCACGCACCACCATCGCCTGGTCGCCGTCTCCGGCCAGATCCGCCAGCACCTCGTCGGTATCCACGTCGATGATGGTGGTCCCCACCGGCACGGTAAGAACCACATGATCCGCGGATTTGCCAGTCATCTGGCGCCCTTTCCCTGGCTCACCGTTACGCGCCTTGAAAATGCGCTCGTAGCGATAATCCACCAGGGTGTTGAGATTATTGTCGGCCCGCACGAACACGTGCCCGCCAGCACCACCGTCGCCGCCATCGGGGCCACCGAATTCCACATATTTTTCACGACGGAAACTCAGGCAGCCATCGCCGCCCTTGCCCGCATGGACATCAATGATGGCTTCGTCGACGAATTGCATTGTGAAGGACTCTTGAAAAGCGTAAGGGATAGTTTAGCGCGAGGCGCGGGGTAAGTTCACCGCTGCGACGGTCCGCAAGGTGATATCCATGGACGGCGGGTAACAAAAACTCGTCGGGAACGATTTTGACATTACGATAGCAATGACCCAAAGGATGGCCGCCATGGACGGTACTCACAAAAAACCCCGCGGGAGTGAACCTCGCGGGGTTTTTCAGGCCGATCCGCGGGGATCAGGCGACCGGTTCGATCACCACATATTTGCGGTTATTCGGGCCTTTCACCTGAAACTTAACGCGGCCTTCGGCCTTCGCGAAGATGGTGTGATCTTTACCGATACCGGCGTTCACACCAGCATGAAAGCGGGTGCCACGCTGACGAACGATGATTTCGCCCGCCTGAACCAGCTGGCCACCATAGCGCTTCACGCCAAGGCGTTTGCTTTCGGAATCGCGACCGTTACGAGTACTACCACCGGCTTTTTTATGTGCCATGTCTCAATCCTCCTGCCTTGACCAGAATCAGCCTTGGATCCCGGTAATTTTCACCGCCGTGTACCACTGACGATGACCCTGCTGCTTGCGATGATGCTTGCGGCGGCGGAACTTGACCACATGGATCTTCTTGTGGCGGCCCTGCTCGACCACTTCGGCGCTGACCTTGGCGCCTTCCACCAGCGGCTGACCTACTTTAATGTCGTCGCCATCGGCAACCAGCAGAACCTGGTCGAAATCGATGGTTTCACCGGTGCCTACTTCAATTTTCTCCACGCGGAGGATATCACCCTCCTCCACACGGTACTGTTTGCCACCGGTTTTGATGACTGCGTACATCCGTCTTGCTCCAGATGATCCTCGCGGGCGGACCTGCCTGTCTTGTCCCTGCAAACCAGGAGACGGGGGTCGCTTTGGGGGCCCGTTGGACGATGACTAAAAAGGGCCGCGAAGTGTACGCCAAAGCAAGCCGCGACTCAAGCCCGGGGCGCCGAATGGCGGGCATCGGCTGCCCGCTGGCGGCTTTTCTTGACTGCCCGCCGCCCCCTGCTAGCATTGCCCGCTGTTCGCGCCCATTCTGCTGGATTGCTGCCCCATGGATTTTAAGGCCATCAGTTCCAACGTCGCCGACGATTTCGAGGCGGTCAACCGCTTCATCCAACACCACCTGGATACGGATGTGCCGCTGATCCGCGAGGTCGGTGAGTACATCATCCAATCCGGCGGCAAGCGTCTGCGCCCCCTGGTGTGCCTGCTCTGCGCCCGTGCCGCCGGCTATTCCGGCGACAAGCACGTCAACGTCGCCGCGGTCATCGAATTGTTGCATACCGCCACGCTGCTCCACGATGATGTGGTGGACGAATCCGGTTTGCGCCGCGGCCGCCCCACCGTCAACGCGGTATGGGGTAACGCCGCCAGCGTGCTGGTGGGCGACTTCCTGATCTCGCGCTCGTTCCAGTTGATGGTGGCACTGGAGGACCAGCGGCTGCTGGAAATCCTGTCCCTGAGCACCAATACCATCTCCGAGGGCGAGGTCCTGCAGTTGATCAACTGCCGTGATCCGGACACCAGCGAAGAAAGCTATATGCGGGTGATCCACCACAAGACCGCGAAGATGTTCGAGTCCGCCGCGGAAACCGGGGCCGTGCTGGGCGCCACCGAGGAGCGCGATCAGGCGGAGGCCTTCGCCACCTTCGGCCGCCACCTCGGCATCGCCTTCCAATTGGTGGATGACGTGCTCGACTATCAGGGCGATGTGGAAGAACTGGGCAAAAACGTGGGTGACGACCTGGCCGAGGGCAAACCCACCCTGCCACTGATCCACACCATTCGCAGCGGCTCCCAGGAGCAGGCCAAACTGATCAAGGACGCCATTCGTACCGGCGGGCTGGATCGTCTGCAGGATATCATCCGCATCGTGCGGGATTCCGGTGGCCTCAGCCACACCGTGGCGGTGGCGGAGGAACAGACCCGGCTTGCCCTGGCGGCACTGGAGACGGTACCCGAGTCCCGTTATAAAGAAGCTCTGCGAACCCTGGCTTTGGAATCCCTGAAACGGACCCATTAGAACCTGTTCATAGAGCCCCGAACCGAGACAGATGAGGAAAGACTCATGCGTTCCCTACTGACCGTTCTGATTGCCGCCCTGGTTGTAAGCGGCTGTGCCCTGAGCCCGCAGCGCATTGAGGTCGACCCGCAAGTGCAGGTCAAGGCCTCCAATGTCGGCCATAACCGTTCGGTGCAGGTCATTGGTGTCGATTCCCGCGGCAAGAATGAGTTTGGCAGCCGCGGCGGTGTTTACGACGAAACCGCCCTGCTGATCCCCAGTAACGACATCAAGGCGGCGATCGCCGACACCGTCCGCAACGGCCTGCAAAGCCTGGGCTTCAACGCCTTCAACCCCACCGACGACACCACGACGCTGGAAGTGCGTCTGGAACAGCTGGACTATGTTCCAGAGCCGGGTTCCGTGGTGAACCGGGTCGATCTGAGTCTGGTACTGCAGGCGGAAGCCCGTCGCGGCCCGACCACGCACACCGGCACCTACAAAAGCAGCGTGGAACATAAAACGCCATTCACTCCCTCTCTGGCGCAAAACCGGCAGATGATCAACAACATCCTGGCCAAAGCCATCGAGCGTCTGCTGCAGGACCCGGAAATGCTGGCCTTCCTGGCCGGCGCCGACTTCCCCGGCGATAGCGAGTAAGCGGTTTCGTGGCTGGCCAGGTGAGCATTCACTACTGCCGCCAATGCAACTGGCTACTGCGCTCCGCCTGGTATGCCCAGGAGCTGCTCTCCACGTTTTCGGAAGAACTGGAGGGCGTCACGCTGCGACCAGGCACCGGCGGAGTATTTAAGATCAGCGTGGATGGCACGCTGATCTGGGACCGGGCCGAAGACGGCGGCTTTCCGGAGATCACTGAGCTAAAGCGCCGGGTGCGCGATATCGCCTGCCCTGACCGCGCCCTCGGCCACATCGACCGCCACCCGCCGCAATAATCCGCCACACTGGCGGCGTCAGTCGTTTTCCGGGCGGACACTGACTTCGGGAAACTCCGGCTCCGCCAGCACCACCGTCAGAACCAACGGCTGGCAACAGACGTGGCAGTCTTCCACATACTCCTGATCGCCCTGAGAGGGATCGACCAGAGCCTCGAAGTACTGCCAGCAATGGGGACATTGCACCGATACCGGTATCAGCGTGTCCATGCCCCCTCCGGCAAGGCCAACCGCGCCAGCCACCGCGGTGCTTCTTCCACCGGGCGAGGCGTTCCCTGCCCCCATACAGGCCCCGGCCAGCAAGGGTCGTCGCGGAAGCGAGCGATCACATGGACGTGCAATTGAGGCACCAGATTGCCCAAGGCACCGATGTTGGTTTTGTCGGCACCAGTAACCCGTTCCAATTCCGCCGCCAGCCCGTTGACCACGCTTAGCAGCCGGTGCTGCTCCGGTTCCGCCAGTTGATGCCACTCACGGATTCCCGCCCTGCGCGGGACCACCACCAGCCAGGGAAAACGGCCGTCGCGCAACCAGCGAATCCAGCAAAACTCATCCTCGGCCACGGCGCCGGTGTCCGCCGCCAACCGTTCATGCAATACCACCGCGGTCATAACCTCTCCGTTTAATCCAGGGCACTTCTCGCCATGCCACGCCATCCAGGCTAGCATGATACGCCAAAATTATTAGAGCCTATCAAGGCTGTGCCGCCATTGGCGGCGTCACATGCTTTTCTGTCTGGGGGGACGGTTATGGAATGGGTGGCCATCGTCACGGTGCTTGCCTTGCTGCAATGCGCCCTGTTCAGCTTCCTGGTGGGACGGGCCCGGGTCAAATACCAGATCCGCGCGCCATCCGTGACCGGACATGAGTTATTTGAACGCAGCCACCGAATCCATGCCAACACCGTGGAACAGCTGGTGCTGTTCCTGCCGGCGCTGTGGCTATGCGGCTGGTACCTGGAGCCGCGCGCGGCGGCGGTGGTGGGCGGCCTGTTCCTGATCGGCCGCCAGCTCTATTTCAATCATTACCTGGAACAGCCCCGGGATCGCGGCACCGGCTTCCTGCTTGGCTTCCTGGTGACGCTGACGCTGTTGCTGGGCGCGCTTGGCGGTGCCGTCAGTTCACTGATCCTTCATTGAACACGGCCGGTTCCGCCACGCTCTCCACGGGACAGGGCGTCCACGGGGAGTCCTAGCCGCGATAGTCCGACGGGCTCTTGCCAGTCCAGCGGCGGAACGCACGGGCAAAGTTGGAGGCATCGGAATAACCCAGCGCGGCGGCGATGTCGTCCACCGAGCGCCGACTTTGTGACAGGTATTCCACCGCCAGCCCCTTTCGCAGATCATCGAGCAGCGTCTGATAGCTGGTGCCCAACTGCTGCAGCTTGCGTTTGAGCGTTCGGGAGGACATGTGCAGCTCACTGGCCACTTCCTCGACGCCCGGGAACCGGCCCGAGCGCGCCAGAATGATTCTGCGCACCTGGCCCAACAGTGGCGGCGGCGCCTTGATATGGGCCAGTTCCTGCTCGCATTGCACTTCCGCCAGACGCGCCAGACGTGGATCCGCGAAGCGCAGCCGGTATTGCAAACGCTCCGCCGGAAAGCGCATCTGACTATAGGCGCAATCAAAATATACCGGCACCGGTATCAGCGGCCTCAGCCGTTGAAAATAATCCGGCTCCGGATAGGAAAAGCGCAGCTCACCGAACAGCTCCACCTCCGGCAACATCTGCAGCCCCATGAAGTGGAAACTGGAAAACAGGCTCTCCGTCAGCAACGGCGCCAGATCACCAAGAGACAGCATTTCATTGACCTGCAGCACCGCCCAGTCGCCCTCGACAAAGGACTCGAGCTGAATCAGGGTGCTGCGGATGCGGAAGAACTTCACCGCCAGTTCGATGGCGTCGCCCAGGGTTTCACTGCTCATCGCCGCGTAGCCGAGAAAACCATGGGAAGACAGGGGCGTCGCCGCTCCCAGCTCCCACCCGAGCCAGGGCTCGTTGGTCAGCATCACCGCGCGGCGGGCCACCCGCCGCAGCAGCGTCGCGGAGACCCGCGATTTCGCCTCGCGCCAGCATCCCCGGCGGACACCGGTTCCATCCAGCAACTGCTCCTCGCTGAATCCACGCTTCTTCATCACTTCCATGAAGGGAATCAGGTACTCCGCGGACACTGCGTATTCTTCGGGATTCATTTTTAGAATTGTCATCTTGCCGTTCCCGTCTTGATCTCTCGCATTGGCCTGAAATGACAGACCTGCACACCATACCCAGCCCCCTCCCCGACCGGCATTGCCCCTGAAGCCCGTCGACCGGGCACCTGCGGTCAACCGCCCCCCTCTTCCCTCCTCTCCAGCGGCCGGCGTACTCTGTAAAACTCCCCCGGCACACATTAAAGGAGAGCATCATGTCGACACTGAGCGGCAAGACCCTGTTCATCACCGGCGCCAGCCGTGGCATCGGCAAGGCCATCGGCCTGCGCGCCGCCCGCGACGGTGCCAACATCGTGTTGTTTTCAAAAACCGCCGAACCCCACCCCAAGCTGCCGGGCACGCTTTATACCGCGGCCGAGGAAATGCAGGAGGCCGGCGGGAAAACGCTGGTGTGCGTGGGGGACATTCGTCACGAGGAAGACGTGGCGGACGCGGTGCAACAGGCGGAGGAAACCTTTGGCGGCCTGGACATTCTGGTCAACAACGCCAGCGCCATCTCACTGACTTCCACCGAAAGCACCGGCATGAAGTCCTATGATCTGATGCATCAGGTCAACGCCCGCGGCACTTTCCTGGCCAGCCGGTTGTGCCTGCCGCTGCTGCGCCGGGCGGAAAACCCTCACATCCTGATGCTGTCGCCACCACTGAATCTGAATCCAGCCTGGTTCGGGCGCCACCTGGCCTACACCATGGCCAAGTACGGCATGAGCATGTGCGTATTGGGCCTGGCGGATGAATACCGGAACCGGGTGGGCGTCAACGCGCTGTGGCCACGGACCGCCATCAATACCTCCGCGGTACGCAATCTCCTGGGCGGCGAACAGTCGGTGCAGGCATCGCGCCAGCCCGAAATCATGGCCGACGCCGCCCATGTCATCCTGACCCGGCCGGCGGCCCGGTGCAGCGGCAACTTCTTTATTGATGATGAGGTTCTGGCGGCGGAAGGCGTGGATCTGGACCGCTACAAAGTGGATCCGTCACTGAGCGATGATCAGTTGCTGCCGGACTTTTTCCTGGACACCTGACCGCCGCGCCCCAGGCGCCGGTGACTGGCAAAAACCGTCACATCCTGCCGCAAGGCGCGGCGCCGAATCGTCAGGCTCACGAAAAAGAAACTGTATCTCATTGATTTTTAATCAAATATAAAAAGCCGCAGGCTGGCACGGTTCTCGCTAACCAAGGGGGAAGACGATCAGGTGAGACATCATGAGCAAAGTCATGCGCCTCGAAGAGCACGACCCCGAAACCGCTCTGGAAAATCTGAACCGGCTTACCGGTCTGGACTTCCATTGCTGGCCTGAGTCATTACTGGAACAAGACCGCAAGCCGCCCCGGCCCCGCCAGCCGCGAGAGGCCGGCAGCAAGTCCCGCCGCACCGCGGGCGGCGCGGCTTGAAGCGCTTGGAGCCTGTTCAAAGTCTTTACACCACCGCACCCGGAGTTCCCTTCTCACCTGATAGAACGTGGGCTCGGCCCTTCGGGTTTTGCGCAGGCTCTTAGTAGTTGGAGATCAACTTGTCCTGAGGATCCAAGGCCATGCCTCTGCGCTGCATATACAGCTCTTCCACGACATAACGCATGGCGGAGTCGGACAGGCCCAGGGTTACCTGGATCTGCTCCACACTGTCACTGAGCCTGAGCTTGACCACTCCGGACAACAACGCGCTCCCCTCCCCCTGAACTTCGGCGCAGTCGACCACCACCGCCTGCTCGCCCTTTTCATCCAGGCAACACACGCGCAACTCCACCCGGCCCCGAGCCCCGGTCACCCGTACCCAGGAGGCCACGTTGAATTCCGCTTCCCATTGCCGGGCCCGAGCCGGCCTTCCCCCCGCCCAGATGCGCTCCGGCACCTTGGCAATAAACGCTTCACTCATGGAATCCATCTCGACATTTATTCTTCAGGCAGTGTACGGACGCCCTGAAATCTCTGCCACGGGCAATTTGGCGGGCCCAGGTTGATACGCATCACAAGGCCGACCAACGGACGTTGTTTTATTGTCCGACAATCAAAACCGTGTCCCGTCACGACACCCCGTACTCTGGGCGCCACACTTTGGCGAATCGTTCCCGCCAAACCCTTTTCTCCGGCGACGCCATGGCGCTTGCCGATCCCCAAACGACCCGCTGACGAGAGGCGATCCATGGGCGAGTTGAAAGAACTGCGTGAAGAACGGGCCAATCTGGTCAACCGTGCCAAAAGCCTGGCCAACACCCTGTACCTGGCCGGACTGGGCGCTTACAGCAAGGCCAATGAGAAATCCGAGGAGCTCTACGGACACTACCTGTCCACCGGAGCCCAAGACTACGGCGACGAGGCCGAGGGCAAATCAAAACTGGCTCTGGCCAGCCGCGGCCTGTTTCTCAGCGCCCGCCAGCTGGTCGACGAGGCGCCGCGGAAACGCCAGGAGCTTTACGAAAACCTGGTTGCCGCCGGCAAGGAAGAGCGCGGCGAAAAAGCGGAAAGTAGCAACGAGTTCGTGCTGGCGGGTGTGGGCGCCGTTTCCACCGTGCGCCAACAAGGCCAGAAACTGCTGGATGAGCTGGTCAGCGCCGGCGAGAAAGAGCGCGCCTGATTCTGATTTCTGTCACTTCTCTCCTTACTTGGGGCCCTTATCGGCCCCTTTTTTTGGTTCACGATGATTCCAGCGCGGTAGTCCGCCGCTCGGCGCCGCAGCTCGATACAGCAGATTTATCAATAAATTACCCGCGCCCATCATAATGTTGTTCGGCCAGCCCGTTTTGGGATCAGGCCTGCAAGGCCTGACCGATCACTTCGACGATCTGAACACCTTCCGGTGTCGACCAGTCCCCCGCCAAACCTGCCAGCAACTGGTTCGTGCCCAACAGCGTGGCACCCGCACGTTGCATCCGGTCAAGCGACAGATCATCGGCCGTCTTACCGGGTGAACCTCCAGCATCGGCCACGACCAGCACTTCATAGCCAGCCTCCAACAGGGTCAGCACTGGATACACCGTACACACGTCATTCGTGACCCCGGCGACGATCAACGTTCTGCGCCCGGTCGCCTTTACGGCCGCAGCGAACTGGTCGTCAAACATGGCATTGACGATGCCCGCGCGCTGGATGCGCGACTGGAACTGCTGGGGCAGTATCTCCGCGAGTTCACTCAACAGCGGACCTTGGGCATGGTCTTCCATGCTTGATGTCAGTACCACAGGCAATCTCAGGATGCGGGCAGTTTTGGCGAGCATTAGCGCGTTGCGCTTCATTTCCTCGAAAGGGATCGATTTCACCCAGCTCATCGTACCGACCTGATGGTCGATGAGCAGGACAGCGGCGTCACGCCAGAAGGCACGGTTGTCTGTCATTGCAGTTCTCCGGATACGCAAGGTGGACTCCGGGGCGCCACCCAGCCGTGATCACACTATCCAGCGAACCATATTTGGTGTAAATACGGAAAATCTCATTTATGAATCCCATTTTTGGCACAATGAAAGCAAACCACACCACAGACCATTTGCGAGACATGAGTCTGTTCGTCGAAGTGGCGCGAGCCAAGAGCTTTCGCCGCGCGGCAGAGGCACTGGGCATGCCAAGCTCGACGCTGTCACGCCGGATACAGGCATTGGAGAGGGCGATCGGCTTGCGCCTGCTGCACCGCACAACACGCCACATCGAGCTAACCGAAGCCGGACAACTCTATTTCGAGCGCAGCCGAGGCATCGTCGAGGAAGCCCGTCTGGCACACGAACAGCTCGGCGAGCTTGTGTCGCAGCCACGCGGCGTGCTTCGCGTCTCCCTGCCGGTGGACTTCGCCATCGTATTCCTCGCCCCACACCTGCCAGAGTTCTGCCGCCGCTATCCTGGTATCGCGCTCGAGTTCGATCTGACGCCGCGCCGCGTCGATCTCGTCGCCGAACCTTTCGATGTAGCGATCCGCATGGGGATACTGACGGATTCGCACCTTGTCGGCCACAAGATCGCCCATGTGCAGCGCTGTCTCTATGCATCGCCGTCCTATCTGGATGCACATGGCGAACCAGCAACGCCAGACGAGCTATCGCAACACGAATGTCTTCTTTTTCCGAACGAAACTCATTGGACACTGCTGCGTGACAGCTCTAAGCGCCAAGTCGCCGTGAACGGCAGGTTTCATCTTAACAACGTCGGCATGATGCAGCGCCTGGCCACGTATGGCCTGGGCATCGCACTGCTCGCCCGGTCCAGCGTGCCAGATACCACGGGGGTGAGCACCCAGCGCCTCCAGCAGGTATTGCCTGACTGGCAGGCAACGCCCATTGAAGTGCATGCGCTCACTGAAACCCGCCTGCTGCCAGCGAAAGCCCAGCGCTTCATCGAGTATCTGAAAGAGCACTTGGCACAGTAGGCGGCACGAGCCGCGCCCGCTTCGAAACGACCCACCGGGAATTAGCGGCAGAAATACGGGCGGGAACGATTGCCTTCCCAAACGTGCGATGATCACCAATCCGATTCGCCAACCGCGCCGTTCAATGCGCGCGCTCACAGCAGTTGTAGAGAGAGCGGACTCGGATCTGCGGATAAGCGTGCGGTCCTTGGCGATCGTCACCACTACAGCGCGATCCGGCTTGCTTTCTCAAGGCTCTTATGTGGCTCCCAGCCCACAACGCCGCGCTTTCAGCCATCCATAGCTAACTGATTACGCTGCATACGCTTTCAAGTCTTGCCTAATCTGCGCAAAAGGCATTGTGTCGGCCCTTTGTCTGTGGCCACGGCGCACCTCTTTTCTGGCCAGTCGTCCATGAAGTGACTCACCATCGCCTTCCTTGCCGGATTAGAGCACCATGGGAATTCCGATAGTGATGCCGTGGAGGATACCCGTGGCCAAACGAATCCGTAACCCGCTTGCCGGCAGCGGGCGCCTGCTCAAGCTGACGGGCATGACCACCTCCATCGCCACTCGCGTGGCCACGCATCAGGTCAAGAGCTGGTTCCAGGATGACGCTCTGCGCGAAACCAACCGCGAAGCCCTGATGCGCCATATCGGAAAGGAAGTCGCGGCCACACTGGGGGAGATGAAAGGCGCGGTGATGAAAGTGGGGCAAATCGCCTCGCAGATGCAGGACATACTGCCCAAGGAAATCAGTGAACAACTGGCGGTACTGCAGAACGCCTCCGCGCCGATGCAATTCCACGTTATCCGCCGCCAGTTGGAAACCCATCTGGGCGGCAAGCTCGCCGACCATTTCAGCGAATTTTCCGAAACGCCCTTCGCGGCCGCCTCCATCGGCCAGGTCCATGACGCGATTACCCGGGATGGAGAATCGGTGGTGGTCAAGGTGCAGTATCCAGCGGTGCGCAGCTCGATCGATTCGGATATGCGCCACCTTAAACGCATCCTTAAGCTCGGCAGCCTTCTGAAAGTCAATGAAGCCGCACTGGATGCGGTGTTTCAGGAGATCCGCTCACGCCTCGACGAAGAGCTGGACTACCATCAGGAAGCGCGCAATTTGAATCGCTTGCGCGATTTTCATCGTGAGCACCCCTGGCTGGTGATTCCCCGTGTTCATGAGTCCCTGTCCGGTGAAGCGGTTCTCACCCTGAGCCGCGAAGACGGCGTCCCCCTGCATCAGGTCAACGACGAGAACGGCTTCGACCAGCCTTTACGGAACCAGTTGGGCGAGCGCCTGTTCGACGCCCTTGCGGCGGAGATATTCCAGTTAGGCACCGTCCATTGCGACCCCCATCCGGGAAATTTCGCCTTCCGTCGGGACGGCAGCATCGTAATGTACGATTTTGGCGCGGTGAAACATCTCAGCGGAGAGGATATCGAACTGTTCGGCGAGGTGATCAACGCCGCCACCCGTGGCGACTGGCAACGCCTTGACGCTGGCCTGATCGAACTGGGGGCGCGCCGCCCCGACAGCCATCCACCACCGGGATTCTACGATCGTTGGGTACCGCTGATACTGAGCGGATTCTCTTCCGAGCCGGTCAATTTCACCGACGCCCGGGTTCACCTGGATATGGTGGAAACGGTGCGCAAAACGCCTTTATCAGCACTGCTGACATTTCAGCCTTCATCGCGGACATTATTGGTGGAGAGAGTGGTGAGCGGGCACTATTGGACCATGAAGGCCCTGGGGGTTCGTTCTGCGTTTTTGCCGCGCCTGCAGTCCAGCATGGCGGCGACGAAAGCGGGGTAGGCCCTTTTCTGCTCAAACCCCTTGCCCCGCCGTTTCAGATTGCCGAAACACACTGGCTCAGAACGCCGAGCGCAAACCGACACTGATACCAGAGATTTCCTCTTCGTCCTTGTCAAAATAACGCATGTATTCAAGGTTCATGCCGAGGGTATCAGTAAGGTTCACATCGATACCCGCGCCGTAGGATTGATCCTCGAAACGGCGACTGTCGTCCACCTGATAATTGACTCCCGCCAGGGTCCCTTCAGCCTTCACCGTGCCTTTCATTTTGGTGTAGCCGCCGATGATATAAGGATGCACCGATTCCGCCAGCGGCGCGGACAATTTCACATAAGCGCCGTACATATTGTCCATTTCAAAGTCCACGATCCCTCTGGAATCTTCATCAAATCCCAAGCCGCCGCGGATCTCCATTCCGAGATAATCATTGAACTCATAGCCAGCACGAAAAACGGCGGAGTCAATTTTCAGCGTATCGCTGTCGTACTCCTCGTTATCGTATTGCATTTGAGTGTAGTTGCCGCCGATAAAGGGACCAGCCGCGTAGGCCCCGCCCGCGGTGAGCGAGAAAGTGACGGCTACTGCTGTCGCGAATTTCCGGGTCAACATAAATCACTCCTTTCTAGCAAGTTGAACCACTCGGGTTACAACGGTGTGACTTATGCTATCCGGGGGAGTTCAGGAGCGGGGTTAAATGGCGTTAAAAGCGGGCGACGCAGTTCGCATTTTTCGCGGGGATTTTTCTTTCGTCTTTTCGTCACCAGGCATGGCGATAACGAAAAATTTTCACTTGGACCCTGTTCATGATCCTAAAGCTACTGCGAATTGTTTAACGCCCGCAGCAGGTAATCAGCGAAACGACTGAGGTCATTCAGGCTGGAGCAACGACGGGCGGCACGACAGTAAGGTTCATACTTGGCCATGATGGCATCACCGCTGTTCCAGCGCGACGGATGCTCCGGGTTCAACCAAAACACCTGACGGGCACGGCGCGAAATTTCCGCCAGATACTCTTCCCCCGCCGGAAGATCGTTATTACGCGCGTCCCCGAGAATGATCACCGTGCTGCGCCGATCTATCTCCCGGCCACAGGCTTGCTGAAAAGACTCGAACATATAGCCGTAGTCGGTACCACTGCCGGAAACCCGGTCAAGAATACGCCCTACCGCCACATCGGGATTGTACTGACGAAAGTCGTCGGTGACTTCGTCAAAGCGGGCGGCGAAGGCGAAACTGCGTACCTGAGGCAGAACATCATTCATGGCATAGAGGAACTGCAACAGAAACCGGGCCGCCTCACGCACCGATCCGGAAACATCGCAAATCACATACACTTTGCTTTTCAGCTTGCGCCGTTCACGCCAGTGCAACTGCACCGGCACCGCGTTGTAGCGCAGGCTGGATACCAAAGTGCGACGGGCATCCATGGCGCCGCGTTTGGCGCGTTTTTGCCGACGTTGATGCAGGGCGGCAAGGCGGCGCGCCATGCGTCGCACCAGGTCCTGAATCTGGTGGTATTCACGCAGTTCACGAAACGGCGCCGCCCGCATGGTGTGTTCCCTGAGCGCACGGCCATGGGCCCGGCCGTGCAACTCGAATTGCCGCCGCACGTACTGACTGGCTCGCTCCCGCACCTGCTGGCGCCAGTCACGCAACTGCTCCGCCCGGTTCTGGTCCCGACGGCGTGGTGACGCCGCCAAACGCAGAATATCGTCGTCCACTGCCCCCATGCCCATGTTCATCACCAACTGCCGGGCGAACAAGCCCTGCTGGGTGATGACCTGCATGGCGGTGAAGTCCTGCTGGGCGGCGGCCTCGGCAAGACTCTGGGTCAATTGCTCCGGCGACTGGGCAATCAGATTGGCGGTGGTTTCCGACAAGTCTCCGCTATCCAGATCGGTGGTATCGGGCAAAGCACCGGTGTCGGTTTCTTCTTCACCCTCGTCCGTCCGCATGGATTCGAATTGGAAAAAATCATCGAAACACTGGTCGAAGCAGGCACGGTCCACCTGAGCCTTCACCAGCGTCTGGGCCAGCGCTTCGCGAAATTGCTCCCGCGGGTGGTAGCCGGTCAGGGCCGCGGCCCGCATGGCCTCTTCCGCTTCCACCGGAGAAATACGAATCCGCGCCCCCCGCAGGGTGCGGACAAACTCATGCAGACGACGATCAACCATGGCGGGCTCTCAAAGCGCGCGTTGCTTGCTGAACCAGTGCGGCAGCAAACCCCGCGCCAACGTCACATCCTGCTCATTCTTGAGGATCAGAGTCAGCGTCTGTTCGACCAGATCAGGCTCGAGGCTGTCCGCATGCAGCAATACCAGAGCCCGGGCCCAGTCCAGGGTTTCGGAAATGGCCGGCAGTTTCTTCATGTCCTGCTCGCGCAGGTGCTGAATGAAACCCACCAGTTGCTCACGCAAGCGGTCGCCAAGCTCCGGCACCCGCTCGGCGACAATGCGACGCTCCAGATCCGGTTCCGGATAGGGGATGTAGAGATGCAGGCAGCGGCGCTTGAGAGCGTCGGACAGTTCACGCTGATCATTACTGGTGAGAAAAACCAGGGGACGATGGCGGGCACGCACCGTACCCAGTTCCGGAATGGATATCTGAAAATCGGAGAGTAGCTCCAGCAGGAAAGCCTCGAATTCCTGATCCGCCTTATCGATCTCGTCGATCAGCAGGACTACCGGCTCGTCCGCGCGCAACGCCCGCAGCAGCGGGCGGGGCTCCAGAAACGTATCGCTGTAGAAGGCATCGCCAAGATCCCCGAGACGCGCCATTCCCTGCTCCAGACTCTCCGCATCCGACAGCAGGGAACTGAGCTTGTCGCGCAACAATTGCGTATAGAGCAACTGCTTACCGTACTTCCACTCGTAGAGGGCGCGGCTCTCATCCAGCCCTTCATAACATTGCAGGCGGATCAGCGGCGCTTCCAGAAAAGCGGCGGCGGATTTGGCCAGCTCGGTTTTGCCCACTCCTGGCGGACCTTCCACCAGGATCGGCTTTTGTAACTGAGCGGCCAGGTATACCGCCAGCGCGGTGCGTTGATCACATATATAGCCCTGGCGGGCGAAACTGGCGATCACGTCATCCACGGAATCGATACGGGTCTTCATGAGCGTTTGTTCTCGGTTATCCACATCCGGCTCCCCAGTGTAGGGGATTCACCGGCAGGGTCTCAGGAAGGAATGGACGCCGCCATGGCCGAAACCGACATACGGCATCAATGCAGGACGGTATCGTCTCCCAACACCACGTCAAAACGTGGCGGCGCTTCCTCGATCTCCTCCTCGTTCTCACCGGTGACGTCGAAGCGCAACGAATGCACCTCGCCATCAATCATATCCGGGATACGGTCGAGAAAATCATCCAGATGATCGGAATCGAAATGACGCTCCAGGGCATCCAGATTACGCCACTGTTGCCATAACATGATGACCCGGGGGGAATCCGCCTGTACGTAGACTTCGTATGAAACGCAGCCTTCTTCCAGACGTGCCTCGCTGGCCAGAGTCTGGATCAGTGCCAAGGCGTCATCCCGCAGATCATCCCGCACTGGAATGAGCCCTTTGACGATTACCATTGTGCTCCAGGAAATAGATTGGGAAAGACGGCTATTGTAGCACAAAGGGCGCGGGCCCGCTGGCGGCCTGGTTCCCAGGCCGCCAGCGGGCCGCCGGAAGACCACTAAAGGCGCTCACCCTGAGCCCAGCGACGCCCTCCCAGGGCCAGGATCGCCAGTTGCTCCACCGCGTTGGCGGCCAGTTCCTCGCGCCGCGCCGGAGAGACATCCAGCATCGCCACGCCAAGTCCGAACATCAGCGACACCGCTGCTTCCGCCTCACGCTCGGCGGGCACCGCCGGGCGCCCCTGGGCCGCCACCACCGAGCGGATATCCTCGGCCAACTCATCCACCAGCAATTGCAGCTCACTGTGAATACGGGCCCGATAGCGCCGGCTGCGCCCAAGCCGCTGCTGCAGCAACAGGCGAAACTCGCCTTCGTTGGACAGAATGAAGCGGCCGAAACGTCCCACCAACTCCTGAATCGCCTGGCGTGGCCCGATCTCGATCATGCTGCGCCGCCCCTCCGACATGGCCACACGCAGCCGAAAGCAGGCCTCGTCAATCAATGCCAACCCCAGCGCTTCCATATCGGGAAAATGGTTATACAGAGACGTGGCGGCGAGGCCGGCTTCACGAGCCACCTCGCGCAATCCCAGACTGTCCAGGCCCCGCCCGCCAGCCATCAATTGCCGGGCCGCGCCCAGAATCCGTTCGCGGGTTTCCTTTTTCTGCTTTTGTCGCAGGGTTTCCGTCATTCTCAACAAACAACTGTTAGTTATTACTTATCCCTATATAGCCATAAAAGGCAGGCTTCTTGCAACAGCCTGGGGAGGCTGTTGACATTAGAAGGTAATGACCACAAAATAACTAACACTTGTTAGTTGTAAAAACGAGACCGGTCCACGCTGGTATCGTCCGGACAAGGGGCGCATCATCGATCAGGTGCCCGGCAAGATCGCCAAACAGGCTCTACAACAAATCGTGCGTGCTAACGAGGGACTGACCACCATGAATTATTTCGTCACAGGGGCCACCGGCTTCATCGGCCGCTTTCTGGTTGCCCGGCTTCTGAAACGGGAAGGCAGCCGGGTCTTCGCCCTGGTTCGTCCGGGCTCCGAATACAAGCTGGAGGCGCTGCGGCGACGCCTGGGCGTGGAGGAGCAGCGCCTGGTGCCGATCACCGGTGATCTGACGAGAAAAAGCCTGGGGCTGAGCAAGCGGGACCTGGATGACCTGCGCGGCCAGATTGACCATTTTTTCCACCTGGCGGCGATCTATGACCTCAATGCCGACGAGAACACTCAGCGTTACACCAATATCGAAGGCACCCGCCAGACCCTGAAACTGGCGGAACAGTTGCAGGCCAGCTGTTTCCATCACGTTTCCTCGGTAGCCGCCGGCGGGCTCTATCCCGGCACCTTCACCGAAGACATGTTCGAAGAAGCCACCGGCCTGGACAATCCCTACCTGCTGACCAAGCATGAATCGGAAGCGCTGGTGCGCCAGGAAAGCCAGATACCCTGGCGCATCTACCGGCCGTCTCTGGTAGTGGGCCATTCCCAGACCGGGGAAATGGACAAAATCGACGGCCCGTACTATTTCTTCAAACTGATCCAGAAGCTCAAGGATTACCTTCCCAACTGGTTCCCGCTGGTGGGCGTGGAAAGCGGCCATTTCAACATCGTTCCAGTGGATTTCGTGGCCAACGCACTGGATCACATCGCCCATCAAACCGACGGCAATGGTCAGTGTTTTCACCTGACCGCCGGGCGCAGCTATAACTTCAGCGAGGTGATGGACATCATCGCCGGTGCCGCCCAGGCGCCGCGCATGCCGGTGCGCCTGGATAATCGTGTCTTCAACGCGGTACCCGGTTTCGTCAGGAAAGGCGTCAACGCACTGACACCGAAAGCCCTGATCAACCAGTTGCTGGAAAGCCTGGATATTCCCCCCACCATCGTTCAATTCCTGACGTTCCCGACCCAGTATGACAATCAGCGGGCCAGGGCCGCACTGGAGGGCAGCGGCATTGAAGTGCCGGATCTGGAAAGCTACATCCAGCAGTTGTGGGATTTCTGGGAAAACCACCTGGACCCGGAACGGGATCAACGTGAGGATGAATTGCAGCCGTTGCCATCGCTGCCGGACAAGGTGGAAGACAAGGTGGTACTGATCACCGGAGCCACTTCCGGGATCGGCAAGGCCTCGGCCCTGAAGCTGGCTCGCGCCGGCGCCACCGTGCTGGTGGTGGCCCGTACTCCCGAAAAACTGGAGGAAACCCTGCACGAGATCAAGCAGGTGGGGGGCATCGCCCGGGCCTACCGCTGCGACGTCTCGAAGCTGGAGTCCGTGGACGACCTGGTGAAAGAGGTCCTGGAGGATTACGGCCGGGTCGATATCCTGGTGAACAACGCTGGCCACTCCATTCGCCGCTCGGTGGTCAACTCGGTCTACCGCTTCCACGATTTCGAGCGCACCATGCAGCTGAACTATTTCGGCTCCTTGCGGCTGATCATGCGCCTGCTACCGAGCATGCTCGAACAGGGCAGCGGGCACGTCATCAATATCTCCAGTATCGGGGTTCTGACCAACGCGCCGCGTTTCTCCGCCTATGTGGCGTCCAAGGCCGCGCTGGACTCGTTCACCCGTTGCGCCGCCAGCGAGCTGGCTCACCAGGGTATCCGTTTCACCACCATCAACATGCCTCTGGTGCGCACGCCGATGATCGCGCCCACCAAGCTGTACAATCACGTGCCCACCATCAGCCCCAGCCAGGCGGCGGACATGATCTGCGACGCCATCGTGCGCCAACCCAAACGGATCGCCACCAGTCTCGGCGTTCTCGGCCAGGTGATGCACTTCATTACTCCACGGGCCACGGAAACGATCATGAACACCGGCTACAAACTGTTCTCCGACTCCGCCGCCGCGATGGGGCGACGCGAGCGCACGCCGAAGCGGATCAGCCGGGAGCAGGCGGCCTTCTCGCGGCTGTTCAAGGGGATTCACTGGTAGCGGGTTCGTTCCGCGCGATGGTGGCGGCCGCCAGGGATGGTGGTCATAAAAAGGTTCATCGCGGTTTAGCGGGAAACGGCCTTGCCTTCCATCATGGACAGCGGAGCCGTATTACGCCCGCTAGTAGACGTCCATTCCGGTCATTCCAGTCATTCCAGTCATTCCGCTATGAACCATTAAAAAAGGCCCCGCCGTGGGGCCTTGAAAAGCCGGATATACCGGAAGCATACGCAGCGGGGCTTGCGCCCCGGAGAGAATAGTCTCCGATTCACGCCCGGGCCCCCTTGATGCAGATCAGGGTTCGGGGTGATCCCCTCCGGGCGGCGCCGCCTCCGCCAGAAACGCGAGTATTTCCCGATTCACTTCCGCGGCCTGCTCCATCTGGATCCAATGCCCGCACTGGTCCAGGACCACGGTATTCAAATTCGGCACATAGTCCGGCATGCGCGCCAACGCCTTCTGACTGAACATTAGTACCGGATCCTGCATGCCACCGAGAAACAGCACCGGCGCCTGAATCGCCCAGTTGTCGTCAGCGCGGCTTTCTTCCCAGGATGCATCCATGGCCCGGTACCAGTTGAGCGCCCCGGTAAACCCGGTCTTTTCGAAGCGGGCCACGTAATAATCCAGGTCTTCCTCACGCATCCAGCGCGAGGGCCGCGCCGGCACGCGCATGGAATCCAGCACACCGCTGTCATCCGGTGCCACCTGGAAATTGGCCATGCCTTCGGCGGACAGATTGTGAAACAAGGCCCTCAGGCTATATCGAATGTCCTCTCCAAGCTCGTTTTCCGGCACCTCGGCCTGCTGGAAATAAAGCATGTAAAAGAAATGGTCGCCGAACAGGTCCCGCATCGTTTCCGTGGGCGGGCGTGGCGCGGGGCCGCCATAGGGAACCGATAGCCCTACCACCGCCGTTACCCGCTCCGGATAGGTTCTGGCCACGTCCCAAGCCAGTGCACACCCCCAATCATGCCCTACCAGCACCGCCCGCTCGGTGCCAAGCACCTCGATCAGAGCCACCACATCCGCGGCCAGACGGGACAGACGGCAGTCCTCCACCGTCGCCGCGCCCCGGGTTTGGCCGTAACCACGTAAATCCGGCGCCACCGCGTGGTATCCGGACTGAGCCAGCACCGGCAGCTGATAGCGCCACGAGGCCCAGCACTCCGGGAAACCGTGCAAACACAACACCAAAGGGGCACCCTCGGCGCCCGCCTCGGCAATGTACATATCCAGACCATTGGCGGGCACTCGCCGCTCTTTTATAAATCCCATCGTAATTTCCTGGAACCCGCTTTCCCGGGACAATACTCCCGGAACTACCCGGCTACCGGATGCACAAGGCATCCTCCGCCGAAGCCCGTCATGCTGGTTGGGTGGAAACGAGGCCCATTCCATGGTTCCCTAACCTGCGCCATTCTGGCAATGTGACACCGGAACCGCAGCCTGGCAAGCCGCCGACAGGGGACACGCCTTGATCTTCTCCTCCGCGAAGCGGCCATTCAGGTAGAATACGGAATACGGGTAGCAAATACCGAGAGAAAGTAGCAATAGAAAGTACCGATAGAGAATACCAACACGGTGTCGACGGCACCCGGCCCGGTTATGAGCCGCCCCCGGCAAGGGTACGGCGATATTGCCTCAAGCTTCGGCGAAGACGGGCACTCCCAAACGGGCTCTAGGAACAGCAGCGTGGACGATTCTTCAAAACAACAACCGCAACAGAGCAAGCACCGGCTCAGCCGGCTGTTGCGACCTTACCTGCCCGCCTATTTCCCGGTTGCCTGGAAAATGGGCCTGTCGATCTCGGCGATGCTCCTTCTGGGCATGGCCGTTCTCGGCACTCTGCTGCTGAACAACCAGCTGGAACGCATGCGCCAACAGGCGGACAGCTTCGGCGGCGCCATAGCCTCCCAATTGGCGCATACCGCCCGTGAACCTCTGCTGGCCGAGGATCGTTTCCTGCTCAAGGTGCACATCAACAACCTGGTTCGCAGCGACAATATTTATGGCGCCACCCTGTTTGACCGGAACGGCGACTTGATCGACGAAGCCGGCGTGCAGCCGACCCAACGCGGACCGCAGAGCGAGGCGGGCGTCAGCCGCTGGACCATGGCCGACGCCCCCATGAGCACTTATATTTCTCCGGTTATGGTGAACGATACTCAGGTCGGCGCGGTGGCGATCACCCTCTCCGATCAACCTATCGCTCTGGCCCAGAAAGAAGTCCGGACCGCCATGATCACCGCCACCGTGATCATGGGCCTGATCGCCATCATCGCTTCTTTCGTGATCAGCCGCCGGTTGTCCCAGCCGATTCGTGATCTGCTGGCCGCCACCAGCGCCATGCGGCGCGGCGACTTGCAGTTCCGTATCCACGAACGCCGCAATGACGAGATCGGGCTGCTGATCGAGGCCTACAACAGCATGGCTCACAGCATGCTGGAGAAAGACCAGGTGGAAAGGGTTCTGCAGCGCTTCGTCAGCCCTTCGGTGGCGAAAAGCATGATGGCCGACCTGGACCAGGTCACTCTCGGCGGACGGGATGTCAACGCCACCGTGGTGTTCGCCGATATTGTCGGCTTTACCCGCTTGTCGGAGAGTCTGGCACCGGAAGCCGTGGCCCACATGCTCAACGTTTACTTCGACGCCATCGCCTGGGCGGCGGACTCCTATCGCGGCACCATCGACAAATATATGGGCGACTGCGCCATGATTGTGTTCGGGGTGCCGGAAGAGGATCCGGAGCACTTGTTCCATGGCCTCTGCTGCGCGGTGATGATCCAGCGCCTGATCCAGCGCCTCAATGAGCACCGTCAGGCCCGGGGCCTGACCACCGTGGAATTCCGTATCGGTATCAATTCCGGCGCCATGCTGGCCGGCAACCTGGGCTCCCGTGATCGCATGCAGTACACCGTGGTCGGCGATACCGTGAATCTGGCATCCCGGCTCTCAAACATGGCCGCCGCGGGAGAAATCATTGCCGCCGCCTCGGTGTTCAAGGACGCCAATATTGCCCCTCGGGTGCGGGCCCTGGAGTATGGCTCCATGCGCGTTCGTGGCCGACAGGAGCCGGTCAGCACCTATCGGGTCAACGGTGTGCACGCCCTGTCCGAAACCCTGATGGAGCAACGCATCGCCCAATTCCTGACCCGCCTCAATACGGACGGCCACCGTGCATCGTCCTGATTCATCACGCCGCCCCGGATTGCTTTTGCTGGCCGGAGCGCTCGCACTGAGCGCCTGCCAAACCACGCCGCCACCGCCGGAAGTCGCCGAGAAGACCCTGGAGCAGGTACTCCATGAGCACCGTTACCGGGAAGCACTGACAATGCTGGATGAGCGCCTGCGACAAGACGCCCCGGATCATGCGGCACTGAGCCAACAGCGGGAAGACATCATCAAGGCGAGCCGCGAATATCGGGACCAAACCCTGGCGGAAGCACAGCGCCTTGCCGGGCAGGAACAGTGGCGTGAGGCTCAGGGACTACTGGAATCCACCGGCGGCCATTTGATCTATCCCGGCCCGCTGGTGGCCTTGCGTGAGTCACTGCATCAGCAAGAGGCACGGCGCCTGCGGCAACGTCTTTCCGAATGGTGGCAGGCCCAGGCCCGCGCCCTGTTGGACAGCGCCTCCCTGGACAGCACACTCCCCGGCTACACCCTGCCGGAAGCGGGGCAGACCCTCGAGCTTCGCCAGACTCTGCGGGCCGACCTGGCCGAGCGACTCACCGAAGCGGGTAACGCCTACGCCGCGCAGGGGGACTGGTCACGGGCACAACGGGCTTTGCATCTGGCCCACCAGCTACAACCGGATCGACCCGCGCCCGAGGCCCTGAACCAAGCGCAGCAGGTGTTGGCCCAAGCCCGCCACAGAGCCGAGCAACAGCAGACCCAACGCCAACAGCAACGCTCGGAGTCTTTAATGGCCGCCTACCGCGAAAGCGGCTCGCTGCAGGATCTGCTGGCAATACGGGAATACCTGCGCACCACCCCCAACAACCATCTCACGGCGTTGCGCGACGAGGTGGAGACGCTTTTCCGAGAGCGTTACAACAAGGATATGGCCACCGGGGATGCGCTCTACGCCCGTGGTGAATATCAGGCCGCGTACGCCATCTGGCAGGAGCTCAAGCCCCTGGCACCGGACAACGTGGAGCTCAACAAGAAGCTGGAAAGAACCCGGCGGGTACTCAACAATCTGCGCGCCCTGGACGCCACCTCATCGGAATAGTCCGCTTGCGACAAGCGCTCACTCACCGAAGACGGGAAGAACGGGAAGCGGCGGGAACCCAACCGCTCCCGCGAGGCTTATTGTTCGCCTTGTTCGTCGTCGGCTTTGCTCTTCTGTGCCGCTGAACCCTGCTCGGCGTTGATCACGGGCCCGGAGGCCGGCGGCACCACACTCTCATCGGCGCTGCGTTGCTGTTCGCGCTCATAGGCCCGGCGATAATCATCGGAGGTGCTGGTACGGCCATTGAACAGCCGGTCGACCCGGGTGGGCAGCGGGTTCTTCACTTCCTGCACTAATTCGCCATTCTCATCAACACTGAACTGCATGGCGGTGATCCCCATGTACTTGTCGCGCGTCATATCCACCAGACGCTCATTGCTTTCCAGGATGGTCGGCTTGATGAAGACCATCAGATTGCGTTTCACGTGAGTCTCGCTGGTGGCGCGGAACAACACACCCAACAGAGGAATATCGCCCAACAGGGGCACCTTGCGCACGGTCTTCTGCACGTCATCACTGATCAACCCCCCCAAGGCGATGGTCTGACCGTCATCCGCCAGCACCGTGGTGGTCAACTGGCGTTTGGTGGTGATGATATCGGACGCGGAGGAATCATCCTTCACCGCGGAGGTTTCCTGATCCAGCTCCAGCCGGATGGTATCCATACCCGCCAGATGCGGGGTTACTTTCAGGGTCAGGCCCACATCTTCCCGTTGGATGGTAGTGAATGGGTTGGCGGTGGTGGAACTGGAGGACGTGGACTGCCCGGTAATGAACGGCACATTCTCCCCCACGATAATGGACGCTTCCTGGTTATCCAGTGTCAGGATGCTCGGAGTGGACAACAGATTGGTGTTGGTGGTGCTGGCCAGGGCCTGAACCAGAGCGCCCCAACGCAGGTTTCCATCCGCGTCGGTTTCGCCAACACCAGCGGCAATACCGTCGCCCAGCGTCAGATTGGTGGGGTCATCGGTGAGCATGGCCTGGATCAGGCCTTGTACGCTAAGCCCCTGCCCCGAAAAATTGACGCCGCCATAACCGCCACTGCTGCTGCCGGCCAGATACTGAAAGCCCAGGCTGTCAGCCTTGTCGCCGGTGACCTCGACAATCGCCGCTTCAATCAGGATCTGAGTACGCCGTACGTCCAACTGGCTGATCACCGATTGCAGCTCATTCATCATCTCCGGCTCGGCGCGAATCACCAGAGCATTGAGAGAAGCGTCGGCCTGGATCGACACTTTGTTGTCGCCGGTGCCCGCCACGGCGGCGCCACTGGAACCGCCCGGGGTACTGGAACCTTCCCCTCCCTTACGCACCGCCGCCGCCCCCTGGGCGAAGTTCATCAATAGTTCGGCCATATCCTCGGCGTCGCCATGACTCAGACGGATCACCTGAACCCGGCTGGAGGCGGAAGAAGGAGTATCCAGCCGCGCGATCAACGGCAGCAGCCTCGCCCGGGTGGCCCTGTCGCCTTTCAGGATCAGACGGTTGGTGCGCTCATCGGCCACCACCGTGGCGGACTCCGCTCTCGGCGCACGGCGGTTGCCCCCCGCCGCTTGGGGACTGCTGACCAACTGATCGAGCAGCGACACCATGTTGCCGGCGAAAGCGTGCTGCAGCTGAACAATCTCCACCTCTTCACTTTCGGTGTTGTCGAGGTGATGAATGATGGCGCGCATGCGCTGAATATTGTCGGCATGGTCGCTGATGATCAGAGCATTGGCGGAGCCCACCGCCGCCAGATGGCCGTACTGGGGCACCAGGGGGCGCAGCACCGGTACCAGTTCCTCCACCGGGGAGTTCTGCACCGCGATCACCTGGGTTACCAGTTCCTCGCCGCCGGCCTCGTTGGCCTCGGTCATCGGCAGGTTGCTCTGCTTGGCGGTGGTGTTGGTGACGATCTTGACCACATCACCGGAAGGTACCGCGGCGTAACCATGCACCTGAAGAACCGACAGGAACAGCTCATAGACCTCGGCGGACGTCAGCGGCTGATTGGATATCACCGTCACATCACGGGCCCGGACCCGTGGATCGACCACGAAGTTCTTGCCGGTCATCTCCGCCACCTGGCTGATAAACGCCTGTATATCCGCATTACGGATATTGACGGTCCATGTCTTGCCATCGGCGTTCTGCACCACCTGGTCCTGGCCGGCGCGCTGCGCGTGGGCCGGCAGGCTCACGGACACGACAAGGACAGCCAGAATGCTGCCTAGGGCCGGTGCCAGGAGCCTCTTGGCAGAAACTCCACGATGCTGTTTCAGGGGCTCCATAAAGGTCTCGCTACGGTGGATAACTCACGGTGAATTCCTGATCGCCACGCTGTACCACGATGGTGGCGCTCTGGGACTCCTGGAACGACTGCAGTGCCGCCAGGTCATTTTCCTCGGTGCCCAGGAGATACCCGTTCACCGACAAAATCACGTCGCCTTGATTCAGGCCGACCTGCTCGATCAGTTGTTTTGGCGCGGAAGAGCCCAGCGAATACCCCTGGCTCTCGCCACTGGCAACAGCCTTGAGGCCGAGCTGACGAATCAGTGTGGTGCGCTGCTGGCCAAGGTCAGCCTCACCCGGCGAGGATTCCTCGGGCTGTCTTGGCGGAGGAGGCGGCGGCGGCCGGGACGATACCGAGACCCCGCCGAGCGCGGCCAGCTCGCTCAGGCGCAGAGTTTCCAACTGCCCCACGCGTTTGAGGATGATACGGTCGGCGTAAATCTCTTCGACGGTGGCGTTGCCGGGCAAGGCATCGCCGATGTGGTACAGCTCGGCGTCCCCGCCGCTCTCGGCAATAATGGCGGAAGACTGGCTGCGATCCAGACTGCGAAAGACACCGAGCAGTTTCAGTTTAAGGCGGGTATCCGGCGCGTCGACAGGCTTGTCGCTGACGTCCTCCTCCGCCTGGTACACCCCGAACAGGTTCCAGGCTTCCATCTCCGACGGAGAGATGCCGCGACGCTCCCCGCTCTGCCCGGACGCGGACATGGTGCGCAGCCCCGATTCCGGTACCGGATCATTGGGGCCGTAACTCAGCAGCCAGACGGTCTGCGCGATCAGGTAGGCAAGCCCCACCACCAACAGCAACATCACCGCCATACGGAGCGGAGGCTGCCATTGCTGCGCATTTCCCCTTTGGGCCCACTGAATCATAAAAGCGTCACTTCCCGTTATCGTTATACCAACCGCCACCGACCTCCGCCGTTCCGATACCGGAACTGACGACCCAGGGCTGGCCGGATGTCCTTGTTCACCCGGGCCCGCCGCATTGACACACGTTCACGGGTGCCGACGTCGACCGACCCTACAGCGGACACATTACCGTAATATAAAAAATGCGGTTTTTTTTCCAGCGCTATCTGTCAGCGTCCCGGCGGAAACGGCTGACTCATCTGGAACACCACATCGGAGGGATCCCCCCCCTGGCTGACCCCGAGCAATTGGGGCCACGCCCTGAATACTTGTACGTTCAGTTTTTGCTCCGCCACCCGGGCGGCAACCACTTTTTTCTGTTCGGGGTCCGTCACCACCAGCGACGGGCCGGTCTCCATCATGCTCAGACGCCCCTGAAGAGGCGGCACCGGCGCCGACTCACCGCGCCCCCAGCCAACCGTGCCCCCACTGTAATCAAGGGTGCCTTTGGCATCGACCACGGCATCATCGGCGAGTTCCAGAGCAATCAGGGTTACCCTTACCGTGCCATCGGCCTGTCCCTGGGGAATATAGCGGCTTACCATCGCCACCGGCACGCTGGCGCGCCATTGCTCCAGACGCCAGTTACCCCAGGCGGCGCCCAGCCAGCCTTGCACATCCAAATCGTTGGATACCATGGCCAGATCAAGCCCCGGCGTCAATCCGTGCCAATTGACCTCCCAGCGCGCCCGCCCCTGTTGATCGCGCCAACTGACCGCCGCGGAGCCGCTCCACCAGCGCCCCCGGGCGTCGGCCACGGTCAGCGGCGCGCCCCCCGGGCGCAGTTGCGGAATCCGCTCCACCAGCACCGCCGCCGGCATCAACACAATGAGAAACAGGATCAGACTGACGACAAACACCGCCCCCAAGGCGAAACCACGACGCATCATTTCAATCCAACATCCGACATCCTGCCGGGCATGCGATGGTGCCGGCACGGACGTTTGTTTTCCATGGCATACATGGTCATGAATCCACTACACCCCAATGAACTTGCCTAGCCGTGTCCTGATGGACCGACTGGTACGACCGCGCCAGCAACGAAGTCGAAACGTTAACTGTACCTCAATCCGGAGCCTGCTAGCACCTGCTCAAATAGGGCCAGTGCCGCGCGCAGGGCAAGACGGCGCGATTTCACAAGACGGGGCACCAGGGTGGACCATCACGATGACACGCCCATGACGCCCTTTCCCCGGGGCGGGATGGCCATGAAGCGACGGTGACAAGCGCGTCGAGGAAAGCAGGAAAAGGGCCGGCATCAGGAGAAGAAAAAGATCGTTGCCCCGGGAGCGGGGGCAACGAAAAGATGCCAACTGTCTGGATTGATACTTGATGCCGCCTGGCCACCTCGGCGACGGGCAACCTGCCGCGAAATGGTGGGCCGCATTAACAAGACGAGCCGCGACCGCCATGACCGTCGTTTTGTCATGGAATATTCACGGGACCAGGACATTCAGGAAAGGGAAGCTGGAAATCCGCCTCGCGGGGACGCCCAGGGGCAGACGGCCCCCGGGCAGGAGTGGGTCGGGCAGTCAGAACGGGATATCGTCGTCGAAATCGTCGGCCGGGCCACCGAAACCGCCACTTTGACCACCACCGCTCTGGCCGCCGCCCTGGTTGTAGTCATTGCCGCCTTGATCGTAGCCGCCTTGCTGCTGGCGGGGCGCGCCACCGCCCTGGCGGTCGCCGCCACCGAAGCCGCCACCGCCTTCGCCACGGCTATCCAGCATTTGCATTTCGTTGGCGACAATCTCGGTGGTGTAGCGGTCCTGGCCGTCCTGCCCTTGCCATTTACGGGTACGGATCGAGCCTTCAACGTAAACCTTGCTGCCTTTCTTCAAGTATTCACCGGCGATCTCGCCAAGCTTGTTGAAGAACACCACCCGGTGCCATTCAGTACGCTCCTGCATCTGACCGGTCTGCCGGTCCTTCCAGGTTTCCGAGGTGGCCAGGCGGACATTGGTCACCGCCCCGCCACTGGGCATGAAGCGGGTTTCCGGATCGGCACCCAGGTTGCCGATCAATATCACTTTGTTCACCCCTCTCGCCATGGCCTTTCACTCCCTCAAATTCGACTGGCCGCCCTGCGGCGGCGTAACTGGATAAACGGGTATTCTGTCAGTTTTGCCCTTCGGCGGCGAGGGCCTGGAGCGCGTGCTCGTCAAGCAGCTGATTATCCACCTTCAGCAGGGCCAGATGCTTCTCGGTGACCACCACCGCCTCCAGCACACCGGGCACGGCACGCAGCCGCTCCACCGTATGGCGCGGGTCGTCGGCGGGGTTCAGTTGAATGACCCGGTTATCGAGCTTTGGCAGTTCCTTCATGCCGGCCAGACGCCATAACCAGAACAGCGCCATGGCGGCGCACCCATAGAAAACCGCCTCGGCGCCCACCCACTGAAACAGGGCACCGCCCAGTTGCCCGCCGATGAAGACGCCCAGGAACTGGCTGGTGGAGTACACGCCCATGGCGGTGCCACGGGTACCGGCTGGCGCGGCTCGGCCAACCATGGAGGGCAACAGGGCTTCCAGCAGATTGAAGGCCATGAAATAGACAAACAAGGCCAGCACAAAGTGCCACAAGGTCTCGCCGGCCACCGCCAGCAACACCTCGGCGACGATCAGCAAAGCCACCGCCGCTCTTTTGATCGGTACCGCGCCATGGCGCTCCGCGGCGATGATCAGCGGGATCATGGCCAGGAAACCCGCCACCAGAACCACCAGATACAGCAGACTATGCTGCTCCAGGCTCAATCCGAGCCGGGATTGCAATAATTTGGGCAGCACCACGAAGGACGCGGTCATGGTCAGATGCAGCACCAGGATACCCAGATCCAGGCGGCGCAGATCAGGGCTGCCAAGCACCTGCCGGAACCGCTGCGACGGCGGCAGCGCCTCATCCTGCATCACCTTTGGCGCCGGCACCCGCAGCGCCACCAGCAACGCCACCGCCCCGAGGGCCACGGTCAACCAGAACAGGCCGCTCAGTCCCAGCCAGTGAGCCAGCAGTGGCCCCAGAATCAGTGCCAGAATGAAGGAACCGCCCACCGACATTCCGATCAGGGCCATTGCCTTGGTACGGTTGCGCTCGCTCACCACATCGCCGATCAGCGCCATGATGACGCTGGCGATGGCACCGGACCCTTGCAGGGCACGCCCCAGGATAACGCCGTGGATGGTGTCACTCAGCGCCGCCACCACGCCACCGGCCATGAACAGGGCCAGACCGATCAGTAGCATCGGACGGCGCCCGAAGCGGTCGGAGAGCATGCCAAACGGGATCTGCAGACACGCCTGCATCAAACCGTAGGCGCCAATGGCGGTACCGATCAGCAGCGGGGTGGCGCCCTCAAGCTGCCCACCGAACACGGCGAACACCGGTAGAATCATGAACAGCCCGAACATACGCAGGGCAAAGATCGCGGCCAGGGAACCGCTGGCACTGATTTCCGTGCGCCGTAGCGCGGCGGTGGGCTGATCCGTCATGGTGATTGACAACTGGTGCGACTGGTTAGGGGCGGCAAGTGTACCAGATTCCCCCGGCACCGGGCGGGAACAAAACGACCGGATACCGATCCGAATCAAGCCCGAACCTGTAAAACCTTGTCAGTTAAGGCAATAGCAAATTGAACCGCCCCGCCAGGGGTGATAGATTTTTGCACAATACGGTATTTTTCGTAGCCACTCCGATAGCCTCAGCGCATCACGGAAGACTCCATGGACAAAATCCCTGCTCAGAAGGTGTACGTGGTTGGTAACCAGCACCTGCAAAACGCCCTGCTTACCGAGTTTCTCGCTAAGGAGTCCATTCCCGCCACCGCCGTGAAAACGGTTGACATGGTAGCCGAAGACGATCTGGCCGGAGCGGAGCAGAACCTGTTCCTGGTGGATTACCATTCGGTGGACGTCAACGATGTCATCAATCATCTCCTGGCCGTGGACCAGCGCCTGGATTGCGACGTGCTCACCGGCGTCTTCAACGTGGACGACGACGCCTCCCTGTCGCGTCTGGCCGGCCTGCCGATGGTCAATGGCGGCTTCCTGCACGACTGCCCCCAGGGCCTGCTGACCAAGGGTATCAAGGCAATTTTCGAAGGCGAGCTGTGGTTCCCGCGCAAAGTGCTGCAGCAATATCTGGTGAAAAGCCGCGCGTTCAACAAGACCTTCTCACGCAGCGAAGTGAATCTGACCGACCGCGAAGTGGAAGTACTCAAAGTCATGGCCACCGGCGCCAAGAACTCCGAGATTGCCAGCGCCCTGAACCTCAGCCCCCATACCATCAAGACCCATATCTACAACATCTTCAAGAAGATCAACGCTTCCAATCGCCTGCAGGCGGTGAACTGGGCCCAGGAAAACCTGTGATTCCCCCCGGCCGACACGCATCGCGTGTCGGCCCTTCCAGTCCCGCCGCCGCCCGACCGTTCATTTCTTTTCTCCTTCACATCATTTCCCCTATACTCCACTGTTCATTTTGACAGTAGGTGGCAGTACCCATGGATACCATTCTGGTGCGCGGTGCCCGTACCCATAACCTGAAAAACGTGGACCTGGACATTCCACGGGACAAGTTGGTGGTGATCACCGGCCTGTCCGGTTCCGGCAAATCGTCGCTGGCGTTCGACACGCTCTACGCCGAAGGGCAACGCCGCTACGTGGAGTCGCTGTCCACCTACGCCCGGCAGTTCCTGTCGATGATGGAAAAGCCCGATGTCGACCATATCGAGGGGCTGAGCCCGGCGATTTCCATCGAACAGAAGTCCACCAGCCACAACCCACGCTCCACCGTGGGCACCATTACCGAGATCTACGACTATCTTCGGCTGCTGTTCGCCCGGGTAGGCGAACCCCGCTGTCCCGAGCACGACACGCCACTGACGGCCCAGACCATCAGCCAGATGGTGGATCAGGTACTGGCCATGGAGGATGGGGCCCGGCTGATGCTGTTGGCGCCAGTGGTTCGGGAAAAAAAAGGCGAGCATCTGCATCTGTTCGACGAACTTCGTGCCCAGGGTTTCGTGCGGGTCCGGGTCAACGGCCGTATCCACGACATGGACGACACCCCGCCCCTGGACAAGAACAAGAAGCACACCGTCGAAGTGGTGGTGGATCGTTTCAAGGTGCGTCCGGATCTGCAGAATCGTCTGGCGGAATCGTTCGAGACCGCCCTGCACCTGGCGGATGACATCGCCGTAATCGCCCCCATGGACGGCAAGGGCGAAGAGACGACTTTCTCCGCCAAATTCGCCTGCCCCCACTGTGGCTACTCCATTCCAGAACTGGAACCCCGCTTGTTTTCGTTCAACAACCCGGCCGGTGCCTGCCCGAGCTGCGACGGTCTGGGTGTCAAACAGTTCTTCGACGAGGACAAGGTCATCACCAGCGATGAACTGTCCCTGGCCGAGGGCGCGATTCGCGGCTGGGACCGCCGCAACGTCTACTATTTCCAGATGCTCACCTCTCTGGCTGACAGCATCGGCTTTGATATGGATGTGCCGTTCAAAAAACTGAGCAAAACCGTCCGCAAGAAGATCCTCTACGGTACCGGCAAGGAAAACGTGGAATTCCGCTATCTCAACGACCGTGGAGACATCATCAGCCGCAACCATCCGTTCGAGGGCATCATCCCCAACATGGAGCGCCGCTATCGGGAAACCGAGTCGGACGCGGTACGCGAGGATCTGGCCACCTACCTGTCGACCTCCACCTGCCCGAGCTGTCACGGCTCCCGGCTTCGGGAAGCCGCCCGGCATGTGTTCATCGACGAAACCACACTGCCCCAGGTGGTGCGCATGGCGGTGGGCAAGGCATTCGACTATTTCGATCAACTGAAACTGGCCGGCAGCCGGGGCGAGATCGCCGAGAAGATTCTCAAGGAAATCCGTGACCGTCTGCAGTTCCTGGTCAATGTCGGTCTGGACTATCTGACTCTGGAGCGCAGCGCGGAGACCCTGTCCGGCGGTGAGGCCCAGCGTATCCGCCTGGCCAGCCAGATCGGCGCTGGCCTGGTGGGGGTAATGTACGTGCTCGACGAGCCCTCCATTGGCCTGCATCAGCGCGACAATGAGCGCCTGCTCAGCACCCTGACCCGGCTGCGTGATCTCGGCAATACCGTGCTGGTGGTGGAGCACGATGAGGACGCCATCCGTATGGCGGACCATGTCATCGATATCGGCCCCGGCGCTGGCGTGCATGGTGGACAAGTGGTGGCCCAGGGCAAACCGGAAGACGTGGCCGGCAACCCCCGGTCCCTGACCGGTGACTATTTGTCCGGCCGGCGCGCCATCGCCGTTCCGAAAAAACGGGTCGCCGCCAACGACCGCTGGCTGGAACTCACCGGCGCCAGCGGCAATAACCTCAAAGACGCCCATATCAAACTGCCGGTGGGCCTGTTCACCTGCATTACCGGCGTCTCGGGTTCCGGCAAGTCCACGCTGATCAACCACACCCTGTACCCGGTGGCCGCCACCCGCCTGAACAAAGCCACCACTCTGCGCGCGGCGCCGTATCGGGAGATCAAGGGGCTCGATCACTTCGACAAAGTGGTGGATATCGATCAGAGCCCGATCGGCCGCACCCCGCGTTCCAACCCGGCCACTTACACCGGTATTTTCACACCGGTGCGGGAGCTGTTCGCCGGTACCCAGGAAGCCCGCTCCCGCGGCTACAAGCCCGGCCGTTTCAGCTTCAACGTCAAGGGCGGCCGCTGCGAGGCCTGCCAGGGCGATGGCGTGATCAAGGTGGAAATGCACTTTCTGCCAGACATTTATGTTCCCTGCGAGGTGTGCGAAGGCAAACGCTACAATCGGGAAACCCTGGAAATCACCTACAAGGGCAAGAATATCTACGAAGTGCTGGAAATGACCGTGGAAGAGGGTCGCGAGTTTTTCGACGCGGTGCCGGCTTTGCAACGGCGTCTGCAGACCCTGCTGGACGTGGGTCTGAGTTACATCAAACTGGGCCAGGCCGCCACCACACTGTCCGGCGGTGAAGCGCAACGGGTAAAGCTGGCGCGGGAACTGTCCCGTCGCGATACTGGCAACACGCTCTACATTCTCGACGAGCCCACCACCGGGCTGCACTTCCAGGATATTCAGTTGTTGCTGGACGTCCTCAACCGGCTGCGCGACCACGGCAACAGTATCGTCGTGATCGAGCACAACCTGGACGTGATCAAGACCGCCGACTGGATCGTTGATCTTGGCCCGGAGGGCGGTGACGGCGGCGGCGAGATCATCGCCGAGGGCACGCCGGAACAGGTGGTCAAGGTCAAAGCCAGCCACACCGGGCGCTTTCTGAAACCTCTACTGGGAAAAAAGTAAAGTTCATCGCGGATTGGCGGGAAATCGACTCTTTGTGATGGGAAGCCTTGGTGCTTCGCAGGCGGGTCTTGCGTGTATCCCGGGTGTCCATGACCCGCCGTGAATACATCCCTGTAGGCTTGCGTTCGGCGTCCTGCCTCACACAGTCATGGACACCCGGGATACACGCAAGACCCTCGGTCACAGCCAACCGAAGGGTTCTGTGTTCTTTCCACCCAACCTTGATTCGAAGTTGGGCACTTCAGAACTCGCGGAGTGTCGCCGGTCAGGACGTTCCAGGACCGTGTTTGGCCAGGGATGGCCAAACACGAGCTTACAGGGACGTATTCACAGCGTGTCCTGGAACGCCCTGACCGGTGACGCTCCCCTCCAGAAAGGCAAAACCCCGGATTGAAAGGAAGCCCTTCCCCTAATCCTCCACTGGGCGCCCGCGGTACATTCGTTTGCTTTTCTTCACCGGCTTGGGCGTTCTGGCCTGGGAAGGTTTCTCCTCTGAACGAACCGCCTGCCCACGGTACATCTGACGAGGCGCCTCGGGCTCAGCCGGAAGCTCCGGCGCCAGGCTATCGATTTCGCTCAGCAACGCACGGATCCGCGTGTCCTGGCTAACCCGGGCATAGTGTCTGAGCTGTTGGCGCAGGTCAGCATCAGACAATCGCAGCGCTACCGCGAATTCCTCGCGAATCCGGCGCCGGCATTGATTTACCAGACTGACCACCTGCCGGTGCATCAACCAGTGATCGCTCAATCCCGTGCTCATGCCTCCCCCCCTTTTTTCTGGCTCATCGCGGTTTAGCGGGAAGTCTCGCTCCAGCCGGGCTCCGTGCAGCCCCGATTCGAGTGAACCGCCGCGTTGCGGACGCCAACAACGACAAACCTTTCCAGGAGAGCAAAGGAGACCCGTATTGCTCGGTTACCTCGAAGACATCCATTCAGATCATGCTACGAAGCCGCTGTGGGAAGCTTGCTTGCAAGCGAATCGCCAACGACCCAGGGCATTCGCGGCCAAGGCCGCTTCCCACAGCGGCTTCGTAGCCCCTTCCGTTACAGACCCGCGCCCATGATTAAAGCACCGTGGCCCTCTAAACTGCGATGAACTTTTTTCTTTCCTGAATAAAGAAGCAGCATCCATGCCAAACGCGCAACGTAACGGAACATCCTTCCGCGAAAGGCACCCTGCCTCCTGGGAGATCGTGACACAACGCACACTTCAGACATCCGGCTCGAGCTGAGGCACGACGCTAACCGGATCGTCATAGAACATTTCTAGGTTGGGAAGTCCGCCAATAACTCAAGAAGGGAGCTCCCGCCATGCGTTCGACCGTGACTCGTTTCATGCTTGCCCTGTCCCTGCTCGGTCTGGCCACCGCTGCCTGCGCCAACAACGGCAAAGGTAACGGTTATGGCCACGGTGCCGATCACGGCCCCGACCGCCACCGCCCTGTCCATATCGCCGGCACGGTGGAACTGGGGCCGCGCCCCTACTATCTGGTGGACGATATGGATCCCGGCCCGTTGAAGCGGCGCCTGCAGTCCTGTGCCGAGCGGAAACGCCCGCAACGGAGCACGGACTGGTCCATCGGCCACCGGGGAGCCCCGCTACAGTTCCCCGAACATACCGAGGAATCCTACCGGGCCGCCGCTCGCATGGGTGCCGGTATTCTGGAATGCGATGTCGCCTTCACCCGGGACAAGGAACTGGTTTGCCGCCATTCCCAGTGCGATCTGCACACCACCACCAACATCCTGGCCACCGATCTGGCCGGCAAATGCAGCAGCCCGCCCGTGCCGTTGGGCAATGGTGAATACGACTTCAGCAATGTGAGCTGCTGCACCAGTGATCTGACCCTGGAAGAATTCAAAAGCCTTGAAGGCAAGATGGACGCCGGCAATCCCGATGCCCGCACCGTGGAGGAATACATGGCGTCCACACCGGACTGGCGCACCGATCTCTACAGTCAGAACGGCACTTTGATGAGCCACAAGGAGAGCATCGCGCTGTTCCAGGAACTGGGCGTGAAAATGACTCCCGAGCTCAAGGAACCCAGTGTTCCCATGCCGTACGACGGGGACTACACCCAGGAACGGTACGCCCAGCAATTGATCAACGAGTACAAGGAAGCCGGCGTCTCACCCCGTCAGGTGTTGCCCCAATCGTTCAATCTGGATGACGTGCTTTACTGGATCAGCGCCGAGCCGGCCTATGGCCGCCAGGCGGTTTACCTGGACGATCGTGACGGCAGCGGACTGGACCCGCAAACCCCCGGCACTTGGGAACCGGACATGGCCACCCTGGCCGGTCAAGGCGTGAATTATCTGGCGCCGCCGCTGTGGATGCTGGTCACCACCGATGCCAATAACCAGATCGTTCCCAGCGAATATGCCCGAGCGGCCAAAGCCGCCGGGTTGCAACTGATTGCCTGGTCACTGGAGCGTTCCGGTCCACTGGCCTCGGGAGGCGGCTGGTATTATCAGAGCGTCAATGAGGCCATCGACAATGACGGCGACACACTGACACTGCTGGACGTGCTGGCCCGAGACGTAGGGGTGACCGCGGTCTTCTCCGATTGGCCCGCTACCACTACTTTCTACGCCAACTGCATGGGCCTGTAAGCAGCGCCTCAGGGGCCGAGGCCGGGCCCGGAGCCCGGTCCCCGCCCCGAGGACGCTTAGCGGATGCCGACGTACAGGGTGACCTTGTCGGTACTCTCGTAGACCTCATAGTCCGTATCAAACGCCCTCTGCGGCGCCTGCGCCGACTCGAAATAAGCCCATACCCGCGCCCAGGTTTCCGGAACGATCCTGTCCAGCGGCCCCTGCGCTTCAAAAGCCAGGTAGTCGCCCGCATTGAGCACCGCCGTGAGGTAGTCGTCCGGCACCTTGGCCTCATCGGTGACTTCGACCCCGGCCAGCACGCTGTACTCGCCGTCCATGCCGTTACTGTACTCGGTGTAAACACCATACACCGGGGACCCCGCCGCCTTATCCGGGATCACCTCATTCAGTTTTTCGCTTTCAAAGCTTTGCCAGAGGCGGGGAATGCGGGCGTCATCCGAGCGCATTTCCAACTCATTACTGGTGCGTATCTGAATGCCGGCGATAATACGGCCAGGTTGTTTCACGACACGGGGCTCGGTCATAGATATCTCCATTGCGACGTCGGCGTAAGCGGCGCCGGCTCTCCGGCCGGCGCTCCGTGAAAGGGAAAATCAAAGCGCCTCCAGGATCGCCGCCATATCATCGGCGTGTTCTTCCTCCTGGGCCAGGATTTCCTCCATGATACGACGGGTGGTGGGGTCCTTCTCGCCCAGATAGGCCGCGATCTCACGATAGCTGTCGATAGCAATCCGCTCAGCGACCAGATCCTCGCGCACCATATCCCTGAGAGTCACGCCTTCCACGTATTCCGCATGGGATCGACTTTGCAGACCTTCAGGGGAAAAATTCGGTGCCCCTCCCAATTGCACGATGCGTTCGGCCAGCCAGTCCGCGTGCTGTTGTTCCTGCTGGGCGTGTTCGAGGAACTCCTCGGCGGCGATACTGGCGTTGAGCCCATCCGCCATATAGTAGTGCCGTTTATAACGCAGCGTGCACACGATTTCCGTGGCCAGGGCCGCATTCAACAGCTCGACCACCTGGGCGCGATCCGCGTTGTAGCCTTCGGTCACCGCCCCTTGTTCGATGTGTTTACGAGCTCGCTCTCGCAGCGTTTTGATATCGGTCAGAAACGGTTGTTTGTCGCTCATGATACCTCCCCGCGGTTTCAGACATGGGAACCTGAGTCTGACTAGTGATGCTCTCCACAATCAGGGAACACAAGAGGGGGAAACGCAAAATTGCGTAAAGTCGGGGAGCACCGCCACACCTCAAGCCAGCGACTTCAGGGCTTCATCGAGACTCGGAGAGAATCTCAATTTCCCCGGCAGCGGCTCCATACCGGCACGGGCCAGGGTCTTGAGAGGCTGGAAACCCAGATCCGCTACCATCACCTGGCAACCACTGGCGGCACAGCGATCGACAAAACCCTGCAGAGCGGACACACCCCCACCATCGAGGACAGACACGCCATCCATATACAACACCACACCAGAGCGGCCGGCGGCCAGGCCGTCGGCCTCCGCGAAGACACGGTCGGCGGCGGCAAAGAACAACGGACCCACGATCTTGAGCACGCCCCACTGTTCCGGGATCTGATAGTCCCGCAGCCGGGGCGAGTTGGTGATGTCGGAAATCCGCGTCATGGCGGCGATTTCACGCATGAACAACAAGGCGGCCAGCAGTACCCCCACGGTGATGGCCACCACCATATCCAGAAACACGGTAAGGGAAAAACAGCTCAGAAAGACCAACACCTCACCCAGAGGAGCACGACGGAGCAAGCGCATTGCTTTATGCGCCTCGCTCATATTCCAAGCCACCATCATCAGCAATGCCGCCATTGCCGGCATTGGCAGATAGGCCAGCAAAGGCCCCAACACCACCATCCCCAGCAGCACCACGGCGGCGTGAATCATGGATGCCACAGGCGATCTGGCACCGGCCTTGAAATTGGCGGCGGATCGGGCAATCGCCGCGGTGGCGGTGATACCGCCAAAAAACGGGGCCACCAGATTACCGATACCCTGCCCCAACAGCTCGCTATTGGCACTGTGGCGCTTACCTGACATACCGTCCAGGACCACCGCGCACAGCAACGACTCAATGGCACCGAGCATGGCAATAGCGAAAGCCGCGGGCACCAATTCCCGCCAGGACGCCCAGGACCAGAAGTGGCTGTTACCGCCCCCCGCACCATGATTCCAGGGCCAGTCGACGGCCGGCAGTACCGATGGGATCCCGTGCCCCAGGGAGCCGTCCGGCAACAGAAAGCTGAAACGGGAGCCCAGGGTCTCCACCGGCAGTTGATAACGGTTGAGGCACCACGCCAGCAGCGATCCGATCAGTACCGCCGGCAAATGGGCCGGTAGCGGTGTCTTCAGTCGCGGCCAGAGAATCAGCGTGGCCAGCGTTATCACCGCCACTAACAGACTGGGGCCATGCAGGCCGGGCAAGTACTGAATCAGCACTGACCATTTCTGCAGGTAGCCTTCCGGCGCCGGACCAGTGTGAAGGCCCAGAAAATCGCTGAGCTGCAGGGTCGCGATCACCACCGCGATGCCCGCGGTGAAGCCCAGTGTCACCGCCTGCGGGATGTACTCGATCAGCCTTCCGAGGCGGCACACCGCCATCAGGATCAGCATGACACCCGCCAGTACCGACGCCATCAGCAATCCGGGCAAACCGTGACTCTGCGCCACCGGGTAGAGAATCACCACAAAAGCGGCGGTCGGCCCCGAGACACTGAAGCGCGAGCCCCCGGTCAAGGCAATCAGAAAGCCGGCGATAATGGCGGTGTACAGCCCATGCTGGGGAGGCACCCCGCTGGCAATGGCCAGCGCCATGGACAAGGGAATGGCGATGACACCAACCGTGAGCCCGGCGACCAGGTCCTTTCTCCGCTCACCCGCGCCATAGCCTTCCGCCACGCACTCCCGCAGCGCATAACCTATTTTCAACGAGAACAGATAGCGACGGTGTGACATAAAGGCCAAATCCCATTGAAGAGAAATCAGATGAGTATTATATTCCTATTCAACATTCACTCAATGTTAATCAAATTAACATGGAAAAACGCACTGCCCGCCTCACCCTTCTTATTGATCCTCGCAAAAAGCGCGCATTCGAGCAGCTCTGCGCCCGTGAGGACGTCACGCCCTCACAGAAAGTACGGCAATTCATTCGGGAATATGTCCAGGCGCAACTGGGCCCGGATTGGCTGGAACAGGCGGATGCCTTTCCAGACCAGGAAGAGGACGATCACAAACAATCTTGAAAGAAGCGGCCGCCCACGACGGAAAAAGAACAGGGGACGAGCTTTGACGCCGCCGCTGAGGGCCTGAGGGGAGAGCCCGCCAGAAAGACAAGACACAAAAAAGCCGGGCATATCCCGGCTTTTTTGTTGATGCTGACCCGCCCTGAATAGAGTTGACACGTTCCGGCCCTGACTTTGGGAGAACGTGATGAATCAAAGGGTTAAGCGCACGCAGCGGGATTACACCCTGGCCTTTAAACAGGCGGTGGCGGACGAGGTGGAGCGCGGTGAGCTGACCTATAAGCAGGCCCAGGCCCGCCACGGTATTCAGGGCCGCTCGATGGTACTAAAGTGATTACGTCGATATGGCGACCAGGACTGGCGTCCTGCCCCCCCACCGTGCGAGCCGGAGCCCTACCGTGCCGAAGTCCCCACCTACCCCCGAACAGCGAATCAAGGAGCTTGAAGAGAAGCCGCGGTTGGCCGAACAGAAGGCCGAGTTCTTCGAAGCCGTTGTCGATGTCATGGAGAAGGACTACGGGGTGACCGTAAAAAAGCGGCCCGGCAAGTCCTCACGCAGAGACGCGTTGCCGGATTGACCGTCAGCAGGGCCTGTCATCTCCTGGGCATCAGCCGCCAAGCCTGGTATCAGGCGGAGCGAGCACAGCAAGCAAGGGAGGATCGGGAACAGCGGGTGGTGGACTTTGTCCGGACCATCCGTCGTCGCCAGCCCCGGATCGGCGCTCGCAAGCTTCCAACATCTTCTCCATGGACAACCGGATCACACCCTTCATCTGGGCCGGGATCAGCTGCTCCAGGTACCGCGGGCCCAGCGCCTGTTGGTGCCTCGCCGCCGGGCCTACCATAAGACCACGCACAGTCATCACCGCTTCCGGCGTCACCCGAATCTGCTCAAGCCGGGCTCCGAGCAAGTGGTAGCCTGCCGGCCTAACCAAGTCTGGGTGGCGGATATCACCTATCTGCCGACCCGCTCGGGCATAAGCCACGTAAGTCTGGTGACCGGATCGTGCTCCATCATGTGCATGAGAGCTTACGCAGCGAGGATGTGGAGCAGGCGTTGCGCAAGGCCCTGCGCGACCGGTCGGGGCGCCTGCCGTTGATCCACCACTGCGACCGGGGTATCCAATACTGCCGCGACAGTTACCAGGAATTGCACCGTCGGCACGGCATTCAATGTTCGATGACCGATGGCTACGACTGCTATCAGAACGCGCTGGCGGAGCGGGTGAACGGCATCCTGAGGACGGAGTTCCTGCTAGTGCGGCCAGGGAGCCTGGAGCAGGCCAGGACAAGGGTCGATGAGTCGGTGGAAATCTATAACCAGGAACGGCCTCATCTGGCCCTGAAATACAAAACGCCCGATGCGGTGCATCGGGCGTTCCGAGACGAAATAGGTGTCAACCTATTTCGGGACCAGACATGCGGAAGGCTACGCGTTTATTCAGCGTCGGCGGCTTCACCCGGCTCGGGACGATCCACCAGTTCCACATAGGCCATCGGGGCATTGTCGCCAGCACGGAAGCCCATTTTAAGGATCCGCACATAGCCACCCGGACGCGCTTTATAGCGCGGGCCGAGTTCGTTGAACAGCTTGCCTACCACTTCCTTGGACCGGGTCCGGCTGAATGCCAGGCGACGGTTGGCCACGGAATCTTCCTTGGCCAGAGTGATCAGGGGCTCGGCAACACGACGCAGCTCCTTTGCCTTCGGCAAGGTGGTCTTGATCGCTTCGTGTTCCAACAGCGACACCGCCATGTTACGGAACATGGCCTGACGATGTGAGCTGTTCCGATTCAGTTTTCTGCCGCTCTTGCGATGACGCATGGTTCTATTCCTATCTTCAAGGGCGCTTCACAGCGTCCACGACAACTCAATTAGCGCAATTTGGTGTTCAGTCGGTCATCATCACGGAGGCTGACCGGTGGCCAGTTCTCCAGACGCATGCCCAGCGCCAACCCTTTGGAAGCCAGCACATCCTTGATCTCGGTGAGCGACTTCTTGCCGAGGTTCGGCGTTTTCAGCAGCTCCACCTCGGTGCGCTGTACCAGATCGCCGATATAGTAAATGTTCTCGGCTTTCAGACAGTTGGCGGAACGTACCGTCAATTCCAGGTCATCCACCGGACGCAGCAGGATGGGGTCGACTTCCTCCCGCTCCTGTTTTGGCTCGGGCTTGGAGTCCTGCTCCAGGTCGACGAACACCGCGATCTGCTGTTGCAGAATGGTGGCCGCGCGCCGGATAGCTTCCTCGGGATCAATGGTCCCGTTGGTTTCCAGATCGATAACCAGCTTGTCCAGGTCGGTCCGTTGCTCCACCCGGGCCGCTTCCACCACGTAGGCGACACGGCGCACGGGGCTGAAGCTGGCATCCAGTTGCAGACGGCCAATGCCACGGGTTTCGTCGTCATCGCTGCGACGGCTGTCCGCGGGCACATAGCCCCGACCTTTCTCCACCTTCATACGGACACGCAGCTCGGTGTCACCGGTGATGGTGCAGATCAGATGCTCCGGATTGATGACCTCCACGCTGTGGTCGCGCTGGATATCATCGGCGGTCACATCACCCGGGCCTTTTTTGACCAGTTCCAGGACCACTTCTTCCCGGTCATCCATCTTCAGAGCCACACCCTTGAGGTTCAGCAGGATGTTGATTACATCTTCCTGAATGCCGTCAATGGTGGAGTACTCGTGCTGTACGCCATCGATCTCCACTTCAGTGATGGCGCATCCCGGCATGCTGGACAACAGGATGCGGCGCAGCGCCGTGCCCAGCGTATGCCCAAAACCCCGCTCCAGCGGCTCAAGCACAACCTTTGCGTGGGTCTCGCTGATCGCGTTGACCGCGATCGAGCGGGGCGTGAGAAATTCGTTCACGGCGGTCATAGAGATCCCTCAGGCAGTCCTTACTTGGAGTACAGCTCGACGATCAGGTTTTCATTGATCTCCGCGGGGAGGTCAATACGCTCCGGCAGCGCTTTGAAAGTACCTTCGAGCTTCTTCTCGTCCACTTCCAACCAGGTCGGGAAGCCACGTTGCTGAGCCAGCTCCATGGCGTTCTTCACGCGCAGCTGGTTCTTGGACTTCTCACGCACGGTGATCACGTCACCGGCGCTGATCTGGTAGGACGGAATGTTAACGGACTGACCGTTAACCAGGATCGCACGGTGAGATACCAGCTGACGCGCTTCAGAGCGGGTAGCGCCGAAGCCCATGCGGTAAACCACGTTGTCCAGGCGACCTTCCAGCAATTGCAGCAGCACTTCACCGGTGGCGCCACGAGCACGGGCCGCCTTCTTGTAGTAGCTACGGAATTGCTTTTCCAGCACACCGTACATACGACGCACTTTTTGCTTCTCGCGCAGCTGCACGCCGTAGTCGGACAGGCGGCTGGGGCGACGACCGGCGGCGGCCTGGCCCGGGGGCTGCTCCGCCTTGCACTTGGATTCCAGCGGACGAATGCCGCTCTTCAAAAACAGGTCAGTGCCTTCACGACGGGAAAGCTTGCACTTGGGACCGAGATATCTTGCCATCTTGCTCTAACTCCCGTTACACGCGGCGCTTCTTCGGCGGACGGCAACCATTGTGCGGAATCGGCGTCACGTCCTGAATATGGGTAATCTTGTAACCACAGGCGTTCAGCGCCCGAATGGAAGACTCGCGACCCGGACCCGGGCCTTTCACCCGCACTTCCAGATTCTTCAAGCCATAGTCCTTGGCGGCGTTTCCGGCGTTTTCCGCAGCCACCTGGGCCGCGAACGGGGTGCTCTTACGGGAGCCACGGAAACCCGCGCCACCAGAGGTCGCCCAGGACAACGCATTGCCCTGACGATCGGTGATGGTAATGATGGTGTTATTGAAAGAAGCGTGTACGTGAGCGATGCCATCCGCAACGGTCCGCGTTACCTTCTTCCGACGTGCGCCACTGTCTCTTTTCGCTTTAGCCATGATGCCTATCCAAATTCAGGACTTACTTGCGGATCGGTTTCCGCGGGCCCTTACGGGTGCGGGCGTTGGTTTTGGTGCGCTGACCGCGCAGCGGCAAGCCGCGACGATGACGGATGCCACGGTAGCAGCCCAGATCCATCAACCGCTTGATATTCATGTTGATTTCCCGACGCAGGTCGCCCTCCGTGGAAACCTTGGCAACCTCCGCACGGATCGCGTCCAGCTGATCGCCGGACAGATCACGAATCTTAACCTCCGGCGCAATGCCGGTCTGCTCGCAAATCTGGCGAGCACGGGTGCGGCCAATCCCGAAAATATAGGTGAGGGAAATCACCGTATGTTTGTTGTCCGGGATGTTTACGCCTGCAATACGGGCCATCCGAATATCTCCGATTCACAAAGCGGTATCGCCAGTCTCTGGCGCCGAAAGGCGGGAGAGTCTAGCGTTACACCGACTGAATTTCAACCAATCTCTAGGAAAGAAGCTCGCCAATTAACCCTGACGCTGCTTGTGCCGCGGCTCGGCACTGCAGATCACCATGACCCGCCCCTTGCGGCGGATCACTTTGCAGTTACGGCAGATCTTCTTTACAGAAGCCTGAACTTTCATCGCACTCGCCTCACTATCTCGGCCACTAAGGCCTTGTTAACGCACCAGACCGGTGCCGCCATACCCTTTCAGGTTGGCTTTCTTCATCAGTTTCTCGTACTGAGTGGACATCAAATGGGAGTTTACCTGGCCCCAGAAGTCCATCACCACGACTACCACGATCAGCAGCGAAGTACCGCCCAGATAGAAAGGTACATTCCAGATCGCCTGCAGCCCCAGCGGCAACAGACAAACCAGCGTCATGTACACGGCACCGATCAGCGTCAGACGGCCCATCACGGTATCGATGTAACGTGCTGATTGTTCACCAGGGCGAATACCCGGGATATAGGCCCCGGATTTCTTCAGGTTGTCCGCCACATCCTTCGGGTTGAACACCAACGCCGTGTAGAAGTAGCAGAAGAACATGATCGCCAGCGTAAACAACAGAATGTACAGCGGCGTACCCGGCAGCAGTGCATCACTGACCCGGCGCAGGGTCATCCCCCACCAGGAATCCGGGTTGGAATCACTGAACCACTGGGTCAGTGACGCCGGAAACAGCAGGATGGAACTGGCGAAAATCGCCGGAATCACACCCGCCATGTTTACTTTCAGCGGCAAATGGCTTTGCTGCGCCGCGTACACCCGACGGCCTTGCTGACGTCGAGCGTAGTTCACGGTTATGCGGCGCTGACCGCGTTCCACGAACACCACACCGAAAATCACCGCCACGGCCACCAGGAACACCATCAGCATGGCCAGCAGTCCCAGCTCACCCTGACGGGCGGACTCGAAGGTCTGCGCCACCGCTCCCGGCAAGCCGGCTACGATGGAAGCGAAAATCAGCATGGAAATGCCGTTCCCGATGCCACGCTCGGTGATCTGTTCACCCAGCCACATCAGGAAAATCGTCCCGGTCACCAATGAGGTCACGGCCACAAAATAGAAGCTCGCCACCTGCATGCTGTCCGCGCCTTCCGGCAACAGGGTGATTCCCTGGCTCTTGAGACCCGCGCATACCCCGAAAGACTGTACCAGCGCCAGAGCAACGGTCAGGTAACGGGTGTACTGAGTAATCTTGCGACGGCCCTGCTCCCCTTCCTTGCGCAATTGCTCAAGACTGGGGACTACCGCGGTCATCAACTGAATTACGATGCTCGCGGTAATGTACGGCATGATGCCGAGTGCAAAAATACTCATGCGCTCAAGAGAGCCGCCGGAGAACATGTTGAACAGGCCAAGGATAGTATCCCGGTTTTGGTTGAACATCTGTTCCAACATGTCCGGGTTCATACCCGGTACCGGAATATGGGCCCCGATCCGGAATACCAGCAGGGCCCCAAGCAGGAATCCGATACGACGCCACAACTCCCGAGTAGCGCCACCGCTGGCTGCGACGGCACCACTGTTAAGCGTTTGTGCACGGTTCTTGGCCATAGCCCGGTTCCTGTTATTCCTCGACTTTACCGCCGGCTTTTTCCACCGCTTCGCGGGCACCTTTGGTGATCGCCACGCCACGTACCGTCACCGCGCGGTCAATGCCACCACGCAGTACGATCTTGGCGCGTTTCTTGTCAGAACGAACCACGCCGGCGGCTTTCAAAGAGGCCAGGTCGATTACGTCGCCTTCCACTTTGGCCAGCTCTTCCAGGCGCACTTCAGCGGTTGCCATTGCCAGCTTGGACGTGAAACCGAACTTCGGCACACGGCGCTGCAGCGGCATTTGACCACCTTCGAACCCGGGCTTCACGGTACCGCCGGAACGGGATTTCTGACCTTTATGGCCACGACCACCCGTTTTACCGAGACCGGAGCCGATACCGCGACCGACCCGTTTCTGGGCCGGACGGGAACCTTCAGCGGGATGCAGATCATTCAAACGCATCGCTTATTCTCCCTCTACCCGCACCATGTACGCGACTTTATTAATCATGCCGCGTACCGAAGGGGTGTCTTCAACTTCAACGGTATGGCCAATACGGCGCAGACCGAGACCACGCACACAGGCCTTGTGCTTTTCCAGCCGGCCGTTGGTGCTTTTTACCTGCGTTACCTTGATCTTGTCAGCCATCGTTACGTTCCGTCTGTCTGCGCTTAGCTCAGGATCTCTTCGACCGTTTTACCGCGCTTGGCGGCAACGGACTCGGCGGAGGCCATCGCTTTCAAACCCTCGAACGTGGCACGAACCACATTCACCGGGTTGGTGGAACCATAGCACTTGGCCAGTACGTTCTGCACACCAGCCACTTCCAGCACGGCACGCATGGCACCGCCAGCAATGACACCGGTACCATCGCTGGCCGGCTGCATGAACACCTTGGAAGCGCCATGCCGAGCCTTGATCGGATGCTGAATGGTGGTGCCGTTGAGCTCCACCTGAATCATGTTGCGACGGGCAGCTTCCAGGGCCTTCTGGATGGCGGCGGGCACTTCACGGGCTTTACCGCGACCGAAACCCACTTTGCCATTACCGTCACCCACCACGGTCAACGCGGTGAAGCCGAAGATACGGCCGCCTTTCACCACCTTGGCAACCCGGTTCACCTGAACCAGCTTCTCCTGGAGACCTTCGTTGGGATCAACTTTCGCCATAACCAAGTACCCTTAGAATTTAAGCCCGTTTTCGCGTGCGGCATCCGCCAGCGCCTTGACCCGGCCGTGATAACGGAAACCGGAACGGTCAAAGGCCACGCTTTCGATACCCGCCTCTTTAGCGCGTTGAGCGATCAACTCGCCAACTTTAGCGGCGGCTTCAGAATTACCCGTCGCGCCAGCGCGCAGGCCTTTTTCCACCGTGCTCGCGGAGGCCAGCACGCGATCACCAGCGCTGCTGGTGATTTGCGCATAAATATGGCGCGGAGTGCGATGCACGGAAAGACGAAGCTCGCCCAGCTCACGAATCTTCAGGCGAGTACGCTTTGCCCTGCGCAGACGTGCAACTTTCTTGTCCATCATGGCTTCTGTCTCAACGATTATTTCTTCTTGGCTTCCTTACGGCGCACTTGCTCATCAGCATAGCGCACCCCTTTGCCCTTATAGGGCTCGGGCGGGCGGAAGCCCCGAACATTGGCGGCCACCTGGCCTACCAGCTGCTTATCAATACCCTTGATGACGATTTCCGTCTGACTCGGGGTTTCAATGGTGATCCCTTCAGGCAGCTCATAGGCTACCGGATGGGAAAAGCCCAGCGTCAGATTCAGGGTCTTGCCCTGGGCCTGAGCACGGTAACCAACGCCGTTCAGCAGCAGGCGACGTTCGAAGCCCGCGGAGACACCGGTAACCATGTTGTTGACCAGAGCACGCGTGGTACCGGCCACGGCCCAGGCCTGCTGAGACTCTTCACGGGGTTTGACGGAGAATACGCCGTCATCCACGGCCACTTCCACCAAATCGTGCACCTGGTGATCCAGGCTGCCCTTGGACCCTTTCACGGTCACCTTCTGGCCGTCGATAGCTACCTCGACGCCTTTGGGCAGGTTAACCGGATTTTTCGCTACTCTAGACATCGCTGCACCTAATCCGTCTACACCAAAACCTTAGGACACTTCGCAGATCAGTTCGCCGCCGACATTCGCCTGGCGGGCGGCCCGATCGGAAATGATGCCCTGGTTGGTGGACACGATCATCACACCCAGGCCACCTTTCACCTTGGGAATCTCACCGGCACCTTTGTATACCCGCAGGCCCGGACGGCTCACCCGAGCGATCTTCTCGATCACCGGCTGGCCTTCAAAATAACGCAGTTGTACGGTCAGCGTCGGCTTGGCGTCCTCGGACACGGCATAGCCGTCGATGTAACCTTCTTCCTTCAAAACCTTGGCAATGGCTTCCTTGGCCTTGGAGGAGGGAATCTCCACTTCGACTTTACGAGCCATTTGCGCGTTGCGAATACGGGTAAACATATCCGCCAGGGTATCTTGCATGCTCATGCTGCAGTTGCTCCGCTACTCTTTGCTTACCAGCTGGATTTAACCAGCCCGGGAACGTCACCACGCATCGCTGCTTCACGCAGTTTAATGCGGCTCAGGCCGAACTTGCGGTAGTAACCATGCGGACGGCCGGTGATGCGGCAGCGGTTACGCTGGCGAACCGGAGAAGAGTCCCGCGGCAGCTTCTGCAGCTCCAACTGAGCCTCCCACTTCGCTTCGGGTTCCGCGTTGGGGTCCTGGACAACCGCTTTCAGCGCGGCACGCTTGGCGGCGTAACGCTGAACCAACTTGGCGCGCTTCGCCTCCCGGTTTTTCATAGAGACCTTTGCCATGACAAATCCTCTTAGCCTTTCAGCGGGAAGTTGAAGGCGCGCAGCAGCGCCCGTGCTTCGTCATCGGTCTTGGCTGATGTGGTGATGGTAATATCCAGACCACGCAGCTTGTCGACCTTGTCGAAATCGATTTCCGGGAACACGATTTGCTCCCGCAGACCCATGGAGTAGTTGCCGCGGCCGTCAAAGGACTTCGGGTTCAGGCCCCGGAAGTCACGGACACGCGGGATCGCCACGGATACCAGGCGCTCCAGGAACTCGTACATACGACGGTTACGCAGGGTCACCTTGCAGCCAATCGGCCAGCCTTCACGGATCTTGAAGCCCGCCACGGACTTGCGCGCCTTGGTGACCAGGGGCTTCTGACCCGCGATGGCGGTCATATCCGACAGCGCACCTTCGATCGCCTTCCGGTCAGCGGCCGCTTCACCCACACCCATGTTCAGGGTGATCTTGGTGATGCGGGGCACCTCCATGACGTTCTTGTAACCGAACTCATCGCGGAGCTTCGGCACAATCTCTTCGTTGTAAACCTTCTTCAGATCACTCATGGTTCACCTAACCTCACGCGTCCAGCGCTTCGCCGTTGGACTTGAAGAACCGCACTTTTTTGCCGTCCTCGAAACGGACGCCGACACGATCGGCCTTCTGGGTCTTCGCATTCCAGATGGCCACATTGGAAGCGTGAATACCCGCCTCCTGCTGAACGATGCCACCTTGAATACCGCGGTTAGGGTTGGCGCGAACGTGTTTTTTCACCATGTTCACACCGGAGACAAGAAGGCGGCCGTTAGGGAGCACGCGCTGTACCTGGCCCCGCTTACCTTTGTCCTTGCCCGCGATTACGATGACTTCGTCATTGCGCTTGATCTTGAGCATTGCCTTAACCCGCCTTTAAAGAACTTCCGGTGCCAGGGAGATGATCTTCATGAACTGGTCGTTACGCAGTTCACGGGTCACCGGCCCAAAGATCCGGGTGCCGATCGGAGCCTTGTTGTTGTTCAACAGGACCGCGGCGTTTTCGTCAAAACGAATCACAGAACCATCGGGGCGACGCACACCACGACGGGTACGTACCACGACAGCGCTCATCACGTCGCCTTTCTTAACACGACCACGCGGAATCGCTTCCTTTACTGTGACCTTGATGATGTCACCAATGCCTGCATAGCGGCGGTGGGAGCCACCCAGCACCTTGATGCACTGCACTCGACGAGCGCCGCTGTTATCGGCGACTTCGAGCATGGTTTCGGTCTGAATCATCGCTTACTCTCTCCAACTCCTGCCCTGTGCAGGCAGCCACAGCATTCTCTCATCAGGCCTTGACGGCCTGCTCCACTACGCTGACCAGCATCCAGCTTTTACGCTTGGACAGCGGACGGCATTCTTCGATGGTGACCAGGTCGCCTTCGCCACACTGGTTCTGCTCATCGTGAGCCATCAGTTTGGTAGAACGCTTGATGATCTTGCCATAAATGGGGTGTTGTACCCGGCGCTCAACCAATACGGTGATGGTCTTATCACCTTTACTGGAAATCACTTTACCGGTAACGGTCCGGCGCAGTTTCTGTTTCGCCTCTGCCATGATTAGTTACCCTGTTTTTCCCGCAGAATGGTCTTCACACGTGCAATATCACGGCGGACCGTCCCAAGCTGATGGGTTTGGGAAAGCTGACCGGATGCTTTCTTCATGCGCAGCTTGAACTGTTGTTCCAGCAGCTCAAGGTGCTGCTCGCGCAACTGCTCAACACTCTTTTCTTTCAGTTCGCTCGCTTTCATGGCTTACATCACCGTCCGAGTCACGACACGGGTGCTGACCGGCAGCTTGGCCGCGGCCAGACGGAACGCTTCACGCGCCACGTCTTCGGAAACACCTTCCATTTCGTAGAGCATGCGGCCCGGCTGAATCTGGGCTACCCAGTACTCCACGCTACCTTTACCTTTACCCATCCGCACTTCGAGCGGCTTCTGGGTAATCGGCTTGTCGGGGAAGACCCGAATCCAGATCTTACCGCCCCGTTTGATGTGACGGGTCATGGCCCGACGAGCCGCCTCGATCTGACGCGCGGTGATCCGGCCACGGCCGGTGGCCTGCAGGCCGATGGTGCCAAAAGACACCTTGTTGCCGCGCTGTGCCAGGCCACGGTTACGGCCCTTATGAATTTTCCGGAATTTGGTACGCTTCGGCTGCAACATCGTTCGTTACCTTTTAACCACGGCCGCGCTTTTTCGCGCCCTTGGACTGCTTCTGCTCTTCCTGAACCTGCTCCATGCCACCAAGCACTTCGCCACGGAAGATCCAGACCTTCACACCGATGGTTCCGTAGGTGGTCTCAGCACGCACGTTGGCGTAATCGATGTCCGCACGCAGAGTGTGCAGCGGCACGCGACCTTCACGGTACCATTCCGTACGAGCAATCTCGGCACCACCAAGACGGCCAGAAAGCTGGACCCGAATACCTTCGGCACCGGCCTTGAGCGCGTTCTGAACCGCACGTTTCATAGCACGGCGGAACATAACACGACGTTCGATCTGGCCAGCGATATTGTCGGCTACCAGACGGGCATCCACGTCAGGCTTACGCACTTCCTCGATGTTGATGTGCACCGGCACACCCATCTTGGCAGCCACGTCGCGACGCAGGCGCTCAACGTCCTCGCCCTTCTTGCCGATCACGATCCCCGGACGAGCCGTGGAAATGGTGATGCGAACGTTTTCGGACGGACGCTCGATTTTAATCCGGCTCACCGAGGCATTCTTGAGGCGCTTGAACAGATATTCACGCACCTCCAGATCGGTAACCAGGCAGTCTGCGTAGGTCTTGGGACCCGCATACCACAGGGAGTTGTGCTCCTTGACGATGCCCAGACGAATACCGATCGGATGAACTTTCTGACCCATCTGGTTACTCCTGACCTTCCGAGACTTTTACAGTGATGTGGCAGGTACGCTTGAGAATCCGATCCGCACGCCCTTTCGCGCGAGGACGGATACGCTTCATCGTCATGCCTTCATCCACGTAGATGGTGGATACTTTCAGCTCATCCACATCGGCGCCGTCGTTGTTTTCCGCGTTAGCAATCGCGGACTCCAGCACCTTCTTAACAATCTTGGCCGCCTTCTTGGGGCTAAAGGCGAGAACATTCAACGCCCTTTCCACCTCCAGACCTCGGATCTGGTCGGCCACCAGGCGGGCTTTCTGAGCCGAAATTCTTGCGCCCCGCAGACGGGCTGCAACTTCAGTCGCCATGGCTGTCACCTTATCGCTTAGCCTTTTTGTCCACGATATGCCCGCGGAAGTTACGGGTCAGGGCGAATTCGCCCAGCTTGTGGCCCACCATGTGCTCGGAAACCAATACCGGAACATGCTGACGGCCGTTATGTACCGCGATGGTCAAACCCACCATCTCCGGGATGATCATGGAGCGACGGGACCAGGTTTTGATCGGCTTACGGGAGCCGGCTTCCACCGCTTCTTCCACCTTCTTCAACAGGTGGTGATCCAGAAACGGACCTTTTTTCAGTGAACGTGGCACAGCCTGAACCTCTCTCTATCCCTTACTTACGACGGTCGCGCACAATCATCTTGGAGGTGCGCTTGTTGGTACGGGTTTTGTGGCCCTTGGTCGGTACACCCCAGGGGGTTACCGGATGACGGCCACCGGACGTACGCCCTTCACCACCACCATGGGGGTGATCCACGGGGTTCATGGCCACACCGCGAACAGTGGGACGAACACCGCGCCAGCGGGTTGCGCCGGCCTTACCCAGCGAGCGCAGGCTGTGCTCACTGTTGGATACTTGCCCGATGGTGGCTCGGCACTCAGCGTGCACCTTGCGCATTTCGCCGGAGCGCAAACGCAGGGTTACATACTGTCCGTCCTTCGCCAGCAGCTGGACGGACGTGCCCGCGGAGCGAGCCAGCTGACCACCTTTACCAAGCTTCAGCTCCACATTGTGAATCGTGGAACCCAGCGGGATGTTGCGCAGCGGCAGAGCATTACCCACTTTGATCGGAGCGTCTTCACCGGACTGAACGCGGTCGCCCGCCTTCAGGTCTTTCGGCGCCAGAATGTAACGACGCTCGCCATCCATATACTTCACCAGCGCGATGTGCGCGGAACGGTTCGGATCGTATTCCAGACGCTCCACCACACCCGGGACACCATCTTTATTGCGACGGAAATCCACTACGCGGTATTTCTGCTTGTGGCCACCACCTTTATGACGGGTGGTGATACGACCATTGTTGTTACGGCCGCCATTCTTGGCCTTGGCTTCCAGCAAGGGCGCGTAGGGAGCACCTTTGTGCAGCTCCTCGTTGACCACCTTTACGACAAAGCGGCGGCCCGGAGAAGTCGGCTTGGTCTTAACAATCGCCATGATTACTTACTCCCTTACCTTACTCAGCGCCCAGGAAGTCGATATCCTGGCCTTGTTCAAGGGACACGTAGGCCTTCTTCCAGTCGCTACGCTTACCGGCGACACGACCGAAGAACTTGCGCTTGCCTTTCACGTTCAGAGTCCGAACGTTACGCACCTTGACCTCGAACATGGCTTCCACGGCTGCCTTGATCTCCGCTTTGGTGGCGTCTTTTGCCACTTTGAAAGCGAAGGCATTGCTACGCTCGGTCGCGTCGGTGGCCTTTTCGGAAAAGTGCGGTGCAAGCAGCACTTTTAAAATGCGCTCTTTATTCATGCCAGCGCCTCCTCAAGCTTCTTCAGAGCCGGCACGGTCACCAGCACCTTGTCAAAGGCGATCAGGCTGACCGGATCCACACCGCTGGCATCGCGAATGTCGACCTTCGGCAGATTACGAGCTGCCAAATACAGGTTCTCATCCACGTCATCCGTCACGATGAGAACATTGCTCAGGTTCAGATCCTTGAGCTTGGCGGACACCTGCTTGGTTTTCGGGGAGTCGACGGAGAAGTCGTCCACCACAACCAAGCGCTCCTGGCGAACCAGCTCGGACAAAATGCAGCGCAGCGCGCCACGGTACATTTTGCGGTTTACTTTCTGTGAGTGGTCACGCGGCACCGCGGCAAACGTCTTGCCGCCGCCACGCCACAGCGGGCTGCGGATAGTACCGGCGCGAGCACGGCCAGTACCTTTCTGCCGCCAGGGCTTACGACCACCACCACTGACATCGGAGCGGCTTTTCTGCGCTTTGGAACCCTGACGGGCACCCGCCAGGTAAGCAGTCACTACCTGATGAACCAGAGGCTCGTTGAAGTCCTTGCCGAAGGCGACTTCAGACACAGTAACGGTACCTCCAGAGGCGGTATTGAGATTCATCCTCTATTCCTCTTTCAGGCCTTCGCCTTCACTGCCGGGATCACGATCACATCACCACCGGCCGCGCCGGGGACCGCACCCTTAACCAGCAACAGATTCTTTTCCACGTCCACGCGCACGACTTCCAGGTTCTGAACCGTCACACGCTCGGCACCCATGTGGCCCGCCATTTTCTTACCCTTGAATACGCGGCCCGGGGTTTGGTTCTGACCGATGGAACCCGGAGCGCGGTGGGACAGAGAGTTACCGTGAGTGGCGTCCTGGGTACGGAAATTCCAACGCTTAACCGTACCGGCGAAACCTTTACCTTTAGAGGTACCGGTTACGTCCACGATCTGGCCAGCCTCGAACACTTCCAGGGTCAGCTCACCGCCCACCTGCAAGTCACCCGCGGCAGCGCGAAACTCACCAACAGTGCGGCCAGCCTCAACACCCGCCTTGGCGAAATGACCCGCCATCGGCTTGGTCACTCGGCTTGCGCGGCGTTCGCCCACCGTCACTTGCACGGCCTCGTAGCCATCTGTCTCTTCGGTCTTAATCTGGCTCACCCGATTCGGGGACACTTCAATCACGGTCACCGGCACACTGACACCATCTTCAGTGAACACCCGGGTCATCCCGCATTTTCGACCGATCACACCAATCGCCATTGTCTACCTCTTCACAACCTGTTGCGGCCAGGCCGCACGTTGTTGTCTCAGGCTGAGTTATCCCAGGCTGATCTGCACATCCACACCAGCGGCCAGATCCAGCTTCATCAGTGCGTCCACGGTCTTGTCCGTGGGCTCCACGATGTCCACCATCCGCTTGTGGGTACGGATCTCGTACTGATCCCGCGCATCTTTGTTAACGTGCGGAGAGACCAACACCGTAAACCGTTCTTTACGCGTGGGCAGAGGGATCGGACCCTGTACCTGCGCACCCGTGCGTTTTGCCGTATCCACGATCTCCTGGGCGGACTGATCGATCAGGCGATGATCAAAAGCCTTGAGACGGATTCGGATTCTCTGGTTAGCCATAGCTAACAAACTCCAGACTGTTTCGAACCATACTTTAGATGGCAAAAAGCCCGCCCATCCTTCTCATCCGAAGGAGGTGGGTGTCAAAACAAGCCCGGGAACGATGCCCCGGTTGATCGCGCCCTCTCCAGCATTAACACTGGAAAGAGGGCGCAGAGTATATAGACAAAAAAAGGCCGGAGCAAGCCCCGACCTCAAATTATCTTACTCTACGATCTTGGCCACCACGCCGGCGCCAACGGTACGACCACCTTCGCGGATCGCGAAGCGCAGGCCGTCTTCCATGGCGATCGGTGCGATCAGCTCAACGTCCATCTGCACGTTGTCGCCCGGCATTACCATTTCGGTGCCTTCCGGCAGCGTACAGGCACCGGTAACGTCGGTGGTACGGAAGTAGAACTGCGGACGATAGCCGTTGAAGAACGGAGTGTGACGACCACCTTCGTCCTTGCTCAGCACGTACACCTCGGCAACGAACTTGGTGTGCGGGGTGATTGAGCCCGGCTTCGCCAGAACCTGACCACGCTCCACTTCGTCACGCTTGGTGCCACGCAGCAGCACACCCACGTTCTCGCCCGCGCGGCCTTCGTCCAGCAGCTTGCGGAACATCTCAACACCGGTACAGGTGGTCTTGGTGGTATCCTTGATACCCACAATCTCGATCTCTTCACCCACCTTGATGATGCCACGCTCCACACGACCGGTTACCACGGTACCGCGACCGGAGATGGAGAACACGTCTTCGATCGGCATCAGGAACGGCAGGTCAACGGCACGCTCCGGCTCCGGAATGTACTCGTCCAGCGTTTCCACCAGCTTCTGTACCGCCGGCATACCAATTTCGCTGGTATCGCCTTCCAGCGCCTTCAGCGCGGAACCCTTGATGATCGGGGTGTCGTCGCCCGGGAAGTCGTAGTCGCTCAGCAGCTCACGCACTTCCATTTCAACCAGTTCCAGCAGCTCTTCGTCGTCCACCATGTCCGCTTTGTTCAGGAACACGACGATGTACGGCACGCCTACCTGGCGGGACAGCAGAATGTGCTCCCGGGTTTGCGGCATCGGGCCGTCAGCGGCGGACACCACCAGGATCGCGCCATCCATCTGCGCCGCACCGGTGATCATGTTTTTCACGTAGTCGGCGTGACCCGGGCAGTCAACGTGCGCGTAGTGACGGGTCGGAGAGTCGTACTCCACGTGGGAGGTCGCAATCGTAATACCACGCTCACGCTCTTCCGGGGCGTTATCGATCTGATCGAAGGCACTCGCCGAACCAGAGCCCCACACCTCGAAGCACACCCGCGTCAAAGCGGCCGTCAGCGTCGTCTTACCATGGTCAACGTGGCCAATCGTGCCTACGTTTACGTGCGGTTTATTACGTTCAAACTTTTCCTTTGCCACGGTTCTATACCTTTACAAATTCACCGTAAATTTAAGATTTCTTACCGTTGATCACGTCTTCGGCAATGTTGCGCGGAGCCTCGGCGTACTTCAGGAACTCCATGGAGTAGCTGGCACGACCCTGGGACATGGAACGCACGTCGGTGGCGTAACCGAACATCTCGGACAGCGGCACCTCGGCGCGGATTACCTTGCCGGAAACCGTGTCATCCATACCCTGGACGGTACCACGACGACGGTTCAGGTCACCCATCACGTCACCCATGTAATCCTCCGGAGTGACCACTTCCACTTTCATGATCGGCTCCAGCAGGATCGCACCGGCTTCCTTGGCGGCATTACGCACCGCCAGACCACCCGCCATGCGGAAGGCGTTCTCGTTGGAGTCCACTTCGTGGTAGGAACCATCATACAGGATGGCCTTCACACCAAGGATCGGATAACCAGCCAGCACACCTGCCTGCAGCTGCTCATCGATACCCTTCTGAATGGCGCCAAAGTATTCTTTCGGCACCACACCACCATGGATTTGCTCTTCGAACTGGAACTCTTCATCCCGATCGATCGGCTCAAACTTAACCTTGACGTGACCATACTGACCACGACCACCGGACTGCTTGACGAACTTACCTTCAACGTCGGCGGGCCTGGTGAAGGTTTCACGGTAGGCCACCTGCGGCGCGCCCACGTTCGCTTCCACCTTGAACTCACGCTTCATGCGATCAACGATGATGTCCAGGTGCAGCTCACCCATACCGGAGATGATGGTTTGCCCGGTCTCCTCGTCGGTCTTAACGCGGAAAGAGGGGTCCTCCTGAGCCAGACGACCTAGCGCCAACCCCATTTTTTCCTGATCGGCCTTGGACTTGGGCTCCACCGCCACGGAGATCACCGGCTCCGGGAACTCCATCCGCTCCAGCACGATCACCTTGTTCGGATCACACAGAGTGTCACCGGTGGTGACATCCTTCAGACCCACGCAAGCGGCGATATCACCAGCGCGAACTTCCTTGATTTCCTCACGGCTGTTCGCGTGCATCTGCAACAGACGACCAACCCGCTCCTTCTTCAGCTTCACGGAGTTCATCACGCTGTCACCGGAGTTCACCACACCGGAGTAAACACGGATGAAGGTCAGTGAGCCAACAAACGGGTCAGTAGCGATTTTGAAAGCCAGAGCGGAAAACGGCTCGTCATCGGAAGACTTACGGGACTCAACGGTTTCGCCATCTTCCAGCGTACCCTGGATAGCCTTTACCTCGTCCGGAGCGGGCAGAAACTCGATAACCGCATCAAGCATGGCTTGAACGCCCTTGTTCTTGAAGGCGGAACCACACAGAGCCAGAACGATTTCGTTGGCCAGAACCTGCTCGCGCAGCCCCGCCTTGATATCGTCGTTATCCAACTCACCATTCTCGAGGTACTTTTCCATCAGCTCTTCCGAGCCTTCAGCAGCCGCCTCCATCATCTGCTCACGCAGCTCTTCACAGCGGGACAGCACTTCCTCGGGGACGTCACGCTCTTCATAGCTCATGCCCAGATCGTCTTCATTCCAGAAGATCGCCTTCATCCGGATCAGGTCGACAATACCTTTGAACTCGTCTTCAGTGCCGATGTTGTACTGGATCGGAACAACCTTGGCGCCCAGGCGGGTGCGGATCTGCTCGCAGACACGGTCAAAATCGGCACCCGCGCGGTCCATTTTGTTAACGAACACAATGCGCGGCACGCTGTATTTGTTGGCCTGACGCCACACCGTCTCGGACTGAGGCTCCACACCCGAAGATCCACAGAACACCACCACGGCACCATCCAGAACACGCAAAGAACGCTCCACCTCAATGGTGAAGTCCACGTGCCCGGGAGTATCGATAATGTTAATGCGATGCTGATCGTACTGCTTATCCATGCCCTGCCAGAAAGCAGTCACCGCGGCCGAGGTAATGGTAATACCCCGCTCCTGCTCCTGCTCCATCCAGTCAGTCGTCGACGCACCGTCGTGGGTTTCACCCATCTTGTGGTTGACACCCGTATAGAACAGGATCCGCTCGGTGGTGGTGGTTTTACCCGCGTCCACGTGGGCGCAGATACCGATGTTGCGATAGCGGTTGAGAGGAGTCTTACGTGCCACGCTGCTAACCTCGAGTCTCTGAATCCAATACAAAAACCGGCCTGGTCGCAGGCCGGTTTACTCTGTCTACGCTCTGCCTTAGAAGCGGAAGTGGGAGAAGGCCTTGTTGGCCTCCGCCATACGGTGCACGTCTTCCCGCTTCTTCATCGCCGCGCCTTTGCCTTCCGCGGCGTCCATCACCTCACCGGCGAGGCGCTGGGCCATGCTCTTCTCACCCCGCTTACGAGCGGAGTCCACCAGCCAACGCATGGCCAGGGCGGTACGGCGGCTGGGGCGAACCTCCACCGGCACCTGATAGGTGGCGCCACCAACACGGCGGCTCTTCACCTCGACCACCGGACGGATGTTATCCAGGGCTTTTTCGAACAGCTCCAGGGATTCGCCACTCTTACGCTCAGCCACGATATCCAGAGCGCCGTAGACGATACGCTCGGCGACGGATTTCTTACCGTCCACCATGACGTGGTTCATGAACTTGGCCAGCAACTGGCTTCCAAATTTCGGATCCGGCAGGATCTCACGCTTGGCGACGACGCGTCTTCTTGGCATCGGATGTGTTCCTCTTACTACCCGCGGGGCGGGAATGCTTCAGGTTATCCGGGACCCGGCCCGGCCTTACTCATCCCACCGGGACCAACGCCCGGCTGTATGAATAGGGTTACGACTTACTTCTTCGGCCGCTTGGCACCGTACTTGGAACGGCGCTGCTTGCGATCCTGAACACCGGCGGTATCCAGGGTGCCACGCACGGTGTGGTAGCGCACACCAGGCAGGTCTTTTACACGACCGCCACGGATCAGCACCACGGAGTGCTCCTGCAGGTTATGGCCTTCTCCCGGAATATAGGAAGAAACTTCATAACCGTTGGTCAGGCGCACCCGGCACACTTTACGCAGCGCGGAGTTCGGCTTTTTCGGGGTAGTGGTGTACACCCGGGTGCAAACGCCGCGACGCTGCGGGCAGCCCTGCAGGGCGACCGAGTCGCTTTTTTCTACCTTGCTTTTGCGCGGGTTGCGCACCAGCTGGTTTACAGTTGCCATGAAACTACTGCTCCACGCTTACAGTTCTGTGACGAACTGACTTGATTGTCAGATTTTCGCCACCCGATTCCTACCTACAGAATAGGGGCGAGCGATTCTAGGGACCCCCCGGCATCAAGTCAAGATGCCAGGGGACCTGGGTGGCGCTTAATTCCTGGGCCGTTACTCCTGACCCTTTACTCCTGGCCAGAGGAGCTGAGCGCCTCGGACAGGGCCGCCTCCACCTCGTCCATGGTCGGACCGTCGCCGCGGGCATCCGCACGCTGGCGCCGGCGATCCATGTGATAGGCATAGCCAGTCCCGGCCGGAATCAGACGGCCCACGACCACGTTCTCCTTGAGACCGCGGAGATCGTCTTCCTTCCCGGTTACCGCTGCTTCGGTCAACACCCGGGTGGTCTCCTGGAAGGAGGCCGCGGAGATGAACGACTCGGTGGCCAGGGAAGCCTTGGTGATACCCAGCAGCATCCGTTCGAACTGAGGACGCATCTTGTCTTCACCTTTCAGGCGGTCCAGCTCTTCCATCACCCGGGCGTATTCCACTTGCTCGCCCTTGATGAAGGTCGACTCGCCCACTTCGGTGATTTCCACCTTACGCAACATTTGGCGGATGATCGTTTCGATATGCTTATCGTTGATCTTCACACCCTGCAGGCGGTAAACCTCCTGCACCTCGTTGACGATGTAGCGGGCCAGTTCCACCTCTCCCTTGAGACGCAGAATGTCGTGCGGGTTCAGCGGGCCATCGGAAACCACCTCACCCTTCTCCACGTGCTCACCTTCGAACACGTTGAGCTGACGCCATTTGGGAATCAGTTCCTCGTAGGTGTCGCCACCGTCGTCCGGAGTGATCACCAAACGTACCTTACCCTTGGTTTCCTTGCCGAAGGACACGGTACCGGTTTTTTCCGCCAGGATAGCCGCTTCCTTCGGGTTACGGGCCTCGAACAGATCCGCCACCCGCGGCAGACCACCGGTGATATCCCGGGTCTTGGAGGACTCCTGCGGAATCCGCGCGATAACGTCACCCACCGAGATATCGGCCCCGTTCTTCAGGCCACACAAAGCGCCACCGGGCAGGAAGTAGTTGGCCGGGACATCGGTATTCGGCAGGCTCACCGCCTTACCTTTACCATCCACAACCCGGACCACCGGACGCAGATCCTTACCCGCGGAAGGGCGATCCTGGCTCGGCATGACCTCAATGTTGGTCAGGCCGGTCAACTCATCGGTCTGGTAGTTAACGGCGATACCTTCTTCCATATCCCCGAACTGCACCTTACCCGCCACTTCGGCGATGATCGGGTGGGTGTGCGGATCCCAAGTCGCCACGACCTGGCCTCCGTCCACCGCGTCACCTTCATTCACCGTAACCAGCGCACCGTAGGGCACCTTGTAACGCTCGCGCTCACGGCCCAGGTCATCGGCCACCGCCAACTCAGCTGAGCGGGAAACGATCACCAGACCGTCTTTATGAGTCACGTGCTTGGCGTTATGGAAACGCACCTTGCCACCGTGCTTGATCTGAATGCTGGATACCGCGGAGGCACGGCTTGCCGCGCCACCAATGTGGAAGGTCCGCATGGTCAGCTGGGTACCCGGCTCACCAATGGACTGAGCCGCGATCACACCGACAGCCTCACCCACGTTGACCCGATGGCCACGAGCCAGGTCACGGCCGTAACAGGCGGAACATACACCCCAGCGGGTGGCACAAGTGATGGAAGAGCGCACCTTCACTTCGTCCACACCCATGGATTCCAGCTTGTCCACCCAGACTTCGTCCAGCAGGGTGCCGGCTTCCACGGCGACTTCGTCCTGGTTCAGCGGATTCATCACGTCGCGAGCCACGACCCGGCCCAGCACCCGCTCACGCAGAGGCTCGACCACATCGCCACCCTCGATCAGCGGAGTCATGATCAGACCCTGCTCGGTGCCGCAGTCTTCCTCGGTGATCACCAGATCCTGGGCCACGTCCACCAGACGACGGGTCAGGTAACCGGAGTTCGCGGTCTTCAATGCGGTATCCGCCAGACCTTTCCGGGCACCGTGAGTGGAGATGAAGTACTGCAGTACGTTCAGACCTTCACGGAAGTTACTGGTAATCGGCGTTTCGATAATAGAGCCGTCCGGCTTGGCCATCAGGCCGCGCATGCCGGCCAGCTGACGAATCTGGGCGGCGGAACCCCGCGCCCCGGAATCGGCCATCATGAAGATGGAGTTGAAGGAGCCCTGCTCTTCATCCTTGCCTTCGCGGTTTTTCACCACTTCGGTCTTCAGGTTCTCCATCATCGCCTTGGCGATCTGGTCGTTGGTACGGGACCAGATGTCCACAACCTTGTTGTAGCGCTCACCGCGGGTTACCAGACCGGAAGCGAATTGCTCCTCGATCTCGCGCACCTCTTCCTCGGCCTTACCGATCAGCTCGTATTTGGCCTGCGGAATGACCATGTCCTCCACACCAATGGAAGAGCCGGACAGGGTCGCTTCCCTGAAGCCCAGATACATGATCTGGTCAGCGAAAATACAGGTTTCCTTGGTGCCCAGAATCCGGTAGCAGGTGTTCAACAGCTTGGAAATCGCTTTCTTGGTCATGTTCTGGTTGACCATGTCGAAGCCGATACCTTCCGGCACGATATCCCACAGCTTACAACGACCCGGGGTGGTATCGGCGATACGCCATTCCCGGTGAATGTTGCCTTCCTGATCCTTGACCACGTCTTCCAGTCGCACCTTGATGCGAGCGTGCAGATCCACCTCTTTGGTGCCCAGGGCACGCATCACTTCCTTGGTGTCGGCGAATACCCGGCCTTCGCCTTTGACGTTCACCTTCTCACGGCTGATGTAGTACAACCCCAACACCACGTCCTGGGTCGGACCGATGATCGGCTCACCATTCGCCGGTGACAGGATGTTGTTGGTGGACATCATCAAAGCGCGCGCTTCGAGCTGCGCTTCCAGGGTCAGCGGTACGTGCACCGCCATCTGGTCGCCGTCGAAGTCGGCGTTGAAGGCGGCACACACCAGCGGGTGCAGCTGAATGGCTTTACCTTCAATCAACACCGGCTCGAACGCCTGGATACCAAGACGGTGCAGTGTCGGCGCCCGGTTCAGCATCACCGGGTGCTCGCGGATCACCTCAGCCAGGATATCCCAGACCTCGGCGGTCTCGCGCTCGACCATCTTCTTGGCCGCCTTGATGGTGGTGGCCAGGCCACGACCTTCCAGCTTGGAGAAGATAAATGGCTTGAACAGCTCCAGCGCCATCTTTTTCGGCAAACCGCACTCGTGCAGTTTCAGGGTCGGCCCCACCACGATCACGGAACGACCGGAATAGTCCACCCGCTTACCGAGCAGGTTCTGCCGGAAACGCCCCTGCTTACCTTTAATCATGTCCGCCAGCGACTTCAGCGGGCGCTTGTTGGAGCCCGTGATGGCACGGCCGCGGCGACCGTTGTCCAGCAGCGCATCCACGGACTCCTGCAGCATGCGTTTTTCGTTACGCACGATGATGTCCGGGGCATTCAGGTCCAGCAGGCGCTTGAGACGATTATTCCGGTTGATCACCCGGCGATACAGATCGTTCAGGTCGGAAGTGGCGAAGCGGCCACCATCCAGCGGTACCAACGGACGCAGATCCGGCGGCAACACTGGCAGAACCGTCATGATCATCCATTCCGGCTCATTGCCGGAAGCCTGGAACGCTTCCATCAGCTTCAGCCGCTTGGACAGCTTCTTCAGCTTGGTGTCGGAGTTGGTGGAGTCAATCTCTTCACGCAGAGTGTTGATCTCGTCACGCAGATCCAGATCCTGCAGAAGCTGTTGCACCGCTTCGGCGCCCATCTTCGCTTCGAACTCATCGCCGAACTGTTCCAGCGCATCGAAGTACTCTTCGTCGGTCAGCAGCTGGCCACGCTCCAGGGTGGTCATGCCCGGCTCGGTTACGACAAAGGATTCGAAGTACAGCACCCGCTCGATGTCGCGCAGGGTCATGTCCAGCATCAGACCGATACGGGACGGCAGTGACTTCAGGAACCAGATGTGGGCAACCGGGCTGGCCAGCTCGATATGACCCATACGCTCACGGCGAACCTTGGAGAGAGTGACTTCAACGCCACATTTCTCACAGATCACACCACGGTGCTTGAGACGCTTGTACTTTCCGCACAGGCATTCGTAATCCTTGATCGGACCAAAAATGCGTGCACAGAACAGGCCATCACGCTCCGGCTTAAAGGTGCGGTAGTTAATGGTCTCCGGCTTTTTCACTTCGCCAAAAGACCAGGAGCGGATCAGATCCGGCGGTGCGAGACCGATGCGGATCTTGTCAAACTCCGTGACTTGTCCCTGACTTTTGAGCAAATTCAGCAAGTCTTTCAAGGCCAGTCCTCCGTATGGAGCTTTCGCTCGCGATTCTTTCCTACTAAATCCGGGTCAGGCAGCGGCGCCGTTCCGCTTCTGGCGAAACGGCGCCACGACCTCAGTCGTTTTCCAGCTCGATGTTGATACCGAGGGAGCGGATCTCCTTCAACAGCACGTTGAAGGATTCCGGCATGCCCGGATCCATCCGGTGATCTCCGTCGACGATGTTCTTGTAGATGCGCGTGCGCCCGTTCACATCATCGGATTTCACGGTGAGCATTTCCTGCAGCGTGTAGGCGGCGCCATAAGCCTCCAGCGCCCACACTTCCATCTCACCGAAACGCTGACCACCAAACTGCGCCTTACCACCCAGCGGCTGCTGGGTAACCAGGCTGTAGGAACCGGTGGAACGCGCGTGCATCTTGTCGTCCACCAAGTGGTTCAGTTTCAGCATGTACATGTAGCCGACGGTCACCTTGCGGTCGAACTTCTCACCGGTACGGCCATCCCACAGCTCGATCTGACCAGACTGGTCCCGCCTGGCCAGTTCCAACAGCGCCTTGATCTCGTATTCCTTGGCACCATCGAATACCGCGGTCGCCATCGGCACACCACCACGCAGGTTGCTGGCCAGCTCGATGATCTCGTCATCGGAGAACTGATCCAGGCTTTCGCGGCTGCCGCCGGCGCCGGTGCGGTTGTAGATCTGATCGAGGAAGTCACGCACTTCGGCGACTTTCTTCTGCTCGTCCAGCATCTCGCCGATACGCTCACCCAGACCTTTGGCGGCCCAGCCAAGGTGGGTTTCAAGAATCTGCCCCACGTTCATCCGCGACGGCACACCCAGCGGGTTCAACACCACGTCCACCGGAACGCCATTGTCGTCATACGGCATATCTTCCTCGGGCATGATCACGGAGATCACACCTTTGTTACCGTGACGACCGGCCATTTTGTCACCGGGCTGGATGCGACGCTTGATAGCCAGGTAAACCTTGACCACCTTCAATACACCGTGGGACAGATCGTCACCGCCGGAGATCTTGGCCTGTTTATCCTTGTAGCGCTCGTCCTGCTCTTTCTTGTGCTGCTCCAGATACTGGTGCGCACGCTCGAGCTGCTCGGCCACATCCTCGTCCGCCGGACGCAGTTCAAACCATTTCTCCGCATCCAGCTCATTGAGGACTTCGTCGGTCAGCTGGGTGCCACGCTTGAGACCGGCACCACCGTTGACCTTCTTGCCCGTCATCACGGAACGCAGACGGTCCAGAATGTCCTGCTCAAGGATCCGGTATTCGTCTTTCAGATCCTTACGGAATTTCTCCAGGGCCTCCTGCTCGATCTGCTTGGCGCGCTCGTCTTTCTCAACACCATCACGAGTGAACACCTGCACGTCGATGACCGTGCCCTTGACGCCAGAGGAAACCCGCAGAGAGGTGTCCTTCACGTCGGACGCCTTCTCACCGAAGATGGCACGCAGCAGCTTCTCTTCCGGGGTAAGCTGGGTCTCGCCTTTCGGCGTCACCTTACCAACCAGAATATCGCCAGCTTCCACTTCCGCGCCGATGTAGACGATGCCGGACTCGTCCAGCTTCGCCAGCGCGGCTTCACCCACGTTGGGAATATCCGCGGTAATTTCCTCCGCGCCCAACTTGGTATCACGGGCGATACAAGTCAGCTCCTGGATGTGGATGGAGGTAAAGCGATCCTCCTTCACCACCCGCTCGGAGATGAGGATGGAATCCTCGAAGTTGTAACCGTTCCAGGGCATGAAGGCGACGCGCATGTTCTGACCCAGCGCCAACTCACCCATGTCCACGGACGGACCATCCGCCATGATGTCCCGTGCCGCCACTTTGTCACCCACCTTCACCAGCGGACGCTGGTTAATGCAGGTGTTCTGGTTGGAACGGGTGTATTTGGTCAGGTTGTAGATGTCCACACCGGCCTCACCCTCGGCCACTTCATCGTCATTGACTTTGACGATGATGCGCGAAGCATCCACCTTGTCGACCACGCCACCACGCTGGGCCACCACGCAAACCCCGGAATCCCGGGCCACGTGACGTTCGAAGCCGGTGCCCACCAGAGGCTTGTCGGCACGCAGCGTCGGCACCGCCTGGCGTTGCATGTTGGAACCCATCAGTGCCCGGTTGGCGTCATCGTGCTCCAGGAACGGAATCAGGGACGCGGCCACGGACACCACCTGGCGCGGCGAGACATCCATATGAGTGATGGTGTCGCGCTCCATGACGGTGAATTCGTAGCGGTGACGCACGGTGACGAAGTCTTCCACGAAGCTGCCGTCATCGTTCATCTTGGCGTCGACCTGCGCGATCACGCACTCAGCTTCCTCAATGGCGGACAGGTACTCGATTTCCTCGCTGACCTTGCCGTCGATGACCTTGCGGTAAGGCGATTCCAGGAAGCCGTACTCGTTGGTGCGCGCGTAACTCGCCAGGGAGTTGATCAGACCGATGTTCGGACCTTCAGGGGTCTCGATCGGACATACGCGACCGTAGTGGGTCGGGTGCACGTCACGCACCTCGAAACCGGCGCGCTCACGGGTCAGACCGCCCGGACCCAACGCGGACACCCGACGCTTGTGGGTGACCTCGGAGAGCGGGTTGTTCTGGTCCATGAACTGGGACAGCTGGGAGGAACCGAAGAATTCCTTCACCGCGGCGGCCACTGGCTTGGCGTTGATCAGGTCCTGTGGCATCAGCCCTTCGGACTCCGCCAGGCTCAGACGTTCTTTCACCGCCCGCTCAACACGCACCAGACCAACGCGGAACTGGTTTTCCGCCATTTCGCCCACGGACCGCACACGGCGGTTGCCGAGGTGGTCGATATCGTCCACCACTCCGTTACCGTTACGGATATCCACCAGCGTCTTGAGCACGTCGACGATATCGGACACGTCGTCACCGAGCTGCTCGTGGTACTGCTTGCCCTCCTCGTCGGTACGGGCGCTGAAATAGCGGCCGTCGTAGAGGATGCCCGGACCGGTTTCCACTTCACGGCCGAGACGACGATTGAACTTCATCCGGCCGACACCGGAAAGGTCGTAACGCTCGTCGGTGAAGAACAGGTTCTTGAACAGATTTTCCGCCGCTTCCTTGGTCGGCGGCTCACCCGGGCGCATCATCCGATAGATTTCCACCAGGGCCTCAAGCGGGCTGCGAGTGGGATCGGCGCGCAGGGTATCGGCAATGAACGGACCATGGTCCAGATCATTGGTATACAGGGTTTCGAAACGGGTCACGCCCGCCTTGTTCAGTTTTTCCAGGACATCGGCGGTCAGTTCGGTATTACACTCGACCAGAATCTCACCAGTGTCCTCATCGATGATCGACTTGGCCAGATAACGGCCCTGGAGGTATTCCGCCGGAATTTCCAGGTACTCGATATTGGCTTTTTCCAACTGGCGAATGTGGCGGGCGGTTACCCGGCGGCCACGTTCCACCACCACTTCGTCACCGGCGAGGATGTCGAAGGTGGCGGTCTCGCCACGGAGACGTTCGGGCACGAGACGCATACGATAGACATCGTCTTCGCCCAGAATCTCGTTGGTGTCGAAGAACATCTCCAGAACTTCATCGGAGGTATAGCCCAACGCGCGCAGCAGAATGGTCGCCGGCAGCTTGCGGCGGCGATCGATACGCACATAGACCAGATCCTTCGGATCGAATTCGAAGTCCAGCCAGGAACCACGGTAGGGAATCACCCGGGCGGAATACAGCAGCTTGCCGGAAGAGTGGGTCTTACCCTTGTCGTGGTCAAAGAACACACCCGGAGAGCGGTGTAGCTGGGACACGATGACCCGCTCGGTACCGTTAATCACGAAGGTACCGTTCTCGGTCATCAATGGGATCTCGCCCATGTAGACCTGCTGCTCACGGATGTCCTTGATCGCACCATTGGATTCTTTGTCGTAGATCACCAACCGGATGCGCACGCGCAGCGGCGCGGCGTAGGTTGTGCCACGAATGATGCATTCCTTGACATCAAAGACCGGTTTGCCGAACTCATAGCCGGCATACTCCAAGGCCGCGTTGCCCGAGTAACTGGAAATCGGGAAAACGGACCGGAAGGCAGCTTCCAGGCCTTCATCCAAGCGCGCCTCGGCGCCTTTATCCTGCTGTAGGAATTTGCGGTAAGAATCGAGCTGTATGGCCAGCAGGTACGGGACCTCCATGACCTTTGGAAGCTTGCCGAAATCTTTGCGGATCCGCTTTTTCTCAGTGAATGAGTATGCCATCTGCGTTCCTCGGCTGTTGACCACCTATCACCCCTGGGTGATATCTCTGCACGAAACCGTTCGTACAGAAACGACAAAAGGCTGGCAGCCCTTAAGCTGCCAGCCGGCGTCTTTCCTCGATGTCGCGGAAAGACATCGCGTTACCGCGCTTACTTGAGCTCGACGGTACCGCCAGCCTCTTCGATCTTTTTCTTGATCTCTTCGGCTTCGTCTTTGGAAACGCCTTCCTTGACCGGAGCAGGAGCGCCCTCGACCATGTCTTTCGCTTCTTTCAGACCCAGACCAGTTACTTCGCGAACTGCCTTGATCACGCCGACTTTCTTGTCGCCGAAACCGGTCAGAACCACGTCGAACTCGGTCTGCTCTTCAGCGGCGCCACCAGCGTCACCACCGGCGGCTGCCGGAGCGGCTGCCACTGCTGCAGCTGCGGTTACACCGAACTTCTCTTCCATGGCCTCGATCAGTTCAACGAGGTCCATAACGCTCATTTCAGCAACTGCGCTGAGGATATCTTCTTTGGAAACGGCCATTTTCAATCTCCTAAATCACCGTACGGGCGATCATGATTGGATCGGGTAGTTACGCCACCAGACTTAATGTCAGGCAGCTTCCTGCTGTTTCTTGTCCTTCACGGCTGCCATCGTGCGAACAAACTTGCCGGGCACCTCGTTGAGGGTGCGGACAAACTTGGCCACCGGGGCCTGCATGACGGACAAAAGCTGAGCAAGGGCTTCGTCGCGAGTAGGCAGCTTGGCCAGGACATCGATATCCTGAGCACCATACGCCACACCGCCGACAGCCAGTGCTTTCACTTCGAGCTTGTCATGATCCTTGGCGAAATCCTTGATGAGCCGAGCAGCAGCGCCCGGATCTTCTTGGGAAAACGCCAGGACAGTGGGGCCGACCAGCGAATCGTTGAGGCACTCGTACTCGGTACCTTCAACAGCGCGCTTGGCCAGCGTGTTCCGAACCACTTTCAGATACACGCCGGTTTCGCGGGCCTTCTTGCGCAGCTCGGTCATCTGAGCCACGGAAAGACCACGATAGTCGGCAACCACAGCAGACAGAGCTTCGGAAGCAACAGCGTTCACCGAAGCCACAATCGCCCGTTTGTCCTCCAGATTCAAAGGCACAATTTACCTCCTGGATTCACAAACAAACCGGATTCCCAGACTGCATAACCGAGGATCCGGCGGTTGCCATGACCGGTTACCCGGTCGTTATCGCGGAAGCCAGCCCCTGCTTTGACACAGGATTTGTAACTACCGCGCCTACGCAGGCGGTCACCCCTTAACCTTCCCTGAGACCTGAGCTCATAAAGCCAGACTGCGTCTCACGAGACGGACCTGCGGTCTTTGACGCCCCGACGACATGCCGCCGGGATCAAAGAACGTGAGCCGCGCCGATCACTCGGCACGGCCCGAATACCTTACATGGCCAGGGAAGCGGTATCGATCGCCAAGCCCGGACCCATGGTGCTGGACAGCGTTACTTTCTTGAAGTACGCGCCCTTGGCGGAAGCCGGTTTCGCTTTCTTCAGGTCGGCGATCAGCGCTTCCACGTTTTCCTTGATGGCATTGGCGTCAAAGCCAATCTGACCAACGGTGCAGTGGATAATGCCGCCCTTATCGGTACGGTAACGAACCTGGCCGCCCTTGGCGTTTTTCACCGCCTGGGCCACATCCGGGGTCACGGTACCCACTTTCGGGTTCGGCATCAGGCCGCGGGGACCAAGGATGGTACCCAGCTTGCCAACCACGCGCATGGCGTCGGGAGAAGCAATCACCACATCGAAGTTGATTTCGCCGCCCTGAACCTGTTCGGCCAGGTCGTCGAAGCCCACCACGTCGGCACCGGCTTCTTTCGCTTCTTCGGCTTTGGCGCCTTGAGCGAACACCGCCACACGAACGGTTTTGCCCGTACCGTGAGGCAGAACAGAAGCGCCACGAACGTTCTGGTCGGATTTACGCGGGTCAACACCCAGGTTCACCGCCACGTCGATGGACTCTTTGAATTTCACCGCAGACAGCTCAGTCAGCAGAGCCACTGCTTCTTCAACCGGGTACGCCTTGCCCGGTTCGATTTTTTCGCGGATGGCGCGGGCGCGTTTGGACAACTTGGCCATTGATTAGTCCTCCACGTCCAGGCCCATGGAACGGGCTGAGCCCGCGATGGTGCGCACGGCGGCATCCAGATCGGCAGCCGTCAGATCCGGTTCTTTCGCCTTGGCGATCTCTTCCAGTTGCGCACGATTCACCTTGCCCACCTTCTTGGTGTTGGGCTCACCGGAACCGCTCTTGATGCCCGCTGCTTTCTTCAGCAGGTACGCGGCCGGCGGGGTCTTCATGGTGAAGGTGAAGGAACGGTCGTTATAAACCGTAATCACCACCGGAACCGGCGCACCGGCATCCAGCTGCTGAGTCTGGGCATTGAATGCCTTACAGAACTCCATGATGTTCACACCATGCTGGCCCAGCGCGGGACCAACAGGCGGTGAAGGGTTAGCCTGACCCGCTGCCACCTGCAGCTTGATGTAGGCTTGTACTTTCTTAGCCATGGTATTGAGACTCCTTGGGTGCGAACGCCCGCATCAAACAGGCTCCCCTCAGGTTGTCGACAACCCGGCGAAGATCGCCGGGACGGGCGTCAGGTTTTTTCGACCTGACCGAATTCCAGCTCCACCGGAGTAGAGCGACCGAAAATAAGCACGGCCACATGCAGCCGGCTTTTCTCGTAGTTGACTTCCTCGACCACGCCATTGAAGTCGGCGAACGGCCCATCGATGACCCGCACCACTTCGCCGGGCTCGAACAGCGTCTTTGGCTTCGGCTTTTCAACAGCGTCATCCATGCGGCGCAGAATGGCATCCGCCTCTTTCTGGGTGATCGGTGAAACACGCCCCGGGTTCTTCGGGTCTTCACCGATGAAGCCCATCACCTTCGGCGTTTCCTTCACCAGGTGCCAGGAGTCGTCGCACATCTCCATTTGCACCAACACATAGCCTGGGAAAAATTTCCGCTCGGACTTACGTTTCTGGCCGCCACGAATCTCGACCACCTCTTCGGTGGGCACGAGAATCTCGCCAAACAACTCTTCCATGGAGCGCAACTTGATGCGCTCTTCCAGAGCTCGTTTAACGTGCTTTTCAAAGCCGGAATAGGCGTGTACCACGTACCAGCGCTTAGCCATGTGTACCCCTTAGCCGATGAGCGTCGAGATCAGGCCGTTGAGCGCCCAGTCGAGCACGAACAACAGCAACGCCACGATCACCACGAAGACCAGAACGATCAGCGTGGTTTGCAGCGTTTCCTGACGGGTGGGCCACACCACCTTGCGCAGCTCCACCATGGAGTCCTTACGCAGTTGATTGAAGGACTTGCCCTGCTCGGTCTGCAAAGCCACAAAGGCCGCGACCAGGCCAACCACCACTACGCCAAGGGCCCGATACAGAGGAGACACGTCGGAGAAATAGCTGTTTCCAAAAACAGCAGCGGCCACCAGAGCGGCAACGACGAGCCACTTGATGACCTCTAGAGCGGAGGACCCAGATTGCCCTTCAACTTTCTCGTTCATCTGCCGATGCACCCCGCCGCCTGACGGCAGCTCTGGGAAAATTGGCAGGCCAGGAGGGACTCGAACCCCCAACAGCCGGTTTTGGAGACCGGTGCTCTACCAATTGAACTACTGGCCTGTAACTTGCTTTTCAAAAACAAAACAGGCCGGAGCCGAAGCTCCGGCCTCGCATTGTCTTACTCTACGATCTTGGCCACCACGCCGGCGCCAACGGTACGACCACCTTCGCGGATCGCGAAGCGCAGGCCGTCTTCCATGGCGATCGGCGCGATCAGCTCAACGTCCATCTGCACGTTGTCGCCCGGCATTACCATTTCGGTGCCTTCCGGCAGCGTACAGGCACCGGTAACGTCGGTGGTACGGAAGTAGAACTGCGGACGATAGCCGTTGAAGAACGGAGTGTGACGACCACCTTCGTCCTTGCTCAGCACGTACACCTCGGCAACGAACTTGGTGTGCGGGGTGATTGAGCCCGGCTTCGCCAGAACCTGACCACGCTCCACTTCGTCACGCTTGGTGCCACGCAGCAGCACACCCACGTTCTCGCCCGCGCGGCCTTCGTCCAGCAGCTTGCGGAACATCTCAACACCGGTACAGGTGGTCTTGGTGGTATCCTTGATACCCACAATCTCGATCTCTTCACCCACCTTGATGATGCCACGCTCCACACGACCGGTTACCACGGTACCGCGACCGGAGATGGAGAACACGTCTTCGATCGGCATCAGGAACGGCAGGTCAACGGCACGCTCCGGCTCCGGAATGTACTCGTCCAGCGTTTCCACCAGCTTCTGTACCGCCGGCATACCAATTTCGCTGGTATCGCCTTCCAGCGCCTTCAGCGCGGAACCCTTGATGATCGGGGTGTCGTCGCCCGGGAAGTCGTAGTCGCTCAGCAGCTCACGCACTTCCATTTCAACCAGTTCCAGCAGCTCTTCGTCGTCCACCATGTCCGCTTTGTTCAGGAACACGACGATGTACGGCACGCCTACCTGGCGGGACAGCAGAATGTGCTCCCGGGTTTGCGGCATCGGGCCGTCAGCGGCGGACACCACCAGGATCGCGCCATCCATCTGCGCCGCACCGGTGATCATGTTTTTCACGTAGTCGGCGTGACCCGGGCAGTCAACGTGCGCGTAGTGACGGGTCGGAGAGTCGTACTCCACGTGGGAGGTCGCAATCGTAATACCACGCTCACGCTCTTCCGGGGCGTTATCGATCTGATCGAAGGCACTCGCCGAACCAGAGCCCCACACCTCGAAGCACACCCGCGTCAAAGCGGCCGTCAGCGTCGTCTTACCATGGTCAACGTGGCCAATCGTGCCTACGTTTACGTGCGGTTTATTACGTTCAAACTTTTCCTTTGCCACGACTCTCTACCTCTCAACTTGGCTGTGCATTTCCGTCTGAACGGCGCCTCTGCCCAGATAAAACCCTGTCGGACCGCGCCTTTCGCGGACCATCTTGGCACCACCAAGACACATAAAGCCGGACCCAGGTGGTACCCGGGCCCGGATTCTGGAGCTCATGACCGGATTTGAACCGGTGACCTCACCCTTACCAAGGGTGTGCTCTACCTACTGAGCTACATGAGCGTAACCTATACTTCGCAAACCTCTTCCTGGTCCGCGAACTTCCGCAGCCTGGAGCGGGCAGCGGGAATCGAACCCGCATCATCAGCTTGGAAGGCTGAGGTTCTACCACTGAACTATGCCCGCAAACCTTCTGTCTGCCTGCCAGCTTGCTGACAATATCTGGTGGAGGGGGAGGATCACTCCGCCCTTCGGGCCAGCACAAGTGCTGTTCAGTCCGCAGAGCGGACATGTCGAACCTCTTGTCGGTCCGAACCCTCCCCCGGCCAAGCGCCGAAGGAACCTTCACGAGCCATCAAGCCTTTCCACGCCTGATCACTCTCATTATCTGGTGGAGGGGGGAGGATTCGAACCTCCGAAGCTTTCGCGTCAGATTTACAGTCTGATCCCTTTGGCCACTCGGGAACCCCTCCAGAAAAGGGCCTACATTCTCTTTACGGCTCAGCCCCTTGTCAACATCTTTTCAGGGGCTTTCAAGCTGCTGTCGCATGCCTGAAAGGTGGAGCTGGCGAGAGGAGTCGAACCCCCGACCGGCTGATTACAAATCAGCTGCTCTACCAACTGAGCTACGCCAGCATGAAGCGAGCCTTGCTTCAAAGGCTGCGCATTCTATATAAACCCCGATGGGTCTGCAATCGCTTCTGGCCACCCCGGGGCAAGAACATTCTGACCAGCCAGTCAGCCCTTCCACTGGGCCGTCCCAGGACACTGACTCTTGTCGCGCCCCACCTTGGGGTTTCCCACCAGGAAATCAGCCAGCGCGGCGCCACCTTCTTCAGCAGGGGGCAGATAAATCCAATACTCCGTCACTTCCCGGGCGGTTTCGCGGGCAAAAACGGGGTATCCGGCGTTACGCATTTTTGTGCGCAACCCTTCCGCCGACTCCACATTGGAGAAATATCCCAGCGAAATGGCATTGGCATACTCACCTTCCTTGACGATAAAGCTGTCCACGCCCAGAGCCTGCAATTCATTGAGTGCCTCCAGCGCGCGCTGGCGGGACTCAAAAGGCGGCAGGTAGACCCAGTTCAAGCGATCCTTTTCCACCCGGACAGGCTCGACCCATCCCGCCAACCCCGCCGCCCTCAGCTGTATCCTCGCCCGGCGGGCCTCATCGCTGTCGGACCAGGGGCCGACAACGGTGCACAAAGCGGCCTGGGCGGACACCGGGTCCACCCCGGTCATCTTGTCGGGTTGAGGCTGCTCACTGAGCAAAACCAGAGAGTCCGCGGCGGTCGGCAGCGCCGCGGTCGGCAGCGCCGCGGTCGACGGCGACCTTGAAGCCGAAGAGGGACTTTCCAGTCGATCGACAGTCAGGTGCCAGCCCAGATAAACCAGATTGGCCACCAACAGCGTATAGAATACCCAACGCACAGCGCGCCCCCAGGTTATTTTTGTTGAGCGGCCACCCGTTCCAGCCCGTCCAGAACCAGATCCGGCTGCAGGTCGAAATCAAATGGAAAGGAAGCGCTCAGTTCCCGGGCATCCCCACCCGTTACCAGTACCGGGCAAGTATCGGAAAGCCGTTCACGCAGTTCAACCACCACATCCGTGACAAAGGCCACAGACATGCGCAACAGCCCATTATGAACGCACTCACCGGTGGATTGCCCCAACCCAAGCCCCGCCTGCCCCGGGCCGACATGCACATCCGCGGTGTCGCGCAGCAAGGCGGTACGAAGCATACCCAGCCCCGGCACGATGTAACCACCAAGAAACGCACCGTCCCCATCCACCGCATCGATGGTCAGGGCACTGCCGCAGTCCACTACGATCCCGGCCCCATGACGCTGATAGCATTCGATCAGAGCCACCCAGCGGTCCACTCCCAAACGCCGGGCCTCGGGATAGCAGTTGTGAACACCGAAATCATCCCGAACGGAATAATAGAATTGCGCCGTCCGTCCGGTGACCTCCCGGATCAACCCACCAATCCTGGCATCCGCCTCCGCCCCCGCCACCGAGGCAACCCAGATGGATTCAAAGGGCCGGGACGAAGCCAGAGGGTCACTCAGAGCAGCTTCCCAGTCCCGGCGATGAGTCCCTCCGCCTTGCTCAATATCATCACCATTGCGGCGACGCCACTTCAGGGCGGTGTTGCCCACATCGATAAACAACTTCATTGCAATCTCAAACTGACTTCGCCGCCATGCAAATGATGGCGCTCACCCTCGATCTCCACGCACAGAGCCCCATCTTCGGCGACACCCCGGGCGACCCCTGTCCGCGACTTGCCAGCGGTCATCACCGTGACCGCCTTGTCCCGCACCAGATCCAGTTCCTGGTAGGCCGGCGCGAAAGCCGCGAATCCCTGGGCAACAAAGGTGTCCAGCATACTCAACAGCGCCCCGGACAGGGACTCCACCAGTTCAGTACGGGACATTCTCAAGTCTCCATACTGCACCAGGCTGGTCCAGGGCTGGTCGATACTCTCCGCCTGCGCGTCCAGCATGGCCACATTAATACCCACACCAACCACCACCTGGACCTGCGTTTCTATTTCGCCGGCAAGCTCAATCAACACTCCGCCGAGCTTGCGCCCCTCCACCAGCAGATCATTTGGCCACTTCAAACCCAATGGCAATCCAGGACATGCCTGCGCCAGAACCTGGCTGACCACGACTCCCGCGGCCAGACTGAGCCCGCCGAGGGAGGCAAAGCCTCCTGGCAACCGGTACAGAACAGAAAGGTATATATTGGTGGCGAAAGGAGACCGCCAGTGACGCCCGCGCCGGCCACGGCCGGCACTTTGAAATTCCGTGGTGACCACCAGCGGGCCTTCCCGCCCCTCAGCGGCCAAGGCAAGAGCGTCAGCGTTGGTGGACCCGGTCACCGGGCTGAAAATCAGCCCGGCCCGGCCAGCCAGACCCTGGCTCAGCCGGCTTTCATCCAACAAATCCAGGGGCCGGGCCAGCCGATAGCCCTTACCACGAACCGACTCCACGTCCAGCCCCAGCTCCGCCAGGCGTTGTATCCGTTTCCAGATGGCGGCTCGGGAAATGCCAAGCACCTCGCCGAGATCCGCCCCGGAATGGAAACGCCCGTCGGCCAGAGCCTGAACGAGGGGCAGATCCGTACTGTATTCCATCTACTATCAATGCTCCCAGACAACACCACGGGAAGCCGCCCATTCCGGCAAGACCGCCGCGTAGTGCTTTTCGATTTCATTGCGTTTGAGCTTCAGAGTGGGGGTCACCAGACCATTTTCCACTCCCCAGGGCTCCTTGCACACCACCAGGGCGGCAAGCCGCTCGTGGGGGTCGAGCTGATTGTTTACCCGGGTCAGCAGTTCATTCAATTGCTGGGTAAAATGCTCTTTCTCAGCGCCTTTGCTCAGTTTCCCTTGTTCTTCCGGCGTCAAGTTCAACAACGCGATGGGCTGCGACATGTTCGCCCCGATCACGCACACCAGCTCAACACCGGGCTGGCTGGCGAGGCGGTTTTCGATCGGTGCCGGCGCCACGTACTTCCCTTTCTCGGTTTTGAAGATCTCCTTGATCCGCCCGGTAATCCGCAACCGGCCGCCTTCGTCGATCTCACCCACATCACCGGTCTTCAGCCAACCATCGTCGGACAACACCTCGGCGGTCAGATCCGGCTGCTTGTAATAACCGCTCATGTTGCCGACGCTACGAACCAGCACCTCACCACCTTCGCCGATGCGGCATTCTACCCCATCATTGGGGGTGCCGACCCATCCAATCTGCTGATCCCCCTGCACCGTGGTATGCGACCAGCCGAAGTTCTCGGTCATCCCATAAACCTCGAGAATCTCCAGACCCAGGGTGTTGAACCAGGAAATGATCTCGGTGGACAACGGCGCCGCGCCCGAGAGGGCGACCCGGCACTCGTCCAGCCCCATGGCTCCCAGTACCTTCTTCTTGATCACTTTGTTCAGCAGCGGAATCTTCAGGAGGGTGTTGAGCTTCTTCGGCGGCACCGCCTCCGAGGCCTTCTGATAGAACTTGGACCAGATACGCGGCACGGCGAAGAAAAGCGTCGGCTTGGCGCGTTTGATGTCTTCACCGAAGGTATCCAGGGACTCCGCGAAGTACACGGTGTTGCCGACATACAGCAAGGCGGTTTCCACCGCCGCCCGTTCCGCCACGTGAGAGAGTGGCAGATAGGAGATCATCCGGTCGGAAGGCTCCAGGTTATAAACCCGGATCACTTTATCACCAACGGCGGAGAGACTACGGTATTGATGCATCACGCCCTTCGGCGTTCCCGTGGTCCCCGAGGTATAAATGATCGTGGCGAGGTCATCCGGGCCCGGTTGCGCCACCTCGGCCAGCGGCTCATTCTGGGCCACAATGTCAGTCCATACCGGGCAGGACTGAAGCACATCTTCTGGTGCCAGGGAGAAAGCAACCTGCTGAATCCCCTCCGGCACACCATCCTTCATAATGTCCCAGTCATCCAGCTTGCCCACGAACAGCAGGCGGGATCCGCTATGCTCAAGGATTTGCCTTACTGAGTCCGCCACCAGGGTCGGATACAGCGGCACGCTGACCGCACCCGCGATCCAGATCGCCAGGTCCGCCAGAATCCATTCCGCGCAATTCTTGGAAACCAGGGCCACCCGGTCACCGGATTGAATCCCCTGGGCACGCAGATAGGACGCCATGCGGAGAGCTTCATCGGAGACCTCTTTCCAGGTGTATCGGCGCACCCGGTCTCTCCCCAGAGGTTGCACCATGGCGACGTCGCCGGGCTGTTGCTGGTATCGGTCCTGAAGTGCCTGAATCGGTGTTTTCATGGTTACGTTATTCTGATTCGTCATTGTATTCACCTGTTTCCCAAACCTAGAAGGAAGGCCCTCAAATGCCGCTTCGCCTCGGGAATGCAAAGTCGGCGGAAGAGCGTGTACGACGGAACCCCGGCCGGCCAGCAATGGCCATGACCCCGCTAGAACTGTGTACGATTATTGAGCATAGAGATACAACAGGCGGGGATAAAGAGGTTTGGCGGCAAAAAAAGGACGTTCGTGCAAAGTGCACCGTGATCGGGCATATGGGGCCATATTCCGGGAGGGATAAAGCGGAAGAGCGCACGGCAAAACGCCCTGTCAGGTAACCTGACAGGGCGTTTTGTATTTAAGAGCCCTTGTGCCCTCTGGGTATGACGATGACCTACTTAGGTCACGAGCCGTGCTCGTGATCGCTTCGCGATGCCTACGGCGCCTCCGCCTGGCACCTTCGGTGCATAGGCGGTTTTATGTAAGCGTCCGGCGACCCCATCTTGAGTCGACGGTTGCGGCCTTCAAGATAGTGTCCACTTATTTCTTAGTGGACACTATCGATGGACCCGTTAAGCGTATCTCAGCCCCAACCTCAACCGCGACGTCGCCGTCACTTCTCCCGTGAGTTCAAGGCCCAGGTCGTGGCCGCCTGTTTGGAACCGGGCGTTTCCGTTTCCCGCATCGCTTTGGATAACCAACTCAACGCCAATCTGCTCCGCCGCTGGATCCGTGAAGCCGAGCAAACCGGCCAGACAACAACGTCACCCGCGTTCATGCCCTTGGCGGTACCGGTGGCGTCGAGCCCGGCTGAACGGTCTCGCGCCAAGGAGTCGGGTCACCGCATCCGCATTGAAGTGCCCCGGCCCGGCGGACCGGTCATCGTGGAGTGGCCGGCCGAGCAGGCCCACCAGTGCCTGGCGCTGTTGCGCGAGTTGTTGCGATGATCCGCATCGACGAGATCTGGCTGGCCACCGAACCGCTGGACATGCGCGCCGGGCCGGACAAGGCCCTGGCCCGGGTGATCCAGGTGTTCGGTGCGGCGAAGCCGCACCAGGCTTACTTGTTCGCCAACCGCCGGGGCAACCGCATGAAGGTGCTGATCCACG
>NZ_SNUA01000015.1 GCF_004360225.1 Alcanivorax sp. 24
TCGGCGTTTGAAGGTGCGGGGTGGGGCCATATCTCCCACAGTCTGTACCCTAGGGTCAGAAGCCAGCCTGGTCCCTCCACCCCGACAAGTCTTCTCCTTCTAAGACTTGCCGGGAAACCATACAAGCCAGCCTGCTGGCGAATGAGCCCTTCCGAACGATGGAAAAATTCGCCAGCGGGGTTGGCTGCCACAGAATGTTGCCCTGGTGTACCAGCCAGGGCGTGGCATTCAATCCAGCCGTTTATGCACCCGCGTCACCGCGACAACCAGCAGGACCAGGGCGAAGGCGGCCAGGGCCAATAACTCCGGCCACAGATCGCTGAGTCCGGCGCCGCGCAGCATGATGCCCCGTGCCAGGCGGATGAAATGGGTTAGCGGCAGCACCTCGGCGATCCATTGAGCGGCCTTGGGCATGCCTTCATAGGGAAACATGAAGCCGGATAGCAGAATCTGCGGCAGAAACGTGAAGATCGCCGCCTGGATCGCCTGGAACTGACTGCGCACCAGGGTGGAAATAAAGATACCCAGCGCCAGGCTGGCGATGATGAACAGCAAAGCCGCCAGATAGAGTTCAAGCGGCGAGCCCCGCACCGGCACCTGGAAAATCCACTTTCCCAGCAGCAGCACCAGCGAGGTCTGAATCAGGCCGATGGCGATGAAGGGCAGTACCTTTCCCAGGGTCAGCTCCGCCGAGGACAGCGGCGTGGTGATGAGGAATTCCAGGTTGCCCTGTTCCCGTTCCCGCACCAGCGCGATGGCGGTGAACATGACCATGGTCATGGTCAGGATCACGCCGATCAGCCCGGGCACGGTGTTCAGCGGCGCGTTGCGGTGCGGATTGTAGTAGGGCAGCACTTCCACCGAAGCCGTGCTGGTGGCGCCGCGCAAAGGGAATTGGGCGATTTGGCGGGCGGCTTGTTGCACTACCTGGTCGGAACCGTCGACGATCAGTTGCAACGGCGGTCGTTGACCTTGCCGGCGGCGCTCGAAATCCGACGGAATGATCAGCACCGCTTTCACTTCTCCCCGTCGCAACAGGGCCTCGCCGGTGGCCGGATGAGGCACGGCGCGATTGAAATTGAACACTCGTGATTGCTGTAGTTCCGCCACCACCCGCCGGCTTGTTTGTGTTTGGGCCTGATCCACCACGGCGGCGGGCAGGTGGCGCACATCCATATTGATGGCGTAGCCGAACAGGATCAGCTGCAGGGTGGGAATGCCGATGATCATGCCGTAGGTGAGGCGGTCCCGGCGCAGCTGCCGCAGTTCCTTGATCACCACCGCGAGCAGGCGCGCAAGGCTGAAACGATCGCTCACGATGCTCCCTCCGTGTGGCGGTGGGTGGCGGCGACGAAGACATCTTCGAGATTGACCCCGGTGTAGTCCACCTCGCCTTCGATGCCCTCCTTATGCAGAGCGTCACGTACCGCTGGTAACTGATCCGGGGACGAGACCAGCACCCGCAGGCTGGCGCCGATTTGCGCGCAGGACCGCACGCCGTCCAATGTTTGCAATACCGTCTGGGCCTTTCTCGGCGTTGCCGTTACCACCAGCAAGGGCGTCGCGCCGACCTCGGCTTTCAGTCGCTCGGGGCTGCCCTGAGCCATCAGCCTGCCTCGTTGCAGGATAGCCAGTTGGTGGCAACGTTCCGCCTCATCCATGTAATGGGTGGAGACCAGCAGCGTGGTGCCGGCGTCGGTGAGGGCGAACAGCTCGTCCCAGAAATCCCGCCGCGATTGCGGGTCCACGGCACTGGTGGGCTCGTCCAGGAACAACAGTTCCGGCCGGTTCAGTACCGCGGTGGCCAGGGCCAGGCGCTGTTTCTGGCCGCCACTGAGCGTGCCCGCCAACTGGCCGGTCAGCTCTTCCAGATGATAGCGATGGCAGAGTTCTTCCACCCGCTGGCGGGTATGCGAGCGGCTCAGTCCGAACAGCCGGGCAACGAACTCCAGGTTCTCGCGCACGGTCAGATCGCGGTACAGCGAGAACGTTTGTGTCATGTAACCGGCCCGGCGTTTCAGCGCTTCGGCGTGTTTCGGGATGTCCAGGTCGAGCACGCGGATATCGCCCTCACTGGGTAACAGCAGGCCGCAGAGCATGCGGATGGTGGTGGACTTGCCGCAGCCATTGGGGCCGAGAAAGCCGTAGACCTGGCCGCGCGGCACACTGAGATCCAGGTGATCGACGGCGGTGAAGTCGCCGAACCGGCGGGTCAGATCATGGGTCTCGATGGCGTTGTCAGTGCTCATCGTCTTGCTCTGGCCAGACCTGACAGGGGACGCCCGCCGGCAACTCGCGGGCGGCGTCTCCGAGCAGCGTCAACTCCGCCATATAGGACAGCCGGGCGGCATCGTCACCGCTGAGCGCGTAGTAGGGGGTGAAGGCCGGGTCCTGACGGATGCCGCGCACCTCGGCGTCGAAGGGCGTGTCGATGCCGTCCACGGCGACACGGAAGCGATCGCCGGGCCGGATCGCCGCCCGCCGGGGTTCCGGGATATAGACCCGCGCGTAAGGCGCGTCGCCACCGAGCAGGCTGACCAGCACCGCGCCCTGGGCGGGTTGATCGCCGAGCCGGTGGGGCAGGGCATCCACCCGGCCGGTGGTGGGGGCCACTGCGTCCAGACGTTGCCGCTGGCGCTGTAACTCCGCCACGGCCGCCTGTGCCGCCAACAAGGCGGCACGCGCCTGATCCAACTGTTCCGGGCGGGTGCCGGCGAGCAGTTCGTCCAGCCGTGCCTGACGGGCGTCCACCTGAGCGCCGAGACTGCTCACTCGGGTACGGGCGTCGTCCAGATCGGCGCGAGCCACGCTGCCCCGTTCGAACAGCGTTTGTGTCCGCCGCAGATCCTGCCGCGCCAGGGCGTGTTCGCTGCGCGCCTGGGCAAGTTCGGCACGGTTGGCGTCGATGGTTTCCTGCCTCGGGCCGCTTTCCAGCTCGGCAAGCCGGGCCTGTTGCCCGGCCAGGTCCGCCCGCGCCGCGTCCAGCCGTGCCTGCACCCGGGTCGGGTCCAGGCGCAGCAAACGCTGGCCGGCGGTCACCGCCTGACCTTCCCGCACGGCCAGTTCGATGACCGGTTCGGAGGCTTCGGCCAGGATCGCCACGCGGTCCCATTCGATAGTGCCGAGCAGGGGCTCGGGTTGGTCGCCGCAGCCGGAGAGCAGCAGCAATAAGGTGGTGACGACAGCGTAATGCGTGATGGGAGCGGAGTGGTCGCGGATTGCTTTCACGCCTTTATCCTCCGGTCAGACCGCCGTGCAGCAAGGCGCGCACATGGCGGATCAGGGTGGCGGTGTCGATGTTCTGGTTGCCCGGAAAACGGGACCACAGCGAGCGGGTGGCAAGGGCGAAGATCGTCAGGCCGATCAACGATATTGGTACCAGGCGCGGTTCGATATCCGGGTTCAGCAGGCCTCGCCGTTGATCCCGTTCGATCGCATCGGTGATGGTGCCGGCGACTCGTGGTGCCACTTCCCGCACCAGCATTTCGCGCAATTGGCCGCCTTCGGTCAGCACTTCCCGTACCCACAGTGGGGGAAGCCAGGAGGCACCCGACACGGTTTCCAGTATTGTCACAACGAAGCGGTCGAGAATCTGGCCGGCGCCGTCGTCCGGGGCGTGTTCGGTGATGCTGTCAAGGGCGGGGGCGATCAGCGCCAACAGGCGTTCCCGCACTACCGCCTCCACCAACTGATCCTTGTTGCCGAAGTAGTAGTGCATCAATGCCGGGGTAACGCGTGCTTCGCGGGCGATACGGCTTAACGGGGTGCCGCTGATGCCGTGTTCGCTGAACTGTCGCACCGCCACATCCAGCAGTTGTGAGCGCTGATCGGGACCGGTTCCGGTTTCCGGGCGCCCGGGCCGGCGGCCACGGGGAGGGCTCATGGTGACTCTCTCTGATAACGGTATTCGGCAATTTAATTAATAATTAATTTAATTACCAGCCCCATGGAAAATTTCACCGATCGGCATGGGCGTCGACGGCGCCGACAGTCTGGATTGGCGGTATCACCATGCCAATCGCCGGCGCTTTTATTTATCATTGGGCCTTTCCCGGGGGATGGCCGGGGCAGGCGGCTTTTTCGCCGCCGCGCAAGCCGTCGTCCCCACGTTCAGGATCGCGGATGAATCAACGAAGAACCATCAATGTGCGGCGAGTGGTCAAGGTGCTGCAGGGGGCGGCGCGCAGCGGCGTGAGCATCCCCGAACTGCTGGATCAGTGCGGCATCGAGCGGCGCGTTCTGGAGCAGCCGGACGCCCGTATCGAACGGGACACCTTTATCCGGCTGATGCTGCTGGTGATGGAACAGACCCAGGACGAGTTTCTTGGCTTCGGCCAGGGCCGCAAGTCCAAGCCCGGCACCTTCTCGATGATGGCTCATGCGGTGATCAATTGTCCCACTCTGGAGGCGGCGGTACGCCGGGGGATCCGTTTTTATGCGTTGTTCGATCTCAACGTGCGCACCTGGCTGCGGCGCGAGGGTGACCAGGCCCGGCTGATCACCGAAGTCGATCCGCGCCTGGATTTTCGTGACGTGATCATCGATGCCATGCTGTTTCTCAGCCTGCGCTTCATGAGCTGGCTGGTGGGCAAGGTGGTGGAGCCCCAGGCGGTCTACCTGGATTATCAGCCGCTCAAGGAAGACGATGAACACCGTTTCATGTTCAACTGTCCGACTTACTACAATAGCGGCGTTAATCAGGTGGTGTTTCCCGCCCACTACCTGGACCTGCCCTTGGTGAGAAACGAGCTGTCGTTGTCCCATTTCCTGCGTGAGTCTCTGGCTCAGTTGTTCGAAGGCAACGTGCATAATGTGGGGCTGCCGGCGCGTATCCGTGGTTTGCTGTCGGAGAGCTACGATGGCCATTTTCCGGACTTCGGTGAAGTCTGCCGGCGCCTGGAGATGACACCGCAGACCCTGCGCCGCCGTCTCAAGGACGACAACACCAGTTACCAGGAAATCAAGGATTCGATCCGCAAGGACGCCTCGGTGTACTACCTGTCCAAGGCGGAACTCAGTATTGACGAAATCGCCCTGTTGATGGGCTTCAGTGAAGCCAGCTCGTTCCACCGGGCGTTCAAGAAATGGACCAACATGACCCCGTCGGCGTACCGGCGGACCCACTTTGGAGAAACGAATGAGCACCCCTGACGCCGCCACCGCGCGGTTGCTGGTGACCTGTCCGGACCAGCCCGGCATCATCAGCGCGGTTTCCACCTTCTTCTATAACCATGGCGCCAATATCACCGATCTGGATCAGCACTCCAGCGATACCCAGGACGGTACTTTCTTTTTGCGCCTGGAATTCCAGACTCCGGATCTGGATTGCTCGCGGGATGCCCTGGAAAATAATTTCCGCAAGCGGGTGGCGGAACGGTACGGCATGCAGTGGCACATCAGCTACGCCGCCGAGAAGAAGCGCATGGCGATCCTGGTGTCCCGTCATGACCACGTGCTCATGGACTTGCTGTGGCGGGTCTCGAGGGATGATCTGTCCGCCGACATCACCATGGTGATTAGCAACCACGACGATCTGCGCGACGAGGTGGAGCGCTTCGACATTCCCTATCATCACATTCCGGTGACCCGGGAAAACAAGGCGGAAGCCGAGGCCCGGGCGCTGGAATTGCTGGAAGGCCAGGTGGATGTGATCGTGCTGGCCCGCTACATGCAGATTCTCAGCCCGGAGTTCGTCGCCCGGCATCCCCATCGCATCATCAATATTCACCATTCTTTCCTGCCGGCCTTCGTCGGCGCCAACCCTTACCAGCAGGCCTGGGACCGGGGCGTCAAGCTGATCGGCGCCACCAGTCACTACGTCACCGAGGATCTGGACCAGGGGCCGATCATCGAGCAGAACGTACAACGCGTCTCCCACCGCCATTCGGCCAGGGAGTTGCGCGCCCTGGGGCAGGACGTGGAACGCCAGGTAATGCAGCGCGCGGTACGCTGGCACCTGGAGGACCGGGTCATCGTCGACGGCAACAAGACGGTGGTGTTCGTTAAGTAAGAACAAATTGACAGTTGATAGTGGACAGTTGACAGCGGAAGGAAAAAGTCACTTCCTGTGTTTTCTGTGGGAGCTTGCTTGCAAGCGAATATTGCCAAGTGCCGAGCGAACCTCATTCGCTTGCAGGCAAGCTCCCACATCGGCTAAAGATCGCCTGTTCCTGTTTTTCCGCTGTCAACTGTCCACTATCAACTGTCAACTTTCCCCCGAGGGTTTATGGCTGAGCAACCACAACGTTACCTCGCCTTGTGCCGGCCCGGGTTCGAGTCGGATCTGGCGGCGGAGTTGTCGGATCGGGCCGCCGATCTGGGCGCCGCCGGTTACCCGCGGACACAGCCGGGCAGTGGCTCCGTGTTCTGGGAAAACCTGCAAGGGGACCCGGCTCCGATTCTGGAAAGCGGGCTGATTTTCGCGCGGACCTTCTATCCGCTGGTGGCGGCGTTCGATGATTTGCCGGAGCGGGATCGCATCGGTGCCCTGTGGCCGGAGTTAAAACGTAACGGCCCTTACACGGAGCTGTATCTGGAACACGCGGACACCAATGACCGCCGTGAACTGGCCGGCTTCCTGCGTGGCTTCCGCAAGGCGCTGGAGCCGCGTCTGCGTAAGGAAGGCGTGCTGCGCGCAAATTCCAGTCGACGTCTGCATCTGTATTTCGACGATTCCCGCCATGGCTATATTGGCGTCAGCCCGGCCCGGCTGCCGTTGCCCGAAGGGGGTATTCGACGGCTGCGGCTGGCGCCGGAGGCGCCAAGCCGGTCGGCACTGAAGCTGGAAGAAGCAATGCTGCGTTTCCTCGGGCGCGGCCGGCCGGAGGGGCTGCACACCGCGGTGGACCTTGGCGCGGCGCCCGGCGGTTGGAGCTGGCAGCTGGCGCGCCTGGGCATCAAGGTCACCGGTATCGACCATGGTCGCCTCGATACCCGCCTGCTGGAGGAATACCCGGTGCGTCACGTTTCCGCCGACGCCTTCACCTGGCGCCCGGAGCGACCGGTGGACCTGGTGGTTTGCGATGTGGTGGACAAACCGGCCCGCACGCAATCACTGATGTTGAAATGGCTGACCCAGGGCTGGGCCCGGACCGCCTTGTTCAATCTGAAATTGCCGATGGCGCGCCGTTATCGTGAGTCGCGGGTGCTGTTGGAGCGATTGGCGGAGGGCATGGAAAAACAGGGCCTGGCCGCCCGTATCAACGCCGCGCATCTGTACTACGACCGCGAGGAAATCACCGTCTGGGTGGATACTCGTGCCCCCTGAGCGCGGTCCGGCCCCGGCATACGTACTGCTGACTCTGGCCGGACTCTATTTTCTGCAAGGCCTGCCGTCCGGTTTATTGGCCAAGGCGGTACCGGCGCTGGCCCGGGAAGCGGGGCTGTCCACCGAATGGATCGGTCTGCTGGCCCTGGCGGCGTTGCCCTGGGCGCTGAAGTTCCTGTGGGCACCCTGGGTGGATCCGATGGCCGGTGCCCGCGCCGGTCACCGCCTGCGTTGGGTGGCGGCGGCGCAAGTGCTGGTGATGGCGCTGTTGCTGGTGCTGTCGTTGTTGGAGCGCCCGCTTTGGTTTGGTGAGGCGTTTCCGGTTCTGCTGTTGATCCTGTTTCTGATCAATCTGGCCAGTGCGACTCAGGACGTGGCCGCCGATGGCCTGGCGGTACGCTGGTTGCGGGGTGATCTGTACGGCCTGGGCAACGGCATCCAGGTGTCCGGTTACAAGGTCGGGCTGATTCTCAGTGGTGGTCTGTTTCTGATCGCCAACGACCTGATTGGCTGGCGCGGTTCATTGTGGTTGCTGACCATCATGATTGGCGTGCTGTTGATTGGGATTCTGCGTTTCCCGGAGCCGGCGGAGGCCGCGGCGTCGTTTCCACGGCGCCGTGGCGTGCGGTGGTGGTGGCGGCGGTCGCGTGGCTTCTGGTGGCGGCCGGGGCTGCTGCCCTGGGCTGTGATCCTGCTTGGTTACAAGGTGGGTGACGGGTTTGGTAGCCGCATGATCAAGCCCTATCTGGTGGATCAAGGCTGGACACTGGCCGCCATCGGACGGCTCGATCTGGTGGCCTCTCTGGTGGGGCTGCTCGGTGCCTTGCTGGCCGGCGTGCTGATGCGCCGCTGGGATTACCGGCGTGCCCTGGTGGGGCTGGGCCTGGGGCAGGGGCTGGCGTTCGTGGGCTGGTGGTGGGTGGCGCGGGCTGATGCCGCGACGCCGTTGATATGGATGGTCTCCCTGTTTGAACAGGCGGCGGACGGTGCCTCCACGGTGGTCTTGTTCGTGGTGATGATGGCTTACTGCCGGTCGGGCTCGGAAGGTGGTGACTACACGCTGCAAGCGTCATTGCAACTGATGGCGGTGGGGATGTTCACGTTGGTCAGCGGATTCAGCGCCGGCTATTTCGGCTACGCTGGTCATTTCCTGCTGGCGGCGCTGTTGGGCTGCGCGGTGGCCTTGCTGGCCCTGGCCTGGCGCCCGCCGCTTGGGCCCGGCGCGGCAGGGCGTTATACTGGCGCGCCCGATCACTCCTGACCCTTCGCGGAAACACCATGTCCGACGCCATTGACGCCCAGCACCACCTCGACGCCACCGGTCTGCTATGCCCGGAGCCGGTGATGTTGCTGCACAGCAAAGTGCGTGACATGGCGCCGGGCGAGGTATTGGAAGTCCGCGCCACAGATCCCTCCACCGAACGGGATATCCCCAAGTTTTGCCAGTTCCTGGGCCACACTCTGTTGGCCCGGCGGCAGGATGGCGAGCTGTTCCTTTATTGGATCGAGAAGAAGCGCTGAGGCGGAATTTCGCTGGCAAGCCAGCTTCCCACAGCCTCTTAGAGCCCCCTGTGGGAAACTGGCTTGCCAGCGAATGCTTTTGTGTCCTTTCCTGTCCTTTTTCAAACGCGATTCCTCTCCGAATCTTTCCTTCATTTCAATGAATTTTTTGTTGTTCTTTGTTGAATCAAAGACATCATCGACAACGAATAACCTCATAAAAAATAGTGCTTTGCGCGATTTCCAGGGCCCAGTTCCTATTTCATGACATCGCACTTGTTTTCTCTTTCCTGTCCTGGCTAGATGCTGTCATCGATTGTTCAGACGAATCGGTTAGAACGATAACCGTGACACCGGGAAGACGGTGACGCTCGGGATGCAAGCCGCTTATAACGCCGAACATAACATCAGATAAGCAACGCCAAACAGGGACCATGGTTCCGGTTTCTGCCGGACGGGAATCGCCGTGCCATGGCGCGGCCAAACACATCATCAAGGATGGAGAAGGAACATGGCGGGTGACACCGGCAATACGTTGAAAACACGCTACGTGCCCATCGAGCGGATTTCCTTCATCGACATGAAGGAGATGTATGGACTCTACGAAAAGTACTATCAAAACGTGTCCCTGGAGGTCTTCGTCAAGGATATGTCGGAGAAGAGCGGTGTCTTCATGGTACGCCGGACACTGGACCGGCAAGTGGTGGGTTTTTCAACATTGAAAACCGTGCCGATGAGCGTCGGGGGGCGCGCCGCCACCGGCGTCTTCAGTGGTGATACCATCCTTGAGAAACAATACTGGGGGGATCGCTCCCTGCAGACTGCTTTCCTGCGCTGGATGGTGCGGGAAAAAATGAAGCGGCCAACAAGAACGCTGGTATGGCTGCTGATCTCCAAGGGCTACAAGACTTACTTACTGCTGGCCAATAACTTCAATCGGTACTATCCCCATCCCGATGGTGAGCATCAGGATCTGGCGGCATACGTCGACCATTACTGCGAGAAGCTCTACTCCGACAGCTATTGTGCCGAGCGCAAGTTGCTGGACTTCGGTGACAACTATTCCTCGCTCAAAGGCGCGGTGGCACCGATTTCCCAGGAAATGCGCGACGGCAACGTCAAGATCCGCTTCTTCGAAGAGCGCAATCCCACCTGGGAGCGGGGCACCGAACTGCCCTGTGTGGGCATCTTTGATCGCGGCACGGTGCAGGCCTACCTGGCCAAACTCTGGCGTAAGCGGCCCCGCCGTCTGCGTTTGGCCGTTCGCCCGGCGGCTTACGAGTAAGGAGAGGTTATGCTCAGCCAACGGCTATTGCATCTGGGGGTGCTGCCCGCCGGGCGGCGTTTCCGTACCGGGCTCTCCCATTTGGAACAGACCCAGCGATTCCGTCATCGCCAGTTGATGCGGCAGGTGGCGGCGTCAGCAGTGGGGCGGGAGCAAGGGATCGGCGAGGACTGGTCCTGGGAGCGTTTCGCCGAACGACTACCGGTTACCAGCTATGAGGACTGGCGCCTCCGGGTGGAGCAGGGCAGACGGGAGGGCGCCAATCCGCTGATCGCCTCGCCCACCGCCCGTTACCAGCCCACCAGCGGTTCCACCTCGGCGATCAAGTGGATTCCGTACAGTCGCGCCTTTCTCGGTGAACTGGACGGCGCCATCGGCCCCTGGCTGGCGGACCTTTATCATCGTTATCCGAAGCTGCGGCGCGGCCGGCACTACTGGTCGCTGTCCTGGATGCCCACCGCGCTGCGGCAGTCTCTTGGCGAGGAATTGAATGACGATCTGGCGCTGATGTCCTGGGGCAAGCGGCTGATCGCCGGCGCCACCCAGAGCGTGCCGTCCTCGGTGGCTTTGGCCCGTACCTCCGACGATTCCCTGTTCGCCACTCTGGCGCACTTGGTCGCCGACAGCCGCCTGAGCCTGCTGTCGGTGTGGAGTCCGACCTTCGGCATTGGCCTGCTGGAAGGTCTGGCCAAGTGGCGCGAGGAACTGGCGCAAGTGCTGAGCCGTGGTGACTGGGGGGCGCGGCGGGCCGCGATGGCGGAGTCCAGGTGTCCGCGCAGTCCTCGTGGGGCGGCTTTGCTGCGAGCCTGGGACGGTGAACTGACGGCGGATTTTTTCCTGGCGCTGTGGCCGGCGCTGGCGCTGGTCAGTGCCTGGGATACCGCCGCGTCGGAGCCCTGGGCGCGGCGCCTGCAAGCGCTGTTGCCGCACGCGGATTTTCAGGGCAAGGGACTGTGGGCCACCGAAGGGGTGGTGACCTTTCCCTGTCAGGGCCGTTACCCGCTGGCGTATCGCAGCCACGTGTATGAGTTCCAGGATCCGGATGACGGAGCCATCCATGCCCCCTGGGAGCTGGAAGCCGGGCAGCGGGTGATGCCGTTGCTGAGTACCGGCAGCGGCTTGCTGCGCTACCGGCTCAATGACTTGGTGGAAGTGACCGAACATTGGCGCACCGTGCCTTGCCTGCGTTTCCTCGGGCGGCGTGGCACCGTTGATCTGGTCGGCGAGAAGCTGACTGGCGAGGTGGTCAATGAGGCTTTCGCGCGGGCGCCGTTGCCACCCGGCGTAACGCCGGTGGGCGTGGTGGCCTGTGATGACGCCGGCGATGGCAAACCCGGTTATCTGGCGCTATTGGAAGGGTCGCCGCAAGTGCCGGTGGCGTCGCTGGCCGAGCATCTGGAGCAGGCTCTTGGTGGCCATTTTCATTATCGTCTCGCACGCAATCTGCACCAGTTGGCGCCGCTGCGGTGTGTGGTGCTGGCGGACATGCGCGAACGCTATCTGGGCCATTGCCGGGACCAGGGCATGATCGAGGGCAACATCAAGATCGAGGCCCTGCGTGCCTGGCCGGGAACCGCGCCGGCTTTCCTCGCGCCATCGCCGGTTTCAGCCTGAGGAGGGGGCCCATGCGTATTCGAAGAGCCACCAGCCAGGACAACCCGGCGATTCTGGCGCTGCTGGAAAACACGCCACAACCTGGGGCGATGACCCTGACGTTTGAACGGCGCCCGGATTATTTTCGGGGCGCGGCCATTACCTGTGAAGAACCGGAAGTCTGGTTGGCGGAAAGTGACGGGCCATCGCCGGAGCTGGGCGCGGTGTACAACGTGGGCCGTCGCCGGGTGTGGGTGAACGGTGATTGCGTGCCAATCCGCTATGCGCACGATTTGCGTATTGCCCCCCGGCACCAGGGCAGCCGTCTGTTGTTTCGCCTGTTCCGCACGTTGAAAGCCACTTTGCATCAGGAGGAGTGGATGCAGACGGTGATCCTGCGCGATAACGGCGTGTCGCGGAACACCGTGGCCAGCGGCCGCGCCGGGCTGCCGCGCTATTATCCGTTCGGCGCCATCGAAACCAGCGTGATTTACACACGGCCTGGTCGCTTCCAGGCACCGACGGGGCTTTCCGTGCGCGCCATGACCGGGGCCGATCTTGGCGCGCTGCTGGCGCTGCTGGAGCGGGAAGGGCCGCGCAAGCAGTTTTTTCCCTGGCTGGACCTGAGTGAGCTGCATTTCTCTCCCTACTTTCACGGCCTGAGTCTTGGCGACTGGGTCGGTGTCTGGCAGGGGACGACGCTCAAAGGCGTATTGGGAAGCTGGAATCAAAGCGATATCAAACAGACGCGGGTCAATGGCTATCGCGGTGCTCTGCAGTGGTTGCGGCCGCTGCATAATGTCACCCGTCCGCTGCATGGCGGTTTGCGGCTGCCGGCGCCGGGCGAGTGTTTGTCGTTCGTCACCTTGCACACTCTGGTGACGGAGAACAATGACCCGCGATGGCTGGCGCCACTGCTGGAGCACGCCCTGCATGCCCATCATCGTGATCACGGGGCGGTGGTGTGCGGCTTCTTCATCCAGGACCCGTTACGCGACGCGGTGCGTGGCCTTCGCCGTCGTACTCTGCTCAGCGACCATTATCTGGTCAGCTATGGCGAAGACCCGCGCCCGCGACTGGACCCGGAACGGATCCCTTACGTGGAAGTGGCCCGACTATGAAGGTGGTGGAGAAAGATTATATCGGCATGTGGTACCAGGCTCGGCGCCGCTGCGGTATCGACGACGCTATCCACTTCGCCGTGATGGATCCGGATGGCGTCGGCGAGCGCTACTATTCGATTCCTCATCGGCATCACGATGGCATCGGCGGCTTGCTGGTGTTGTTGCGGCAATGGGGCGTGCCTCTACCACCGGTGCCTCGCAGTCGCCAGAGCGCGTCGCCGCCCCTCTGGCAATGGTTGAGGGCTCAGGGCGCGCCGCCCGGACAGCCGCTTCCCTGGCGCCGTCTCCGTGGGCCCGAACCCCATGGTCAGGTGGAAACCATCTGTTTCGATCCCGAAGCCACGGCGGTGATCATGGCGCGGGCGAAGCAGGAGCAGGGTTCGTTGAACAGTTTATTGCTGCATCGTCTGCATCGGGCGGTAGGCGAAACGCTGTTGGAGACGCCGTCCACCGGCAGCTGGTTGTATCCGGTGAACATGCGTGGCGCGGTGAGCCGTGCCCGGGATGACATGAACCTGTCCAGTGGCTTCTATGTGCCGGTGGCACCGGAGCAATCGGTGGCGGCGCTGTACACCACTTTGCGCGAGAGGTTGCGCCAGCAGCAGCACTGGCGTTTCTGGCACCTGGCGCATGTGGGCCGCTGGATTGGCGAGCGCGGGGTGGATTGGTTATGCCGGCGCCTGCTCGAGGGGCCCGGTCATATCGGCTCCTTCAGTAATCTGGGGGTTTGGCGGCTCGATCTTGGCGCCGCCGGCTTTTCCGATTCCGCTTGCCTGGCGGTATGCGGGCCGGGCAGTCCCAACCACCCGGTCGCTAATGGCGCCATTATCGTCAACGGCCGGTTGACCCTGTCACTGCGGGTGGACGCCTCTTTGACGGCGGGGCGTCTGGCCACACGAAAATGTTTGAATCTGTGGCGTCATTTTTTGTTGGAAGAGGGGGCTGGACGCTAGAAGCCGGACGCCGGACGCTTTAGAACATCGAGGCGTGGAGCATTGCGGATATAAATGAACGCTTTCAATGCTTGCGAGGGCGGCGGGCCCGGTTTTTCATCATTGGCGTCCGGCTCTTATGCCACGTTCTCGTTACTCTCCGGCTCCGCATTCTTGCGCTTGCCGGCGAACAATCCGGTTACGTCGTCCATCACCATATAGAGCGTCGGAATCAATACCAGTGTGATCAAAGTGGCGAAGACGATGCCGAAGGACAGTGATACCGCCATCGGTTTCACCACCTGTGCCTGCAGGCTGTATTCCAGGAACACGATCGGCACCAGCCCCAGAAAGGTGGTCAGCGACGTCAGGATGATCGGCCGGAACCGGGCCCGCGCCGCCTTGATCGCGGCTTCCACCAGAGGCTCGCCATCGCGGCGGTAGCGATTGACGAAATCCACCAGAATCAGACTGTCGTTCACCACCACCCCGGCCAGGGCGACGATGCCGAACATGGACAGCAGGCTGAAGGGCATGCCCAGCACCAGGTGGCCGACCGCCGCGCCGATGGTGCCGAACGGAATCACCGACATGATCATCAGCGGCTGCACATAGGACTTCAACGGGATCGCCATCAGCGCATAAATCAGGAACAGGGCCAGGCCGGTGCCATAGAGCAGATCGACCATCATCTTTTCCTGATCCCGGGTGGCGCCGGTGACACGATAACTGACGCCGGGATGATGGCTGAGAATGTCCGGCAACTGGTGCTCGATCAGATCCTTGGTGATGCGGCCGGGTTCGGCCACGGCTTTGTCCACCCGGGCGGTGATGCTGATCGAACGCTGACGATCGAAGCGGCGGATGGTGGCCGGGCTGCTGCCCATGTCCAGATCGGCCACGGCGGAGAAGGGCACGGCCTGACCGTCGCCGGTGCGAATGCGCATGTCTTCCAGATAACCCTCGGACCGTCGCTCCGCTCTGGGATAGCGAACCATGACTTTCACTTCGTCCTGGCCTCGCTGGATGCGTTGCACTTCCTCGCCGTAGAACGCCTGGCGCACCTGCCGTGCCAGATCCCGCTGGCTCAGCCCGAGCAGCTCCGCTTCCGGTTTGATCCTGAGCTGGATTTCACGCACGCCGCTGTCATGGGAATTACGCAGGTCGTAAACGCCGTTGTAGTCCCGCAATCGTTGTTCCAGTTCGGCGCTGGCTGCCTCCAGATGGGCCTGATTCTGGCCAACCAGTTCCAGTGAGATATCGTTGTCGTCGGGGCCGCCCTCGCCACCTATGTGGAAAGTCCGGGCCCCGGGAATGCGGCCGACTTTCTCCCGCCAGCGCCGTGACAGCTCCGGCACCGACACCAGACTGTTCTCGCTCTTTACCAATTCCACCACGATGCCGCCGGTGGTGTCGCTTTCGGTCCAGGCCAGCTGGGTGCGCACCAGTGGCTCATTCAGTCCCAATTCCTGCTGGAGTTCCTGGTCCACTTCGGTGAGCGCTTTGCCGATGGTGTCCAGGTTGGTCTGGGTCACGTAGGCCGGCGTGCCTTTGTTCATTTCCAGTTCCACCTGAACGAAGTCGCCGCTCAGGTCGGGAATGAACACCACCCGCAACAGTCCGCCGACAATCAGGCCCACGGCCAGAATCAGCACGGAAAGGGCGCCGGCCAGTGCCAGATAACGATGACGCAGGATGCGCCGCAGCAGGGGCAGGTAGGTGTTGTCGACGAAACGGAACAGGCCGTCGGAGAAGCGCCGCTGGAAGCGGATCATCCGATTCGGTTTTGAGGTTTCCGCGGGAGCGTCGCGCATGTGCGCCAAATGGGCGGGCAGAATCAGTTTTGATTCGATCAGCGAATAGAACAGACAGATCACCACCACACCGCCAATGGAGGCGAAAAACTGCCCCCAGATACCGGAGACCAGCAGAATCGGCAGGAACGCGGCCATGGTGGTGAGCACGCCGAAGGTGGCGGGGCCGGCCACATCGAGCACACCCAGCACCACGTTGTTGGTGGAGTGGCCATCCCGTTGAATCCGGGTATAGGCGGATTCGCCGATAATGATGGCGTCGTCGACGACGATACCGAGCACCACCAGAAAGGCGAACAAACTGATCAGATTGATGGTGATGCCGAACAGCGGCAGCGTGAACAGGGTGCCGAGGAAGGCGGTGAGCAGCCCGGCCATGACCCAGAACGCCAGTTTCAGACGCAGGAACAACGACAGGATCAGGAACACCAGCACCGCGCCCATCAACAGGTTTTCCGACATCATGTTGAGCCGGCCTTCCAGGTAGTAGGACACGTCGATCATCCAGTTTACCTGGACACCGTCGGGCAGACTTTCCTGCATCCGGTCCACGTAGTCGCGGACTTCCCGGGAAAGCGCCAGCGCGTCCTGTTCGCCCAGGGCCAGTACACGGATGCCCACGGCGGGGCGGCCGTTGTGGGTCAGGTAGTAGTTGTCCTCGACGAAGCCGTCGCGGATATCAGCGATGTCGCGGAGCAGTAGCCGGCTGCCGTCCGGGTTGGTGCGCACCACGATATCCTCGAAATCCCGGCCCACGTAGGCCTGGCCCACGGTGCGCACCAGAATATCGCCGCCGGCGGCCTGGATGCGGCCGCCGGGCAAATCCAGGGAGGAGCGGCCCACGGCGTCCGCCACTTCGGTCAGCGTCAGGCCGTAATTGCGCAGGGTTTCCTCGCTGACCTCGATGCCGATCTCATAGGGGCGGTCGCCGATCAGTTCGGTTTTGGTCACCGAGGGCAGGGCGGTGATGTCATCGCGCACCCGCCGCGCCACTTCCTTGAGGGTGCGGTCATCCACGTCGACGCTGGACACCGCCACCCAGATCACCTCGGTGCTCCAGACGTTGCGCTGGTATACCGGCCGCTCGGTCTCCGCCGGGAAAGTGGTGATCGAATCCACCCGCATCTTGATGTTGTCCATCACCTCGCGGATGTCGTAATCCGGAGCCACCTCCACTTGCACCGAACCGTTGCCTTCACTGGCGATGGAGACGATTTCCCTGATCCCTTCGAGGTCCTGGATCGCTTCCTCGATCTTGATCAGCACACCCTGTTCCACATCCGTGGGCGTGGCCCCCAGGTAGGGCACCGTGATGGTGACGTAGTTGGTCTCCACCTGCGGCTGGATTTCCTTGGTGATGGTGAACGCGGTGATGGCGCCACCAATGATCAGGATCGCCATCAACAGGTTGGCGGCCACCGGGTTGTGGGTGAACCAGGCGATCAGACCGGTGTAAGCGTTCAGCCGTGGCGCACCGGATTGCTGGTGATCCGCATCAGGGGGTGACGACATGCGAGGCTCCCTGATCGTCAGCGGACTCGGCGCCGCCGTGTTCCCCCGGTGCCGTCATCGGTGCCGGGGCGGATGGCTCGCTGTCGTCCTGGTCCGCGTCCAGATCCCGGATTTTCAAGGCCATGCCCTGTATCGGTGTCTGAATCGCGGTGATCACCGCGCGGTCGCCGGGTCGAAACACGTCGTTGGTGTAGACCTGCTCCGGCGTACTGCGTACCACCTGGACCCGGCGTATGGCGAGCTTGTCGTCGCTGTCCGCCACATAGACCTGGTCGCCGTTACGCAAGGCGACTCGTGGCAACACCACCAGTCCCTCGGCTGAGCGGCCCTGGATACGGGCGCTGACAAAGGTGCCAATGGGCAGTGGCGGCTGCTCGTCGCCGCCTTCGAGATCGTACGGATCCTGTACCCGGGCCACCGCGTAGATCAGCCGGGTGCGCTCATCGACCACCCCTTCGGTACGGACGATTTCGCCGCGCCAGATTACCGTTTCGCCGCCGATCCGCGCTTGCAGGGTCACTTGGGGCAGCGAGGGCGGCCGATAGCCCGGGCGAGGCAGATCAACGAAGGCGCTGTCCTGCTGGGATAACGGCAGCCGTATTTCCGCCTCCTTGACGCTGAAGGCGGTACCGAGTGGATTGCCGGCGGCGACGAACTGCCCCAGGTCCACACTGCGTTCCTTGACCAGGCCGTCGTAGGGGAGATGGATGCGAGTCCGCTCCAGGTCCCGTTGCGCCTGTTGAACCAGGGCCTGCTGTGACTGGATCGCGGCCTGGGTCTGTTCCGCTTCCGATTGCCGCTGCTCCAGATCCGATTTCGATATGTTCTTGCGCTGATAAAGATTCTCGAACCGGTCCAGCTGTTGGCGGGCCAGGCGATGCGCCGCCCGCAGCCGTTTTAATTCCGCCTGCGCCTGGGCGAGGGTGTTGCGATAATTGCTGGGGTCTATTTCGATCAGTACCTGATCGGCCTGAAACAAACCGCCGGCGACGAACTCATCGGCGATGCGGATGACCTTGCCGGACACCTCCGCCACCAGTTGGGTTTCGATGCGCGGTTGCACGGTCCCCTGGGAGCGCAGCTGAAACTGGCTGTGGGCGGTTTCGATCGGCAGCACATCGACGATTTCCGCCATCGCCGGCCGCTCCTCCACCTCCGGTTGCGGGCGCATGGCCGCCAGTATGGCCACCACGGCCACGGCGCCGAGCACCATGGCGGCGGCGATCAATACGAGAGTGGTTTTTTTCATAAAAGTCCGATTAGACGCGTATCAATCCGTTGATGATTCCCTTGCCACACCGGCGCCCTGGCATCGTGTTCAAGCACGGGTTCGTTCAATAAAAGTGACAGACTAGCATTCCTGTTTTGCGCGGATATGACCGCCTGGCCCGGACGTCTCGCCAGTAAGCCACATGCTGGGTGTCACCGGTCTGACAGCCGGGAGAGTAAGCGGGTGTAGGAAAACTACAGGGTGTCGCAGGGGGCGTAAAGCACGTTCAACCGGCGAGGGCCACCGGTGGTCGGCGGAGCCGGCCACGGGGGCATCGGCGGTCCACCTGTCGCGGCGGACCGGGGAGCGATGTCGGCGTCAGTAACGGGCCGCCAGCATGGCGATGGCGGCCAGGGCTTCGGGGTCGTGTTCCTTGAGCCGGTTGGCGATGCCATGCTGGAAGAAATAGCGGAACCCTTCCTGTTGTTCGGCGGCGACCAGACTGGCGTCGCCGGGCAATACCGGTGTCTGTGTCACCGCCGCCTCGTCCGCCACCATGGCCTGGGGGGTACCGTCACCCTGCACGCGCCAGCTCACCACTTCCATCAACGACAGTGTCTCGAATTCGTCCTGGGAGAACACCGCGTGGGTGCCGATGGTGTCGGGAATTTCCTGGCAGCTGTGGTCGCCTGGTTTGCCGAAAAAACGCAGCGCCGCATCCAACTCCTGCACCTTGTGTTCCGGTGCGTCACGGAACAGGTAGTCGCTGTCGGGCAGGCGGTAACCTTCCCAGCGGCCATTGAGTGGATCGGACAAAGCACTGGCGGTGACCAGATCGCGCAGCCAGGGCACCAGCGCCTGAGTGGTGCCGTCCTCGAGACGTGCCCAGGCGAGAATTTTCAGGGAAAACAGGGTGTCGGGATGTTGATCGTTGGCATAGAGCAGCTCCATGCCGTCGTACTCCGGAGAGAGTCTGAGAATGGACGGCTTGCCGGAGCGCCGTCTCGGGGTGAAGGGGATGACGTTACTGCCGCGTGGATCCTGCCGGTTAGCCCGAACCATAAGCGCCTCCGCCCAAGAGAACCATGGAATACCCCTGCGTCGGCACCGATCCCGTGGCGGATCGTCCTCGCACGGGCTATTCCAGACTCTACGATTTTCACACTAGACGGTTGCGGGCGGAGGCGCAAGTCAGGCGGCGTGGTCCAGAGACTGATCGCCGTTACCGGCACGGGCGGTCAGCGGTTGCCGCAGACGCCAGCGCAGGCGGATACCGAGCAAAATGGCGGCGCAGGTGAGCCCGGCCACCAGACCGATCCAGAAGCCGCTGGGGCCCATGGCCGGCACCAGCAGGTCGGTGAGGGCGAGCGCATAGCCCAGCGGCAGGCCGATCCCCCAGTAAGCGAACAGGGTCATTACCATCGGCCAGGCGGTGTCCTCGAAACCGCGCAGACAGCCGTTGGCCACCACCTGAATGGCGTCGGAGATCTGGTAAAGCGCGGCGAACAGCAACAGATGCGAGGCCAGGGCGATGACTTCCGGGTTGCGGGTATAGATCCAGGGAACCCAGTGCCGGATCAGCACCAGCAGGACCGCGGCGGCAACGCCGACCAGGCTGACCATGCGTATCGCGCTGCCCACCGCCAGATTCAAGTCATCGCGGTTGTGGCGGCCGCGAGCGTGGCCTACCCGCACCGTGGCGGCCAGGGAAAAACTGAGCGGCACCATGAAAATCAGCGAGGTGAAGTTGAGCGCGATCTGATGACCGGCGACGATTTCCGGCCCCAGGCTGCTGATCAGCAGGGCGATCACGGCGAAAATACTGACCTCGAAAAAGATCGATAACCCCACGGGCAGCCCCAGCCGCAGCATGTACGCGAGACTGGCGAATTCCAGATGGCGCCGCCGCAGATTCAGACGTGCCGGCTGATAAACCGGATGGCGGCGGATGTACAGCCCCATCATCAGCGCCATGGACCACATCACCACGCTGGTGGCCCAGCCGCAGCCGACGCCGCCCATGGCCGGGAAGCCCAGTTTGCCGTAGATCAGCACATAGTTGGTGGGAATATTGATCAGCAGCCCGATAATGCTGATCCACAACACCGGACGGGTGTGGCGCATGGCTTCCGTGTAGCTGCGCATGGCCAGCATCAAGGCGGCGCCGGGCATGCCCCAGCTGAGACCTTCCAGGTAGCCCTGTACCAACGGCAGCATGGCCGGGTCCACGTCCATGGCGTGCAGGACCGGAGACATGCCGCGCAGTGCCACCGCGGTGAACAGTCCCAATCCCAGCCCCAACCACAACGCCTGCTGGGCCAGCGGGTTGACCCGATGGTAAGCTTCGCCCCCCAGGTGGCGCGACAGAATCGGCGTGGCGCTGGTCAGTACCCCGGTCATGAACAGAAACAACGGGACCCAGATGCTGGCGCCCACCGCCACCGCGGCCAGATGCTCGGCACCCACGCGGCCGGCCATCATGGTATCGACGAAGCCGTTGGCGGTTTGCGCCAACTGACCACCCAGAATCGGCAGGGCGAGAGCGAGTTGAGCAGCGTATTCCTTACGGCGAATGGACATGATGCGGGTCGGGAGCAGAGGCACGGGGCGGCTACCATACCGCAAAGCGCTGCCGGGATGTACTGCTCCGCGACTCTGGAAGGACTGTTCCGCGATACCTTTTCTTCGCGCTATCACACGGTCCTGGAGGGGGGCGCCGAGGAGCCCGTGTACTCGCCCGGAGCGCCCCATCGTATTGTCTATACCCGTGACTATTTCCGCAGCGCCCTGCACGAGGTGGCGCACTGGTGCGTGGCGGGACCGCGGCGCCGTACCCTGGAGGATTACGGGTACTGGTACGCACCGGATGGCCGTGATGCCGGGCAGCAGCAACTGTTTGCCCGGGTGGAGGTGGCGCCACAGGCGCTCGAGGCGCTGTTCTGTGCCGCCTGCGGCCATGATTTCCGTGTCTCCATGGATAATCTGGACGGTGACGAAGCGGCGCTACGGCTGGAAGCCGCTTTCGCCGAGCAGGTGCACCGCCGGGCCCATCGCTATCTCGAAGAGGGCCTGCCACCGCGCCCGCTGGCCTGGTGCCGGGCGTTGGCGGCTTGTTTCAATACCGGCTGGAATGGCGGAGCGGAAAGTCTGGATCGGGTCTTTATCTTCTCCGCTGAACGCATGACGCCAGACGCCGGACGCTAGAGCAATCGCCGCTCACGAGTCGCGCATGGTGTGTTAGCGTGCAGGCGTGTTGCGTGTGAGCGAAATATCCGCCCTGGCTTACAGCACATCACCACGAAAGCTTACAGCCACCGCCGCGGCGCCGGATTAGGGTTCATTCATCGGCTTCCGGCGTTTTCTGGAGCGCAGCTTCCAACTGCGCACCACCGCCAGACGCCAGAACACCTTCACCGCCCCATAGGACAGCAGCCCGGCAATCAGGGCCACGATCAGTGAGCCGATCCACAGGGGAACCAGTTGTTGCAGGAACCAGGCCGTGGTGATGCCTTCGCCATGATGGGGAGGCAGGCCCATCAGCCAGGCACCGACGCGGTAGTTGAAATAGAACACCGGAACATAGGTGAGTGGATTGGACAGCCAGACCAGCATCATCGACAGCGGCAGGTTGCAGTGGAAACGTACCGCCAGGAAGGCCGCCAGGCCCATCTGCATGGGAATGGGAAGCAGTCCGGTAAACACGCCTATGAAAGCGGCACCGGCCAGTGAATGCCGATTAATGTGCCACAGGTTCGGATCCGACAGGATCTCGCCAAGGAACTTCAGGGAGGGATGTCCGCGAAGCTTCTCGGGGGAAGGCAGGTATTTTCGGAATAACCGTTTCGGCATGAAAGTCGAGAATCCGGTTCCAGGTGCGCGCATTATGCCGATGTGGGACGGTCGCGCCTAGTGCGCGTGATCCACCCCGCCGCTCAGAGAACTTCTGAAAACCACCCCGTCATCCCGACGGGGGAGTTCAATGGCTTAAGATCATTGAACTCCCCCTTCGGGGCGCCCCGCGGGGCGTCCAAACGGTGCTCCAAGCACCGTTGTGTGACCCGGGGTCTCCCTCCGCGGGGCGGATGGTTTCGTGGAAGGAGATGCCGGATCGAATCCGGCATGACGTTTTCCACAGGCTCTTAGGCAGTGTAGAACAGACAAACTGAACGGAAGCTGTCAACACTAGAGGGTTGGTGGCGGGAGGCAAGGATGCCTTGGTGGCGTATGGCCGCGGCGATGACGGCGGCGGTGTGGTATGGCCCGTTATGGCCGTTGGTGCTGGGGTTGGCGCTGGCGCTGCTGGCCCGGCGCCGCGGTGGCTCCGCCGGAGGCTGGATGTGGCCGGCGCTGGCTTATCTTTACGCCGTGGTGGTACTGCAACTGGCGCTGGAGGCGCGGTTGCCGGAGCACCTGAACGGGGAGGAGATGGTGTTTGTCGGACGGGTGGTGTCGCTGCCCGAGACCCACGGCGGGGTGCATTATGGTCAGACCGGCATCAATCAGAGCGCGCTGCTGGAAGGCCGCGTCAGCGCCCCGGAACGCCGTTGGCCGGGCCGGCATCGGCTGCGGGTAAGTTACTGGAACCCGGATCCGCCATTACGCGCCGGCGAGTGGATACGCGCCCGGCTGCGCCTCTACAGGCCCCGCGGTACCTACAACGAAGCGGGTTTTGATTCTGAGCGCTATTTTCTTGCCGAGGGCATTGATGCCCGCGCCACGGTGCGAGCCGTGGAAGCACGCTGGGGCGGCGGCGGTCTGCCGGGCTGGCGGCAGGCAGTGAGCGACCGCATCGTCGGCCATCTGGCCGTCAGTCCCCATGGCGCGGCGGTGGTGCCGGCCCTGGTGGTGGCGGACCGCCGTGGCTTGCCAGCGCCGCTTTGGGACCTGTTCCGTGAGACCGGTACGGCGCATTTGCTGGCCATCTCCGGGCTTCATCTGACCCTGGTGAGTGGCATGATCTGGTGGCTGGGCAGAGTCCTGTTCGGCCCCGCCGCTCAATGGCTGTACCGTCCGTTACGGCGGATCCCACTGGCGTTGCTGGCGTGGCCCCCGGCAGTGACGGCGGCCTGGGGGTACGCCGCGCTTGCCGGATTCAGCCTGCCCACCCAGCGCGCCGCCCTGATGATCTCGGTGCTGGCGCTGGCGGTTTGCCGGCGTCGCCCCCGGCCGCCGCTGGGGGTTCTCGCCCTGGCGCTGTTCGTGGTCTTGCTTTGGGATCCGCTGGCGGCGCTGTCGGCCAGCCTGTGGCTGTCCTTTGGCGCGGTATTGGCGATTTTGCTGATCGCGGGGACCGGAGGCCCCTGGTTATGGGCCGGTCTGCCACTGGTCATGGGCGTGATCAGCGCGGTGATGTTCGACAGTTGGACCTGGGCATCACCGGTGGCCAACGCCGTGCTGGTGCCCCTGTTCAGTGTGTTGATCGTGCCGCTGGCGTTGAGTGGCGCCATATTCGATTGGCCGGCACTGTCTTTGGGGGCGGCCACCGGGGTGGAGGCGGCGGTGGCGTTGATGGCGATGCTGGCACGGTTCACTCCGGGGGCGCCGCCGGTGCTGACAGGCATGGCGGCGGCGGCGTTGTTGCTGGCGGTGGCGCTGGCGACGTTGAGGGCCTGGCCCTGGCCACGCCGTATGCTGCCGCTGCTGATGGTGCCCTGGCTGTGGCCGCAGAATGCCGCGCCGCCACCTGGGCAACTGCGAATGACGGTGTTTGACGTGGGGCAGGGGCAGGCGGTGGCGCTGCGTACTCACGGGCATCTGCTTCTATACGACACCGGCCCGGCCTGGCCGGGCGGGTCCGTTGGCGCCAGCGTGCTCGAACCGTGGCTGCGCCGCCAGCGGTTGCGGCCATCGATCACCGTCATCAGCCACGGCGACCTGGATCACGCCGGCGGTTTGAGGGACCTGCGCGAGCCGGGCTTGTTGCTGTCTGGTGAGCCGGATCGTACCGTCGGCGCGGCGCCGTGCCAGGCCGGGCAGAGCTGGACCCTGGACGGCGTCACGTTCCGTTTTCTGTGGCCCCGTGATCAGGCCTGGCAGGGCAATGACGCCAGCTGTGTCCTGTGGGTGGAGGCCGGCCCGCATCGTGTGTTGTTGACCGGCGATATCACCCACCAGGTGGAATACCGGTTACTGGGGCAGGTGGCGCCGGTGACCGTTCTGGTGCTGTCCCACCATGGCAGCGATACCGGCACGTCGCGGGCCTGGGTGTCGCGATTGCAACCTCGTTGGGCGGTGGCGTCGGCCGGCTATGGCAACCGGTTCGGGCATCCGGCGCCGGCGGTGCTGGAGCGTCTGGAAGCGGCAGGCGTCACGGTTCTGCGCACCGACCGGGCCGGCATGATTGAGTTTCAATTGGGGGCCACCGATAATGCCGCGCCTATAACAAGGTGGCGTGACGACCACGGCCGGCCCTGGCATGGGCCCGGCGGATGGCGCTGGTAAGGGGGTTACCGGATTGGCCTGGTATCGTGTCGCGGCGCGCCATCGCAACTGACCAAGGGGATAACAACGTGCAGGAATTGGTGCGGTCCGGGGGCTGGATGATGCTCCCGATCCTGATCTGTTCGGTGGTGGCGCTGGCCATCGTGGCGGAACGATTCTGGACTTTACGTCCGTCCCGGCTGGCGCCGGCGGGCACCCTGGCGGAGGTGCGGGGGTGGTTGAAGAAAGGGCAACTGTCCGATGAGCGGCTGGAAACCCTGAGATCGCAGTCCGCCCTCGGTGTGATACTGGCGGCGGGGCTGGCCAACGCCCGGCACGGCCGCGAGATCATGAAAGAGAGCATCCAGGAAGCGGCCACCGGAGTGGTCCACGACCTGGAGAAGTACCTGGCGACACTGGGCTCGGTCGCCGCCATCACGCCCTTGCTGGGTCTGCTCGGCACGGTGGTGGGGATGATCGACGTGTTCGCCGCGATCATGATCCACGGCACTGGCGATGCGGCGCAGCTTGCCGGCGGTATTTCCCAGGCCCTGCTGACCACCGCCGGCGGGCTGGTGGTGGCGATTCCTGCGATTTTCTTTCACCGTTTCTTTGTGCGCCGGGTGGAGGAGATCACCGTCGGGCTGGAACAAAACGCGGTGCATCTGGTCGATTTGGTCCACGGTGACCGCGAACCGGCGCGGGGACAAGGGCAAAGGCAAGGGCAAAGACAAGGGCAAAGGGAAGGAGCGACGTTGTGAGATTCCCGCGGCCCAGGCAGGAAGAAATCAGCGTTAACCTGACGCCGTTGATCGACGTAGTGTTTCTGCTGTTGATTTTCTTCATGGTCTCCACCACCTTCACCCGCCAAACGCAGTTGTCGCTGACTCTGCCGGAAGCGCAGGGCACGCCGCCGGAGCAGGCGCCCCAGGCGGTGGAGATTCTGGTGTCGTCGGCGGGGGAATATGTGATCAACGGCGAAAAACTGATCGACAATAGCGACGCCGGCCTGCGCTCCGCTCTGTTGCGGTTGGGCCAGGACAAGACCGAGTGGCCCATGCTGATCACCGCCGATGCCCACGCCAGCTATCAGGCGGTGGTGACGGTGATGGACGTGGCGGGCCAACTGGGCTTTGATAAGCTGTCGCTCACTACACGTGAAGCCACTGAAGAGGGCCAATGAGCCAACAATCGGAAAGTGCATGGCAAACGTATAAACGACTGCTGGGCTATGTAAAACCTCACTGGTTTCTGTTACTCGCCAGTTTTTTCGGCTATGCCATCTACGCCGGTACTCAGGCCGCCGCCGCGCAACTGGCCGGTTACCTGGGTGAAACCGTGGTCGACCCGCAGCCTCACCGGGTCCTGGTGGTTTCCGTCGCGCCGCTGCTCATCGCCCTGGCTCAAGGGGTCGGGCAGTTCCTTGGTAGCTACACGCTGGCCTGGGTGGCCCAGGAAATCGTCTATTTCATGCGCAATGAAGTGTTTGGTCATGTGTTGCGGCTGCCTCAGTCGGAGTACAACAACAACGCTTCCGGCCGCATCATGTCCAAGATCATCTTTGATGCCCAGCAGGTCACCAGCGCCGGCACCGACGCGGTGATGGTGATTTTCCGGGAAGGATTGACGGTGATCGGACTGATGGCGTTCCTGTTCTATCAGAATTGGAAACTGACGCTGATTCTGCTGGTGGTGGCGCCGGTGATTGGCCTGGTGGTGAATGTCACCAGCAAACGGTTCCGTCACATCAGCCGCCGTATTCAGTCGTCCATGGGCAACATCACCCAGTTTCTTGGTGAAGCCATCGAGGGCAATCAGGCGGTGAAGATTTTCGGTGGCCAGAAGCTGGAAGGCGACCGCTTCCACAGCGTCAGTCGCCGATTCGCGCGCCAGAACACCAAGCTCAATGCCAGCAAGATTGCCTCCACGGTGATCGTGCAGCTGTTCGTGGCGGTGGGCATTGGCGCCATCACTTATCTGTACATCACGATGATGGGCGAGCAGCTCACCGTGGGTGGTTTCCTGTCCTACATCGCCGCCGCCGGCATGGTGCAGAAACCGCTCAAGCAGCTTACCGACGTCAATGTGAAGATTCAGCGTGGCGTTACCGGCGCCGCCTCCTTGTTTGAATTGATGGACCGCCCGGTGGAGCAGGACCTGGGACAATTGACGCTGCCGCGCACCGAAGGCAACGTGGAATTCCGGGATGTCACCTTCGGCTATGACGAAAATCAGCCGGTGCTGCGCAACCTCAGTTTCTCCATTCGCAGTGGTGAGACGGTGGCACTGATTGGCCGCTCCGGCGCCGGCAAGAGCACCATCTCCGCCATGCTGCCCCGGTTCTTCGACCCGGATCAGGGCCAGGTGCTGCTGGACGGCGTGTCGTTGCCGGACTACAGGCTGGCGGACCTGCGTCACCAGATCGCCATGGTCAGCCAGAAGGTGGTGCTGTTCAACGATACCGTGCGCAATAACATCGCCTATGGCGAGATGCGGGACGCCGACGACGCGGCAGTGGAGCAGGCGGCCCGTAACGCCTATGCCTGGGATTTCATCCAGGGCCTCGACAAGGGCCTGGACACCATGGTCGGCCAGGACGGCGCCCAACTGTCCGGCGGCCAGCGCCAGCGCGTGGCTATCGCCCGGGCTCTGCTCAAGGACGCGCCGATCCTGATCCTGGACGAAGCCACCAGTGCGCTGGACACGGAATCGGAGCACCATATCCAGAAGGCGCTGGAACGCCTGATGGAAGGTCGTACCACCCTGGTGATCGCGCACCGCTTGTCCACGATTGAAAAAGCGGACCGTATTCTGGTGCTGGATCAGGGCCAGTTGATCGAACAGGGCACGCATGCCGAGCTGTTGGAAAAGAATGGACTCTACACACAACTCTATAAGATGGATTTCGCCGACGACGTTAATGACTGATTTTGCCCGCCGCGTGGAGCGGGGCTGGTACCAAGGCAGCCCCTGGCTGACGCCGCTACGCCCGCTGGGGTGGCTGGTGGGGCGGGTTGCCGGGCGCCGTCTGGCCGCCTTCCGCCGGCAGCGAACCGCTCCGCCGGTGCCCGTACTGGTGGTCGGCAATATCACCGTCGGTGGCACCGGCAAGACCCCCCTGGTAGTGGCTCTGGCCCAGCGCGCCAGCGAGCGGGGCCTCAGTGTGGTAGTGATCTCCCGGGGCTATGGCGGCAAGGCCGGCCGATATCCGATGACCGTGACACCCTCCAGCGATCCGGCGGTGGTCGGTGACGAGCCGCTGTTGATCGTGCGCCGGGCCGGCGTGCCGGTGGTGCTGGATCCGCGCCGGGACCGCGCCTTGAGCTATGTGACGCGCGAACTGGCGCCGGATCTGGTGATCAGTGACGACGGCCTGCAGCATTACGCGTTGCCCCGTTCCGCCGAAATCGTGGTGATCGATGCCCGCCGGGGGCTTGGCAATGGCCGCTGCCTGCCCGCCGGTCCGCTGCGCGAGTCGGCCGACCGTCTCGATCAGGTGGATTTTCTGGTGGCCAACGGCGGGGTCTGGCCGGGGGCCGTCACCATGCACCTCAAACCCGGTAAACTGACCCGCCTGAATGATGGCCTGACCCTGGACGGTGAGGCGTTTCGGGAGCGTTTTGGTGCCGTGCACGGCGTTGCCGGTATTGGCCACCCGGAGCGTTTTTTTCATTCCCTGGCGGTGCTGGGACTGGCGGTGACACCACACGCGTTTGCCGATCACCATGCGTTTAAACCCGAGGATCTGGCGTTCGCCGACGGCCGCCCGGTGGTGATGACCGAGAAGGACGCAGTGAAATGCCAGGGCTTCGACAATAGCCGGCTGTGGATGCTGCCGGTGCGGGCGGCCTTGCCGGACACGGTGCTGGACGCCATGATCGACCGCGCATTGAATCCGGACCCGGCGCTGCTCAAGACGGCGCCGGCATCCGTCGAGAAGGCATCCGTCGAGAAGGAGAGAGAATGAGTTTTTCCGTGGTGGTTCCGGCCCGTTATGCGTCGGCGCGTCTGCCGGGCAAGGCATTGGCGGATCTGGCTGGTAAACCGATGGTGCTGCGGGTGGCGGAACGTTGCCTGCTCAGCGCCGCCGGCAAGGTGTGGGTGGCCACCGACGATCAACGCATCGCCGATGCCGTTGGTGACCGTTGTCCGGTGGTGATGACGCGGCCGGATCATCCCTCCGGCACCGATCGTTTGCAGGAAGTGGTAACGCAACTGGGGCTCGCTGACGACGACATCATCGTCAATGTGCAGGGGGACGAGCCGCTGATTCCGCCGGCGGTGATCAACCAGGTGGCGGAGAATCTGGCCGCCAATCCGGAGTGTCAGATGGCCACCCTGTGTGAGCCGATCACCGCCGCCGGGGATTTGTTCAGCCCGGATATCTGCAAGGTGGTATTCGATAACCAGGGGCGCGCGCTGTACTTCTCGCGGGCGCCGATTCCCTGGGATCGTAATGCGTTCACCAAGGATCGCGAGCAGCTCGGTGAGGGTGAGTGGTGGCGGCACATCGGTATCTACGCCTATCGCGCCGGCTTTCTGCACCAGTTCGTCAACTGGCCGCCGGCACCGCTGGAAACGCTGGAATCCCTGGAGCAATTGCGGGCGCTGGCCAATGGTGTGGCGATTCATGTGGCGCCGGCCCGCGAGGACGTGCCCGGGGGCGTGGATACGCCGGAGGACCTGGAACGTATGAGAGCGCTGTTGCGGGGAGAGGCGCATGACTGATCTCAACGCGCCGGCGGTGCTGTTTGTTTGTCTCGGTAATATCTGCCGTTCGCCCACCGCTGAAGCGGTATTCCGTCAGCGGGTGGATGCGGCGGGGCTGAGCGGGCGGTTGGAGATCGACAGCGCCGGCACCGGTGACTGGCACATCGGCCGCCCCCCGGACCACCGTGCCGCGGCGGCGGCGGCACGGCGCGGTTACGCCATGGAGACGTTACGCGCCCGTCAGATCACGGTGGATGATTTTCGCCGTTTCGATCTTATCCTGTGCATGGACCACAGTAATTTCCACGATGTCTCCGAGCTGGCGCCGGCCCAAGCCCGCGCGCGGGTGGCGCGCTTCCTGGAAGTGCTGGGAGAAGGCGAGCCGGAGGAAGTGCCGGACCCTTACTATGGCGGCGAGGATGGCTTTGATCAGGTGCTGGACCTGGTGGAACGGGCCAGCGAGCTGTGGCTGGAACAGTTGCGGGCGTCACTGTGATCGAGACCGATGTGGATCTGAGCACGGCCAATACCCTGGCCCTGCCGGCCCGCGCCGAGCGCCTTGCCTGCCCCTCCGATGTGGACGAACTGGCCCGGGTGCTGACCGGGCGCGGGACTGACCCGCTGTTCGTGCTCGGCGGCGGCAGCAATCTGGTCCTGACCGGGGACCTGCCCGGCCTGACGGTGATGCCGGCTTTCGACGAGGTAAGCTACCGGCAGGTGGATGAGGGCCAGGCCCGGGTCCGGGTTGGCGCGGGGGTGGTCTGGGACCGGCTGGTGGCGGACACCGTCGCCGCTGGCTGGCAGGGTCTGGAGAATCTCTCCCTGATTCCCGGCAGCGTCGGCGCGGCGCCCTTCCAGAATATCGGTGCCTACGGGGTGGAGCTGGCGGACGTGGTCTCCACGGTGGAAGCGGTGTCGGTGGAAGACGGCAGCAATATCCGCTTCGATGCCGATCAATGCGAATTCGCCTATCGGGACAGCCTGTTCAAGAGCCGCTGCCGGGGTGAATTCATTATTACCCACCTGACGTTGAATCTGCGCCGTGGCAGCGACTGCCCGCCGGACTCTTTCCGATTGGACTATGGCGGGCTGGCGGAGCGGCTGGAAGGCGATGGGCCGGTGACCCCGGCCCGGGTGCGCGAAGCGGTCATCGCCTTGCGGCGAAGCAAGCTGCCGGACCCGGCTGATTTGCCCAATGCCGGCAGTTTCTTCAAGAATCCGGTGGTCTCTCTGGCGCACTATCAGCGGTTGCTGGAATCGTATCCGGAACTGGTTTCTTTCCCGGTGCCTGAAGGTCGTAAGCTGGCCGCGGGCTGGCTGATCGAGCGCAGCGGCTGGAAAGGCCGGCGTCTCGGCCCGGTGGGCATGCACGATCAGCAGGCGCTGGTACTGGTCAATCATGGTGGCGCCACCGCCGTGGATGTCCTGACGCTGGCGGCGGCGGTACGGGAAGACGTGCGGCAGCGCTTTGGCGTGGAACTGGAGCAGGAGCCGGTGTTGATGCCGGGCGCCCTGGCAATCTGAGATATCAATCGTGGCTCGTGGGCCAGTGGTGTCCCACAGTTGGGGAGGCTCTGGCGCTTGCCGCCGAATCCACGGCCGTGGTCAGTCTATTGGTCTTGGAAATATGAGCTCATGCTGTATTCGCTGCCAAGGCAGCTTCCCACAGCAGGACCACGAAGTCGCCGTGGGAAGCTGCCCTGGCAGCGAATCAGTGTGCAGGGCACCACAAAAAAGCCCTCGCCGGTAACCCGGCGAGGGCTTTTTCATGCCTGAAGGATCAGGGCATCAGGCGCCGGTGTCGGCGTCCTTGGTGCTGTCCGCCGCGGCAGTCGCCTCCTGTTGTTGCTGGCGGCGGCGCAGGCGTGGGTCATTGCTGGCCCGGCCTTGCGGCGCGGCTTCGGAGCCGGTGCTTTTGGCGTCGTTTGCCGGTGCCGGCTGTTCCGGGCTGACCGCCGGCTTTGCTGCTTCCTCCGGTTTGCTGTCCGCCTTTGGCTTGGCGTCGTCGGAGGGGAAGGTTTCAGTCTTGGCTTCCGCTTTGGGCTCGGCCTTCGGTTCCGCTTGCGGTTCCGCCGCCGGTGCCGCCGGTTTCGGCTGCTCGGTCGGTGCCGGCTTGCTGGCCTCGGCTTTCTCCGGCGCTTTTTCTGGCGCTTTCTCCTCGGCTTTCACTGGAGCAGGGGTGGGCTCCGCCGTCGGTTGCGGTTTTTCCGCCGCCGGTTTTTCCGCTACCGGTTTGGCAGCGTTTTCCGGCTGCGTGGCCGGGCCGCCGTTGGCTTTTTCCGGCTCGGGCGCTTCAGGCTTGTTCTGAGCCTGAGCCTGAGCCTGAGCCGCGGCCTGGCGGTTACGCTGGCGCGGATCGTTGCCGGCACGTCGTACCGGCTGCTCTTCCACTTGGGCGGAGGCCGCCGGCTTGGCGTCCTGGACCGGCGCTTCAGCGGCGGGCCGGGGTGCTTCCCGCTTGCTTTCCTGTTCCGGCTGTTGTGGCTTGCTCACCGGCTGCTCGTGCTGCTGCCGGGAGCTGTCCTTTTGCTGTTGCGCCGATGGTTGCTCCGCCGGAGCCTCTTTGGCATCGCCGCCCTGAGCCGGTTTGGTCTGGGCCGGTGCCTGGTCGGCTTGCGCCTTGCCTTCTCCGCCTTCCTGAGCCGGAACCAGCTTGGCCTTGGGCGGACGGCTGTCGCCACGTTCCTGATCGCGTCCCGGCGTGTTGTCTTCGCTGGTCATCAGCGGAGGCTGAGCCGGGGCACCGCCTTTCGCGGTGTCCTGCTTGCTTTCCGCCTGCTCGCCACGGCCGGTGTTTTGCTGGCGCTGATCATTACGGCGCTGGTCGTTATCCCGTTGCGTGGCGGCCTTATTGCCTTCGTTGCGGGGTTCTTCCTTGCCTTGTTGATCCTTGCGCTGCTGAGCATCGCCACTATTTTGCTGTTGAGCGGCTTGCTGTTGAGCCTCCTGCTGCTGAGCCTTGCGATCATCCTGGCTCTTGCGCGGCCGTTCCCGTTCGCGCAGCGGGCGATCGTCCTTGGCGTCCTGGCGCCGGTTGGCTTTCGGGCCCTCGCCACGGCGTTCCTGGCGGCCCTGGTTGTCATTCGTCCTGGCGTCATTGGACCGGGTATCACTGGACTTCGTGTCGCTGGACTTATTGTCCGTGCTCTTATTGTCCGAGGACCGGTCGCCACCACGGTTGCGACCGCGACGGTTATTGCCGCCGCCGGCGTTGTCGCCGTCGCGACCGTCCGCCTTGTTGCGGTTGCGGTTCTGATTGCCACGGTTGCCACGACGGTTATCGTCCTGCTGCTCCGTGTCTTCCCGCCGGTTCCGGTTATTGCGGTTGTTGCCCCGATCCTGCTGACGGCGGCCGCGTTCCTTGTCGCGGTTGCCGCGCTGGTCGCGGTTCTGGGGCTGGCGATCCTGCTGACGGCGTGCGTCTTTCTGGCCGCCTTTGGATTCCTGCTTCTGTTCTTGTTCGGCACCGCCACCGAACACGGCGGCGAACCAGCCCAGCAGCCGGGCGAGCAGACCGGGAGTGCTTTCACTTGCCGCCGCCGGCGCGGCCGGTTCCGCCGGTTGCGCTTTGGGGGCAGGGGGAGCCGTGTCCGGGGTGACCAGCTTAACCGCTGGTTCCTGTGGTTTCGCCGGGGCTTCCTGGGTGTTGGTGGTGGGCTCCTCGGCGCTGGTGTCCACCAGTTCCAGCTCATGGCTGGTTTGCGATTTGACCTGATCGTCGCGGATCCGCTCGACCTGGAAATGAGGGGTTTCCAGGTTCGGGTTGGGGATCACCAGCACCCGGGCGTTGTGCGCGGTTTCGATGTCACGCAGCACCGGGCGCTTTTCGTTGAGCAGGAAGGTGCCCACCGCCACCGGCACTTGGGCCTGTATTTCGCCGGTGCGTTCCTTCATCACCTCTTCTTCGATCAGGCGCAGGATGCTCAGTGCCAGGGACTTCACGTCACGGATATGGCCCTGGCCATCACAGCGCGGGCAAACGATGCTGGAGGTCTCGCCGAGGCTGGGACGCAGCCGCTGACGGGACAGTTCCAGCAGGCCGAAGCGTGAAATGCGGCCAAGCTGGATGCGGGCGCGGTCCGCTTCCAGGGCGTCGCGCATGCGGTTTTCCACTTCGCGCTGATTGCGGGCCGGCCCCATATCGATGAAGTCCACCACGATCAGGCCGCCGATATCCCGCAGCCGCAGTTGCCGGGCGATCTCGTCGGCGGCTTCCAGGTTGGTCTGCAGGGCGGTCTCCTCGATGTCCGCGCCCTTGGTGGCCCGGGAGGAGTTGATGTCGATGGACACCAGCGCTTCGGTGGGGTCGATGACAATGGAGCCGCCGGAAGGCAGCTTCACTTCCCGCTCGAAGGCGGTCTCGATCTGGGACTCGATCTGGAAACGGGAGAACAGCGGGATCTCCTCGTTATACAGCTTGATCTTGTGCTTGTAGTCGGCCATCACCTGCTGGACGAAGGCCTGGGCTTCCTCGAACACCTTCTCGGAGTCGATCAGCACCTCGCCGATGTCCTTGCGCAGGTAGTCGCGGATGGCGCGGATGATGACGTTGGATTCCTGATAGATCAGGAACGGGGCCTTGCGGGATTGCGCCGCTTCGGAAATGGAATCCCACAATTTGAGCAGGTAGTCCAGGTCCCATTGCAGCTCCTCGGCGCCACGGCCGAGTCCGGCGGTGCGCACGATCACGCCCATTTCATCGGGCAGCTTGAGGCTGGCCAGGGCTTCCTTTAGCTGCTGGCGTTCCTCGCCCTCGATACGGCGGGAAATACCGCCGGCACGCGGGTTGTTGGGCATCAGCACCAGGTAGCGGCCGGCCAGACTGATAAAGGTGGTCAGGGCGGCGCCTTTGTTGCCGCGCTCTTCCTTGTCCACCTGGATGATCACTTCCTGACCTTCCTTGATCACATCCTTGATATTGATGCGACCCTGGATGTCCTTGGGATCCTTGGTGAAGTACTGGCGGGAAATTTCCTTCAGCGGCAGAAAGCCATGGCGTTCGGCGCCGAAGTCCACGAAAGCGGCTTCAAGAGAGGGTTCAATGCGAGTGATCTTGCCTTTGTAAATATTGGCTTTTTTCTGCTCGCGGGAGCGGTGTTCGATATCCAGGTCATAAAGACGCTGTCCGTCCACCAGGGCCACCCGAACCTCTTCGGGATGGGCGGCGTTGATCAACATACGTTTCATTGTGCTACCACGTTGTTCGTGGCGGCATGCAGCGGGCCGGCTTGGTGCCGGTATCAGACCCTGACCCTGAACGAGGAAAAGCCGCGCAGGCATCGACGTCACGTGTGTACGGCGCTTTTCGGGCGCGGAGACGACGGTGATGATTCTGCCTGTTCGTTACTCTTTCTCCTCCGGATATAGGAAGTCGTTCCGTTGGTGTTGCGCCGGGGATGTCATGCCCCGTGGTTGTGCTTCACGCTGTGCCCGGCGCTTGGATTTTCGTGGCGCCGGACCGGGTAAACTTTGGTTTGTCTGTATACCGGTTCTCTGTCTTCAGCCTGGCTGCAGTCCGCCTGTTTAGGTTGTCGGCAACCTGCCGGGCAATGACGCGGCCCGGGAGGTCATGCTGCAGCGTCGCGCTCCGGTGGGAGTTCTCGCGACGTCATCATGGTCGGGCGGGGCGGGCGGTCTGATCTTGACGGCGAATGGTCGCTGCGCGTCGCCGTTGGCCTGCCGCGGCCGACATGAGTCTGTCATCAGCGTTCCGATCGCGCATCGGAGGCCATCTTTTCACGGTAACCGGGCGCAACGAGCGTCTCTGATTGGGTGGGCGGGCACGGGAAGCGGCAAGGATAATGTTTCCGGTGGCGTCCTGACTTGACCCGATAGGGGAGCAGGGCGCCGGCCCGGGCCGCCCGTCATGCTCACGGGACCACCGGCTTCACTGTTCGCGCCCCGCCATCCGTGAATCTCAGTAATGGGCGGACACAACGATCGTAAAGCTGTTGCCAGACAAGGCACTATAGCAACAAAACCGCAATAAGATCAATCTGATGGCGCTGCCGCCCCGGCGAGGCGATTGACCTGCGCGGGGGCGGAGGTCAGAATCCCCCGCATGTCCGAGACCCCCTCCGCCGACCGCGTTTCCTTCGTTACCATTGATGAAGGTCGTGACGGTCAACGCCTGGATAATTTCCTCATCACGCACCTCAAGGGCGTGCCCCGTTCCCGTATCTACCGGATCATCCGTTCCGGCGAAGTGCGGGTGAATAAAAAGCGTGCCAAACAGACCACGCGCCTGGCGAGCGGGGATATCGTGCGGGTTCCGCCGATCCGCACCGCCGAATCCGAGGCGCCGCCGAAAATCAGTGACGCTCTGGCGGAGCGGCTTTCGCGCACCCTTATTTATGAAGACGAGCACCTGTTCATCTTCAACAAGCCGGCGGGCCTGGCGGTGCATGGCGGCAGCGGCGTCAGTCTTGGTTTGATCGAGGCGTTGCGGGTGCTCTATCCGGAGGAGCGGGAGCTGGAGCTGGTGCACCGGCTCGACCGGGATACCAGCGGCTGCATCATGGTGGCGCGCCGGCGCGGTTTTTTGCGCCGATTGCAGCGGTTGATGCAGCAGGGCGGTGTGGAAAAACGCTATTGGCTGTTGTGTCAGGGCTTCAAGGGCAAGGAACGCCGTATCGAGGCGCCGTTGCTCAAATTAATGCAGGGCAACGAGCGGGTGGTACGCGTATCCCGGGAAGGCAAGCCCTCGGTCACCGACTTCCGGCTGCTCGAACGGCTCGGCGGTGTCAGCCTGGTGGAAGCCACTCTGGGCACCGGACGGACCCACCAGATCCGCGTGCACAGTCAGTTCGGCGGCTTCGCGCTGCTGGGGGATGACAAGTACGGCAATGATCAGGGTGATCGCCTGCTTGGGGAACTCGGCGTGCGTCGTTTGTGTCTGCATGCCCATAGCCTGGCTTTCCGGCATCCGCTCAGCGAGCGCCGGGTGCGGGTGGAGGCTCCCCTGGACGAGGATTTCGAGTCGATCCTGGCGGCACTGCGGCGCCGCTCCCGATCCTGATCCTGAAGTGAAGTAAGGCTACCCGAGGCGCTGGCAAGATGAGCTACGATCTGGTGATTTTCGACTGGGACGGCACGGTGATGGATTCCACCGCCCGCATCGTCGCCTGCATGCACGGCGCCGCCCGCGACCTGGCGTTGCCGGCGTTGGAAGATGAGCAGGTGCGCGGCATCATCGGCCTTGGTTTGCCGGAAGCGATCCTCACTTTGTACCCCTTCCTGGACGAAGCCATGGTGAGCACCATGCGCGACCGGTATGCTCATCATTTCGTATTGGCGGAGCGGTCCCCCAGTGTGCCTTATCCGGGCGCCCGCGATACTTTGCTGGCGCTGCGCGAGCGGGGCATGCGATTGGCGGTGGCCACTGGCAAGTCGCGCAAAGGGTTGGACCGGGTCTGGACCAACACCGGCCTCGGGGCGTTGTTTCACGCCTCCCGCTGCGCCGACGAGAGCCGCTCCAAACCGCATCCGGCCATGGTGCTGGAGCTGCTGGAGGAATTGAGAGTGGCGCCGGAGCGGGCACTGATGGTGGGGGATACCACCTTTGATCTGGATATGGCGGAGGCCGCCGGGGTTGACCGGGTGGCGGTCAGCTATGGTGCCCACACGCCGGAGCGCCTGCGTCAGCGCAATCCGCGGGCGATGATCGATGCTTTGCCACAGTTGCTGCCCCTGGTCGGGGCAGGGGTAATCACGCGAGGAGCAGATGTAGATGGAATCGAATCAACCACCGTCCCGGCCGCAGGGCAGCAATAAAGAGTGGCAGCTGATCGAGAAGCTGCTGGGGCAGGCCCAGGCGGAGCAACGTAAAAGCCGCCGCTGGGGGATTTTCTTCAAGACGCTGACCTTTGTTTATCTGTTCGTTGTTCTGTTCATGCTGATTCCCAGTCGCGATGGCGCTCTGGCGGTGGCCGAGCCCCATGTGGCGGTGGTGGACCTGAATGGGGTCATCAGCGCTGACAGTGAGGCGTCGGCGGATCTGATCAGCGCCGGCCTGAGGGAGGCGTTCGAGGCGAAAAATGCCAAGGCGGTGCTGTTGCGCATCAACAGCCCGGGCGGCTCGCCGGTGCAGTCCAATCAGGTTTACAACGAGATCCGGCGGTTGCGCGAGAAGTACCCGGAGAAGAAGGTCTACGCGGCGATCACCGATACCGGCGCGTCCGGGGCTTATTACATCGCCTCGGCCGCGGATGACATCTACGCCGATCCGGCCAGTATTGTCGGTTCCATTGGCGTGATCATGGCCGGATTCGGTCTGGAAGAAGCGGCGGAGAAGCTGGGCGTGGAGCGCCGCGTTTACACCGCCGGCGAGAACAAGGACCTGATGGACCCGTTCGCACCGGTGAATCCGGCCCATCGCCGGCACGTGCAGGAGATGCTGGATGAGATTCACCAGCAGTTCATTGGCGCGGTGAAACAGGGGCGCGGTGATCGCCTGCGGGTGGATGGCCACCCGGAATTGTTCTCAGGCCTGTTCTGGACTGGCGAGCGGGCTCTGGATTTGGGCTTGATCGACGGCCTCAAGAGCCCGGGTCAGGTGGCCCGGGATGTGATCGGCGTCGAGGAATTGGTCAACTACACCTACAGCCCGTCTCCGGTGGAGCAATTGTTGCAGCGCTTCGGTGTTTCCATTGGCAAGGGGCTGGGTGGCAGCCTGGGCTTGGAGCAGTACCTGCCGGATCTGCGTTGATGGGGGGTGAGGCGCCGGACGCCGGACGCCAGACGCCAGACGCTAAAGTCAAAACCCGGGGCTGCGGGCGTTGCGGAAATAAAAAATTGCCGGGAGCAATTTTTAACGTTGCTGTGCGACGGCCCGAAGGGTGACCGCCATGGACGGCGGTCATAAAAAAGGTTCCTCGCGGTTTAGCGGGAAGGGTCGCTCTGGCGGGGGCTCCCGTATTGCCCGGTTACCTCGAAGACCTCCCTTCAGAGGTGGCTACAGCGCCGCTGTGGGAAGCTTGCTGGCAAGCGAATCGCCAACGGCTCAGGGCATTCGCGGCCAAGCGGAGCGCCGCCCGGGCCGCTTCCCACAGCAGTTTCGTGGCGGACCTGTGGGAGGCCAGCTTGCTGGCGAATTCCGGCCCTCTGGTGTTGGGATATTCGCTTGCCAGCAAGCTTCCCACAGCGGCTTCGTGGCAGATCCGTGGGAGACCAGCTTGCTGGCGAGTTCCGGCCCTCTGGTGTTGGGATATTCGCTTGCCAGCAAGCTTCCCACAGCGACTTCGTGGCAGATCCGTGGGAGACCAGCTTGCTGGCGAATTCCGGCTCTCTGGTGTTGGGATATTCGCTTGCCAGCAAGCTTCCCACAGCGGCTTCGTGGCATGATCCGTGGGAGACCGGCTTGCCGGCGAATGGCGAATATAGCGGCTTGATAGCCCCTTCCGTTACAGGTCCGTGCCCATGATTGAAGCGCCGCTTCCCGCTAAGCCGCGATGAACCATAAAAAAAGCGTTGTTAGTACTTGCCAGGGCGTTGTGTCTGGTTTTGCATTATCGGCGTCCGGCGTCCGGCGTCCGGCGTCCGGCGTCCGGCGTCCGGCGTCCGGCGTCCGGCGTCCGGCGTCCGGCGTCCGGCGTCCGGCGTCCGGCGTCCGGCGTCCGGCGTCAGGGCAGGCTGACGCCTTCCGCCGCCAGGAAGTCGGTCAATAGAATCAGCGGCAGTCCCACCAGAGCGTTGGGGTCGCGACCTTCGAGCGCCTTGAACAGAGTGATGCCGAACCCCTCGGACTTGAAACTGCCGGCGCAATTGAAGGGTTGTTCCTTGTCCACGTAGCGGCGGATGCGGTCCTGATCCAGGGTGCGAAAATGCACGGTGAAGTTCTCGCAACCGCTTTGATAGCGGCCGGTGGCGCTGTTGTACAGGCACAGACCGGTATGAAACACCACGCTGCGGCCACTGGCACTGCTCAACTGCTTGATGGCGTTGTCGCGGTCGCCGGGTTTGCCGAGAATGGTGTCATCCAGGACGCACACCTGGTCGGAGCCGATGATCAGGGTATCGGGATGGTCCGCGGCCAGGGCCTGGGCTTTCCGCCGGGCCAGGCGCAGTACCAGCTCGGTGGCGCTTTCGCCGGGCAGAGCGGTCTCGTCGATATCCGGGCTGGCGGCGCTGAAAGGCAGCCCCAGTTTGCCCAGCAACTCACGGCGAAACGGAGAGGAAGAGGCCAGAATCAGAGTCGGCGGAATGTCGTTCACCATGGTCTCCTCGGTTTTCAAAGCAGCGAGTGTAAAAGAGGTGGGCATGGCAGTGCACGAAAAATCCAAATTTCTCAGACGGTTAGGTCTTGGCCACTGGCGTGATTTTCGCTTTGACAGCGCCGCGGCGCGGCCCTAGAATTGCGCGCTTATGTTTTCAGGGCAACTGCCACCGTACCTGGAACCGCGCAAGTTCGCGGATCAGGAGCGCGTCATCGAGGGCGAGGCCCGGGTTGGGGATCTGCCCCGGCTGCGGGAATATCGCGAGAGCCTGGACCAGCCGGTCCGGGTGTCGCTGGCTTTTGGCCGCGATGAGGACGGGCACCGGTGCGTTCGGGGCCAGGTGGAAACCACGCTGGTTTTGATCTGCCAGCGCTGCCTTGAACCCGTGCACCAGCGGATCCTCGCCAATGTGGACCTGACCATGGTCTGGAGCGAGGAACAGGCAAAGGCGTTGCCCACGCACCTGGATCCTCTGCTGGTCACCGAAGAGCGCCTGCCATTGGCGGATGTGCTCGAGGAAGAGCTGCTATTGGCGATGCCACTGGTGGCGCTGCACGATCAATGCCCGAATCCGCTGCCGGATACCCGCGACGATGGGGAAGACGGCGAGGGCCGGGACAAAGACAATCCGGATAACCCTTTTGCCGTGCTGGCCCAGCTCAAGGGTCGCCGCAAGTAACACGCCGAGGAGCTCGACAATGGCTGTTCAACAGAATCGCAAAACCCGTTCCAAGCGCGGTATGCGTCGTTCCCACGATGCGCTGTCCGCCGCCACGCTGACCGAGGACAGCAACACCGGTGAAGTGCATCGCCGTCACCATATCTCTCCGGACGGCATGTACCGCGGCCGTCAGGTTCTGCGCACCGCGGACCTGGACGAAGAAGAATAAGTCGAACGGCGCCCGTCACCCGGTTTCATCCGGCGTCTGACGGGCGCCGTTTTTCGTTCTGGGGCACTGGCCTGTGTCCGGCCTTTACCTGGGCCGGATTAGGAGTATTCTGGGTGCCGCCATGCCTCTGAGGAATTGAGTGGCCATGTCAGACGTGACTCTGGCGGTGGACGCCATGGGGGGGGATCACGGGGTACCTGTCACCGTTCCCGCCGTCAGCCGTGCGCTTTCCCGTCATTCCAGTCTCCACATCATCCTGGTTGGTAATCCCGACGTTCTGGCGCCGGCACTGGCCAAGGCCGGTCTCGAGGGCCATGCCCGCGTTGCCATAGAGCCCGCTTCCGAAGTGGTGGCCATGGACGATCCGGTGGCGGTGGCGCTGCGCCAGAAAAAAGACTCCTCCATGCGGGTGGCCATCAATCTGGTCAAGGAAGGCCGTGCCCAGGCCGCGGTCAGCGCCGGTAATACCGGTGCCCTGATGGCGGTCAGCCGTTTCGTGTTGAAAACCCTTCCCGGGATCGACCGTCCCGCTATCTGCACCGCCATTCCTTCCGCCAAGGGCCATTGTCACATGCTGGACCTGGGCGCCAATGTGGACTCCCAGCCCGGGCATCTGTTGCAGTTCGCGCAGATGGGGCAGGCCGTGGTTCGCGCCGTCGACGGACTGAGCCAGCCCCGCGTGGCGCTGCTCAATATCGGCGAAGAGGACATCAAGGGCAACGAGCAGATCAAGGAGGCCGCTGCTTTGATGCAGGCCGCCGAGGACCTCAATTACGTGGGGTTCGTCGAAGGCAATGGCATCTTCCTCGGTGACGTGGACGTGGTGGTCTGCGATGGCTTTGTCGGTAATGTGTCATTGAAAACCATGGAAGGCGTGGCCACCATGATCGGTGGGATGATCCGTGAGGAGATCGGCCGTTCCTGGTGGCGCAAGCTGAGCGGCCTGTTTTCCCTGCCGGTGTTGAACGGCCTCAAGCACCGTATGGACCCGGAGCGCTACAATGGCGCCAGTCTGGTGGGGCTTAACGGCGTGGTGGTGAAAAGCCACGGCGGCACTGGCGAAGCCGGCTTTACCAGCGCTCTGGAAGTGGCCCTGCTGGAAGCCCGCCGCAACGTGCCGGCGTTGATCCGCGACGCCGTGGCGCCGTTGGCCCAGGTCTCTGAACAGCCCGCCTCCTGATCGATGCCGCGCCGGGGTCATTCATACTTTGTTGCAGCCCGGAACGGACAAGCCGGGCGGGTAAAGGCATACTGCCGCCAAATCCGATAACCCGACGCCCGGGGCGGGCTCTCGCGGAGTCCCACCGGCCGTCCTTCGCGAATCAGGGAAACGCATGTCAAAAACCGCTTTCGTTTTTCCCGGTCAGGGCTCGCAGAGCCTGGGTATGCTGGCCGATTTCGCCGATCACACCGCCGTGCGCCAGGCTTTCCAGGAAGCTTCCGGCGCCCTCGACATGGACCTCTGGGAATTGGCCCGGAACGGCCCCGAAGCTGATCTCAATCGCACCGAAAATACGCAGCCGCTGTTGCTGACCGCCGGCGTCGCCCTGTGGAAGGAGTGGGAGCAGAGCGGTGGTCCGCGCCCGGCGCTGCTGGCCGGGCACAGCCTGGGTGAATACACCGCCTTGACCTGTGCCGGGGTGATCAGCCTGGGGGATGCGGTGCGCCTGGTGCGCACCCGTGGCGAGCTGATGCAGCAGGCGGTGGCGGAAGGCGAGGGCGCCATGGCGGCGATCCTCGGTCTGAATGACGATCAGGTGCGTCAGGCCTGTGCCGAAGCCGCCGAGGGTGAAGTGGTGGAAGCGGTCAACCTCAACGCGCCTGGCCAGGTGGTGATCGCCGGGCAAGGCAGTGCCGTGGAACGCGCCATTGCCGCTTGTAAGGCCGCCGGCGCCAAGCGCGCCATGCCGCTCCCGGTGAGCGTGCCCTCCCATTGCGCACTGATGAAGCCGGCGGCGGAAGCGCTGGCGGAAACGCTCGCCCAGGTCCGTTTCCACGCCCCGGAACTGCCAGTGATCAATAACGCGGATGTGGCCTGGGAAACCGACCCCGAGGCGATTCGCAGCGCCTTGATCCGGCAATTGTATTCCCCGGTGCGCTGGGTGGAGACGGTGCAGGCCCTGGCCGCGGATGGCGTGACCACGCTGTACGAATGTGGCCCCGGCAAAGTGCTGTGTGGCCTGGCCAAACGTATTGACCGGGGGTTGGACGCCAAGCCCCTGGAATCCCTGGACGCCTTTCAGGCGGCTTTGAACGGTTGAGGACGCCTCATGAGCGACGAACGTAAAGTGGCCCTGGTCACCGGTGCCAGCCGCGGTATCGGCAAGGCCATTGCCGAAAACCTGGTCAACGCCGGTTTCTTCGTGGTCGGCTCCGCCACCAGCGAAAACGGCGCCAAGGCCATCGCCGACGCCCTCGGAGAGAACGGTGACGGCGTGGTGCTGAACGTGTCCGAGGATGCCTCGGTGGAGGCCGCGATCAAGTCCATCGTGGAAAAGCACGGTGCGCCTCTGGTGCTGGTGAACAACGCCGGCATCACCCGGGACAACATCATGTTGCGGATGAAAAGCGATGAATGGATGGATGTGATCAACACCAACCTGAACTCGCTGTACCGGGTCACCAAGGCCTGCATCAAGGGCATGACCAAGGCCCGCTGGGGCCGGGTGATCAATATCAGTTCCGTGGTGGGGACCATGGGCAACGCCGGCCAGGCCAACTATGCCGCGGCCAAAGGTGGCGTGGAGGGCTTTACCCGGGCCCTTGCCCGCGAGCTGGGCTCGCGTAACATCACGGTGAATTCGGTGGCGCCGGGCTTTATCCAGACCGACATGACCGATGTTCTGCCCGAGGCTCAGCGCGATGCGCTGCTGCGGGAAATCCCCCTGGGCCGCCTCGGCAGCCCCGATGAAGTGGCCAGCGCGGTAGCGTGGCTGGCCGGAGACGGTGGTAGCTATGTAACCGGTACCACGGTCCACGTTAACGGTGGCATGTTCACCGGGTAGGGACAAATCCTCCCGAAACCGCTAAGCTGCCGGTTCCGGTTGGAATGCGCCGGTCTTTCGAGGCCGGCCTGTGCAATGGATTCGCCCGGGCCGCAGCTTCAGGGTGGCCCCCACGGAGAGGGTACTGCCGTCTCAGTGGTGGGTGGGGTTCAACATATTTGGAAACGTATCCGTGAAAACGGGCACCGGCGGCGGCTTGCAAGCGCAAATCGCGTTCACCTAGAATAGCCGCTCATAGGTGCTTGCACACCATTAATAGGAGAGTAATAGGATCATGAGCAGCATCGAAGAACGGGTCCAGAAGATCATTGTCGAGCAATTGGGCGTTAAGCCGGAAGACGTGAAATCCGAAGCTTCCTTCGTGGAAGACCTGGGCGCCGATTCCCTGGACACCGTTGAACTGGTAATGGCCCTCGAGGAAGAATTCGAGACCGAAATCCCCGACGAAGAAGCTGAAAAAATCAGCACCGTACAAGCAGCCGTGGACTACATCAAAGCCCACAGCTGATTTCGGTCGTAACGCTGCGTCAAGGAAAACCGCAGGCTCGGTATGGGCTTGCGGTTTTTTTGTGATCACCATCCATGGTGATCACCCTGCGGGCCGTCGCTGGAGCGACGTCAAAAATCGTTCCGGACGATTTGTTTGTGATCACCATCCATGGTGATCACCCTGCGGGCCGTCGCTGGAGCGACGTCAAAAATCGTTCCGGACGATTTGTTTGTGATCACCGCCCGTGGTGATCACCCTGCGGGCCGTCGCTGGAGTGAGGTCAAAAATCGCTCCCGGCGATTTGTTTGTGACCACCATCCGTGGTGGTTACTCTGCGTTTGTTGGTGTTGGAGATATGAAGTTGCGCTGCATTCGCGAGCAAGCTCGCTTCCCACGGAGAGCGCTACGGAGCCGCTGTGGGAGCTGCCCTGGCAGCGAATCGGCACGCTATAATCCGAGGGCGCCGGCGCTGACTGTCCGGCCCTGGAATCGTCATTTTGGGAGGAATACAGGTGACACGACGTCGAGTAGTGGTAACCGGCCTGGGCATGCTCACGCCCCTGGGCGCCGATGTGAACAGTACCTGGGAGGGTATCAAGGCGGGCCGTAGCGGCATTCGTCCGATCGAGCACTTCGACACCTCGGATTTCTCCACCAAATTCGCCGGGCTGGTGCCGGATTTCGAACTGGGTGATTACCTGTCCGCGAAGGAAGGACGGAAAATGGACCTGTTCGTCCAGTACGGCATGGTGGCGGCGATCCAGGCCATCGGCGACGCCGGCCTGGATATGGACAAGGAAGAGGGTGAGCGCATCGGCGTGGCCATTGGTTCCGGCATCGGCGGGCTGACCAATATCGAGGATAATCACCGCAAGCTGCTCGACTCCGGGCCGCGCAAGCTGTCTCCGTTTTTCGTGCCCAGCACGATCATTAACATGATCGCCGGTAACCTGGCCATCATGTACGGGTTCAAGGGCCCGAACTTCGCCACCGTGTCGGCGTGTACCACCGGGACCCACAACATCGGCTTCGCCGCCCAGCAGATCCAACTGGGCGTGGCCGACGTGATGATCGCCGGTGGCGCCGAAAAGGGGTCCACGCCGCTGGGCATGGGCGGTTTCGCCGCGGCACGGGCGCTGTCTTCCCGCAACGACGATCCGCAGGCGGCCAGCCGGCCCTGGGACCGCGACCGCGACGGTTTCGTGCTCGGTGACGGTGCCGGCGCGGTGGTGGTGGAGGAATACGAAAGGGCCAAGGCCCGGGGAGCCACCATTTACGCGGAGCTGGTCGGCTATGGCATGAGTGATGACGCTTACCACATGACCGCGCCCTCCGAAAACGGCGCCGGTGCCGCGCTGTCCATGCGCAACGCCTTGCGCGACGCGGGCATGGACGCCGGTGACGTGGACTACATCAATGCCCACGCCACCTCCACCAAGCTCGGCGATCTGGCCGAACTGAACGCGGTGAAGCAGGTGTTCGGCGAGCATGCCGACAAGCTGGCGGTGAGTTCCACCAAATCCATGATTGGCCATCTTCTGGGCGCTGCCGGTGCCGTGGAGGCGATCATGTGTCTGTTGGCCATGCGCGACAATGTGGCACCGCCGACCATCAACCTGAATGATCCGGACGAGGGCTGCGATCTGAACCTGGTGCCCAATCAGGCCCAGGACCGCCAGATCGACGTGACCTTGTCCAACTCCTTCGGTTTCGGCGGCACCAACGGCACCCTGCTGTTCCGTCGCGTCTGAGCGGAGCGCCATGCTGTCCCGCAGTGACCGCGGCCTGGCTTACGGGGATGGTCTGTTCGAGACCCTGAGGGTCAGCGCCGATGGCCGGGTGCCATTGTGGCCCCGGCACCGGGCGAGAATGCTGGCCGGTGCCCGCCGGCTGGCGATTCCGCTGACGGAGGACAGACTCGAACGGACGCTGGCGGCGCGACTGCGCGATCATGACGGAGGCGCCGGCGTGATCAAGCTGGTGCTTACCCGTGGCAGCGGCGGCCGGGGGTATTTGCCGCCGGAGAGGCCGCAACCCACCTTGTTTGGCCAATGGTTTCCGTTCACGGAGGAGCCGTGCGCCCACCTTCGTCATGGCGTTGAGATCGGCCTCTGCGATACCGTGTTGCCGGACGATCCTCTTGCCGGACTCAAGCATCTGAACCGCCTGCCGCAAGTGGTGGCGCGCGCCGAGGCCGGGCGGCGTGGCTGGCGCGAGGGGCTGCTGCTGGATCGCCACCGGTGCCCGGTGGAGGCCACTTCGATGAACCTGTTCGCCGTGTTTGGCGACCTGTTGTGGACACCCTCCCTGGAGCGCGCCGGGGTGGCCGGCGTGGCGCGTGGCTGGCTGCTGGACGTCGCCCGTGATCAGGGTTGGCGGGTGGAAGTGAGGGCGAGGCCCCTGTCACATCTGCGTCGGGCGGATGGCATTTTTCTGACCAACAGTATTGTCGGCCTGTTACCGGTGCGTAAACTGGCGCAGTGGACGTGGCCGGTCGATCCGCAGGTCCCACAATGGCAGCGGCTCTGGCAGGCGCGGTTCAACCACTGAGCGCGCGGTGACGCGCTGGCGTCAGGCTCTAACCCCGATCCCGCTCCATGGCCTGGGATCGCCAATACAGGCATTAGCATTCAATCCATGCGTCGAAAAATACGAATTTTTGCTCTGCTACTGGTGTTCGTCATCGTGGCAATTCCGCTGGCGGGCTTTTGGGTAAGTGGGTATTTGCATCGCCCCTTGCCGGTGACCGAGGCCCGGCTGGTACAGGTACCGGCCGGCACCGGTTTCAGCCACCTGATGAGCCGTCTGCAAGGGGAGGGCCTGCTGGGTGGTGAGCCGGAGTCCACGCTGCGTCGGGTGGCGGGACGTTTGTACAGCCGTTTCACCGGTATCGAAGGGCGCATGCATGTGGGGGAATACCAGTTGTTCCCAGGGGACTCTCTGTTGACGCTGTTGGAGCGCATCGACCGGGGCGAGGTGATGCAGCGCAGTGTCACCCTGGTGGAGGGCTGGACCTTTCGCCAGTTTCGCACCCGCCTGGCCGAGCTTGAGGGCCTCACCGTCACGCTGGACGGCGTTGATGACGAGGAGGTGATGGCTCGGCTGGGAATGCCGGATACGCATCCCGAGGGATGGTTCGCCCCGGACACTTATTTCTATACCGCCGGCACCAGCGACGTGGAGCTGCTGCGCCGGGCGTTGGAGCGTCAGCGCAAGATACTGGACGAGGCCTGGCTCGGCCGCGATGATAAGCTGCCCTATGACGACCCTTATCAGGCATTGATCATGGCCTCCATCGTGGAACGGGAAACCGGTGTACCCAAGGAACGTGGCCAGATCGCCGGTGTTTTCGTCAACCGCCTGCGGCTCGGGATGCGGCTGCAAACCGACCCCACCGTGATCTATGGCATGGGTGAGCGCTACGCCGGCCGCATTGGCCGGGCCGACCTGCGTGAATCCACTCCGTACAACACCTATGTGATCACCGGATTGCCGCCGACGCCCATTGCCATGCCCGGCCGCGATGCCATCTTCGCCGCCGTGCACCCGCAGCAGACCAAGGCGCTGTATTTCGTTGCCCGTGGCGACGGCAGCCATACCTTCTCCAATACGTTGGCGGAACATCGGCGCGCGGTACGCCAATATCAGCTCAATCGCCGCGATGATTACCGCTCAAGCCCGGGAGCGGCGCCATGAGCGGCCGTTTCATCACTCTCGAGGGGGGCGAAGGCGCTGGCAAAAGCATCAACCTGGAATGGGTGGCAGAGCGTCTGCGTCAGCGCGGCAAGACGGTACGTGTGACACGGGAGCCCGGTGGCACCGAACTGGCGGAGCGTATCCGCCAGGTACTGCTGGCGCCCAGCGAGGAGCCCATGGCCGATACCACCGAATTGCTGCTGGTGTTCGCCGCCCGCGCCCAACACCTGGACGCTCTGATCCGGCCCGCCCTGGCGCGTGGTGAATGGGTGCTGTGTGACCGTTTCATGGATGCCACCTGGGCTTACCAGGGGGCCGGACGCGGTCTGGACCTGGCAGCCATCGCCACGCTTGAGCGGTTGGTGCTGGCCGGGGTGGCGCCGGATTACACCTTGTTGTTCGATGTGCCGGTGGACGTGGGGCTGGCTCGCGCCGGCAAACGGGGCGAACTGGACCGCATCGAACAGGAGAGCCGCGATTTCTTTCAACGGGTGCGCGACTGCTATCTGCAACGGGCCCGTAATGAACCCGACAGGTTCGTGCAGGTGGACGCCACCCGGCCGCTGGAACAGGTGCGCCAGCGCCTTGGCGCCTGGGTCGACGCCATTACGGAGGGGGCATGAGTAAAGCGCCGGTACAGGTACCTTGTCCCTGGCATCAGGAGGAGATGGCGCGGCTGCTGGATCAGCACCAGCGTCAGCGTTTGCCCCATGCCCTGTTGCTGGCGGGTCCCGAAGGCATCGGCAAGTACCGGCTGGCGCAGGCCTTGATGCAGACGCTGTTGTGCCGGCAGCCCAGTGCCGGGGTGGCCTGCGGACAATGCGAGGCTTGCCACCTGAGTACCGCCGGCACCCACCCGGACATGCATGTGCTGACGCCGGAAGGCGGCAGCCGGGCGATCAAGATCGATCAGGTGCGGCGGCTGGTGGAGTTCTGCGCCCGCACCGCCCAGTTTGGCGGCGCACGACTGGCGTTGCTGTCCCCGGCGGAAGCACTCAACCGCAGTGCGCAGAACGCGCTGCTCAAGACGCTGGAAGAGCCCGGTCCGGGCATGACCCTGATTCTGGTCAGCCATCAGCCCAGCCTGCTGCTGCCCACCGTCCGCAGCCGTTGCCAGCAACGGTTGCTGCCGGTGCCGGCCGCCGACCAGGCGCTGTCCTGGTTGACGCCCCAGGTCGGGGAGATGGCGCCGGCATTGCTGGACGCGGCCCAGGGCGCGCCTTTGAAAGCGCTGGTGTTGCAGGACGCGGACTGGTTCAGTGACCGCCGCCGTCTTGCCGAGCAAGTATTGCGGGTGGCCCAGGGGCGTCTGTCTCCGGCCCAGGGGGCCCAGGCCCTGGCGGCGTTCGAGCCGGACACCATGGCGAGGATATTGTATGGTTGGCTGGCCCGGGCGACACGGCTGGCGGCGCTCGGTGGCGCGGCCATGCCCGGCGGTGAGGGGGATGAGCAACTGGAGCCGTTGCTGCGGCAGTTGGCCGATACCGTTCCGGTGGCGCGGTTGATGCGCGCTACCCAGCGGATCCAGGAAGGCCGCAGGCAGATCCTGGCCGGCGCCAACCCGAACAAGGAATTGCTCATGGAGCAATGGATGCTGGTGCTGGTGGGCGTGGACGCTGCCTTGCAGTAATCGCCCGCGGCACTGGCACGCACAACAATACAAGCACTACCGCGACAGGGGGGTGGCATGAAGATGCCGGGGGGCCGTAGTGGCATTCTTTCGCTGAGTATCAAGGACAAGGCGGCGCTGTACGCCGCTTACATGCCGTTTATCGGCAACGGCGGCCTGTTCGTGCCGACCGAGAAAGCCTATCAACTGGGGGAGGAAATCTTTCTCCTGCTCAACATCATGGATGAGCCGGAGAAAATACCGGTGGCTGGCCGGGTGGTCTGGATCACGCCTCGAGGCGCCCAGGGCAATCGTAGCGCCGGTATTGGCGTGCAGTTCTCCGATCAAGACGACACCGCCCGCCGCACCATAGAAAATCACCTCGCGGGCTCGCTGCAATCGGACCGGCCCACGCATACGATGTGACGTTTGAAGCCGGACGCCGGACGCTAAAGCCGAAACCCGGGGCGGCGGGCATTGCGGTCATAAAAAATTGCCGGGAGCAATTTTTAACGTTGCTGTGCGACGGCCCGCAGGGTGACCGCCATGGACGGCGGTCATAAAAAATTGCCGGGAGCAATTTTTAACGTTGTTGTGCGACGGCCCGCAGGGTGACCGCCATGGACGGCGGTCATAAAAAAGGTTCATCGCGGTTTAGCGAGAAGGGTCGCTCCGGCGGGGGCTCCCGTATTGCCCGGTTACCTCGCAGATATCCATTCAGAGGTGGCTACAGAGCCGCTGTGGGAAGCGGCCCGGGCGGCGCTCCGCTTGGCCGCGAATGCCCTGGACCGTTGGCGATTCGCTTGCCAGCAAGCTTCCCACAGCGGCTTCGTGGCATGATCCGTGGGAGACCAGCTTGCTGGCGAATTCTGGCCCTCTGGTGTTGGGATATTCGCTTGCCAGCAAGCTTCCCACAGCGGCTTCGTGGCATGATCTGTGGGAGACCAGCTTGCTGGCGAATTCTGGCCCTTTGGTGTTGGGATATTCGCTTGCCAGCAAGCTTCCCACAGCGGCTTCGTGGCATGATCTGTGGGAGACCAGCTTGCTGGCGAATTCTGGCCCTCTGGTGTTGGGATATTTGCTTGCCAGCAAGCTTCCCACAGCGGCTTCGTGGCAGATCTGTGGGAGCCCAGCTTGCTGGCGAATAGAGCGGCTTGGTAGCCCCTTCCGTTACAGACCCGTGCCCATGATTGAAGCGCCGTGGCCTGCTAAACCGCGATGAACCATAAAAAAGGCGTTTTAGTGCTTGCCAGGGCATTGGGTCTGGTTTTGCATTATCGGCGTCCGGCGTCCGGCGTCCGGCGTCCGGCGTCCGGCGTCCGGCGTCCGGCGTCCGGCGTCCGGCGTCCGGCGTCCGGCGGTTTCATGTAGAATGCCCGCAGTTCAATACGGAGTGTTTCATGTCTACGGAGCCGCTTGATCTGGTGGATTCCCACTGCCACCTGGACCGTCTCGATCTGGACGCCTACCAAGGTGATTTTCAGGCCCTCATGGCCGCCACCCGCGCCGATGGCGTGGGCACCATGCTGTGCATTGGCGTTGATCTGGAGACCTTTCCACGGGTGCGGGCCATGGCCGAAGCCCAGCCGGAGGTGTTCGCCACCGTCGGAGTGCATCCGCTCTACAAGGACGTGCATGAACCGGAAGCGGCGGAGCTGATCGGCCTGGCGGATCACCCCAGGGTGGTGGGCATTGGTGAAACCGGTCTGGATTACTTCTACGCCAAGGAGCAACGGGAGTGGCAGCAAAAGCGTTTTGTTGAGCATATCCGTGCCGCCCGCGACACTGATTTGCCGCTGGTGGTGCATACCCGTGGCGCCAAGGACGATACCCTGGCACTGCTGCGTGAGCATGGCGAGGGGCGGGTGCGCGGCGTGCTGCATTGTTTCACTGAGGACCGTGATATGGCGGAGCAGGCCATCGAACTGGGCTTTTATATTTCCATCTCCGGTATTGTCACGTTCCGTAATGCGGAGGCGCTGCGCGAAACCGTCGCCGCGTTGCCGGTGGAGCATCTGCTGATAGAAACCGATGCCCCCTGGCTGGCGCCGGTGCCTTACCGGGGCAAGCCCAATGAGCCGCGTTTCGTCGCCAAGGTGGCGGAGTGCGTGGCGGAATTGAAAGGGTTGCCGGTGGCGGAGCTGGCTCGCATTACCCGGAATAATTTCTTCCAGCTGTTTAATAAGGCGGTACCGTGACGACAGCGATGTTTTGGTGGTGGTTGGCGGCCGCCGCCGTGGTCGCGGCGGTGATCGCCGCGCTGCTGGTGTGGCTGCCGATGCGCCGTCGCCGTGCTCTGCTGGAGCAGGAAGCGGAACGGCTGGCACTGCGGGGCCAGGCGCTGGAGCAGGAGCGCGATGAACAGCGCCAGCGTCTGGAGCAGCAAAGTCAGCAATGGCGCCAGGCGGAAGAGAACCTGTCCATCGCCCGCGCCGAGCAGGCCCGCCTGGAGGAGCGTTTGTCCGGCCAACAGGACAAGCTGCGCTTCGCCGAGGAGAGCCGGGAGCAGTTACGCAAGGAATTCGAATTGCTGGCCAGCCGTATCTTCGAGCAGCGCAGCCGTCAGTTCGAGGAAAAGAACCGCGAAGGTATCCATACCCTGTTGCAGCCGTTTCGTGAGCAACTGACTGAATTCCGTCGCCGGGTCGATCAGATTCACGGTGACGATGCCCGGGCCCAGGCGGCGTTGACCGAGCAACTCCAGCACCTCAAGAGTCTTAATCAGCAGATGCACCAGGACGCTCGCAATCTCACCGAGGCTCTGCGCGGCCAAGTAAAGACCCAGGGCAACTGGGGCGAGATGATTCTGGAGCGGGTGCTGGAAAGTTCCGGTCTGAGCAAAGGACGGGAATACGATACCCAGGTGGCGTTGCGCGCCGAGGACGGCGGCCGGCGGCTGCCGGACGCCATCGTCCATCTGCCCGAGGGCAAGGACGTGGTCATCGACGCCAAGGTGTCACTGGTGGCTTATGAGCGCTTCACCAGCACCGAGGACGAGGAGGAGCGCCGCCAGGCCCGCGACCAGCATCTGCAATCCCTGCGCGCCCATATCAAGGGGCTCGACATCAAGGACTACAGTCGTCTGGACGGGATTCGCAGTCTCGATTTCGTGTTACTGTTCATTCCCGTGGAAGGGGCTTTCATGGCCGCGATGGAAGCGGACCCCGGGCTCTACACGGAGGCTTATGAGCGTAATATCGTGCTGGTCAGCCCCACCACGTTGCTGGTGACCCTGCGCACCATTCAGAACATCTGGCGGTATGAGTATCAGAACCGCAATGCCCTGGACATCGCCGACCGCGCCGGCCATATCTGCGATCAGGTATCACGGATCAGCGAATCCCTGGTGGACGTGGGGGATAAGCTGGGCAAGGCTCAGCAAGCCTGGGAAACCTCTTACAAACGGCTCACGGAAGGGCGCGGCAACCTGCTGGGGCAGGCCCATAAATTGCGGGATTTGGGGGCCAAGGCCCGGCGCAATTTGCCGCCACCGGTGGATGATGACGACGGTGAGGAGACCGACGAGCAATAAGCTGTTTTTTAAAGTGCCATAAATTGTTGATAAAAAACTTAAATAGGCGCCTATCGTGTTGTTAATCCGCACGGAAAGGCGCCTTTTTTGTTGGTGCGACACTTTTTTTGTGATATGGGTCACGCTGATATATCCCTATAAAAATAATAGGTAGAATTTCTTATTTTTCTGGAGTTAATTTCCCGTCTCTTTGCGAAATCGCCTTGTGGGGGATGGTGTGAATTTGCATATTCTTGTTGTTTTCTCCTGTGTTCTGCTATGCGTGGCGCCCGTTGGGGGCCACGCACGGACCATGTCGCCGCGGATCATCGGTGGGGAAGTGGTCGCCACCGTCCCATCCTGGATGGCGGAACTGGAGGTGAGCCGCTCGGGTGATCCGGAGCAAGGTTCATTCTTGTGTGGGGCGGTTCTGGTGGCACCTGGCTGGGTGCTGACGGCGGCGCACTGTGTACGCGGCCAGAGCAGCGATCAGTTGGATCCGGGGCAGCTGTTCGTGGCGCTGGGCAGCGCGGACCGCTACCAGGAGCCGGTGGAACGCCGGGCGGTGCGGGCGGTCCATGTTCACCCCGAATTCGTCCACGGCGTTTTCCACAACGACCTGGCGTTACTGCAAATGCAGGGGGAATCCGCTTTGGCCGCGCTGGATCTGGCCAAGAACCGGGAAATGCAGGCGTTGATCGATGGCGCCGCCGAGCAGGCCTTGACCGCTTACGGCTGGGGCACTACCGAGAGCGGAAGCGCCCCTCGGGTATTGCATCAAGTGGCGCTGGATTACATCACCCCGGAGCGCTGCGCGCGGCACTGGTCCAATCTCGGCGGGCGGCAACTGTGCGCCGGTGAATTGCAAAGGCAGGGTGAGCCGGGGCGCGATACCTGCCGGGGCGACAGCGGCGGCCCCCTGGTTTATCGCTATGACGGCCGGCCGTGGCTGGCCGGTATCACCAGCTACGGCCCGCCCCGGTGTGCCACGCCGGAGGTGCCGGGGGTCTACACCCGGGTCAGTGATTACCTGGCCTGGCTGGAAAGCACTTCCCGCGAGGCGCTGGTGGATTTGCACAGCCGGCCGCTGGCCGGGCGGCGCTACGGCCGCCCCGGGGAGACGCTGGCGCTGTCTCTGCGGTTGGAGAATCAGAGCCGGGTCAATGCGGCATACCAGGTGGGTGCCCGTATAGACCATGACCCTGGCGTCACGATCAGCGCCGACGATCTGGTCTGCGACGACCATGAGGGCTACAGCCTGTGCCGGGGGGAGGCCTCACTGGCGCGGGGCGCCAGCAGCGGGGATTACCGCCTGCGGCTGCGTTCCCGCTCGGGCGCGGCGGTGCAATCCCGGTTATGGATCCGGCCGGATAGCGCCGCCCATGACTATTACCAATTGGAACGAGACGCGGTGACCGCCATTTTCAGCGATCAGCCGGACCTGATGATGGTGGGAACCCAGCGTCTCAACGCGGAGGCGGTGACGCTGGAAGCCCGGCTGATCAATCGAGCCACCCATGTTGCCGCCCGGGACGCCTGGATGTGGTTCCGGATTCCGCAAGGCTGGTCCTGGAGGAACCTGCCCGAGGGATGCAGTGGCGGTGCCACGGTTCGCTGTCAATTGGGGGATCTGGCCGAAGGGGCGGAGGCCAGCCGGTCGCTGGTGATCGAAGGGGAGGGAGAGGGGCGGGTGCACCTGGAAGGCGGCTCTTCCAGCGGCGATTTCCCGGCCGGTGATACCGGCTTGTCGTTCCTGCCATCCCAGGCGCGGGCGGAGACGCCTCGCGCCAGTGCTGGCGGTGGCGGCGCCCTGGGATGGGCATGGTGTCTATTGCTGGCTTACGGGTTGTCCACCAGGCTCAGGTGAGGTGCCTGGGATTCCGCCGCCATGGCGCTGGCGTTCCCCTTCCAGGGGATGGCCTGAAATCCAGAGGGAATTCGATCCAGCAGATAAGGGGTCTTGATCACGTCGAAATAGGGCGAGTGATCGAAATCGGCGGCGTGAAACAGGCGTGGCTGTAGACGCAGCAGTCGTGAGCCGTCGTCCTCCGGCTGCTTCACCAGCGGATAAACCGGGAACTGAATGAAGGCGAAAGCTTCGCCCACCAGGCTGCCGCTGAGGGTACGCAGCAATTCGGTGGCCAGGCGATTGGAAAGCCGCCGGCGCCACCGGTTTGGCAGCGCGCGCCAGGGAAACAACCAGAGCAGCATGAGGGTGCTCCAGGAGGTGGTGCTGCCGGTGCCGACCCGGCTGATGGCGTAACGTAGCGCGTCCTGCCGCTCGTCCGTGGACAGATTCTGTGCCCGGCAGACGCGCAGATGCAGGCCGCTGAGCGTGCCCAGCTCGCGCACCCGTAATCCTCGCTCCAGGCTGGCATCCAGCACCAACTGGGTGTCCGGCTCGCAGGGTACGTAATCGGCGAGCAGGGCGCGCAGGGCCGGGTCGGCGACGTCGTGCAGACGGCCTATATAAAGCAGGGCGCGGGAGAACCGGCTGCCGGTGAGTCGCCGCAGGCGCCGGTCCAGGGCACTGTCGCTGTCCACCAACAGTACGTCGCAGGGTTGCAGCAGGACACGCTGATGGTCCAGGCTGCTTTGTGGCCAATCCTTGCCGCCGTCCTGACGTTGCAGGCGCTCGCACAGCCATTGGTAGAGTCGTTGCGTTCGCATGGGGCGCTATCCTACAACAGCGCCACGGCGCGGTCGATGACTGACTGGTCAGTATGGAAGTGGGGGGAGAAGCGTATGCCGCCGCCGCGTTGGGCGCAGACCACGCCACCCTGGCGCAGGCGGTCAAAGGTGGACTGGGGCGCCTCGCCGGGCAGACGGAAGGTGACGATACCGGCGCGGCGACGGGCGGTTTCCGGGGTCAACAACTCCGCGCCGCGCGCCTTGAGCGCATTGATCAGGCCGCTGACGATATCGGTCAGCCGCTGTTCCACCGGGACCATGCCCACCTCCTGCAGTAACGACAGCGAGGCGTTGAGTGCATGGGCGCACAACAGGTTGGGGCTGCCGCATTCGAAACGCCGGGCATCGTCCGCCGGCCGCCAGTCCTGGCGATCATAGTCGCCGGACGCCGCCACCATGTGCCAGCCGAACTGGCGCAGGCGCAGCCGGTCGCGGGCTTCCGGCCGGGCATAGAACAGCGCCAGGCCTTCCGGCCCCAGCATCCACTTGTGGCCGTCGGCGACGACGAAGTCCGCGCTGATGCTCTCCGCGTCGAAAACATGGGCTCCCAGACTCTGGATCGCATCCACGCAGAACAACACCCCTCGTTCCCGGCACGCGGCGCCGATCCGGGCCAGATCCAGGCGGATGCCACTGGCGTATTGCACCGACGACAGCGACACCAGGCGCACCCGGGGTCCAAGCGCGTCAATAATGCGCTGCTCGGCGTCATCGCCGCCCACCGCCACCTGGATCACTTCCACCCCCTGTCCGGACAGCGCTTGCCAGGGGATACGGTTGGAGGGGAACTCCTGATCACTGATCAGCACCTGATCACCGTCCCGCCAGGATAAGCCCTGGGCGATCACCGACAGCCCCTCGGAGGTGTTCTTGAGCAAGGCGATGTCCTCCTGGGGCACGCCTCCGATCAGAGCGGCGAGGCGTCCGCGCAGGGTCTGCTCAGTGTCGAGCCAGCGCGGATAATCCCGCGCTCCCACGGTGATGTTTTGCTCGGCGAAACGCACCACCGCGTCCCGGGTGCGTTTTGGCCAGGGCGCCACGGCGGCGTGATTCAGGTAAAGCACGTCCTTTTCAAGGGGAAATTCCGCGGACAGATCCAGAGCGCTGGTCATGTGATGATCGACTCCATTGTCATTGCCGGGCGGGGGGGTATCATCCTGCCCAAAAGGGCATCGATAATTCGTCAGCGAGCCTGTTTACGCTTTGCTCGCCATCGCGTTGCCGCTGGCAACGCCGCGAGAGGGTGTCGCGAACCGCGGGCTTTATGAGCTCCGGCGCGGCGGCGAATGGATGGTAAACAGGCTCTTACAGCATGACCGATTGCCGTGGCAGGTCAACCTGGCTCGTGATGCATGGTGCCGGGGGGTGGGATAAACTGTGGTGAATCGCGGGATTCACCGGTCTTGGGAGTAAGGATGAATGGCTGATCTGGAAAAAGCGACGCGTAAGGCGCAGGAGTTCCGGCAACGGGAACAGCAAATCCTCGATACCGCTCTGGAGCTGTTCCTGGAGCAGGGGGAGGACCGTGTCACCGTGGAAATGATCGCCGACCGGGTGGGGATTGGCAAAGGCACCATCTATAAACACTTCGAAACCAAGAATGAGATTTATCTGCTGCTGATGCTCCGTTATGAAGAGGATCTGGCGGCGGTGTTCAACAGTATTTCCGAGGAGGACGACAAGGAAAAACTGACCCGCGAATATTTCCGGTTCCGTATCAATGATCCGGCCCGTTATCAGCTGTTCGACCGGCTTGAGAACAAGGTGATCAAGGATCATGCGGTGCCGGAACTGGTGGAAAAACTGCACAACATCCGTGAAGCCAATTTCGAGCGCCTCAAGAGCATCGTCAAGGCACGGATCAGCGAAGGCTCCCTGGAAGACGTGCCGCCGATTTATCACATTTGCGCGGCCTGGGCGCTGGCCCATGGCGCCGTGGCGCTGGTGCAGTCGCCATTTTATATGGGGCTGATCGATGAAAAGGAGGATTTCCTCGACTTTCTGATCGAAATCGGTATCCGCATGGGCAACAAAGGACAACGCCGAAAATGACTTCCGCTGATTCCCTGTTGGCCCTGCTGGAAAAAGCCGAACGGGACGAGCAAGGGTTGCCGCCAGTGCACCGGTGGCACCCGGAGCATCAGGGCGAAAGCCGTATGCGCATCGCCCGCGACGGCACCTGGTTCTACCAGGAATCGCCGATTGAGCGGGAACGCATGGTGCGGTTGTTCTCCACCATTCTTTTGCGGGAAGGCGATGACTACTTCCTGATTACGCCGGTGGAGAAGTTGCGCATCGAGGTGGATGACGCTCCCTTTGTCGCCACCGACGTGCAGCGGGTGAAGGACGGTGGTGTCGACAAGCTGGTGTTCACCACCAACGTGGGAACTCACGTGGTGGCCGGCGAACGGCACCCGTTACGGATAGAACACGACCCGGACAGCGGTGAGCCATCTCCCTATCTGCATGTGCGCGACAACTTGGAAGCACTGATCTCCCGCAACATGTTTTATCAACTGGTGGAATGGGCTGGCCATGAAGAGCGGGACGGCGTGACCCACTTATATATCGACAGCGACGGTGCCCGTTTTCCCCTCGGTTCGTTTTAAAAGTGCCGGACGCCGGACGCTAAAGTCAAAACCCGGGGCCGCGGGCATTGCGGGAATAAAAATTGCCGGGAGCAATTTTTAACGTTGCTTGGCGACGGCCCGCAGGGTGACCGCCATGGACGGCGGTCATAAAAAGGTTCCTCGCGGTTTAGCGGGAAGGGTCGCTCGGGCGGGGGCTCCTGTATTGCCCGGTTACCTCGAAGACCTCCCTTCAGAGGTGGCTACAGCGCCGCTGTGGGAAGCTTGCTTGCAAGCGAATCGCCAACGGCTCAGGGCATTCGCGGCCAAGCGGAGCGCCGCCCGGGCCGCTTCCCACAGCGGCTTCGTGGCAGATCCGTGGGAGCCCAGCTTGCTGGCGAATTCCGGCCTTCGGCGTTGCCCCATTCGCTTGCCAGCAAGCTTCCCACGGCGGCTTCGTGGCAGATCCGTGGGAGCCCAGCTTGCTGGCGAATTCTGGCCTCCGGCGTTGCCCCATTCGCTTGCCAGCAAGCTTCCCACGGCGGCTTCGTGGCAGATCCGTGGGAGAGCAGCTTGCTGGCGAATTCCGGCTCTCTGGTGTTGGGATATTCGCTTGCCAGCAAGCTTCCCACAGCGACTTCGTGGCAGATCCGTGGGAGAGCAGCTTGCTGGCGAATTCTGGCCTCCGGCGTTGCCTCATTCGCTTGCCAGCAAGCTTCCCACAGTGGCTTCGTGGCAGATCCGTGGGAGCCCAGCTTGCTGGCGAATTCCGGCCTCTGGCGTTGCCCCATTCGCTTGCCAGCAAGCTTCCCACGGCGGCTTCCTGGCAGATCTGTGGGAGAGCAGCTTGCTGGCGAATATAGCGGCTTGATAGCCTCTTCCGTTACAGACCCGTGCCCCGTTTTTGTCCCAAGATGGCGCACCATAATCTGCCTCGAATTGGGGCGCTCTTGCCCGCCACTAAAGCGAACCTCCCGTCCCTTGATCGTTCTCCATGGCATTAAGTCCATTTAAATCAAATGGTTATGCATGTGGCATGGGCTTTGCTTTCACCCTGTTCAACAGTTGGCAAGCGGAAACGGTGAAAGGGGACATTCCCATGACGAAACAAAAGGTGTTGCTGGTAGGCCACGGTATGGTGGGGCAGCGCTTTCTGGAGGCGCTGGCGGACCGTGGTGGTCTTGATCACTACGACGTGACGATCCTGTGCGCGGAGAGCCGGCCGGCCTATGACCGGGTTGGCTTGACCCGGTATTTTACCGAGCGCGATGCCGACGCCCTGTCGTTGGTGCCGGAGGGGTTCATGGCACAACCGGGGCTGACCCTGAAGCTGTCCACCCGGGTGCGCGAGATCGATCGGGACGCCAGGGTGGTGATCACCGAGGCGGGGGAACGGCTCGATTACGATAAACTGGTGCTGGCCACCGGTTCCTATCCGTTCGTGCCGCCCATCGATGGCAACGACCGTCCGAACTGCTTTGTTTACCGTACTCTGGATGATCTGGACGAGATTATCGCCGCCTCGGATCAGGCCCGTGTTGGCACCGTGGTGGGTGGCGGGCTGCTTGGCCTGGAAGCGGCCAAGGCCCTGCACGACCTGGGGCTGGAAACCCATGTGGTGGAGTTCGCGCCGCGTCTGATGGCGGTGCAGGTGGACGATCTCGGCGGCGGTTTGTTGAAGGACAAAATCGAGACCCTGGGCGTGACGGTCCACACCAGCACCGGCACCCGTGCCATCGTCGACGGCGAACAACACCGCCATCGCATGGATTTCGGTGAAGAGCGTCACCTGGAAACCGACATCATCGTGTTTTCCGCCGGTATTCGTCCCGAGGACAGCCTGGCCCGCGCCTGCGGGCTGGAGCTCGGTGAGCGCGGCGGGGTGGTGATCGATGATTACTGTCTCACCTCCGACCCGGATATTTTCGCCATTGGCGAGGTGGCGTTATGGCAAGGGCGGATCTTCGGTCTGGTGGCGCCGGGCTATCAAATGGCGGAAACCGCCGCGGCGCGGTTGTGCGCGGATTCCGAGCCGAGTTTCCAGGGCGCCGATATGAGCACCAAGCTGAAGCTGATGGGCGTGGATGTGGCCTCGGTGGGGGACGCCCATGGCCAGACGCCGGGTGCCCGCAGCGCGGTGTTCTTTGACCAGAGCACCGGCGTGTACAAGAAAGTGGTGGTCAGCGAGTGCGGCAAGAAGCTGTTGGGCGCGGTGCTGGTGGGGGATGCCAATGACTATGGCAGCCTGCTGCAACTGTGCTTGAATCAGATCGATTTGCCGGGAGAGGCCGCCGCTCTTATCGCACCGGCCGCCGGCGATGCTCCCATGCTCGGCGCTGACGCCTTGCCGGACAGTGCTCAGATCTGCTCGTGTAACAATGTTTCCAAGGGGGCCCTGTGTGCGGCCATTGATGAAGGTGCCACCACCGTTGGTGACCTCAAGGCCTGTACCAAGGCCTCCGCTACTTGCGGCGGCTGCACGGCTCTGGTCAAACAGGTGCTCGACAGCGAGCTGACCAAGCGCGGCGTGGCGGTGAACAACCACGTGTGCGAACACTTTCCGTACTCCCGCCAGGAGATCTATCACCTGGTGCGGGTAGGGGAAATCAAAACGTTCGACGAACTGCTGGATAAACACGGCAGCGGCGATGGCTGTGATATCTGTAAACCTCTGGCCGCGTCGGTGCTGGCGTCCTGCTGGAACGACTATGTACTGAGCAAACCCCACGCCGGTCTGCAGGACACCAACGATTATTTTCTCGGCAACATGCAACGTGATGGCACCTACTCCATCGTGCCCCGCGTACCCGGCGGCGAAATCACGCCGGACAAGCTCATCGTGCTGGGGGAGGTGGCCAAGCAATATGATCTGTACACCAAGATCACTGGCGGCCAGCGGGTGGATCTGTTTGGCGCTCGTGTCGAGCAGTTGCCGGAAATCTGGAAGATCCTGGTGGACGCCGGGTTCGAGACCGGCCACGCCTACGGCAAATCGCTACGCACGGTGAAATCCTGTGTTGGCTCTACCTGGTGCCGGTATGGCGTCAAGGATTCGGTGGGTACCGCCATCCAGGTGGAGGAGCGCTACAAGGGACTGCGCAGCCCACACAAGATCAAGATGGCGGTGAGCGGCTGCACGCGGGAATGCGCCGAGGCGCAAAGCAAGGACGTGGGCGTGATCGCCACCGACAAGGGCTGGAACCTTTATGTTTGTGGTAACGGCGGCATGCGTCCTCGCCACGCGGATCTGATCGCCTCGGATCTGTCCGATGAACAGTTGATCAGGACCATCGACCGCTTCCTGATGTTCTACATTCGCACCGCCGACCGGCTGCAGCGCACCAGCGTGTGGCTGGAAAATCTGGACGGCGGGCTGGACTACCTCAAGCAGGTGATCCTGGATGACTCGCTGGGTATCGGCGATGAACTGGAGTCGCAGATGCAGCGGGTGATCGAGACCTATCAGTGCGAGTGGAAAACCACGGTGGAAGATCCCGAGGCGGTGAAACGTTTCAAACATTTCGTCAACGACGATATCGCCGACGACAACCTGCACTACGTCCGCGAACGTGGGCAGCGTCGTCCGGCCTATGAACATGAACGTATCGAACTGGTGCAACAGGAGGGTTAAGGCATGAACAGTTCCGTGACTCTGGAATGGAAAACGATCTGCAAAGTGGACGAAATCCTGCCCGGTACCGGGGTGGGCGTGCGTCTGCCCCAAGGGCAGGCGGCGCTGTTCCGCACCCGTGAGGGCCAGTTCCATGCGCTGGATAACATGGACCCGTTCAGTCGCGCCAATGTGATCAGCCGCGGTCTGCTGGGTTCGCTGGGGGATACCCGGGTGGTGGCCTCTCCGCTGTACAAACAGCACTTCTGTCTGGAAACCGGGAAGTGCCTGGAGGACGAGACGGTATCCCTGGCCGTGTACCCGGTCCGGTTGCGCGGCGAGCTGGTGGAAGTCGCTGTCGGCTGATCAGGGCTCGCCGCCACCGGGCTTCGGCAAACCGGTACCGCATTGCTTGCAGAAGCGGGCGTCCGGATCGTGGTCATGGCGGTGGCAGTTGGGGCATTCCCGTTCATAACGGCGAGCGATGTGCGCGGCGGAAATCTCGGCGGTGACGATGCCGGTGGGCACGGCGATGATCGCGTAGCCCGTGATCATCGCCAGGGACGCCACCGCCTGACCGATGGGGGTTTGCGGTGAGATATCACCGTAGCCCACCGTGGTCACGGTGACGATGGCCCAGTAAATACTGCGCGGAATACTGGTGAAGCCATTGTTTGGTCCTTCGACCACATAGATCAGGCTGCCGAAGATGATGATCACCACCAGCACCGAGAACATGAAAATACCGATCTTGCGGCGGGTGCGAATCAGTGCGTTGCCCAATTGATTGGCCTCGCTCATTAGCGCCGCCAACTTCATGATCCGGAAGATTCTCAGCACCCGCAGAGCGCGGATGGTAAGCAGGTAATTGGCGCCCGGCACCAGCAGACTGATATAGGTGGGGACCACGGAGAGCAGGTCCACCACACCAAAAAAACTGCGAGCGTATCGCACTGGACGATCGCTGACCCAGAGGCGAACCAGATATTCCAGGGTGAACAGAATAGTAAAGAACCACTCCACACCGTATAACCAGGGGCCAAAATGCTGGTGGATGGATTGCACGCTGTCCAGCATCACGGCCAGCACACTGGTGATGATGGCGACGATCAGCAGCAGATCGAAATAGCGTCCGGCCGGGGTGTCGGTACCGAAGATGATATGGCGCCAGCGTTCACGCTGTGAGGAATAGCGAGGCGACATGCTGCCGGTTGCTCCATGGTTGTGCGGGTTGGCCGGAATGGCGTTATAAGGACGGTCACCCTTATTAATCGGTTGATATTCTCTCTTGTTAAACCTTCCATGACCACCTAACTTATCCCTTGTAACGTATTCCGAAACGTTGGGAAAAACGTTTAAGCGAGATACGCAATCACCTCCGATAGCGGCGGCCTGGCCCCGCGATCCGCATAATGAAAGTCAATAACAGTCAGGGGGCGACAATGAGGGGTATGGCATTGGCGCGGCGAGGGCGACGCAAGGACACTGTGTCGCGGACCGTGATAATGCCCATGGATGGGGGTGTGAACGGGGATGGCAAGCAGCACATGATGAAACGGATCCGGGCTTTCCTGATCGCCGTGCATCCGCTGGTGGCCGCGGTGATCTGTTGCCACGCTTTCTGGATGGCGGTCTCCCAGCGTCACTGGATCTGGCTTGGCCCTTTGCTGGTCAACGCGCCAACCCTGTCTCTGGCGGTATGGCTGGTGCGGCGTGGCCGTTCCGGTTGCGGCACGCAACTGCCGGTGGTGCTGCTGTGCGCCTGGCTTGGCAGTGCCTGGACCCTGCTTGCCACATTGTCGCTGGATGATCCCCAGCCACTGGCCTGGACATATACCGCAATCGGCCTGGCCGGACTGGCCGCCTGCCTGTTGTGGTACTTCCCGCCCTACCGCGAGCGTAACGACGGGCCTCGTCCCGGTCAGCGGTTACCGGTTCTGACGTTTCAGGACTTGCGCGGCAACGCGGTTTCTTCTTGTTCATTGCGAGGCGCTCCGGCGGTTCTGCTATTTCATCGCAGTGACTGGTGCCCCAAAAGCGTGGAGTTGCTGCGTCTTCTGGCCAGGCACCGTGGTGCGCTGGGGCGCCGCGGCGCTCGTATCGTGCTGATCAGTGCCGACAGCGACGCCCGCTCCTGTCGCATGGCGGATCGGCTCGGGGTGCCGCTTGAACGTTGGATCGATCCGCAACTGGCCGCTGCCCGGGAACTGCGCTTGCTGGATCCCGGCGGCACGCCCCTGGGGCTGGAATTGCTGGGGCATCAATCCGATACCGTGGACCCCACGGTGATCATCATCGATAGCCTGGGTGATATCCGCTACGTGGACAAGGCCGGAAATTCCCGTTACCGATCCGAGCCGGTGACCTTTCTCAGAGTGTTGGACAGCGCGGTGCCAGCGTCACGGTAGAAACCACGAAGCGGCCGTGAGCGCTTTGTCCGGGCGGCGGGCCGCTGCATGCGAACCGCGCCATGCCCAAAGTATTCGCTGGCAAGCCAGCTTCCCACAGCAGCTCCGGAGCCCCTGTGGGAAGCTGGCTTGCCAGCGAATTGGAGTGCGGCGATCCCGGAAAAGGACCGCGTTTTCTCTGTTTCCCCGCCGGACTCAGCGACCGCGCCGAGGCAATACGTCGCGGACCTTGCTGGCCAGGGCGCGGATCGCGTCCTCGGTGGTTTGCCAGCCGATGCAACCGTCGGTGACCGAGACACCGTATTGCAGATCGTCCAGATTCTCGGGAATTTTCTGATTGCCTTCGTTGAGATGGGACTCGACCATCAGGCCGACGATGGAGGTGTTGCCCTCGAGAATCTGATTGCCGATGTTTTCCATCACCAGCGGCTGCAGGCTCGGATCCTTGTTGGAGTTGGCGTGGGAGCAGTCCACCATGATGTTGGTGGAGGCGCCGGCTTTCTGCAGCGCGCTCTCGGCCAGGGCCACGGAGACGGAATCATAGTTCGGCTTGCCGCCGCCGCCGCGCAGCACCACGTGAGCGTAAGGATTGCCCCGGGTCGTGGTCAGCGCCACCCGGCCGTCCGGATCGATACCGAGGAAACGGTGCGGATGGACAACGCTGAGCATGGCGTTCACCGCCACATCCAGGCTGCCGTCGGTGCCGTTCTTGAACCCCACCGGGCTGGACAGACCGGAGGACATTTCCCGGTGAGTCTGGGACTCGGTGGTACGGGCACCGATGGCGGACCAGGCGATCAAGTCCTGCAGATATTGTGGCGTGGTCGGGTCCAGTGCCTCGGTGGCCGCCGGCAGGCCCAGTTCGGCCACGTCCAGCAGCAGACGACGGGCGATATGCAGCCCTTCCTCCACCTTGAAGGAGTCGTTCATGTGCGGGTCGTTGATCAGACCCTTCCAGCCCACGGTGGTGCGGGGCTTCTCGAAGTAGACACGCAGTACCAGATAGAGCGCATCGTTGACTTCCTCGGCCAGGGCCTTGAGCCGGCCGGCGTATTCCAGCGCCGCCTTCGGGTCATGGATGGAGCAGGGGCCAATCACCACGAACAGGCGCGGGTCCTTGCGGTCGAGAATGTCACGAATCACCTGCCGGCCGCCGACCACCGCTTCCCGGGCAGCGTCGGTCAGGGGCAACTTTTCCTTGAGCGCCCGCGGCGTGATCAACACCTGCTGGGACTCGATATTGAGATCGTCTACCTGTTTTATCTGGCTCATGATGCTGGATTGGCCTGTGTTTTCAGTCTCTGCGGACCCGCAGTCTAGCGGAATACGGGGCGGTTGATAATAGTTGACAGTTGATAGTTGACAGTGGACAGCGAAAGACAAAAACAGGTGATCTTTAGCCGCTGTGGGAAGCTTGCTTGCAAGCGAATGGGGTTCGTTCAGGCGCTCGGCGGCATTCGCTTGCAAGCAAGCTTCCCACAGAAAAGGCATGAATCGACTTTGTTGATACGCAAATGGCTTTTGTACTTCCGCATTTCTTTTGGCTGTCCACTGTCAACTCGCCTTACTTACCCGTATTCCTCGATCAACCCTTCCACATATTCCGGCACCAACTGGGTGGCGGGGCCGTGGTGGTGTTCGTGGAAGGCGTTGCGTTGCTCCGAGGGTTCCAGGTTCAGCTCCACGGTATGGGCGCCGCTGGCGCGGGCCTCGGCGACGAAACCGGCGGCGGGGTAGACGTTGCCGCTGGTGCCGATGCTGATGAACCGCTCACAGCCGGCCAGCGCCGCGTAGATCCGGTCCATCTCCAGGGGCATCTCACCGAACCACACCACGTGGGGGCGCAGACAGCCGGGTACCCCGCACAGCGGGCAGGCCAGCTCGGTGCTCAGTTCGTGGTCCAAGGTGACCAGGGCATCGGTGGTGCGGCAGCGGCCCTTGCACAGTTCCCCGTGCATATGGATCAGGTTGCGGCTGCCGGCCCGTTCGTGCAGGTTGTCCACGTTCTGGGTGATCAGCAACACCTGATCGGGCAGAGCGGCTTCCAGCCGGGCCAGGGCCTGGTGCGCGGGGTTGGGGGCAATGGCCGCTCCCTGCAACTGCCAGCGCCGCTGATTGTAGAACTGGTGCACTTTCATCGGGTCGCGTTGGAACGCTTCCGGTGTCGCCACCTCCTCGATACGGTGCTCCTCCCACAGGCCCCCGTTGTCGCGGAAGGTGCGGATACCGGACTCCGCTGAGATTCCGGCACCGGTAAGTATTACAATCTTTTCCTGCATGATCCTGACCCATGGAGAATTATGGACACCATTATTGCACAGCAGGAGATACTGTCCCTGCCGCAGCGCGGCCGGGTCAATCTGCTGCATTTTCACCAGGGCATGGTGCTGTTGGTGGGGGCGGACGCCGTCGGTCTGTACCGTGATCGCGCCTCCGTGGACGACCCACTTGCCAACGGGCTGATCGGTTATGAGACCATTCCCGATGAGCTGCGGCCAACTTACCGTGAAGGGGAGGGCTATGTGGCGGAGCAGGTTTCCGGTTATGTGGCCCTTCATTCCGGCGCGGTGTTGTTCATTCGTCCGGACGGCGTGGCGCTGTACCCTGACGGCCAGAATGCCCTGCGTGACCAGCATCGTTGCTGGCTGATTCCTTTTCCCCCTCTCAATTGAGCGGAGATCGTCATGGCGGAAGAAAGCACCCGTTTGCGGCTGCGGCAGTTGACCGCGGAAGACTACCCGGCGCTGGCCCGGCTGATGGACCAGGTTTATCACGATATCGGTGGTGCCTGGCCGGAAGACACCATCAAGGCTCTGATCCGCATCTTCCCGGAAGGGCAACTGGTGATCGACGACAACGACGAGCTGGTGGCGGCGGCACTGACCATCAAGGTGGACTACGATCGTTTCTCCAATCCGCACCGCTATGAGGATCTGATTACCGACGACAAGATCCGCTCCCACAGCCGCAAAGGTGACGCGCTGTACGGCCTGGACGTGTTTGTCGATCCGGAATACCGTGGCTATCGGCTCGGCCGTCGTCTCTACGAAGCACGCAAGGAACTGTGCCGCGACGAGAATCTGAGAGCGATTCTCGCCGGAGGGCGCTTGCCTGGCTACAAGAATCACGCCGACAAGATGTCGGTAACCGAGTACATCGCCCAGGTGGAAAGCCGGTCTATCTACGACCCGATTCTGACTTTTCAGCTGTCCAACGGCTTTGATGTCAAACGGCTGTTGACCAAATACTTGCCCGAGGATGAAAGCTCCCGTGGCTACGCCACTCTGCTGGAGTGGGACAACATTCTTTATCAGCCGGAGGAAGACGGTGAGTGGCCACGCCGCGCCACCGTGCGCATCGGCGTGGTGCAGCGCCGTATGCGTGCCGCCCGGTCGGTGGAGGATCTGTTGGGGCAGGTGGAGTTCTTCGTCGACTCACTGTCCGACTATCGAGCCGATTTCGCCGTCCTGCCGGAATTTTTCAGCGCGCCGTTGATGGGGCTGAAACCGGAACTCAACTCGGTGGAGGCGGTGCGCTATCTGGCCAGCTTTACCGATGAGGTCCGCGATGCCATGGCGGACATGGCGGTTAGCTACAACATCAATATCATCGGTGGCTCGATGCCGGTGGAAGAGAATGGCCGCATGTACAACGTAGCCTATCTGATGCGCCGGGACGGCTCCGTGGAAGAGCAGCGCAAGATCCACATTACCCCCCACGAACGCAAGGACTGGGCGATCCAGGGCGGCAATGAACTGCGCATCTTCGACACCGACGCCGGCCGTATCGGCATTCTGATCTGCTATGACGTGGAGTTCCCGGAGCTGGGGCGGCTGCTGGCGGAGCAGGGCATGGAGATTCTGTTCGTGCCGTTCTGGACCGACACCAAGAACGGTTATCTGCGGGTGCGTCATTGCGCCCAGGCGCGGGCCATCGAGAACGAATGCTACGTGGCCATTTCCGGCAGCATCGGCAACCTGCCGCGGGTGGACAACGTGGACATTCAGTACGCCCAGTCCGCGGTGTTTTCCCCCAGCGATTTCTACTTTCCCCACGACGGCATCATCAGTGAGTCCGTGCCGAACACGGAAATGCTGCTGTTCGCCGACGTGGATCTGGAAAAGCTCAAGCTGCTGCACAGTGAAGGCTCGGTGACCAACCTGCGCGACCGGAGGGGGGATCTGTACGATCTGACCTGGAAAGGACTCAGAGCGCTGGACTAGCCCGCTGGCACGCAACACGCCTGCACGCTGATTCGCAGGCAAACCGGTGAATATTGTCCGAATCCATGGCTGTAAAGCCGTGCCAACGGGCCACGGGTTTGGCGTGCCAGCGTGTTGCGTGTAAGCGTGCATGCCCTTTAACGATAATCCCGGAACGCCGCTTTCACCTCTCCCGCCAGGGCGTCATGGGCGGGGCCGGCGGCGCCGCGGACCAGTGCGATCTGGTAATGGCCCAGCTCCGGCAGGGCCCCATCCTCGTCCAGCCGCCGCAACGGCGGCTTCACCAGGCTTTGTGGAAACGGCGCCACGGCCAGATCCGCCAGCATGGCGGCCTCCTGGCCGGCGCAATGTTCACTGCTGTAGGCGATCCGGTAATCAATACCGGCGTGATCCAGCGCCGCCAATGCGACCCGGCGCCAGGCGCAGCCCTGATTGGCCAAGGACAGTGGCAGAGGACGTCGTTGTACCGCCAGGCCTCCATCGCGACCGGCCCATACCAGTGGCTCGCTGTGCACCACTTCCCCCAGCGTCGGCTCCAGGCCATCGTTCCCCACGGTCACCAGTGTCATGTCCAGATCACCGTCATTGAGCCGTTGCACCAGATCCACACTGCGCCCGGCCAGCACATCCACCTGCACCGCCGGGTGTGTGCGGGCGAAACGCGCCAGCACCCGGGGCAGAATGCGGGTGCCGACATCGTCCGGTGAACCCAGCCGCACCCGGCCGCTCAGCGCCGGTTGGAGAAAGTGGCCGACGGTTTCTTCATTGAGTTTCAGCAGGCGACGGGCGTAACCGAGCAACGCCTCGCCCTGGGGTGTGAGCCTCACTTGCCGCGCCTCGCGGATGAACAAGGGCTGATCGAGCATCTCTTCCAGCCGTTTAATTTGCATGCTCAGGGCGGAAGGCGTGCGATGCACGGTCGCCGCCGCGCGGCTGAAGCCGCCGCTTTCGGCAATGGCGACGAAACTCCGGATCACATCGATATCGAGCAGGGGAAGATCCATGGCGGCCTCCGGCGGTGTCGGGTGATTTCAAAAAAATTGAAAGGTAAGTATAGATTAATTCGTTTGATTGAATAAGGAGGCGGCGGCAGGGTGGGAAAAACTTACATTCAGGAAGGAAACCGTCATGGGTATCCACGACCCCCTTGAGCGCCCACCCGGTGGGTGGAAAGACCCGGAAACAGTGCCGGAACCCCGGCTGGCCATGCCGGTCATGCCGCCGCTGCGGCTGATCGCCAGTCTGGAAAGGCTCTGGCGCCGCCGGCGTATGGCTCGCCGATAAAAAAAGGCGCCCTGAGGCGCCTTTTTCCTGGGACCGGAGCGGCCGACTACATGTTCGGGTAGTTGGGGCCGCCGGTGCCTTCCGGAGCCACCCAGTTGATGTTCTGGGTCGGATCCTTGATGTCGCAGGTCTTGCAGTGCACACAGTTCTGCGCGTTGATCTGGAAGCGCTTCTCGCCCGAGTTCTCATCCTCCACCACTTCGTACACACCGGCCGGGCAATAGCGTTGCGCCGGTTCGTTGTACTTGGGCAGGTTGTACTCGATCGGAATGCTTGGATCCTTCAACTGCAGATGGCAGGGCTGATCCTCTTCATGGTTGGTGTTGGAGAGGAACACCGAGTCCAGCTTATTGAAGGTGATCTTGCCGTCCGGTTTCGGGTAGTCGATCTTCTTGCACTGATCCGCTGGCTTCAGGGTGTCGTGATCCGGCGTGGTATCGCGCATGGTGATCGGTAGCTTGCCGTTGAACAGGTTGATGTCCACGAAGGCGAAGGCGGAACCGATAAAGTTGCCGAACTTGTGCTGAGCCGGGCCGAAGTTGCGCTGCTGATACAGCTCCTCGTGAATCCAGCTTTTCTCGAACGCATCCTTGTAGGCCACCAGCTCATCATGGCTCTGGCCGTTCTTGATCGCTTCGGCCATCAGCTCGGCGGCGATCATGCCGGATTTCATGGCGGTGTGGCTGCCCTTGATCTTGGCGAAGTTCAGGGTGCCGGCGTCACAGCCCACCAGCAGACCACCGGGGAAGGTCATCTTAGGCAGGGATTGCAGACCGCCCTTGGCGATGGCGCGGGCGCCATAGCTGAGACGCTTGCCGCCTTCCAGGAACTTTTTGATTTCCGGATGGGTTTTCCAACGCTGCATCTCATCGAACGGAGAAACGTGCGGGTTGGAATAGGCCAGGTCGGTAATCAGACCCAGGGTGACCTGATTGTCCTCCAGGTGATAGAGGAAACCACCGCCCGGGGAGCCGGACTCAGTCAGCGGCCAACCGGCGGTGTGCACCACCAGGCCCTGGCGGTGCTTGGACGGATCGATTTCCCACAGCTCCTTGATGCCGATGCCGTAGTGCTGGGGATCGGTGCCTTCGCGCAGGTTGAATTTTTCCATCAACTGCTTGCCGAGATGGCCGCGGCAGCCTTCGGAGAAAACGGTGTACTTGGCGTGCAGCTCCATGCCCGGCATGTAGCTGTCTTTCTTCTCGCCGTTGTGGTCGATGCCGAAATCGCCGGTGGCGATGCCTTTTACCGAGCCGTCTTCGTTATAAAGGATTTCGGTGGCGGCGAAGCCCGGGAAGATTTCGATGCCCAGGCCTTCGGCCTGCTCGGCCAGCCAGCGGCAGACATTGCCCAGGGAAACCACGTAGTTGCCCTCGTTGTGCATGGTCTTCGGCACGAACAGATTGGGCACTTTGGAGCCTTTCTCGGCACCGGTGAGGTAGAAGATCTCATCATCGGTGACGGGAGTATTCAGTGGCGCGCCCAGTTCCTTCCAATTGGGGAACAGTTCGTTCAGGGCGCGAGGTTCCAGAACCGCGCCAGAAAGAATATGTGCGCCGACTTCGGAACCTTTTTCCACTACGACCACACTGAGTTCCTGACCGCTTTCCTGGGCGATCTGACCCAGACGGCAGGCGGTTGCGAGACCGGACGGACCGGCGCCGACGATGACAACGTCGACTTCCATAGATTCGCGTTCCACAGCCTGTCTCCTAACTATCGGTTGCGTTACAGCCCTTCTGCTGGGGCCGGTCGGGAACCCCCGAGCGATACACCACGTGATTCGGTGCTCGGCTCGGCGCACATTGTTCCGGGCCCTGGTATGGCCGGCCAGTCGCTGCGGGCCTTATGGGCCGGCAAGACATAGAGCGCTGTTCAGAGGTTCGGGCGCCTGCATCCGCCATCGTATAAACCGGGCGGGGGCAGGCCTTGGGGTGCGCGGAGTATATAAGCATCAGCTATATTCCACCACTTTCGGAATGGTTTTCCACGATAATTCAAACGAGCGTTTGGATTATGGTCGGATCAGTCGAAATGGGCAAGGATGGGGGAGACCGGGCAATCCTGTCATTCTTGTCGGGATGACCGCAAGGTCATGAAAAATGGACGAAAATTGATGCCTATTTGCAACAAAATCATCTGGTTACGATTTTCCGGCCTATTGACCTCGTTCCGGGCAGAGTTCAAGATAGCCGCTCTCTCGCGGGGGTGGACCCGGTAACGGCGTCGTCTCGCCTCCTTCTACAAGTCATCAGTGGAACATTCCGAGGATCCTATGAAGGTTCTTGTACCCATCAAGCGAGTCGTTGACTACAACGTTAAGGTTCGCGTGAAGGCAGACAACTCAGGTGTTGATCTCGCCAATGTGAAAATGGCCATGAACCCCTTCTGTGAAATCGCTGTGGAAGAAGCGGTACGGCTGAAGGAAAAAGGCGTGGTTACCGAGATCGTTGCCGTCTCCATCGGTCCCAAGGCCGCCCAGGAACAACTGCGTACCGCCATGGCGCTGGGCGCGGACCGTTCCATTCTGGTGGAAACCGACGAGGAAGCTCAGCCTCTGGGTATCGCCAAAGCCCTCAAAGCCATCGTTGATGAAGAAAAGCCGGAGTTGGTGATCCTCGGCAAACAGGCCATCGACGGTGACAACAACCAGACCGGCCAGATGCTGGCGGCTCTGACCGGCATGCCGCAAGGCACCTTCGCTTCCGAAGTGAACGTGGCCGACGGCAAAGTGAAAGTGACCCGTGAAATCGACGGCGGTCTGCAAACCGTTGAGCTGAGCCTGCCGGCGGTGGTGACCACCGACCTGCGTCTCAACGAGCCGCGCTACGCTTCCCTGCCGAACATCATGAAAGCCAAGAAAAAGCCGCTGGACGTGAAAGCCCCGGCCGATCTGGGCGTTGACCTGGCTCCGCGCGTCACCACCGAGAAAGTGGAAATGCCGCCGGAACGCAGTGCCGGTGTCAAGGTGGGCTCCGTTGATGAGCTGGTGGATAAACTGAAAAACGAAGCGAAGGTGATCTGATGAGTGTTTTAGTCTACGCCGAACACGATAACGCGACGCTCAACAAGGTTACCCTGAGCGTGGTTGCCGCCGCCAAGGAGATCGGTGGCGACATCACCGTCCTGGTTGCCGGTAAAGGTTGTGGCGCCGTGGCTGAAGCCGCCGCCAAGGTGGATGGCGTGAGCAAAGTGCTGTGCGCCGACAACGACGCCTACGAGCACCAACTGGCCGAAAACATCGCCGACCTGGTGGTTGAACTGGCCGGTGATTACAGCCATATCCTGGCCGCCGCCACCACCACCGGCAAGAACTTCGCGCCGCGCGTGGCCGCGCTGCTGGATGCGCCGCAGATCTCCGAAATTTCCGACGTGGTTGACGGCGACACCTTCAAGCGTCCGATCTACGCCGGTAACGCCATCGCCACCGTGAAATGCGCCGACGCCAAGAAAGTGCTCACCGTGCGTGGCACCTCCTTCGACGGCGTTGCCGAGGAAGGCGGTTCCGCCAGCGTTGAGAACGTTGACGTGGTCAAGGACGCGGGTATCTCCTCCTTCGTGGGCGAGGAACTGGCCAAGTCCGACCGTCCGGAACTGACCAGCGCCGACATCGTGATCTCCGGTGGCCGTGGCATGGGCAACGGCGACAACTTTGAAATCCTCTACAAAGTGGCCGACAAACTCGGCGCCGCCGTGGGTGCGTCCCGCGCCGCCGTTGACGCCGGCTTCGTACCGAACGACATGCAGGTGGGTCAGACCGGTAAGATCGTCGCCCCGAACCTGTACATCGCCGTCGGTATCTCCGGTGCCATCCAGCACTTGGCGGGTATGAAGGACTCCAAAGTGATCGTGGCCATCAACAAAGACGAAGAAGCCCCCATCTTCCAGGTGGCGGACTACGGTCTGGTGGCGGATCTGTTCGAAGCGGTACCGGAGCTGGACAGCAAGCTCTAAAACCGGCATTCGACGATGTCCTGGAAAGCCCGGCCCCGCGCCGGGCTTTCTGCGTTATGAACAGTCCATTCGCGAGTGAGCTCGCTTCCCACAGACGGGACAACGACGCTGCCGTGGGATGCGAGTTCACTCGCGAATAGTCCGTCTCCGGTGCTGCTGTCATGCCCTGATTTGGTGCTTTTAGGGCGGCTTGCTTCAGCATCGACCGCCGTCCTGCGCCATACCGGGGCGCAAGCCCCGGAATCCTTGCCCCTGAATTGGCATATCCCTTGCTGAGCTCGTTGCCATCCCCGTCGTTGGGGAAAGGGCCACAGGGAATAAAGCGCCATGCTGTCGATTGCACCGCCGGTGATGTCCGGCTTTGATGAGATGTTCGCCAGGGAAGGGGCGGTCCGCCCCCATTATTCCAGTTATCACGGCTGGTTGCTGGGGCAGTCCAACTCGCTGCTGCTGCGCAAGCGCCAGGAAGCCGAGCTGCTGTTTCACCGGGTCGGTATCACCTTCAACGTTTACGGGGAGGAGAGCGGCGCGGAGCGGCTGATTCCCTTCGATGTGGTTCCCCGCATTATTCCCGAGCAGGAATGGCGTCATTTGGAGCAGGGCACCGCCCAGAGGGTGAGGGCGCTGAACCGGTTTCTCGATGATATTTACCACGGCCAGGACATCATCCGTGCCGGCCGCATTCCCGCCGACCAGATCTACGGCAACGCCCATTACCAGCCCTGCATGCAGGATGTGGATCTGCCCAACCAGGTGTACAGCCACGTCAGCGGCGTGGATCTGATACGTGACGGTAAGGGCACCTGGTACGTCCTGGAAGACAATTTGCGTACCCCGTCCGGGGTCAGCTATATGATCGAAAACCGGCGTGTGATGATGCGCTTGTTTCCGGAGCTGTTCGCCGGACAGTCGGTGGCGCCGGTGGAGCACTACCCATCGCTGTTGCTGGATACTCTGCAGCACAGCAGCGCGGTGGCCTATCCCACGGTGGTGCTGCTGACCCCGGGGCGTTTCAATAGCGCCTACTTCGAGCACGCCTTCCTGGCCCAGCAGATGGGAATCGAATTGGTGGAGGGGGCGGACCTGTTCGTCAAGGATGCCTTCGTCTACATGCGCACCACCGCCGGCCCCCAACGGGTGGACGTGATCTATCGCCGCATCGATGACGATTTTCTCGATCCGCTGGCCTTCAATCCGGAGTCCATGCTGGGTGTGCCTGGTCTGCTGTCGGTATACCGGCAGGGCAATGTGGTGCTGGCCAACGCCATTGGCTCAGGCGTTGGTGATGACAAGTCGATCTATCCTTACGTACCGGAAATGATCCGGTTTTACCTGGGTGAGGAGCCGATTCTGGAGAACGTTCCGACCCGCTTATGCCGCCGTCCGGAGGATCTGGAGTACGTATTGGAGCACCTGCCGGAACTGGTGGTGAAGGAGGTTCATGGTGCCGGTGGTTACGGCATGCTGGTGGGGCCGGCGGCCAGCCGCGAGGAAATTGAGAGTTTTCGTCAGCGTCTGCGGGCGCGACCCGACAATTACATCGCTCAGCCGACTCTGTCGCTGTCCACCTGTCCGATCTTCGTCGAGCAGGGCATCGCCCCCAGACATATCGATCTGCGCCCGTTCGTGCTCAGTGATGGTCGTGACACCCGCATGGTGCCTGGCGGCCTCACGCGGGTGGCGATGAACGCTGGTTCGTTGGTGGTGAACTCGTCCCAAGGGGGCGGTACCAAGGACACCTGGGTGGTGGAGGCGCCGTCATGCTGAGCCGCACTGCTTCGGATCTCTATTGGCTGTCCCGTTTCATCGAGCGGGCCGAGAATACCGCGCGCATGCTCGACGTGGCCTGGAATCTGTCGATGATGTCCTTCGTCACCAACCCCCGTGACGAAATGATGGCCCCGTTGATGATCACCGGCACCAATGAATTGTTCATGAGCCGTCATGATCAGGTGCGGGTGCGTGACGTGCTGCACTTCTTCACGCTGGATGAAGACAATCCCGGCAGTATCTTCAACTGCCTGCGTCTGGCGCGGGAGAATGGTCATGCGGTGCGCGGCAAGATCACCGGTGAGATGTGGGAAAGCATTAACAGTACCTGGTTGGAACTGAGGGAGCTGCGCCGGGGCGGTCTTGACCAATTCGGTGTCAGCGCCTTTTTTGAGTGGGTCAAGAACCGCTCCCACCTGTTTCGGGGCGCCACCTACGGCACCATCATGCGTAACGACGCCTTCCGTTTTCTGCGTATCGGCACCTTTATCGAGCGGGCGGACAACACCGCTCGCATTCTTGATGTGAAATATCAGATCGGTGCCGCCGACGGCGGCGAGACACTGGACTTTTATCGTTGGCACGCGCTGCTTACTTCGGTGGGAGCCTATGAATCCTACCGTGAGCTTTACAGTGAGGCGATCAATGCCGACCGGGTGGCGGAGCTGCTGATCCTCGGTGCCGAGGTGCCGCGCTCATTGCGTTCCTGTATGAAGATGTTGTGCGAAATGCTGCCGGCGATCGAAGGCGAGGCCGGCCAGACCGCCAAGCGGCTGGCGGCGGTGCAGTTTGCCCGTCTGCAGTATGGCGATCTGGAGCATATTCTGGAGATCGGTTTGCATGATTATCTGACCGATTTTCTGCGTCGCGTCAACGAGCTGGCGGACACCATCCGTGAGGAATACCTGGAGGTCGTATGAAACTGTCGATTCGTCACAGCACCGAGTATCGTTACTCCGAACGGGTGCTGCACAGCACGCAATATCTGCGGCTGACGCCACGCCCGTCGCCCCGTCAGCGTGTTTTGCGCTGGCACCTGGATATGCCGGAGCCCGCCAGTGAAGCCTCCGACGGCTTCGGGAATATCCTGCACGTGCTGACCCTGGACCGGCCCCACGAATGCATTCGTCTCACCGCGGTGGGTGAGGTGGAAATCGACGGTGAGGACAGGGAAGACGATGACACTCGGATTTCCCCCCTGGTTTACTGCCGCTATTCGCCGTTTACCCGCCCTGATTCGTTGCTTCATGAACTGGCCCGGGACCACCAGAGCGGCGCCGACACTCTGGCCAATCTGGAGCATTTGAGTGGCACTATCTTGTCGAAAATGCCATTCACGCCTGGTGTCACCGATGTGTCCAGCACCGCCGCCGAAGCGTACCGGTTGGGCAAGGGAGTGTGTCAGGATCATACCCATGTGTTTTTGTCCTGCTGTCGGGCCTTGGGGATTCCCGCCCGCTACGTCAGCGGCTATCTTTACAGCGATGATTCCGAGCACGTCGCCAGTCATGCCTGGGCCGAAGTCTGGTCGGGCGATGGCTGGCACACGTTCGACGTGACCAACCAGACCCGCCGCCCAAGGCGCCATCTGAAATTGGCGGTGGGGTTCGATTATCTGGATGCTTGCCCGGTGCGCGGCGTCCGTTACGGCGGTGGCGTGGAATCCCTGCGCGCGGCGGCCCGGGTGCGGCAGACCAGCGCCGGGGATCAGTGACCGTCCGGAGAAACCGATGACTTACTGCGTCGCCATGCGCCTGGAGCAAGGGCTGGTGTTCGCCGCGGACTCGCGGACCAATGCCGGCGTCGATCAGATCGCCACTTTTCGCAAGCTGCACACCTTTCAGGTGACCGGGGAGCGTCTGGTGGTGCTGCTCAGCGCCGGCAATCTGGCCACCACCCAGAGCGTGGTCAGCTTGCTGCGCATGCGCCTGGACAGCGACCGGCCCAATCTCAACGGTGTAGGTTCACTGTACGACGTGGCGACCATCGTCGGTGCCACCAGCCGTGAAGTGCGTCAGCGCGATGCCGGCCAGACTCAGAGTTCAGTGGATTTCGGCAGCAGCTTTATCGTTGGCGGTCAGATTCGCGGTGAGCCTCCGCGGCTGTTCCTGGTCTACCCGGAAGGCAATTTCATCGAATGCACCGCGGATACGCCGTACTTTCAGATTGGCGAGACCAAGTACGGCAAGCCGATCATTGATCGGGTGGTGGAATACCGCACCTCCCTGGACGATGGCATCAAATGCGCCTTGCTGAGTCTTGATTCCACGATCCGCTCCAATCTGTCCGTGGGCTTGCCCCTGGATATCCTCAAGTACCCCCGCGACAGTTTTGATGATCATCTTCACTTTGATGTGGATGAGCATCACGAAGGCTTCCGGGCGTTGGGAGAGGCCTGGTCCCAGGCTTTGCGCGGCGCCTTTCAGGCGATGCCGGACATGGAATGGTAAGCGGCGGCCGCTTACCGGCTACGAAGCCGCTGTGGGAAGCTGCTTTAGCAGCGAGTCGGCGTGCAAGCAGGCAAGTCCGCAATTGAGGAACCGCCCTGGACGGAGCGCCAGTTTTCAATATCGCCGAATCCGCTCCGCCAACGCCAGGGCGGCGGTAAGTCCGGGTGACTCGATGCCCAGCAAGGCGATCAGGCCCGGCAGGCCGTGATCCTGCGCGTCGAACAGACAGAAATCCGTATAAGGTTCGTCCCCCAGGCGCAGTTTGGGGCGAATGCCGGTGTAGTCCGGCAGCAGCGAGGCGGGCGGCAGGCCCGGCCAATAGGCGCGCACCGCGTTTTCGAAAGCGGACTCGCGTTGGCGATTGACGCGGTAGTCCACGTCGTCGATCCATTCCACGTCCGGCCCGAAGCGCGCCTGCCCGCTGAGGTCCACGGTCAGATGCACGCCAAGGCCGTGCCGTTCCGGCAGCGGGTAGATCAGCCGTCGGGTGGGGCTGGCGCCACGCAGGCGGAAATAATTGCCGCGAGCCAGCCCCTGTCGCGGAGCCAGAGCCGCGGGCAGCCCATGCAGACGTTGCAGCAGTGGTACGCTGCCCAGTCCGGCGGCGATCACCAGTTGCTCACAACGTAACTCAAAGTCGCCCTCCGGGCCGGCCACCTGTAACTCGAAGCCGTGCCGGTCTCCGCTCGAGGCGGTCACTCTGTGACGCAAACACAGTAGCGCACCGGCGTCCTCGGCATCGGTGGCCAGCGCCATCATCAGGCCATGACTGTCGACGATGCCGGTGCGCTCGCTGGACAATGCCAGATCCGCCGCCAGCCAGGGTTCCTCGCGTTCCAGTGCGGCGCGCCCCAACCAATGCAGCCCTCCGGCGCCAGCGGCGATGGCGTTGTCGTGCAAAGCCCGCAGTTGCCGGGTCTGCTCCTCGCCTTTTGCCACCACCCATTTGCCGCAACGGCGGTGGGCTATCCGGCGGCGCCGGCAATACTCATGGAGCAGGGCATTGCCACGCAGGCAGGACATCGCTTTGAGGGATCCTGGTGGGTAATAAAGGCCGGCATGGATGACCTCGCTGTTGCGTGAGGACAGGTGCTCGCCGAAGTGCGTTTCCGCCTCCAGCAATACCGGCGCCCGGCCGGCCAGGGCCAGTTCCCTGGCAATGGCCAGGCCCACCACGCCGCCACCGATGATCACGGTTCCCAGAGTGTCCATGCCGATCATCCGGTGACGCGTCGGATGGTGAGCACGTGGGCGATACGCTCGCCATCCCAGATGTATTCATAGTGTGTGCTGGGGATCACCGACTCCACCAGGTGAGGGGAGAGCAGGGCGAAACACAGGGCTCCGGGATCGCGTACCGAACTGTAGGCCAGGCCATGTTCGTCTGCTTCGAACAGGCGCTGGCCAAGGCGGCGGGCACCGCTGTAATCCTCCGGGTGATACCAATGGTCGTCGTCGCGAAGAGGGTTGTGAATGTCGCGCAACCCGGCGGAAAAACGCACTCGCAGGCCACGCATGACAACCCGGTCGTACTTCAACCCGACCACCTGTTGGAAGTAATGTTGCTGATGGTAGCGGGTCTCGGCGATGGCGGTGGCCATGCGCTCGGCACAGTAGAGCACACCGAAACCGCCGTCGGAGAAGCGCGAGCCGGCGGGGTTGACGTGGACAAAAGGCGCCAAAGCGTAGCTGCAGCCGGGGATACCCCAGGGGCGGCGCTCCGGTGGTACCCGGTTCAGCTCTCCGATCTGGGTTTGCAGCCGGGGATTGGTCAAGGCCTGCACCGCGAACAGGGCGCTGAAATCGCTTTCCTCGGCGACATCGTCAAACAGATCGATGGGCGGATATTTGCCGTTGACCAGACGATACGCCTCCTGGTGATCAAAGGCGCGCAGAGGCAGTTCACGATAGTCCGCCTGGTTCACCACTGGCCCCCGCGCAGGCTGTCCAGATGACGGAATACCTCGTAGAGGCTGGCGACCCGCCCGGTGCTCATCGCTTCCATGGGGCTGGTGCCGTTGAAGTAGGCATTATGGTTGGGCATGCGCACGAAGCCATAGACGTTTTCCCGGTTGCCGAACAGGGTGCGCAACACCTGATGAATGTTGAGCAGATAGCTCAGGCGCTCGAGCAAATCATTGGAAACGCGGGCGCTTTCCGGGCGACTCTGGTACTTGTGCAGGGTGGAGCGGCCGACGCCGAGCAGCGCGGTCTTCTCCTTCTCCGTGCATTGCCACAAATCGAGCAGTTTGAGCACCGCTCGCAGGGCGGTATGGCGGGCCTGGTCGTCCAGGGCGGGCAGATTCCGGGTGTCGTGGGCCGGTTGCATGGGGCACCTCCTGACGTTTTGTCCATTATGAGGCACAAATTATCTACTTGTCTATATATAGACCAAAGAGTAAGACTCTGTATAATCCACAGAACTCCCGGTTTACCCGCCGGTCAAGGGAGGCAGGACATCATGGAGGAAAGCAAATAATGCGATTTCTGGCCGTATTGGCGTTGCTGGCGAGCTCACCGTTGTGGGCACGGGACACTCATTACGAGGGGCCCTATGTGGATGCGCACCTGCATTACGTGGATTTCATGCAGGAAAGCGAAGGCATGGACGCCATGTTCGAGGCCATGGACAAAGCCAGTGTGGAGCAGGCCTGGGTCTTTGGTCTGCCGGTGGTGAAGAAATGGGAGCAGGGCGCGCCGCGCCGGCCCCGCTACTTCCTTGGTGACGAAGCGCCACTGTACTACTACAGCGCCACCGACGACCTGCTGGCCCAGGCTATCGCGGCGTTGCCGCAAGAGCGCCGGCGGAAGCTGGTGCCCTTTATCAGCGGTATCAATCCCACCGACCTCAATGCCGCCCGACACGTGGAGGCGCTGATCGAGCGCTATCCGGGCCTGTGGCGCGGGATCGGTGAGCTGATCACTCGTCACGATGACCTCACCGCTCTGACCGAAGGGGAGACGCCGCGGGCCAATCACCCGGCGCTGATGAAGGTATACCGGGTCGCTGCCCGCCACGGTTTGCCGGTGCTGCTGCACAGTAATCTGACTTCGCTACGGGAGAAAACGCCGATCTATCTTGAGGAGCTGGAAGACGCGCTCAAGGAAAACCCGAAGACCCGCTTTATTCTTGCCCACGCCGGCACCAGTGGTGGGGTGGAAGCGCGGCAGGCGCCGCTGGAAACGCTGCCGGCCATTGTCCGCGCGCTGCTGGAGCGCTATGACAACCTCCATGTGGATCTGTCCTGGAGTGTGCGGGAGCACTATCTGCTGGACGACGACAAACCGCGCAAGGAGTGGCTGACGCTGATCAATGACCACCCCGACCGGTTCACCCTGGGCACCGACCTGGTCGGGCATTTCGACAGCATGGAGAAGATCCTCAACAGCTACCGGCCACTATTGGACGCCCTGCCGGCAGACGTGGCGCGACGGGTGGCCAGCGACAACGCCAAGGCGCTGGTGCCGGAAAAGGGCGCCGTGGCGAAATAGGAAGATCACGGTTCACAAGCCCACTACTGTCCTTCAGGTGTGGGGCCGGCCGCGGACACGCAACACACTGATACTGGCACGCCGATTCGCTGGCAAGCCAGCTTCCCACAACGAAAACCACGGAGCCGCTGTGGGAAGCTCCCTTGGCAGCGAATACGGTGGGAACTCCATCTCCACAGCCTGTAAACAGGCTTTGGGTTTGGTGTGTTAGTGTGTCGCAAGCCGCGATCGTGACCTCAATCCCGTCGCCGTAACCGCCTCAGCAGACTGGATGTGTCCCAGCGGCCGCCGCCCATGGCCTGAATGTCCTTATAGAATTCGTTGATCTGCGCGGTCACCGGCAAGGGCGTGCCGGTGCGGTTGGCCTCGGCCAGACAGATCATCAGATCCTTGCGCATCCAGTCCACGGCGAAACCATGGTCGTACTCATCGGCGATCATGGTCTGGTGGCGGTTCAGCAATTGCCAGGAACTGCCGGCACCGGCGCCGATCACCTGCATGGCTTTTTCCGCGTCCAGCCCGGCATCCCGGGCAAAAGCAATGGCTTCGGCCACGCCCTGGATCGCCGCGCCCACGCAAATCTGGTTGGCCATTTTGGTCAACTGCCCGCTGCCCGCCGGTCCCATCAGCACCACGCTCTTGCCATAGTGATCCAGCACCGGAGCGACACGCTCAAACGCCGCTTCCTCGCCGCCACACATCACCGAAAGCTGACCGTTCTCGGCGCCTTGCTGGCCGCCGGAAACCGGCGCGTCGATGAAATGCGCTCCCTGCTCGCGGCAGGCCTGGTCCAGAGTCCGCGCCATGGTGGCGCTGGCGGTGGTGTGATCCACCAGCACCGCGCCAGTGCTCAGAGCGCTCACCGCGCCGTCTTCGCCAAGAGTAACCTGATGCAGATCCTGGTCATTGCCAACACAAAGGAACACCGCCTCGGCCCCTTCGGCGGCCAGTGCCGGCGTAGCGGCATGGCGGCCGCCGTATGCCTTCACCCAGGCTTCGGCTTTGGCCCCGGTACGGTTGTAGACCGCCACGTCCAGGCCGGCACGGGCCAGGTGACCGGCCATGGGGTAGCCCATAACGCCAAGGCCGATAAATGCGACTCGGGAAATCATTGGGACTCCTCCAGGTTGTAGATGGCGAAGCTGTCGGCGGTGAGGCTGCCCAGCAGCAAGCGCTGTCCGTCCTGCTCCACGCTGGTGATGGGAGAAAAGGCATTGTCACCGAGGTGCTGCAGGTTATGGGTAACGTTGCCGTCGGTATCCAGACCCAGCACGAAGGCGTGGCGGGCCGGCTGCGGCTGCATGAACTCCGGTAGCCGGAATACTACTTTGCGCAGCAGCGGCTTGTCGGCCATGGCGTCCAGAGCGGCATTGCGCGGCGCGAACAGGGCCACCCAGAAAGTATCCTTGCCGTTACCGGAGATGCCGTCGGGAATACCCGGCAGATTGTCGATGAAGATCTCGTGTTCGCCGGCGCGAGCACCGCCGAGCCAATAACGCTGCACCCGGTAGCTGCCGGTTTCCACCACCAGTACATAGGATTCGTCCGGGGCCAGCGCCACGCCATTGGCGAATTGCAGGCCATCCAGCAACACCGTGGTGGTGTCATCGCTCGGATCGTATTTGAGCAGCCGGCCATGGCCGCCGTGCTCGATGATGTCGTCCCGTGCTTTCATCGCCGGGCCGAATTTGCTGGAGGCGTCGCTGAAATAGATGACACCGTCACTGGCCACGTCCACATCATCGGTAAACCTGAAGGGTGCGCCATTTGCTTCGTTGGCGAGCACGGTGACCGCCCCGGATTGCGCGTTGATACGCAGTAGCCCCTTGTGGCCGTCGGCCACCACCAGGGTGCCGTCCGGTGCGAAATCCAGTCCCAGTGGCCGGCCGCCGGTGTTGGCGATCAGGTCGGCATCGCTACCATCGCCTCGGAAACGGACAATGCGCCCGTCCTCATAACCCACATAGAGACGGCCCTCTTTATCCACCGCCACATCTTCCGGGCCATGGCCTTCGCCTTCCGCCAGGCGGTGTGCCCGGCTGAGGTGGTCATTCACCGCGTACGGGCCTTCCAGAGGGGGCGCTTCGGGGGCGTCCCAGGCCACCGGCTCCACCGGCACCGGCCAGAACAGCAGATAGCCGGCCAGGATCAGAAGAACCAGGGTCAGCAGCGTTTTTTTCATTTTCCTTCCTCAATCTCGGAGCCTCGAGTACGGGGCGCGGTCGGTCCCGACGAACATGATAGGCTATCATGCCAATGGGTGGTGGCGACGGTCTTCCCTCGGGTATCGTGAAAGCCTGCGAAAGGGAAAGCCGGACACGACAATGGAACAGGGTGCCGGCACCGGATAATAGTGGATAAGGACAGCGATATGAGCAACGTTAATCCGGAACAGGGCAGTTTGCAGGTGGCGGCGCCCGACGCGCTGGCGGCGGAATTGAATCCGGCCGTGATAGTGACGGACGATGAAAATCAGGCGCTGGCGCAGCGGGCCGATCAGCTCGTCGGGCAATTGCTGTCGGCGGCGCAGGGGAGTGATCAGAATCAGGTGCGCGGCGCGGTGGACAATATAGGACGGGAGGTGCAGAAGCAGGCCGCCCGTCAAAGCCGGCTGCTGGAGGAGCCGGTGCACCGGCTGGCCAGCCGGGCCGAGGACGGCGGACCGGTGGCCAACGCCCTGGTCGACCTGAAGATCCAGGTGGAATCTCTGGACCCGGCACGGGTGGATTTGTCACCGGGCTGGTTTTCCCGGCTGGCCGGCTTTCTGCCCTTCGTTGGCACGCCGCTGAAACGCTATTTTTCCCGCTACGAATCCGCATCCACGGTGATCGCCGCCATTGTCGAGTCGCTGGAGCAAGGCCGTGAACAGTTGCGCCGGGACAACATTACCCTGCAGGCCGATCAGAATGACATGCGCGAGAGCGGCCGGCAGTTGAGCCGGGCCGTCGCCCTGGGTGAACAGATCGATGCGCGCCTCTCCCGTGCCCTGGATCGTGACATCGACCCGCGGGATCCGCGTCACGGATTCGTGCAGGAGGAACTTCTGTTTCCATTGCGTCAGCGGATTCAGGACATGCAGCAGCAGCTGGCGGTGAACCAGCAGGGCGTGCTCACCACCGAAGTGATCGTGCGTAATAACCGGGAATTGATTCGCGGCGTGGATCGCGCCACCCAGGTTACCGTCAATGCCCTGAAGGTGGCGGTGACGCTCGCCATGGCGCTGGCCAATCAACGCATCGTGCTGGACAAGATCGACGCCGTGAACAAAACCACCGACTCGTTGATTGCCGGTACCGCTCAGCGGTTGCGCCAGCAGGGCGCGGAGATTCATACCCGCGCGGCGTCCACGCAATTGGATATGGAGGTACTGCGGCAGGCGTTCGTCGATATCAATGCGTCGTTGGAAGACATCGCCCGGTTCCGCCGGGAAGCGCTGCCGGGCATGGCCAATTCGATTCAGAAAATGGCGGCGCTGACCCGCAAAGGCGATGAAGCGCTGGCCCAGTTGGAGCAAGCCGAGGCCTCCCGTTCGGCCCTCGCCATCGACCTCAATCCGTGATGGGCGGGAGGCAGTGATAGTGTGCGTGCCATGACGCGTGGTCTGATTGCTTATTTCCGGGATTGTCTGGCGGAGGATGGCGGCGACCGTCTGATTACCGACCTGTTCGCCCAGTCCGAGCGCGGCCATGTTTTTTTTCGCGCCGATGGGGAGCGGCCCCTCGAGGCCAGTCACTGGCCGATAGCCGGGCCGGAGGCGCAACGGCTGCGCCAGGAGCTCAGTGCCCAGCGCCAGGAACGGCGTCTCATGGCGGGACTGTTCGTGGTGAGCGTGGCGGTGGACGGTGAGGGATCCCGGCGCGGATACGTGCGCGCGCCCTTATTGATCGCCGAAGCGATGGTGAGCGACGGGCAGAGTGACAATGCCGCCATCGAAGTGGACGGCTTTCGTTATAACAGTGCCGTGTTGGACGCCTTGGCGGAGTCAACGCCCTGGGTTGCCGAGTTGGACCCGGAACAGGTGGACGCGGACACTCTGGCGCGTGTTCTGACATCGATGGAGAGTCGGGAATACGCCGATAACGCCCGGGGCTTTCCACGGCCTCGCAGTGGTACCCGCCCACGCTATACGCCCGCGGGCGTGGTCTGGCTGTCGGCCCGCTCGCCCTTGCAGCGCAGCGTGCTGTTCGAGCTTGAGCGACTGGCGGCGGGGGAGGTTCCTTTGTCGCCGCCTTTGCGGCAGGTGCTGGGAGAGCCGGTGCCGGCTCCGGAACAGGTGCGGCCGGCCGAGCCGGACACCTTGCCGGCCAGTCTCACTCACGCCCAGCAACACACCCTGCAAAACGCCGCCTCGCAAACGCTCAGCGTCATCAATGGTCCGCCCGGTACCGGCAAGACCTATACGTTGTCCTGCCTCACCGTGGACCGGGTGATGCGCGGCGAATCGGTGCTCATCGTATGCAGTAACGAGCATGCCGCCGATGTGGTGCGCGGCAAACTGGACGCGTTGTTCGGTGAGGCCGGGGATCTGATTCTGCGGGCCGGTCGCGGTGATCATCGCAAGCACTTGCTGGAGCGGCTGGACTATTGGCTGTCCGGGGAAATGGCGTTGGCGCCGGAGCCGGAACGGCCGGCCCTGCTGAAACGCATGGACCTGGCGACCCGCGCCTACCGGGATCTGGAGCGGCGATTCCGTCGGGATTTGCGCCGGGCGGAACGGGCCGGTGAGCGTGCCGGTGGGCCATGGACTCAAGTACGGCGTTGGTGGGCGAGCCGGCGTTTGTTGGCGCAACCGACGCTGGCGCGGCAGTGGCAGCAATTGCAGGCGTCGGTGGAGGCGCATCAGGAGCTGGCACGGCGTACGCTCGAAGCGGGAGCCAACGACAATCTGGCGACGCTGTTGCGTCAGCGTCGCAATCAGCTGAGTACCTTGTCGCGAGCGCTGCGTTCCCGTAGCGGAGCCTTGCGGCAGGACCGCTTCGATAAACTCGACTGGTCGCTGCTGACCAGCACTTTCCCGGTATGGGTGGTGTCCGCCCATGCTCTGAGCCGAAGCCTGCCGGTCAATGAAACGGTATTTGATCTTGTGGTGATGGACGAGGCCACCCAGTGCAATCTGCCATTGGCACTACCGGCACTGCAGAGGGCCCGTCGAGCGGTGGTGGTGGGAGACCCCAAACAGCTGCGTCATTTCTCCTTTCTCGCCCGTGATCGTCAGCAGGCACTGTCGATCCAGCACGAAGTCACCGGGGCACCGCTGGATCTGGATTACCGGGAGCGCTCGCTGCTGGATTATGCCCTGGACGCGGTGACCAGCCAGGAGGCGGTGGCATTCCTCGATGAACACTTCCGCAGCCATCCGGCGTTGATCCGCTTCAGCAATGCGGAGTTCTATTCAGACCGGCTCAAGGTGCTGACCCGTCTGGATAATCGTGAGGCGGATCAGCCGCTGCGGCTGGAGAGCTGTCCGGTGACGCTGAAGGACACCGTGAATCTGGCGGAAGTGGACCGGGTGATGACGCGGTTACAAGGATTGGTCGAAGCGTGCCGGGATTTGCCGGACGACCGCTGCCCCGAGATCGGGGTGGTGGCGATGTCCCGCGCCCTGGCCACGGTATTGGAGAACCGGCTGCTGGAGCGCTTCGAGCTGGCCACGCTGGGGCGTCACAATCTTCGCGTTGGCACGCCTTACGCCTTCCAGGGGGAAGAGCGGGATTTCATGCTGATCGCTACTGGCGTTTATCCGGGCCGTTCGGCGGCGGCCTGGCGTTACCTGGAACGGCCGGACGTGTTCAATGTGGCGGTGACCCGGGTGCGTCACCGCCAGTGGCTGTTCGTCGGTGAGGGGGCTCTGGATGAGCGGCCACGGGGATTGCTGGCCCGCTATGTGGCCACGGTGGAGCGAGAAAAGGATATGGCCATCAGCGCCTCGCCAGCGGTGGAAGCCTTGCGGCGGGAATTGGTCGGGGTGCTGGAAGGGTGGGGCGCGCGTTGCGAACTGGATTACGTGTTCGCCGGCCAGTCCCTGGATCTGCTGGTGCGTCATGCCGGTGGCGCCCTGGCCATTGATGTAATCGGTGTGGGGGAGGCGGGAGAGGCCTGGCAGTGGCAGCGCTATCGGTTGCTGGAACGGGCCGGGTTGGCCTTGTTTCCAATCAGTGCTCTGGACTGGAGCCATCGCCGGGAAGCGCTGCTGGAGCAGTTGCAGGCACGTCTGGCGCTTTCCGATGCCGAACCGGTGAGCGCCCGTCCTTACCATTCCCTGCGCTGGCGCCTGCAAGTGTTGGAAGCGCCGCGATTGCAGCGCTTGCTGGGAGAATTGGAGCAAGTGCATGGCCAGGTGCTGCACTGGCTGGACCAGCGTTTTCTGCCCACCGAACTGACCTACCAGCGTTACCATGACGGTGTGGAGCAATTGCAGCGCGCGGCGCTGGCCGAACTGGAAGGCGCCTGTGTGCTGCTGGAAGGGATTCGTGAACTGGACGAGGACATTGACGCCGATATTGATGAGCGCCTGGCGGCCTGCCGCGCCGCGGTGGACGCCTTGAGCCGGTTGGGAAAAGAACTGGCGTTGCTGCGACAGGAGGATTCCGGTCTGCGGGGAGCACTGGATGATGTGCTGAAACTGGCGGACAGAGTGTCTTTGTATCAGCGTTGAGGCGTTGACGTATCGCGGCTTGTGAGCACGCTTATTTCGCGCATTCGCTGCCAAGGCAGCTTCCCGCAGGGGGCTACAGAGTCGCTGTGGGAAGCTGCCTTGGCAGCGAATGAACGTGTCAGTGAACTGGTGGGACATCAGAGGCTCACGAGCCCCGATTCCTGTTTCGCCCAATACGAAAACGCCGGCCCGAAGGCCGGCGTTTTCGTCTGACACCGAGGTGTCCCGAGGTGCCTACTTGCGCTCGTTGAGCGGCACGAAGGAACGCTCGGTCTCGCCGGTGTAGAGCTGGCGAGGACGGCCGATCTTGTAGGGATTGGAGATCATTTCGTTCCAGTGCGCGATCCAGCCCACGGTACGGGACAGGGCGAAGATCACGGTGAACATGCTGGTCGGAATGCCAATCGCCTTGAGGATGATCCCGGAGTAGAAGTCGACGTTCGGGAACAGCTTCTTCTCTTTGAAGTACGGGTCGTTGAGGGCGATCTCCTCGAGCTTCATGGCAAGTTCGAGTTGCGGATCGTTGATGCCCAGTTCGGCCAGTACTTCGTGGCAGGATTCGCGCATCACCGTGGCACGCGGGTCGTAGTTTTTGTACACCCGGTGGCCAAAGCCCATCAGCTTGAACGGATCGTTCTTGTCTTTCGCCTTGGCGATGAACGTGTCGATCTGGGAAACGTCGCCGATCTCTTCCAGCATCTTCAGCACCGCTTCGTTGGCACCGCCGTGAGCCGGACCCCACAGGGCGGAAATGCCGGCGGCGATACACGCGAACGGGTTGGCGCCGGAAGAACCGGCCAGACGCACGGTGGAGGTGGACGCGTTCTGCTCGTGATCGGCGTGGAGGATGAAGATGCGATCCATGGCGCGGGCCAGGGTCGGGCTGATCTTGCTGTCCTCGCAGGGGTTGCCGAACATCATGTGCAGGAAGTTTTCCGCGTAACCCAGATCGTTGCGCGGGTACATCAGTGGCTGACCGAGACCGTACTTGTAGCACATGGCCGCGATGGTCGGCATCTTGGCGATAAGACGGAACGCGGTGACATCACGATGAGTGGGGTCATTGATGTCCAGCGAGTCGTGATAGAACGCGGACAGCGCCCCGACCACGCCGCACATGATCGCCATTGGATGGGCGTCACGGCGGAAGCCGTTGAAAAAGTTGCGAATCTGCTCGTGCACCATGGTGTGGTTCTTCACGGTGCTGACGAATTCCGCTTTCTGCTCGGCGCTCGGCAGTTCGCCGTTGAGCAGCAGATAGCACACTTCAAGGTAGTCGGACTTGGAAGCCAGTTCCTCGATGGAATAGCCGCGGTGCAGCAGCTGGCCTTTCTCGCCGTCGATGTACGTGATCTTGGATTCGCAGGACGCGGTGGACGTAAAGCCCGGGTCGAAGGTAAAGATGCCATTGGCGGTGAGGGAGGACACATCAATGACGTCCTGGCCCAGGGTCGGCGTATGGATCGGCAGTTCCAGATCCTCCCGGCCCTCTACCTTGAGAATGGCTTTCTTCTCGGTCATGGGAATTTCTCCTCGGTGTGTAGAGGGAGCAGCAGCGGAACCTGTGGACAGCGTCCGGACGGCGATGCCGAGCAGCGGCTGTTCAAAGGTCCCCCAAGGTCCTCCAGAGCGCGGGGGACGTTAAAGTTTTGGCCTGTCTTTGTCAACGAAGAAGGGACCATGGGAAAAGGTGTCTTTTGCAGGGTAAACAGCTTGTTACGGCCCGTAATGCTGGCATTTTGCCATGGAATGGCAAGGTGGTTGATGTAAAAGTGCCTATATAAAACAAAGTCTTAGCCTGTTTTACGCCAGTTGGCGTTTGTTTTGCCGTCGGCGCGGCGATATACTGCCGCCCGCAAGGGGACCTCTGACCGAGTCCCTTGCGGCATAGCAAGGTGGTGGCGTGATGCCGAGCAGTATAAAGGCAATGACAGGCGCCGCCCCTTGATTCGGGAGTTGTCAGGGAATACGCAATCGGCCACGCCGCCATCCTTTATCAGGGGATGACCGCGGTGGCGTCGTTAGTGCATTCCGGCGACCGCCGACCGCAACGGACTTGGTCATGGATTCCCGGAATACGGGCTTCACCCCGGCCCTGGTATCACCGCATTCGCCGCCAGTCTTCACCTTGAGACGACATCGGTGATGCCAAGTTCCCGACAACCGCTCCGGCCTGCCCGGAGCCCGGCAAAAGTGTAGGCTACCGTGAACGACAAAAGACCCGTCAATCTCGATCTATCGACGATCAAGTTCCCGGTCACCGCCATTGCGTCCATCACTCACCGGATTACCGGCGTCGCCATTTTCGTGGCGTTGCCGATATTGCTGTGGATGCTGGATCGTTCCGTGGCGTCCCCGGAGAGCTTTGCGGACCTGAAACAACTCCTTGATTCCCCTCTGGCCAAACTGGTCGTGTGGGCCATCCTCACTCCGATTCTGTATCACCTGGTGGCCGGTATCCGGCATCTGTTCATGGACGCCGGGATGGGTGAGACCCTGGAAGGCGGACGGCGTGGCGCCAAATCGGTGTTCATCATCACCGCCGTTCTCGTTGTACTGGTAGGAGCTTGGATATGGTAACCCGGGTAACCAGCGTCACCAGTCTGGGCCGTAACGGCCTGTACGACTGGCTGATTCAGCGCGTCAGCGCCGTTGTTATCGGCGTGTACTTCATCGGCATGTTGGCTTATCTGATCGCCCAGCCGAATCTTGATTATGGCACCTGGAAGGCCTTTATCGGTTCCGTGCCCATGCAGATTGCCACCACCTTGCTGGTGCTTTCCGTGGCCGCCCACACCTGGGTTGGCCTGTGGGGCGTGACCACCGACTATCTCACCAGTCTGACCTTTGGCAAATCCGCCACCGGTGTACGCCTTGTCGTGCAGATGGTGATTGCTCTGCTGCTGTTGGTCTACGTCCTTTGGGGCCTGGTAACGATTTGGGGAGGCGCTTGATCCATGTCCATTCGCACCATTACCTTTGATGCCATCGTGGTGGGTGGCGGCGGCGCCGGCATGCGCGCGTCCCTGCAGATGGCGCAGTCCGGTTTCAAGACCGCGCTGATTTCCAAAGTATTCCCCACCCGTTCCCATACGGTATCCGCCCAGGGCGGTATCACCTGTGCCATTGCCTCCGCCGATCCCAATGACGACTGGCGCTGGCACATGTACGACACGGTCAAGGGCTCCGATTACATCGGTGACCAGGACGCCATCGAATATATGTGCTCGGTGGGCCCGGAAGCGGTGTTCGAACTTGACCACATGGGGCTGCCGTTCTCCCGTACCGAGGAAGGCCGGATCTACCAGCGCCCGTTCGGTGGTCAGTCGAAGAACTTCGGTGAGGGTGGTCAGGCCGCCCGGACCTGTGCCGCCGCCGACCGTACCGGTCACGCTCTGCTGCATACTCTGTATCAGCAGAACCTGAAGAACGGCACCCAGGTGTACAGTGAGTGGTACGCCGCCGAGCTGGTGAAGGATGGCCAGGGCAATGTCTGTGGCGTTATCGCCATCTGCATCGAAACCGGCGAAACGGTATTCTTCAAAGCCAAGGCGACGGTGTTCGCCACCGGCGGTTCCGGCCGTATCTACGCCTCCACCACCAACGCCCTGATCAACACCGGCGACGGTGTCGGCATGGCCCTGCGGGCCGGTCTGCCGGTGCAGGACATCGAGATGTGGCAATTCCACCCCACCGGTATCGCCGGCGCCGGGGTGCTGGTGACCGAAGGTTGCCGGGGTGAGGGCGGTTACCTCATCAACAAGGACGGCGAACGCTTCATGGAGCGTTACGCGCCCAACGCCAAGGACCTGGCGTCCCGGGACGTTGTCGCCCGTTCCATGATGATGGAAATCCTGGACGGCCGTGGCGCCGGTCCGGATGGTGACCACGTTTTCCTCAAGCTCGATCACCTGGGCGAGGAAGTGCTGCACAGCCGCCTGCCGGGCATCTGTGAGCTGGCCATCACCTTCGCCCACACCGATCCGGTGAAGGAGCCGATCCCGGTGGTGCCCACCTGTCACTATATGATGGGCGGTATCCCCACCAACGTGCATGGTCAGGCGATCAGGCTGGCCAACGGCCACGAAGGTCAGGATCAGTTCGTCAACGGCTTGTTCGCGGTGGGCGAGGTGGCCTGTGTCTCCGTGCACGGCGCCAACCGTCTCGGTGGCAACTCCCTGCTCGATCTGGTGGTGTTCGGCCGCGCCGCCGGCCTGTTCATCGAAGATGCTCTGCGCCAGGGCATGACCCAGTACGAGCCGAGCAACGACGATATCGACCAGGCCCTGAGCCGGGTGCGTCGTTGGGACGACTCCAAGGGCGGCGAGTCCGTGGCCAGCCTGCGCAAAGAGCTGCAGAGCACCATGCAGAATCACTTCGGTGTATTCCGCAAGGGCGATCTCATGCACGAAGGCGTTTCCAAACTGGCTGAACTGCGCGAGCGTGTCGCCAAGGCTCATCTGGAGGACAAGAGCCAGTCCTTTAATACCGCCCGGGTCGAAGCGCTGGAGCTGGATAACCTGCTGGAAGTGGCGGAAGCCACCGCCATCGCCGCCGAAGGCCGCAAGGAAAGCCGTGGGGCTCACGCCCGTTACGACTTCCCGGACCGTGACGATGAGAACTGGCTGTGTCATTCCATCTACGATCCGCTCACCAAGCAATTGGGTAAGCGCGCGGTGAACTTCGAACCGAAGACCGTGGATACCTTCCAGCCCAAGGCGCGGACCTACTAACGGAGAGCTGCAATGAAAGTCAGTATCTATCGCTACAATCCGGATACCGACCGCGAACCGACCATGAAAGAGTACGATGTGGACACCCAGGGCAAGGACCTGATGGTGCTCGACGTGCTTAACCTGGTGAAGGAGATGGACCCGTCCCTCGGGTTCCGTCGCTCCTGTCGCGAAGGGGTGTGCGGCTCCGACGGTATGAACATCAACGGCAAGAACGGTCTGGCCTGTATCACCTCGCTGTCTTCCGTGGCGCCTGGCGTTAAAGAAGGTAAAAAAGCGCTGGTGCTGCGGCCGCTGCCGGGGCTGCCAGTGGTGCGCGATCTGGTGGTGGACATGACCATGTTCTACAACCAGTACGAGAAGGTGCAGCCGTACCTGCAAAACAGCACGCCGGCTCCGGCCATTGAGCGTCTGCAGTCCCCGGAAGAGCGCGCCAAGCTTGATGGCCTGTACGAGTGCATTCTGTGTGCCTGCTGCTCCACCAGCTGCCCCAGCTTCTGGTGGAACCCGGACAAGTTCCTGGGGCCGGCGGCGCTGTTGCAGGGCTATCGCTTCCTGGCGGACAGCCGTGACAACGCCACTGAAGAGCGCCTGGCGCGCCTGGACGACCCGTTCAGTCTGTTCCGGTGCCATGGCATCATGAACTGCGTCAGCGTTTGCCCGAAAGGGCTCAACCCGACCCGGGCCATCGGCCATATCCGTTCCATGTTGTTGGAACGGGGCATCTGACCCGGACCTAAAAAGGCGGCCTCCGGGCCGCCTTTTTTGTGGTGCCGGACGCTTGACGCCTGACGCTAAAGTCAAAACCCGGGGCTGCGGGCATTGCGGAAATAAAAAATTGCCGGGAGTAATTTTTAACGTTGCTCGGCGACGGCCCGAAGGGTGGCCGCCATGGACGGCGGTCATGAAAAGGTTCCTCGGGGTTTAGCGGGAAGGGTCGCTCCGGCGGGGGCTCCCATATTGCCCGGTTACCTCGAAGACCTCCCTTCAGAGGTGGCTACAACGTCGCTGTGGGAAGCTTGCTGGCAAGCGAATCGCCAACGGCTCAGGGCATTCGCGGCCAAGCGGAGCGCCGCCCGGGCCGCTTCCCGCAGCAGTTTCGTGGCAGATCCGTGGGAGACCAGCATGCTGGCGAACTCCTGCCCTCAGGTGTTGGGATATTCGCTTGCCAGCAAGCTTCCCACAGCGGCTTGGTGGCAGATCCGTGGGAGACCAGCTTGCTGGCGAATTCCTGCCCTCAGGTGTTGGGATATTCGCTTGCCAGCAAGCTTCCCACAGCGGCTTCGTGGCGGATCCGTGGGAGACCAGCTTGCTGGCGAACTCCTGCCCTCTGGTGTTGGGATATTCGCTTGCCAGCAAGCTTCCCACAGCGGCTTGGTGGCAGATCCGTGGGAGACCAGCTTGCTGGCGAATTCCTGCCCTCAGGTGTTGGGATATTCGCTTGCCAGCAAGCTTCCCACAGCGGCTTCGTGGCGGATCCGTGGGAGACCAGCTTGCTGGCGAATATAGCGGCTTGGTAGCCCCTTCCGTTACAGACCCGTGCCCATGATTGAAGCGCCGTGCCCCGCCAAACCGCGATGAACCAAAAAAAGCGTTTTAGTGCTTGCCAGGGCGTTGGGTCTGGTTTTGCATTATCGGCGTCCGGCGTTTTTTTGTATCTGAATGCGACCCCCGGGGGCCAATCCGGTGCGCTTCGGATAAGCTTGAAATCGTGGCGACCGCCCCGATAAACAGACTCGACCTTGGTGGCATTGAAGTTCCGCCCGAAAAGGTCGATAAGTCGGACAGCGTTGAAGGGCTGAACAGGCCGGTTGGCTGGGTACGGGCCGCCGGTGAGTCCCGAACCGCCTCTAACAAAAGCCTCACAAACGTACTACACTATCGACCGGTTCCGGAAACCCCGGAATCGGTGTATGCAGCAGGGTGGAGCGGGGCTTAAAAGGCGGCCGCTCCGGACACATTGAAAGCTCGGGAACAGGGTCATCCTCCCTGTGGTCACAGCACCATCTCATGCCACAGGCGTGACAGGCTCCCGGCTAAGGAACGAGCGACGATGCAAGACAGTTCCATGCAGCGCCAATGGCAATCCTCCCCTCTCGGGGGTGCCAACATGGCCTATGTCGATGAACTGTACGAATCCTATCTGACAGATCCCAACTCCGTGCCGGAAGACTGGCGCGCTTACTTCGAAAAACTCCCCAGCGTCAACGGTGCCGTTGAGTCCGATGTTCCCCACGGACCGGTGCGTGAGTACTTTTTGCTGGAAGCCAAGAACCGCTCCCGGGTCCAGAAGATGGGCGCCGGCGCGGTCAGCAGCGAGCACGAACGTCGCCAGGTGCGGGTTCTGCATCTGATCGCCGCTTACCGCAACCGTGGGCACCAGGTGGCCAAGTTGGACCCGCTGGGGCTGATGGAGCGGGAGCAGGTGGCGGATCTGGAGCTGGCCCATCATGGTCTGAGTCAGTCCGACCTGGAAACCGTATTCCAGACCGGCAATCTGTTCATTGGTAAGCCGGAAGCCAAACTCCGTGAAATCGTTGACTGCCTGAAGGGCGCCTACTGCTCCTCGGTCGGTGCCGAATACATGCACATCGTCAACACCGCGGAGAAGCGCTGGATTCAGCAACGGCTGGAGAGTGTGCGTAGCCATCCGCAATATAATGCGGAGATCAAGCAACACATCCTGGAACGGCTCACCGCCGCCGAAGGGCTGGAAAAATACCTGGGCAGTCGCTACCCGGGTACCAAGCGCTTTGGTCTGGAAGGCGGTGAATCCCTGATTCCGCTGGTGGACGAGATGATCCAGCGGGTCGGCAGCTACGGCGCCAAGGAAATGGTGCTCGGCATGGCCCACCGGGGCCGGCTGAATGTGCTGGTGAACACCCTGGGCAAGAGCCCGCGGGATCTGTTCGGCGAATTCGAAGGCAAAAGCTTCAACGAGCAGGGCTCCGGTGATGTGAAATACCACCAGGGCTTCTCCTCCAACGTGCAGACCTCCGGCGGTGAAGTGCACCTGGCCATGGCTTTCAACCCCTCTCACCTGGAAATCGTCTCTCCGGTGGTGGAAGGGTCCGTGCGTGCCCGCCAGGACCGCCGTCAGGATCACGGTGGTGACCAGGTGGTGCCGATCCTGGTGCACGGTGACGCGGCCTTCGCCGGTCAGGGCGTGGTCATGGAAACCTTCCAGATGTCCCAGACCCGCGGCTTCAAAACCGGCGGCACCCTGCACGTGATCATCAATAACCAGGTGGGTTTCACCACCAGCCGTCAGGACGATGCCCGTTCCACCGAGTACTGCACCGATGTGGCGAAGATGGTCCAGGCACCGATTTTCCACGTCAACGCGGACGATCCGGAAGCGGTGTACTTCGTCACCCAGCTGGCGGTGGATTACCGCATGCAGTTCAAGAAGGACGTGGTGATCGACCTGATCTGTTACCGCCGTCTGGGTCACAACGAGGCGGATGAGCCGTCCTCCACCCAGCCGCTGATGTACAAGAAGATCAAGTCGCACCCGACCACCCGTACGCTCTACGCGGAGGCGCTGATCAGCCAGCAGGTGATCAGCGAGCAGGACGCGCAGAAGATGGTGGACGATTACCGCGACGCGCTGGACGAAGGCAACCACGTGGTCAAGGCCCTGGTGCGTGAGCCCAACAAGGCGCTGTTCGTGGACTGGTCTCCCTACATCGGCCACGAAGTGGAAGACGATTGGGATACCGGCTACCCACTGAAAAAATTGCAGGACCTGGCCGGGCGCCTGGAAACCCTGCCGGAAGGTCTGGTGGTGCAACGTCAGGTCAAGAAGATCGTGGAAGACCGCCGCAAGATGACCGCCGGCGCCCAGCCGCTGAACTGGGGGTACGGGGAAACCCTGGCCTACGCCACCTTGCTGGATCAGGGCTTCGCGGTGCGTCTCACCGGTCAGGACTGTGGCCGCGGTACCTTCTCCCACCGCCACGCGGTGCTGCACAACCAGAAGAACGGCGAGCAGTACGTTCCTCTGCAGCACCTCTATGACGGTCAGCCGGAGTTCGATATCTACGACTCCCTGCTGTCCGAGGAAGCGGTGCTGGGCTTCGAATACGGCTACGCCACCACCACGCCGAAGTCGCTGGTGCTGTGGGAAGCGCAGTTTGGCGATTTCGCCAACGGCGCCCAGGTGGTGATCGACCAGTTCATCTCTTCCGGCGAGGCCAAGTGGGGGCGGCTGTGCGGTTTGACGCTGCTGCTGCCGCACGGCTACGAAGGGCAGGGACCGGAACACTCCTCCGCCCGTCTGGAACGCTTCCTGCAGCTCAGCGCCGAGCACAACATGCAGGTCTGCGTACCGTCGACTCCGGCACAAATCTTCCACCTGCTGCGTCGCCAGGCGGTACGGCCGCTGCGCAAGCCGCTGGTGGTGATGAGTCCGAAGAGCCTGCTGCGGCACAAACGGGCGATCTCGTCCCTGGAGGACCTCTCGGAAGGTCGTTTCCACACCGTGCTGGAGGATACCGCCGAGCTTGATAACGAAGCGGTGAACCGCGTGGTGATGTGTTCCGGCAAGGTCTACTACGACCTGCTGGAAAAACGCGAGTCCGACGACATCAAGGACACCGCGCTGGTCCGCATCGAGCAGCTCTATCCGTTCCCGGAGCAGCGGCTGCGCGAGATTCTGGAAAGCTATCCGAATCTCGAGCATGTGGTCTGGTGTCAGGAGGAGCCGATGAACCAGGGCGCCTGGTACTGCTCCCAACACCACATGTTCCGGGTGGCCCGCGCGGTCAATCCGAAACTGTACGTGCAATACGCGGGCCGTGACATGGCGGCGGCTCCGGCGGCGGGTTCGATGTCCCTGCACGTGGAACAGCAGCAGCGTCTGGTCGAAGACGCCTTCAACATCAAGTAGACAGCCTAACGAACTCGTTTAAGGAACAGGCATGGCGACAGATATCAAAGCCCCGCAATTTCCGGAATCCGTGGCCGATGGCACGGTAGCCACCTGGCACAAGAAAGAAGGCGAGGCGGTTAAACGCGACGAGCTGCTGGTGGACATCGAGACCGACAAGGTGGTCCTCGAGGTAGTGGCTCCGATGGACGGTGTTCTGACCAAGATTCTCAAAGGCGAAGACGCCACCGTGGAAAGTCAGGAAGTGCTCGGGCAATTGGAAGCGGGCGCCAGCGCGTCCGCCTCCGCGCCCGCTGAAGAAAAGCCGCAAGCCGCCGAGGCGCCGGCCGCCGAAGCACAAGGCCGCGACGATGACGGCGATGCCCAGGCTGGTCCCGCCGCGCGCAAGCTGATGAGCGAGCACGGTCTCAATGCCGCTGACATCAAAGGCACCGGTGCCAAGGGCCGCATCACCAAGGAAGACGTGGAGAAAGCACTGGCCGGTAAGCAGCAGAACCAGCCCGCCTCCAGCGCTCCGGCTCCGGCCGCCGCTCCGGCCGCCGCCGCCGGCGAGCGTGAGGAACGCCGCGTCCCGATGACCCGCCTGCGCAAGCGCATCGCCGAACGTCTGGTGGCGGCGCAGCAGGACGCGGCCATGTTGACCACCTTCAACGAGGTCAACATGAAACCGATCATGGACATGCGCAAGCACTATCAAAGTGAGTTCGAGAAGTCCCACGGCGTGCGTCTGGGCTTCATGAGCTTCTTTACCCGCGCCTGCGTGGAAGCGCTGAAACGCTTCCCGGCGGTGAATGCCTCCATCGACGGTGACGACATCGTCTACCACGGTTACTACGACGTGGGCATGGCGGTGTCTTCCGATCGCGGTCTGGTGGTGCCGGTAATGCGTGACGCCGACCAGAAAGGTCTGGCCGAAATCGAATCCCAGATCATCGAGTTCGGTACCAAGGCCCGTGACGGCAAGCTGTCCATCGAAGAGATGACCGGCGGCACCTTCACCATCTCCAACGGCGGCATCTTCGGCTCACTGTTGTCCACGCCGATCCTCAACCCGCCGCAAACCGCCATCCTGGGCATGCACAAGATCCAGGAAAGACCGATGGCGGTGGATGGCGAAGTGAAGATTCTGCCGATGATGTATCTGGCGCTCTCCTATGACCACCGGATCATCGACGGCAAGGAAGCAGTGCAATTCCTGGTCGCCGTGAAGAACTTCATCGAGGACCCGGCACGGCTGCTGCTGGACATCTGATTCCCGGCGCCGGCGAAGGGGCCCCGCGCCCCGCGCCGGTGGCCCCGACGCATAAAGGGACTGGTTATGGCTGACAAATACGACGTCATCGTCATCGGCGGTGGACCGGGCGGCTACGTCGCCGCGATTCGCGCCGCGCAATTGGGTTACAAAACCGCCTGCATCGAGAAACGCATCAACAAGCAGGGTGATCCGGCTCTTGGCGGCACCTGCCTGAACGTGGGGTGTATCCCCTCCAAGGCGCTGCTGGACTCCTCCTGGAAATACCATGAAGCCGAGGAAGCCTTCTCCGATCACGGTATCGGTGTTGGCAAACTGAACCTGGACCTGGACACCATGCTGCAGCGCAAGGACAAAATCGTCCTGCAGCTGACCGGTGGTATCGCCCAGCTGTTCAAAGCCAACAAAGTGGACTGGCTGCAAGGTACCGGCCAGCTCAAAGCCAACAAACAGGTGGCGTTCACGCCGCTGGAAGGGGACGAGCAGACCCTGGAAGCGGACAACGTGATCCTGGCCGCGGGCTCCGTGCCGATCGACATTCCGGTGGCGGAAGTGGACCAGCAGATTATCGTCGATTCCACCGGTGCCTTGGAATTCACCAGCGTGCCCAAGAAACTGGGCGTGATCGGCGCCGGCGTCATCGGCCTGGAGCTGGGCAGCGTCTGGGCACGCCTGGGCAGCCAGGTGACCGTGCTGGAAGCGGTGGATACCTTCCTGCCGGCGGTGGATCAGCAAGTCGCCAAGGAAGCGCTGAAACAGTTCACCAAACAGGGCCTGGACATTCACCTCGGTGCCCGGGTCACTGGCAGCAAGAAAAACAAAAATTCCGTTCGCGTTACCTATACCGACGGTGACGGCGAGCACGAGGAAACCTTCGATCGTTTGATCGTGGCCGTTGGCCGCCGTCCCTATACCGAAGGCCTGCTCAGTCAGGATGCCGGTGTGACCCTGGATGAGCGTAACTTCATTTACGTCGACAACCAGTGCCGTACCGACGTCCCCGGTGTGTACGCCATCGGTGATCTGGTGCGGGGGCCGGCCCTGGCCCACAAGGCCATTGAAGAAGGGGTCATGGTGGCGGAAGTGATCGCGGGTGAGCACACCCAGGTCAACTACGACGCCGTCCCCGGCGTGATTTATACCCACCCGGAAGTGGCGTGGGTTGGTAAAACCGAGGAAGAAGTGAAGGAATCCGGGGAGCCCTACAAAACCGGGGTGGTCCCCTTCGCCGCCAATGGGCGTGCTCTGGCCGCCGGTGAATCCGCCGGTATGGTGAAGTTCGTGGTGGACGAGAAAAGCGACCGCGTTCTGGGCATGCACGTGCTTGGTCCCCAGGCTTCCGAGTTGGTGCAACAGGGCGTTATTTCCCTGGAATTCGGCGCCAGCATCGAAGATCTGCAATTGATGGTGTTCGGTCACCCGAGCCTGTCCGAGACCGTGCACGAAGCGGCTCTGGCCACGGATTACAAGGCCATCCATGTGGCGCAACGGCGCCGCAAGAAATAAAAGTCGGGCTTCCGGCGTGCCGCGCTGGCCGATATCGGACGTAGTGTGTTTGCACCGCCGTGCTCCCGAGGGAGCCGTCGGCGCAAACGCGAAACTTCGTCGGTTGTTGGCGTGCCACGCCGTCCCGCCTTTTGATCTTTCATCAACGACGGAATTAATGGCATGAACCTCCACGAGTATCAGTCGAAACAGCTGTTTGCTGATTACGGCCTGCCGGTTTCCAAAGGCTTCGCCTGCGACACCCCCGAAGAGGTCGCCGCCAAGACGAAGGAAATTGGTGGTGACAAATGGGTCGTCAAGGCCCAGGTACACGCCGGTGGCCGCGGTAAGGCTGGCGGCGTGAAGTTGGTCGACAGCGCCGAGGAAGCGGCGGAATTCGCCAAGAAATGGCTGGGCCAGCGTCTGGTGACGTTCCAGACCGACGAGCACGGCCAGCCGGTTTCCAAAATTCTGGTGGAAACCTGCACCGACATCGCAAGAGAGCTGTACCTCAGTGCGGTACTGGATCGCGCCACCCGCCGCGTGGTGTTCATGGCGTCCACCGAGGGCGGCGTGGAAATCGAGAAAGTCGCCGAGGAAACCCCGGAAAAAATCCTCAAGGCGGAAGTCGATCCGCTGGTCGGCGCGCAGCCCTACCAGGCCCGCCAGATCGCGTTCCAGCTGGGGCTGGAAGGCAAGCAAGTCAACCAGTTCGCCAAGATCTTCACCGGTCTGGCCAAACTGTTCGACGACAAGGACCTGGCGCTGATCGAGGTCAACCCGCTGGTGGTCACCGAGCAGGGTGATCTGCACTGCCTGGACGCCAAGATCAACGTGGATGGCAGCGCGCTGTTCCGCCACCCGGACATCAAGGCGCTGGAAGATCCCTCCCAGGAAGACGAGCGTGAGCGTCGCGCCGCCGAGTGGGAGCTCAACTACGTGGCTCTGGAAGGCAACATCGGCTGCATGGTGAACGGCGCCGGCCTGGCCATGGGCACCATGGACCTGGTCAAGCTCAAGGGCGGCCAGCCCGCCAACTTCCTGGATGTGGGCGGCGGTGCCACTAAAGAGCGTGTTACCGAAGCGTTCAAGATCATCCTCTCCGACGACCAGGTGCAAGCGGTTCTGGTGAACATCTTCGGCGGTATCGTCCGCTGTGACCTGATCGCCGAAGGCATCATCGGCGCGGTGGAAGAAGTGGGCGTCGAGGTGCCGGTGGTGGTGCGTCTGGAAGGCAACAACGCCGAGCTGGGCGCGCAGAAGCTGGCCGACAGCGGCATGAACATCATCGCCGCCAAGAGTTTTGACGACGCCGCCGAGCAGGTGGTGAAAGCGGCGGGAGGTGCCAAATGAGCGTATTGATCGACAAGAACACCAAGGTGATCTGCCAGGGTTTTACCGGCAGTCAGGGCACCTTCCACTCCGAGCAGGCCATTGAGTACGGTACTCAAATGGTCGGCGGCGTGACCCCGGGCAAGGGTGGTCAGACCCACCTGGGCCTGCCGGTCTTCAACACCGTGGCCGACGCGGTCAAGGAAACCGGCGCCACCGCCTCCGTGATCTACGTACCGGCGGCGTTCTGCAAGGACTCCATCATCGAAGCCGCTGACGCGGGCATCGAGCTGATCGTCTGCATCACCGAAGGCATTCCGGCTCTCGATATGCTGTACGTGAAAGAATACATCGTCCGTAAGGGCGGTGTGCGCCTGATCGGTCCGAACTGCCCCGGTGTGATCACTCCGGGCGAGTGCAAGATCGGCATCATGCCCGGTCACATCCACAAGCCGGGTAAAGTGGGCATCGTCTCCCGTTCCGGCACCCTGACCTACGAAGCGGTCAACCAGACCACCAAGCTGGGTTACGGTCAGTCCACCTGTATCGGTATTGGTGGTGACCCGATCCCGGGCACTACCTTCATCGACGCGCTGGAAATGTTCCAGAACGATCCGCAGACCGAAGCCATCGTCATGGTGGGTGAGATCGGCGGTACCGCGGAAGATGAAGCCGCTGCCTACATCAAGGAGCACGTGACCAAGCCGGTGGTCAGCTACATCGCCGGTGTCACCGCGCCTCCGGGCAAGCGCATGGGCCACGCCGGTGCGATCATCGCTGGTGGCAAGGGCACCGCGGACGAGAAGTTCGCCGCTCTGGAAGCCGCCGGTGTGGTCACCGTGCGCAACCCGGCGGAAATCGGCGAAGGTGTGAAGAAAGCCACCGGCTGGTAAATGTCACGTTAAGTAAAGGCTGGTTTTTCCTGTCCACTCAACTCAACGCCCCGGCTTGCTGGGGCGTTGTTTTATGGGGCGCCATGCCTGCCTGGCGCCATGCCGGCCCGCCGAGACGTCATCGCTTCCTGGGCTACAGCGTGACGTGGCACCGCTGAACACGGTTGCGGGTGTCGCCGGAGAGCGCGCAACGGCTGCCTCGTGGCCAGGGCTGTTTGCTGTCGTATACCCTCGACGTACTGGCGCCGATCCTGCGGGGCTGGGTGCTGAACTTCCAACTCACCACGTCCAAGCGTGTTTGGAAACGGTGGATGGTTGCCTGTGTCGAAAGCTGAGAGGGCTACCGTGGCGAGTGGAAACGCCCGGCGACATGGCCGCGTGCGTTGATGAGGCCGGGTTGCAGAAAGCGCGAGCGTGTCACCGCGCGAGCGAGGACGGGGCGAAGGCCCCCTAGTCGATTTGGTGGGGAAAGCTAGTCGGTGACGTTCGTGCTGTTTGATTACCGGCTTTCCTCAAGCATGTAGTCAATAATGGCGGTGAGGTCTTCCGCACTGCAGCTCTGGCATAAACCCTTGGCGGGCATGGCTCCGAGTCCTTCCGTCGCATGTTTGAGTAAGGACTCCCGGCCCTGTGCGATTCTTGAAGCCCACTGTGAGGATTCGCCAACTTTCGGCGCGCCAGCGGCACCGGTGGAATGGCAGGCCGCGCAGTGCGTTTGATAGAGCTGCCTAGGGTTGGTGGAGACGCTGGACTGTGCTTGCGTAGTGCTTGAGGAGGGCGTGGGTTTTACTCGAACAGTTCCTACCGTTTGGAGTCTTTGCGCCAGTGCCAATGCATCGGCGACGCGCCTATTTTTTTCGTCGCGGATGGCGAGACTGAAATATGCCGCGATATTGAGAATGTCCTGGTCGGTCAATGACGCGGCCATCGATCTCATGGTCGGATCCTGCCGGTGGCCTCGTTGATAATCACGCAACGCCTTGGCCAGATAGTCGTGATCCTGACCTGCGAGATGAGGAGTGCCTGGGATCACGGCGATGCCGTCCTCTCCGTGGCAAGCAAAACAAGCTCGGGCTTTCTTTTGGCCAGCGGCGACATCCACGGCTTGGCCCGAAGCGGGACTACCGATTATGGCCATCGCCATAATCACAATTCGGAGATGTGTCATAGTCTTTATCTCGTGATAGATATTAAAAACCAATCGCGTGGCGGACCCAGATGGAGAAGCCGTATACGAAAAACACGGTGATCCAGAGCCCGAGCACCACAACTGAAAGCGTGCCGAGACGGGCGATGGTGCGATCGGCTTGGTACTTGCCTTCCACTTGGCCGGCTCGGTAGAGCAGTAACACGAGAAACCCCCCAAAGATGCCTCCGATGCCAAGTAGAGTGAGAAAGAAAAGGATCGTGGAGGGCAAGTCCGCGTGCACGGTATAGTCGTGGATGTCATATCCGAACGGTTTCATCGCATGGACGCGAATCACTTCACGCCATAGCGCCATCAGCCCCAGTGGAATCAGTCCACTGAATAGCAGCAGGTAGCCGCGGCCAGGGAGTGAGCCGAGGCGATCAATCTGAATTGCCAGGATGATCAGGGCTCCGGCCAACAACCAGCCTGGTGTGTGAGCTGAGGTGGACAGGTGCCCGGGAAGATCGAGTAGCCACCAGAACAGCAAAGGCAAAGAAATCAGGCAACCCACCTTGCCAATGCGGCGACCTAGTTGCCTGACAAAGTCCCGATAGTCCTTGGGGCGGTCGCTGCGCCGTGAGTAGTAGTCGGCATAAGCCAGCAAGTAAAGGGCAAGCGCTGGCGCCGACAAGCTTATGATGAATAGGAAGCGCGACCATTGGATGGCATGCAAGCTGGCACCACGGGTGTCAACCTGGCCATTCGGCGCATACCAATTCATCCATTGGTCTGGTTGTAGCGACTGGTAGGCGAGAACATGCATGATCAGCCCGTCCAGTAAAAATAGGCCGAGGCCGAGCAGAGCAAATAGTCCTAGTCGCGTCTGAGCTTCCGGTTTATTGCTGTAATAAAAAACAAACCAGGAACAATATCCAATAATGAGGGTGAAGATAAAGATGATCAACCAGCGAGCTGAAAGCACGCTTGCCGTATACCACTGAGGGTCATAGATGACTTGCGTGAACAGCAACGGAGCAACACCCAGAACGATAAGCAGTGACACGCCTATCTTGGCACCTTTTGTCATCGCGATAGAAAGTTGCTGCCAATGTGGGTGATGATGACGCAAGTAAAAGGCGACAATCGACAATGCGGCGGCGCCTAATGTGACCAAGACAAATGCGATGTGGGCGACCCAGGTAAGAACCATCAGAACTTGAAATAACCAGGGTGGGGCGGGTATGCCCGCCGGATCACGCATGGTGTTGAGAATAAAACCAACATCCGCCTCCATTATTGCTCTCCCGTGGCGCCTGATTGAGTGGTGTCGACTGGCATGGATGGACGGTTTCGCTCACCAAGGTTTTGGCTGGCGATGAACGTCGCTATGGCATATGTCTCCTGCTCGGGCAGGTCGATACGTGGCATGTAAGGCACTGATCCGTTTTTTAAAGGCCCATTGATGAATGCTGCTATCAGCTCCACATCGGTGCTGCCGTGGAACTTGTCGGGAAGGTTACGCAAGGGGCTTCCTGGCTCCAAAGAGTGGCAATTCCCGCATGAAATCTTGGCAAGAAGCTCTCCAACTTCCCGGCGATTCTCTTCGCTGACAGTACGCAATGTCTCAGGAATAAACGGGTGAATACCAAGTATCCCGTGTTTGGAGATGTGCTCTATCTCTGACAGGATGCCCTTACCGGGAACATCGCGAGCTATAGTCTGGTTCCCGTAGATGTATTGACCAGCCACATAGGGTTTACGCATGCTCTCCCGAGTCCGTTCTTCAGGCCATACACCGATAATCGCGACAAAGAGAAAAAGAGGGACGGTGATCCAATTTCGTAGAAAAAGAGGTTTTGCCCATGCTGCCAGAAAGTAAATAAACGTGATGGTAACCACTAATACCATACCTGCTGCGTACCGGGGCAAAAGGTGGCTATGAAGCATGACCTTGGCGTTGTAGGGGAGCGTCTCCAGGTAGTAGAAGAACATCAAGACTGCTAAAGCGCCGCCCAAGATGCCCATTGGAACAATGGTACGGACTGCTTCAATCCTTAAAGCGGGGGACTTTTCTCGCATCGATCCGGCGATCATTAAGCCGACAATGACCGCCATGACGAGCATCGATCCGGTGCGCACGCCAAGATGCGCGAAGAAGTTTATATTATAGAATGCGTCGTTGGTCGAGCCGGTTAGGTACCAGCTGTCATTCCCGGGCCACATCATGAAAGAAAGGATGCCGACGATTAACAGCATGGTGGCCCAGGAAGCGAGAGCGAATGCCCAAGTCAACTTCAAGTGGGTTAACCGGTCTACTTTTTCGATAAGATAAACCAGGGCGTAAACGCCAATGACTTCTACCGTGAAATACACCCATTCGGCCGCCCAGACCCAGACGAAGTTGTGGATCAAACCGGCGGTACCGCGCGGGCTTGCGATGGTAATGGCGTACCAGATGCCAACTCCAGTTACGGAGCCAATAATATAGGAGAAAACAAGAAGTACTTTCCCATACCTTTTAACATAGTCCATCAGTTCGGGACGGGATTCTCGATAGGCTTTGGTGGCGAGTAGGGCAAAGAGAAAGGCCGCACCCACCGAAGTGTGCGAAGCAACAACATGGATAGTACCAATGATTCCCATCACCCAGGCAGAGCCAATCTCCGGGACGTAGAATGTGGGGTACATTCCAAGCATATCCATAGTATTGATCTCGCGGCTAAAAGACGTTTCCCTAAAGGGTTAGCAAGTACGCTGCGATATACTACTTATAAGGAGTGACCTTGCCCTGAGACACAGTGTCACATGTGACAATCGGCCGCAGGGCAGGCAGGGAGTTAGCGATGATGATGAGATGACTTGGTTTTACCAGGCCACAGACGTTGCCGCCAAATGACGCCGAGAGTCCAGCGGTTATCGGTTTCGGTAAGCGATTCATCGCGAATGGCTTCCGCTCGCAAGGCGATATTGTCTCGCCATTGCCAATGCCAGATGACGGTGAAACGCCTTGGATCATGGTCGTCTGGGTTGGCGAGGCCGGATTCCTCTGCTAACTGCGGCGCGGCCGGGCCGACGACGGTGTTGTCGGTGGTTAGATACTCCGCCCTTACGCCAAATGTGTGCCGACGCCAACGCAAGCTCGGTTGAATCCAGCCCCCACTCTGGTCTCCGTCAAGATCGGCTTGGCGGCCGATGCTGTCATGAAGCACGCCATCGAGATTCGCATGTATCCATTCGCCATCCAGCGCCAGGGTGATATCCTGGCTCAGGCGGTAATTCACACGTGCATGCACGCCGTAAATATCGGAGTCGCCTGTAAACCGGATATCTGAAAATGCCGTTGCGGTTTCTCCAGGTGGGGCAACGGGTACATGCTGGTGACCGCCACCATAACGGTGATCGGCCCGGGCCTCGGCTGCTGCGCTGTAGAACCAAGCGCCGGTTTCCCAGGATAGCCTTTCACCGCGCCAGTTGTATCGGGCAAAAACATCCCAGGCCCCTCCATCACTGGTGTCGGTGGCTGGGTAGGCCTTTCCGCGCCAGATTTCCGCGCCTGCGGAGATGCCACCGGTTTCGTGCCACCATAAGCGTGCACCGTCATCGTGAAAATGGCGCCCGAAGAGTACATCCAAGGTAAGAGGGGCTTCGCTGGCCAGCCGTTGCGTAGCGTGCTCAGCCAGTGCTGGAGAAAATAGTGCGGACATGCGACCCACTTCCGCGACCCAAGGGCCATAGTCGCTGCAACACACCCATCCGACATAGGCATGTTCAAGCTCCACGCCGCCATGGTCGTCACTGTCTCCCGCATGGCTGCCTACTTCAACGACACCGTAAAGATTCTGGTCAAGCCGATGGGCCAGACTCAGAGTCATTTCGTCCACTTCCACTCCCTTCTCCGCGGGCCAGGCATGCCCCCCCATCAAGGTGCCGGGCACTTGCCAATATTGGTAGTCATTAATCAGGCTTGAGGATCGCCATGTGGTGACCATGCCCACATCCACCGTGGTGGGTACGTCGGTGGATGGAATGTAATGGGCGCTCGCTGTTGCTGGAGCCAGAAAAAGAGCGGCGGATAAACGTCGAATCATGGCGTGAGGTCCTGATCTTTTGGGGGCTGCCAGGGGTTGGCGTAACGTGGGTTATTGATGAACTCGTAATCGGTGAGCGATTCCAGAAAGGCAACCACGTCCTCTATTTCTTGCTCAGTGATGGTAAACGAGACAATGAAAGGGTCTTTGTTAATGTTCATGCGGCCATCACCTGTGTTGGGGCCGCTGGTAATGTTTCGTCCCCCTGCCGCATAGTTGAGGATCACTTCGCGTAACGTCGCGGTGGAGCCGTCGTGATTGTAGGGGGCGGTGAGAGCGATGTTACGTAATGATTGCGGCCGGAATAGCCCCATGTCGGAGGTTTTTCCAGTCAGCTCATGTTTTCCTGTATTAGGCTCGGGGTAGGCACTGATGCCGTCAATATTGTACAAGCCGGTGTTGAAAAATGGTGCGGGGATATTGGGTGTGCGGCGCCGGTCACGCACGGATGCAGTGAGTGTATAGCCTTCATGGCAGTGAAAGCACTCGAGTTTTTCGCTGTTGAACAGATTCATTCCGCGTTTGGCTGAGGTGCTGAGCGCATCACTTTGGCCGGCGGTGTAGAGATCATAATTGCTGCCAAATGATGTCATGCCTCGCACGAAGCTTGCCAGCGCATGGATAATGTTCTGCCAGGCCTGTTCGTCATACATGGGGTCGGATTGATCTGGAAAGGCCTCAGCGAAAAGTGTCTGATATTCGGTTTTGCGCTGCAATCGTGACAGTACCAGGTCTTGATTGGCTTCGTTGACTCCCATTTCCACCGGGTCAATGCCGAATAAGGGAATCACGATCTGTTGTTCGATATCGGTCAAGGTCGGGTTGCCCCAGGTCAGGGTCCGGACCCACGCGGCGTTGGCGATGGACTGGCTATTTCGAGGGTGAATCATGCCGGTCACGCCAGTCGGTCTCGCGACCCCGTCGGTGAAGGCTTTGTCTTGTTGATGGCAGGATTCACAACTCATGGAGCCATCCGAGGATAGATCAGTATCGTAGAAAAGATACCGGCCGAGTTGGAATTTAGCTTCGGTGATCGGGTTATAGTCCGGTTCTACTGGAAGGGGGACCCAGTCGGGCATATGCCAATCGAAATCGGAGACGGAGGCGCCTTGGTCATCGATGCCAGTGCTGCTATCCGGGCACCCGGATAGCAGCAAGGAGGCGGGTAAAACCAGAGCGAGGAATAGGCGGTTCACTAACTCAAGCTACTTATTGCAATTCAAATGTGGAAAACACTGCCGGATAATCGCCGGTCATGTCCGCGTCAGGAAAAGGCAGCTCCAATCGCTCGAAAATACCGATGCAGTCCAGGTCGGTAAGACCGGACATGCATCCGGCGGGGCCGCCTTGGTTGACGGTGATGTCGTTACCAGAGAGCAGTGCGGCCAAGTTCACGTTGATGCCGTGCAGTTCGGGGTTGAAGTCGTTCAGTTCTACTTCCGGACGGTTGCCGTTGGCACAAACACGCTCGGCATAGGACGCTTCGCCATCGCATTCGGTGCTGCCTAGGTGAACGTAAAAAATGCCCGCGTCGGCACTGGGAACTTCCACTTCGATACGGGCATGAACGTACCCCATGGCCCAGCTCCAATGCATACCTCCGGCTCCCATCCCGCTGGCGGCGAGTGGGCCTTCCGCCACCGTTCCGGCGATCGGTTCTCCGGTTTCTCGGTCCAATTGAGGCTGATTACCTTGAGCGTCGATGTGGTTATATTTGGCGGGAACACCAACAGAGAACCGCAGAGCTTTAATGTTTTCATTGGCGATGGCGGCAGTGCCCGTTACGGAATCGTTGTAATCCGGGTTGGCATCGTCGCTGGTGCAGCCTTCGCCTTTGTCACGCAGATCCAGTAGGGCGATGCCCTCGATACCTTCTCCGGGTTTTTGTTGGGCGGTGGCTTCGCCGTTGTCGTCGCCATCCAGGACCATGGGAATTTCACGGTCGTCGTTGGTGACGAACCGAACATTGTGTATAAACAGTCTGGCATCATGGGCAACGGCAATATTGCCACCATTGCTACCGATTCCGGGATATTCTTTTCCACACTCGAATGCGTCATTGCCCAGTGTGGCATTGAAAGGGATGGATATTGAGACATCCGGGTTGATGTCGTCGCCGCCTCCGGTGGAAGAAGACGAACTTGACCCGCCACAACCACTAACTACCATGCTGATACCAGCAATCGCTAAAAAAGTCGCGCGCATTTTGAGTTCCCCGATCCTTGTTTATGATGGGCCGCTTCGTGGCGACCAAGTTAGATTGGGTAGGCAGTATAGATAGACCCTGGACGTTGCAAATGTGGCGTAGTGTCGCAGCGTGCCGCATCTGAACCGGCACTGATGAGACGATACGAATTGACCTGGACTGCTTTGGGGCTGTTATTCAGAGGCTGCTTTAAAAAGGGAAAAAACAGGGTCTGTAATTCCGATCCCGCGGATCTTTGAGGAGACCAAGGCGCGGGAGTTATATAACGATCCTCTCGGCTTCCTCCTCCACTGGTTCCACCGCTTTTGAGGCAATATTGTCTCTTTACTTGGTAATGAGAATTGGTTCTAATTGTGATTGTTACGATATAACGTAAGAGGTAAGATATGCAAAAAGACATTCACCCTCCCTATGACTATGTCATCTTCCGTGATACCAGCTGTGGCGCCACGTTCAGGATTCGTTCCACCTGCCAGTCGGATAAAACGATCGTATGGGATGACGGAGAAACCTACCCCTTGGTGGAGCTTGATGTGTCGAGCGCTTCCCACCCCTTCTACACCGGGGAGCAGCGTCAGGCCTCGTCGGAGGGACGTGTCGCTCGTTTCCAACAGCGTTTCGGCAAGTTGAGCAGCCGGCCCACGCGCGCCAAATGAGGGAACATCAATGCAAGTCGTCAGCTCGTTGAAATCCGCCAAGAGCCGCCACCCGGATTGCCAGATCGTCAAGCGGCGAGGGCGTCTCTATGTGATCTGCAAGACCAATCCCCGTTTCAAAGCCAGACAGGGAACCAAAACCCGCAAGTAACAGTGGCTATTCAATAACGGCCCCTGTTGCCGCGCCACCAGCGGATCCCTATCCCGAATCCCTTCCGTTATCCAACATGCCCTGAATTATGGCAAAGTTAGGGCGTTTTAACGGCGCCCTGAAGGAGGGGTTTGTGATGAAAAAGCACGCGCAGGCTTTGATGGAAATGAAAGGGCGGACGCCCATCGCCATGTTGACCGCCTACACCTGCCCGGTGGCCCGGGCTCTGGAGCGGGCGGCGATCCCGGTGATCCTGGTGGGCGACACCGTCGGTATGGTGGAAATGGGCTTCGACAGCACCCGTGACGTCACCATTGATCACATGACCTATCACGTTGGCGCCGTGCGTCGCGGCGCGCCGGAAACCCATATCATCGGCGATTTGCCGTATGAGACCGACAAGGACCCGGACACGGCACTGTGGAACGCCCGCCGCCTGATCGCCGCCGGCGCCGACAGCGTCAAACTGGAGGGCGCCAAGACCGGGGTGATCCGCCATCTGGTGGACAACGGCATCGCGGTGGTCGGGCATACTGGCCTGACACCGCAGACCGCCAAGAGCTTCACCAAGGTGGGACGCACCGAACAGGAAGCCAGGCAGGTGCTGGAGGATGCCGTCGCCATCCAGGAAGCCGGTGCCTTCATGATCGTGCTGGAGCACATTCCCTACAATCTCGGTGCGGAGCTCACCGGCACCCTGCGGATTCCCACCATCGGTATCGGCGCCGGCCCGGACTGCGACGGTCAGGTACTGGTGATCAATGATGCCCTGGGGCTGGGTGACTACTGGCCGCCGTTCTCCAAGCAGTACGCTCACGTCAGCCGCACCATTTTGCAAGTGGCGGAGGACTTCGCCAGCGAAGTGGCCTCCCGTGAGTTCCCCAACAACATCATCGCTTTCACCGGTTCAGGGAAAGCCTGATGCAGGCATGACATAAAGGATGTCGTTAATGACGGAAAGGGAAGAAAACGATCTGGAACGCCTGTTGCGGCTGGCCGCCGATGAACCGGCCCACCGGCCGGAATTCTACCAGCGGCTGCTGGAATCCACGGTCTATGTGCTGGGCACCGCCAATGGCGGTGAAGGGCAGACCACCCTGGAGGCCGGCAGCCAGGTTAATCTGACGCAATGGGAGAAGCAGGACGGGACCTCGGCGATTCCGTTCTTCTCGTCGCTGGAGGTGTTGAGGCAGGGCATTGAGGAGGAGCAGTCCTACCTGGCGTTGACGGCCCGTTCCCTGTTCGAAATGACCGAGGGCGCGACCCTCTATCTCAATCCGCGCCTGCCCTATGGCAAGGAATTCGTGCCGGAGGAAGTGCGGGGGCTGTTGAAGGAGGGGGTCGGCAGTGCGCCGGAGCAGCGTACGGTGGAGCAGGACACCGAGGTGTTGTTGGGACAGCCAGCCGAGTATCCGGCCGCGATGGTGGATTCCTTGACCCAACTGCTCGCCAAGCACGGCAACGTGAAGCGCGCTTTTCTGACACTGATGCACGACCGTTCCGTCAGCGAGCACCCCTCCCTGGTGGTCGGTATCGAGGCGGAGGGGGATATCGAGCCGGTGATGCGCGAATGCGGTCAGGTCATTGGCGATACCGTAAGTAAGGGGAAGGCGGTGGATCTGTACCGGATTGCGGAGAATGACGAAGGGCTCAGCCGTTATTTCGTGGAACAGGTGGAGCCGTTTTATCAGCGCCGCTGGGGATCCCGGCTGCGCAATTTCTTCAAGGGTGGAAACGCCTGAGAGAGACCATTGCCTCGGAGGGAGTGATGAAACAACCGGTTGCCGAACTGAACACCGAGCGTCTGCGTTTACGCCAGTGGCGGCCCGCGGATCGTGCCCCGTTCGCGGCCATGAACGCGGACCCGGAAGTGATGCAATTCTTCCCCGAGACCATGAACGAGGCGCAGAGCCAGGCCATGGCGGATCACTGCGAGGCGTTGATCGCCGAGCGGGGGTGGGGATTCTGGGCATTGGAGCAACGGGAGCAGAAGCGGTTTCTGGGATTTGTTGGCCTCAATATTCCCAATGTCATGCTGCCGTTCCAGCCTTGCGTGGAGATCGGTTGGCGCCTGCGCCGCGACGCCTGGGGCAATGGCTATGCCACGGAAGCCGCGGCCGCGGTGCTCGAGTTCGGCTTCGACAACCTGGAGCTGGAGGAAATCGTTGCTTTCACCAGTGTGCTGAATTACCGCTCCCAGGCGGTGATGGAGCGGCTGGGCATGGCGCGGCAGGAGGATACCTTCGACCATCCCAGCGTGCCGGAAGGCATGCCAATACGGGAGCACTGTCTTTACCGGCTGTCCGCCGGGGACTGGCGTCGACGGTAGTCAATATTCGAACCAAAAGGGAAGCCGAACAATGGAACAGGGAAGCCCGAGTCAGGGGGAGGGGGCGCCTTACGCGCCGCCGCGAGCGGATCTGTCGGAAAAAACTCCGCGACCGGAGGCGTTGATCGACACCGGTGCGCTGACCAAATGGGTGAAACGTTTTTTGTACGCGGATATGGCCATGGCGGCGGTGGCGGTTATTTCAGGACTACTGGAATATCGGCTATTGCTCCGACTCCGCGACGGCGTGGTGTTGAGCGATCAGGTTATCGAGGCCAGTTATCTCCGCCAGGGAGTGGTCGGTCTGGTGCAAACCCTCGTTCTGCTCACCGCCATGATCCTGGTGGCCCGCTGGATCTACCGCGCCAACCAGAATTGCCGGAGGCTCGGGGCAGCGGACATGCGGTTCACGCCGGGCTGGGCGGTGGGCTGGTACTTCATCCCCGTGCTCAGCATGTGGAAACCCTATCAGGCGATGAAGGAAATCTGGCGTGCCAGTGCCGCCCCCGCCGATTGGCACCGCCAATCCACGCCAATGCTGATGCCGGTGTGGTGGGGGATGTGGTTGCTGTCCCTGGCACTGGGGTCAGGCATCATGCAACTGGCCCGGCATGCGAATTCCATGGAGGACTACCTGCTCCTTAGCCAGGTGACGCTGGTGGCGGACTTTTTGGAGATACCGCTGGCTTTCGCGTTAATGGTATTGATCCGGCGTATCCATGCCATGCAGCGCTCGGCTTGTGGCGTGTGAGCGTGTTGCGTGCAGGCAAATTATGGGACAGTGGCGCCGGAGGAGACGGTGATGGAATCGAACATCGTACTGGTCTACGACAAACAATGTCCCGCCTGCGACAACTATTGCCGCTGGGTTCGCCTGCGTGATGCCGTTGGCTCCTTGCAACTGGTCGACGCGCGCGAGGACACGGAGATTCTGCGCGAGATTACCGCCCGTGGCTGGGACATTGACCAGGGCACGGTTTTGAAGGTCGGGGATCAACTCTATTACGGTGCCGACGCCATCCACGCGCTGGCGTTGATGGGCAGCCGTTCCGGGGTGTTCAACCGCTTGAATTACTGGATGTTCCGCTCACCCAGGGTGGCGTCGGTGTTGTATCCGGTGTTGCGCGCCCTGCGTAACCTGTTACTCAAAGCACTGCGGAAAAGCAAAATCAATAACCTGGGCAAAGCGAACAATGAACGCTTCTAGGTAATGTTTTTCCGGTTTTTTGAAATAAAAAAATAAAAAGAGACCGGTTGTCTCCGTCAACCCCGAAGGGCGACGGAGGCCGGTGAGGTTCAGTGCAGAGTATCGTCGTCTTCAAAATCAAGAAACTCGTACTCGCTAAGTTCCCGTTTCAGACGGCGCTCCTCCAGCCGATCCTCGATACGATGACGCATGTCCATGTTGAAACTGCGAGCGCGAGCACTGCGTTCCTCCTGGAGCTCCTCACCGTTGTCGTCATCGACAAGGTCAAAATCATCATTCATCAGCAGGTCTTCCGATTCATAGTCTCGGTCAGCGCGGCGGTTACTCATGGGGCCTCCTTTCGGTAACGAAAGCGCCGTAAACAACCGGGTGCCAAGGGGGACTCCGCGAACGGAACGCCCAACCCGACTACCTCAGCGCCTATATAACTTCTGTCTTTCCCCGATACAAGTATTTTTTGGGTTCATCGTGGAATAACCGGACTGGGGAGCTCCATCGGGGGGGCGGGTCAGTACGGAGGCCTTCCGGGATCGCCGTGAATACATCCCCGTAGACTCCTGGTTTGACGTCCCTGTCAAACAGGGTCCCGGAAGGCCTCCGTACTGACCCGCTTCGAGTGAACCGCGGCACTTTGGGCTCCAACAACGTCGACCGCTGCCACGGAAGGGGCTACGAAGCGGCTGTGGGAAGCTTGCTTGCAAGCGAATCCTGGGGTCCGAAAGCCCATTCGCTTGCCAGCAAGCTTCCCACGGCGGCGTTGTAGCTGCCTTCGAATTTATCTCTCCAAGGCCAAAGAACATCCGCACTTTCCGGTTACCTCGAAGCGGAACCGCGTTACGCCTTTGCGGGACCCTGGCGAACAGGGACGTTCGGACGTATTCACGGCGTTCCCGTAAAGGCATAACGCGGCTCCGCTGTCCCTGATGGAGGGAGGCACTGAGGCAGGTCTGCACGGAAGCCTTTCGGCGTCCGGCGCTATGTGACCGTGGTCATAAGCCCGGGATCTCCATCCCCCGATGGCGAGGGAAACGCTGGCGGGCTCCGGGGAGGCTTTGTAAGCTGCCCTTTTGGGCGGCCGCGAGCGGCATGGACCCGGGATTGGGGAGATAAAAGACAATGGCGGATTGGCTGGTGGTAGTGGGCGTCAGCATGGCGGTCATGGCCACGGTGGGGCTGATCAGGCAGGCCGCCTGGCACGGCCATAGCCTGGTCCTGTTCGTATTGCCGGTGGCGGGGTTACACCAGGTTCAGGAAAACTGGGAGGCCTATGGCCGGCTCGCCCTGTTGCGGGTCGCCGGATTGGTCATCACCTTGGCGGGCCTGGGGCTAATGTACGTGGACTACCGGGAAAACGCGGCGATTCCCCCGGTGTCCGGTCAGGTGGTGAGCGGCGCCGCCGACATTACCAGCAGCCCCTTCGTGCGTTCTTCCGAGGCGGCCCTGCTGATGGCTCGTGGTGAGGGGCATCCGCTCACCGGCCGATTGCACGGCACCGATCTGAAAAACTCTCAAGTGACGCTGGTCAACGGCGTCTTGACGGTACACCAGGGGGACGGCGTGTTGCCCGAGCTGTCCGTCAGCCTGCTCTTGAGCTGGCCGACGGCGTCGATTCGCGAGCGCCGTACTCTGCTGGTCTCTCCCTGGGAAGAGGGCGGGCCGGAAATCCACCTTTCCTGGACCCCGGCCGGCCAGCAATACCCGGAAACGCGCATCATCCGTAACGGCTATCGCCTTGACCTGGCGCTGGCGCCACGGGATCCCGGCGGCTTCAACGGCACTATCCAACTGGTCTTGCCTGACCAGACGAACAGCTATCTGGTGGGGGACTTCACCGCCCGTACCAACCATCTGCGCTATCGGGATGGCGACGTGGACGCCGGTTTCGATCACCCGGATACCCTGGCCTGGGTATCGGAGCAGTATCTGCAGACTCAGTTTCCCGCAGGGGTATTGCAAAACGTCGAAGTGGAGAACGTGATTCTGCGCCGCGCCGCCGGCGAGGGCCGGGTGGAGGTTCGTCTGACCCGCTCCGATGGTGGCCGTGAACGGCGTCAACTGGGCCTGGAGAAGACCCCGGTGGGTTGGGCGGTGACACCGGGCTCCATGACCGCTGGCCGCCAGCCGACGGCGGAACCGCCACCGCCGCCGAAACCGCCGGCACCGCCGGGACCCGACACGTCAGTGCCACTAACCGACCTGCTGGTGCTGGCGCCGTTGACCGGCAGTGAACTGACGGTGCGCGAAAGCGGTGGCCGGGAACGCACCGGGGTGCTGACCCGGGTCGCCAGCGACCGGCTCTGGCTGCGCCTGGCGCTGGGAGCCGGTAGTGCCGAGATCGCCGTCGACGGCACCCTCATCGACAGCCTGAGCAGCAATGACGGCCGCCGCTGGCAAGTGGCCGCGACCGCCGCCGCTACATTGCCACCGGAGGTGCCGCACGGTGATCCCGCGGAACCGCACACGCCTTATCAGGTCTTGCTGGGGCGCCTGGTACGGGTCACCACCGGGGATGGTAAAACCCAGGAGGGACGCTTGCAGGCGGTGGAAGGCGGGCGTATTACTTTGACTGTGCCGGTGGGCGCCGGCACAGTGGAATACTTTCATGCACTATCCGATATCGTGTCCATGGAGGCGGTTAGGTGAATATCCTGATGACCGGCGGCACCGGTTTCATCGGCGGCGCCCTGGGACATCATCTGCACAGTCACGGCCACCGGCTGGTGGTGCTCAGTCGCCAGAGCCGGCAACGGGCGCAGGCGTCGTGCCCGCCCGGCACCCGGATTATTTCCTCGTTCAATGACATCGCCGATGACGAAGCGCTGGATGCGGTGGTCAATCTGGCCGGCGAAAGCCTGTTCAGCCGCCGCTGGAGCGCGGCGCGCAAACAGCGACTGTTGGATTCGCGGGTCGGTGTTACCGATGACCTGGTGGCGCTGATGCGCCGTTTGCGGCGCCCGCCGGCGGTGATGGTTAGCGGCTCGGCGGTGGGCTTCTATGGCGACGCTGGTGACGCCGAACTGACCGAGCGCAGCCCCGCCCGGCGCAAGGACTTCGGCTACCGGCTCTGCGACGCCTGGGAGCAGGCCGCCCGCGAAGTCACCGGCCTGGGCATGCGGCTGGTGATCGTCCGCACTGGCGTGGTGCTGGGCGCCAACGGCGGCATGCTGGCCAGATTGTTGCCCGCTTATCGGTTCGGTCTGGGGATGCGTCTGGGCAGCGGCGAACAATGGCTGAGCTGGATCCACCAGGATGATCTGCTGGCGATTCTGGCCCGGGCCCTGACTTCTCCCAGCGTCGAAGGTGTGTTCAACGTCACCGCGCCGGAGCCGGTGACCCAGCGCGAGTTTCATCGTGCTCTGGCCAGGGCGGCGCGGCGCCCGGCGCCCTGGGTGATGCCGGCGCCGGTGTTGCGACTGGCACTGGGCGAGATGTCGCAACTGATGCTCGGCGGGCAGCGTGCCTACCCCCGTCGACTGGAAGAGCAGGGGTTCGTGTTCCGTTATCCCCGCCTTGAACAGGCCCTGGCCGATCTGGTGTGAGACGGACGCCAGACGCCGGATGCTAAAGTCAAACCCCGGCGCTGCGGGCGTTGCGGTCATAAAAAATTGCCGGGAGCAATTTTTAACGTTGCTGTGCGACGGCCCGCAGGGTGATCGCCATGGACGGCGGTCATAAAAAATTGCCGGGAGCAATTTTTAACGTTGCTGTGCGACGGCCCGCAGGGTGACCGCCATGGACGGCGGTCATAAAAAAGGTTCCTCGCGGTTTAGCGGGAAGGGTCGCTCCGGCGGGGGGCTCCCGCATTGCCCGGTTACCTCGAAGACCTCCCTTCAGAGGTGGCTACAGCGCCGCTGTGGGAAGCTTGCTGGCAAGCGAATCGCCAACGGCTCAGGGCATTCGCGGCCAAGCGGAGCGCCGCCCGGGCCGCTTCCCACAGCGGCTTCGTGGCGGATCCGTGGGAGGCCCGCTTGCTGGCGAATTCCGGCCCTCTGGTGTTGGGATACTCGCTTGCCAGCAAGCTTCCCACAGTGGCTTCGTGGCAGACCTGTGGGAGACCAGCTTGCTGGCGAGTTCCGGCCCTCTGGTGTTGGGATATTCGCTTGCCAGCAAGCTTCCCACAGCG
>NZ_SNUA01000016.1 GCF_004360225.1 Alcanivorax sp. 24
TGGGATACTCGCTTGCCAGCAAGCTTCCCACAGTGGCTTCGTGGCAGACCTGTGGGAGACCAGCTTGCTGGCGAGTTCCGGCCCTCTGGTGTTGGGATATTCGCTTGCCAGCAAGCTTCCCACAGCGACTTCGTGGCGGATCCGTGGGAGGCCCGCTTGCTGGCGAATTCCGGCCCTCTGGTGTTGGGATACTCGCTTGCCAGCAAGCTTCCCACAGCGACTTCGTGGCGGACCTGTGGGAGACCAGCATGCTGGCGAGTTCCGGCCCTCTGGTGTTGGGATATTCACTTGCCAGCAAGCTTCCCACAGCGACTTCGTGGCGGACCTGTGGGAGGCCAGCTTGCTGGCGAATTCCGGCCCTCTGGTGTTGGGATATTCGCTTGCCAGCAAGCTTCCCACAGCGGCTTCGTGGCGGACCTGTGGGAGACCAGCATGCTGGCGAATTCCGGCTCTCTGGTGTTGGGATATTCGCTTGCCAGCAAGCTTCCCACAGCGGCTTCGTGGCGGACCTGTGGGAGACCAGCTTGCTGGCGAGTTCCGGCCCTCTGGTGTTGGGATATTCACTTGCCAGCAAGCTTCCCACAGCGACTTCGTGGCGGACCTGTGGGAGACCAGCATGCTGGCGAGTTCCGGCCCTCTGGTGTTGGGATATTCACTTGCCAGCAAGCTTCCCACAGCGACTTCGTGGCGGACCTGTGGGAGGCCAGCTTGCTGGCGAATTCCGGCCCTCTGGTGTTGGGATATTCGCTTGCCAGCAAGCTTCCCACAGCGGCTTCGTGGCGGACCTGTGGGAGACCAGCATGCTGGCGAATTCCGGCTCTCTGGTGTTGGGATATTCGCTTGCCAGCAAGCTTCCCACAGCGGCTTCGTGGCGGACCTGTGGGAGACCAGCTTGCTGGCGAGTTCCGGCCCTCTGGTGTTGGGATATTCACTTGCCAGCAAGCTTCCCACAGCGACTTCGTGGCGGACCTGTGGGAGACCAGCATGCTGGCGAGTTCCGGCCCTCTGGTGTTGGGATATTCACTTGCCAGCAAGCTTCCCACAGCGACTTCGTGGCGGACCTGTGGGAGGCCAGCTTGCTGGCGAATTCCGGCCCTTTGGTGTTGGGATATTCGCTTGCCAGCAAGCTTCCCACAGCGGCTTCGTGGCGGACCTGTGGGAGACCAGCATGCTGGCGAATAGAGCGGCTTGGTAGCCCCTTCCGTTACAGACCCGTGTCCATGATTGAAGCGCCGTGGCCCGCCAAACCGCGATGAACCCTAAAAAGCGTTTTAGTGCTTGCCAGGGCGTTGGGTCTGGTTTTGCATTATCGGCGTCCGGCGTCCGGCGTCCGGCGTCCGGCGTCCGGCGTCCGGCGTCCGGCGTCCGGCGTCCGGCGTCCGGCGTCCGGCGTCCCAACAAACCGTGCCCCCTTGAAATCCTGGTCGCCAACCCTATTCTGCTCCTATCCCAAAACCGCACTCGACAACAAAACGGAGACCCCCTCGATGAGCAGTGACCGCGAGACCCGTGGTTTTCAGGCGGAAGTGTCCCGCCTGTTGCATCTGATGATTCACTCCCTGTACAGCAACCGGGAAATTTTCCTGCGCGAACTGGTATCCAACGCCTCGGACGCCTGTGACAAGCTGCGTTTCGCCGCTCTGGATCACCCGGAATGGCTGGAGGAAGACCCCGAGCCGGCCATTGATCTGGCGGTGGACGCCGACACCGGCACCCTGACCATCAGCGACAACGGCATTGGCATGAACCGCGAGGAAGTGGTGGAGAACCTCGGCACCATTGCCCGCTCCGGCACCGAGAAATTCCTGGCCAGTCTCACCGGTGATCAGAAGAAGGACGCGCAACTGATCGGCCAGTTCGGCGTCGGTTTCTATTCCGCGTTTATCGTCGCCGACAAGGTCACCGTGGAAAGCCGCCGGGCCGGAGATAGCGCGGAACAGGGGGTGCGCTGGGAAAGCGATGGTCAGGGCGAGTTCAGTGTGGAAACGCTGACGGTACCGCGCCGTGGCACCCGTATTACCCTGCATTTGCGTGACGACGCCAAGGACTTCGTCGACACCGGCAAGTTGCGCGGCATAGTACGGCAGTATTCTGACCACGTGGCCTTCCCGATCCGCATGGCGGTACCGGCCGGTGACGAGAAAGCCGGTGACGAGAAGGAGGAGGGCGCCACCGAGCTGGAAACCCTCAACTCCGCCACCGCCCTGTGGCAGCGCCCCCGTCAGGAGATCAGCGACGACGAATACAAGAGCTTCTATCGTCATGTCAGCCATGACTTCCAGGATCCGCTGACCTGGAGTCACAACCGGGTGGAAGGCAACCTGGAGTACACCAGCCTGTTGTACGTACCGCCGCGGGCGCCGTTCGATCTGTACCACCGGGAAGCCAGCCGGGGGCTCAAGCTCTATGTTCAGCGCGTGTTCATCATGGACGACGCCGAGCAGTTCCTGCCCTTGTACCTGCGTTTCATCAAAGGCGTGGTGGACGCCCCGGGGCTGCCGCTGAATGTCAGCCGTGAGTTACTGCAGGACTATGGCCCGGTGCGCAAGATCCGCGCGGCGCTGACCAAGCGGGTACTGCAAATGCTGCGCAAACTCAGCGGCGACCAGGACGCTTACGATACCTTCTGGCAGCAGTTCGGCCAGGTGCTCAAGGAAGGGATCGGCGAGGACGGCGATAACCGCGAGGCCATAGCCGGTTTGCTGCGCTTTGCTTCCTCCACCTCGCCAACGCCAGGGAGCGTGGGGCTGGATGATTACATTGAACGCGCCGGTGAGGAAAACAAGCGCATTTACTATCTGCTGGGCGACAGCCTGAGTGCCGCGCGGAACAGCCCGCACCTGGAAGTGTTCCGCAAGAAAGGCGTCGAGGTGCTGCTGCTGGCCGAGCGGGTGGACGAATGGATGATGGGCTTCCTTACCGAGTATAAGGGCCGCACCCTGGTCAACGCCGCCCGTGGTGAGCTGGACATGCCTGGAGACGACACCGACGAAGCGGAACAGCCGAAGCAGGACGCACCGGTGCTGGGCCGTCTGGGCGAAGTGCTGAACGAGCAGGTGGAAGCGGTGCGCGCCACCGCGCGGCTGGTGGAATCCCCGGCCTGTCTGGTGCTCGGCGCCGACGAACTGGGCCCGCAGATGCGCATGATGCTGGAAGCCGCCGGCCAGCCGGTGCCGGAAAGCAAGCCGATCCTGGAGGTGAACCTGTCCCACCCGCTGATGCAACGCATGGCGGAACTGGAGGACAGCGATACCTTTGCCGAACTGGCTCAACTTCTGCTGGACCAGGCGCTGCTGGCGGAAGGGCAGTTGCCGAAGGACCCGGCGGCCACCGCGCGGCGCTTGAATCAACTGCTGCAGGATCGCGCGGAGAGGGCGTGAGAAAAGAGCGCCGGACGCCGGACGCTAAAGTCAAAACCCGGGGCTGCGGGCATTGCAGGAATAAAGAATTGCCGGGAGCAATTTTTAACGTTGCTGTGCGACGGCCCGAAGGGTGACCGCCATGGACGGCGGTCATGAAAAGGTTCCTCGCGGTTTAGCGGGAAGGGTCGCTCCGGCGGGGGGCTCCCGTATTGCCCGGTTACCTCGAAGACCTCCCTTCAGAGGTGGCTACAGCGCCGCTGTGGGAAGCTTGCTGGCAAGCGAATCGCCAACGGCTCAGGGCATTCGCGGCCAAGCGGAGCGCCGCCCGGGCCGCTTCCCACAGCGGTTTCGTGGCATGATCCGTGGGAGGCCAGCTTGCTGGCGAATTCCGGCCCTCTGGTGTTGGGATATTCGCTTGCCAGCAAGCTTCCCACAGTGGCTTCGTGGCATGATCCGTGGGAGGCCAGCTTGCTGGCGAATTCCGGCCCTCTGGTGTTGGGATATTCGCTTGCCAGCAAGCTTCCCACAGCGGCTTCGTGGTAGATCCGTGGGAGACCAGCATGCTGGCGAATCCGGCCCTCCGGTGTTGGGATATTCGCTTGCCAGCAAGCTTCCCACAGCGGTTTCGTGGTAGATCCGTGGGAGACCAGCTTGCTGGCGAATTCCGGCCCTCTGGTGTTGGGATATTCGCTTGCCAGCAAGCTTCCCACAGTGGCTTCGTGGCATGATCCGTGGGAGGCCAGCTTGCTGGCGAGTTCCGGCCCTCTGGTGTTGGGATATTCGCTTGCCAGCAAGCTTCCCACAGCGGCTTCGTGGCATGATCCGTGGGAGACCGGCTTGCTGGCGAATACAGCGGCTTGATAGCCCCTTCCGTTACAGACCCGTGCCCATGATTGAAGCGCCGTGTCCCGCCAAACCGCGATGAACCAAAAAAAACGTTTTAGTGCTTGCCAGGGCGTTGGGTCTGGTTTTGCATTATCGGCGTCCGGCGAGCACCCGATGGTGGAAAGATCCGGCCCAGGCTCTTATGATGCCGGAAATTCGCGGCTTGGGCCCTGGGCCCGCGCCGCCGGACAAAGGATGCCCTGCATGACGCAACATACGGCGGCCATTCTCGGTGGTGGCAGCTTCGGTACCGCCATGGCCAGTATCCTGGCGGAAAACGGCCACGACACCCGGCTCTGGGTGCGTGATCCGGAAACCGCCGCGGCCATCAATGAGGATCGCGAGAACCCGCGCTACCTGCCAGGGCAGGCCCTGCCGGCCGGAGTGGTGGCTTCCGAGAGCCTGGAAGAGGTGCTCAAGGGCGCTGATCTGGTGTTCGTCGCGGTCCCCAGCAGCGCCTTTGTCGAGGTCCTGGGCCAGGCCCGCCACTGGGTGCCGGACGGTACCATCGTGGTCAGCTGCACCAAGGGTATCCTGGAGGATGGCTTCCTGCTGATGAGCCAGGTGTTGCAGCGGGAATGGCCGCACACCCGGGTCGGCGTGCTCAGCGGCCCGAATCTGGCACGCGAGATCGTCGAGCGCAAGTTCACCGGTACCGTTATCGCCAGTGGCGATGAGCAACTGCGCGGCACTATCCAGAAAGCCCTGAGCTGCGATTACTTCCGCGTCTACGACAACCCGGACCTGTACGGCGTGGAGCTGGGCGGGGCGCTCAAGAACATCTACGCGGTGGCGTCCGGCATGGCGGCGGCCATTGGTGTCGGCGAGAACAGCCGCAGTTTCATGCTGACCCGGGCCCTGGCGGAGATGAGCCGCTTCGCCGTGGGATTGGGCGCCAATCCGCTGACCTTCCTGGGGCTGGCCGGGGTGGGCGATCTGATCGCCACCTGTTCCTCGTCGTTGTCCCGCAATTACCGGGTTGGTTACGAGTTGGGGCAGGGCAAGTCGCTGGAGCAGGCGGTGGCGGATCTGGGACAGACCGCGGAAGGGATCAACACCATCAAGCTGGTGGCGGAGCGGGCCAGGGAGCTGCAGGTTTACATGCCACTGGCCACGGCGCTCTACGACATTATTTACGATCATCAGCCGCTGGAGACCATGGTGATACGGCTGATGAGTGGCGAACACAAACACGATGTGGAATTCAGTTTCCACGGAGCCTCGTCTTGAGAGTTTACCTGTGCCGTCATGGTGAAGCGGTGGCCAAGGCCCCCACTGACGCGGAGCGTCCGCTGACCGAAAGGGGCCGGGCGGAAGTCTTGTCCCTGTGGCAAACCTTGCGTGAGGAGGGGGTAAACGTGGGGCGGCTGGTGGCCAGCCCCTACCGGCGCGCGCAGCAGACCGCGTTGTGCATCGCGCAGGCGTTTGGCGGCATGGAGCAGGAATCCTGCGGTTACCTGGTGCCGGAGGCCCAGCCGGAGCGGTTTCTGGAATGGCTGATGCTGCAGCCCGAGCAGGAAGACCTGGTATTGGTCAGCCACATGCCCCTGGTGTCCTTGCTCACCGCCACCTGGATTGGCGAGCCGTGCTCCCGTCCGGCGTTCCGGGTCGGCTCGGTGGCGGCGCTGGATGTGGACGTGGCCGCCGCCAATGGCGCCCGCCTGCTGTGGCTGCGAGGGCCGCAACGGCCCTGCTGACAATTCCCCACCAGGCAGCTTCCCTCAGAGAAGGACTACAAAACTGCTGAGGGAAGCTGGCTTGCAAGCGAATATTGCCAACGGCAGGGAAAACAATTCGCTGCCAAGGCAGCTTCCCACAGAGAAGAGCTACGAAGCCGCTGTGGGAGCTTGCTTGCAAGCGAATATCCCAAACACCGGGAAACCGATTAAAACCCAGAGGCAGTAGCGGCCGATCAACCGGGACTCGCTTCCATTACTGTCCGGCTTTCCGTTCGCGCCTCTCACGGCGCGCTTTGCGGGCTTCTTGTCGGCGTTTCTCCTCGAGCATGCGCTCATCCGCTTCCTCGTGCTTCCAGTGCTGCACGGCGATTTGCGCCTTCACTTCCTCGAGAATATCGAGCAGAGTTTCGCGTAGCAGCGTATTCAACTGCTGCTGTTGGCCGCCGCTGGCGGTACGGATCAGGTCGTTGATCAGGTGGTCCAGCCGTTCGCGGTTGGCTGGCGCGCTGATGTCCTCCACCAACTGATCCACCAGCGCGTCCCCGGCATCACGCACGGTATCGCCAAGCAGGGCGACGGCCCGGGGACCGGCCACCGGGATCGCCGCCAGCCGGCGGCCCGCCGGGGTGCGGTTCACCGCCTCATTGGTGAGATGGCTGAGATAATCACCAAGCTGGTCCCGGTATTGATCGTGACTGCGCCGGGTGGCGTCGGCGATGCGCCCGCCGAGATAGTCCACCAGTTCGTCACGGCGTGGCAGCAGCACATCCTGTTCGATGCGATGCATCAACTGGCCGCCGCTGACGATCTCCCGCTGGGCGCCTTCCAGAATGTTGATCACCACCCGGTCGGAAATCTCCTCCACCAGGATCCGGTAATACTTGAGCACGGTGCGGCCCAGATAGGTCTCGGTGAAGTCCACCACGCCCCGCTTTTGCAGCCGGTACATGAGACTGATCACACGCAGAATCCGCAGCCAGCGGAAGCTGCCCACCGGGATGCAGCCGAGCAGATCGTACCAATGCGCGAACGGGTAAAAGAACCAGCGGTGGTAGGTGCGCCGGCCGATGGCGAAGCCCCAGCGGATCACGAATTCAGTGAGGAAAACCGCCACGAACCAAAGGTCGATCTCGAGGAAGTTGGCGTGCACGGTGTCCCGGTAGAAGCCGAAAAACGCCGGCGACAGGAATTGCAGGAACTCCTGCACGGCGGGAATGCGGAACAGCCAGTCGAACAGAATCAGCCCCAGATTGAGCAGGATCAGGCCGATCATCGCCAGATCGACCAGATAGCCCAGACTGTCCAGGTCCAGGCGCAGCCGTTTCAGGTTCAGACGTACATTCATGAGATCGGATCGAAGCGGCTCCACACCGGGCAGTGGTCGGAGGGTTTCTCCATGGCGCGGATATCGTAATCCACGCCGCTGTCCTTGAGCTTGTCGAGCAGTGGCCGGGTGGCCAGAAGAGTATCGATGCGCAGACCCCGGCGCGGATCACGATGGAAGCCCTTGGAGCGGTAATCGAACCAGGAGAACACATCGTTGGTCTCGGGGTTCAAATGGCGGAAAGTGTCCACCAGGCCCCAGTCCACCAGCCGCTGCCACCATTCACGCTCTTCCGGCAGGAAGCTGGTCTTGCCTTCGCGCAGCCAGCGCTTGCGGTTGTCCTCGCCGATGCCGATATCGAGATCGGTGGAGGAGATATTGAAATCGCCCATGATCACCAGTTGTTCGTCCGGCTTGTGTTCGTTCTCAAGATACCGTTGCAGATCCTCGTAGAACTTCTGTTTGGCCGGGAACTTGGTCGGGTGGGAGCGATTCTCGCCCTGAGGAAAATAGCCGTTCAGCACCGTCACCGGAGCGCCATCGTGATCTTGCAGACGGCCGATGATCATGCGTCTTTGCGCGTCCTCGTCATCGCCGGGAAAACCGTAGCGGATATCCGCCAACGGCTCACGGGTAATCAGGGCGACGCCGTAATGCCCCTTCTGACCAAAATAATAGGGGTGATAACCCATGTCCCGCACCGCCTGTTCAGGAAACTCGCTGTCCTGCACTTTGGTTTCCTGCAGACCGATCAGCGCCGGCTGGTACTTATTGATCACCGCTTCCAACTGATGCAGCCGGGCGCGAATACCGTTGATGTTGAAAGAAATCAGAGTCATGCCTTTTCCTCGGATCGTTACTCGGCCGCTGGCGGCCGTCGGCCATCGGGGCATTGTACACGAGCGGACGGGCGTTGCGCCGGGTGCTAGACGTCGGACGCCAGACGCCAGACGCCAGACGCCAGACGCCAGACGCTAGACGCTAGACGCTAGACGCTAGACGCTAGACGCTAGACGCTAGACGCTAGACGCTAGACGCTAAAGTCAAAACCTGGGGCTGCGGGCATTGCGGAAATAAAAAATTGCCGGGAGCAATTTTTAACGTTGCTCGGCGACGGCCCGAAGGGTGACCGCCATGGACGGCGGTCATAAAAAATTGCCGGGAGCAATTTTTAACGTTGCTCGGCGACGGCCCGAAGGGTGACCGCCATGGACGGCGGTCATAAAAAAGCGTTTTAGTGCTTGCCAGGGCGTTGTGTCTGGTTTTGCATTATCGGCGTCCGGCGTCCGGCGTCCGGCGTCCGGCGTCCGGCGTCCGGCGTCCGGCGTCCGGCGTCCGGCGTCCGGCGTCCGGCGTCCGGCGTCCGGCGTCCGGCGTCCGGCGTCCGGCGTCCGGCTGACCGAATTCGCCCCCCATGATGTCGTAATCGGTCCATGTGTTTCCCGGCCGGTGTGGCTATGATGTCCGGCTTTCCACGCTGGTTCTGAGGTTCATGCATGACGGATACCGATAACACCGGTGACGCCGGGCGTAAAACCACGCTCGCCTTCGCCCATGCCAACGGTGTGCCCGGCCACAGTTACGACACCTTCCTGGCGCCGCTGGCGGAGCACTACGATGTGCGGATTATCGAGTGTCTGGCGCACGATAAGCGCTTCCCGGTGGACGCCGACTGGAAAAGCCTGAGCCTGGAACTGGAAGCGTGGATGCGGGATCTGCCCAAGCCGCTGATTGGTCTGGGCCATTCCATGGGCTCGGTGCTGATGTTTCACGTGGCCCAGCGCCACCCGGACTGGTTCAAGGCGTTGATCATGCTGGATCCGCCCATGGCCAACGGGTTTCGCGGCGTGGTCATGCGCGGCATCAAGGCGCTGGGCCTGCAGGACCGGTTCACCCCGGCGGGCCTCAGCAAAACCCGGCTTGATCATTGGGACAACTGGGAGGATGTGGAGAGCTATTTCGGCTCCCGTGGTTTTTTCAAGGCGTTCGATCCGCGTTGTCTGCGGGATTATCTGCGGGCCGGTCTGGAACGTCACGGTGACGGCTGGCGGTTGCGCTTCCGCCCGGCCGTCGAAGTGGCGATCTTTCGGGAGGTGCCCACCGGCCTTACGCGCATGCCCCGTCTCAAGGTACCCGGAGCCCTGGTCACCGGCCAGGACTCGCCGCCGCCGTTCCATCACAGCGGCGAGCGTCACGCCCGGCGTCATCGTCTGCGCCGGCTGTTCTCGCCCGGGGGGCACATGTATCCATTGCAATACCCGGAGCGCACCGCTGAAATGGTGCGAGAACTGATTGTTGAACTGACCGGAGCCGACCATGCCCCCCATGCCGACAACAAGAACACCTGAAGAACGCCGCTTCTCCGCCTATGGGCAGACCCTGGCGGCGCTGTATTGGGACGGCGGGCATGGGGACGCGGAGGGGGAACCGATCCTGGCGCTGCACGGCTGGCTCGACAACGCCGCGTCCTATCTGCCGCTGTCCGGGTATCTGGACCGGCCCATGGTGGCGTTGGACTTCGCCGGCCATGGCCATTCCGAACACCGCCCGGCGGAGCTGGCCACCCATTATGTGGATCACGTGCGCGATGTGCTCGCCGTGGCCGACCAGATGGGCTGGGGCCGTTTCGTGTTGATGGGGCACTCCATGGGCGCTGGCGTGGCCTGCCTGTTCGCCGCCACCTTCCCGGAGCGGGTCAGCAAGCTGGTGCTGATCGAAGGGTTGGGCCCGCCCGCCACGCCGGCCAGTGACGTGGCGGGCACACTGCGCCAGGCCATCGACCAGATGCATTCGCTGCCAGAGAAGCGCAAGCCGGTCTACGCCGCCCAGGACGACGCCGTGGCGCTGCGCCGTCAGGCGCTGGGCGGGCTTGATACCGAATCCGCGCGGCTGCTGTGTGAGCGGGGACTGGTGGCGGTGGAAGGCGGCTGGACCTGGCGTACCGACATGCGTTTGCGAATTGCCTCCTCGGTTCGCTTCACCGAGGAACAGGTGGAAGGCTTTGTCCGTGCCATTGAAGCGCCGACCTTGCTGATCCTGGGGGAGAGCGGCCTCGCCGGTGAAGTGAAATTCGAACACCGCTTCGACTGGCTCCGGGACGCCGGCCGGGTCATCCTGCCGGGGCGCCACCATTTGCACATGGATACGCCCGAGCCGGTGGCGGCGGAGATCCGCGCGTTTCTGGACAATTAAACCCCCTCTGAAAAACACCCCATCATCCTGGCCTTGACCCGTACGTCACCCCGGACCAGATCCGTACGTCATCCCGGGCTTGACCCGGGATCTCCCTCTACAGGGGACATGGCCTGGTAGCCGGAGATGTCGGATCAAGTCCGGCATGACACAAGACCGGATCCGGCATGACGTTTTGCAGAGGCTCGTTAAAGCCGGGTAGGGCGATCGGGACCGGAGCCGATGGCATTTCGGTGAATCGACATTGTTGACAGTGACATTGGTCGATGTAAATTAGATTCCATCCAAGGCCTGTTCAGATGGAAGCCGACATGTCCACCGCCAAACAAAAAGCACAAGAACTGCACCGCGCGGCGGGCCATGCCCTGAAGGCCCGCCGTGTCCGCTTCGATTTTTCCGGGACGCCGCTGCACTGGCTGCCGGAAGACCCGTTTTCCTCCTACATGATCAATGGCATCCACTTGCTGCTGCCCGCCGGGGAACTGTGGTTCTGCCGCGTCTATAATCAGGCCCTGCCGCTGGTCAGCGATGACGCTTTGCGGGCCGAGGTGGAGGGCTTCATTCGCCAGGAAGCGATTCACTCCCGTGCCCACTCCGGTGCCCAGGAATATCTGCGTGGTCATGGCCTGAGTGTGGAGGAGTATGTGGCGCGGGTGGACTGGCTGTTCGGCACCTTTCTCGGTGACGCGCCGCTGGCGGTGCCGGCGCTGCGCCACTCGAGTCTGAGCCGCCACTGGCTGGTGCTGAGAGTGGGCATTATCGCCGCCATTGAGCATTTCACCGGCGTCCTCGGCCAGTGGGCCATGGACAACACCACCTGGGAGGCGCGGGGCGACGCCGCCATGGCCGACCTGTTCAAATGGCACCTGGCGGAGGAGGTCGAACACCGCACCGTGGCCTTTGATCTGTTCGATCATCTCTGCCGTACTCAACTGGGGTTCTACGTCAGCCGGCAGGCGTTGATGGCGCTGGTGTTTCCATTGTTCATTTATTTCATCTCCGAAGGCGCGCGCAGCTTGGCACGCCAGGATCCGGATCCGCGCGTGCGCCGGATCGGCCGGCTGTGGATTCCGCGACTGTTATGGCAGTTGCAACGCACCGGACGCCGCACTGGCAATGTGCCCACCTTCAGTTTCCTGGTGGTGGCCACCCTGCGCTGGGTTCACCCCGGCTTCCATCCCTTCTTTGAAGGGGACACCGAACAGGCGCTGGCGTACCTGGCGCGCTCTCCGGCCGCGCAGGCGGCGGTTTGAGTCTCTCTGGCACGCTGATTCGCTGCCAAGGCAGCTTCCCACGGGCCGAACCACGAAGCCGCTGTGGGAGCGGCCTTGGCAGCGATCGGCCACTGGTATACACATAAGCTCGCCGGCCCATAACGGTGCTTGACAGGGGCGTCCGGCGTCAGATGCGTCGTGGACGAAGGGCGATCAGCACCGGTACCGCCAGGCAGAGCCAGGACAGGGCGTCCCAGACGCCGTCGGCGAGCAGGGCGGATACCAGCCCCACCGCGCTGATCACGCCGATCCAGAAGGGGAGGCGGAAAATACCCCACAGCCCGTTGGGTTTCACCACGGCTCGTCGCGGCATGTTCATACTGTGTCCTCCAACAGGTAATCCGGTCCTTCATCCACGGCGCGTTTCGTGCCTCGTCTTTTGCCGAGCCACAAATACAAGCCCGTGATCAGCACCACGATGGTGATCACGTCAAGTGCCGTCCACAGCAGTTTTAGCGGCATGCCGCCATAGTCACCGAAGTGCAGCGGCTGTGACAGAAACAGGGTCCGGGCGTACCAGGGCATGGCGCGGGTGGCGGTGATCTCGCCGCTGGCGGCGTCCACCAGGGCTGGGGAGAGCACGCGGCTGGTCACCGGCGTATTGCCCACCAGATAGACGCCGTAGTGATGGGGGCTGGCGAATGGCGTGCCGGGGAAGGCCAGGGTAAGCAGATGCCCGTTCGGAAAGGCGGAGCGGATTTTCCCGCTTACCCGGTCCACGCTGGCGTACTGCCCGGGCACCGGACGGTCCCGGTGGGACGCGGCCATTTCCGCCAATTCGCTGGCCTGCCACATCCTTTCGATGGGCACGGCCAGGGTATTGATGATACCGGTCAGGGTGACCACGGAAAGCCAGACCACGGTGACGATGCCCAACAAATTATGCAGATCCAGCCAGCGCAGGCGCCGGCTGCGCTGGCTGCGCACCGTGGCGAACGGCTGTTTGCGCATGAACGGCGCGTACAACACCACGCCGCTGACGATGGCCACCATTACCAGCAGTCCCATCAGCCCCAGAAACAACATGCCGGGCAGTCCGGCGAACAGATCCACGTGCAGCCGCCTCATCACGTACATGAACCCTTCCGTGGGTTGGGCCACCCGCAGCTGCCGGCCATTACGCAGATCGAAGGTCTGATAATGAAAGGTCTCCGGGGCGCTCATTGGCGAGGCGCCGGTGGCCACCATCACCAGCGGGTTCTCGTCATCGAAGAACGCGTAGAGGACCTGTTCATCCGGGCGGTTGCGGTCCGCCTGGTCGATGATGCTCTGTACCGTGACCGCCTTGTGGTTCTCCGGCAGGGTTTCCAGTTCCGGCAGCGTCAAGTGTTCGATCTCATGATGAAAGATCAGCGGCAGGCCGGTCAGGCACAGCATCAGCATGAAAAGGGTGGCGATCAGGCTGGTCCACTTGTGTACGAAGGACCAGACGCGAAAGGCGCGTGGTGTCATGACGGTTCTCCCTTATTTAGGGCCTGTTTACGATCTATTCACCGCCGCGCCGGAGCTCATTTTGTCGTCAGGTCGTGATTCCGACTGTGCGGTGTAGTCCATCTACATAAACAAGCGTAATCGCGGCCTGGCGGCACTCTCCACCTAAAGAAAGTGGGCCCGGCCCTTCGGGTTGCGCTGGAAAAGCCGCCAGAGAACGCCCCGGCCTTTGCCTTTGGCCCCACCAAAGCCTTCAGTCCGCGACGCCCTCCGGCGGCTTTTCCAGCGGCAACGCGGTGGCGAATAGATCGTAAACAGGCTCTTAGAGGTCCACGGTGACGGAGAGGGTGAGTGTCCGTGGCACGCCGATGTTCACCCCCTCATAGCCACTGGCGCCCTGCCAGTAGTCCTCGCCGAAAGCGTTCTCCATATTCGCGCGCACTACCACCGGCGTGCCGGAAAGACTGAGGCGATAGCGGGCGCCCAGATCCACCCGATGCCAGTCGGGGATAGTGCGGGTGTTGGCGGCGTCCAGGTACGCCTCTCCGGTATAAATCCAGCGGGCGCCGAGGCTGATCTGACGCGACAGGTCCCAGTCGAAACCCAGGTTGGCCTGTTCGCGGGATACGCCGGGGGCGTCGTTGTCGTCATTGTGGCCGCCCTGGGTATTGGTCAGGCGAGGCTGGACATAACTCAGACCGGAAAGTACGCGCAGGCCATCCATGGGCTCACCGAAAAGATTGACTTCCACGCCCCGGTTGCGCTGTTCGCCATCGGCCCTGAAAACATTGTCACTGTTTACGTAGGCGCTGGGCTTTTTGATCTGGAAGGCGGCCAGGGTGGCGCCGAACCGGCCGCTGTCGTACTTCGCACCTATCTCGAACTGTTTGGTTTTATAAGGGGCCAGAATGGTGCCTGGATTGCTGGCGGTGAGCGGCGCGGCATCGCCGGGACTGAGGCCCTGGATGGCGTTGGCATAGAAGGTCAGGTTGTTCAACGGCATGACCGCCAGGCCGATCAGGGGAGTCCACAGTTGTTCGTTGTACGCGCTGGTTTTGGCGCCAGTACCCTGATCGTAATTGTCGGTTCTGATCCATTGCCGACGAGCGCCCAGGGTCAGTTGCACGCGCTCGTCCAGCATCAACAAGCGATCGGTGAGAGTCAGACCGCTGAACACGTATTCCTGAGTGGTCGGGATATGGCCGTCCAGAGAGGAATAATCCACGTCCAGATCCCTGGCGGGATGGTAAAGATTGCCCGGCACCGGCGCGCCAAACTGGTAAACGACGCCTTCGCGGTGTTTAAGACGGTTCACGCTCAATGACCACTGATGGTTCACGGCGCCAGTGGCAAAGCGTCCGCGCAAGCCGGTCTGGGCCACCAGGGTGCGCCGCTCGGCGCGCTGGCGCGCGGAGCCGAAATCCGACGCGCCGCTGTCCCCATCGACAACAACATTGGCGGCGACAGTATCCCATTCGTTCTTCCGACCACCGAAGGTAAGAAAGCCGGTGACATGCTCATTGAAATCGTACTCAGCGTTGTTGGCGATGGACAGGGTCTGGGCATCGGAATAGGAGTTTTTCATGCCGAACAGGCGATCGGAGTCCGGTGCGTCCGGCATCGACACGCCTTCAGCCACCTGAATCGGCCGGATCACACCGTCCAGCTTTTCCTTCTGGAACAGCAGATCGGAGGACAGACGCAAGCGCTCGCCTTGATAATCCAGCGCCAGAGCCATTAACGGGAATTCCCGGCTCTGATCTTCCAGAGCGGTGTCGCCCTGACGATAGACGCCGTTGAAGCGCACTCCGAAACGGTTCTCTTCGCCGAACCGCCGCCCCACATCCACATGAGTCCCGACCTGGCTGTCGGAGGTGTAGTCCACGCTGAGTCGGGTCAGCGGCTGCGCCGCCGCCCGTTTGGGCACCACATTAATTGCGCCGCCGACACTGCCGCTGGGCGCCATGCCGTTGAGCAAGGCGTTGGGGCCGCGTATCAATTCCACCCGCTCGGCGAATTCGATCGGCACCCGCCAATAGGGAAGCAGGCCATAGACGCCATTGAGCGCCACATCGTGGTTGTTCACCGGAAACCCGCGAATGGTGTAGCTGTCGTTGAGGTCGCCCCGGGCACCGGTGAGGCGGACCGCGGCGCTGTTGTTGACCAGAATATCGGCGATGCTGCGCGCCTGCTGATCGTCCGCCAGCTCGGCGGTGTAGGCGGTGATATTGAACGGCGCTTCCATCATATCCATGTCACCCAGCACGCCGACGCGCCCGCCGCTGGCCACCTGCCCGCCAGCGTACACCGGTACGGGTGTGGCGGCGCCGGAGACAGGGATATCGGCGTTGACGTCGATCGGCGCCAGACGTGACGCCGCCGGTTGGATTTGATAGCCGCCCTGGCCGTTGGCGCGTGCCTGCAGCGCCGTGCCCGCCAGTAACTGCTGGAGGCCATCCGCCACCGTATAGCGGCCATCAAGTCCGGGGCTGCGCAGATCCTTGACCAGCTCGGGGGGGAACGACAGCAGGATCCGTGCCTGTTGACCAAAGCGGTTCAGGGCCGCTTCCAGGGGGCTGGCGGGAACGCTGTAGTGCTGCCGGGCTTCGGCGCCGGCGGTCTGGGCCGACGCGGCGGCGGGCAGCAGAGGCAGGCTCAGAGTGAGCGCAACAAGCAGGGACCGCCCCAGGAAGGGCAAGGATCGGTAAGTAAGAGAGGGTAACAAAAGTGGCATCAGGGACTCCGGATCAAGGGAGATAGGTGGGTTTACCTCCTATGTCCCGCGAGCCGTCCCAAACAGCTCACCCGGAAGACGATTTTGGCAAAATCCGCACCCAATAGCGGGTCAGGAAGCGCACCTCCACTGGCAGGATGCCGGGCAGGGCGGTCAGCACGCGGTCGCTGTCGGCCAGCGGGTAGGTGCCGGACAAGCGCAGATCGGCCACCGCCGGATCACAACTCAGAGTCCCATTGCGATAGCGACCCAGTTCCGCCAGGAAATCCGCCAGACGCTGGTTGCTGGCCACCAGCATGCCATGGGTCCAGGCCGCGGCGTTGTCGTCCAGCGGAGCGGCAGGTGCCACGCCGAAGGCGTTGAAGCGCCGCTGCTGGCCGGCCGGCACCCTGGCGGCTTCGCGACCCTGGCCACGAGGGCGAATCGCCACCACGCCTTCGAGCACGCTGAGCCGAACGGCGTTCTCCAGTATGCGCACATTGAACCGGGTGCCCAGCGGGTGTAGCTCCCCCTGTCCGGTATCGATCACCAGGGGGCGGGTGTCCTGGCCGGTGGTGACCATGATCTCGCCCGCGAGCAGGCGCAGCCGCCGCTCCTGATCATTGAACCGCACATCCACGGCGCTGTCGGTATTCAGGGTCAGTTCGGTACCGTCGTCGAGCCGGTGGGTGGCGCGCTCGCCCACCGCGGTGCGCAAGTCCGCCCGCCACTCCGGCCAGGCATCGCGAGTGATCCAGGCGCCGCCACCGAGAAACAGAGCAGCGACCAGTGACTGCACCACTTGCCGGCGTTTGCGTGCTCGGGAAGAGAGGGGAGGCGTCAGCAGGGTGGCCCGGGCCAGCGGTGCTCGTTGCGGACCACCGAGATCGCGCAGGTGCTGATTGACCTGCTCGATGTGTCGCCAGGCACTGCGGTGATCCGGGTTGGCCTCGTGCCAACGGCGAAAAGCCTCCTGACGGTCGGCGGCCATGTCACCGGATTGCCATTCCACCAGCCATTCCACCGCCTGCCGTGCAATCTCCTTGGGAATGTCCGGAGGGGCGGGCAACCCCTGCTCGGCGTCGGTGGACCAGGACTCGCTCATGTGCTTTCCAGGGCGAAGTAGCATTGGGCGGAGGCGCGAATCAGATAACGTTTCACGGTGCTGACCGACAGGTTTAACTGGTCGGCGATGGCCTGATGAGTCAGGCCGTCCAACTGGGCATACAGGAACGCGCGCTTCACTGGCAACGGCAGATTCCCCAGCATCCGGTCCACCTGGTGCAGGGCTTCCAGCAGCAGAGCGTGTTCCTCTGGCGAGGGCGCCTGCTCCTCGGGCAGCGCCGCCAGACTCCTCAGGTAAGCGGCTTCCACTTGTTCGCGGCGCCAGTGATTGGACAGCACGCGGCTGGCCAGAGTGGTGAGAAAGGCCCGCGGCTCGCGCACGGTGATGGCTTCGCGGCGTACCAGCAGACGCATGAAAGTGTCGTGGGTGAGATCATCGGCGCGCTGGTGGCAACCGAGCTTGCGACGGAACCAGCTCACCAGCCAGCGCTGATGGTCTCCATACAACCGGTCGATTTGCTGGTGCCACTGGCCGCTGCTCGCCATCGCGGATCGTCGTCCCCATGCTCGTTCATGATAATAATAATGGTTATCATTATGCGGATTGCTGGGACGGCGCGCAATTGCGGGAAAGGCCTGCTTACACGCAACATACTGATTCGCTGCCAAGGCAGCTTCCCACGGGCCGAACCACGAAGCCGCTGTGGGAGCGGCCTTGGCAGCGAATACGCGACCATGCAAAAGCGTCAAGCCTCCGGCGTCTGGCGCTTTTGCACTTATGGGGCACTACTGGCTCACGGGCCCGCCATCAAGCTATCCGCTGGTCCGTTGAAGCTGCTCGAAACGGAGGCCGGCTTTGATCAGGCGCTCCAGCAACGGGTCCCCTAACGCCATCACCGGGGTGATGACACCGGTATCCTGGGGCTGGCCCGGATCCAGTGCCAGCGCCATGGCGGTTTCGGCGAGCATACAGGCGGTCTCGTCGTAGCCGGGATCGCCACCGGACACCTGGCACAGCACCTCACTGTCTCCACAGCGCCCGCGCAATCTCACCTGGAACCAGGAGCGGGCACGGGTGGCCGCGTCCGGGCCCTCGCCAGCCGGGCGGCTCCGCAGCAGCCAGCGCCGCAGCGGGCCGACTTGCGCCGCGCCGATCAGGGCGCCAACAGCGGCGGCACCGAGGCCGAGTTTGAGCGGGTTGTCGTTGGCCAGATAATGGCCGTAGCGGAATTGCGGCCCATAGCGGTCCAGCGCGCGGGCGGAGCGCAGCACCACCATCGGGTCGATGGTCGGCAGCGGCGCCAGCCAGCCCCCCAGATCCGTGTCATGTCGGGCCCGGAAAGGCAGAGTGGCGACCTGTCTCGGATAGTCCCGGCGCAGTTGCTCGTTGGCCCGGCGCAGGCTGTCTCGATTGGCGCCGGGGCGGGCGAAGGCTTCCACGGCGGAATGCCAGGTGCCGCCGGAAAACCGGGCCGAAGCGGTCAGTGCCCCTTCCACCGTTACCGGCTGGTCCAGCGGGCGGCCGTGGGCCTGGATCAGCCGGTTGATGGTGAACAGCACGCCGGCATCGTGGGGAATGGAGTCAAAGCCGCAACTGTTGACGATGGCACAGCCGGCGTCGCGGGCGGCGGCATGGTGCTCCAGCAGCAGGCGATTGACGAACTCCGGCTCGCCGGTGAGATCACAGTAGTGGGTGCCCTGGTCGATGCAGGCCCGCACCAGCGGTTCACCATGACGAACATAGGGCCCCACGGTGCTGATCAGCACCCGGGTCCTGGCGGCCATGGCGGCGAGGCTGGCCTCGTCGTCACTGCTGGCGATCAGCAGGTCCGGCCGGTGACCGCGCTGTTCCAGGGCGGCGGCGATTTTTTCCAGACCATCGCGGTGCCGCCCGGCGATGGCCCAGTGGGCATTCCGGGGCAAATGGCAACTCAGGTAGCGGGCGGTGAGCCCGCCGGTGAAACCGGTGGCACCGTACAACACCAAGGCATAGGGACGTTCGTCGCTCATGCTGTGCCCGATCCTGTTCACAACGGGTATTCCAGTGTACCGTCCCCGCCGTTTCTGGCCCATCATAGAGTTCTTTGAACACAGGCTTTCTGGCCAATACGAAAAAACGTTCGGGAGATAACATGGAAATGACGGTGGAGCGCCGCTATCCGGTGGATGTGGAAACGTTGTATGCAATTCTCACCAGTAAGGCGTTTTTTGAGCAGCGTTACGCCTGGGGCAAGGTAGAGAACTATCGTTTTGATGCGTTTGAACAGACTGGTGACGGGGTGCTGATCCGCATCGTTCAGCCGATCGCCATCCGTGCCGATAAAATTCCCGGTTTCGCCCGCCGCTTTCTGCCCACCCAGGCCGATCTGACCACGGAGTTCCGTTGGCACCCCGCGCCGGAAGGCGGCTACCGCGCGGAATACCGCTTCGCCCTCGGCAATGTGCCGGTGAAAGTCAGCGGCACCATGACGCTGTTACCCGGCAGCGACGGCAGCGGCGAAGCCCGTCAGATCACTCAGGTGGCGGTGCGCTCCTCGGTGCCCTTGGTGGGCGGCAAGTTGGAGAAACTGATCGGCCAGCGTTTCGACCAGGCGCTGGAAGGGGACTATCGGCACACGCTGCGGTATATAAAAGAAAAGCAGTGAAGAGTTAATAGGGAACAGGGAAGAGTTAACAGTGAATAGTTAATAGTGAAAAGAAAGCGGCGTTGCGATGACGCAAAGGCCGTTTGCCGATCCGCAATAGTCCGCTTTTTTGTTTTTCCAATCAAAGAGGCCGCTCCCTGTCCCGGACGCGGCCTCTTTGATTTCAGTTACCGCCTTTCGTAGCACGCGCAACTATTCACTGTTCCCTATTCACTGTTAACCGCGTTTTTGCCATTTATGGAAAAAACGCATGGGATTGCGCCGTTTGCGGCGCCAGGCGCGGCGGGCTGTCGCTTGCGGGAAAATGTACAGCGGTCGTTTGGTGGCGGCGGTGAGGATATCCCGTGCCACCGTGTCGACGTCATCATCGGCACGTTGCATGGCCCGCTCCAGGCGGGCGCGGCTGAGTGGGTCAGCGCCGGTCAGCCGCAGGTGCAGGGTGCTGGGAAAGACGTCCGGGCAGGCCACGCTGACGGCGACATCGTAGTCGGTCAGTTCCGCTGCCAGCGCCTCGCTGAGGCTGATCACAGCGCCGCTGGCGGCGGCGTAGCTGCTCATGCCAGGTTGGCCGGTGATGCCGGCCAGTGCCGAGATATTGATCAGATGGCCGCTGTTCTGCCGTTTCATCATCGCCAGTGCTGCCCGGCACACATATACGGTCCCCATCACATTGGTTTGCCAGAGCTGCTGCCAACCGTGGTTACCGAGCGCTTCGAACGGGCCCGCATCGGCCACGCCGGCGTTGTTGATCACCACGTCCAGGCGCTCCCAGCGCCGCTGTATCCGTTCCATTGCCTGGCGGACCGCGCGTTCATCACTGACATCGGCATGCAGGAAGAGCACCTCACCGGTACGGCCGCGCAGAGTGTTGGCCAGGGTCTGCCCGGCCAATTCATCACGATCCAGCAGCGCCAGTCGGTAATCATCGGCGGCCACCCGGGCCAGGGCGGCGCCCAGACCGTGGGCGGCACCGGTGATCAGCATCACGGGGCGGTTCTGACTCACGGCCGGCGCTCGTGCCGGAGGTTGGATCTACACTGCATGGCGTTGGCCATCCAGTTGGCGCATGGGGGTTTGTAGCACGTTTTCCTCGCCTTCACTGCGGGCCAGCAGGACGGCGCCGACGCTGTCGCCCCACACATTCACCGCGGTGCGGCACATGTCGAGAATACGGTCGGTGACCAGAATCAAACCAATCGCCTCCGCCGGCAGGCCGATGATGCCAAGGATCACGGTGATCGCCACCAGGCTGGCGGCGGGGATGCTGGCGACGCCAATGGACGTGATCAGAGCGGTGAAGACAATGGCGAACTGCATGCCGAAGGAGAGATCCAGACCATAGGCCTGGGCGATGAAAATGGCGGCGGCGCATTCGTACAGCGCGGTGCCGTCCATGTTCACGGTGGCGCCCAGCGGCAGCACGAAACTGGCGGTGCGCTTGGAGACGCCGGAGCGTTTCTGCACGCAGTCCATGGTCAATGGCAAGGTGGCGGCGGAACTGGCCGAGGAGAATGCGGTCATCAGTGCCGGTGACATGGCCTGGAAATGGCGCCAGGGTGAGCGTTGCGCCAGCACCCGGATCAGCAGCGGCATCACCACGAAGGCATGCAGGAACAGGGCGGCGAGCACCGTGAAGAAGAACCACAGCAGCGGTTCCAGAGCGTCCAGGCCGGTGCGGGTGACGGTGGCGGCGATCAGACCGAACACGCCCAGCGGGGCGAAACGGATGATCAGCATGGTGATGCTGACCATCACTTCGTAGAACCCCTCGACCATGTTGCGCAGGGTGTCGCCCGGTGCGCCGGCCAGCGTCCGCAGGAAAAAGCCGAACAGCAGCGAGAACACGATCAGTCCCAGCATCTGGCCATCGGCGGCCGCCTGGACCAGATTGGGCGGTAACATTTGCAGCAGAATCTGAGTGAACTCGCCGGCGCCCCGGCCTTCGATTTTCTGCAGCACGTCCTGGGTGTTGGCGGCGAAGCCCAGCAGATCCCGGGCTGGCTCGCCGTCGATGATGCCTGGCGTGGTGATATTCACCAGCAACAAACCGATTAGAATGGCGATCAGGCTGGTGCTCATATAGAACAGCACTGTCTTGGCGCCCAGCCGGCCGAGGTTCTTGCCCTGGCCGACGTTGACCAGACCGCTGATGATGGCGGTGGTGATCAAGGGGACCACCAGCATCTTCAAGGCATTGATGAACAAAGTGCCGATCAGGTCATAGGCTTCGATAACGGCGATGCCCAGAATCCGGGTATCTTCACTGGTCACCCAGCCCGCCAGCCCGCCCAGAATCATGGCGAGAAAAATCTGGTGATGCAGTTTCATGGAGTGCCCCACTGCGTTGTTATTCTTACCCAGCATACCGGAGGAAACGATGGTGAGTGAAACCGCCTCTCGCCGGGTCAGGCCGCGCCGGAGGCGGATCGCGGCTCATCGATTCCGCACAGCGCCAGAATCTGCTGGTACTGACGATCCGTTATCTGCTGGATCGACAGCCGTGGGCGGGTCACCAGCTCCATGTCGGCGAACTCCGCGTGATCCCGGATGGTCGCCAGGGAGAGCGGTTCGGGAAAGTGGCGATGGTAACGCACGTCCACCTGATACCAGCGAGGCTCACCGGCGTGGCCGGCGGTGAACTGGGTGGGATCCGGATAGGCGTTGGACACCACTTCCGCCTCGCCAACGATGGCCGGCACCTTGCAACTGGAATGGTAGATCAGAACGCGATCACCGTTGCTTACCTCATCGCGCAACCGGTTGCGCGCCTGGTAGTTGCGCACGCCATCCCAGCCGGAGGTACCGTCAGGGGCGGCTCGCAAGTCGTTCAGACTAAAGGTGTCGGGTTCGGTTTTGAATAACCAGATGCGCATGGCTTCCTCATCAGTGTCCGCGAAGAAAAGGGCAGGCATGATCATTATGGACCACCGCCACGCCTTGCCCTTTTTCTTTACTACCTGCCTTTGGCACCAGCGGCAAGGGGGCGGTCCGTTTCGTCGGGAGGAAGCTCGTTGAGCAGACGGGTTCTGGCCTGCTCGAACGATAACGCCGTGGTGACGGTAAAAGCCGGCTTATTGAGTGTCAGCATCATGTGCGCGAAGGTCCGATTGAGCGCGCCTTCCAGCACGATGACCTTGTGCGCGGTGATCCGCGCGAACTCGTGGCCGCAGGCAAAGCGCGCGGCACGCATGTCGAGACTGCCGATGTTGCCTTGGTAGATGACTCGCTGGGGCTGGTCGCCATGCGCATGAAACAGCGCCAGTCGCTGACGGTAGATACGCCACTGCACCGCCGGGTCCACATCGAGGCCGTCGGGTAGCTCGACCAGAGTCAGGGGGCCGTCCTGGCGGACGGTAAGGGAGGGCATGGGATTATTGCATCCTGCTTATTTTGGTTAACCTGATGAGAGTGGCGTAGATGGGCGCGGAAAATCAATCCGGTGAAAGTGCTATTAGGGGCCAGACGCCGGACGCTAAAGTCAAAACCCGGGGCCGTACTACGGGCACGGGTCTGTAACGGAAGGGGCTACCAACCGCTGTATTCGCCAGCAAGCGGGTCTCCCACGGAGCATGCCACGAAGCCGCTGTGGGAAGCGGCCTTGGCCGCGAATGCCCTGGGCCGTTGGCGATTCGCTTGCAAGCAAGCTTCCCACGGCGGCTTCGTAGCCCCTTCCGATTACAGACCCGTGCCCGTAATTGAAGCGCCGCGGCCCGCTAAACCGCGATGAACCATAAAAAAGCGTTTTTCGTGCTTGCCAGGGCGTTGTGTCTGGTTTTGCATTATCGGCGTCCGGCGTCCGGCGTCCGGCGTCCGGCGTCCGGCGTCCGGCGTCCGGCGTCCGGCGTCCGGCGTCCGGCGTCCGGCGTCCGGCGTCCGGCGTCCGGCGTCCGGCGTCCGTGATCCTCCATCCCGCGCCGTTCTATGCTAATCTTGCGCGCCCATTGGTGGAGGTCCACAGGTGATCGACGAGATTCAGCAACAACAGGCCCTGGCCTCTCTGCGCACCCCCCGGGATTGCCTGCGCTGGGGCGAGAGCTGCCTGCGTCGCGGCAAGGTGTTTCTGGGCCACGGTACCGACGACCATGGTGACGAGGCGCTGGCGCTGCTGCTGCACGTGCTGGCCTTGCCCCATGACACCGACCCCCGCATGCTCGATGCCCGTTTGCTGCCCCATGAAGTGGAAGCGTTCGTGACGTTGATGACACGCCGCGTCAACGAACGGGTGCCGACGCCGTATCTGACCGGCCAGGCCTGGTTTTGCGGTTTGCCGTTCCAGGTGGATGAGCGGGTGCTGATCCCCCGTTCGCCGATCGCCGAACTGATCGAGGCCGGTTTCCAGCCGTGGCTTGATCCGGAACAACCATTGCGTGCACTGGATTTGTGCACCGGGGGGGGATGCATCGCCATCGCCATGGCCATGGCCATGGAACACGCTGAGGTGGACGCCAGTGATATTTCCGCCGACGCCCTGGCGGTGTGCCAGGCCAATATCGATCACTACGGCCTCGGGGACCGGGTGCGGGCGGTGCTCTCCGATGGCTTTGACGGCCTGCGGGGGCGCTACGACCTGATCGTGTCCAACCCGCCCTATGTGGACGCCGCCGATCTCGCCGCCATGCCAGAGGAATTCCATCATGAGCCGGAGTTGGCGCTGGGCTCCGGTGTCGATGGTCTGGATTTCACCCGCCGCATCCTGGCCCGGGCCGCCGACTATCTGAACGACGACGGCGTGCTGATCGTGGAAGTGGGCAACAGCGACCAGCACGTGATGGCGACCTGGCCGGAGGTGCCGTTCCTGTGGCTGGCGTTCGAGCGCGGCGGCCATGGCGTTTTTCTGCTGACACGGCAACAATTGATCGACCATCGTGAGCATTTCGCCGGCTGACCGGCACCCCCCTGATCTAGGAGCACGAATGTCTGGGAACAGTTTTGGTGAACGGTTTCGGGTGACCACCTTCGGTGAGAGTCACGGCCCGGCGCTCGGGGCCATCGTCGACGGCTGCCCGCCGGGATTGGCGTTGAGCGAGGAGGACCTGCAGGGGGAGCTGGATCGGCGCAAACCCGGCACCAGCCGTTACACCACCCAGCGACGCGAACCGGATCAGGTGCGCATTCTTTCCGGCGTGTTCGAAGGCAAGACCACCGGCACGCCCATTGGATTGCTGATCGAGAACACCGATCAGAAATCCAAGGACTACAGCGAGATCGCCAATACCTTCCGTCCCGGTCACGCCGACTACACCTACACCCAGAAGTACGGCTTCCGTGATTACCGCGGCGGCGGCCGCTCCTCCGCCCGGGAAACCGCCATGCGCGTGGCCGCCGGCGCCATCGCCCGCAAGTTTCTGTCGGAGCGGCTCGGAGTGCGGATTTACGGTGGGGTCGAGCAGATCGGCGATATCCGCGCCGAACAGTTTGACTGGAGCACGGTCAACGACAACCCGTTCTTTTTTCCGGACGCCGCCAAAGTCCCTGAACTGGAAGCGCTGATCAACGCTTTGCGCAAGGACGGCTCTTCCATTGGTGCCCGGGTCACGGTGTTCGCCGACAGGGTGCCGCCAGGCTGGGGCGAGCCGGTATTCGACCGCCTCGACGCCGATCTGGCCAAGGCGATGATGTCGATCAACGCGGTCAAAGCAGTGGAAGTGGGAGACGGCTTCGAGGTGGTCAACCAACGCGGTGAACAGCACCGCGACGAGATCACCCCGCAAGGCTTCGTCAGCAACCATGCCGGCGGCGTGCTCGGCGGTATCAGCTCCGGTCAGCGCCTGCGCGCCAGCATCGCGCTCAAACCCACCTCCAGCATCCTGATCCCGGGCCGCAGCCTGACCCTGGACGGCCAACCCACCGAAGTGGTCACCAAAGGCCGCCACGACCCCTGCGTCGGCGTGCGCGCCACCCCCATCGCCGAAGCCATGATGGCGCTGGTGCTGATGGACCACTACCTGCGCCACCGGGCGCAGAATGGTGACGTGGTGCCGCCCTTGTCGCCGGTGCCAGGCGACAAGGGCAGTGAATAGTGAACAGGGAATAGTTAACAGTGAAAATCAAAAGCGCTGGTCTTTAGCCCCTGTGGGAAGCTTGCTCGCAAGCGAATGAGCCAACGGCGGTGAACACAATTCGCTGCCCCGGCAGCTTCCCACAGAGCCGGGCCACGAGGCGGCTGTGGGAAGCTTGCTCGCAAGCGAATTCAGCAACGGCGGTGAAGACAATTCGCTGCCCAGGCAACTTCCCACAGAGCCGGGCCACGAGGCGGCTGTGGGAAGCTTGCTCGCAAGCGAATTCAGCAACGGCGGTGAAGACAATTCGCTGCCCAGGCAACTTCCCACAGAGAAGGGCCACGAAGCGGCTGTGGGAAGCTTGCTCGCAAGCGAATGAGCCAACGGCGGGGAAGACAATTCGCTGCCCAGGCAGCTTCCCACAGAGAAGGGTCACGAAGCCCCTGTGGGAAGCTTGCTCGCAAGCGAATGAGCCAACGGCGGTGAACACAATTCGCTGCCCAGGCAACTTCCCACGGAGCCGGGCCACGAAGCCGTTGTGGGAAGCTTGCTTGCAATCGAATGAGCCAACGGCGGTGAAGACAATTCGCTGCCCAGGCAGCTTCCCACGGAGCCGGGCCACGAAGCCGCTGTGGGAAGCTTGCTCGCAAGCGAATGAGCCAACGGCGGTGAAGGCAATTCGCTGCCCAGGCAGCTTCCCACGGAGCCGGGCCACGAAGCCGCTGTGGGAAGCTTGCTCGCAAGCGAATGAGCCAACGGCGGTGAACACAATTCGCTGCCCAGGCAGCTTCCCACAGAGCCGGGCCACGAAGCCCCTGTGGGAAGCTTGCTCGCAAGCGAATTCAGCAACGGCGGTGAACACAATTCGCTGCCCAGGCCGCTTCCCACGGAGCCGGGCCACGAAGCCGCTGTGGGAAGCTTGCTTGCAAGCGAATGAGCCAACGGCGGTGAACACAATTCGCTGCCCAGGCAGCTTCCCACAGAGAAGGGCCACGAAGCCGTTGTGGGAAGCTTGCTCGCAAGCGAATATCCCAATGCTGGAGACGCATTCGCCAGCAGGCTGGCTCTCACAGCAAAGACACGAACTGTTTTTGACTTTCGCTATTCACTCTTAACTATTCACTATTAATTGCCTCCAGGAAGGCCCGGGCCGCGTTAGAGCGGCTCCGCCCGGGGTGGGTGACCACGCCCAGCTTGCGTTCCGGCAGGGGAGTGTCCACCGCCAGTTCGATCACGCTCTGGTCCAGCATGGTGGCCGGCAGCACGCTCCAGCCCAGGCCGATGGAGACCATCATATGGATGGTCTCCAGATAATTGGTGGACATGGAGATGTTCAGCGCCAGGCTGTGTTCCTGGAACAGCCGCTCAACGATGCGGCGGGTGAAGGTCACTGGAGAGGGCAGGATGGCGCTGAAGCGGGTCAGGGTTTCCAGGGTGAGATCCGCTTGCCGGGCCAGCGGGTGTTCCGGCGCGCACATGAACACCAGCGGGTCGTCCCAGATCACCTGGCTGTGCAGGCGGGTATCCGGCTGCGGCGGCAGGGTCACCACCCCCATCTCCAGATCCCCGTGCAGCACCGCCTCCCAGGCTTCCTCGGAATCGATGAAATGGATGTCCAGGCGCACCTGTGGGTACTCCCGGGAGAAACGCCGCAGCACCGGTGGCAGGCGATGCAGGCCGATATGGTGGCTGGTGCCGATGCGCAGGGTGCCGCTGACTTCGCCGGTGAGGTTGTTGATGGCGCGACCCATGTCCTCCAGTTCCTGAAGCACTTTCCGCGCCCGGGGTAACAGCGCCTCGCCGGCTTCGGTGAGGCGGATACGCCGTCCGACCCGGTCGAACAGGCGCGCCCCCAATTGCTGTTCCAGCACCGCGATGCGTTTGCTCACCGCCGGCTGGGTCAGGAACAGCCGCTCCGCCGCGCCGGAAAAGGAGCCGCTCTCGGCCACGGCCATGAAGGCTTGCAAGGATTGGGTATCCATAAGGTCTCGCTTGCACGCAACACGCTGACACGCAACACGCAAAAATAGGAGGGTAGCGTGCAGGCGTGTTGCGTGTCAGCGTGCCAGCGCTTCCCTTGCCAGGCCGGAAGCCCTTTGCTTTCCGGATCTCTGCAATACTCTCAAATAACCCCTGGGAATCCAAACCATAAAAAAGATGAATTGGATTTATCTTATGCCCCCGCGTAGGGTGTGGTCATTAATAGCCCCCCCAAGGCTCCAGGAGAAGCATCAATGGCAGGCAAGACCCTCTACGACAAGTTGTGGGACGCCCATCTCGTCGCCCAGCGGGAAGACGGATCGGCGTTGATCTACATCGATCGTCACATCATTCACGAAGTGACCTCGCCGCAGGCCTTTGAAGGGCTGCGTCTGGCCGGGCGGCAGCCCTGGCGGACCGGCGCGGCGGTGGCGACCATCGACCACAATGTGCCGACCACGCCGTTCAAGAGCGCCGCCGATATCACCGACGAGACCTCGCGCATTCAGGTGCAGACGCTGCAGGACAACACCCGCGAGTTCGGTATCACCGAGTTCGGTATCGGTGACGTGCGTCAGGGCATCGTGCACGTGATGGCGCCGGAGCAGGGCGCGGTGGTGCCGGGCATGACCGTGGTGTGTGGCGATTCCCACACCTCCACCAATGGCGCGCTGGCCTGTCTGGCTCACGGTATTGGCACCAGTGAGGTGGAGCATGTGCTCGCCACCCAGACCCTGGTGGCCAAAAAGATGAAAAACATGCAGGTGAAGGTGGAGGGCGACCTTGGCCCAGGCGTTACCGCCAAGGATGTGGTGCTGCACATCATCGGTGTGATCGGCACCGCCGGCGGTACCGGCCATGCCATCGAATTCGCCGGCAGCGCGATCCGCTCGCTGAGCATGGAAGGCCGCATGACGGTCTGCAACATGGCCATCGAGGCTGGCGCCCGCGCCGGCATGGTGGCGGTGGACGACACCACCGTGGATTACGTCAAGGGCCGTCCCATGGCGCCCAGCGGCGAGCAATGGGCGCAGGCGGAAGCCTACTGGCGCACCCTGGTGTCCGATGACGACGCCCGATTCGATACCGTGGTGGAGATCGACGCCGCCGACATCCGTCCGCAGGTGTCCTGGGGCACCAGCCCGGAGATGGTGGTGGCGGTGGACGCCAACCTGCCGGACCCGCAGGCGGAAAGCGATGAAGTGAAACGCTCCGGTATGTTGCGCGCCTACGAGTACATGGGCCTCAAGCCGGGCATCAAGGTCGGCGACATTCCGGTGGACCGGGTGTTCATCGGTTCCTGCACCAATTCGCGAATCGAGGATTTGCGCGCCGCCGCCGATGTGGCCAGGGGCCGCAAGAAAGCGGATTCGGTGAAGCAGGTGCTGGTGGTGCCCGGGTCCGGTCTGGTGAAGAAGCAGGCGGAACAGGAAGGCCTCGACAAGATCTTCATCGAAGCCGGTTTTGAATGGCGCGAGCCCGGTTGCTCCATGTGTCTGGCGATGAACCCGGACCGTCTGCAACCCGGTGAGCACTGCGCCTCCACTTCCAACCGGAATTTCGAGGGCCGGCAGGGCAACGGCGGCCGCACCCATCTGGTGAGCCCGGCCATGGCCGCTGCCGCCGCGGTGGCCGGTCATTTCGTCGACGTGCGGGGATTGGGGTAAGCGATCATGGAAAAATTCGTCAAGCATGAAGGATTGGTGGCGCCGTTGGATCGCGCCAACGTGGACACCGACCAGATCATTCCGAAGCAGTTTCTCAAGTCGATCAAGCGTACCGGTTTCGGGCCGAACCTGTTCGATGAGTGGCGTTATCTGGACGAGGGCTACCCGGGCCAGGACAACGACGCGCGGCCGGAGAACCCGGATTTCGTGTTGAATCGGCCGGAATATCAGGGCGCCACCGTGCTGCTGGCGCGCCGCAACTTTGGTTGTGGCTCCAGCCGTGAGCACGCGCCCTGGGCGTTGATGGACTTCGGTTTCCGTGCGGTGATCGCGCCGAGCTTCGCCGATATCTTCTACAACAACTGTTTCAAGAACGGCCTGCTGCCCATCGTGCTCTCCGAGGAGCAGATGGAAGAGTTGTTCCAGGCCGAGGCGGCCAATCCCGGCCTGCGTCTGACCGTGGACCTGGAAGCCCAGCAGGTGCGCACGCCGGACGGCAAGGCCTACGCTTTCGACATCGATGAATTCCGCAAGCACTGCCTGCTCAACGGCCTCGACGAGATCGGCCTGACCCTGCAGGAAGCGGACACCATCCGTGCCTACGAGGAACGCCGCCGGGCCCGCGAGCCCTGGGTGTTCGCCGAGCACGCCAGCCACTGATCAGGACAACCCACGGACAACACCACGGAAGCGAACCATGAGCCACATTCTGATTCTGCCGGGTGACGGCATCGGCCCGGAAATCGTTCAGGAAGCGGTGCGCGTGCTGCGCGCCGCCGAGCAGCGTTTCGGCCTCGACATCAGCCTGGACGAAGCCCCGGTGGGCGGCGCCGCCTATGACCTGCACGGCGACCCGCTGCCGGAGTCGACGCTGGATAAGGCGCGCGCCGCCGACGCCATTCTGTTCGGCTCCATCGGCGGTCCCAAATGGGACACCATTGAGCGTGACAAGCGCCCCGAGCGCGGGCTGCTGCGGCTGCGTTCCTCCCTGGGCCTGTTCGCCAATCTGCGCCCGGCGATTCTGTTCCCGCAACTGGCGGACGCTTCCTCGCTGAAGCCGGAAGTGGTGTCGGGCCTGGATATCCTCATCGTCCGCGAACTGACCGGTGGCATCTATTTCGGTCAGCCGCGTGGGATCCGTGAAGAAAACGGTGAGCGTGTCGGCTTCAACACCGACGTCTATTCCGAATCGGAAATGCGCCGTATCGCCAAGGTGGCGTTCGAACTGGCCGGCCAGCGCAACAACAAAGTGTGCTCGGTGGACAAGGCCAACGTGCTGGAAGTGACCGAGCTGTGGAAAGAGGTGGTCACCGACGCCGCCAGGGATTACCCGAATATCGAACTGTCCCATATGTACGTGGACAACGCCGCCATGCAACTGGTGCGCGCGCCGAAACAGTTCGACGTGATCGTCACCGGCAACCTGTTCGGTGACATCCTCTCCGATGAAGCCGCCATGCTCACCGGCTCCATCGGCATGCTGCCCTCCGCGTCCCTGGACGAAAACCGCAAGGGCCTGTACGAACCCTGCCACGGCTCGGCACCGGATATCGCCGGCCAGGGCATCGCCAACCCGCTGGCCACCATCATGTCGCTGGCCATGTTGATGCGCTACAGTCTGGAGCGTGGCGACGTGGCGGATGCGATCCAGACCGCGGTGGAGCAGGTTCTCGACCAGGGGCTGCGTACCGCGGATATTTACACCGAGGGCACGCGCAAAGTGAGCACCGAGGAAATGGGCGCCGCCGTGGCCGAAGCACTGGCTCGCGGTTGATCGGCGCCTGAACCCATTGATTAAGAAGGGGCAATCCCTTCGGGAGACAAGTCTCAATGAAGAAAGTCGGTTTTATCGGCTGGCGTGGCATGGTCGGTTCCGTATTGATGGACCGCATGCGTGAGGAAAACGATTTCCAGGACATCGAACCGGTGTTCTTCTCCACCTCCCAGGTCGGCCAGGCCGGCCCGGACGTGGGCAAGGAAATTCCGGCGCTGGGCGACGCCAAAAGCGTCGATGAGCTGAAAAAACTGGACGTCATCGTCACCTGCCAGGGCGGCGACTACACCAATGAGGTGTATCCGAAACTGCGTGAAGCCGGCTGGCGGGGCTACTGGATCGACGCCGCCTCCGCGCTGCGCATGCAGGACAACAGCGTCATCGTGCTGGACCCGGTGAACCGCAAGGTGATCGACCAGGCGTTGGACAGCGGCGTCAAGGACTACGTTGGCGGCAACTGCACCGTGAGTCTGATGCTGATGGCCCTGGGTGGCCTGTTCAATGCCGATCTGGTGGAGTGGGCCAGCGCCCAGACCTACCAGGCGGCCTCCGGCGCCGGCGCCCAGAATATGCGCGAACTGATCGCGCAGATGGGCACCATCCACGGTGCCGTGGCGGACAAACTGGCCGACCCGGCCAGCGCCATTCTCGACATCGATCGTCAGGTGGCGGACACCATGCGTTCCAGCGATCTGCCGCAACAGCACTTCGGTGCGCCGCTGGCCGGCTCGCTGCTGCCGTGGATCGACAAGGAAATGGAAAACGGCCAGAGCAAGGAAGAATGGAAAGCCCAGGCCGAGACCAACAAAATCCTCGGTCGCGGCGAGCAGCCGATTCCGCTGGACGGCACCTGCGTGCGTATCGGCGCCATGCGCTGCCACGCTCAGGCACTGACCGTGAAACTGAAAAAGGACGTGCCGCTGGACGAAGTCCTCGAGCTGATCCGCAACGCCAACGACTGGGTGAAAGTGGTGCCCAACGAGAAGGACGCGACGCTGCGTGATCTGACGCCAACGGCGGTGACCGGCACCCTGACCATTCCGGTGGGGCGCCTGCGCAAGCTGAACATGGGCGGCGAATACCTCAACGCTTTCACCGTCGGTGATCAGTTGCTGTGGGGCGCCGCCGAGCCGCTGCGTCGCATGCTGCGGATTTTGTTGGAAAGATAAAGATCGCTGGCACGCAACACGCAAAAAGACACGCTCTAACAAGGGCACGTGGCTGCCCGGCGTTGCCGAGCAGAACGGTGTTTCCGAACCCGTTCTCGCCGCAAGTATGGCGTGCCGGCGTGCAAGCGTGTTGCGTGTTGCGTGTAAGCACCATCCCACGATGGTGGAACAGCGGTCGCCTTGGAGGAAAACTCAATGTCGATGGAACCCGGATTGGCGGTGGTTGGTGCCACCGGCCTGGTGGGCGATGCCCTGCTGGAACAACTGGCGGAGCGTAAGGTGCCCTATGGGGAACTGTTTCTGCTGGCCTCGGAAGAGAGCGAAGGCAAGTCCTTGCGGGTGGGTGGCCGTTTGCTGACGGTGCAGCGGTTGGAGGGCTTCGACTTTTCCCGCGTGGCGTTGGTGGTGTTCGCCGCCGGTGCCGCGGTCTCCCAGGAATGGGTGCCGCGCGCGGTGGATGCCGGCGCCATGGTCCTGGACCTGTCACCGGCGTTTCGCTACGAGCCGGACGTGCCGTTGCTGGTGGCCGGAGTCAACGACGAGCAGATTCCCGCCGCCCGCGAGCGCAATCTGGCCGCCGCCGCCGACGCCGCCACCGTGCAACTGATGCTGGCCTTGAAGCCGCTGATGGCGATCTCCGAATTGCAGCGGGTCACCGTGACCCAGTTGCAGGCCGCCTCTTCCTCGGGGCGCAATGGCGTGGAACGTCTGGCCCGCCAGAGCGCCCGTTTGCTCAATGGCATGGATGCCAGCGAAGGCGCGGAACCGCAATACGCCTTCAACCTCGTGCCCACCGTCGGGCGCCTGCAGGACAACGGCTATACCAGCGAGGAATTGAAACTGATGCTGGAAGCCCGGCGGGTGCTTGGGCGCCCGGACCTGGCCGTGGATGTGAGTTGTGTGCAGGTGCCTGTATTCCACGGCCTTTCCCAAGTGGTGGTGGTGCGCGGCGGCCTGCCCATCGGTCTGGCTCAGGCACAGGCCTGCTGGGATGAGGCGCCAGGTCTGGCCCAGGATGAAGGTGGGGAGGGCGACGGCGCGTCGCCGGTACGGCAGGTGAAGGAGGAGCCGCTGGTGCGCCTGGCCCGCGCCCGGGAAGATGTGGACGGGCAGGGCGAACTGAGCTTCTGGACCGTGGCCGATAACATCAAGGCCGGTGCCGCCCGTAACGCTGCCCTGCTGGTGGAGCAACTGCTCGCCGGCGGGTGAGCCCGCTTGCACGCAACACGCTCGCACGCTGGCACGCCATTCGCTGCCAAGGCCGCTTCCCACCGCGACTCTGTAATCCCCTGTGGGAAGCGAGCTTGCTCGCGAATCGGGCCAGGCACCGAATCCGCGAAAATGGATCAGACGCCAGCGCCCCGCCAACCGCGTGCCCGCAATTCACGGGCAAAGGAAGTGCTTACCCCCTCGACAACCCCCATCCCACCAGAATAAAGTCGTACCTCCCGGGCCGCCCTGATGGCTCGGGATGGGGGCGTCTCAATTCATGGTTGGGAGCGCATTTTTTTGAAAAAACCATGGAAAATGCGTACTTACTAACAATATGTGACGCAGTTTCTAGGTTTGTCCCCCGCCGTCGGGCACAATCGAATACGGACTTTTCGACCAGAGCGTCTCAGAATAAGGTTTGTTTTCTCTGGATTGATCCAGACCTTATTCCGAGGCTCGCGGAAGGAAATCCGCAGCGTGCCTGCCGCGGCTCAGAGGGCGGGGAATACAGAATAAGTAACTGGGGTTCAACCACATGCTCCGAAAATTTGGCATAGGGTTTGTCGCACTGGCGGCGATGACGCCGGGACTTGCGGCTGCTCTGGGGGTGGGGGAATACGAGCTTAACTCCTATCTGAACCAGCCGCTGGAGATGGATGTCGTCCTGCACGAAACCGGGCGGCTGTCGACAGAAGAAATCGTGGTCAATCTGGCCCCGCAGGCGGAATTCGACTCCGCCGGGGTGGAGCGCGGCTACTTCCTTAATGATCTGACCTTCGAGGTGATCTTCACCGGCAAGGGCGACGGGGTGCTGCATATCCGTTCCCGCCAGCCGGTGCGTGAACCCTATCTCAATTTCCTGGTGGAAATTCTCTGGCCCACCGGCCGGCTGGTGCGCGAATACACCGTATTGCTGGATCCGCCCAGCTACGACGCCGGCGGCGAGACGGTCAGTGCCGCCCGGGTTGAGCCGGCGCCGGTGCCGGTCGTGCCGCAAGCGGAGCCGAAGACAAAACCGGCAGCGCCCGCGCCGGCGCACGAACCGCCGGAGCCCGCCGTCAGCGGGGAGGCGACGGACGAGGCAGCACAACAAGAGGAACCGCGAGACCAGCTGGAAACCGCCGCCGAGCCGGAGCAGGACGATTCCGCAACGGTGGCGGAATCCGAAGAAACCGGCCCGGATCAGAGCGCCAGCAACGCGACGCCGGGGCGCGGCACCCTGAACGAAAGCAATGGCCGTTACCGGGTGCGCTCGTCCGATACCCTGTGGCGCATCGCCGCCGAGCACCGTCCCGGCAGCCGTGTTTCCGTTCAACAGATGATGATGGCGATCCAGGAAATGAACCCGGAAGCGTTCATCGACGGCAATATCAATTTGGTGCGGGAAGGCGCGGTGCTGCGGTTGCCGAGCGAGCGTCAGGCCACGGCGATCGCCAGCAGCGAAGCGATGCGGCGAGTCGCTGATCAAACCAGCGAATGGCACCAGCGGCGGGCAGACCGCGGCAATGACGAAGAAACGTTGGCGGCGGCGCAATTGGATGCCACCGAGCAGAGTGACGCGGTGCCGGCGCAACAGCAAGACGACGGCGGTCGGGTCACGTTGGTGGCGCCGGATTCCGCTGACGCCGCCACTGATGGCGATGGCACCGGGACCGGTGATGGCGGTGAAGCGGCCACCGCGGCACTGCAGAACGAACTGGCCATCCGCGATGAGAATCTGGACCGGCTGAGCCGGGAAAACGATGAGCTGCGCAGCCGTATCGATGAACTCGGCGAGCAGTTGGATACCAGTGGTGAAATGCTGCGTTTGCAGAATGAGAAGATCGCCGCGCTCCAGGAGGCGCTGCGGCAACTGCGGGAAGGCGAGGGGGACGGCGCCGTGGACGAGGCCTTGCTGGCTCCCACGGAAATCGGGCCGGAAGTGGCCCCTGAACGGTTGGTGCCGGGAGAGCCGGGGGCCGCGGAAGCGGAGGAGCCGGCGCGGCAACCGGGCAACAGCGGCCCGGAATCCGGCCCGGCGGCGGTCACCGCCTCGCCGCCGGCGGACACCACGCCGACATCCCAGTCCCAACCGGCAAGCGGCGTTGACAGCGCCGCTTCCTCGCGTCCGGCGCCGCCGGCGGCCGAGCCTGCTGCTTCGGCGCCGGCCCCCGCTGGCTGGCTGGACCGGGTGGCGGGTAATCTGCTGTATCTGGGGGCCGGGGTGGCGGTGCTGCTGCTGCTTCTGCTGCTGGCACTACGCCGCCGTCAGGGCGGCAAGGGGGATCCCGAGGAAGACGCTCCGCCGCCGTTGATGCCGCTGGCGGAGGAAGGTGGCAACGAGGACGAAGGGGCCTCAGGGCAGGGGCCGATGGCGGCGCGAGCCGGCGACGCCGATGAGGAAGACGGCGCCGCCACCACCGCCAATCAGGATCCGCTGGAAGAAGTGGAAGTCTACGTGGCTTATGGCCGCTACCCGCAGGCGGCGGATTTCCTGCGCAATGAAATCAATCAGGCGCCGGGTCGCAGCGACCTGAAAGTACGATTGCTGGAAGTACTGAACGAAATGGGCGATCAGGCGGCGTTCCGGCAGCAGGCCGCGCTGTACGCCGGCACCGCGGTGCAGCTGGACCGCGCCATCGAACGGCTGGGTGGTGGCGGGCGGGCCGCCGCGGAGGAATCGGCTCCGGTTTCCCTGGACGATCTGGAGTTGGATCTGGCCGGTGATATCGGCGCGCCGGCGCCGGCGGAACAATATCAGCACGAAGAAGACCCGCTCAATCTGGATGACTTCGAGTTCAACCTGGATGATGACGAGGCCATCCGCGACGGAGCCGATACTGATGGAGAGCCGTTGCTGATTGAGGATGATCCGGAGGAGGCGCTGGCTCTGGATGAGGAACCGTTGACCCATTCCACTCTGACGGTGAGGGACGATACGCCGGTGAAGCCGGACGGCCTGGACCTGGATGATCTGGATTTTGCTTCCGATGCCGACGATGCCGACGATGCCGGCGACGTCGGGGGGCTGGAGCTGGATACGATACCGGAGGAAGCGGTTCGGGAAGAGCCGACGGCGCCGGAGGCGGATTCGCTGGAGTTTCAACTGGATGACCTGGAACTGGAATGGGATGGCGACCAGGCCGTTTCCGCTCCCGAGCCCGTCTCCGAGCCGGTCTCTCTGGCGGAAGCCGCCGACCATGGCCAGGTGGGCGCGGGGGAGCAGGGGGATGACACCTTTGAGTTCTCTCTGGACGGTCTGGACCTGGACGAGGCCGGTGTCGATGACACCCCGGAGGAATCGATCGAACTGACCGAGCCGCCGGCCAGTGAGGGGCAGGAACCGGCCACGCCGGGTGCCGCCGACGAGGACGATGATTTCGACTTCCTGGCGGAAACCGATGAGAATGCCACCAAACTGGACCTGGCCCGCGCCTATATCGAAATGGGTGACATGGAAGGCGCCCGGGATATTCTCAACGAGGTGATCAGCGAGGGCAGTGACAGCCAGCGGGATGATGCGCGCCAATTGCTGGAACGCGTCGAGTAAGGGGGGCCGAGTTCGCTGGCAAGCCAGCTTCCCACAGCGACTCCGTAGTGACACTACTGTGGGAGCTGCCTTGGCAGCGAATCGGCGTATTACGTGTAAGCGAAAACGCTGTTCTGTAAAAAAAGGGGGCGATGCCGTAAGGTATCGCCCCTTCCTTTTGGCGTGAAAAAACAGGCCCATCATGACCCGAATCGCCCTGGCGGTGGAATACGATGGCAGCCGCTTCCATGGGTGGCAGACCCAGGAGGACGGCGTCCGGACGGTACAGTCGCACCTGGAGCAGGCCCTGTCGCGGGTGGCGGACCACCCGGTGACGTTGATCTGCGCCGGCCGCACCGATACCGGCGTGCATGCCACCGGCCAAGTGTGCCATTTTGATTCAAACGCCAATCGCGACATGAAAGCCTGGGTCATGGGCGGCAACCGTTTTTTGCCCGATGACGTGGCGGTTCGCTGGGCGGTGCCGGTGAGCGACGACTTCCACGCCCGTTTCAGTGCCTTCCGGCGCTGCTACCGTTACGTGATTTACAATGCCGGCGCGCCGCCGGCGTTGTTCCGCCGCCAGGTCACCTGGAATCACCGGCCGCTGGATGTACAGCGGATGGCCGAGGCCGCCCGGGCTTTGGTGGGGACCCACGATTTCACCTCTTACCGTTGTGTGCATTGCCAGGCCAAGTCGCCGGTGAAGACGCTGCACCGGCTGGACATTCAGCAGCGCGGCCGGATGATCATCCTGGAAGTGGAGGCCAATGCCTTCCTGATGCATATGGTGCGCAACATCGCCGGCGTGCTGATGGCCATTGGCGCCGGCCATCAACCGGTGGAATGGGCCGCCCAAGTGCTGGCCGCCCGCGACCGCCGCGAAGGGGGCGTCACCGCGCCGCCCTACGGACTGTATCTGGTGGATATCGGTTACCCGGATGAGTTCAAGCTGCCCAGGGAGCCGTTGGGGCCTTTGTGGCTGGAGCGGGTTGAAAGGAATCGCTGACATGCAACGTGCCGATTCGCTGGCAAGCGGAGCGCCGCCCGGCCATCTTCCCACAGCGGCTTCGTAGCCTCCTCTGTGTGCTGTCTTGGCCGCGAAGACAGCGCGAGTGCATGTCCGCGAAGCCGCTGTGGGAAGCGAGCTTGCTCGCGAATGGCGTGCCAGACCCGCGCCGCTTTGCTAATATGGACGGTCCCCGCGGGGCAAGCCGCGCCGCCTTTGGCGCCGTGCTTCGGTCCGCGTTTCCTGATAGGCTTTTGATGAACACACCCCGGGTTAAAATCTGCGGCATTACCCGTCCGGAAGACGCGGTACAGGCCGCCCGTGCCGGCGCCGATGCCATCGGCTTGGTGTTTTATCCATCCAGTCCCCGCTACGTGGATCCGCCGCGTGCCGCGCGCATTCTCGCCGCGCTGCCGCCGTTCGTGACCACGGTGGGCCTGTTCGTCAACGCCGACGCGGGGCTGGTGCGCGAGTACCTGCGTGAGCTGCCCCTGGACATGTTGCAGTTCCACGGTGATGAATCGCCGGCCTACGGTGCCGCCTTTCAGCGTCCCTGGATCAAGGCCCTGCGCATGCGTGACGGCGCCGACCCGGCCAGGGTGGCGCGTGAGTACGCCGCCGCCGGCGCCCGCGGGTTATTGGTGGACAGCTACGTGCCGGGCACGCCCGGCGGTACCGGCGAACGCTTCGATTGGGGCCTGCTGCCCCGGGAGTCGGCGTTGCCGTTGATTCTGGCCGGCGGTTTGACACCGGCCAATGTGGCCGAGGCCGTGCGCCAGGTGCGCCCCTGGGGGGTGGACGTAAGCGGCGGCGTGGAGGTGCGGGCGGTGACCGGTACCACCCTCGGCGGTATCAAGGACCGCCATGCAGTGCGGGCCTTTTTGCGCGCGGCCAGGGCCTGACCCTTGGATCGGGCCCTTCGGGCCCGGCGCGACAATCCTGACAGTACGCTATCCCAGACGAGGAGCATGAGGTGACTGAACGTCCTGATTACAAGGCATTCCCCGACCAGCGGGGCCACTTCGGGCAATTCGGCGGACGGTTCGTCTCCGAAACCCTGATGGCCGCTTTGGACGAACTGGAAACCATGTACCGGCGTCTCAAGGATGACCCCCAGTTCCAGGCCGATTTCGATTACGACCTGGCCCACTACGTGGGGCGTCCTTCGCCGCTGTATCTGGCGGAACGCTGGAGCGAACAGCTCGGCGGCGCCCGCGTCTGGCTCAAGCGTGAGGATCTCAACCACACCGGCGCCCACAAGGTGAACAACACCATCGGTCAGGCGCTGCTGGCCAGGCACATGGGCAAAAAACGGGTGATCGCGGAAACCGGCGCGGGCCAGCACGGGGTCGCCTCCGCCACCGTGGCCGCCCGGCTGGGGCTGGAATGTCACGTGTTCATGGGCGAGGAAGACATTCGCCGGCAGCGACTCAATGTCTACCGCATGAAACTGCTCGGCGCCGAAGTGATTCCGGTGACCTCCGGTTCGCGCACCCTCAAGGACGCCATGAACGAAGCCATGCGAGACTGGGTCACCAACGTGGACGACACCTTCTACATCATTGGCACCGTGGCCGGGCCGCACCCGTATCCGATGCTGGTGCGGGACTTCCAGTCGGTGATCGGCCGCGAGGCCCGTGAACAGAGTCTCAAGCAGGCCGGCAAGCTGCCGGACGCGCTGGTGGCTTGTGTCGGCGGCGGCTCCAATGCCATTGGCCTGTTCCACCCGTTCCTGGAGGACGAGGGCGTGGCCATGTACGGCGTGGAAGCCGCCGGTGATGGCGTCGACACTGGCCGTCACGCGGCGCCGTTGAACGCCGGGCGTCCCGGTGTGCTGCATGGCAACCGCACCTATTTGATGGAAGACGAGAACGGCCAGATCATCGAGACCCACTCGGTGTCCGCTGGTCTGGATTATCCGGGGGTCGGCCCCGAGCACTCCTGGCTCAAGGACATCGGCCGGGTCAATTACGTGGCCGCCGATGACCAGGAAGCGCTGGCCGCGTTCCGGGAACTGACCCGGGTGGAGGGCATCATGCCGGCGCTGGAATCCGCCCACGCGCTGGCCTATGCGCGCAAGCTGGCGCCCACCATGGGCGCGGATCAGAATCTCATCGTCAATCTGTCCGGACGGGGTGACAAGGATATCCTGACCGTGGCCGACATCGACGGCATCGAGTTTTGAGGGGGAATGCCATGAGCCGTATTCAAGCCTGTTTCGAACAACTGAACACCGATGGCCGCAAGGCGTTGATCCCCTTTATCACCGCCGGTGATCCGAACCGGGACGTGACCGTGCCGGTGATGCACGCGATGGTGGCGGCTGGCGCCGACATCATCGAGCTCGGGGTGCCGTTCTCCGATCCCATGGCCGATGGCCCGGTGATCCAAAAAGCCTGTGAGCGGGCACTTGAAGCGGGCACCAGCCTGCATGACGTGCTCGCCATGGTCACCGAGTTCCGTCGCCAGAACGAGGATACTCCGGTGGTGCTGATGGGCTATCTGAACCCGGTGGAAGCGATGGGTTACGAGACCTTCGCCGACGCCTGCGTCAGCGCCGGCGTGGATGGAGTGCTGTTGGTGGACCTGCCACCGGAGGAATGCGAACAGGTGGTGCCGCGGTTTCGCCAGCGCGGTGTCGATCTGATCTTCCTGGTGGCGCCGACCACCACCGATGAACGCATTCGCCGTATCGGCGAGGCGGCCAGCGGTTATCTTTATTATGTCTCCCTGAAGGGCGTTACCGGTGCCGCCTCTCTCAATGTGGAGGAAGTGGCGGCGCGGGTTGAAACAATTCGCAACCTTGCCCAATTGCCCATTGGGGTAGGCTTTGGTATCAAAGACGCGGCATCGGCCCAAGCCGTCAGCCGGGTCGCCGATGGCGTGGTGGTGGGCAGCGCGCTGGTCAACCAGATTGCCGCCAACGCCGGGCAAACCGATGCCATCGCACCGGCGGTGTCGGCGGTGCTGGCCGAGATGCGCTCCGCCATGGACGAATAAGCCGGTGCCGTATTCGCTTGGTGACAAGCGGGTCCCATAAAGCGGGTCAAACACAAGGGTCTAGGTAATGAGCAACAACTGGCTGGAAAAGATTCTGCCCGCGGTTCGTCGGCCGCAGGAAAACCGTCGCAACAGCGTGCCGGAAGGTCTGTGGCGAAAATGCCCACGCTGTGACAGCGCCTTGTACCGGCCGGAACTGGAGCGCAACCTGGATGTGTGCCCCAAGTGCGAACACCATATGCGTATTGGGGCCCGCAAACGCCTGAAGCTGTTCCTGGATGAAGGCGTCACCTCCGAGATCGGTGCCGAACTGGCGCCGGAGGACCGGCTCAAGTTCAAGGATTCCAAGAAGTACAAGGACCGCCTCACCGGCGCGCAGAAGGACACCGGCGAAAAAGACGCTCTGGTGGCTTTGAAGGGCAAACTGCACGGCCTGCCGCTGGTGGCCTGCGCCTTTGAATTCCGCTTCATGGGCGGGTCCATGGGCTCGGTGGTGGGCGAGCGTTTCGTGCGCGCGGTGGAAGTGTGCCTGGAACAGCGACTGCCGCTGGTGTGCTTCTCCGCCAGTGGCGGCGCGCGCATGCAGGAAGGTCTGTTTTCCCTGATGCAGATGGCCAAGACCTCGGCCGCTCTGGAACGCTTGCGCGAAGCCGGGCTGCCGTTCATCTCGGTACTCACCGATCCGGTTTATGGCGGCGTTTCCGCGTCCCTGGCCATGCTGGGCGATATCAACGTGGCCGAGCCCAACGCTCTGATCGGCTTCGCCGGCCCGCGGGTGATCGAGCAGACCGTGCGGCAAAAGCTGCCGGAAGGCTTCCAGCGCAGTGAGTTCCTGCTTGAGCATGGCGCCATCGACATGATCGTGCCGCGTCTGCAAATGCGCGACACTCTGCATCGTCTTCTCGCCAGCATGACCGGAGCACCGGCGCCCCTGCCTCTGTCCGACGAATGAGCGATCCGCAGTCTTGGCTCGAACGCATCGAGCGGCTCCACCCCAGCGAAATCGAGCTGGGGCTGGAGCGTTTGCGTCGTGTCGCCGGAGACCTGGGCGTAGGCACTCTGCCGATGCCGGTAATCACCGTGGCCGGTACCAACGGCAAGGGTTCGGTGGTGCGCCTGCTGACCGCCATGGCGGAGGCCGCCGGGCTGCGCTGCTGTGTTTATACCTCCCCCCATTTGCTGCGTTTCAACGAACGTATCCGGCTCCCCGACGGCCCCGCCTCGGACCGGGCGCTTTGTCAGGCGTTCGAAGCGGTGGAGCGGGGGCGTGGCGATACCGCGCTGACTTATTTCGAGTTCACCACCCTGGCTGGTTTGTGGCTGTTCCAGCGTAGTGACGCGGATTTGTGCATCCTTGAAGTTGGACTGGGTGGGCGCTTGGACGCGGTCAATCTGATCGACGCCGACGTGTCGGTGGTGACTTCGGTGGGGCTGGACCATCTGGATTGGCTCGGTGACAGCCGCGAGGCGATTCTGCGGGAAAAAATCGGCATCGGCCGGGCCGGCCGGCCACTGGTTTACGGTGAATTGGCGGCGCCCTCGAATCTGGACTCGGAACTGGCGGCGCTGGCGGCCTTGCCGCTCAGGGCGGGGCGGGAGTTCACGCTGGGCGACGGGGAAGTGACCGTGCGTGACGGCGACGGGCAACGCCGCTACCGGATACCGGAGCCGGCGCGTCTGGGCAATGACAACCTGGCCACCGCGATCCAGGCACTGGCCGCGGCGGGTCTGGCACCGGCCCCGCCTGTTCCGGCCCGGGTGGTGGACACCGGCCTGACCGGTCGTTGCGACCAGCGCCGTTTCCAAGGCATCGAGTGCATTCTCGATGTCGGCCACAACCTGGAAGCACTGACCCGACTGCGGCGGCGGTTGCCGTCCTGTACCGGCCGCCGCCGGCTGGTGCTGGGCATGATGGCGGACAAACCGGTGGAGCAGGTCGTGGCCCTGTTCGCCAGCGAGCCGCTGGAATGGTATCTGTGCCGGCCGGATCTGCCTCGCGCCGCCACCGTGGAAAGGTTGGCGTCGGCGCTATCGGAAACCACCTCACGGGACGGAGCGGTCCATCTTTGCGGCAGTGTCGCCGAAGCACTGGAAGCGGCGGTGAATGACAGCAATACTGGCGATCAGGTGGTGATCGTGGGATCCTTCTACACTGTGGCTGAAGCCCTGACGGTGATTGAAGCGGCGCCCGCGCCGCGCCGCTAGAACCGCTGGCGTGCCGGAGCGCTGGAATAGCCCGGCGGCTCCGGGCCGCCCCCTCCGGGGCTGGCCCGCCCGAGCCCGCGACCACCTGATGCTGGACCTTTAATTCGCGCAAGGAGCCTTCGTACGTGCACCCCCGCACCCGCCATCGCTTGATTGGCCTGTTGTTGCTGCTTCTGCTGGCGGCGATTCTCGCTCCGCTGGTATTGCGATCCCCGGACCAGGTCCGGGTGGCGCTGGACATGACCCTGCCGGAGGCGCCGATGCTGGAAACCACCGAGCTGGAACCGGTCATCGACGAACAGGAGCAGGAAAGCCTGGAGCGGGAAATCGAAGCGGATCAACAGGCCGTGGCTGACGCTGGCCAGGCGGAGCTGGAGACTCCCTTACCCGAAGAACGGGACGACAAGGCCGAGGCGGCGTCCGGCGATCAGGTCGAACCCCGCCCTGAACCTCAGCCGGACCCCGAACCGGAGCCGGAACCCAAGCCCGCCCCGGCTCAGAACGGCACCCTGCCGAAATCGGGTTTTACCGTGCAAGTTGCCAGCTTCAGTGATCAGGCCAACGCCGATGCCCTGGTGGAACGGCTGCGCGAGGCGGGCTACAACGCCTATTTCCGCACCCAGGAACAGGACGGCAACCGCTGGCAGCGGGTGTTCGTGGGGCCGGAAATCCAGCGCAAGGACGCCGAGGCGATGAAACAACGCCTGCGCGATGACAAACGCTTCGCCCTCGATGGCCTGGTGCGTACCTTCGTGCCTTAGTGATCTCTACAACCGCTGTGGGAGATGGCTTGCCAGCGAATGGAATACGTTCGGGCGTTTGGACTATTCGCGGCCAAGGCCGCTTCCCGCAGCGGCTTTGTAGTTCCCTCCGTGGGAAGCTGGCCGGGCGGCGCTCCGCTTGCCAGCGAATATGCCCCTATACACATAGGCTCCGACGATGACGTTCATTCACGTTCATCCATGGGCAAGCGCGGGACGCTCTGGTAAACTTTGCCGCCTGTTCCGCCCACGCCCCATCTCATGACTCTGAATCTGGCAGACGGCATCATCCTGTTCATCATCGCTGTGTCGGCCTTGATCAGCCTCCGCCGCGGTTTCACCCGGGAAGCCTTTTCTCTGCTGACGTGGGTGGCCGCCTTCGTGGTGGCGCGGTTGTTCAGCCCGGCGCTGGATGCGCTGCTGGTGGATCAGATCGAGACCCCCAGCCTGCGTTTGGCGGTGGCGTTTGGTGTGCTGTTCGTCCTGACACTGGTGATCGGCGCGCTGATCAATCATTTGCTCGGCGAGTTGGTCCGGGTCACCGGCCTGAGCGGGACCGACCGGCTACTGGGCATGGTATTCGGCGCCATTCGCGGCGTCCTGCTGGTGGTGGTGCTGGTCGCACTGGGCCGCCAGCTTTTCATCGAGGATCCCTGGTGGCAGGCGTCGGTACTGGTACCGCATTTCGTCATGCTGGAGAACTGGACCCGCCAGGTGGCCGGGGATCTGCTCACTTATCTCATCAACATCAGCGCAAGCTCCAGCTAGCTCGAGGATAAGCAAATGTGCGGCATTGTTGGCATCGTGGGCCACTCCCATGTGAACCAGGCGATCTACGACGCCTTGACGGTCCTGCAACACCGTGGACAGGATGCCGCGGGCATCGTCACCTGTGACGGCGACAGGCTGTTTTTGCGCAAGGACAACGGCATGGTGCGGGACGTGTTCCGCAACCGCCATATGCGCCGACTGGTCGGCAACATGGGCATCGGCCATGTGCGTTACCCCACCGCTGGCAGCTCCAGCTCCGCCGAGGCACAGCCGTTTTATGTGAACTCGCCTTATGGCATCACGCTGGCGCATAACGGCAACCTGACCAATTCCGAGGCGCTGGCCGAACACATCTTCCGCGCCGATCTGCGCCACATCAACACCACCTCCGATTCCGAAGTGCTGCTCAACGTGTTCGCCCACGAGCTGCAACTGCGCGGCAAGTTGCAGCCGGAGCCGGACGACATCTTCGACGCGGTGGCGGCGGTGCATCGCCGGGTGGAGGGCGCCTACGCGGTGGTCGCCATGATTACCGGCTACGGTATTCTCGCGTTCCGTGACCCGCACGGTATCCGCCCGGTGTGCTTCGGCAAGAAGGACACCGAGCAAGGGCCGGAATACATGGTGGCTTCCGAATCGGTGGCGTTGTCTTCCCTGGGCTTCCATCTGGAGCGGGATCTGGAACCCGGTGAAGCGGTTTACATCACCGCCGACGGTCAGCTGCATACCCGCCAGTGCGCCGACAATCCGCAACTGAGCCCGTGTATTTTCGAGCACGTTTATCTGGCCCGTCCGGATTCCATCATGGACGACATTTCCGTGTACAAGGCGCGTCTGCGCATGGGCGAAAAGCTGGCGGAGAAAGTCGAGCGGGAATGGCCGGATCATGACATCGACGTGGTCATCCCGATTCCCGACACCAGCCGCACCTCCGCCCTGCAAATGGCCAACCGGCTCAACGTGAAATACCGGGAAGGTTTCATCAAGAACCGCTACATCGGCCGTACCTTCATCATGCCGGGCCAGCAGATGCGGCGGAAATCCGTGCGCCAGAAACTGAATGCCATCGAGCTGGAATTTTCCGGCAAGAACGTGCTGCTGGTGGACGACTCCATCGTGCGCGGCACCACCTGTCACGAGATTATCCAGATGGCGCGCGAAGCCGGTGCCCGCAAGGTCTACTTCGCTTCCGCCGCGCCGGCGGTGCAGTATCCGAATGTGTACGGCATCGACATGCCCGCCGCCGATGAACTGATCGCCCACGACCGCAGCGTCGAGGAAGTTTGCCGGATCATCGGCGCCGACCGTCTGATCTATCAGGATCTGGACGACCTGGTGTCCGCCTGCAAGGAAGGCAATTCACGGGTCAAGGAATTCGATTGTTCCGTGTTCAACGGCGTTTATTTAGCCGGTAACATCGACCAGGGTTATCTCCAGAATCTGGAGCAACGCCGCAATGACCTGGCCAAATCCGCTCGCGAACAGGCCCGGGCCCTGGCGGAAAACGAAGTCATCGACCTGCACAACTCCAATTGAGGTGAACCGAGTACATCATGAGCGATTTTTCTGATCCAAACGAACTGCATACCGATACACTGGCGATTCGCTGGGCGCAGTTACGTACCGATCAGATGTCGCACTCGGAGCCGCTGTTTCTTACCTCCAGCTTTGTCTATGACAGCGCCGCCCAGGCGGCGGCGCGGTTCTCCGGCGAGGAGCCGGGCAACGTTTACACCCGCTTCACCAATCCCACCGTGGCGGCGTTCGAACAGCGCCTGGCCGCCATGGAAAGAGCGGAGAAGGGCGTGGCCCTGGCTTCCGGCATGGCCGCCATCAGCAGCACGTTCTTCGCGCTGCTGGCCCCGGGCGATCACATCGTCAGCTCCCGCAGTGTGTTCGGCACCACCAATGTGGTGTTCGACCGCTACCTGAAGAAATTCCAGGTCGAGACCACCATGGTGGACCTGGCGGACCTGGAGCAATGGCGTGCCGCGATCCGCCCGGAAACCAAGGTGCTGTTCCTGGAGACGCCGTCCAACCCGCTTTCCGAAGTCGGTGATATTCCGGCCCTGGCCAAATTGGCCCACGACAACGGCGCCATTCTTATCGTCGATAACTGTTTCTGCACGCCGGCCTTGCAAAAGCCACTGGCGCTCGGCGCGGATCTGGTGATCCACAGTGCCACCAAGTATCTGGACGGCCAGGGGCGCTGCCTGGGTGGCGCCGTGGTGGGCCCTGCTGATCTGGTGGATCAGGTTCATGGCTTCGTCCGCTCCGCCGGACCGAGCATGAGCCCGTTCAACGCCTGGGTATTTCTCAAGGGGTTGGAGACCCTGGGCATCCGCATGCAGGCCCATTCCCGCAATACGCTGGAGCTGGCCGAATGGCTGGAACAGCAGCCGGGCATCGCGCGCGTGCACTACGCCGGACTCAAATCCCACCCGCAGCATGAACTGGCGGCGCGTCAGCAGAGCGGCTTTGGCGCGGTACTGGCGATTGAAGTGGAAGACAGCGACGGCAACCGGGACCGCCAGGCCGCCTGGCGTTTCATCGACGGCACCCGGCTGATCTCGATCACCGCCAACCTCGGCGATACCAAATCCACCATCACCCATCCGGGCAGCACCACCCACGGGCGGGTGGCGGAAGAAGACAAACAACGGGCCGGCATCACGGAAAACCTGATCCGTATTGCGGTAGGCTTGGAGGATGTGGCGGACCTGAAAGCGGATCTGTCCTTGGGGCTGAAAATGCTTGGGTTCTAGAAGAAAGCCATCGTGGTCCGTGGACCACTGGTGTCCCACAGATGTGGAACAGGCGGCTTACACGCAACACGCTGGCACGCCTACACGCTGATTCGCTGCCAAGGCAGCTTCCCACAGAGGACGCTACGGAGCCGCTGTGGGAAGCTGCCTTGGCAGCGAATACAGCGCGATTTCATATCTCCAAGACCAATAGACTGGCCACGGCCATGGATTCCTCGGTCAAACCTTAGAACCATCAAAATTTGTGGGACAGCAATGGTCCGTGGACCGCTCCCGGTATTTTAACGTGCTCCTGATTTGGGGGGAGCGCCATTTTAAGAAACAACCACAAGGCCGTACCCATGCAGGCACTGGAAAAAGCCCTGGCCCAGGTGGGCCGGGTGGTATTGGGGAAACCGGAACAAATCAAACTGGCCCTGGCCTGCATGCTTGCCGGCGGCCATCTGTTGATCGAAGACCTGCCCGGCATGGGCAAGACCACGCTGGCTCAGGCTCTGGCGCGGGTCTTCCGGCTGGATTACCGGCGGGTTCAGTTCACCAGTGACATGCTGCCGGCGGACATTCTCGGGGTGTCCGTATTCGACCCGGACAGCCGTGAATTCACCCTCCGGGAAGGGCCGGTATTCACACAACTGCTGCTGGCCGACGAGATCAACCGTGCCACGCCCAAAACCCAGGGGGCGTTGCTGGAGGCCATGGAAGAGCAGCAGGTATCGCTCGATGGTCTGACCCGGCCGCTGCCTGACCCCTTCTTTGTCGTGGCCACGCAGAACCCGGTGACCCAGGCCGGCACCTTCGTCCTGCCGGAATCCCAACTGGACCGCTTTTTGATGCGCATTTCGCTGGGCTATCCGTCACCGGAAGTGGAGCGGGATCTGCTCGCCGGCGGCGACCAGCGTGATCGGGTAAGGCAACTGGAGTCGGTGATCGAGCCGTCGGGGCTGCGCAAACTCTGCCGCTTCGTCGATCAGTTGCGCGCCACCCGGGAGCTGATCGACTACGTGCAACGCTTGCTGGAGGCCACCCGCGCCGACAGCCGGTTTGTCGCCGGTCTTTCACCCCGTGCCGGTTTGGGGTTGCTGCGCGCCGCCCGTGCCTGGGCGTTGCTGCATGGCCGTGACTATGTGCTGCCGGAAGATGTGCAGTCGGTCTGGGCGGCGGTGGCGGAACACCGGCTGCAACCCCGTGAAGGCGGCAACGTGGCGGCGATGACCCAGTCCCTGTTGCAGACCGTGCCGGTGGTGCGCTGACCGGCGTCGAGCGAAGGAGGGCGGCCATGCTAAAACGCGCCTGGCAACACTGGTTGGCCCGACGTCTGCCCCGTGACCATCAGGTGCAACTGAACCAGCGCCGTATCTTCATCCTGCCCAGCGGTTACGGTGTGCTGTATCTGGTGGTGGCGCTGCTGTTGTTTCTCGGCGGTGTCAATTACGAGAACAACCTGATTCTGGCACTGTGCTTCCTGATGGTGTCGTTATTCGTGATGGGCATCCTGCATACTTTCCGCAATCTTTCTGGTTTGACCCTGCGCGCTGGCGCCGCCCGTAATGGCTTTGTCGGCGGGCACGGTGGTCTGGCGGTGGTGCTGGTGTCCCAGGGACAGCCGCACCGCAGTGTATGGCTGAGCTGGCCGGGGCAGGATGCCCAGGAAGTCAGCCTGGAAACCGGAGAAGAGAAAACCGTTTGGTTGAATCTGGCGCTGCCCCGCCGTGGTCCGGTCTGGTCGCACCGGTTGCGGGTGGAAAGCCGTTATCCGTTGGGCCTGTTGCGGGCCTGGTCGTTGGTGGAGCTGGAGCACCATTGTCTGGCCTGGCCCAGACCCCGGGAGGAGGCCGCTTCGCCCTGGGAGGGTAGCGGTGGTACCGGTGGTGTCGGCCGCCATGGCAGCGAAGCTTTCCAGGGGTTGCGTGCCTACGTGCTGGGGGATTCGCTGCGCCAGGTGGACTGGAAAGGTTACGCACGTGGACGCGGCATGAACACCAAGCTGTTTGATGCCGAGGAGGGCGAACGGCTCTGGCTTGGCTACGAGCGCCTGGAAGGCCTGCCCGAGGAGCAGCGCCTGGCGTTGCTATGCCATTGGGTGTTGCTGTTGAGCGAGGCCGGCCAACCCTTTGGTTTGCGTCTGCCCGGCGTGATGCTGGCGCCGGGCGGTGGTGATGAACATCGGCTGCGGGCTCTGGATTTGCTGGCACTGCACGGCAGCGAAGGAGGGCCGCGCTGATGGCCCGCCTGTATCAGGTGCCCAGCCATGCCCGGCCCTGGCTGACCGCCGCCATTCTCGCCATTTCCTTGCCGCAATTGCTGCGTGGACCGCTCTGGCAGGTGCTGTTGTTGGCGGTGATCCTGTTGTGGCGGGCGCTGATGGATCGTCAGCGGGCGCCGCTGCCGGGCCGGTGGATACGGCTGTTGCTGTTGCTCGGCACGGTGGGCGGCATTCATCTGAGTTTCGGTCGCTTGATCGGACCGGAAGCGGGCACCGCTTTGATCACCAGTTTGTTCGCGCTGAAGTATCTGGAGCTGGTGGGGCGTCGCGACGCCTATGTGTTGATCATCATCGGCTATTTCGTCTGCGCCACCATCCTGCTTTTCCAGCAGGGGTTCTTCGTTTTTCTTTACGTCTGTCTGTGTCTGTTGCTCCTTACCGCCAGTCTGGTGGGGATCCACTACAACGATTCCCAGGCGCGCGCACGTCAGCATCTGGGCAAGGCGGCGGTGCTATTGTTGCAGGCAGCGCCGTTGGCGGTGGTACTGTTCGTGCTGGTGCCGAGGCTGCCACCGTTATGGAACGTGCATACCGATCAGGGACAGGCGCGCACCGGCATGAGCGACACGATGGCGCCGGGGCAGGTCAGTAATCTGGCCGAGTCCAGCGCCATCGCCTTTCGTGTGCAGTTCGATGGCGAGATACCGCCATACCGGCAACGCTATTGGCGTGGCCTCACTTACAGCTGGTTTGATGGCCGTACCTGGAGCCAGGCTCGGCCGGACGATTGGGGCGACGAACTGACCTTCTACAGTGGCCGGGGAGAACCGCCGTTGTGGTACCGGGATCTGCTGGAGCGGGCCGCCGATCGCCCTTACTGGGGCTACCAGGTGATCATGGCGCCGAGCCAGCGACGCTGGCTGTACGCGCTCAATACTCCGGTGCCGGAGTTCGATGGTCTGGTGCTGGCCCGTGACCGGCACCTGGTGGCCACCGAGCCGGTCACGGGTAACTTCCGCTATCGGGTACGTAGCTATACGGGGGTACCACTGACCGAACCGCTGGCGCCGGATCAGCGTGCGTTGATGTTGAGTTTGCCGGAACAGGGTTTCCCGCGCGCCCGCGAACTGGCCGGCCAATGGCGTCGGCAATATCAGCACGATAGTGCCCTGGTGAGCGCCGCCTTGAGCTGGTTTCGCAACGAGCCGTTTCATTACACCCTCAGCCCGCCCGCCGTCGGCCCGGATGTGGTGGATGGTTTTCTGTTCAATACCCGTCGGGGGTTTTGCGAGCACTACGCCAGCAGTTTCGTGGTGCTGATGCGCGCCGCCGGCATTCCCGCCCGTGTGGTGGGAGGTTATCAGGGCGGCGAAGCCAACCCCATGGGGCGGCACCTGCTGATTCGTCAGTACGATGCCCACGCCTGGGCGGAGGTGTGGCTGCCCGGACGCGGCTGGGTGGAAGTGGATCCGACCGCGGCGGTGGCGCCGGAACGGGTGGAACTGGGCTTGCGGGGCTCGCTCAGCCAGGCCGGCGCCGCGCGTATTCCCGGTGATGGCATCGGACGTTTGCCGGTGTTGTTTCAATTGCGGCAATGGGCGGACCTGCTTGAATTCCGCTGGCAGAGCTGGGTGCTGGGCTATGACCTGGAGCGTCAGAATCAATGGCTGTCCCGTTGGCTTGGCGCGGTGACGCCCTGGCGGCTCGCGTTGCTATTGCTGACCCTGGCGGCACTGCTGGTGCTGGCCACGGCGCTGATCATGTTCCGGGGGCGCGGCCCCCGCTCCGCCACGCCGCTGACCCGTGAATACCGGCGGCTGGCTCGCGGGCTGAGCAAGCGTGGCGTGCGGGGAGCGGAACGTTTGTCCGCGGCCCAACTGTGCGAGCGGCTCGAGCGCCGCTGGCCGGCGGCGGAAGCGGCGGCCCTGGCCTGGCGGGAGACCTTCGAACGGATGGCCTATCAGCAGGACTCGGCGCCTTCCATCGCCGCGTTGCGAACTTTGCGCCGGCAACGGCGGCGGTTGCTGAGGGCATGTCGTTGACTCTTGTGAGGTAGTGAGCCTGGACGCCGATTCGCTGGCAAGCCAGCTTCCCACAGCGGCTTCGTGTCCCTTCCGTGGGAAGCTGGCTTGCCAGCGAATGCAGCGCGAATTCTTGATTCCGGAATCCAGCCATGCGGCCCTGGCGTCCACTGGCACAACCACCAAGAGCGCAGTAGGCTTTATCCCTTGATGATCACGGGAACGATCAAAAAAGGGGAGACTATGTCCGTCGCGCGTTATAAGGAAGCTCTGCAACTGACCGATCACGAACCCTGGGCACAACGCTTTTGGGAGGCGCTGGTGCCGTACAAGGACCGGGTGGCTGAGCATCCGTTGTTCGTGGAAATGGGGGAGGGAACTTTGACGCCGGAGCGGTTTCGCGACGCGCTGCTGCACTTCTACCCCTTGGTGGAAAATTTCCCCAAGTACATGGGCCTGGCATTGGCCAAAACCCGGCCGGGCATTTTCCCCGGTCATGAAGAAAGCAAGAACTGGCTGATCGGCAACATCAAGGTGGAACAGCGGCACGCCTATTGGTATCAGGACTGGGCCGCCGGCTTCGGCATCGATCAATCGATCCTGGAGAACACCGTGCCGCCCGCCGCCATGGACGCGGTGAACCATTACCTGTGGTCCGTTGGCGAGCGCGGTACGCTGGAAGAAAGCATTGCCGCCACCAACCTGGCCATCGAGTGGGCCACCGGCGAATGGAGCCAGCGCGTGGTGACTGGCATGACCCGCTACGCGGAGCAGGGGGTGGCGGAGATCAACCGGCACACCCTGGCGTGGTTGCGCGCCCATGCCAGCTATGACGACGCCCATCCCCATGAAGCCATGGAACTGATCAAACGGGTGGCGATGGAACCGGAATCCCGCCGCCGCGCCTTTACCGCCGCCCGCCGTGGACTGGAATACTACCTGCTGGCGCTGGACGATTGTTATCGGATCGGCGGGAAAAGAGCGGAAGAGAAAACACCGGAATTCAATGAATAATTAATAGGGAACGGTGAATAGTTAACAGCAAAAAAAAGAGATGATCTTTAGCCGCTGTGGGAAGCTTGCTTGCAAGCGAATATTGCCAAACGCCTGAGCGATATCATTCGCTTGCAAGCAAGCTTCCCACAGCAATTCAAAGTCACCTGTTTTTGTCTTTCCGCTGTCAACTATCTTTTCCATCTGTTCCATGAAAGTGCAGCACCAGTTCTTCCAGCAGATCCGGCAGGCCGGTGGCCATTTGCCGGACCACGGCGGAATTTTCCCACAGCTCGTCCAGGGAGGGGTCCTCGTCCACGCCGGAGATCAGAACCACTGGCAGTAGCCAGTTGGCCATGGTGTCTTCGTGATCCTGATACCAGTCTTCCTCCCGCAAGAACACGCCGGCGAGAAAACCCGCGCACCAACTGGCCAGGTCGTTGCCATCCTCTTCCCGGTACGGGTCCAGCAGGCAGGGCAGAGTGGTGCGTTCGCCGTTGTACAGGCCGGTCAGCAGGCGCCCGCGCAGTGACACCAGAGCATCCAGAACCGGCTCCGGCAGCTCGCTCTCCAGGGCCGTGACGAAATCCTCCGGCCCCCCATAAGGACCCACCGCCAGGGCGCAGGTCAGACCGTGAATTTCCACCCAGGTAGGGGCGTCCTCGCCTTCGCCGGCGAAATGCCCTTCGATGACCTGCTTGAGGCTCGGGTTGGTGACATCGCTCATAGATTCCTCCCTATGCGGGCAAGGATACCGGTTTGCGTGGAGGATGGAAGCGCCGCTGAGGGGTATTATTCGCTTGCAAGCAAGCTTCCCACAGGAGCGTCACCAACAAAGTGGGAAGCTGCCTTGGCAGCGAATAACGATGCGGCATGCCTACCCGCTGACCCGGTTACGGCCTTCGGACTTCGCCCGGTACAGGGCCTGGTCGGCGCGTTCCAGCAGGGTGCGGGCGGTGTCCCCAGGCTGATAGGCGGCCAGACCGCAAGACAGAGTTACCCGCAGGTCCGGAGCAAAAGCGTAGCGCGCTTCCGCGAACCGTTCGCGTAGACGGGTGATGGCCGCCAGGCTGGCTTGGTGGTGGCTGCGCGGAAACAGGATGGCAAATTCCTCGCCGCCATAGCGGGCCAGCACATCGGTGCGTCGCAGGCAGTGGCTGGCGATGTTGGCGAAGCGCTGCAGCACCGCGTCGCCGGCCTGATGGCCGTAGGTATCGTTAACCGGTTTGAAGTGATCCAGGTCCACCAGTGCCAGATACAGCGGTGCCGGTTCCCGGCTGATTCGGCTCAGTTCCTCATCAAACCGTTCGAGAAAGTGGCGGCGGTTGTACAGACCGGTGAGTTCGTCGCGCACGGCGATACGGGCCAGTCGGTCATGGGCTTGCAGCAGCGACTCGCGCTGGGCCCGGAAGCGCTGTTGCAAGCTCTGAATATGGCTGCCCATGGAAACGAACCAGGTCAGGGTGAGCGCCAGAATGCCCCAGTGGCTGAACATCAGGGTGAAACGCGGTTGAGCCGGTTTGTTCAGCCATTCGTAGATCAGCAGCAAGGTGAAGGCGCTTTGCGCCACCAACGCCATGGCGATTTGTCGGCGCCGGTGAATCGAGAACACTCCGAAGGTCATCAGCATCAGGTACAGGCACAACAGGGCGCCGCGCAGCTCCCGCGCATAGTGCAGAATCAGGGTGATCACGGCGATGCCCACCAGCATTTGCGCCACGGTCAGACTGGGGTCCTTGAAGCGCTCGCTGTACCCGCTGCGGATCATCACGAAAAACACCGCGTTGATCGCCAGAAGCACCAACAGCAATGGCCAATGGGGCAGGTCCGGGGCCACGGCGCCCAGCCTGGTGCCGATCACCAGTCCGCCCCACATCAGCAGATAGGAATACACCGCCATCAACAGGCGGCGCAGGCGCAGGGCCCGATCCGGGTGATCCCGGGGTATCAGACGAAAACCGGGTTCCAATGAATGTCGACTCAAAGACAGCGGCCAGCGGTCACCCTGGGCGCAAGGCCGGGGTGCCTGGGCATGTTAGTAGTTATATAAGCTCACCCTACACGGAGCGGGGCAGGCGGGGAAGTGGAAAAGGAGGGGCGGGTTGGCCCTGGAACAGGAACCCGGAGGGCGCTACGAAGCCGCTGTGGGAGCTAGCCCTGCTGGCGAATTGGCCTTGGCGTTTGGGAATATTCGCTTGCAGGCAAGCTCCCACGGAGACTCCGTAGTCTTCTCTGTGGGGTAGGTGGCCTTAACCGTAGCGCTTGTCGCTCAGCGCCTGGATCCGGTCGTCCAGTGGCGGGTGCGAGCGGAACAGGGCGGAAAGCCCACGGCGCACGCCGCTGTTAATGCCGAACGCCACCAGGCTGTCGGGCATCTGGTTGGGCACTTCCGATTCCGCTTTCAGCCGTTGCAGCGCGGCGATCATGTCGCGGCGGTCCGCCAACTGGGCGCCGGAGGCGTCGGCGCGGTATTCGCGGAAGCGGGAGAACCACATGACAATGACGCTGGCGGCGATACCGAAGATGATCTCCGCGACGAACACCACGATGTAATAGCCGAAGCCCAGGCCGCCCTGGCCGTCGCGGCGCAGGAAGCTGTCGATCACATAACCCACCACCCGGGCGGCGAAGATGACGAAGGTGTTGACCACGCCCTGGATCAGGCTGAGGGTGATCATGTCGCCATTGGCCACGTGGCCAATTTCATGGGCCAGCACGGCGCGGGCTTCCTCGGGGCGGAAGCGTTGCAGCAGACCCTGGGAAACCGCCACCAGAGCGGCGTTCTTGTTCCAGCCGGTGGCAAAGGCGTTGGATTGCTGAGCCGGGAAGATTCCGACTTCCGGCATTTTGATGCCCGCTTTCCGGGACAGTTCCTCGACGGTGGCCAGCAGCCAGCGCTCGGCTTCGTTGCTGGGCTGTTCGATCACCTGAACCTTGGCGGACCATTTCGCCATCGGCTTGGAAATAAGCAGGGAAACCAGCGAGCCGGCGAAACCAAAGACGGCACTGAAAATCAGCAAGTTAGTCAAATCCAACCCGGTACCACTTTGGGCCAGGTAGGAATTCACTCCCAACAGGCTCAAAGTAATGCTGGCGACCACGATCACCGCCAGGTTAGTGAGCAGGAAAAGCGCAATGCGCATCATCGGTATGTTTCTCCACTGACTGATGTTGTTAGCCCTGATGGGTCCGATGCCCGGACACCAGCTTACCCGACGTGGAGGACCCCCACATCGAGCAAACTTCAATGGAAAATGGGGGCGGAGCGGTTGCCTTCAAGGTCCGGTAGCGGAATACTCCCGCTTTTCCCGGCGTGACTGCGAATGCCCAGGCTATGACCCATTCCTTTTCCATTGACCCACTCGATCCCTATTTGGTTCCCCCCGGAGACCCCCGCCACCGTCTTTTTCATGGGCGGGGGAAAACCCTGCCCGGCTGGGAGGGGCTGACCGTCGATCGCTTTCCTCCGGTGCTGATGGCGACTCTGTTCGATGACTACGATGCCGCCACCCTGGAGGCTCTGGAGCAGCGGCTGCGGGCGGCGTTGCCGGCACTGGGCTGTGACACCCTGGTGTTTCAGCATCGCCACCGCCGGCCAGCGCTGACCCGGGTGATCGTCGGCACCGTACCGGAGCCGCACTGGGCCCATGAACAGGGATTACGTTACCGGCTGGACTTTGAGCGGGGCCAGAATCTGGGGTTCTTCGCCGATATGGCGCCCGGGCGGAGCTGGCTGCGGGAACGGGCGGCGGGCAAGAAAGTGCTGAACCTGTTCAGCTTTACCTGTGCCTTCTCGGTGGCGGCGCTGGCCGGTGGCGCCGAATCGGTGGTGAACATCGATCTGTCCGCACCGGCGCTGGCCCTGGGGCGGGAGAACCAGGTCGCCAATGGCCTCGCCGATGCCCGGGCGCACTATCTGCCGCACAATATCTTCCGCAGCTGGAAGAAGCTGCACAGCCTGGGCCGCTATGACCTGATCGTGGTGGACCCGCCCAGCGCCCAGCGCGGCAGTTTCATGGTGGAGAAGGACTACCCCAAGGTGCTGGAACGGCTGTCCAAGCTGTTGGCGCCGGAGGCGGAATTGCTGGTGTGCCTGAACGCGCCCTGGTTGGGACGGGACTGGATTGAGGCGCGGGTGGCGGAGCGGTTGCCGGGCGCCGTTCTGGAGGCGGTACTACCGGGAGCGCCGGGCTTCGATGAGGTCGCGGAGCCGGCATTGAAGGCGCTGCACTATCGTTATCGGCGGCCGGCGGTGGAGTGAGCGGCTGGCGGGGCCGAATTCGCTGGCGAGCCAGCTTCCTACAGAGGGGACGAAGCCGCTGTGGGAAGCTGGCTCGCCAGCGAAAGAGCCTACTTCTTGCGAATCCGGTCCAGATAGCGGGCGATGCGGCCGATGGAGTCTTCCAGGTCGTCCACCCGTGGCAGAAAGACCACCCGGAAGTGGTCCGGGTCCGGCCAGTTGAAGGCGGTGCCCTGAACGATCAGCACGTGTTCCTCGCGCAGCAGGTCCAGGGCAAAGGCCTCGTCATCCTGGAACGGGAACACCTTCGGATCCAGCCGCGGGAACAGATACAGCGCGGACTTGGGCTTGACACAACTGACCCCGGGGATGGCGCTGAGCATTTCCCAGGCAATATCCCGCTGCCGGCACAGCCGCCCGCCCGGTGCCACCAGATCGTCGATGCTCTGGTAGCCGCCCAGCGCCGCCTGGATCGCGTTCTGGCTGGGCACATTGGCGCACAGGCGCATGCTGGCCAGCATCTCAAGACCCTCGATGTAACTTTCCGCGAGATGCTTGGCGCCGGAGATGATCATCCAGCCGGAGCGGAAGCCGGCGGCCCGGTAGTTCTTGGACAGGCCATTGAAGGTAATGAACAGCAGGTCGTCCGCCAGGGACGCGATGGAGGTGTGTTTCTCTTCGTCGTAGAGAATCTTGTCGTAGATCTCGTCGGCGAACACGATCAGGTTGTGTTCGCGGGCGATCCGCAGCATGTCCTCCAGCAGCGCGCGGTCATAGTTGGCGCCGGTGGGGTTGTTCGGATTGATGATCACCAGGGCACGGGTGCGGTCGGTGATTTTTGAGCGCAGATCGTCCAGGGCCGGGTGCCAGTCCTGCTTTTCGTCGCACAGGTAATGCACCGGGTTGCCGCCGGAGAGCCGCACCGCGGCGGTCCACAGCGGATAGTCCGGCGCCGGCAGCAGCACCTCGTCGCCGTTATTGAGCAGGGCCTGCATGGCCATCACGATCAGCTCGGAGACCCCGTTACCGATAATGATGTCGTCCACCGAGACATCCTGAATGCCTTTGGTCTGGCTGTACTGCATCACCGCCTTGCGGGCCGGGAACAGGCCCTTGGAGTGGCAATAACCGGTGGCGTCGGGCAGATTATGGATCACATCCTGGAGCAGTTCTTCCGGTGCCTCGAAACTGAACGGCGCGGGGTTACCGATATTCAGTTTGATCACCCGGTGGCCTTCATCCTCGAGCCGATGCGCCTCACGCAGCACCGGACCGCGAATGTCATAGCAAACACCTTTGAGTTTGTCCGACTTACCGATCCTGAAAGGATAACCGCTCATGGAGATCTCTCGCCCTGATCCGCGAAACAGAAGAATGGAAACCGATTCTACATGGGCGCGGAAATGCTGTATATGAAGGGGCGGCCCGCTTATTCGCTGCCAAGGCAGCTTCCCACAAGGAGAGATACGGAGCCAGGGGAGCTACGGAGCCGCTGTGGGAAGATGTCCGGGCGGCGCTCCGCTTGGCAGCGAATAAGGCCTGAATAAAGGAGAAGCAATACCATGATCAAGTTCGAGGAGCTGATGACCCTGGCGGTCAACCGAAAGGGCGGTCTCAAAGCGGTGGAGGCGGCGCTGCCGGAAGTGAAAACCCCGGCGCAATTGCGTAAACCGGACGATGCCTTTTACTTCTCCGCCATGACCCGCCGCGTATTCCGGGCCGGTCTTACCCACAGTCTGGTGGACGCCAAATGGCCGGCTTTCGAGCAGGCGTTCTTTGGCTTTGACCCGGAAAAACTGGTGCTGATGCCCGATACCATGCTGGAAGAACGCATGCAGGACACCCGTCTGATCCGGCACTGGGGCAAGATGAAGGCGATTCGCCACAACGCGCAATTGGTGTTGGATCTGCGCAAGGAATACGGCGGAGTGGGGCGCTGGCTGGCCGGCTGGCCCGAGGAGGACACCGTCGGCATGTGGCAGTTGCTGAAGAAGCGCGGCAAGCAGCTCGGCGGAAATTCCGGCGCCGCTTTTCTGCGCATGGTCGGCCGCGACACCTGGTACCCCACCAACGATGTCATCGCCGTGCTCAAGTCCCATCGCATCATCGACAAGCCGCCGGTCAGCCAGCGCGATCAGGCCGCCGCCCAGGCCGCGTTCAATCAGTGGCAAAAGGAATCCGGCCGGCCCCAGGCGCACATCAGCAAGATCCTGGCCTTCACCGTGGGCTAGGGTGAACAGGCCCTGCCAAAGTAAAGATCGCAAACCCGAGAAGAACACTTTGACTTTTGCGCATCGGAGCGCGACCATAAATGAGAATAATTCTGCTTTCTTTCGGGCTCCTTATCTCATGACCAGAACCCTTCAGCGCTGGCTGGGCGCTTTCGTTGTACTGTTTTTGCTGTCATCCCTGGCTCAGGCCGCCTCCCAGACCGCTTTGGTGCAATTGGTGGAATACGTTGGCGCCGATTACATCAATGCGGTGCAGGACGGCACCATCGTCAGCGACGAAGAATACGTGGAGATGGAAGAGTTCTCCCGTCTGCTGCATGAAGGGATCGGTCAGCTGGACGATGTGGAAGGCCGGGACACTCTGCTGGAGCAGGCCGCCGCACTGCAACAGGCGGTGGCGGACAAGGCGCCGGAGGCCGATGTGAAAGCCCTGGCCCAGTCCATACGCGGTACTCTGGTGGACGTCTACGGCATCCCGGTGATGCCCAAGGCGGCGCCGGATATGGCGCGGGCCGCGGAAGTTTATCAAAGCACCTGTGCCCTGTGTCACGGCCAGGAAGGGCGTGGTGATGGCCCCGCCGGTGCCGCGCTGGAGCCGGCGCCCACCGATTTCCATGAACTGGCCCGCTATGAAGGCCGTTCTCTGCTGGGGCTGTACACCACCATCACCGGCGGTGTGGAAGGCACCGGCATGGCCGCCTATGAAGAGACCCTGAGTGAAGCCGACCGTTGGGCGCTGGCCTTCTATGTCGGCAGCATGGCGGTGACCCCGGAGATGGCCGCCAGCGGCAAGACCGCGATCAACAATGAGCGGGAACTGAAAACCGCGCTGACCCTGGACGCGGTGATCGCCAAGGCGCCGGAAGACGTGCGCAATCAGCTGGGTGACCAGGCCTATGACGCCGCCGGCTACCTGCGTACCGAGCCCCAGGCGCTGTTCAGCCAGAACCGCTTCATCGAGATCAGCGACGGTAAATTGTCGGAAGCCGAGCAGGCCTATGCCGCTGGCGATACCGGCGCTGCCCGCGCCGCCGCGTTGTCCGCTTACCTGGACGGCTTCGAAATGATCGAGCAGCAGCTCTCCGCCGTGGACCCGGCCGTCATGCGCGGTATCGAACGCCGCTTCATGGCCGTGCGCGAAGGCATCGAGCGGGGCATGCCGCAAGCGGAAGTCAGCGACCGGGTGGCCCAGGCCCGTGCCGGGCTGCAGGAGGCGGAAGACATTCTCAGCGGCGATGGTCTGAGCGCCGCCGCTACCTTCTCCGCCAGTTTCTTCATCCTGTTCCGGGAAGGTCTGGAGGCGCTGCTGATCATCGCCGCTTTGCTGACCTTCACCCGCAAGGCCGACGCCAAGACCGCCACCCGCTACATTCATTACGGCTGGATTCTGGCGCTGGCGGCCGGTGTCGCCACCTGGTACCTGGCGTCCACGCTGATCAACCTGAGCGGCGCCACCCGGGAAATCACCGAAGGCGTGGCCGGACTCGCCGCCGCCGTGATTCTGTTCTACGTCGGATTCTGGATGCACAACCACAGCCAGAGCCAGAAGTGGCTGGGCTACATCAAGAACAAGGTGGACAGCGCCCTGGATGGCGGCACGGTATGGGCCCTGGCGGTGGTATCGTTCATCTCGGTGTACCGAGAGATGTTCGAAACCATCCTGTTCTACCAGGCGCTGTGGACCCAGGTGACCGCGGCGACCCAGTCCTACCTGTTCTATGGTTTTGGTGCCGCCGTGGTGGCCCTGGCCGTGGTCTGTGTGTTGATCTTCCGCATCGGCATGAAGCTGCCGCTGGGGCTGTTCTTCAAGGCCACCAGTCTGATCCTGCTGGTGCTGTCGGTGATCCTGCTCGGCAAGGGCGTGGCCGCGCTGCAGGAAGCCGGCATCCTCAATGCCCGCTACCTGCCGCTGCCCACCATTGAATGGCTGGGCTTCTTCCCCACCGTCCAGGGGGCACTGGCCCAGGCGGCGGCCATCGTGCTGGCGGTGCTGATGTGGCTGCGCAGCCGGGGACAGGTGAAAAGCAGCTGAAAAAAGCAGAGAAAAGTTAATAGTGAATAAGTAACAGCCAAAAACGCGGCCCATGGTGTTTCCTCGGGCCGCGTTTTGTTTGTGGAGCGAGTGGGATCGAGCCGCTGTGGGAAGCTTGCTTGCAAGCGAATGGGGCAACGGTGGTGAAGACAATTCGCTGCCCAGGCCGCTTCCCACAGAGAAGGGCCACGAAGCCGCTGTGGGAAGCTTGCTCGCAAGCGAATGGGGCAACGGTGGTGAAGACAATTCGCTGCCCAGGCAGCTTCCCACAGAGCCGGGCCACGAGGCGGCTGTGGGAAGCTTGCTCGCAAGCGAATGAGCCAACGGCGGGGAAGACAATTCGCTGCCCAGGCAACTTCCCACAGAGAAGGGCCACGAAGCGGCTGTGGGAAGCTTGCTCGCAAGCGAATGAGCCAACGGCGGGGAAGACAATTCGCTGCCCAGGCAGCTTCCCACAGAGCCGGGCCACGAAGCGGCTGTGGGAAGCTTGCTCGCAAGCGAATGAGCCAACGGCGGGGAAGACAATTCGCTGCCCAGGCAACTTCCCACAGAGCCGGGCCACGAAGCCGCTGTGGGAAGCTTGCTCGCAAGCGAATGGGGCAACGGCGGGGAAGACAATTCGCTGCCCAGGCAACTTCCCACAGAGAAGGACCACGAAGCCGCTGTGGGAAGCTTGCTCGCAAGCGAATTCAGCAACGGCGGTGAAGACAATTCGCTGCCCAGGCAGCTTCCCACAGAGCTGGGCCACGAGGCGGCTGTGGGAAGCTTGCTCGCAAGCGAATGGGGCAACGGCGGTGAAGACAATTCGCTGCCCAGGCAGCTTCCCACAGAGAAGGGCCACGAAGCCGCTGTGGGAAGCTTGCTCGCAAGCGAATGAGCCAACGGCGGGGAAGACAATTCGCTGCCCAGGCAACTTCCCACGGAGCCGGGCCACGAAGCCGTTGTGGGAAGCTTGCTTGCAATCGAATGAGCCAACGGCGGTGAAGACAATTCGCTGCCCAGGCAGTTTCCCACAGAGCCGGGCCACGAAGCCGCTGTGGGAAGCTTGCTTGCAAGCGAATATTGCCAAGCGCTCGAGAGAATCCCATTCGCTTGCAAGCAAGCTTCCCACGGAAGTCCGGTCTACACGGGGCGGGTTTTGTTTGTGGGGGCGGTGGGATCGGGTAACCTATGGCGGCGCCTTGGTCTGGGAATCCCCGCATGCCCCGTTTCGCCGCGAATCTGACTTTACTGTTCACCGAATTGCCGTTTCTGGAGCGCTACGCCGCCGCCGCCGAGGCGGGCTTCAAGGGCGTGGAGTGTCTGTTTCCCTATGAATGGGCACCGACGGTGCTGGCGGAGTGTCTGCGCGAGCACGACCTGCGGCAGGTGCTGTTCAATTTGCCGGCGGGGGACTGGGGCGCTGGCGACCGTGGTCTGGCCGCCTTGCCCGACCGGGAAGCGGAATTCCGCGATGGCGTTGCACGGGCCCTGGCTTATACCGAAGCGCTGGACTGTCCTCGGGTCAATTGCCTGGCCGGTATTCCCGCCGCCGGCGCTGATCCGGAACACTGCTTCGAAACGCTGGTCCACAATTTACGCTACGCCGCCGACCGACTGGCGGAGCAGGGCAGGGAAGTGACCGTGGAGCCGATCAACACCCGGGTGGATATCCCCGGATTCTTTCTCGCCACCAGCGACCAGGCGCTGGCCGCGATCACGGCGGCGGACCGGCCCAATTTGCGCCTGCAGTACGATCTTTACCACGCCTGGGTGATGGGGGAGGCGGTGGCGGCTTCCCTTTCCCGGTTGCGGCCCCATATAGGGCATGTGCAGTTCGCCGACGCGCCTGGCCGTCATCAACCGGGCAGCGGCGAGATGCCGCTGGCGACGCTGTTCGCGCGTCTGGACGATATTGGCTATCAGGGTTGGGTCAGCGCCGAATACCGGCCTTTGGGACACACCCTGGACAGCCTGGGTTGGCTGCCGGCTTAATCGCGGGCCGTATCCACTGGAGCCGGTGAGCGTTCGTCACCGGCTTTTTCACAAAGGGCAGGAGCAAGCGAGTCTTTATGAGAAGTTGGGGTGGCAAGATCATCGTCGGGCTGCTCGGCATGTTGGTGGGTGGCCCCATCGGCTTGGCGGTGGGCGTGCTGATCGGACATTTCCTGGACCGTGGCGTGGAGCGGGTGCAATCGTTCAACCCGTTCCGGCCCTATCGGCCCGGCGAGAAGGAGCAAGTACAGGATGCGCTGATGTCGGCGGTGTTCTCGATCATGGGGCATTTGGCCAAGGCCGATGGTCAGGTCAGTCGCACCGAGATCCAGCACGCCGAAGCCGTGATGGCGCGCATGCAATTGAATCCGGAACAGCGTCGTCACGCTATCGACTGCTTCAACCGGGGGAAGGCGGCGGACTTTCCCCTGGACGCCACCGTGACGGAGTTCCGGCAGCGCATTCGTCAGCGCCGCCATCTGGTGCTGGTGTTCCTGGAAATCCTGCTGCAGACCTGCCTGGCGGACGGAGAACTGAAACCGGAGGAAGAACGGATTCTGATCCGGGTGGCCAACGGGCTCGGGGTGCCGCCGGACCAGTTCCGTCAGATCCTCAACATGCTGTTGGCTCAGGCCCGCTTCGCCGGAGCCGGCGGCGGCGCTGGTGGTGCCGGAAGCGGCCAGCCCGGCGCCAGCCGCCCCTCCATCAATGAGGCCTACGGCGTGCTGGGGGTGGAGCCTTCCGCCTCCAATCAGGAGATCAAGCGAGCCTACCGCAAACTGATGAGCCAGCATCACCCGGATAAGCTGGCGGCTCGCGGCGTGCCGGAGGAAATGATCCGCATGGCCACGGAAAAAACCGCGGAAATCAGCAAGGCCTACGAAATGATCAAGACCGCCCGGGGGTTCTAGCGAGCCTCTGGAGAATACCGCGTCATCCCGGGCTTGACCCGGGATCTCCCTCCGGAGGGGGGCACTTAGTAACGGGGGATGCCGGATCAAGTCCGGCATGACGTTTTTCAGGGGCTTCCGGACCTCTCGACAGGCTCCGGGCCCTGGGTTAGCGTTGGAGAGACCCGCCCGTCCTTGCGACCGCCCGTTGATGAGGGACCGACATGCTTGGCGAGATACACAGCATTCACCACGAATTTCCCGAACACCACGCCCGGATCGACGACCTGGCCCGCGGCGATCCGGGGTTCCGCTCCCAAATCCAGGAACACGATAAACTCGATAAACAGATTCGTGGCCTGGAACTGCGCGAAAGCCCCATCGGCGACGACGAAATGGAAGCGCTGAAACGCCATCGGCTGCACCTCAAGGACCAGATCCTGAAACGCTTGCTCAACGGCGCCTGACGCCGGTCCGCGATCCGCCAGCGGGCTGACTCCCATGGATTGCGCTACGAAGCCGCCGTGGGAGCGGCCTTGGCCGCGAATGGCTTGCCCCGCTGTTGGCAATTCGCTGGCAAGCCAGCTTCCCACGGCCGCTCCGTCGTCTTATCCGTGGCGAGACGGCTTGCGACTTCATCGCCGATCCTTGCCCATTCCTATGCCAAGCGCCGGCCGTGCCTGGCTTTTCTTTGACTTTTGCCGCCAACTGCCCCATCTCTTTGCCCATCGTTTGTTCGTTCGGGAGTTGATATGACGGCCTATTCCGTTCTGGATCTCTGTCCCATCCTGCGTGGCGGGGATCCCACCCAATCGTTTCGCCATTCCCTGGATCTGGCCCGCCACGCCGAGCAGTGGGGCTACACCCGCTATTGGGTGGCGGAGCACCACAACATGCCGGGCGTGGCCAGCTCCGCCACCGCCGTGGTGATCGCCCACATCGCCGCCGGCACCCAGCGCATCCGGGTCGGCTCCGGTGGCATCATGCTGCCCAACCATGCGCCGCTGGTGGTGGCGGAGCAGTTCGGCACCCTAGCGTCCCTGCACCCCGGCCGCATCGACCTGGGACTGGGCCGGGCGCCGGGCACCGACATGGAAACCGCCCGCGCCTTGCGTCGCGACCTGCAATCCAGCGCCATGGAATTCCCCCAGGACGTGCAGGAACTGATGGCCTATCTGGATGACCCGGACCCGGAACAGCGGGTCAAGGCGATCCCCGGCGTGGGCACCAAGGTGCCGGTGTGGCTGCTGGGTTCCAGCCTGTTCAGCGCGCAACTGGCGGCTCGTCTCGGCCTGCCATTCGCGTTCGCCTCCCACTTCGCGCCGGAAGCCCTGCACGACGCCCTGGCGATCTACCGCGACCGCTTCGAGCCGTCACGCTACCTGGACAAGCCTTACGCCGCGGCGGGTATCGGCGTCTACGGTGCGGACGACAACCGTGAAGCTCAGCGGCTGTTTACCTCGGTGCAGCAGCAGTTCACCAACCTGCGCCGCGGCCGCCCAGGGCCGCTGCCGCCGCCGCTGGAAAACATGGATGAATTCTGGTCGCCGCTGGAGCGGGCCGGCGTGGAGCAGGCCCTGCGTTATTCCATGGTCGGCGATAAAACCACGGTCACCGAAGGGCTGCGGGAGTTTCTCGACAAAACCCAAGTGGATGAAGTCATCATTACCTCCGGCATATTCGACCACGATGCCCGTTTGCGTTCTTACAAAATGGCGTCGGAGATATTAAGCGAATTGCCATGATGGCGGATTGATATCGCCGATTTGAAAAATGACCGCCATGGATGGCGGGTTACAAACAAATCGTCGGGAACGATTTTTGACGTTGCCTTGGCAACGGCCCGCAGGGTAACCGCCATGGATGGCGGGTTACAAACAAATCGTCGGGAACGATTTTTGACGTTGCCTTGGCAACGGCCCGCAGGGTAACCGCCATGGATGGCGGGTTACAAAAAAGGGGACAGAAACCCTGGACAAAATCAATCGGTCGTTTCAAAGTGAATGACTGCACCGGCGGATTAAAATCCGTCGGCCTCGGAAAAAAATAACAGCGAAAAAAGGGGACGACCATGCCACGGAGCGGGCGGTTGATTCTTCCAGGGCATCCACATCACGTCATGCAGCAGGGATTCCGTGGGCAAACGGTATTCCACACCGATGGGGATTTCCGCAAATACCTGCGCGACATGCGCGAACTGAGAGAGGAACTGGGCGTGCGTATCTACGCCTGGTGTCTGCTCAGCAACCAGGTGCATCTGTTGCTCGACCCGGGGTCTGATCCGGAGGCTCTGCCGGAATTCATGAAGGCACTTTCCCTGCGTACCACACGCCATCGTAACCGGCGGCGCCAGCAAAACGGCAGCCTGTGGGAAGGGCGTTACCGCTCCTCTCCGGTACAAACCGGCTACTGGTTTCTTGCCGCCGTACGCGGCATCGAACTGCAAGCGGTGATGCTGGGAGAAGCGGTGCACGTGGCCAGTTACCGCTGGTCCAGCTACCGGGAACGCATGGGCAGGGCGGAACCTTATTGCCTCGATCCCCACGCTGATTACCTGGCGCTTGGCCGTACCGATGAAGAACGGCGGGAAAGCTACCGCCTGCTGATGCGGCAAGGTCAGAGCGAGCAGGAGTGGCGCCATATCGAACTGGCGCTGCGCCGCAGCCAGCCCATCGGTGATGATATGTTCACCCAATCCGCCATCAGCAAGGCATCCAAGACGGTTACATCACGTAACCGGACCCGCCCTCGAAGCCGGAAATCCTGAGCTTTTCAGCGCTTCCCCCGCTCGATGAGCGGGGGCACGTCTTTTCCATCCTCCGTTCGTAAAATGCCAACGCTTCGCGCACGCTTTTTGGGGCTCGTGTTTCGGAACCTTGTTTCAGATTTTCATAAAAAACAGCAAGTTAATAAGCTTGTGGTGTTTTGGCGGTAGGTAAACCTTTGCGGCATAAATGTATCTTTTTTGCCCGGACCTTGGCCTTTTAGCGCCTTTCCGGGAAGCAAAAGGGGGACAGGTAACTGATGCTAAGTGATTGATTTAAGAGCGCCTTTAAAATGTAACTGAACGATAAATGGCGGATTTCGAAAGATCAACTTAAGACACAACTGTGCACCGTTGTAACCTCATAGTCAGTCGGTACGGGGGGCAACACAGCGACCGGTACCGGCCACGGCAAGCCAAAGGAAGCAGTAACGACTTGCCACCAACCCAAAATATGGACTAATGAGGAATTGATCATGAAGAATATGAAGAAAGCTTTGATCATGGCGATCGGCGGTGCGGCTCTGATGGGGGCTGCCAGTGCTCAGGCGGCGGTATCTCCGGCTAATGTTCCTAACCAGTTTGACTATGCTGGCCCGAATGTTACAAGCGTTGCTTTCAGCGGCACGACTACCTTGGTTAAAGGGATTCCTTTGACCTGTGAATTGAAGCTTGTTGGTGATCTGGTGACCTCTGCTTTGCCAGATGTGAGCATTGTGGTTAAAGATGGTAGCGTCACTGGCAGCGCTCTGTGCCTGGCAGTTAACCTTAACCTGGATCCGTCCGATAGCACCACTTGGTGGACAGCAACCAAGGATGAAACTGCACTTCCGAATGACGCAGACGCTTTAAATCCGATCACCAACATTACTTTCACTAACCTCAATATCTCTACTCCGCTGGGGCCGTGTAGTGGCACTATTAGCCCGGTTTCCTTCCGGAATGGTGATACTGATGTTTCTGATCCGTCCGTATTCAGCTTCTCCAATGCCGCCATTAGTAGCGGCGGTTGTACGGTGACTGGTGATCTTGCTAGCCAGCCTAATGGCGATGCAAATATCTGGTAAGACCGTTTACTTCAGCTAGGTAGGTTAGAAGTTGAAAGCCGCCCTCCTCTAAGGGGGCGGTTTTTTGTGCGTCTCGGCATTTTAGTGGTCAAGTAATCTTGGTAAGCGTAAGCGTCTGGCGAATCCATCTTGTCGGGCGGAGGCCGGCGTCCAGTTGTACGGCAGGAGTTCGTCGATGGCGCTGTCTTTCTGCGTTGGCAGGCGGGCCAGCACGTCCTTCAGATAGGCGTAGGAATCGTAGCCGTTCAGCTTTGCCGACTGGATAGGCTCATGACGGCGGCGGCACGCTAGCCACTGCGGAGTGAGTCCGCGAACAGCCATTTGTTAGGCCCCAGCGCCCAGGGCCAGATCTGGTTTTCCACCCGGTTGTTTTGTCGGTCGGCACTGCACCATCGTCCAGGTAACGCTTCAGCGCCGCCCAGCGTTTCAGACTGTAGTTCAGGGTTTTGACTGTGCCTGACCCGTCCGGGACTTTCCGCTACTGATGTGCCTGCTCGGCGGGCCACTCCATGACAACCGCTCCACCAGCGCGAGGTACTTCGATGCGGATGTGGCCATGCCGATCCGTGGGTCGGCCCGCTCCGGGCGTCGTCGATGTCGAAGCAGTTGGTACGGCCAAGGGCATAAACCTGGGTGAGGCTGTTACTTGGTCGGCTTGCTCAGTTTCACAAATCCAGCGCCGGAGCAGATTAGTATTGAGTTGGTTGTCCAGGGCGATGCGGGAAACGGACACGCCGGGCTCCAAACAGGCCGATACGATGCTGGTCTTGAACTCCCGGGAGAAGCGGCGGCTATGCCGACGGGGGGTGAGGTTGCGGCTGAGCTACGCTTCAAGGGTCCATGAATAGTGTCTACTAAGAAATAAGTGGACACTATCGCGAAGACCACGACCGTCTTCTCACGATGGGCCCGCCCGCTGCTTACAAAGATCAACATGACGCAGTTCGCCCAGAAATGGAAAGTGGGATCTGTCGCGGTAAGAGCCATATGTCTGATGGTATAAGAGGATGGGGGAGGAGACTCCCCCATCCTGCTACTTCATTGCTTTATTGGGCTGGATATATATTGAAGTCTGTTCCCATAAGCAGGAATTCTTAAGAGCATACTCCCCCCCCATGACCCGTCCGGAACCTGGACTCTAATATCGATATCCACTGGGTTAAGATTGTACTGGTCGATTAACATTCTTCCATCATCAAGGAACGATACCTCTCCCGATAGTTCCATTGTTATGGGGTAACTGATTAGCGAATGGGAAGGCTCATTAAATTGAAGGCCGACCTCTGATAATTCTGGAGCATCCACATACAAGTCAACAGTTGCCTTTAATAAAGGCTTTCCATTCGGTCCATTTGTTATATGGCCTGTTACAGGCATCGTTCTCTGCCCATTTTCATCTTCTTCGTAGCGCATTCTCATGACTTGAGCTCCACTAGAAGCAATCAGGAAGGAGTATGTTCCCGCATGCTGTCTGACTGTGAGAGCGGTTGACATGATTTGCGCAGGCATGATCTCCACTTTTATCCCATTATCTTGATCGTAAGTGTTTGTCACCAGAGCAGTCAAAGCTCCAGTTAAGTATGTGAATTTCTGCTCAGGGCATTCCATCGGGATGCCATAAGAGTTAAAAGGATCAGATTCGTCCCATGGCACTGTAGAGGCATAGCCGCAGCCAACGTTGACTCCATTTAAAACTGGTGCTTCAGATGGTGGTAGGCCTTTGGTGTCACGAGAAACAATCTTGGCGCTATTGGGAGGAGGCAAGACACCATTTGGATCTAGTTCAGGATCTGATTTTGGATCCAAAGGTTGGCCAAAAGCGCCGCTCTCTTCCGATTGATAGCGATAGATATCGGTGATTTCGATGGCGAAGACACCGTCGCCAACAGCTTCATTGGCTTCATGAATAAAATTGGCGTTTGTATCCGAGCTAGGTGCAGCAACGAGTTGCTGAATTACCGAGTTTGAGAAATCACCCCCTCTAAAGTATTGAGATATACTAGGCCCACCAGCTGTGGAGCTTATTTTTGTCTTTAGCGTTTTATACTCTCTTTCGGGAGGGAAGAAAGAGCTGGGGTTTGGTGGGTCTACCTCCGAAATTGATATTTCCCCAAGAATCTGAGTTTGAAGAGGTAAGCCTTCTCCATCACAAATAGAACCAGTGCCGTCGCAGATCGCTGAGGAGGAATTAATGTCTCCATTTGACGCTAGGCTGTATCGATATAATTGGCCCTTTGACCAGGGCTGGTCAGGATAGAAAGTGATAGATCGGGGATGAATTTCAATATTGCCAGAAACCTCCGAAATAATTGATCCATCGGGGTTTATCGACTCGACAATGAAGCTGTCGCCTAACAGCACGCTTTTTGGATCAATATTCTTTGAGAATGTTACGATGATGGGCATATTACCAGGTAGATGCATTACTGGTATATGGTCATCCTCAGGTTTCATATCGTATTCAGTCCCTGAGTTAAGTCCTGGAAAACCGCCTAAGCAGCGCCCGGAATCATCATTGGCGAGGTCGGTGGTATCGGGGTCCAAAGCGCAGGGGAATCCAGGATAGGCTGATAGGACTAGAGGAGAGCGTTTTTCAGTGGGGACTAGTGCACCAGTAGGGGTGCCGAATACTACTTGCTCTCGGTTTTCAACCTGTAGGGGGAGACGGAATAGGCCTAGATCGGTTGTTGATAGAGCGTTACCAGAAAGGTCCTCTACACCTGCAGGGTCGAAAGTAAGTTCATATTCTATGGGGGTGTTTTCTTTATCGTAAGAAAGAGGATTTTCCGGGTATATGACAAGAGCTGCCCCATCCGTTCTGTAATCGATATTGATCGGGGAGCCATTTTCATATAGCGATAATTTCCCTGCCAGAGTTTTAATGTTCAGGGGCTCATTAAAGTTGATGATGATTGGATCACCTGGTTGATAGAGATAAGATTTGGGCTGTAATTGGTTTGTTGCTAAGTCCTCATAGTCCCCCAAAGTCCAGCTCTGCAGAACCGGCGGCTGGTTATCTTCCATCTCAGCCACCGCATCCACTGGCGGATTCTGCTGGTCCTTGTACGATTGCAGCTGGAAGCTGAGCAAGCCGTAGCCGTATTCCTGGCCGAGCACGTTCGGTTCCACCACGCTGACGGCATCGATGTTGAGTACGCCTTCGGTGGTGTCCACGGCGGCGGTGCCGATCAGTTCGATGTGCAGAATGTCCTGGGTGAAGGCGCCGTTGGTGCGCGGGTCCTCGGTGGCGATGGCCACGTCCATGAACAGGTGCACGATGCGCAGGGCGTCGCTGCGGTTGCTGTTATAGGGGTTGGGCACCAGGTAGCCGGTGGCGTCGCTGAGCATGCGCATTTCCACCTGGCCGGAGGAGAAGCCCGCCGGTACGTGGCCGCCGATCAGGACGTCGATGCTGCTGCCGTCGAGCACGGTGTTACGCGGCAGACGGATCGGGGTGACGTCCGGGTACTGGGTGACGTCCGCCAGTTCCGCCATCACCGCGTTGTTGCTGGCCTGGGTGATGTTGGCGTCTTCGCCGAGCAGCACGCCGTTCACCGGCACTTCGTTGATCGGCTTGCCGGTCAACGGTGACAGGTTGGTGCGGTTGGCGGAGTCGGTGATGCGCTGCACCAGAATCCCCGGTTCACCACGCGGTGAGGAGTCCTTCGGCGTAAAGGCGATTTCGTCACCGCCGAAGGTCTCGCCATAGACGCTGGTGATGCCGTCGCCCAGGCGCAGGGTGTAGTTCTCGCCCGGAGTCAGGTAGGTGAAATACGGGTTTTCGGGATCGTCGGACTGCGGGTTCGGGTCCACGGTCATGTAGCGGTCGTTGACCACCAGCACCGCGTCCACCAGATTACCCTGGCTGTCGTACAGGCCCACGTTGTCCGCCGGCGCGGTGCTGCTGGCCGGGGCGTCGCCGTAGTGCACGGTGGCCGGGTCGATGGGCTGGCTGAACTGGAAGCGGAAGGTGGAGAAGTCCATCACCGGTTCGCTGCTACCGCCGTCGGGGATGCGCCGTTCGATGACGAAGTCGTCACTGCTGACCACCAGGGAGCGCGGGCCTTCATGCAGTGGCCGGGTGGTAAAGCTCACCACCTGATTGGCGGCGGTGCCTTTTTCCAGTTTCAGGTTCCTGATCACCACGGTGTAGTCGGTGAGCGGTTTGAGTTTGTCGTCCGGGTTCAGTACCAGGCCGCGGGGTTCGCCGTCCACGGTGGAGAAGGTGGCGGCCAGAGTTGGGCCACTGGCGTCGCCTTCATGCAGGGTAATGGCCGCTTCGGCATCGTCCACGGTGACGGCGCTGGAGAAGCGCAGTACCACCGGGACCGGCGTCGGCACTTCGGTCTGGCCGTTGTCGGGGTAGGCGTAGAGCAGGCTCTGCGTTTTGCTATCGCCGGTGCCAGGGCCCGGCATGTCACTGCCGCCACCGCCGCCGCAAGCGCTGAGAATCAGAGCGGAGGCAATCAGCAGGCCCCCCCGCTTCAGGGTCAACGTATTCATGTCTACTCCTTAGAACTGCATGCTGATGGAGGCGGCGAAAACACTGACGTCACCGTCGGTCTTGACGCGGTCGTCGTTGCTTTCCTGGTCGGAGAGGACCCGGAAGTCCCGCTCGCCGATGGCGTGGTACTGGTAGGCCAGATCGAAGCGCACCGGGTGCTTGAAGCCGTAGACACGGTTGGCGGTGGCGTGGAAGCCCAGACCAAAGATGGTGCGGCGGGCATCCAGGTAGTTGATTTCCCGATTGACGCCGGTTTCCAGCGGCGATTCCTGGTAGGCGATACCGCCGGAGAAGCCGATGCCGGGTTCGAACTCGTATTCCACGCCGATACGCGGCGTAAAGGTGTCGCGGAACTGCAGATCACCCACATCCTTGATGTCGTCGTGACCGGAGGTCAGCTTGTCTTCGAGCTTGGACCACTCCTGGAATTCCAGGGCCACGCCGGTGCGCCACTTGCCTTTTTTGACCTGGGTACCGAACACATAGGTGTTGGGCTGATAGGAGTCGATGGTGCTCAGATTGATGAACAGGCCGGGTTCCGGAATGGTCTCCGGGATCACCATGTTGGCATCGACACTGACCCGGGCGTAGGAGTAGCCACGGAACGCAAAAGCGGTTTCCACGCCGTTGTACCAGCACTCGGCGTCCGGGCAGAAGGTTTCCTTCCAGTCCAGGCTCATGCTGACGATGGGACGCAGTACCGGCTTGGCGGTAACGTCCAGTTGCTCATACTGGGTATCGCCTGAGAGGTTGCTCCAGGCGTAGAGCTTGGCGTCGGAGTGCAGGGTGATGCGGGTGCCGAAGCCGATGGCGAGGCCGCGCCAGATGTTGGTGCCGACGCCCAGGGACAGAAACAGCGGCTCGCGGCCGTGGCTGAAGTATTGCCCATAGGGGGCGGTGCTGGAGTTGAACGCCATCAATTCCTGGGAGTACTTCTCGGAGCCGATCAGCAGGCCGAGCACGATGGGTTGGCCCAGTTCGGTGATGTCGGAGAGATCGGTACGAAGGCCAAGCAGGATCTGCTGGGCGGGGTCGTCCTGGACCTTGTAGGTGCCGTGGTTCTGGCTGTCCGCCTTGAGGTTGGGATCGGCGTGCATGAGGCCGGCGGTCATTTCACCGCGGGTGTCGCGGGCCAGATAAGCGGGATTGTAAAAGGCGGTGGAGACCTGGGTATTGAACATGGAGAGGGCCTGGACGGTGGCGACATCGCTGGGCATGACGCCGTAGGTGGTGGCCAGGTTACCCATGTTCGCGGAAGCGATCGCGGGGGCAAGCAACAAAGCGCCGGCGCGAAGTCCGTTTCTCAGGCGGGAGCGTGATGACATTGGTGACAATCCTCCAATTTCTTATGTGATCTTCTTGGCATTTTTTTTATGTAGTGCCGCCCTTGGATTTGGGAGAGTGAAGGGGTAGAGCGGCGTACAAGGGGTAGGGTAGGACAGAACTGACTGTGTCCAGAATTTGTCATTGAAATGAAGCTCTTCAAGACACTTGACGAAATGAAAAAATATATAAAAAACAGAAGGTTATATGTTTTCTGCGGGAGGGTTGGTGAATGATTCCGGCGCTAAGGTCCAAGGAAAAAAGAAACAAAAAAGGCCAAAAAGTTTACTTTGTGCGCACCAATACGGGGACACAAAACGTATACCCTGACCTGAACTGTACTCCGAAAAAGGGGACACAAAGAAGAGGGTGAAGGGATTAGCGCTGGAACGCCCGTAAAGTAAGGGGTTGGCTCTTGTTATCGTCCGCCAGGCATTATCGATTTTAAAGTAAACATATGTTCACTGCTGTAATGACGGCAACTTTTGTCTCGGCTGCCAACCGGGGGGCAAGAGGCGTTGTTGGTCTTGGATATATGAATTCGCGAGCAAGCGGCTCGCTTCCCACAGAGGGGCTACGGAGCCGCTGTGGGAAGCCGCCATGGCAGCGAATCCTGGTGCCGGGGCATGGGAAGAGGGAAGAAAAAATACCATAAAGCCCGTTTCCCGAAGCCCGGATCGGATCTCGGGCTTCAGGCATTGTTTGTCCCCGAGACGGGTCAGTGCTGGCTGCCGGTGCCGCGAAGCCAGCTCAGGATCGATTCCCGTGTCAGGTAATGAGGTTTTGCGCGTGGCCGTTGGTCTTGGGTCGTTCGGGCTTTAAGCGACCCAGTTTGACGTTTTTTGACGCACGCACCTCACCGTTGGAAAAGGTATAGACATCTCCGGTTTCGGAGAGAAACACGGTCCAGTACAGCTCGTGTTCCGGCCCATAGTCGATCAGTACGTGGGCCAGTCCCTCGCCCCTGGGGGTATTCAGGGGAATCGCCGGATTCAACTGAATCATCATCATGGCCAGAACCTCCATGGTTAATGCCAATACCCCGATTGTGGCGTGAGGCGAAGCGGAAACACCATAAAAGGACTGTAAAAGTAGATGAACGGTCGCCTTTTTACTGTATTTGACCGCTTTTCAGTGGTTTTCGATGCAACCTTTGCGAGGATTGTCGATCACAGGGAAACCTGCCTGGCCACCCCGCGAAATCGATGTGGGGAGTTTGGGGCGACAGTTCGAGAACAGGTAGTTAAAGGGGCGCGTCCAATGGCGCGGCCGCATAGTGAATGGAGGCTGAAAAATGAATTCAAGGATCAATGCTTTGCTGGGCGGGGTGCTGCTCACCGCCGCCTTGCCGACCTTGGCGGCTGAGTCCGAGCCGCGCCCACGGGAGCCGCTGCCTTTGGAAAAAATAGCGCCTTATCCGCAAGCGGAGGAAGGTTACCAGCGCTGGGTGATCCGGTTGCCCGAGGCGGAAGACCCGGCCCGCATGCAGGTGGAGCTGATGCCCGGTAAAATCCAGTCGGTGGACTGCAACCACACCTGGTTCCACGGCAAGCTGGAGCAACAGACCCTGAACGGCTGGGGCTACTCTTACTGGCGGTTGACCGACGTCAGCGGGCCGGCGTCCACGCTGATGGGCTGTGGTGACGATACCCGTCATGACGCCTTTGTCGGCGTTAACGGTGATGGCTTCGTGGTGCCCTACAACAGCCGGCTGCCGGTGGTGGTTTATCTGCCGGAGGGGTTCGAACTGCGCTATCGCCTGTGGCGAGCGGATGAGGAGCAGCGGGAGGCGGAGCAGGAGTAAGTGCGTACACGACCGAGGGATGCACGCCCACCGTTTTGCTACGAAGCCGCTGTAGGAAGCTGGCTTGCCAGCGAATGGGATAGATCCGGGTGTTTGGATTATTCGCTGGCAAGCCAGCTTCCCACAGAGGGAACGACAACGCTGCTGTGGGAGCTGCCCTGGCGGTGAACCCATCACCCTGGGAACCGATTCACAATTTCGGCGCCAGGCCACGACAACAACCGCTTGACTGATGTTCAATGTCAGGCACGATGGAATGAAAAAGTGCTCAGGAGGAGCCATGCCCCGGACTCAGCGTCCCGTGATAAACGGATATTTCAATTACTTCGAGCAGTGCGGAGACGCCATGCGCAGCGTGTTCCGCGACAACCTCGATTGCCGCCGCTATCTTGCCAATCTGTACGAGCTCAAATTGCGTTTTGAGGTGCCGATTTACGCCTGGTGCCTGCTGCCCGTGAGCGCCAGTATTCTTACCGGCCCGTTTCGCAGTAGTGAGGACGCCACCGAATTCATGCAGTCGCTGAGCCTGTTTCAGGTGGAGCCGCGTCGGATTACGGCGCCGAGCACCGCCAGCCGCCGTTGGGAGCAGCGCTTTCAGCTGTGTCAGGTGGCCCCGGGGTACTGGCCGCTGGCCTGCATGCGCTATATGGAATTCCTGCCGGTGCGGGCCGGCGAGTGCGACATGCCCTGGAACTACGCCTGGAGCAGCTTTCGGGCCCGCATGGGCATCGAACCCAGTGCCTTGCTGGATCCTTACCTGGGCTATTTGCGCATGGGGAACGACGAAGAAGATCGCCGGGAATGTTATCGGTTATTCATGGGACGGGGCGTGCCGGACGGTGAGGCCGCGACCATCCGTGAAGCTCTGCTCAGAGCATCGCCGTTAAAAGGATAACGAAAAGGGAGTCTCTGAAAAACACCCCGTCATCCCGGGCTTGACCCGGGATCTCCCTCTACAGGGTACACGGCCTGGTGGCCGGAGATGCCGGATCAAGTCCGGCATGACACAAGATCGAGTCCGGCATGACGTTTTTCAGAGGCTCCGAAAAGTAACGACGATTTCTGCCTTCAAGCCAACATTGGCTCTTTCATGGCACCTCAGGGTGCCGTTTTTTTTGAGCCCTCCGAGAAACGTCATGCCAGGGTCAAGTTCAGCATGACGACGGAGGTGTTTTTCAGTGATTTTGTTGTTCTTTAAAATTTCCCATGATTTTTTAACGGCTTCTTAAAAGAGCGTTGTTAATATTATTTAAAATAGCGTGATTCGCTATGTTGGGCGCGTGTTTTATACGGAAAAACAAGGTCCGTAGCCTTGTTTCAAGTAGGCTGTCGCGGCAAAACAAAAGGGGACAGATAAAATCCTTGTCATGGCGCCGATTTCGGGTTGGTATTTTTAGGGTGAAGTGTAAAATTACCGAAATATAATTAAAGACTGTGCAGAGAGCATGGCCATGCCACGGAAGAGGCGTTTTATTCTTCCAGACTTCCCCTGTCATATCATGCAGCGAGCCCGAGCCGGCGAGCGGATATTCCGGGAGGTGGAAGAATTTCATAAATACTTGCTGGATGTTCAGGATCTGCGCACTAAATTGGGTGTGAGGATTTATGCATGGTGCCTGTTGAGCGATCAGGTCAATTTATTGCTTGATCCCATGGGCGATCCCCGGCGCATTAGTGAGTTCATGAAATCGCTGTCGGTCAGAACGGTGCGCCGACACAACCGTATCGCCAAGCGTAATGGCCGGCTCTGGGACGGGCGCTATCGCTCGAGCCCGGTGCAATGGGGCCCGTGGTCGTTGTCCACCATGCGTTATATTGAATCTCTGCCCATGAGCATGGCGGGGGTGGGCTGTATTGATCATTACGACTGGTCCAGCCATGTCATCCGCATGGGGTTCATGGCCGGTTATCCGCTGGATGATCATCCGGACTATCTGGCGCTGCACAGCGATGAAGTGGAGCGGCAGAAACTCTACCGCCAGCTTCTGAGCCGGGAAATGCACGATGCCGAATGGTGCCGGGTCGATAACGCCATTCACCGCAACCAGCTTACCGGTGACGAGTGCTTCACCGACCAGGTGGAAAAAGCCACCGGTGTCCGCTTGGCCAGCCGGGGCCCCGGCCGTCCCAAGGGCTCAGTATCCAGAACTCCCCGCCGTCGCAAGGCGCGCCGCCGCCGTTGAGCTTTTCTCTGGCCGCCGGTCCGCTTACCTGTAATTCGCTGCCAAGGCAGCCTCCCGCAGCGGCTCCGTAGCCCTCTCTGTGGGAAGCTGCCTTGGCAGCGAATAGGCGTCTTGATGGTATCGATTGCGATAAACGGCGACCTTGGATAAGGTTTTATTCAATTGATTTATTGATCATTTGAGGTCCATGCATGCCCGTGTCTCGCCAGGAACTGTTTGATGTGCTCTCGCAAGTGGGGCGGGCCTTGGGAAGCGGCCATCGGCTGGCATTGCTGGAACATTTGGCTCAGAAGCACGCGCCGGTGGAGGAACTGGCGGGGGCCAGCGGCCTGTCCATCGCCAATGCGTCGCAGCATCTCCAGCATCTGCGCCGCGCCGGGCTGGTCACCGCCCGCCGGGACGGGCGGCAAATGGTCTATCGGCTCACGGACGAACGCATCCTGCGACTACTGACTCTGATGCAGGAGGTGGCGGAAACGCATATAGCGGAGATGGAACGCCTCATGGGGAGGTTGTTCGACGATGACGATGCCGGTGAAACCCTGGAGCCGATGACCCGCGCGCAATTGCAGCGGGCCCTGGAGCAGGGGGAAGTGACCTTGCTGGATGTGCGTCCCCGTGAAGAATATCGGGCGGGGCATCTGCCTGGTGCCTTGAACGCGCCGGTGGTGGAGCTGGAAACCATGCTGTCGGCGTTGCCGAGGGATCGCGAGATCGTGGCATATTGCCGTGGCGTTTATTGCACATTCTCCCATGATGCCGCCCGCTTGTTGCGCGAGCGGGGCTTCCAGGTGCGCCGTTATCAAGCGGGGATCATGGAATGGCGTGCCGCCGGGCTGCCGCTGGCGGAATAGGGGCTAGCCGGGAGCCGGACATCTGTTAGACTCAAAGTCGGATCATGGAACGTCAAACGCCGTGAGGCGCGGACGAAACTGGCAAGAGGCAAACACCATGCTGGTAGAAAGAATAAAAGAATCACAACAGCAATATCGACAGGCGGGCTTGTCCCAGGGCGTGGCCCAGCAATGGCAGCAGGGCGTTGAAAAGGGCGCCACTGATGTCGCTCGTTCCATTCTGCAACGGCAGCTGCAGCGCCGTTTCGGTCATATTCCCCCGCATATCGAGTCACAATTGGATACGGCGTGTCTGGATGAGCTGGACCGGTGGATCGATCGCCTGTTCGACAGTCTGACGATTGGTGAGGTCTTCCGCTGATCCGGCGTGATGATGTGCCCCCAGATGGCGGCGTTCAAGGACCCTCGCTCATCTTTTCGAGACGCTTTGCTGCCACCAGGCCCAAAGCGCGGCAAGGGCGGGAATGCCGAAAAGGAACAAATGCACCAGCAGTTCTTCACCGAGCGCATAGCCGGCGCGCAGCCCCTGGTTCAGGTTGACGGCACTGACCAGCAGCCACACCACGATAAACCCCAGAGCCGCGCGACCGCGCCAGTGTGGGCGGCTGAATAACTGCAGCAAACCCAGTAACAGTAGTCCCGCGACGATAAAAAGAAGCGTACGCATAGTCATTTCCCTAAATTAAAAGGCCCGTTTGCACCCAACATGTAGGGATGCTCACGCGCCGATTCGCCGGCAAGCCGGTCTCCCATAGTGGCTTCGTGGCATTCTCCGTGGGAAACTGGCTTGCCAGCGAATACAGCGCGAAATCATATCTCCAGGACCAATAGGCTGGCCACGTCACTCTCAGCGCGTGGTGTAGCCGCCGTTGGCGAAAATCGTTTGGCCAGTGATCCACCAGCCGTCGGTGGCGAGGAAACGCACGATCGGTTCGATGTCCTCGATCTTGGTCAGGTCACCATTCATCGCCTGGGACTTATGAAACTCCACCCGCTCCGGGGTTTCCTGGGGATAGAAGAACGGCGTGTCCATGGGGCCCGGGGCGATGGCGGTGACGGAAATGCCACGCGAACCGAACTCCTTGGCGGCGGCCCGGGTGAAATGATCCACCGGCGCTTTACCGCCGGCATAGGTGGAGTAGCCGTCGGTGAAGGCCCCCAGCAAGGCGGTGACGATGGTGATGATCTTGCCGTTGTCGTTGAGGGTTCGGCCCGCTTCCTTGATAAAGAAATAAGCCGCCTTGGCATTGATGTCGAACATCGAGTCGTACTCGTCTTCCGACGTTTCCAGGATCGGTTTGCGCAATACCTTGCCCACCGTGTTCACGGCGATGTCCACGCCGCCGAAGTGGGATATGGCCTGGTCGAACAGAGCGGTAACCTGTTCCGGTTTGCTCAGGTCGCCCTGTACCGCCAGAGCCTCACCGCCGGCATCCTTGATGGCTTGTACCGTGGCGTCGGCATCCGCTTTGGAGCCGTCGCTATGATAATGCACCACCACCTTGGCCCCGTCTTCCGCCATTTTGCGGCTGATCAGCCCGCCGAGGTTCTTGGCGCCGGCGCCGATCACGGCGACTTTGTTTTCCAGAGTCTGCGCGGTCATATCCATTCTCTCCTTACTGGACTTTAGTTGCGTATGCGTTGCGGCGAATCCTCGAATCAAAGGGAGGGGAGGTCACCGTCCTTGTTGAGGTTAACCACAGGCCTTCCCGGGATCATGCCTACTTTCTCGACAGCAGTGTTCGGACTCAACGAACAATGCCCCGCTATCCGGCATGCCATTCGTTTCCCTCTGATGGGTTACGAAGCTTCTACCGCGGCTTTGGAGAAGTCTCTGAATGTATATCGCCCCATGTTTGTTGCAACGCGGATTGCACTTAACGCAATCGACCCGGAGGAAGCCTGCCACTTAGGATGGGCCTCGCAAAGGGAGAGCATGATTATGAACAATAGTGACCCGGCCCATTTTCTTGTACGGCGCGACGACCCGCGCACCGTTCGCTGGCGGCGGGAGCCACGACCGCCGTCTCTGCCGGAGGGCGAGATCGAGGTGCTGGTGGATAAGTTCGCGCTTACCGCCAACAACATCACCTACGCGCGTTTGGGAGACAGCGGTGGTTACTGGGACTTCTTCCCGCGGGCGGACGGCTGGGGTTCCGTGCCGGTGTGGGGGTATGGGCGTGTTATTGCTTCCAGGCATGGGACGATCGCGGTGGGCGAGCGCATTTATGGCTACTTTCCGATGAGCAGCCACCTGCGCCTGGCGCCGCGGAACGTGACCGCCCGCCGTTTTCTGGACGGCGCCGGACATCGTCGCGAACTGCCATCCACCTATAACGAATACACTCGCGTGGCGGAGCCGGAAACGGACCGGGAAAACCCCCATCTGGTGTTGCGGCCGTTGTTCAGCCTGTCGTTCTTTCTGGCCGACTGGCTACAGCAGCAGCGGGCCTTTGGTGCCGAGCAGATCCTGATTTCCAGCGCTTCCAGCAAAACCGCACTGGGGCTGGGCTTCATGCTGACCAGCGAGGAGCGTCCTGTTGGCGAGGTGATCGGGCTCACCGCCCGGGCCAATCGCCGCTTCGTGGAAAGCACCGGGCTCTACGACACGGTGCTGTGTTATTCCGATCTGGACAAGGTCCGGTGCCGGCCGTCGGTCTACGTGGACATTTCCGGCAACCAGCGGAGCCGGGCGGCGGTGCACCTGCACCTCGGTGATAATCTCCGTCACAGTTGCCGGGTAGGCTTTGCCCACTGGGACGCGGCCTCGTCGAATCTGCGTGGGCAGGAGCCGGGTTTGCCTGGGCCGCCGCCGACGTTGTTCTTCGCGCCGGATCACATTCTTGCCCGGCGGCGGGCCTGGGGCGGGCAACGTCTGGCGGAGACGGTACGGGATCACTCCGCGCGTTTTTACCGGCACGCGGCACGATGGCTGGAAATCCGCTCCTCCAGGGGGGAGGAGGCGGTGGAGCGGGTCTACCGTGAGGTGCTGGAAGGCCGGGTACGCGTGGATCAGGCAAACGTGCTTTACTGGTGAGCTCATCTCCGAGGAGACGCGAATGTGAACCGGCGCTCGCCCCCCTGGGGGGCCATCGAAGCGTTCATCGTCGCCGCGCGCGCCGGCGGGTTTCGTGACGCGGCGGAGAAACTGGGGCTGAGTCCATCGGCGTTTTCCCGTCGTATCCAGGCGTTGGAGGAGCACATCGGCGTGCAGCTGTTCGATCGCTCCAGGCCCTCTCCCCAACTCACCGCCGCTGGACGCCGATACCTTCTGCGTCTGGAGCCGGGTTATCAGGCCTTGCGCGCCGCCACCGAGTGGATGGCTCCGGATCCGGCATACCGCCCATTGCGGGTGGGGATTTCCCAGTCTCTCGCCATCAGTTGGTTGTTGCCCCGCCTGCATCGCTTCCAAGAGCGCGAACCGGGCATCGAACTGATCCTGCAAACCCGTTCCGGGGATATTGACCTGGTGGGCGGTGCCGCCGACGTGGGGATTCTCTTCGGCGACGGGCAATGGCCTCACCTGGTTTCGGAACCGCTAATGGCGGTCTCCGCCGAGGTGGTCTGCGCCGAGCGTCTGACCTATGGCTTGCCGCCGCCCGCTCGGAAAGAGGACTTGCCCCGGCACCGCCTGCTCGAAGCCGTGTACCCCGCCAATCAATGGCGTGACTGGTTTCAATGGGCGGGACAACCATCCTGGTCCAGCCAGGAACGGCTCCGTTTCGACAGCCTGCAGGTCTTGTACGAAGCCGCCGTCCGCGGTCAGGGTGTCGCCCTTGGCGTCCGCCCCCTGGTGACGCCGTTTCTTGAAAGTGGGCGCCTCGCCGTGGCCTTTCCCGGTGCCTGGACGATTCCCTGCCATTACCACATCGCCACCGCGCCCGGGCGCCGGCATGACCGGGCCGTGCGGGTGTTCTGGCACTGGCTGAAGGAGGAGGCAGGCGCGCTGGAGAACGCCCGATGCCGACAATAAACGGTGTCAATATGCCTTTGCGTTGCCCACTGCTATAAAGTGTCTACTGGTATTGCATGACATTCTTTCAAGAAGGTTAATAAAATGAATTCAGGCAAGAACAATAAGGCTTCCAATATAACTGTCCAGCGCGCTGACTTTGGCCGGGTTTCCGTTCTGTTTGGCGAAAAAAGTGGTAAGTATCCCGACGGCAATCAGGTACTCATACGAGGGACGGATACACGCGCGGCATTCGACACCCCCATTGTATCGAACTATATCGGCGATGAGTTCGACATCACCGAAATGGTGATCATGGGGCATGTGCATGAAGACCATATGGCGGGGCTGCACCGTCTTCCTGAGGCGGAGGTCCATGTGCACGAGGCGGACTTGCCATCGGTGCGAAGCTGGGAAGGCCTGGTGGCGGCCTTCGGTATGACATCGGAAGAGCGTATCGAGCAAACACTGAAGAAGTTCCAGAGGGATTTCTTTTACGCCCCGCGTCCGGACGCGCAAGGTTACCAGGACGGCGCGTGCTGGGATCTTGGCGGGTCCACGGTCCGGGCCTTCCACATGCCCGGCCACACCGCGGGCCATTGTGTGCTGCTGGTGGAGCCCGAGGGCGTGGCTTTTATCGGTGACATCGATCTGACCGGGTTCGGCCCGTACTACGGCGACGCTTGTTCGAACCTGGGGGACTTCCGCCGCACCCTGGAGCGGTTGCCGGAGATTCCCGCCAAAGTCTGGGTGACCTCCCATCACCGGGGTGTCTATACCGACCGGGAGCATTTTCTCAACGACCTCGCTGCCTTCGCCGCCAAGATCGATCAGCGTGAGCAGCGGCTGCTGGATTTGCTGGGCCACACCCCGAGAACACTGGAACAACTGGTGGAACAGCGGCTTCTCTATCCCCCAGGATTCAATGCCGCCTGGGTCACGGACGCCGAGATACGAACGATCTCACAGCATCTCGCCGAGCTCACGGCCAGTGGCCGGGTCGTCACGGATGAGCCGGGCATCTATCGGCTTGAGAGCCGAGCGCCTTAGCGGCCTCTGAAAAACGTCATGCCGGACTCGATCCGGCATCTCCTGCTGCAAAGCTACGCACCCTGCGGAGGGTGATTCCGGGGTGTTGTCCAAAGGTTCCCTTACACCCGCCTCAAGAAAGAGCTGATTTCGTTTTATCCTTATGAGCGAAAGGGTGACTTTGGACCAGACCTTATTCCATTTCCTGTAATAAAAATAAAAGAAGAGCCGTGAATTGGCACTATTGCAAAAACTGGCTTGAAGTGAATTGCGGGAAATCGAAGTGAAGGGCGAAAGCCTTGAAAAGACGCAGAGCGGCCTCGGAAGTGATCGACGCTAGAATAATTATTTGTTATAAATCGAATTGTATAAAAATAATACAACGCCGCAATTTCCTATCAGCGCCACACCGGCACCGGGAAGTCAGCGCAGCCACCTGAAATACAGAACGATTCCGATAGGGCCACAGGCAACTATGGAGCAGGGGCATGTCAAGGAAGAAACGTATTTTAGTGGTGGGGGAAGCCCATCACATCTTCGAGGAAAGCTGTGATCATGAAGCGGTATTTCTTGAGCATCAGGATTATCACGCGTATCTGCGTCTGCTGAAAGCCGCCAAAAGCCGCTTCCAGGTGCGGGTGCACGGCTGGTGCCTGTTGCCCAACGCCGCCCATTTGCTGCTGCGTCCCATGCGCGATGCGGGTGACCTCAGTTGTTGCATTCAGTACGTGCAGCGCCGTTACAGCCAGGATTTCAACCAGCGTTACGGGCGTGATGGTCCGCTTTGGCAAGGCCGCTTTCGCAGCGCCTTGGTGGAGCCCGGCCAGTGGTTGTTGGCGGATCTGCGATACATGGAACTGCTGCCCGTGATGGAGGGGCTGACCCATTCGGTGAGCCGCTATCGCTGGAGCAGTCACGGGGCGAGGATGCGAGGCGGGCCGGATGGATTGATCGATTTCGACGCAAGTTTTTTGCAACTGGGGCCGGATCTGTCCAGCCGCAGGGAGGCGTTCAGGGAACTGCTTACGGTGGGGTGTGAAGCGCGCGAACGGGAACGTATAGAGGCCGGGGTGAAACGCAATCAGTACATCGGCAGCAGGGCCTATGCCGATCAGCTGGAAACACTGACCGGTGAGCGCATCCACTTTCGCGGGCGTGGCAGGCCCAGCAAGAAATGACCGTGGCGGCTTCCTCGCCGTGAGCTTTAAATAAGAGCGTAAGTCACTCTTTTTATTGATTTTTTTAAAGAAAAAGGTTGTCTGCCCGGAAGGGATGAGCGATAGTGATCGGTATCGATCGGAAGCCTTGTGTTTCCCATCGTGGATGAACTTGTTGGTTTTTGCTGTTGTTTATGCACGCTCAACCAGGGCCTTCCCTGCTTCCATATTGGCCCCAAACCAATCGGCCTCTGGTTTGAGCGCTTTTTTCTCTCTGGAATACATCTTCGAGGCTCATTCACGCTCCCTCTTTGGGAAGCGGCCTCGGCATCGATTCGACACGCCAGACAAGACCTGAGCCGAATGAAGGGCGCGAACCTTTCTTACGTTCACTACCTCTTTTCGCTGACAGGTCTTTCCGTTTCGGCTGACAGACTGATCCTGCTTCTCAGTGTCATGGTGTCCTCCTGCCAGGGGAGGGGATATGACGGATCACGATACCAGCTACAAGTTTCTATTCGCACACGCGGAGATGGTGCGGGACCTATTGCTGGGATTCATGGAGGGGAGCTGGGTGAGGGAGCTTGATTTTGTCTCTCTTGAGAAAGTCAGTGATGGCTATGTCAGCGACGACTTGCGTGCCCGGCATAACGACGCCTTATGGCGGGTACGCTGGAAGAGGGAGTGGTTGTACATCTATCTGATGCTGGAGTTTCAATCCAAGGAAGACCGTTACATGCCCGTCCGGATTCAGACATACCTTGGTCTGTTGTATCAGGACCTGATCCGGCGAGGGGAACTGGAAGTGGATGGGCGCCTGCCCGCGGTTCTGCCCATTGTGTTGTACAACGGCCGACGGCGCTGGCGTGCCGCCACGGATCTTAATGATCTGATCCAGGAATCACCGGAAGCATTGCACCCCTATCTGCCCAAGCAGCGTTTTTTCCTGGTTGACCAGGGGCTTTATGCAGACAAGGGTAATCTGAGAGAAAGGAACCTGGTTGCCGCGGTGTTCGCGCTAGAAAACGGAGCAACATCAAGAGACATGCTGCGCGTCATTGCGCGTTTGGTGGACTGGTTGAAGGATCCAGAGCAACAATACCTGCAGCAAGGCGTTCTGGAATGGTTGCGTCGGCGAGGCCCACGCCTGGACTCGCAGGTGCCCTGGCAGGAGATTCATACTTTAAGGGAGGCACATAGCATGTTGGAAGACAGAGTGAGGGTGTGGAAAGCCCAGTTTCGGCGTGAAGGGTTGGCGGAAGGCAGGCAGGAGGGAATCAGGCAGGGGCTCAAACAAGGCCTCGAGCAAGGCCTTTCACAAGGACTCGAGCAAGGCCTGGAACAGGGCCTGGAACAGGGCCTGGAACAAGGCCTGGAACAAGGCCTGGAACAAGGCCTCGAAAAGGGCCTCGAACAAGGCTCCACCACCGAAGCCCGAAACATCCTGCTGCGCCAATTATGGCGCCGCTTCGGCGACCTGCCGGCGGAGATCGAAACCAGGCTGAACAGCGCCAGCCGGGAGCAGCTGGAAGATTGGATCGACCGCGTTTACGAGGTGGAGACAGTGGCTGCGGTTTTCGAATAGCACCACCCTGCATTCACACCCTGTGGGAGCCTGCCCGCAGGCGCATTCTTCTCTCTTCAAAACCTTCGCCAGCAAGGCTGGCTCCCACGGCGGCTTCGTCGCCCACTCCCGCCTGTGGGAAGCTGCCTCGGCAGCGAATCAACACGCCGGACAGGACCTGATACGAATAGTCCTTTACAAAACAGGCTTACAAATCAGAGCGGCATTCTCTTTTATAATTTCTTTATTCGCTTCAATGGGTTGCTCTGTTTTACCTGCTATATCATAGTCTACTTTATCGGGGATGGCGGCCCGCCGCGGAACAAGTCAGGAATAGGGTCAATACTCACAATGCTTTGGCCAAAAGCTGACGCCCTTTTCCGCTTTGACTGACAGACCTGCCCGCCATCCGTGGTCATACTCCTCTCTGTTTTTGGGAGAGGGATATGACGGATCACGATACCAGTTACAAGTTTCTGTTCGCGCACGCGGAAATGGTGCGGGATTTACTGTTGGGGTTCATGGATAGTGGCTGGGTGCGAAGCCTGGATTTGACTTCTCTGGAGAAGGTAAGCGATGGCTATGTCAGTGATGATCTGCGCACCCGGCACAATGATGCTCTTTGGCGAGTACGTTGGAAGCGGGAGTGGGTATACCTCTACCTGATGCTGGAATTTCAGTCCAAGGTGGACCATTACATGCCGCTGCGGATCCTGACGTACACCGGACTGTTGTATCAGGATCTGCTTCGGAGTGAGGCCCTGGAGGAAACGGGGCGCTTGCCCCCGGTACTACCCATCGTGTTGTACAACGGCCGGCGCCGCTGGCGTGCTGCCACCGATCTGAGTGACTTGATCCAGCCGGTTCCGGATGCGCTGAAACCCTATCAGGCCCGGCAAAAGTTCATGTTGTTGGACCTGGGAATACAGGCAGGCGAGGGGGCATTGCGTGAAAGGAATCTGGTCGCCGCGGTATTCGCAATGGAAACCAGCGTGACCGAGGAGGACATGTTGCGGGCTTCCTTATGTCTCGTAAACTGGCTGGAAGGAGCAGGGCAAGCCCACCTGCAGCAAGGTGTTTTGGAATGGTTGCGTCGGCGAGGCCCACGCCTGGACTCGCAGGTGCCCTGGCAGGAGATTCATACTTTAAGGGAGGCACATAGCATGTTGGAAGACAGAGTGAGGGTGTGGAAAGCCCAGTTTCGGCGTGAAGGGCTGGCGGAAGGCAGGCAGGAGGGAATCAGGCAGGGGCTCAAACAAGGCCTCGAGCAAGGCCTTTCACAAGGACTCGAGCAAGGCCTGGAACAAGGCCTCGAACAAGGCTCCACCATCGAAGCCCGAAACATCCTGCTGCGCCAATTACGGCGCCGCTTCGGCGACCTGCCGGCGGAGATCGAAACCAGGCTGAACAGCGCCAGCCGGGAGCAGCTGGAAGATTGGATCGACCGCGTTTACGAGGTGGAGACAGTGGCTGCGGTTTTCGAATAGCACCATCCTGTATTCACACCCCCTGTGGGAACCTGCCCGCAGGCGAATTCTTCTCTCTTCAAAACCTTCGCCAGCAAGGCTGGCTCCCACAGCGGCTTCGTCGCCCACTCCCGCCTGTGGGAAGCTGCCTCGGCAGCGAATTGATGTACCCCATCAACCGCCCAGACAACACCACCCCAGCCTTGATTTCTTCTCCCAAAACAGACAATCACCTTTATCACCGGTTTCGGTAAACATTTCCCAGGAAGTGTTTCCTTTTCCTTTTTTTTACTGTCCCCTTTTTATTTTCTGAATTTTTTTCTCGAAAAAGACACCGATTTTTTTTGAGCGACATCGTCTCTTATCCAAAAAAGGTTCCAGGTACATTTTCTGTAAGCCGCATGGTTGCTGGGTTTGTGTTTTTGAAAAAAGAAAAAGTGCTTAAGGGGACAGGTAATCTATTGTTTTGCGGTTGTGAATCTATTTATCTGGTCCGTGCCGAAGGGTGAACAACCCTCGGGGGCAGTCAACGGCATCCCGCCGTTGGCTGAAGGGGACAGGCCAGGGAGGCAGTCGACCTGTCCAGATAGGAAAAAACAAATGATACACGGCTAACCAAAAAATGGAGGACTTAGCCATGAGTAATAAAATTCTTAAACCGACCATGCTGGCTTTGGCTGGCGCAGTGGCTCTTGGGGCAGCAGGCGCTCATGCGTCAACTTGTGTCTATCAAGGCAATACGACTATGACGGACCCTAACACGGGTTTAAGCCCGACTTGCGATCTTACGGTCGTTGCTGATGTCGACTGTGGTACCCGAGTGGCTAGAATCATCTCAGCTGGAGCAATCCCCGGTGACCCGACGTGTGTAGGAGTCAATACAGGTAACTTGCCCTGGGGAGCACAACTAGATGCTTCAGGTGGTATCGTGGGTAGTGTTATCGATACTGATGCAGTTGGTAGCGGGCTTTATTCTGTTCATGTCTCATCTAGCCCAGGGGTTGCCATAGGGGCTGCGCAGGGAATTCTTACCGGGGTTATGGGCGTTGGTACAGTAAACGACACATGCTCGCCATCAGGCTTGGTCCCTGCCGCAATCTCGATTAGTGGCTCCTGGCCTGCTACGGGTGCTACTCTGAGCGGTACTCTTGCAAATATGACCTGTTATTAATATTTCGCACCTTAACAGGAAGCTAATAATATCAATAGGGGGCAAAAAGGCGCTAGTATCTCTGGCGCCTTTTTGCTGTATAAGGATGTGAAGATAAACGGTGTATAGAAAAGGGGGGGCTTTTTTGCTCCCGATGCCTGAGAAATCTGTGGAAGCTCAACATCTTACGAACGGCGTGATGTATGCATTTTACCTTGGTAATCTGCCATTACCGATTTGAGTGAGAGGGTAGAGCCGAAAGACTCCACCCTATCCCAATTATTTTATCGGCTCACTGATGTAGTCTAAATTAACCCCGTTATGGGGTATAACCAGATCCACCCATGTGGCCGGAGAGTTGCCTCTCATTGGGACGTCCAAAGACCCTATGTTCGTTTGTTTTGCCTGCATTCTGCCATCTGATAGAAAATCGATTCTGCCAGATAGAGCCATCGTTACAGGATAGCTATATAAGTTATGAAAGGCATAATCAGACGAGGCAATCCGCTGCCGTTTGAATTGAGCAACAAGCTGAGGGGCGTTTAGGTAAAGATTGACAGTATCTACCTTAAGCTGGGGTACACCATTGTCCTCTTCGATATAAGCCTTGATGGGGCCTCCATTATCATATCTCATCCTCATGACTTGATAACCCGAGTCGAGAGTGTCTTGGGCCCTGCCCGTCATATTTTTTGTGTAGACTTTAAAGGAGGTGGTTACCATTTGCCCTGGAAGAATATTAACAAGTAAACCTTTTCCTGGCACCACTTGGTTAGTGACTTCTGCGAATAGTGCTCCGTGGATAATGGTAAACTTGTCTTCTGGACAAGATCTTGGCTTGGCCTTAAAGCAAGCGTAGCGTATTGGCTGGCCAGGCTGGAATATGAAGTCTCCATATGTTTGAGGAGGGGAGTTTTCGCATCCGCCGTCTTGATTATCCCATTCTGAAAATTCTTCGAAACCACAGCCGATATTAGCACCAATATACCCTGCTGTAATTTTTGATCTTGGCCAAATAAGACCTTCTCCCGTGAAGGCAAGGTGCCTTCCTTGCTCGATACTAGTTATGCCAAACTGCGAAGAGAGAACCTTCGCGGTGTTGGGCGGAGGCCTTACACCTTCCGGGTCCAGAGGGATGCCTCTTCCATAGTAATCTTCCAGATCTGAGGTGAAGTGGTCAGCCTCAAATTCATGCTCCGAGGCTTCATCGAACTCATACATGAAGTAGTGGTCTTCGCCTAACCTTGAAAGTCCTATATTGGGTGCTATTGGATCAGACACTCCTGGACCCGAGATGGAAGAGAAGTCTGATAGGTTTTTCTCGAAGATTAGATTTTTGTTAGTGTCATAGTTGTGTGTGATTCTCATGAGCTGAAGAACATTATCGGATCTTTTGGCACCAAAGAAATACTGCTTGAAGTCAGGGCCGCCACCGTACAGTTCCACGCCCTTTGTTTGAAATATCCACTGTGGGGTTGCATAGGAATCTTGATAGAAACCATTTCTTGCCTCGTAGTGAACCTCTGATTCAGTGAGAATTTGTGTATTAAGCGGAAGCCCTTTTTTGGAGCATATGGTTTCGTTATCACCTGTTGAGTCGCAGCCTGAAGAACTCTGTGTGTTCCCGTTGCTCTTTAATGTATACGAATAAAGAGTGCCTTCTTTCCAGGGGGAGTTAGGGGTGAATTTTATTGTGTCGCCTTTCAGAATTAGTTGCCCTTTAACTGTTTTTTTTATGCTTCCATCCGGATTGTGTTCGATTACAATGAATGTCTTTTCGGGAATCACGGTTTCTGCATCTAGTGAAGATGACGTTACTACGATAATGGGCCTGTTGGCTGGCATCTTAGGGATTGGTATTACATCGTCGGGTTCAAGTGCGTAAGCTAGTTTGTCTGTCGGAACAGCATGCGGCTGTATTCCCCCGCGACACCTGCCCATTGTTCCCTCTGACAAATTCAGTTGCTCCTCATGGACGGCGCAAGGAAACCCTGGATAAACACCAAGCAAGAATGGGGATTTTTCGGTTACCGCTTGGATGTCTCCTTTAGGGAGCAAGGTTCCTGCTAATGAAATTGAATACTCTTGCCTGTTTTCAGATATCAGCGGTAGTTCGAAGTTACCTCCTTCTAGGAAGCCAACCCAAGGCTCCCCCCGCAAATCCATAATCCCCGGATCAAGACTCACCTGGTAGGACAGAGAAGGCCCGGTCTCGGTGGGGTGCTCCAGTGGTTCAACCGGTTTGATCACGATCGCCGCGCCGTCCACGGTGACTTTGCTGTCCACTTCGGTTTGTACGCCGCCTTCATTCTTATAGAGGTGTACTTTGCCGGTTACGGTTTGCCGGTCCAGCGGGCGGGTGAAGTTCAGTACGATGGGGTCGGTGGGTTTGAACATGGCGGTCTTATCCAGACCGGTCTGCTCATCTATTCCCAAGGTCCAGCTCTGAAACTCCAACGGCGCAGTGTCCGGCACCGGCGCCGGAGCATTGAGCTGATCCTTATAGGACTCCAGTTGGAAGCTGAGCATGCCGTGGGCGAATTCCTGACCGAGCACGTCCGGTTCCACCACGCTGACGGCGTCGATTTTCAGTACGCCTTCCTGTGGATCCACTTCGCCGACGCCGATCAGTTCGATGTGCAGCATGTCCTGGGTAAAGCCGCCGTTGGCGCGGGCTTCGTCGGTGGTGATGGCCACATCCATGAACAGCCGCACGATGCGCAGGGCGTCGGCGCGGTTGTGGGTGTCGTACGGGTTGGGCACCAGGTAGCCGGTGGCGTCGCTGAGGAAGTGCATTTTCACTTCGCCGGATGCAAAGCCGGCAGGCACTTCGCCGCCGATCAGTACTTCCAGGCTGGTGCCGCTGAGAATGGTTTCAGCGGGGATGCGCACCGGGGTGACGTCCGGGTAGACGGTGACGTCGCCCAATTCCGCACGCACGTCGCCGCTGGCCTGGGTGACGTTGTCCTGGCCGAGCAGAGTGGCGTTCACCGGCACTTCGTTCACCGGTTTGCCGGTGAGCGGGGAGGTGCGGGTGCGGTTTTCCGAGTCGGTGATGCGCTGTACCAGGATGGCCGGCTCGCCGCGCGGTGAGGAGTCTTGCGGGGTGACGGTGAATTCGTGGCCACCAAATGTATTGCCGAAGGTGCTGGCCAGACCGTCGCCCAGGGTGAGGGTGTAGGTCTCTCCCGGAGTGAGGTGCTCGGGCGTGGGGTCCAGGGTCATGTAGGGCCCTTCGGTGAGCAGGCGCGCTTCCACCAGCTCGCCGCTGCCGTCCACCAGGGCCACGGTGTCCGCCGGTGTGGTGCCGTCGCCCGGGTTGAGGCCGTAGCGGGCGCTGGTGGGGTCGATGGGCTGGGTGAACTGGAAACGGAAGGTGGAAAAGTCCATTACCGGTTCTTCGGTGTCACCGCTGGGAATGGCGCGGGCGAGGGTGAAGTCGTCGTCGGCCACCACCAGGGATTTTGGGCCCCGTTGCAGCGCGCGGGTGGTGAAGTGGATATCCCGGTTTGGTGCCTTGCCCACGCTTAATTGCACGCCGCGCAGGGTCACGGTGTAGTCGGTGAGCGGTTGCAGTTTTTCCGTGGGTGTCAGCAGGATGCTGCGGCCATCGGCTTCCACTTTGCTGTAGGTGACGGGGACGATGTCCCCATCGGCGCCCCCAAGGCGCAGTTTGATATTGTTTTCGGCGGCGGCCAGCTCGATGTCGCTGGAGAACCGCAATACCACCGGAGCGGGAATCGCCACCTCGCTCTGCCCGTCATCGGGGTAGGCATAAAGCAGGCTTTGCCGCTGGGCGTCGTTGGCGTCGTTGCCGGGCATGTCGGAGCCGTCACTGCCGCCACAGGCGGTGAGGACGGTGGCGCAGGCGGTTATTAATAAGGTCCCGTACAGGGTCCGGTTAAAGGTTCCGCGAATCATAAGGTTCTCCCCCCTTAAAACTGCATGCTGATGGAGGCGGCGAAGACGTTGACGTCACCGTCGGTCTTGACGCGGTCGTCGTTGCCGGTCTGGTCGGAGAGCAAAC
>NZ_SNUA01000017.1 GCF_004360225.1 Alcanivorax sp. 24
GACAGTCCGCCAGAATCACATAACTACCATACAGACCGTCCCCCAGGAGGATATCGCCGGCATTGAAGCCAGGCAGCAACGAACGGAACAGGGTGTGTTCGCTGGCGCCTTTACCCGCGTAAGGCCCCATTGCCGCATTCAGTACGGCACCACTGGCCAGACAGGTGACGGCGACAATACGACACAGTGGGAAGCCCAGACCAGGCTTCTGCGAGCGCTGCTGGGGGTAAACCTCTTGATTGGCGGGCGTGTCCGGCAGGGTCACTGTGGTGCCGTCAACGATGCGAACAGGCCGCCCCTGCCAGAGCCAGTCATCAGGTACTTTCTCGTTGATCAACGCGCCTGTGGCACGTGCCAGAGATGAGACCAATTCCAGTGGTAAACGCTGCCGAGCTTTGCAATAGCCGCCCGTGGAAGTACTGCACGCCTTGCGCCCTCCCAGCCAGCGTGCCACCGCAGCTTCGTTGACCACTCGCTGACAGGAGCGATCCGCTTGCATCACCTGGCTCAGAAACATCGCCAAGGTTTCCGTTGGCGGGAAGAGGCGCTCGCGGTGCTCGGGCAATAAGGATTCCAGTACATCAAAGAGTTCTGCCGAGGTGAGTAGATTGAAAAAACGGATGGCATCTTGGCGGGACAACTGCTGTTTGATTGCTTGCTGCTGAAATCGATTCTGTTTAGCATCCATGGGAGCTGATCCTTGGCGGGGTGTGGATTCTTTGGCGAGATAAACACGCTGCCATTGGATCAGCTTTTTTGTTTCTGGATCAAGGTCTTATCGACTAAGTAAGTGCCATTCGGGTCAGGTCTTGCCCGGTGCCTCGCAGCCACTCTTTCCAGCCAAAAAAGGCAAATGGCAAGACCCAAGCCCCCACCACCAAGCCCCGCACTCACATGTGCCCCCAGAGTTTTTTACTCCTCTATCTTTTCCAGTACAGCAATTACTTCTCCCCAACCAACTTCGATGTCAACCCCACCAACAAAATCAATTGCAAGACCAGGAAATACCTGCCCTTCCTCCTCCGACATGCATACAATAGAAATTTCCGCCGCACCAGACTCCCCGATATGCAGAGCCTTATCTATGACATCAACCTGAGCAGGATGGTAAATACCATTAAAATAAGCCCTAAACCTATGACCAGCATCAACAGAAAATGTCTTCGGAAGACGTTCATCTGAAAGAACATTTAAACTAACTCTCAGCCTATATGTCAGATCCATAAATACTACCTCGCATCATACCGTTCCCTTACCCTAACTCCGCCATGTCTTATTATATCCGAATTAACTACAGGAAGAACCTCATTCCTAAAGTGAATGAAACCATGCCCTGCATCAGAGACAGGATGCCCCAAACCGATCGTCTCTTTTCCTATTTGCATTTGCACTATCGATCTATTAATTGATTGGTTAATATTTACATTAGCAAACCATCGCGCATCCTCTATATTCAGCCAGACCCCTTTTCCATAATTATTGGGATCAGGAACAAGACCTTGCATCTCAACAGTCAAGGACAATTCTTGGTCACTAACAACTCTAAATATATATTGAGATTGAGGAGTGTCTGATCGAAGCCCTACCATCGACAGCGCGAGATTTAGCCTGGCAGCTATAAGCCTGATTCCATTGGATAATCCCTTCCCAAGACTTCCAAATCCTCCCGGTGCTGTCGGGGCTTCACCCCCAGCCGCCATCTGGTTAAACAAATACCCCATAGCCCCGGTCGCAGCCCCAACCATGAACTTGCCACCCGTAGCCTCGGATACAGCTCCACTTACCAGCCCTGCCAGTACGCTTCCGGAACCCCGTTCACCGTCGGTCCATCCCTTGATTCTGTTGCCGATCATCCCTTCTGTCATGCCACCGATAACACCGGACCTGACATCAGCGCCTCGCATCCGGGCAAAGGCCGCACCACGTGCTCCGTGGGCAATGCCACTACCTGCCCAACCAAGTTGCCAATCTCCGATAGCACCAACCACGCCCGCATCAGCGTAGGCCAGCGCAGCGGATCGCGCACCTGCGAGCAGGGCTTTCTCAATCGACTCGCCACTGCCATAAGACACCGCCCCCGCCGTCCACGCCTGGTAAGCGCTGAGACAGCCGGCGGCCCCGCCACCTCCCGTCGCTACTGCGCACCCAGCCATCCCCACAATCCCAAACACTTCCCCGGCATACTTGTTGCGGGCCGCAAACCGAGCCATTTCCTTGCCTGCGTAGCGGGATGTCACTTCCGCGATGGCCATTTGCGGGTTGAACACCGCCAGTACAATCCCCATCCGCTTCTTGATCGAGTTCCGCAGCTTCTTCCAGGTCTTGCTCAGCCAGGAGTAGCCGCTGGGGTCGGTGATGCTCATGGGGTTGTTGAGGGCGTAGCTGTAGCGGTTGTAGCTTTCCACCTGGTCCAGGCCCTTGATCACCGGGTCGGCGCTGAGGAAGCGGCCTATGGTGGGGTCGTAGATGCGGCCGCCCATGTGAATGATACCGACGTCGTCGAGCATTTCGTGGCCGGTGTAGCCTTTGCTGGTGGCTTTTTCCGCCCGTTCCATGCCGAACCAGGCCCTGTCGCTCATCGCCGTCCAATCCACGTCCTTGCGGGGCCGGCCCCAGGGGTCGTAGCGGTAGCGTTCGGTGACGCCGCCGAGGCCGTGGGCCACGGCCACCACGGAGCCCATGCCGTCCATGAACAGGTGCTCTTCGGTGGGTGAGGTGGCGTCCCCGTTTTCGAAGGACACCACCACGTCACCGGTGATACGGAAGCGTTCCTTGATGGTGGTTTGTCCGCTCTTCTGGATATCCAGGTACTCGTACCCGCCCAGAGATATCTTGCTGGTGGTTTTCTCGGAGGTGGTGGTGACCTGCTTCAGGATAGAGCGGCTCGGTCCATAGATCAGGTCCACCGTCGCACTGGTGCCCTGAATCTGGTCCGGCTTGTTGAAAGCGGTGTAGGAGATGGTCTTGCCGCCGCCGGAAAGCATGTTGCCGCCACTGTCGTAGCAGTGTAAGCGTTCATTCCGCGACGTAGTTGACTTACTTCACATCTCGAAGCGGTCGTAATAAGCCCGGTGAGATCTTGTATTGCCGGGCACCATCGTCACCTAACACGATCACACTCTCGTCACCGGGGTCAGGTCTTGCCCGGTGCCTCGCGGTCACTCTTTCCAGCCAAGAAAGGCAAAGGGCAAGACCTGACCCCAAGCCCTGCGCTGGAGATGGCGGAAAAGGAACTGTGGGTGTACCTTCTGGCCTACAATCTGGTGCGGCTTCTGATGGTGCCGTCCGCCGTGTTGGCGAAGGTATTGCCTCGCACGCTGAGCTTCAAACACGCGCTGCAATGCTGGCAGGCTTGGTACCAACAACGGCTCGCTTGCCATACCAGTGACGATTTAACGGAACTCTTTCGTCTGATCGGCCAGCAGCGTGTGGGGAATCGACCAGGACGTATTGAACCCAGAGCAGTCAAGCGACGACCGAAGCCGCTTCCGCTGTTAACCCGTCCCCGGCATGAGGCGCAGGCTTGGATACGTCAGCATGGGCATCCACCGAAGCAACGCCCATGGAATAAAACGGCCTCGGGCGGAAAGAAGGCGAGCGTTAAGTAAGTACCATTCAGACCTGACCCCAAGTCCTCTGCGAAAGGCAAATGGCAAGACCTGACCCCAAGTCCTCTGACCCCAAGCCCTCTCCCACTCTTTCCAACCCCAAAAGGCAAATGGCAAGACCTGCCTCCCCAGCGCCACTTCCGCTTGAGCCCAACTTTAATCCACAAGAGTAATTTTTAAATGATTTATAGCCTGATTCTTTTTAACATACGGATTTTCAGATAATTCCCCTGCCCCCCATGACGGACTCATAAAGTGGGCATGATCACCAGCCTCTTTAAGAAAGGATAATTGCAACAACAAATCTTCCAAAGATTCTTTATTTATGTATATCTCCACTTCTGATTTTCCTTCAGAGATCTGATCTGCTGACTTCACTTCAACCGAAAAATACATCTTTTATCCTCACTACAATGGATAATCCCTGGGAGGCAAGTTACGACTACCTCTTGGTCTCTGAACCCCCACATGGGGAGGCTTCGGAGGGGGATGATTCGCATCAATATGATAACTTCTGCCATTCTTGGTGTTTAGGTATGTCCCCTGGCCTGTTTGCGGAGAAGGACCTTTAGGTATATAGCCCTTACCACGTAACATTGCATCAATCTCAGAAGGGCTTTTTCTAGCGAATGGATTCGATCCTAACCCCCGAGGAGACCCAGCAATTCTTCCATACAAAAATTTGATTCCGCCCCCAATCCAAGCGGCAACCCCTTCAATAGCAACCAAAGGTGCAAGAGACATCCCCACTAGCAAGGCATCGTTATAATTTAACTCACTGTTATAGCTCCAGCTATCAAAACCAGTTATATCCGTCCCATCACCACCATGTGCGCCTACATCATCACTTCCCATCTCATTAAACAAATACCCCATAGCCCCGGTAGCAGCCCCAACCATGAACTTGCCACCCGTAGCCTCGGATACCGTACCACTGACCAGCCCCGCCAGTACGGTCCCGGAACCCCGCTCACCGTCGGTCCATCCTCTGATTCTGGTACTGATCATCCCTTCGGTCATACCACCGATGATACCGGACTTAACGTCAGCGCCTCGCAGGCGGGCGAAGACGGCACCGCGTAGTCCATGGGCAATTCCGCTAGTCGCCCAGTTCCCGGTTGTGGCACCAATAGCACCGGCTACACTTATGTCCGCGTAGGCCAAGGCCGCTGATTTGGCGCCGGCCACCAAGGCCTTCTCAATGGGTGCGCCACTGCCATATGCGACACTTGAGGATACCCACCCTTGATACCCCGCGACACAGGCGGTAGTCGCAGCTCCAGCGGAAAAGAAAGAACAACCCGCTATACCTACAACGCCGAAGACTTCCCCTGCATACTTATTTCTTGCGGCAAAGCGAGCAAGCTCTTTCCCCCCCTTGCTAAACGCGGTGGTATTGAACGCCAGTTGGGGATTGATGAACGCCAAAGCCACCATCCCCATCCGCTTCTTGATCGAGTTCCGCAGCTTCTTCCAGGTCTTGCTTAGCCAGGAGTAGCCGCTGGGGTCGGTGATGCTCATGGGGTTGTTGAGGGCGTAGCTGTAGCGGTTGTAGCTTTCCACCTGGTCCAGGCCCTTGATCACCGGGTCGGCGCTGAGGAAGCGGTCTATGGTGGGGTCGTAGATGCGGCCGCCCATGTGAATGATACCGACGTCGTCGAGCATTTCGTGGCCGGTGTAGCCTTTGCTGGTGGCTTTTTCCGCCCGTTCCATGCCGAACCAGGCGGTGTCGCTGATCGCCGTCCAATCCACGTCCTTGCGGGGGCGGCCCCAGGGGTCGTAGCGGTAGCGCTCGGTGACGCCGCCGAGGCCGTGGGCCACGGCCACCACGGAGCCCATGCCGTCCATGAACAGGTGCTCTTCCGTGGGTGAGGTCGCATCCCCGTTTTCGAAGGACACCACCACGTCACCGGTGATACGGAAACGTTCCTTGATGGTGGTCTGTCCGCTCTTCTGGATATCCAGGTACTCGTACCCGCCCAGAGATATCTTGCTGGTGATTTTCCCGGAGGTGGTGGTGACCTGCTTCAGGATAGAGCGGTCCGGTCCATAGATCAGGTCCACCGTCGCGCTGGTGCCCTGAATCTGGTCCGGCTTGTTGAAAGCGGTATAGGAGATGGTTTTGCCACCGCCGGCAAGCATGTTGCCGCCACTGTCGTAGCAGTAGCTGGCGTTGCGGGTTCCGGTAACGCTGGTGACGGCATGCGGCCCCGGTGTGTGCTGGGTACCGCCCACTTCGCAGCTTTCGCCATACTGGTACTGGCCGACGTCGTTGCGCTGCAGGATGTTGCCGCTGACGTCGTAGTCGATGGACTGCTCGAAGGAGTTCCCCGGGGTGGTCATGTTGGCCACCGTGGCTTGCACCAGGCGGTCCACCACGTCGTATGCGAAGGTTTCCTCCACTTGCTCCAGGTTACCCACCGCCTGCTGGGTGCGCTTGCGCATCAGCCCTTTGGCATCGAAGTCGTAGAACTCGTTCTGGATATTCCAGCCGGCGTCGAACATCATCTTGGAGCGGATCTGGGTCAGGAAACCGGACGCCGAATCATGGTCGTACAGTTTGCGGATGATGCCGTTGCCCTGATAGACATCCTTGATCTGACCCCGCACGGTCTTGGCATTGGCCCGCCAGTAATAGTCTTCCTCACCGGGCTTGCCGATCTCATGGAGTTCACCCTGAGCGTTGTAGCGGTATTCCACGCTCAGGCTCGGGCCGTTGATTCGGTGCGGCAACGTCTCTTGTACAAGGCGGCCGGTATTGCTGTCGAACTGGCTTGAACGGGTGAACTGACGGCCATCGAAACGGGTGTCCACCTGCACCACCCGGCCAATGCCATCGTAGAAAGGCTCTTCCCGATAACCATTGCTGGCGGTCACCAAAGCCAGGCGCCCTACCCCCTTGGCCGAGGTGTCATAGCTCCAACTATGGGTCGCGGTCTGCCCAGCGCAGCCGTTCACGGCGGCCTGTGATGCCTGGGCCCAGCTCAGGGACGGTCGATAATCGTCGGTCCGGGAGACCAGCCGCCCAAGTTCGTCATAGGCCGAGCAGGTCCGGGCGCCGCTGCCGTTCTGTTGCAGCACAATCTGATCGAAATCGTCATAGGCGTACTGCCATTGACCGATGTTCGGGTCCTGGGAGCCGATCTTACGGCCAAGGGCGTCGTAGGCGTTAACCAGTTCCACCTGGTCCGGCAGTATCACCTTGAGCAAATTGCCGGAGGCATCGTATTGGTAAGCCAGTTGCCGATTCGCCGCGTCCACCACCCGGCGCAAGCGGTCCTGAACGTCGTTGGTGTGAGTGGTCACCTGGGTGGTCTGACTACCGCCAACCGGGTCGCTCCAGGACACCGTTTGTTGCGTGGTGAGTCCGTTGTACTGATGGTTGGACGTCAACCCGGAAGCGGACCGCTCCACCAGAGGGCGCCCAAGAACATCACGGGACACCACCTGGTTCCAGTACACGGCCCCGCCCTGCTCATGCGGCTCGGAGGTGCGGGTAACGTCACCGTTGGCATCATACTCCGTCTTCACCACGATGGTTTCACCGGCGAAGCCAGTGGCCCGGGTTTCGATGGTACGGCCAAGCAAATCCGTGTATTCCCGGGTCGGGCCGCTGATCGGCGTGCCATTACGGGCGGCCAGCCAGCTCTCGGTGTAGTACACCGCGTTGGCCGGGCAATTGCTTATGCAGGCCTTGATGCGGGTCTCCCGGCGCTGCCCATCCGCGCTGAACTCGGTCAGTGGACGTCCGAGGGAATCGTAATCCCAACGGGTGGTGACGTTATTCGGGTCACTCTCCGTCAGCTTGACACCCAGCACCGGATCATAGGTCGCTTTCGAGGTGTGCCCCAGAGTATTGCGGGTCTGCACCACGAAGCGGCCAGTGGGATCATAGGTGAAATGCGTGCTTCGTTCCGCGCCGCCCGCGCCTTTCTCCACCCGCGTTTCCGTAAGCCCATAGGCGTTATAGGTATAGCGGGTTTCCTTGCGCAATGACGGCTGATCCGGCTCCACGATCTCGGACTGCAGCATGCCGCCTATACCGGGCTGTGACGCTGAATAGTAGGTCCAGGCCGACGTTCGGGTAATAGTCGGCGTCGCCTGCCCCTGATAGGAGCCGGAGTAAGTGGCCACGGAACGGGACTGACGGCCGAGTATCCAGTAGGTCAGATTGTTGGTCAGGTACTGATTGACCAGCTGCTTGGTAAAGGTTTGCCCCGTCCCCGTGGTGGTCACCACCTGCTTGGTGAGATCCCCAGTGCTCTTGTACGTGTTATTGGAGGTAACCGTCTTAATCAGACTGCTATCCAGCTCGTATTCCTTACTGACACTGCTTTTGAGCAGGGAGCGGTAGCGCAGGGAGATACTGGCGTTGCGGTTCCATATATTGGACGCGGACTGCAGCGGGAACCCCTGGCCCCGATAAATCTGGGTCTGCCATTCGTTCTCTTCGCTGGAGACCAGTTGGAAGCCGCCTCCGACCTTGTAATAGGTTTCGGAGCGATCCACCTGACCGACGGTTTGATTGCGGACGTCCTGATTGAACCAGATGTCATGGCGTTTTCTGCCGTTCTCCGAGGTCACCCTGAGCATCTCGAAGCCGACGCCACCAAACTCATTGGGGTAATAGCCGTAGTTCCGGTAGAAGTATTGCTGAGTGTTGTAACCACCAATGCTGTCGGAAGCCTCCAGCTCCGAAACCACGTTCATGCCTTTGGTCAGAAATACCTGACCGTGACTTCCTGTCGGTCCCCCATAGGCATATACCGATGGATCGGCAATATCCTTGTAGGTAACCCCGTACTCCAACCCAAAGCCGTTGGTAACGCCGGTAAGCAGGTCTCCTTGCTCCGGCACCTGAGGGCCGAAGCAGGCCATTCCTCGGTTATGGGGGACCAAGGACTTCCAGTACAAGGCACAGTAGGAATCGTGGCCATCACCGTTGATGTCCGCCCAACCCCGGTTAATATCCCGCATGCCCCGGATGTTCGATCCAAGATAGGGCAGGCGATACTTCACTGAAGACGCGCCGAACCCGTCTGGGGTGGAAATAAAGCAGGTCAGATGTGTATCGGTGTAGGCGGTGGGGAGGCTGTTTTCCACACACCAGTCCATGCGGCCGTCCTGGTTGACGTCCATGAACTGAGTGGCTTCCGGCATCCGCTCATAATCTTGTGTGGTTGTTGGAGTGACCTGCAGGAACGGCGAGGTAATTTCATTACCCCAGCCATCACCCAGGGATTCCAGGCACGATGCGCGATAACCTCCCTTGCCGTTATTGGTGGTCCAATAGATACGACAGAAATCAGAGAAACCATTACCGGTAAAGTCCGTGAACAGTGCGCTGAAGTACTTGGTCGAGCTCCCTTTGTAAATCCAGTTCGTGGGTTCACTGGCTTGGAAATGGGTACCCGTCTTAGCCCAGGTTCCGCCATTCAGATTCTGATCTTGGCTGTTGATATGACAAGTAATCTTGGTTTTGGTGGTAATACAGTAATCCGGCAGCCCATCGCCGTTGACATCGGCCCAGTAGCCGGCCATATCGGTGATTTCCTTGGTGAAGGCTTCCGAAAAAGTAAATCCGTTGACCGATTGAACCAAGCAGCGAATGTACTTTTTATTGTCTTTCAAATAGGTATAGCAGTAGTCGATCTTGCCATTGCCGTTGAAATCCATCCAGGATCGGGGCCCAACATAGAACTTACCAACAGGCCTGGAGACATCGAAGGTTATAACCTGTTCGAACGCATTCTGAAGATTCGGGGTGTTCAAACGGCAGGTCAGACGATCGTTGTCACCCTGAATGGTTGAATAACAAAGGTCCACCAGACCATCATCGTTGATATCGATCCAGGCAGGGTCCACATTCCAGTTATGGCGCCCCCAATCAGGCACCGGAGCCTCCGAATCTTGTTGCAGGCGTGTTCCCACCAATCCGGCATCAATTTCGATCTGTGACCCAAAGCCCCCGTTTCCATCGCTCAGATAACATATAATTTCGGCGGCGGAGCCATAGCCGGCCCCGGTACCTGATATCCGGCAATAGTCGTCATACTTATCCCGATTGATATCCACCCAGCGGGCAAAGCCTGGATAATGCAACCCCTCTTCGAACACATAATCGGTCGAAGGAGTTCCCGGGAAGCGGGAGTACGTGGTCTTGGAAAAATCCGGTTGACGCTCTTTCTTCCAATTCAAAGTGATGGGTTCAAAACAACGAACCGAGGCATCGCACTCGAAGAATTGAGCCAACAGCGAGCGATTGGTCGCTGGGCTGGTTTCATAGCGGAAATGATATTGGCGTGCCACGGCGCCGTGACTTCGAGAGGTCACACTGGCCAAACGAAGCCCGACTTTATACACCTTGCCCAGCACCGCGGTGCTCCAGCCATAGGGATCCGGCTCATAGGTGAATTCCACCTCGGCATCCCCGCTGCCGGCCTGGCCGTCCTTGACCGTGTACTCGATCTTCTGAGGGAAATAGCCAGCGGAGCCAGGCTGGTACGTTACCCGATACCCATACCCCAAGCGATCTTCCACGCCATCCAGAACCCAACGCCCAACCGCATTGCCGGACAAGCGGCCAGTGATACGGGTATCCTCCCGGCTGCCGTAATACATGACATCGCCGTTCTTCTCATGGACGGTAAAGCCGCCTTGGTTGTAGACGATTTTGCGATCCGACTCCGCCTCGGTCTGATAAATCGAGCCGTTGCCCCAATAATTGCCGGAGACAAGGATCAGGCGATTGCCGTCAAGACAGAGTAGATCCTCGTTATTCCCCTTAACACCGGTTACCAAGCCATCCCGCTCATAACTCTTGCCGCAGCGTTCGATGGCGGAAATACCGGAAGTACTGAAGCCCATCCCCGCCTGGCCGTAACCGGACCCGCTGGAGTAATGGATCGAGAACGAGGGGTCGACACCGGCACCGCCTTTGGGGACCTGAATGGGAAGGCTGAACTCAGCCTGGCCAAGATCAACGGAGAAGGAGGAAGCGGAGGAACCAACCAGAGATGTGCTCAGCTCAATCGATTTGGGTTCCGAGAACCCGGCCCCTGTCCACTGAGAGTATTTATTAACGTCGAACTGAATGACATCACCATCAGCGTCCCGATTTTGCCCTATATCGACTTCGGCGCCCCCGGACACCAGTTCATCACCGATATGGGTGAATTGGTCCGCCAGTTCGAAAGTTCCATCCCCCTTATTCCTCAGGAAGAGGCTGTTTTCATTGGGAGAATTGGACTTCAGAAGAAAGTCGGGAACACCATCATTGTCAAGATCTCCGATCAGGAACTCGAATTCGCTGCTTGGCGACCCGGGCAAATCAGCCCCCTCACGCATCCTGCAGGCAACAAAATTGCCACTACTGGTTCCACAAAATAGCAATGGTTGGTAGCCGGAATCGATGGGGGCGGGAAACGAAACCTTGGTCGATATCAGGACATACTGCTGGCGAGGCTTAAGCAGAATATCAGGAAGCCCATCCAGCCCATGTTCCACGCTGTCGATATCACCGTAGTAAATGTCATATCTGTTTTCATTCAAGGGAAGAGCAGCCATTGCGGAGCCCGCAATAGCAAAAAAAACCACAAGAAAAACACGAAGACATTTACGATGGACTCGAACTGCTACTTGATTCGAGCCTCGAAGACATAAGAGCAACAAACCCGCGATGCAGCGCGTGAACATACCCCACCCCTTTTTTCTTCCTTGTCAGAGAGACTTACCGTATGTCCAGGCTACGCACCAAACACAGGCCATCAGACGTCAGATCCTCTGGATCAATAACAATACCAATCGTGCGCCCGCCATGCATAGCGGATAGAACGATGGATAACGCGACCTGCAGGCGCTCTGGATTTTCAAACTTCTCACCAGAGAAATAGGCGTAGTTGTATTTGCAGAAATTAAGGACAGGATCCATAGTGATGGCGAATTGCCCAGCAGCGCCATACTGATAGATTCGGGTCACCTCTCCTCTATACCACTGAGGAGTAGCAAAAGCGGATTGAAAACAAAAAGCGATCAAAAGAAACGCAAGAAATGACTTCACCCCGTTCATACGTCGACAATCTCCATGTCAGCTATTTTAGCCCCAATGTTTCTGTGCAGTTATGCTTCCTTGCACGACACTAATAACTACTACTTCTCCACAATATTTTTCAATTGTCATTTCACGACAAATTGGCGCATACCGCCCCACCCCGTTAGACTCCGCGGTGTTTCCGTAGCCGAAGACAGGGTGGACCGTGCAGCAGATCAGTCGTGCGTTTTCCTATTTGAGTCAGGCCTTCAGTCTGGCGCGCAGCCCGGGCCTGCGTTGGTATGTATTGGTGCCGATGGCCTTTAACGTGCTGGTGTTCGGGGTGCTGTACTGGCTTTCCGCGACCTGGATCGGGGGCTGGATTTCGGCGGTGACCGCGGGTTGGGCGCTGGATGGCGGGTTGAGCTTCCTCAACGGGCTGATTCAGTTTCTGGCCAACGCGGCGGTGGTGCTGGTGTGGATTCTGTTATTGGGGGTGTTCGCCAGCGTCTTCACCCTGGGCGTACAGCTGATCGCCGCGCCGTTCATGGGGTTTCTGGCGGAGAAGGTGGATATCCAGGTCACCAATCGGCCGATGCCGGACGAGTCCATCGGCGCCATGATCTGGCGGACCTTCAAACGGGAAATCCGCAAGACCCTGTACTGGCTGTGGCGGGCGCTACTGGTACTGTTCGTGGTGGTGGTGCTTTATTTCATTCCGGTGGTCAACGTCTTCGCGTCGGCGGTGTGGTTCCTGTGGTCCGGGTGGCTGCTGGGCATGCAGTACATTGACTATGGCGCGGATAACCGTCAGGTGTCGTTCGAGGAGATGCTGGCGCGGCTCAAACGCAAGCGCTGGCTGGTGCTGACGTTCGGCTCGCTGGTGATGGGGCTGACCATGCTGCCGCTGGTGAATCTGTTCATCATGCCGGTGGCGGTGATCGCCGGGACGCTGATCTGGGTGAAGGAGTTGAGCCCGGAGGTGATGCCGGAGGTGGGGTAGCGAGACTTCACGGCCGACTATTCGCCTGCAAGCAGGCTTCCCACAGCGGCGCTGTAGACGGGCTGTGGGAAGCCTGCTTGCAGGCGAAGGAACTCACCGCATGAAGCCTTCTTCCCGCAGGCGGTGGATGCGGTCGCGCAGAGCGGCGGCCTGTTCGAACTCCAGGTTCTTGGCGTGTTCCATCATCTTCGCTTCCAACTGATCGATTTCCTTGGCCACCTCCGCCGGTGAGCGGGCCACATATTTCTCGCGGTCGTCCGCCACCTTGCGGGTGCGCTTGCGCTCCGGCTGGCCGGCGCCGGTGGTGTAAGCGTCATCCATGATGTCCCGCACCTGCTTGGTCAATCCTTGCGGGGTGATGCCGTGTGCCTCGTTGTGTTCGATCTGCTTGGTCCGGCGGCGCTCGGTTTCGTCGATGGCGCGGCGCATGGAGCCGGTGACCTGATCGGCGTAGAGGATAGCCCGGCCATGGATGTTGCGCGCCGCCCGGCCGATGGTCTGGATCAGGGAGCGGTCGGAACGCAGGAAGCCTTCCTTGTCGGCGTCGAGAATGGCGACCAGCGCCACTTCCGGCATATCCAGGCCCTCACGCAACAGGTTGATCCCCACCAGCACGTCGAACTTGCCCAGACGCAGGTCGCGGATGATTTCCACCCGCTCCACGGTGTCGATGTCGGAGTGCAGGTAGCGCACCTTGATGCCGTTTTCGTTCAGGTATTCGGTGAGGTCTTCCGCCATCCGTTTGGTCAGCGTGGTTACCAGTACCCGTTCGCCCTTGGCGATGCATTCCCGGGCCTCGCCCAGCAGGTCGTCCACCTGACTGCCGGCGGGGCGGATCTCGATGGCCGGGTCCACCAGGCCGGTGGGCCGCACCACCTGCTCCACCACCTGGCCGGCGTGTTTTTCCTCGTAGGGGCCCGGCGTGGCGGAGACGAACACCATCTGCGGCGCCAGCCGCTCCCATTCCTCGAACTTGAGGGGCCGGTTGTCCAGCGCCGAGGGCAGCCGGAAGCCGTATTCCACCAGGGTTTCCTTGCGGGAGCGGTCGCCTTTGTACATGGCACCCAGCTGCGGAACGGTGACATGGGACTCATCCATGATCAACAACGAATCCGACGGCAGATAATCAAACAGCGTCGGCGGCGCCTCGCCGGGCTGACGGCCGGAAAACAGCCGCGAGTAGTTCTCCACGCCATTGCAGTAGCCCAGTTCCTGAAGCATCTCGATATCGAAACGGGTGCGCTGCTCCAGCCGTTGTGCCTCCACCAGCTTGTTGCTGTCCCGCAACAGCTTGAGGCGATCGGCCAGCTCCTCCTTTATCATCTCGATGGCCTTGAGCACGGTCTCCCGGGGCGTCACATAGTGGCTCTTGGGGTAAATGGTGACGCGCCCCACCCGCTTGATCACCTCGCCAGTGAGCGGATCGAAGATACTGATGTCCTCGATCTCGTCGTCGAACAGCTCCAGGCGCACCGCCGAGCTCTCTTCCTCCGCCGGGAAAATGTCGATCACGTCGCCGCGCACCCGGTAGGTGGCGCGGCGGAAGTCCATCTCGTTGCGGGTGTACTGCAGCTCCGCCAGGCGCCGCAGCAGGTCGCGCTGATCGATATGATCACCACGCACCAGATGCAGCACCATGGCGTGGTAGCTGGCCGGATCGCCCAGACCGTATATGGCGGATACCGTGGCGACGATGATGGTGTCCGGACGCTCGATAATGGCCTTGGTGGCGGACAGGCGCATCTGCTCGATGTGCTCGTTCACCGAGGAATCCTTGTCGATAAAGGTGTCCGAGCTGGGCACGTAGGCTTCCGGCTGGTAGTAGTCGTAATAGGAAACGAAGTACTCCACTGAGTTTTCCGGGAAAAACGCCTTGAACTCGCCATACAGCTGGGCGGCCAGGGTCTTGTTGTGCGCCATCACCAGGGTCGGACGCTGCACCTGCTGGATCACGTTGGCCATGGTGAACGTCTTGCCCGACCCGGTTACCCCGAGCAGGGTCTGATGACCGAGCCCATCCTCCAGGCCCTCCACCAACTGCGCGATGGCGGTGGGCTGATCCCCGGAGGGCTGGTAATCCGAGTGCAACTTGAACGCGGTGTCTGCCATGGTGTATCGCTGTCCTGCTGTGGGGCTGTACTGCTGTAGGGTAAGAGCGGCGCGAGCCAGTATCCGCCCGCCTCCCGACAGCCTTTGTCAGTAGTGATTGACCCGTTGGTCAGGGGGCCGTGGGAGCGGCCGCGGGCCACGCTATCACGGACTGCCCACCGGTCCCATATGGTGGCGCCACCCTATGAGATCCGGGCCGGATGCGGTAATATTGCGTGCCCCGGTCCGTGTCAAAACCGGGTTCCAATCATCATCCGATAGATGAGGAGTGCATGTCCGATATCAACCTTTCCGACCGCGTCCAACGTATCAAGCCTTCCCCGACCCTGGCGGTGACCTCCAAGGCCGCCGAACTGCGTGCTCAGGGCAAGGACATTATTGGACTGGGCGCCGGTGAGCCGGATTTCGATACCCCGGATCATATCAAACAGGCCGCCATTGAGGCGATCCATGCCGGCAAGACCAAATACACCGCGGTGGACGGCACTCCCGGTCTGAAACAGGCCATCGTCGACAAGTTCAAGCGTGAGAACGGTCTGAGCTACGAACCCGCTCAGGTGCTGGTCTCCAGCGGCGGCAAGCAGAGCTTCTTCAACATGGCCCTGGCCCTGTTCAACGACGGCGACGAAGCGATCATCCCGGCCCCCTACTGGGTCAGCTACCCGGACATGGTGAAAGTGGCTGGTGGCGTACCGGTGATCCTGGAAACCACACTGGAAAACCGCTTCAAGATCACCCCGGAGCAGCTGGCCGCGGCGATCACGCCGAAAACCCGCCTGTTCGTGATCAACAGCCCGTCCAACCCGTCCGGCATGGCCTACACCAAGGAAGAGCTGGCGGCGCTGGGCGAAGTGCTCAAGCAGCACCCGGACATCGTGGTCGCCACCGACGACATGTACGAGCACATCCTGTGGACCGGCCAGCCGTTCGTGAACATCGTCAACGCCTGCCCGGACCTGTACGACCGCACCGTGGTCATGAACGGCGTCTCCAAGGCCTATTCCATGACCGGTTGGCGGATCGGCTACGCCGCCGGCCCGCAGAAGCTGATTGGCGCCATGAAGAAGGTGCAGAGCCAGAGCACCTCCAACCCGGCCTCCATCAGCCAGGCCGCCGCCGAAGCGGCCCTGGCCGGCGATCAGCAATGCGTGGCGGACATGGTCAAGGCGTTCAAGGAGCGTCACGACTACCTGGTGGACGCGCTGAACAAGCTGCCCGGCGTGAGCTGCGCCCCCGGTGACGGCACTTTCTATGCCTTCCCGGACTTCTCCAGCGCCATCGCCGAGATGGACGACGTCTCCAGCTGCACCGAGCTTGCCACCAAGCTGCTCGACACCGCCGGCGTCGCCCTGGTACCGGGTTCCGCCTTCGGCGCCCCCGGCTGCATGCGCCTGTCCTTCGCCGTCGGCCTCGACACCCTGAAGGAAGCCGTGCGCCGTATCGAGCAGGCATTGAACAAATAAGCAACAAACGGACTCGGGGGTGTTGACGCCCCCGAGGGTCGCCACTAATATACGCGGCCTCAGGACATTCCGCCTTAGCTCAGTTGGTAGAGCAGCTGACTGTTAATCAGCGGGTCGCTGGTTCGAGCCCAGCAGGCGGAGCCAAATAGAAAAGGGTCTATCCATTGGGTAGGCCCTTTTTCTTTGCCTGCTGATTGAGCGGCCAGAGCCGCTTGTTAATCAGCGCGCGAATCCAGTGAATTCGCCTAGTTCGAGCCCAGCAGGCGGAGCCAAATAGAAAGGGGCCTATCCATCGGATAGGCCCTTTTTCTTTGTGCGCGGATTGAGCGGCCGGACGATAAGCCCTCCTCATCACCTCTTCTCCACTCTTCCTGCCCCGATCCACCGGGGTCAACACCCATTGGTAAAATTGTTTCTATTTGGGGAAGAGCACAAAGCAATACGCCCTCAAAAATGACTCAATCCCTCAACGGCAGCCTTTCGCCGGTTTCGGCGAGCAACCAACGAACTCCGGCGCTATCCGCGGGATGACATGAGGGTCAGATGAGCACGAGCCAGGGCGGCATCGCCCAGCAACTTGAATCCAGCCATCGCTACCTGCTTGAGCCCACGAGGCACCAACGCTGGTACGAGCGCATTCTGCTCAACGCTCCTCTCTGGCACTGCGTCTCTTTCTGCCTGGTTTTGCTCGCTCCTTTCTGGCTCGCTTACCACACCTGGTTGCCAACCGACGACAATCAAGTCACCACTCTTTTCATTCTGGCGGCCGCCTTCAGTGCCAACCTCTGTTTCTCCCGTGCACTTAGTCAATATCCTGGAGGCTATTTACTGCCCTACCAGCTCAGCGTCACCGGCATCACCCTTGGATTCGCGACCCTCGCGGTGCTGGCCCTGCGTCTGGGCTATGCGCGACTGCCCCTGTTTCTCGGCTTTACACTGATCCTGCTACAGCAGATATTGGCCGTGGCGGTAAAAGCCCGCTTCCGCTATATGAAATTGGCGGTGGTACCGGGCACCCAGCTACTGGAATGCCATAATGACGATGAGCATTTCCGGTTTCTATACCTGTGTGATGCGGATGATCCGCGCCGCTTCGACGCACTGGTGGTGGATATGGACACCCCTCTGAGCGATGAATGGGTACGATTCATTGCCCGGCACCACAGCCGCCGCATCCCGGTTTTCAACCGTCGTTCACTCCAGGAAGCAGTGAGCGGGAGTGTTAACCTGGACATGTTGAACAGTTCTGATTTCACGGCCTTCCAACCCAACCCTCTGTACCTGCTGGGCAAGCGCCTCATGGACATCAGCGGCACACTGCTGCTCGCCCCCCTTGTCGTACCGCTTTGTCTGCTGATCGGTATCGCGGTAAAACTGGAGAGTAAAGGGCCCGCACTGTTCATTCAGGAAAGAATGGGGGTCGGTAATTGCCCATTCCGAATGCTCAAGTTCCGTTCAATGAACATCGACAATTGCTCTGATCAGGCACGCTTCGCCGACGAAGACGAACATCGCATCACTGCTCTGGGCCGAGCACTACGCCGCAGCCGTCTGGACGAGCTGCCACAACTGTGGAATGTTCTGATCGGGAACATGAGCTTGATCGGCCCGCGCCCGGAGCAACCACCATTCGCGCAGGAGTTCGAGAAGAAAGTCCCCTTCTACAGCTACCGACACATCGTCAAACCCGGCATCTCGGGTTGGGCCCAGGTTCAACAGGGTTATGTGGCCGGCCTGGAAGAGACCCGCAAGAAAGTGGAGCACGACTTTTACTACATCAAGCATCAGAGCTTCGGTCTTGATGTTCTCATCGTGCTGAAAACCATCCGTACCATCTTCACCGGTTTTGGCGCCCGCTAGATGCCTGCTGACACAAGGCAACCACTGAGTCGTGCGGCCGGTCATAGCGCTGCTTTAGCGCATCCATAATCGCCAACCGGGTGACCTTCAGGTAAGCCCCGGGGTGATCATACAAGCGGGCCTGGGCCAGCCATTGGGTGATCTTCATCGGAGCAAACAACCAGAATAGGGCACCAGCCGCGGTATGATATACCCGCAAACCGTTCCTGTAAGTGTAATAGGCCTTCCATAAAGGCGCATATGTGCGGGCACCATTACTGAAGGTGGAACAATCGTGCGCAAAACGCACCCAGGGCAGGAAACGAATACGGCCTCCGGCACGGGAAATCATCAGCGTATAAAGAACATCATCTCCATAGATAAATAAGCGACCCTCCGGTAAGCCGATACGCTCCACCATTTCCTTGCGAACAAAGAAACCGACAAAGGAGGTCGAATCGATACGGACAGGCTGCTCGGCTTGATAGGCCTCATCGTCGATATGGAACCCTTTCCGGCCACCTCCCAAGACAGTGCGAATAAAGCGGGGCAGATGCCAGAATGGATTAAGGCTGGGGCGGTTCATCTCACAGATACGCCCATCCGGAAAGTAGACCGCCGCCGCGGCAGCATCTATCCCGTCCAGATCCGATTCCAGGAACGCCTGAAACGATCCGGGCATGGGATAAGCGTCATCATCGAAGCACACCAGCCAATCCGGGCGATATCGTGACAGCGCGTGGCCGAAACCCAGTTCGAAGCCACCGGCGCCCCCAAGGTTACGCGGTGCCAAGACCACATCCAACCGGCCACTTTCCCCCTCCCTTTGCCACAGCCACTCACGGGTACCATCAGTGGAACAGTTATCCACCACAACAATGGCGTCGCAGCGCTGCTGCTCCAGGGCGGACACCGCGACTTTAAGATGCTCGAGCCTGTTGTAGGTAACGACAACGGCGACCAGAGAGGTCATGGGCGGTAGTTCCTCAGATTGGGTTGACGAAGAACGCAGGGACACGGGTATTCTCACGCAGTGCCCTCAGGTAATCTCGCGCGGTATCCAATGCTTCGCGGATGGTGACGTCCATATCAAGATAGCGATAGGTTCCGAGGCGCCCGACAAAAGTCACGCCTTCCGCGCTTTCCGCCAATTCCACGTAACGGGACAGCATCGCCTTTTCCTCCACCAACCGGATCGGATAATAAGGAATATCATCGACGCCACAGGCCCGGCTGTACTCACGGTAACACACGCTACCCTCATGCTCTTCCCAAGGAGAGAAGTGCTTATGTTCGGTGATACGGGTATACGGCACCCGCTCCTCACCGTAGTTCATCACTGCGCATCCCTGATAGTCACCATCATAGATAAAACGCTCGAAATCCAATGTCCGATAACCAAGCCGTCCTTCGCTATAACCGAAATAGCCGTCCAAAGGCCCTGAATAAAAGGTGTGGTCGAACGTCGACATCATACCGCGTTCAAACGCCGTATTGAGACGTACACTTATGTTCTCGTGGTCGAGAATCCCTTCGATCAAGGCTGTGTAGCCATGTTCCGGCATGCCTTGAAAGCGATGGAAGAAGTAGTTGTCGTTATAGTTGAAACGCACTGGCAAGCGCTTGAGAATACTGGCCGGCAGCTCCGACGGCTCGCAACCCCACTGCTTCTTGGTATAGCCTTTGAAGAACGCTTCATACAGATCAGCGCCGACAAATTTCAATGCCTGTTCTTCAAAGGTCCGCGGATTCTCAATCGATGTATCCGCCTGAGCCTGGATAAATGCCTTCGCTTCATCCGGCCGCAATGTCTTTCCAAAGAACTGATTGATGGTATGAAGGTTAATAGGTAGAGAGAACACCGAGCCACCAACCGTGCTTTTTACCCGGTTCACATAAGGTTTGAAGGTCGAAAAGCGATTTACATACTCCCACACCTCCACATCGTCGGTGTGAAAGATATGGGGTCCATAAACGTGCACCATCACCCCGGTCTCACCGTCGCGTTCGGTGTGGCAGTTACCGGCGATATGAGGGCGTTGCTCCACGATGGAGATCTTATGGCCAGCGTTGGCCAGCTCCCTGGCGACAACCGCACATGAGAAACCGGCTCCAACCATGAGTATATTCATTACGGCATCTCCATTATCTGTCGGAGGGAAAGAAATGACGCTGCCAAAACGCAGCGCTGGTTAATTCCGAATGCGCTGATCCATACTGTTTCTGTAATATCTTCCCGCGCAGGGCTAGCTTGCACCACAGAGAGAAGGCCCGGGTCATTACCAAAAAGAAATACCGTTTGTCATGACGGGCAATGAACACTGGCCGACCTCGACGCGTATAAATAACTTCCCGACGAAGAAAAGATACTCTCGTGAAAGGCGACAACGAGAAATCACAGGAGACTACAGCAGGACGCCTGAACAGGGATTCAGGAATCAGGTGGCCGTTCAAGGTCAAGAATCGGGCCATCTTGTGAAAGGCGCCCTCCTTCTTATTGAACGAATGACCCATTGCATTGGGAGTGGAGCCTCCATCCAGATTTCGCTCATACCGGGTCTGCTCATTGATCAATGCGCGACGACCCTTCATATCCACATTTTCGGACCAGAAATCCGTGCCATCAAGAACATCCTCAGCCGCCTGGCAGTGGGCCATGGTTCGGTCGTAGCATAAGCCGAACCCCGATTTCAGTGCTGACACAGCGAACCACAACCACGTCTTAAACCAGCCGCCATGTAGCAACGAGGTCACCAAAGTCGAACGCGTGGAAAGGTAAGTCACCATAGGGCCTGATTTCTCGGCAAAGTCATCCTGCCATGTAGACACCCCATTTAAAGTGATAATTCTGAAATCGTGGCTTAGGGAAAATTCGATGTCGTCGCCACGCACAAAAAAAGGGAAGGCAAGATGTTTGACTCGATCCAGGGGAAATAAAAAGAACCACCAAGCACCGTAATCCACACGCTCCGGAAGATCATTGAAAATGACATTGGAGTAACCGCGCAGGTCAAGATTGGATTTTAGCGGCTTTACCAGGCCGTGAAACCGTGCACCAGCCTCGTGTTGCATGTATTTTATGTTGCTCTTCAACATGGCTCCAGACAATGCCAGATCGTCAAATCTGGAAAACGCCAGGAATCGACAGGCCAGTACCAGCGAACTGGTCTCACAAGAAGCATCATCATCCATGAAAAGACAGTGGGTAAACGAAGCGTTTTTTCGAGCTTCCACAAGCCCCCGAGAGAAACCGCCCGCCCCCCCCAGATTCGGGTTATTTATGACCTTCAGGTAAGGCGTTTCATTAACCGGTATCTCATCACCGTTATTGATAACAAAGGTTTGGATCGACAGCCCCTCCTGATTGACCTGCTCAAGAAACTGAGAAAGTCTGGCTCCGGTCGCTTTGATATCATTCGGTCGATTAAATGTGGTGATCACAATGGCGAGAGCGACATCCTGAGAAGGAGTCTGTTGCGTACAGAACTCCATGGAATAGACTTCCGATTCCGATAAAGAGACCAGCTCCACATACAAGGAATCATATTCAAGCTCTGATAGCGCCTTTGATATCTCTATTTTTTGCACTCCAGAACTTGGAGTTGAGGCCCGTTTCTCCAAAATCAACTCTTTTGAGCAGTGCTGGCTTGCTCCCCAGATTCGAATTAACAGATCACCTTGAAACCTGATTTGTAAGGAAAGCTGATTGAGCTCAGTGTATTCCCTCCATTTACAAACACTGAAAGCACCATACAGAGTGTTCGAACTCACTGAGCTTCCGCTCTTCAGCATCAACACTTTCGAACTGTAGGAATAAGTGGCTCCTGAAACCAGCCGTAGGTACAAGTCAAGCTCAGCGCATAACTCAGCGTCGGGAAATACAATATTCTGCAAACAAACACTCATTCAGTGGCCCTCATTACCTCAACCGCCGCCATCAGAAGCGCACCCGCAGCCGCTACTCTCCGTTCATTCGATCCCATCAGATGTCTCGCCTTCACCTCGACAGGAACAAGGTCCTCTGGTTGCCAAAGCGAATAGGGCACAGGGTCACCAACCGCCTGCTTTAACTCGGGATCTTCGAACCCGATATCATACTTCGCATTCGAAACCCTCCATTTTTCCCGCATCGCCTCCTCGAAGAAGAGTCCCGGGTTGACCTTTAGGTCATCCCGTGAATCTTCCGGAGCGATCTCTTGAAGCGCCTTTACACAAACTCTATGCACTTCCTGGTTATGCTCGAAACGATTCGCATTCCTGAGCACTTCGAAAGCCAGGCGCGTCACTCTGAGATTTTTACGCTCGAAATTCCTTACTGCTGTGGACGGCTCATAGCCGATGACATCACAGAAATCCATGACCGCATCACCATCCTTTAACGCGGAGCGTTGAAATGGCCGAAACTGCACACCGTTACCAAATACTTTCATCCATCGGCTCCGGAGGCCGGCGTAGTTGCTATGGCAATTCGGAAGACGGTCAGCAATCTTAGCGATAGGGAGAGTGGTCTGGTCTATACCGTGTTTCACAATCTCATTGCACCAGGACTCCACGTGTCGATCCTGCCGATTTAGGTACGCCAGAACGGTCACTTCATCGAAATGTTGATCCGCCCATTTCCCAAGCTCCTGGATAGCCGAGCCATGCTGGCGACCACCATAGTCCAAAAAATAGAAGTCTTCGGAACTCAGCACCACGGTTCCGCAGCAGTCTGCTGAGATCTGATCGGACAACCTTCCCCAGATATCGACCTGACGGGACGCGTCGTGCCCCTTAATACGGACCCCTCGTTCGACACGTTCTCTCAAGGAGTAGGACAAAGCATGATGCGCGTTTCTATTTTCAACGTTCTCCAAGACCGGATATAAGTAATTCTGACGCGCCAGTCGTTGTCGCTCGAACGCAAGAAAATCCTGAATCGAAGTGGTTCCTGATTTGGGTTGCCCGATATGCAGTATGAGACGCTTTCCTTTCCGGCGTTTTCGTATCCACATAGCTTTTTTCCTCCCTATCGATCCAGACAGATCTTTCTGTCCGAGATGCGATTGATCTGCTCATCGGAGTGGGATACGAACACTACCGATTGATCCGAACAGATCTTCTTCATCATCGCTTTCTCTGCTTTTTGGCGGAACGATTGATCACCAACGCTCAGAACTTCATCCAAAAGCAGAACATCCGGAGACATATGGATAGCCACCGCAAATCCAAGACGAGATCGCATACCCGAAGAATAGGTCTTAACCGGCTCTTCCATAAAGTCACCCAGCTCAGCGAAAGCAGCGATTTCGTCGAGGTGGCTTTCGACTTGGTATCGGGAGTAGCCCAGCAACATACCGCTGATCACCGCATTGTCAATACCGGACAGTTCCCCGTCGAAACCCGCTTGGAGTGCGAGCAGCGATACCGTGACACCATGGTTAATTACCTGACCACTATCCGGTTGGATTATGCCCGCGATCAGCCGTAACAGCGTCGATTTTCCAGCACCGTTACGACCCACGATTCCCAGAGTTTCACCTCGGTAAAGATCAAAGGTGATACCTTCAAGCGCCTGATAATACCGGCTAGGCACAAACAAGCCGCCACGGCGTTTATAACGAACGCCAACATCACGCAGAGAAATGATCGCGTCTCCACTCATTCGATCACCACCCGTGGAAACACGCTCTCCAGCCGACGATATACTAAGGCCACTAAAACAAGTCCCGCCATACAGGCTAACGCCAGCCAACACGTCATTCCCCAATCCGGCCACTGGTGCTCCATCAGTATCAGACGATACTGATGGAGTAAGTTAGCCATGGGATTGGCAAAAAAATAGCTGTGCCATTGTTCCGGGATAGTATCAACGGTGTAGAACACGCCGCTGCAGAATAGAATAAATTGCAGGCCTGTGGGCACCAGGTTGAGCAGATCACGCAAGAACGGGATGATCATCGCCGTCAGGCAGCCGATGGCCGCCATCAGCATCAGTTGGATAGCAACCACCGGCACCAGCGCCAGCCAGTGCACCGTTGGATAAAATCCACAGGCAAACAGAAGAACAACGAGCATGATGAACACCGGTATCTGTTTTCCAGTGTTCTGTGCTACCGCTACAAGCGGAAAGAATAGCGGTGAAACACGCACCAGGTTCATCAAACCACGGCCTTGAATAATGGTTGCCGCAGCGTGCTGGACCGTCTTCGCGAACCATTGAAACGGCACCAGTCCAGTCAATAGATAGATAACATAGTTATCACCACCTCGCTGCAGTAGCAAACCGAAGACCAGATAAAACACCGCCATATACAGCAGTGGATCAATGATCCACCATAGATACCGCAAATGATTCTGGTTGGCCTCCGCCTTAAGGTTAAGGCGCGCCTTGGTGACCACCAGATCAGCAAACGCCCTTAAATTCCGTCGAACAGGGGGTCGAATCTGCGTATCGCGTTGGTCCGTCTGTTCCAGGCTCTTCACCCAATCAGCACCGAAGCTGGCGCCCATCCGCAACTTTTTCGCCTCGCTGGCGCAGCCAAGACGCTCAGCAGCCTCAGCAGCCCGTAAAAATGCCTGCCGGTGTTCGGGAAACTGCGCGCGTACCCGAGTCCAGCGGGACAGCGCTTCCTGCCAGCGATGATCCCTCATGGCAAACTCAGCATACTGACACCCACCTGCCGCTTGCTTGGGAAAACGCCGGCAGACCTCAGCATTTAATGCCTCGGCCCGGGCCCGCTCTCCCGCGCGAAACAAGACTTCGGCACTGGTCAGCCAGACATCGATGTCATTGGGAAATCGATAACGCGCCTGCTCCATCAGCATCACCGCCGACTCAGTCATACCGCCATCGGCCGCTACCAGCGCGCCGCGTATCCAGCCGTTCGGGTTATCTGGAAAACGCAGTCTCGCCTGCTCCAACAACCCCGCCGCACACTCGTACTCGTCAAGCTGATGGTGCGCCACCCCCGCCTGTATCCAAACTGGTCCCTGATCGGGGTACACTAGCCTTAATGTAGCCCAACGTTGCACGGCTTCACGCCACAGACCCTCATGCATGGCCTCCCAGCCCCACTCCAGCGCCCGTTCGGCAGGCAGTGGTTGAAGCTGATCAGAGCGGCGCTTGGAATGGGCGATCTGAGGTTTTGACATCGGAGAATCCGCTACTATCCAACCGCGTTGACAGCGTCGCCGATGGCAGCCTGGAAGCGCTGCTGGATCCGTGCCAGGGCCGGCTCATCCACGGCTTCATAACGCGTCACCAGTTTCGGTGAAGTGTTCGAGGCACGGCACAGTCCCCATCCGTCCTCATAATCCATACGAATACCGTCAATCACCGTGCGCTCACCTTGTCCCAGGTCGGCGTGGGTCTGCAGGTACTCGACGATGGCGAATTTGGTTTCCTCGGTAACGGTTATGGTGATCTCGGGCGTTGTGCACAAATCAGGGTAACGACCGAAGAAAGTCGCTGCGTCATCATCGTATCCGCTCAATATACGCAGCAGTCGTGCCGCGGCCACCAGCGCGTCATCAACGCCAAACCAGTCTTCAGCAAAAAAGACGTGGCCACTCATCTCCCCTGCCAGCAGGGCACCGGTCTCCTTCATTCTGGCTTTCATCAGCGAATGACCGGTTTTCCACATCTCCGGCTCACCACCAGCGGCGCGCACCACATCGAATAGAGCTCCGGTACACTTGACATCAAAGATCACTCTCGAGCCTGGAACACGCCGCAGAAGATCTTCCGCCAGTGCCATCAACAAGATGTCCGGGAATACGACCTTGCCGTCTGGCAGCATCACGCCGAGACGGTCACCATCACCATCGAAGGCCAATCCGAGATCGGCCTTTTCACCCTGAACCATGGCCATCAAGTCCGCCAGCGTCTCTATATCGCCAGGATCCGGATGGTGATTGGGAAAGGTGCCATCCACCTCAGTATAGAGCGGCAGCACCTCGCACCCGAGCGCGGCGATAGCCTCCGGAGCGATGACGCTGGCGGCACCGTTACCGCAATCCACCACCACCTTGAGCGGACGAGCCAATTGGTGCCGTTCTCGCAAAGCATCCAGGTACGCAGGCAGGATCTCACGCTGCTCCTGGTGCCCTCCTCCCCGACTCAGATCGCCGTCCAGAATCCGCGTTTTCAACGCCACGATGGCGTCGCCGGATAGTGCCGTACCCTTGATAACGATCTTGAAACCATTGTAATCCGGCGGATTGTGGCTACCGGTGATCATTACTCCGGAGTCGACACCGTCAAAATGATGGGTAGCGAAATACAGAACCGGAGTCGGCACCAAACCAATATCGATCACATCACAGCCGGCGGAGCGCAGGCCAAGACCAATAGCCTGATGCAAGGACGGCGAGGAAAGTCGCCCATCCCGCGCCAGGGCTACCTTGCCGCCTCCCTGGGACAACACCTCTGAACCTATGGCCTGGCCGATCAGCTCGGCGGCCTCCATGGTCAACGTGTCGCCGAAGATGCCACGAATGTCGTAAGCACGGAATAAAGTGTCGGATAACGTTATCGTCATGGGAAATCCCGTCAGTTCTGTTGCCGCTCGCGAACGTAGCGGGCCAGGGCGCGGCTGGAGCCGTCCAGCTCGTTAATGCCGCCCCCAGTATTAAGCACGTCTATCATCTCCATGGCGATACGCTTGCCCATTTCGACACCCCATTGATCGAACGGGTTGATACCCCACATCACTGCCTGTACGAACACCTTGTGTTCATAGAGCGCCAGTAGCGCACCTAACTGCCGCGGCGACAGTTCGTCCATCATCAGCGTAGTACTGGGTTGGTTGCCGCGATAATGCATGAATGGCGGTAACGACTGATCCGGTGTCAACGCCGCCTCTCCAAATGCCAGTAACCGTGATTGGGCCAGACAGTTGGCCACGGTCAGGCCATGTTGGTCTTCCAACGGCTCCAGTGCCGCGCTATTGCCGTTGCGACGGCCATGCCGCGCCGCCACCAGGAATTCGCAGGCCACGGGCTGAGTACCCTGATGAAGAAGCTGATAAAACGCGTGCTGGGCATTTGGGCCAACCTCTCCCCAAATCACCGGGCAAGTGTGATGTTTGACCGCCTCACCGGAGCGAGTCACCGATTTGCCGTTGGATTCCATCTCCAACTGTTCGACATAAGCAGGGAGGTGCTTCAGCCGGCCATCATAGGGCAGCACGGCCCGGGCGGTGATGTTCAGGAAATTGAGGTTCCATATATCCACCAGTCCCAGAGAGACCGGTACATTTTCGTCCCAGGGCGCGCTGCGGAAATGCTGGTCCATATCGTGAGCGCCGGCGAGAAATTCGCGGAACTGATCCATGCCGATGGCCAGCGCGATCGGCAAGCCGATGCAAGACCACAGCGAATAACGGCCACCGACCCAGTCCCACAGCCGGAGCTGGTTTTCCTGATGAATCCCCCACTCCGTCATCCGTTCAGAGCAGGCGGAAACGCCGATGAAATGACAGCGCAGCAAAGCGCCATTCACCTCAGGAAACGCCCGTTCCAACCAGGCGCGAGTGGTGGCCGCGTTACTCAAAGTGTCCATGGTGGTGAATGACTTGGAGGAAATTACCACCAGCGTAGTGCCGGGGTTCAATTCATCCAGCAGCGGTGCGATCTGGCTGCCGTCCATGGAAGAGACGAAGTGCAGACGTGGCCTCCCGCCCGTTTCAGGGTGGTGTTCGTGCAATGCCACCGATGCCATGAGCGGCCCCAGATCCGAGCCACCCACACCGATATTGACCACGTCGGTGATCGCGTCACCCTGACACCCTCGCCATTGACCGGAATGGACCCGATTGACGATATGCTCCATCAATGTGAGTTGCTCGTGCACCTCCGGTGCATTTTTCTTGCACTCGCGCAAGCGCCAATGCATTGCCGGACGGGACTCAGTCCAATTCACCTCACCGCCATCAAAAAGGCAACGAATCCAGTCATCCAGACCTCTCGCTTCGGCTAACGTCCGCAGCTTTTCCAGCGTACCCGCTGCAATTCTCTGTTTGCTGAAGTCCGCCAGCAGACCACAAGCGGAAAGGCTCAGACGTTCAAAACGTCGTGCATCCTGGGCGAACAAATCGGCGATATGAACACGTCCCGAACGATAAGCGTCATCACGTAACGCCTTCTCGGCCCGGCGCGCCATGAGTGTGTCCATAAGCGGCAATGCCATGATCAGGATCTCCCAATGCCATAGTAGGTGAACCCTTGATGTTTGACATAACGGGGGTCATAAATATTTCGACCGTCCAGAATCAGCGGCGTGCTCATCTTATTTTTCAACATGGCCCAATCGGGACTCCAGTACTCTTTCCATTCAGTCACAATCATCAACGCATCCACGTCCCTTGCCGCATGGTAACCGTCCTGGTGGGTATACAGGGGCCCGCGCCCGTCGGCCCACTGTGTCAGTTCCGGCAACGCCAGAGGATCGTGCACATGCACCTCCACGCCCTGCGCCCAAAGAGCCTCGATCAGGCGCAACGCCGGGCCGTTATCGACACGATCAGAACCAGGCTTGAACGCGGCGCCCCAAAGCGCCACTTTCTTATTCGCCACATCGCCTTCATAGTGACGCCAGAACTTGCGGAACAGCACTTCCTTTTGCCGCTCATTGATCTGCAGGACCTGCTCCAACAGCTCGGTATTGATTCGGCGGCTGCGCAACGCATCAGTCAGATTCATTACATCACGACTGAAGCCCGGCCCACCAAAACCACAACCGGCATACAGATAGGCGTCACCGATACGAGGATCCGATCCGACTCCCTGGCGAATCACCTCAATATCCACGTCCAGTTCTTCCGCCAGCATCACCATGTCATTCATGAAACTCAGGCGGGTCGCCAACATGCCACTGATAGCCAGCTTCGCGAACTCCGCTTCACGGGGACGCATCACCTGGATGACATCCTGCCGCCGATTGAAGGGCCGCAGTATTTCCCGGATCAGAATCTCACCAGAACGGTCGTCACAGCCGAGCAGGATATGTTCCGGGCGAGTGAAGTCATTTAACGCCCGGCCTTCCTGCAAGGTGTCCGGCAGGCAAATCACCGGCACCGTCCGCCCACGTTGTGCCAATGCTTCCCGCAGCTCTTCGGTCGTCCCGACCGGAAATACACTCTGATTGATCAGCAACTCACACTGCTCGCCACCTGCAATCCAATCCAGCAAGATGTCGGCTTGATCGCGCTCCCCCGGCTGCAACGCCAGAAACACCACTTCGCCCGGAGTAGGGGCCGGTGTCGCCAGATCCCGGCACCACAAATAGCCAGCTTCGATCTGCTCGCGAATCAGCGGCATAAGACCAGGTTCATGATACGCTTCCCGGCCGTCCCTCAGCTGTTGCCAATAACGCCCTTCAGGCAGGGACCAAGTCACTGTGTGGCCGGTTTGGGCCAGAGCCGATGCAGTCACCGCGGCACATAGCGTGTCCCCAACCACATCAACGCGCACGGTATTGCTCCAGGAGCGCCCGGGAGCATTCCGCCAGTTCCGGGTGGCCAAGCGCGAAGTGAATGAACGCTTCGAGATAACCGGCTTTGTTGCCGCAATCGAAAGTACGCCCGGTCATGGCGTAGGCTTCCACTGGCGCGCGCTCCAGCAGCGCGGCAATGGCATCGGTCAGTTGAATCTCGCCGCCAGCACCGGGGCGGGTATCAGCAAGCAGGCCCATGATCTCGCCGGGCAGAACATACCGTCCAACCACCGACAAATTAGAGGGCGCGTACTCGGGCGCGGGCTTTTCCACGAGGCCCTGGATCGCAATGCCATTGCCCGCTGTTGGCGCCGGTCCGGACATAGATACCACGCCATACTGATCGACCTTGTTCATCTGCACCGGCTCCACCATGATCTGAGCAGCCCCGGTAGACTCGAATCGTGCCAGCATAGCGCTCAAATCCGCCAGGTCACCAACGGTGTCAACCAGAACATCCGGAAGCATCACCACGAAAGGTTCGTCGCCGACAATCGGAGCTGCCTGAAGGATGGCATGGCCCAACCCCAGCGGTTCCCGCTGACGAACACCAATGACGCTGACGTGATCGGGAAGGATCTGGCGCAAGCTTTGCCGCAAACTCTCCTTGCCTTTCGCCTGTAACTGCGCGTCAAGCTCGGCGTTGATATCGAAGTAATCCTCGATCGCGCCTTTAGCGGCATGGTTGACCAGAATGATTTCACTGAGGCCGGCTTTCACCGCTTCCTCCACCACCAGATGAATGGCCGGGCGGTCCACGATCGGCAACATTTCCTTGGGAATGGATTTAGAGGCGGGCAGCATGCGCGTACCCAATCCCGCGACCGGGATCACTACTTTCGAAATCATCTGGCACCGTCCTTCATCATGGCTACTGCAAGAATCCGGGATCCATCACCTTATTTTCGACAGACGTCTCGAAGTCTTCCAACTTCCCTCCCCCGATTCCAAGGCATGAACAGATTCTAACCATACAAATTTCACGCTGTCGCTCGAGCTCTGCGGAACGAGTCGACCAATTCAAACAAGTTTTACTGTTTGTCACGAAAGGACCGTCCCGGCGGCTAAAACAAAGACATGAAAAACCGGCGAGCGTTTTTTTCCTTGAAACGGATCACAAAACAAGAAAGGCAGTGCATCCACGCTGGAGAGCCCCCCCCTCCTTAGCGCACCTGTGCGTATTGGCTCCGCGGCCGGCTACGCCGCAATCCGACCAACGCCAGTACTACCCCGAAGATCAGACCTCCACCGTACCAGGAAAGCGCCACCGTGTGACCGAACCAATCCACCAGCACCCCGGTCACCATCACCGGCAGAATGAAGCCGAAGTACGCCATCAGAAAGAACCCGGCGCTGGCGGCGGCGCGGCGTTCTTCAGCCAGCGCCAGCACGGCGCTGAGGCCGCCCAGGTAAATGAAGCCATAGCAGGCGCTGCTCGCCAGCACCGCGCCCGCTAACACGCCAACAAACTGTCCGTGCAGCGCCCCCCAGGCGATCAGAGCGTAGGCCACCGGCAGAATCAGCAATCCGATACGGGTGGAGGTCCGTGATGGCAGCAACCGCGCCAGGGGCTGGAACAGAACGCCGCAGCTGCAGGTGGCGAGGACCGCGAAGCCGGACCACTCACTCAGACCGTGCTTTTGCAGGGCCGAGGGCAGGATGGCGATGACCAGGCCCACCGTGCCCCAGGCCAGCAGAATCGCCCAGCCGAAGATCAGCGAACCCGCCGGGAAGAACGGTAATCGGGCCAACGGTGCCCGGCATGATCTGGGCGCGTCATCCCTTAAGCCGGCGGCCAGCACGAAAGCCACCACCGCGGCCAGCAGATAAAGCGGGAAGCTGGGCGGCGTCAGGCTGCTGGCCCGTAGCAAAAACAGGCTGGTCACCGCCGGGCCCAGGCCGAACCCGAGGGAGGTGGCGGCGGTCACCCAGTTGGCGGCACGGCGATGGTCGCCGCCGGAGAACAGATCATGCATGTAGCCCGGTGCCACGCTGGAGGCCAGCGCAGTGGCCACCCCAACCAGGAAGCGGGCTATCCCCAGGGCCAGAATCCCCGGGGCGACCAGGGTCAGTGTCGTTGCCACCAGACACAATACCAGAGCCGTCAGGATCAGCGATTTGCGCCCTACCCGCTCCGACAAGCCGTTCAACGACAGCAGCACCGGAATGATGCCGAATACGTAGCAGGCGAAGGCCACCGTGGTGACGCCCACGCCCACGCCGTCCTTGCCGGCCAGTGCGCTGTACAGGGGCGCCTGGAGGTTGGAGGCGGATGTGATAATGCACAGAGCAAAAGCCAAACGCAGGGCGTCGAAACAGCGCATAACGAACCTTGAAAAAAAGGAATACATGGGGCGCCTCGCCGGGGCACGCACGCGCGCGCCCCGGCCTGGGCGGGATCACACCATGGTCGTATTCGCCGGATTCGGCGGTAAGGTACACTTGGGTCTGGTTATTGATGAACTGTTCCGGGTTTTCCGGTAACGGTCGCGGGCATCGCGGTCTGTCATGCACTGGCCGCGGAGCTGCTGCGGGAAGCTTGCTTGCAAGCGAATCGGGGTTCCACAAGAATTCGCTTGCAAGCAAGCTTCCCACAGCGGCCTTAAGGACTTGGCATGAAGCTGGATATGGACCCGGACTCGGGGCTGCCCATTGCACAACAAATCGAAGACGGGATTCGCCACTGGATCGTGCGGAACGGCGCCGGTGGCGGCAGCCGTCTACCGTCCATACGCCGCCTGTCCAGCGAGCTGCACGTGAGCCGCAACGCCGCTATTGAGGCCTATGAACGTCTGATGGCCCAAGGACTGGTGCGCTCCAAACCCGGCTCCGGCTTCTATGTAACCAACGGCGCCGTGAGAATGTTGACCGGCACCGAGCCGGTTTGTGAGGAAGAGGTGGCCGATGATCGCTGGAGCCTGTTCCAGAGTGACGCCTCCACCTTGAAGCTCGGTTGCGGCTGGCTGCCGGGCAGTTGGCTGGAAGTGGAAGACCTGTCCTACGCGATTCGCCAGGTCACCCGCCAGGACAGCGCCGGCATCCTCGATTACAGCACGCCCATGGGCACCCCGGAGTTGCGCTTACTGATACGGGAGCGAATTCGCCTGCTTGGCATTGACGCCAGCATGCAGCAGATCCTGCTTACCGGCGGCGGCAGTCATGCCCTGGATCTGCTGGTGCGACTGTTACTGAAACCCGGCGACACTGTGTTCGTGGAATCACCAGGCTATTACAATTTGCTCGGCCTGCTGAAGCTGCAACAGGTGCATGTGGTGGGCGTGCCGCGCCTCCCCGGCGGACCGGATCCGGAACACATGGCGTACCTGCTGAAACAGCACAAGCCCAAGTTGTTTTTCACCAACAGCGTGTTTCAGAACCCCACCGGCACCACACTGGCGCCGACCTTTGCCCACCGTATCCTGCAACTGGCGGAGCAGCACGATTTCCAGATTGTCGAGGACGACATCTACGCGGACTTCCAGCATGAACCGACACTTCGTCTGGCCTCGCTCGATGGTCTCAGGCGAGTGATTTACCTCGGCAGCTTCTCGAAAAGCCTGTCCAGCTCCTTGCGGGTGGGGTTTATCGCCGCGGCGCCGGCGCGAATCAAGCCGCTGGTGGACATCAAAATGCTGACCAGCATTTCGGCCTCCCGTTTCTCTGAGCAGGTGGTCACGACCATGCTGCAGAACGGGGCCTACCGCAAACTGGTGGAACGGTTGCGCACGCGACTCTCCTCGCAAATGGTCACCGCCCTCAATCTGGTGCGGGCGGCGGGCTGGAAGGTGCATTCCGAGCCGGCGGGAGGGATGTTCATTTGGGCCCGCTATCCGGGCGTGGCGGATTCGCAAAAACTGGTGGACCTGGCGCGGCAATCCGGCGTCAGCCTGTCACCGGGTCATCTGTTCCTGCCCGATGAAACAGTCTCGCCCTGGCTGCGGCTCAACGTCGCCTATACACGGGATCGGCGGGCGATACGTTTTTTGAACGATCCGCAGGGAATGTGAATTCGCGTTATATTCGCGAGCAAACTCGCTTCCCACGGCGGCTCCGTAGCCCCCTGTGGGAAGCTGCCTTGGCAGCGAAGCGGCGTGCGGCATCAGTGTGTCGGGGAAGGGGCCTTGTAGGGAGCGGCTTCCTTTTGAGCAGGCTGATCGGCGGTGGGCTGCAGAATCAGCGCATCATTGTAGTCCTGGCGCGGCTGGTAGCCATTGACATAAGCACGCAGCAGCGCCCGCAAGGCATCCTGATCGCCACGTTCCAGCGCGGTACGGAAGCGATCCAGCGCCTGGTTGATCTCCGCCGGCGCCAGTTTCTCTTCATGGGCCTGCATGATCATTTCATGCTCGGTCTGGATCGAGCATTCCCCGATCAACAGTTCCTCATACAGCTTCTCACCGGGGCGCAGGCCGGAGAACACCACTTCGATGTCGCCGTCCGGGTTGGTGGTGTCACGGACACTCATTCCCATCAAACGAATCATGGTGGTGGCCAGATCCATGATCCGTACCGGCTCGCCCATGTCGAGCACGAACACCTCGCCACCCTTGGCCATGGCGCCGGCCTGAATCACCAACTGGGCCGCCTCGGGAATGGTCATGAAGTAACGAATCACGTCCGGGTGGGTCACCGTCACCGGGCCGCCCTGCATGATCTGTTTGCGGAACAACGGTACCACCGAGCCTGAAGACCCCAACACGTTACCAAACCGCACCATGGAAAAGATGGTGCCGTCACTGGTGCTGGCCAGTGCCTGCAATACCAGTTCAGCGAAGCGCTTGGTGGCCCCCATCACGTTGGTGGGCCGTACCGCCTTGTCGGTGGAAATCAGAATGAAATGCCGCACCCCGGCATCGCGCGCCCCTTCGGCGGCGGCCAGAGTACCGATAATGTTGTTGCGCACCCCGGCGTCCGGGTTGGCCTCGACAATGGGAACGTGCTTGTAAGCAGCAGCGTGATAGAGCGTATCAATGCGGTGTTCCAGACACAGGCTCTTCACCAGACCACGGTTAACCACCGAGCCCAGCATCGGCACCAGTTCGATGTCCTTGCCGCTTTCCCGCAGCACGCCGCCCAACTCCCGCTCGATGTCGTACAGCGCCACCTCGCTCTGCTCCAGCAGCACCAGGCGGCTCGGGTTCAGCTTCAGGATCTGGCGGCACATTTCGGAACCGATGGAGCCACCGGCACCAGTCACCATCACATGCTTACCGCTGATACAGCGGCTCAACAGATCCAGCCGGGGCGGCACCGCGTCACGGCCGAGCAGATCCTCGATGGCGACATCCTGGATCTCTTCCAGGCGCGCCTTGCCGCTGGCGATATCAGCAAAGGCCGGCACCGTCTGCACCCTCACTCCCAGCTTCTCCAGCCAGCTCACCACCGCCATGCGGCGCTGCCGGGACAGGTTTGGCATGGCCAGCAACACGGTGCGGATACGCTCATCCACCACCGCCTGTTTCAAGGTCAGGCGATCCACCACCGGCACCCCGGAGAGCAAGGTACCCTGTTTGCCCGGGTCGTCATCCACCACTAAAACCGGGTGCAGTTCCCGCCCCTGCTGTAACGCGGTCACCAATTGTCCGCCGGCACCACCAGCGCCATAAATCGCCACCGGTTCGGTGGTAAAATAGCCGGACATGACCCGATACAGGAACCGGCGTGCCAAAAACCGGCTGGATCCCAGATACAGCACACCCAGGGCCCAGAAGATCAAAAACACGGAGCGCGGCACCATCGCCGGCACCATATAGGAAAGGCTCGCTAAAACCACCACCGTGGCGGTCATGCCCAGCACCACCGACCAGGCCACCTCGGCGCCGAGATAACGGACGATGGAGCGGTAAAATCCAAGAAGATAAAGCGCGGGTAGCCCCACCAGCACGGTCAGGGGAAATAACCAGGGATCCTCGATCGGCGGGAACAGACTGCCAAAGCGCAAAGCGTAGGCGGTCCACAACATTACCGGCAGTGCCACCGCGTCCGCCATCAGCATGATGGCCCTTTTTTGCCAGCGGGAGCACTTGAGCACCCGAGCCACGGCACTTTGCAGCGATGAAGAAGCGGTATGCATAGGACCCTGTCCTTAGTCGTCTCAATGTCAATAAAAGAGAGCCATTATCGTGTGATGCAAATCACACTTCCAGGCCCGCGCGTAACGTTTTATAGCCCGCGCGTTAGGTAAACCGAGTGTAAATGTGAATGCATGACACTCATTGTGACGCACCCACGGCACCCTGCTGTTTTTGCAATAATTTAACGTTTTTACAGCGACCGGCCGAACAGGAAAATACCCCATTCAGGGGATTGACAACATCTGACCGAATCCCTCCGGCGAAGGGGCGATATAATAGCAGGTTTAATACCAAAGGAACCGCACGGAAACGACTTTTTTGTAAACCGGGAAAGAGCAACTTCGGCTCATGAAGCAACACTCCGCAACATTTGGTAATTGTAATCAGCAAGGCGACACGGCATGCTCGAATCATCGCGCAATGGATGAACAACAACATGGATGTGGCCGGAGCGTGATGATCAAAGCTTTCTTTACGACATTATCTCCTTTTGATTTCGCATTCCGCGCCTCTTCCAGAGGCGCATTTTATTTCATATCTCCGTAGATATATCACCGCTAATTGCCCATAGCCAACCCGTTCAATGGGAGCACGAATTCGTGTTGCATTCGCGGCCAAGGCCGCTTCCCACAGCGGCTTCGTAGCACGATCCGTGGGAGCTAGCTTGCTAGCGAATACGGCCTCCGGCGTTGCCCCATTCGCTTGCAAGCAAGCTTCCCACAGGGATTGTCACGAAGCCGTTGTGGGAAGCGAGCTTGCTCGCGAATACTCCCCAGCCGTTGGCGATTCGCTTGCAAGCAAGCCCCCACGGCAGCTCTGCTTGGCAGCGAACCATACCAGCATCGCCTTAAGGCGTGTCACCCTGCCACCAGGCACCCAGTCTCTCCCACCAGCTTATCTCCAGCACATAGAGCGGCTCCGCTCCCGGCAAGCGGTCTCCCCAGTGCGCCCGCCCCAACCCTGGCGTCCAGTAGGGCCCGGCCGGCGCCGGCACCGCGTTGATGCCATGCTGGCGAAACAACGCCAACGCCCTGGGCATGTGCAATGCCGATGTCACCAGGATCACTTTCTCTTCCGGTGGCACCCAGCGGGCCACCGCCCGGGCTTCCTGCTCCGTATTCAGCGCATCGCGGGAGCGCCAGATCGCGTCCTGCGGCACCCCCCAAGCCACCGCCAGCTCCGCCATGGCATCCGCCGAGGTCACGCTCTCCGGCGTCGAGTCCGGTGCGCCTCCCGACACAATCAGCTTGGCCGCGGGCTGCAACTGGAACTGGCGTACCCCTTCGGCCAAACGGGCAAGGGAATGGGCTCGCAATCGGGAAGGCGGCGGCAAGGCAGGGTCGTCCAGAGCCCCCCCGCCAAGCACCACCACCCAGGGAGCCGGTGGCGGCACGGTCAGTGGTGGGTAGGCATGCTCAAGGGGGCCGCCGAGCCAGCGGGCGGTGCCCGGCAGGGTGAACAACAGCAACAGCACCGTACCAGTGGTGACCAGGGCCAGCGCCAGGCGGCGCGCCCGGCCCCACCACAGCAACACCGTGCCACAGATCAGAAGCAGCAATACCGGCGATACCGGCATCGCCAATGAGGCCACCACCTTGGCCCACTGAAAAGTATCCAGATTCATCGGGGGAAAGCAGACTCCTTATCGTGCCGGCACACCCATGATGGTGACGCCGTCGGGCACATCGTGGAGCACCACCGCCCCCGCGCCCACCACCACGTTCGCACCAATGGTGACCCCCTCCTTCACCACCGCGCCGATACCAATGAAGCTGCCCTCCCCCACGGTCACATCACTGGCCAGATGCACGCCGGGACAGACATGGACACCGGCGGCCAGCCGGCAATCCCGGTCCACCGTGGCCCCGGTGTTGACGATACAGCCCATGCCCAGCACGCAATCCACGTTGACCACGGCGTTGGCGAAAACCACGCTGCCCGCGCCCATTTCCGCGAACCTGCTCACCGACGCGTGGGGATGAACGATGGTCGCCAGGGTCGCCCCCGACTCCAGTAACTCCGACAGTTTCCGCAAGCGGATGTTATTGCGCCCGATACCGACGGTCACCGAATCCATGGCGCTGATTTCCTCCAGCAGCTCGCCGCTGCGCCCGGAAACCTGCCAACGACCGTTGTCCTGTTTCTTGGGCCAGGCATCGTCATAGAAAGCGATTTTTCGCCACCCGGACGCGATAGCGGTATCGGCGATGACTTTGCCGTGTCCCCCGGCTCCCAGAATCCCCAACGAACGTGTCATGGCAACCTCCTTGCTCTGGTCAAAGCGTCCTTTCCTTGTATCACCGACCCGCATCACACGCCAGGGGGATTACATCACGGCGTCACCATTGCGTTCCGTGGGGGGCCTTACTCGCAAGTGAAGCGCAATACCGAACACTGTAGTCGCTGGCAAGACCGCTCCCAGGGAAGGCCGTACCACGAAGCCGCTGTGGGAAGCTTGCTGGCAAGGAATTGTCAGCAGTTGTGGGCGCATTCGCGGCCAAGGCCGCTTCCCACAGCGGCTTCATAGCACGCGTGGGAGACTTGCCGGGAAACCATACAAGCCGCCGTGGGAAGCTTGCTGGCAAGGAATTGTCAGCAGTTGAGGGCGCATTCGCGGCCAAGGCCGCTTCCCACAGCGGCTTCATAGCACGCGTGGGAGACTTGCCGGGAAACCATACAAGCCGCTGTGGGACGCTTGCTGGCAAGCGAATGTCAGCAGTTGGGGGCGCATTCGCGGCCAAGGCCGCTTCCCACAGCGGCTTCATAGCACGCGTGGGAGACTTGCCGGGAAACCATACAAGCCGCTGTGGGACGCTTGCTGGCAAGCGAATGTCAGCAGTTGGGGGTGCATTCGCGGCCAAGGCCGCTTCCCACAGCGGCTTCATAGCACACGTGGGAGACTTGCCGGGAAACCATACAAGCCGCCGTGGGAAGCTTGCTGGCAAGCGAATGGCAGCAGTTGGGGGCGCATTCGCGGCCAAGGCCGCTTCCCACAGCGGCTTCATAGCACGCGTGGGAGACTTGCCGGGAAACCATACAAGCCGCTGTGGGACGCTTGCTGGCGAATACCCTAGCGAAAGCCGTCGGGATTACTCTCCTGCCAGCGCCAATGATCCGCGCACATGGCGTCCACGCCACGGGTGGCTTTCCAGCCCAGCACCCGCTCCGCGTGGGCCGGGTCCGCGTAGCACACCGCCACATCACCAGGCCGGCGTTCAACGATGTCATAAGGGATATCCCGGCCGCTGGCGCCGGCGAAGGCCCGCACCATGTCCAGCACGCTGTAACCCTGGCCAGTACCCAGATTGGTGGTGATCAGCCCCGGACCAGTGAGCGCCTCCAGCGCCGCCAGATGGCCCTGGGCCAGATCCATGACATGAATGTAGTCCCGCACGCCAGTACCGTCCGGCGTGTTGTAATCGCCGCCGAAAACACGCAGTTTCTCACGCTTGCCCACCGCCACCTGGGCGATATAAGGCATCAGATTGTTCGGCTCGCCGTTGGGATCCTCACCGATGCGACCGCTCTCATGGGCCCCCACCGGATTGAAATAGCGCAACAACGCCAGCCCCCAGGATGGCTCGGCACGATAAAGATCCCGCAGCATGTCCTCGATGTGGAGTTTGGTGGCGCCATAGGGATTGGTGGCGCTGAGCGGAAAATCTTCACGGATCGGCACCGTGGCCGGATCACCGTAGACGGTGGCGGAGGAGCTGAACACCATACGGCGCACGCCAACCTTCTCCATCGCCTCCAGCAAGCGGATCGTGCCCACCACGTTGCAGTCGTAATAACGCAGCGGCTGAGCCACGGACTCGCCCACCGCCTTCAGGCCGGCGAAATGCACCACCGCTTCCACCTGCTCATCCCGCAGAATACGTTCCATTAATTCGCCGTCGCGGATATCCCCTTCCACCAGCGTCACGCTTTGGCTGGTCAGAGCTTCCACTCGACGCAACGACTCCGGGCTGCTGTTGCTGAAGTTGTCCACCACCACTACCCGATGGCCCGCTTCCAGCAGCAGCAACACCGTGTGAGAGCCGATATAACCGGCACCGCCAGTGACCAATACCGTCGCCATACTGATTCCTTCTCCTTCGTACACGTCCTGGATGCTTGGAGTCGCTGCTACCTTAATCGTTTCCCACGGAGAGGGCTACGAAGCCGCCATGGAAAGCTTGCCGGCAAGCGAATGCGCAATACCGAACGCCGTATTCGCTGGCAAGCCCGCTCCCACGGAAAGCCGCGCCACAAAGCCGCCGTGGGAAGCTTGCTGGCAAGCGAATGCGCAATACCGAACGCCGTATTCGCTGGCAAGCCCGCTCCCACGGAAAGCCGCACCACAAAGCCACTGTGGGAAGCTTGCTGGCAAGCGAATGCGCAATACCGAACGCCGTATTCGCTGGCAAGCCCGCTCCCACGGAAAGCCGCACCACAAAGCCGCCGTGGGAAGCTTGCTGGCAAGCGAATGCGCAGTACCGAACGCCGTATTCGCTGGCAAGCCCGCTCCCACGGAAAGCCGCGCCACAAAGCCGCCGTGGGAAGCTTGCTGGCAAGCGAATGCGCAATACCGAACGCCGTATTCGCTGGCAAGCCCGCTCCCACGGAAAGCCGCACCACAAAGCCACTGTGGGAAGCTTGCTGGCAAGCGAATGCGCAATACCGAACGCCGTATTCGCTGGCAAGCCCGCTCCCACGGAAAGCCGCACCACAAAGCCACTGTGGGAAGCTTGCTGGCAAGCGAATTGTTGTACCGGTTTGGGGGTAAAAGAATTCGCTTGCCAGCAAGCTTCCCACAACAACGTCTAGCCAGTTGACGCAAGAACAGGAGTGTCGCCCGTTCTAGGCTGACCGGTCAGTCGAGCCAGCCCCTCCCCGCCAACAAGGAGAACCGATCATGGCCAGCGAGCCGTCTCTGTTGAACAAAACCATTCCCGAGGTAGCCCGGAACGCGGCCGAGCAATGGCCGGACGGCGTCGCGCTGCGTTATCACGGAGAGTCGATCACCTTCGCCAAGCAGTACCAGAGGGCCTGCGCGCTGGCCAAGGGGCTGAGCAATCTGGGCATCGGGCCCGGCGATCACGTGGCCACGCTGATCGGCGGCCGGCCGGAATGGTTCTATCTATCCTACGCCATCACCCTGCTGGGGGCGGTGATCGTACCGATCAACGTGACATTCCGCCGCCAGGAACTGGAACACGTTCTGCGCTGCGCCGACGTCAAGGCGCTGGTGACCATGGATGAGTTCCGCGACGTGGACTACCTGGCCCTGTTCTCCGAACTGCTGCCGGAACGGGTCGGCGCCGCGCCGGGTTTCCTGCACAGCCAACGCTTCCCCCATCTGAAAACCGTGGTAACGCTGAGCCCGGCGGGCAGCACCCACGACGGCTGTTTCGACTTCAACGACGTGATGCGTTCCGGCGCCCATGTGCGGCCAGCGGAAGTGGAAGCCTGGTTCGCCCGGCTCTCGCCCAGCGCGCCCTCCTATATTCTGTTCACCTCCGGCAGCACCGCCTTTCCAAAACCAGCACTGCGCAGCCACGGCAGCAACGTCGCCATCGCCGGGCACCTTTACCAGTCCACCTTCCGCCTGCAACCCGGCGACCGCCAGCTCGGCATGTCGCCCTTCTACCACGTCGGCGGCTGCATCTACACCACCCTGGGCAACGCCCTGTTCGGCGCCACCACAGTGCTGATGGACTACTTCGAAGCCGGCCACGCTCTGAAGCTGATCCGCGAGGAAGGCATCACCTGCATGGGCGGCTTCGATACTCACTACCGCGCCATGTCGGCGCACCCGGACTTCGCCGATACCGACGTCAGCAAGGTCGACCGCATCATGCTGGCCTGCGGCCCCGAGTGGTACGACAAAGTCCGTGAGCTGGGCTTTGGCCATACTTCCGTCACCCACCACTACGGTTTTACCGAAGGCACCTCGGTGGCGGTGCCGCCGGAAGAAAACGACGAAGTCGTGCGCAAGAACAGCAACGGCCGCCCCTTCCCCGGTTGTGAAGTAAAAATTGTGCACCCGGAAACCGGCCGCGAATGCGGCGCCGACGAGCCCGGAGAAATCTGCGTGCGCGGCTGGTCGCTGTTTCTCGGCTACTACAAGATGCCAAAGCAAACCGCCGGGAGCATGGACGACGAAGGCTTCTTCCACACCGGCGACTATGGTTGGAAAGACGCCGCCGGCAACGTGTATTACCGGGGCAGGTTCAAGCAGATGGTGAAAACCGGCGGCGAGAACGTGTCCCAGCGGGAAGTGGAAATGTTCCTGGAACAGCACCCGCACATCGCCACCGTGCAAGTGGTCGGCGTCCCCGACGACCGCTGGGGTGAAGCGGTGACCGCGGTGGTGGAAACCCACCCCGGCAAGGAACTGGAACTGGAAACCCTGAAAACCTTCTGCAAGGAACGCATCGCCGGCTTCAAAATCCCCAAACACCTGGTACCGGTAACGCGGGAAGAATGGCCGATCACGCTCACCGGCAAGTTCGACAAGCCGGCCCTGCGCACCCTGGCGATCCGCAAACTGGGACTGAACACCGGGGCCGCCTCATGAGTGGCTATCAACCGGACACCGCCGCCATCGCCGGCATCGGCGAAACCGAATACACCCGGGGCACCGACAAGAGCGGCCTGCAACTGCTGATGGAAGCCTCGCTGAAAGCCTGCGCCGACGCCGGCATCGAAAGCGGCGCCGTGGACGGCCTGGTAATGACCTCGCGAGTGGGCACCAACGAAGACTTCGTCGCCAGCCTCGGCATCACCGACCTGAAATTCCACGCCCACATCAAGATCGGCGGCGCCAGCCCGGTGGCCGGGCTGCACCTCGCCTGCCACGCGGTGGCCTCGGGCATCGCCGAACGCGTGCTGGTCAGCGCTGGCCGCAACGCCTACAGCAGCATGCGCCTGGGCGCCACCGACTCCGGTCCCCGGGTGGTCTGGCCCGGCGATGACATCCGCCGCAACCTGGAATACCCCTACGGCATGATCGCGCCGATGCAGTGGTACAGCCTGCACGCCAACCGCTGGTTCCATGAAACCAACGCCAGCCGCGAAGGCATGGCCACGGTGGCCTTGAACACCCGCCATCACGCCCATCTCAATCCACGCGCCTGGTTCCGCGATCGCCCCATGAGCCGGGAAGACTACGACGCCTCTCCGATGCTGGTGACGCCGTTCAAACTGCTCGACGTGTGCCTGGAAACCGACGGCGCCGCCGCCATCCTGGTGACCCGCGCCGACGCCGCGCGCCACGCCGGTGGCAAACCGCCGGTGTACGTGGCGGCCACCGCCGAAGGCCATCCGGACTCGCCGGACGACCTCAGCAACCGCCCGGACATTCTCGGCATGGGTATCGGCAAGGCGGCACCACGGGCGCTGGACATCGCCGGCATCCACCTGGACGAGCTGGATTTCGCCGAGATCTACGACTGCTTCACCTTCATCGTACTGCGGCAGTTGGAGGAAATCGGCTTCTGCCAGCGTGGTGAAGCACCGGACTTCGTCGCCAACGGCCGCATCGCCCTGGGTGGAGAACTACCACTGAACACCCACGGCGGGCTGCTCTCCCAGGCGCATATCTCCGGCATGAACCACGTGGTGGAGGCGGTGCGTCAGCTGCGCGGCGACGCCGGCCAGGCCCAGGTGGCCGGCGCTCACCTTGGCCTGGTCACTGGCTACGGCGATTTCGGCGACGGCGCCATCGCCATCCTGCATAACTAATGTTCACAGGACCCAACGAGGACACCATGGGTAACCCCGTTCAACGCCCCCTGCCCGACGTCAACGACCCGCTTTATCAAATGCACTTTCAGGGCCTGAAAGACAATCAGCTGCGGGTGCAGCAGTGCGACGCCTGCGGTCAACGGCAATGGCCGCCCCGGGATCTGTGCAAACAGTGCCACGGTGATCGCTTCCACTGGCCGGTGATGCCGGATCAGGCGGTGGTCTACACCTACTCCGTGGTGTACCGCGCGCCGCACCCCTGGTTCAAGGACCACTTGCCCTACGCCATTGTCGTCGCCGAGCTGGAAAACGGTTTGCGGCTGCTCGGCAACGCCTTCGGCGAAGACGTGGAGAAGATTCAATGCGGCCAGCTCGTGCAGGCGCACTTCCAGCACGATGAGGACAGCGGTGTCTGCTTATTGCGGTGGGTGCCCACGTGCTGATCGCCCCCTGCAAGCGAATGGGGCAACGCCGAAGGCCGGAATTCGCCAGCAAGCTGGTCTCCCACGGATCGTGCCACGAAGCCGCTGTGGGAAGCTTGCTGGCAAGCGAATGGGGCAACGCCGGAGGCCGTATTCGCCAGCAAGCTGGTCTCCCACGGATCGTGCTACGAAGCCGCCGTGGGAAGCTTGCTGGCAAGCGAATGGGGCAACGCCGGAGGCCGTATTCGCCAGCAAGCTGGTCTCCCACGGATCGTGCTACGAAGCCGCCGCGGGAAGCTTGCTGGCAAGCGAATGGGGCAACCCCGAAGGCCGTATTCGCCAGCGAGCTGGTCTCCCACGGATCGTGCCACAAAGCCGCTGCGGGAAGCTTGCTGGCAAGCGAATGGGGCAACCCCGAAGGCCGTATTCGCCAGCAAGCTGGTCTCCCACGGATCGTGCCACGAAGCCGCTGTGGGAAGCTTGCTGGCAAGCGAATGGGGCAACCCCGAAGGCCGTATTCGCCAGCAAGCTGGTCTCCCACGGATCGTGCCACGAAGCCGCTGTGGGAAGCTTGCTGGCAAGCGAATGGGGCAACGCCGGAGGCCGTATTCGCCAGCAAGCTGGTCTCCCACAGATCGTGCCACAAAGCCGCTGTGGGAAGCTTGCTGGCAAGCGAATGGGGCAACGGCGGAGGCCGTATTCGCCAGCAAGCTGGTCTCCCACAGATCGTGCCACGAAGCCGCTGTGGGAAGCTTGCTGGCAAGCGAATGGGGCAACCCCGAACGCCGTATTCGCCAGCAAGCTGGTCTCCCACAGATCGTGCCACGAAGCCGCCGTGGGAAGCTTGCTGGCAAGCGAATGGGGCAACCCCGAAGGCCGTATTCGCCAGCAAGCTGGTCTCCCGCAGATCGTGCTACGGAGCCGCTGCGGGAAGCTTGCTGGCAAGCGAATGGGGCAACGGCGGAGGCCGTATTCGCCAGCAAGCTGGTCTCCCACGGATCGCGCCACGAAGCCGCTGTGGGAAGCTTGCTGGCAAGCGAATTACCAACGGGCGGGGAAAACAATTCGCGGCCAAGCAGAGCGCCGCCCGGGCCTCTTCCCACAGCGACTTCGTAGGCAGAACAAAGCGAATCAACCAACGCCATTCCTAAAACAACGAATCCAGGAGTGTTCCATGAGTCCGATCAAAACAACACTGGCCGCCATCACCGCGATCACCCTGTTCACCCTTTCCGGCTGTTCCGGCGAAGCCGGTAACGCCCCCGGCGCCGACACCGAGAAAAGCGCCGAAAAGTCCCAGGAAACCTTCAACTGGAAAATGGTCAGCACCTGGAGCGACACCTCCAGCTCCGGTGAATACGAACAGGAGTTCGTTAATCTGGTGGACGAACTCAGCAATGGCCGCCTGAAAATCAAACGGTATTCGCAGGGCCAGCTGGTCAGCCCCACCCAAGTGCTCGACACGGTCAGCAAGGGCACCGTGCAGGCCGGCGGCGACTGGCCCAACTACTGGTCCGGCAAGAATACCGCCTTCGACCTGCTTGGCTCTCACGTAATGGGCTTCAGCGGCTTTGATTTCTTCCAGTGGATCTACGCCGCCGGCGGCCTGGAGCAGTACAACCGCATCTACGGCCAGTTCAACACCGTCTACTTCCCGATCACCACCCTGGGCACCGAATCCGGCATCCGCTCCAACGTGCCGATCCGCGGACTGGAAGACTACAAAGGGCTGAAAGTGCGTATCGCCGGCCTGATCCAGACCCGGGTGATGACCGAACTGGGCGCGTCACCGGTGTCCATCGGTGTCTATGACGTTTACGAAGCATTGCAACGGGGCGTGGTGGACGCCGGCGAAGTGGGCGGCCCGGACTCCGACGAAATCCTGCACCTGCAGGACGTCACCAAATACTGGTCCACCCCGGGCTGGCACCAGAGCGCGGCGGTCTACGGCATCGCCATTAATAAGGACGCCTGGAACGAACTGCCCGAGGACCTGCAAAACATCATCGCCACCGCCAGCGAAGCGATCATGGCGCGCTCCACCGCCAACCGCAATTACGACGATGGCGTCGCCGCGCAGCGCTTCGAGGACGAATACGGCATCGAAGTAAACCAGATGCCGGACCAGGACCTGAAAACCATCGAAGGCATCGTCAACAAGGCGGTACGCGACATCGCCGCCAAGAACCCGGACTTCCAGGAAGTGCTGGAAAGCCAGCAAGCCTACCTCAAAGCCTACGCGCCCTACCGCCGCATGCAGGGCCCCTGGAGCTTCGGCACCAATGACCTCAACGGCTACCGGCTGGATTGATCATGCAGGCCTTACGCCACCTCACCCGTATTCTCGACGGCATCAGCGACTGGGTCGGCCGCATCGGCGCCTGGTCGGTGCTGGCGATGATGCTGGTCACCGTGTTCGAAGTGGTCAGCCGCCGGGTCTTCAACGCCCCCGGCATCTGGGCCTTCGAGACCATCACCATGCTGTTCGGCTTTCACTTCATGATCGTCGCCGCCTACGCCCTGCTGCATCGCAGCATCGTCTCCGTGGACCTGCTCTACACCCACCTTGGCCGGCGCGCGCAAGCGCTGCTCAGCATCGTCAGCTACCTGGTGCTGTTCTTCCCGTTCGTGATCACCGTGGCGGTCCACGGCATCGGCTTCACCGAGTATTCCTGGTCCATGGGTGAAACCAGCAACACCGCCTTCGCACCGCCGCTGTATCCATTCAAAGCAGTGATCCCGGTCTGCTTTACCCTGCTGGCGCTACAAGGCCTCTCGGAAACCCTCAAACACCTTCTGGTACTGATCGAAGGCGGCGACCAACCGGAGGCGCAACATGAATGAAGTCTGGATCATCGCCGGCATGTTCGCCGCGCTGCTGCTGGGCATCGCCAGCGGCCACCCGATCGCCTTCGTGTTCGGCGGCATCGCCATGCTGTTCGGCCTCACCAGTTGGGGCACCGGCATCATCGACATTTTTGTCAGCGCCGTGTTCTCCACCATGAACAACTACACCCTGGTGGCGATCCCGCTGTTCACCCTGATGGCCAACTTCCTGTCGCGATCGGCGGTGGCGGAAGGTCTGTTCGAATCCCTGCGCTACCTGCTGGGCCCGGTGCGCGGCGGTCTGGCCGTGGCGGTGATCGTGGTCTCCACCATCTTCGCCGCCACCACCGGCATCGTCGGTGCCTCGGTGGTGACCATGGGTCTGCTGGCCGCCCCGGTGCTGGAAAAATACGGCTACCGCAAGGAGATCTCCGCCGGGGTGATCACCGCCGGCGGCACCCTTGGCGTACTGATCCCGCCCAGCATCATGCTGATCGTCATGGGCAATGAAGCGGAGCTGTCGGTGGGCAAGCTGTTCCTGGCCGCTATCGTGCCAGGGCTGCTGTTGTCACTGTGCTACGTGTTGTACGTGCTGGGGCTGTGCTGGCGCTACCCGGAACGGGGCCCCGCGCTCAGCGCGGAAGAAGCCGCCGCCATGCCGATTGCCAAACGCATCAGCGGCGCGCTGGTCAATCTGGTGCCGCCGGTGATTCTGGTGGCGGCGGTGCTCGGCTCGATCTTTTCCGGCTGGGCCACCCCCACCGAAGCCTCCGGCGTCGGCGCCTTTGTCGCCCTGCTGATGACCGTCGCCTACGGCCGCTTCAGCCTCACCATGCTCAAGGAATCGGTGCAGGAAACCGCCAAGATCACCGCCATGGCGATGGTCACCATCGTCGGCGCGGTGTGCTTCACCGCCCTGTTCCACAGCATGGACGGCGACCAGATCATCGTCGATTTCGTCAGCCATCTGAACCTGAATAAATGGGGCGTGTACATGGTGATCATGCTGCTCACCTTCGTCCTCGGCGCCTTCATCGACTGGATCGCCATCGTGCTGATCCTGTTCCCGATCTTCCTGCCGCTGATCCGGCAATACGATCTGGACCCGCTGTGGGTGATCACCTGCGTGGCGGTGATGCTGCAGACCGCCTTCCTGACCCCGCCGGTGGGCGGCAGCCTGTTCTATTTCAAAGGCGTGGCGCCGCCGGGCATGCAATGGGGCCACATCCTGCGCGGCGCCCTGCCCTTCGTGGCAGTGATGCTGGTGGTCGTGGTATTGATTTCCCTGTTCCCGCAACTGGTGCTGTGGCTGCCCGGGCAGGCGAAGTTCTGACCGCTTCGGTCGCCACCAGGGAGGCTCCCGCATCGGCCTGTCAACCCCGCTGCAGGAGCCTGCCCTGCAGGCGAAATTTCTTTCATTCGCTTGCCAACAAGCTTGCCCCACAAGGGATCAGCCGTTCCGACTGTGGTGGATATACAGATAAATCAAACCGATGGGCGCAATGAAAATCGCCAGAAACCAGCAGAACATCATGGTGACCAGCTTGAAGAACAGCAGCAGGAAGGCGTTCACCAGGAACACGTTGTCGCCGAAGATGAACCCCACCACGCTCTCGTAAACGAAACGGGCATACGGATACAGCAGGGTATTGACCACACAGACCGCCACCACCGCCAGGGTGATCGGCCTGCCCGTCTCCATCGTCATGAAGATATAGATGGCGGGAAAGATCAGAGCGAATACGAAATGACGGAAATAGTACTGGAGATTAAGACCACCAAAGGTCTTGGCAAGAACAGGATGCATGATAGTCCCTTACAACACGCCTGAAGCACATAAGTCCGCGGAAAATAACGCACGCATGATATAGCCACGCCCCACGGACGACAACAGGCGCCCACGGATTACGCCACAAAGCCGGATAACCCGCGCACATCCCGCAACAGGTACTGCGTCAACCCGAAGCCGATGAACGCCACCATCACGATCCCCCCGGACAAGGCCTGCGCCTGGCCCTGAATATCCTTACGACGTCGCAAGTGTGTAGCAAACAGGACGAGCGGCACGCCATACAGCAGCAATAACGAAACCAGCCCCACCAGACCACGGCGGGCAGCGGTATCGACCTATGCCAACACCTCAATGCCCTTACGGTCCACCAGATTCAACAACTTCAACGACGGTCCGTTAGGGCTTTCAGGCTCAGGTCCAGCGATGCGACGCGATCAACGGGGTCGGTGAGATCACCGCCACTGCCTTGGTCATGGCCTTCCTGAGAGGGGACTTCAAGAATAGCGATGCCTTCGTGGCCTTCCTGGGGCTGGATGTCCGGGTTCGTGACTCCGGCAAACTCAGAGGCAAGCGTAAGCTGACCAAGCAAGGGGATACGGAGGTCAGGCGACTGCTGCATTGTGCCGCCATGAGCGCCTCTCGACATCCGGTCTGGCCCGCCTTCTATCGGCGCTATCGGGACCGGGGACTGCACACCACGCAAGCCTTGGTCATCCTGGCCCGGAAGATCGCCCGCACCGCCTTCGCCCTGATGAAACAGCAACAAGAATATTGCCCCGCAAAGCTCTTTTAAGGGGTGCGGGGCACCATGGAATCTCCCACGGATTATGTAACGAAGCCGCTGTGGGAGCTGCCTTGGCAGCGAATTATTTCCCCTGCCGTTAACAATTCGCTTTCCAGCAGAGCGCCGCCCGGCAATCTTCCCACAGCGGCTCCGCACTCAGGCCTGAACCCCTTTTCCCCCACCCCCCGGCGTCGCCTTCAACAAACACCAGCACGCCGTCAGCATCCCGAGAAAGCCGGACAGCCCACGCACATCCCGCAACAGGGACTGCGTCAGCCCGAAGCCGATGAATGCCACCACCACGATCAAACCCGACACGGCCAGGGCCCGGCCCTGAATATCCTTGCGTCGCCGTAAATGCCTGGCGAATAACACGATGGGGACGCCATAGAGCAATAAAAGGGAAATCAGCCCCACCAGGCCACGGCGAGCGGCGGTATCGATCAGATCGTTGTGCAGTTGGTCGTAACGGCTGATACCCCGGTTATAGAGACCTTTCGCCACCCACTGGTCCCGCTGATCTTCAAGTCGCCCTTCTCCCCAACCCAGAACAGGCTTCTCGCTGAAGAGCCGCGCCCCGGCACGCCACATCTCCAGCCGCACCCCGACAGAGGAATAGGTGTCCCCTTCCGCGTACTCTTCCAGGTTTTCCACAGCCTCGGCAACCCGCTCCTGAACGCCGGCCTTGGGGACCAGAGAGGCGCCGATAACAACAACGGCCAACGCCACCACCACCGGCACCACTTTCCGGGCCGGTAACGAGTCCCAGAAAGCCACATACAGCAACCAGAGCAGCACCGGAAAAACGATCCAGCTACCGCGAGTGCCGGACAAAACCGACGCCGCCAACCCCGCCACCACGGCGAGCAGGAAAAAACCGCGAATCAGCCACTCCCGGGCATTGCGGACACGGCCCCGCCGAGCCAGGAACGCCACCATGGTCAACGTCGCCAGCAGCAGGGAGAGATTACCGAACGGAATAGCGTTAATGCCGTTGCTGGCACGGCCCAAACCCAGCCCCCAACGCTCGTAGGCAGCGATCCCGCCAGCAATCAGGCTACCTGCCGCCACCCCATACCAAAGAGCGGAAACCGCCGGAGGCCAGCGACGCCAACCCAGCCACACCACAGCGGCAACCAAAGGCCATAACGGTAAATACAGCCCCTGGTTCTCCTCGCCCACCGGCCATTTACCTGTGCGGGCGACATCGAGACACCAAAGCGCGGTAAACAACGCCAGAACAGCGAGGCAATACCCGTCCTCCCGATCGAGAGGCCGCCACAAGGAACGTCTTGCCGCCAAGGCCAGACTACCCAGAACCAACACCGCGGCCGTCAGCGGCAACACATAATACGCAGGGTGAAAAGCGATCAGAAAAGCGAGAAAGGCGGCCAAAAGGCCAGAGAAGATCATCGGCGGGGAGAAGGGGGTCGAGCGGGTGGGAGTGGAAACCGTTTCAAGCATGCTACCTCACAGTCCATTATGAGCACGCCGCAGCCCCCTGCTACAGCCTGACCAATCAATGTGGGATACCCCGTGTACCCGGCAAGTGTTCAAACTAACACGCGGCCCGGTATGGAACGGACTGAATAGTTCACATTTTGACGGCCATTTAACGTCGTTAAACAATTCCCGTACAGGCGTATTTAAGCCAGCCCTGCTGGCGAATCCTTTGCCCGGCGTTGGTACATTCGCCCGCGGGCAGGCTCCCACAGCGGCTTCGTGGCATGGCCCGTGGGAACCAGCCCTCCAAGCTGAAAACACCGGGCTATGCAAGCGTTACCGTAGGGCGGTAAGGCCAGGCGCCGTTACCATCGGAAAAATCATCCGTTTCAATAAGATGGTTATTTGCCAGCAAGTTGGTAACCGTGGTTGTGCTGACGTCGAAGTACTCCGCCGCATCCTCAACGGACGACTCTGAGTAATCGTCCTGCATAAACGCTTTTGCCCCCTCGATTGGGCATAACAGTTCCGCGGCAAAAGCGCGCTGATACTTTTGCCGAAACGTGCTCAGATCCGAAGAGACGAGCCACCCGTCTCCGCGTTGTTGGAACATACAGTCCGCGAGAAAGCGAGCGTATTCAAAGCGTCGGGCCACGGGATGCCTCTTACGCGGCATGAAACGCATTACGCCCTGACGCTGCGGGATCGCCACCGATACCTTTGATGTGTTTTCCGGCGTGTAACCTTCAACGGCTTTAGCGCTAATACCCAAAGCAGAAAACAGTTTCTCGTTGGACAGTGGCTCCAAGTCCCATCCAAAATAATCCCGCATGCTTCTCGCATCCTGAACCGCTGGCATCCAGGGTGCATGACTCTCTCCGACAGCGTTTGGGGCCACAAACTCAGGAATATTCGGACTGCCTTCCATTCCCTTTAATAAAGAGAAGAGTTCGATCTCCTTCTCCTGGCGCGAGTCGAATTCCTTGCCCCTTGCCAAAGCGGATATCAACTCGGACAAGGACTCCTCACCCACCTCATCCGCCATACGGACCATCGTTTGCAAGAGCTGTTGGGGGCATTCTTCCGGGTCATAACCCATCATGGCCTCAAAGATGCGTAACCGCGCAATCTCCGGATCAGCGAGTTCGTCCCTGACATGCATCCAAAGCGTTGCAAGCTCGGTATCGGTACAGCCACAATCACGTAACCGGCTCAGCACCGCATCGATAAAAGCCGAAATTTCCTTACGAAAATCAGCCATTGGCACAAAAGAAGGAAAGCGCGAACCATTCAGATACCGAATCGATTGCTCAGTATCATCACCCGATGGTGAAGACCAAACGTGTATACCTTCACCATCCGCCGCAAACATGACCGTAGGCCACACATAACCCTGATTAGCGGCAGCCAACTCATGCGCCATACGCCAGGACACCGACGGGCGCACCCCCTTACCCGGGTGCGGTTCATGCAGCAAACGCCACCATGAAGAAGCAAACCAGAGGGCCAACGGGTACAACGACACCAGCACATCGTCCTTAACCGTGCGCGACCAGCTGTCTTCATTACGTGTCAGGGAGTAACCATTAACGGCTAACGACAATCGCGCCATGGTGTGATACGACTCAGCACTATCATTACCCGCGGCTTCCCATTGAAAGCCCAATTTCAGGCACTTGTTGGTCATTATCGCCGAGCCTCCCATTCCATCATCACAAGCTCGGCAAAAGGGTCCGTCGGCGGCATGGGGTATCCGTGATAGGCTCCAGTCTCCCGATTTTCCAATTGCGCCTCCAGCGCTACGCCATCGTCGGCAACGGCCCAAATATTTTGGGGCCAACCATTATTGGACTGCAGGCTTACCAAACCGCGCCTGACACCTTCCTTCAATAACTCGCCAGCCACGGCCTTTTCGAAGAGAGCCGCTGTATCACACAATGACTTGCCGGGCCGCGGGCCAGCAGGCGGGCTTAAGCCGAAATCGCCTGGGTTCCTCTTGTGCACAGGGTTACCGCAATAGACCACCCTATCGCTCAGAGACACTAGATCCATTCCCTCCAGTTCTTCCAACGAGCGGATTCTTCGCTTGCTGTTAAACCGTCCCCTACGAGCTTGCATGACTTGCACTCGAAAAGATTAGAAAATCAACGGATTAACGGCATCTTCACCGCCCCGCTTCAGGCTGTCAACCTACCCCTCGCCTGGGAAGCAGCGGTCAGCCCACGGGCCCCTTGCCCTGTCATCCGAATGTTCCAAACAGGCCGTACGGCGTTGGCACATTCGCCTGCGGGCAGGCTCCCACAGCGGCTTCGTGGCATGGTCCGTGGGAACCAGCCTGCTGGCGAACGGCCTCTAAGCCGAAGCTTCCGCCATCACCGCCCGAAGCGTCTCGCAAGTCTTATCGATATGCGCCTGCTCCAGAGTGGGATGCACCAGGAACATCAAGCTGGTCTCCCCCAGCGCCTTCGCTACCGGCAAACGTTCCCGCGGCGCCAGATCGAGGTCCTGGAAGCACTTCTCCAAATAGACTTCCGAGCAAGAACCGGAGAAACAAGGCACCCCACGAGCAACTATCTCATTCATGATGCGGTCCCGGTCCCAGCCTGAGGCCAGTTTCTCCGGCCGCACAAACACATAGCATTTGTAACCGGCATGCCCGGCTTCGGCGGGAATCTCCGGCACACGCAAAGCAGGGATGTCACCGGCGGTTTGCCAGATCGCCTGGGAATGGGCCAGACGTTGGCGGGTCCACTCCGGCATGCGCTTTAGTTGAATCCGCCCAATGGCCGCCTGCATTTCCATCATGCGCCAATTGGTGCCCACACTCTCATGCAACCAACGGAAGCCAGGTGGGTGGTCGCGCTCATATACCGCATCCCAGCTCTTGCCATGGTCTTTGAAGCTCCACATGCGGGACCAAAGGTCGCGGTCATTCACGGTAACCATGCCGCCTTCCCCGCCGGTGGTCATGATCTTGTCCTGGCAGAAGGACCAGCAACTCACATGGCCCAGGCCACCCACCGGGCGCCCTTTCCAGGTAGCACCATGGGCCTGGGCGCAGTCTTCAATAACATAGAAGCCGTGCTCTTCGGCCAGAGCCATCATGGCACCCATATCGCTGGGCCAACCGGCCAGGTGCACACAGATAACGGCTTTGGTACGCGGCGTCACCACCTTGGCGACGGTTTCAGCGGTGATGTTCTGAGTATCCGGATCCACATCGGCAAATACCGGTGTCGCCCCGGCATTGATCACCGCGGTTGCGGAGGCCAGGAAAGTACGTGGCGTCACCACCACTTCATCGCCAGGCCCAATGCCCAGCCCCTGCAGCGCCAGATCCAGCGCCACGGTGCCATTGGCCACGGCGATGGCGTATTCCGTGCCGGCAAAGGCAGCGAATTCCTTCTCGAACTCGCGGCACTCCTGGCCAGTCCAGTAGTTCACTTTGTTGGACAGCAGCACACGCTGTACTGCCTCCGCTTCCTCCTGGGTAAAGGAAGGCCAGGGGGGAAAAGGTCCATTCAGCATAATTTATCCAAAGATTCGTTAAATGAAGCCGCTGTGGGAGCTGCCTTGGCAGCGAATTATTTTCCCTGCCGTTGGCAATTCGCTTGCCAGCGGAGCGCCGCCCGGCAATCTTCCCACAGCGACCCCGAATTCAGGTCCGCCTCGCTTCTCTCGCAACGCCCTCACAGGAGACAAGGGGTGCGAAGCAACAACCCCTCACTGACTCAACCCGTTTTCCAGGCGCAAACTCTGAACGCTATACCTCTAAATGCTTGAAATAAGCATCCCGCACAATTGCGGCGCCCTCATCCACGTCGAACGTTGGCAACCCCGGCCGCGACAGCGTGTCCATGTCTCGACGAAAGGCCATCTTGCGCAGTCTGGCATCAAGCAGAGCATTGGCCTCGTCGCGCCCCACGTGTGTTCCTTCCTTATCCAGATACCAGACCAAGGCCTCCATCGCCTTGTGCAGGACCGTGCCGCCGCGCATCGCCAGATGTTCACCTAGAACTGGATCGGCAAAGATGGCCCCACGCCACGGGAAAGCCGCAGATCCTGCTCGATCTGACTGCGCTTGGGCCACGGCGCATGGCTCTGCCAAGCCGTCAGGTGGGTGTGCTGGATCATGTATTGGCACTCCCGGAATCAAAGGTCAGCCGCACCTTGAAGGAAGTATCGACTTCAGAGGCTACATCCCGCGTCTGTCCACGCTCCAGAGGTATGAGACGCGGCGCTTTGTCGCCCAACCATTCGGCGACCCGCGCTCCGAGGGCGTCCTGGCCATCCAAGGCAAGCAAGGCCCCGAGCCGTTGCGCGGTCGGGACTTCCCGCAGGGCATCCAGCGCCTCGGAGAGCCCCTGTGGAGTGCAGGAGGCCCACAGTCCCCGCAGCACCTCTCGAACACGGGCCATGCCACCAAGCAGTGACACTCTCTCGACCAGTTCCAGCGCGGTCAGTTCCGGTGTACCCACCCTGAAGCGTCCGTCCGGAGTCTCGTGCCAGCGTGTCGGCATGTCTTCAATCCGTGCACGGGAGTGAAACACTACCTCGTGGCGACCGACCGTGATAGGACGCCGACGTTCGGCCACCATCACCTGCATCACCATCACCGCGTAGGGCGATGCGCCAAAGGTCTCGGCGGCACTCAGCAGCGCGACATAGTAGGGAACGCCCAGCGTTTTGCTCATGTAGCGGTCCAACCAGGCTTCCGGCGGCGGAGCACCAGCGGCAGCGTACTGCAAGGGCACGATGAGCCAGTGATCCGAGCCGCGTGACAAGCGGACGAGCCGGCCACGCTGCTGCTGCCGATAGAGCGCCTGCCGCAACGCGCTCGAACTGGCTTCGGGCAAGGCCACGCGAATGTCCTGCATGCGTAAATTCAGCTTGCCGGCCCGCTCGGCGGCGTCGATCACACTGGATAGGGAGTTATAGCGCCCCATGATACTCTCGCAATTCTTTCGCGATATATATCAAAAAAAAGTCACATAATGCGAAACGTTTGAGGTCTAGCCACGAGGTCAGCTCTTTGACAATACCCTGGCTTTGACCTCAGACCATGAGCCACCTTCATCCTGATCTATTTCGAGCGCGGAGAGCCGATGATCAAGTTCATCTTTCTGAGACTCCGAGAGAGGGATATCCGCATTCTCCGCGACAACGCTGTCCCACAACGCTTCCGCCAGGAGGATTCGTTCCGAATTTGGCCTCCCCCATAGATCAATCGTCACAATACACTGACCATATGGCCAGCATCAAGAGCAAATGCGCCATGCCCTCTACGTCCAGCGCGGCACCCAGCCACCACCTCTGGTCAGCACCTTTAATGCCCATCAGAGGCAACTGGCCGGGCGTAACCCCAGATTGACTCAATCCCTCTTGCCTCAATGGATTTGGCGGGGCAAGATTAGGCGGCAACCTCTTCATGTCTTCGACCTTCCAATGCCCTCCTCCCACGGGTTGAGGATGGCCACTCCTGTCGGCTCAAAATCGGCCACATTGCGAGTAACGACCGTCATACCATGCACAAGCGCCGTTGCCGCAATGAGTGCATCACGCTCGCCGCGCTTGTCGGGGACGTGTAACCGGGCGCAGCTTTGCGCCACGGCGGTATCGACTGGCAACGTCCGCCCGGAGAACTCCGGCAGCACGTGTTGCTCCAGCCACGAACGTAGCACGGCCCCCTGGGTGACGTCTTTGCGCTCAATCGACAGCACGCCAAGCTCCAACTCCATGATGGTAATGACGGAGACAAAAAGCTCGGCGGCATCGACGCTTTCCGTCCATGCCGCAACGCTTGGGTCAGCTTTACCAACCCGAACCTTTCGCAGTTCGGACACTACGTTGGTGTCCAGAACGAACATCATGAGAAATCAGCCGGCTGGGTGTCGATGGTCACACGCGGCGGTTCAAACTCGACGTCCGCGACGTCTGGCATAGCCAGAGCATCAGAGATGTTCCGGCGTTGCTTTGTCAACCGCTGGTATTCCTCAATACTCAACAGCACATGAGCCGGCTTGCCGCGATCCGTGATGAACACCGGACCACTCTTGGCCGCCTTCTTTGCACGGGAAACGTCCTGATTAAGCTCCCGGCTGGATAACGTCGTGATGGTCATGGCGTCACCTCCTACACGAAACCACAATGTAGGTACGTTACTATATTTATTGAAGGCTGTCCACAGATAGCTGGTTGTCTATCGTGCCGAAGGCAACAGGCGGCACGTGGGGTCATCCTGAGGCACGTCAACCCTGTTCCCAGCGACGTCTTCCCTGTTTCCACTCCGAATTGCTTTTTGATGTTTTCCCTGTCCACCTCAAAAGCCAAGCCCATCTGATTCCAGGGCTAGAGGCGGGTGAGCAACCTGACTCAATCCCTCTCCACCACTTTGGCGGGCACGCCCACCACAGTCACATCATTCGGGATATCCGAAACCACCGCCGCACCGGCACCCACCATCACATTCCGGCCAATGATAACGCCCTGGCGAACACAGGCCCCGATACCAATCCAGGAGCCCTCTCCAACCGTTACATTGCCAGCAAGATTTGCTCCGGGGCTGATATGAACGCCTTCAGCCAGGCGACAATCGTGATCCACCGTCGCACCAGTATTAATAATGCAGCCGTCGCCAAGATCGGCGCGGACATTGACGATAGCCCCGCCAAAAATAACGCACCCCTCGCCAATAGAGGCGTAACGACTCACCACGGAGGCAGGATGAACAACGCTGGTCAGCGGAACACCCGCATCCTTGAGAGCCGCCATCTTGGCAAGGCGAACTTCATTACGCCCGATACCCACAACCACAGCATTAAAGTCAGCACCTTCTTGGCGCAACATACGGGCGAAGTCGCCCACCACTGGCCACTCATCATTACGTTCCAGGCCCGGCCAGGCATCATCAAAAAAGCACACCTCGTCCCAACCGGCGCATAAGGCGGCATCAGCCACCACCTTGCCGTGCCCGCTAGCACCTAGGATCGCTAGTCGTCTCATGGCTATTTCCCGGCCTTGTCGCCGCTACCCGTAAACTTCGGCATGGTCGCCTCCCCGCCATGGCTAATCCCATCCCGCTTCACCACCTTCAAAACGGTGAGAAACAGGATCTTGATATCCAGCCACAGGGAGCGATTCTCGACATACCAAACGTCGAGCTCGAACTTCTCATCCCAAGACAAGGCATTCCGGCCATTGATCTGAGCCCAGCCGGTAATACCAGGACGCACTTCATGACGGCGATACTGGCGCTCGGAGTACAGGGGCAAGTACTCCATCAGCAGCGGACGAGGCCCGACCAGGCTCATATCGCCCTTAATGACATTAATCAGTTCGGGTAACTCATCCAGACTCGTGGAACGCAGAAAAGCACCGAACCTGGTCAAACGCGCCTCATCAGGCAGCAGATCACCCTCCTCGTCCCGCTCATCCGTCATGGTGCGGAACTTCATCATCTTGAAGGGTTTTCCGTCGAGACCGGGCCTTTCCTGGGTAAACAGGATGGGAGAGCCGAGCTTCGACCGTACCATGATCGCAAGAACCAACAGCACGGGGGAAAGTACAAGTAGCCCCGCCGCGGAGGCCAAGAAGTCAAATGTACGCTTAACCGGTTGAGACCGGTTCGTGACGAAGGTTTCCTCAAGCCACTGGACGAAACGTTCCCCCAAGATATTCCGATCAAAGCGTTCATGGGCCAAAGCCGATGCGGCCTGCGACATTGCCGACAACTGGTCCCGATGGTCGGCGAGATCAATCAAAGCATCCGCGAACGCACCCATATCATCGGGTGGCACCGCCACACCAGCGCCGGAATCGTTCAACAATTCAGCCAGCCATCCAGGATAGTTATTGAGAACCGGCAGACCGGCCGAGATATAGTCGAAGAACTTATTGGGGGATGTACCGAAATAGAAAGCAGGGACATTGGCCAGAACTTGAAGTCCCACATCCGCCCCTGACATCAATCCCGCCAACCGTTTCTTATCCACTGGATCGTGAAAGATCACATTGGTCAAGTCATCCTGTTTTGCGCGAGCCATCAGTTCCGGCTTAAGCTTGCCGTCCCCGACCAGTGCCAGTTTGATATCCTCCCGCCCTCTCGACTTCAGCTCTGCCGCGACATCCAAAACCGCCCCCAGGCCATTCGCCATACCGTGTGTTCCGGTAAAAATAGCCAGAAAATCGGACGACCCAACACCTTCCGGCCGCCATGGACTGTCCGAATCCGCGAAGATATCGAAGTCACACCCATTGGGGATCATCGCAATTCGATCCTCCGGGATGCCACGACTCATGATGCCTTCAGCCATTCCTGGCGCCAACGCGATCAGACGATGCGCGGAATGGTAGGAACACCATTCCAGAACGGACATTAGCCATAACACGGCAGGATTCTTGATCACGCCCATGGCTTTAGGCAATTCAGGCCAAAGGTCCCGGACTTCAAAAACAAAAGCCTTACCACGCAACCAACGAGCGAAAATACCTGGAATCCCCGCTGTCAGCGGCGTCGTGGTGGCAAAAACCACGTCATACTGCTTCGTCATGGCCACCCAGATGCTACGCAAGGCAAACAGCAGGAACATCAACGAGCGCTTAAGAAAGCCATCGCTATTGGAGTAGGCCAGATTAAACTCAATGATGTTGATGCCATCAACAACACCTTCCCGGCGTCCGCGCGCGAATGGCGATTCGAGCCCGGTATTGCCTCCACCATAGGAGCCGCAAACCATGGTAACGTCATGACCTGCCTTGATCAGCCGTCGTGCCATTTCGTAGGAGCGAATGCCGGTTGAACCCTTGGGGGTGGAGAAATGTTGGTGGAAATACAAAACGTGCATATCAGAAACTCAACTCAGTAATCAGCTTTCCGGCCTTGGCCACTTCCACCTCCAATACGGGCAGAGGCGTTTTTTGCGAGTAATACCGGGATTCCCAGCCTTCAACCAACTCACAACGCACTAATGGTTGGCTGGCAGTAATACGTAACCTGCACCCATGCCCTTCCAGATAACCACCGTTCGGCTCTTCATCCTTCCAATGCCATTCACCAGGTGCAAGCCGCCAACGTAAAACTGCCGCCTTTTCAAAACCACGGATCTCATCGGTAACGGTTAAAATGCGGTCCGTTAAGGTCACCATTCGGTAATGATTGGCGCCTTTCCAGTCGCTATACCCCGCCCCCGCACGAATACCTCCAGCACTTTCCTCCAGAGGAAGCACTTTCTCCGCTTTCGGCCATGCCCCGAACAGAAAACGACTGAGCCTTGGCATGGCATCGCGCCCGTCGAACTGAACCGTATTATGGGCGGCCGAACCTGGAAAATAGCTTTGCCACGGCTCATCACAGTTGTAACTGTATGAGCCACCATCACGCAGCAGGTTAAGCCCGCCCCGCCAGAAATCCACATGGAGCAGATCCGACTGGCCAGGGCGGAAACGAAAACGAGGGTAGCGCAGCAGTGCCATTACCTTGCTCCGGCGCATCACCACATAGCCACCATGATCATACTGATGTGATTCAGCGTAGCTCACAGACTCATCAGGTAACGACACTTTCAACCAGTGCAGTGGAGTGTCGTATTCCCCCGGCGTGGAGTAAGCCCTCACGCCTGCAAACAATACCGAAGCCAGCTGCACGGAGGGCCGAACATCTCGATAGTCAGTGTCAGCCAAAGGAAGCAAACGGGCACCGTCATTAGCCCCCAAATTCGGCGTATCCCCACTATCGGGAGAGACCATGTTCCCCAGCCATGCGGTGGCGGCTGTCAGTTTGTCAATCAATTCATTCGAAAATGCCGGAAGGTTCAAAGTACGCCGCCAAATCTCCGCCATCGAATAGCTATCCAGCATGACCCTGTGATAGTTCAAGGAGTACTGGCTAAATGAACCATCCTTTTCGATCAGCCGCCTGGCTCGGTTCTCCAGCCACTTTCTACCCATCGCCCTCCAGCGACGAGCATCGATGTCCTCTTCGAATAGAACCGCCAGCCAACTCCCCCCAATGAATAATGCCGTAGCTTCCGAAGTGCCGTGGTTGTTATCCTGCGCAATCGCATATTGGATGGTGGGCGCTATGCGCTTCAGGTGGACCCGAAGTAGATCCACCAAACCAAAAGCAGGCCCACTGATCTGCCTCAATATATGAGCGGCCATCGCCAGATGCATAACCCGAATGGACGCTTCCTGCCCACACTTCCAGTTTGCACCGATATAAGGGGGGTTCTGCTCACACCAGTTCCGTAACCAGACGTTCAGGTTATCCAGGGCATCATCGTCCCCCGCCGCCACCTGGCGGGCAAACATCAGCACCCAATCGAAACGGGAAGCTTCCCAGACCCCTTTGATATCACCAAGGCCATCGACAAAGTCGGGTATTTGCCACCATGGAAGGCGAGGAGCAGCACCGCCGGTAATGATGCTCCTGTGCCAATCAGGCCCGCCATTCGACAAATCATAGTCGGCGGGCAGACCAAAGGCAGAAAGTTCCGCAATGTCAAAATCGGGTACGGGCGGATCACTGGCCATCCGCCGGGACACAACAGGCAAGAAGAACGGTGTCGCGGGCTGATCCGCCGCTATCTTCCTGACCGGATTCCAACCAAAGCGCAATCCAAGACGATAAAACAAAGCGCGACCGATATTGATCGTGCCCAGATTCCAGGCAGTGATGATCTTAAGAGCGAGAGGGTTCATTGGCTTCTTAGTTGATCCACCACATCCAGAGTAATTGCGGCGACCTCAAACAACTCGTTAACGGCAATGGGGGCCGGTCCACCCGTCTCAATCGCCGACAAAAAGGCTGCCGCACAGGCATTCTGGCCTTTATCCTGCCGCCAGAGATTCATCTTCTTAAAGCCCGCCCAACCGAAGCCCCGCAGCTTGCGGAAGTTGTCCAGCTGCAAAACCTTTCCAGCGGCAAACACCTCAACTCGCTCCTTAGGGAAGCTCGCCGCACCGTTGGCCAAATAGTGGATAGTACCGAAAGAGCCATCAGCAAAGCCCAAGGTGATCGCCGCCTTATCCTCAGTAATAGCTATGCCTGGTACCTCGCCCATCCCGCGGGCCTGTACTGAAACAATTTCCGAACCCGCTAGAAACCGCATCAGGTCGATAAAATGACAAGCCTCACCAATGATCCGACCACCGCCCACCTCAATATCTTGGGTCCAGTGATCAGCAGGAATAGCCCCTGCATTCATCGTCATAATGAAGGATTTAGGCTCTGAGATCGGCTCCAAGAGAGATTTCATCTTCTGGATCTGAGGAGAAAAGCGGCGGTTAAACCCGACCATTAACATTGGCGCCTGTGCACCTTTACGTTCATAGGCCTCTTGAACGAGTTCAAGGTCCTTCCGATTTACCGCCAGGGGCTTCTCAACAAAAACATGTTTACCGGCATCCAGAGCCGAGGCGACAAAACTCGCGTGGGAATTGTGACGGGTTACGATGGCTACCGTATTGATATCCGGGTTGTCCAGCATACCCTGGGTATCCGTGGTTGCATGAGCGAACCCGGCTTTCTCACCATGAATGACACCATTAACGCCGCCAGAAGTGGAGATGGTGTGCAACTGGGCCCCAGCTTCTTTAAAGGCGGGGATCAACATCCGAGAAGCGTAATTGCCCGCCCCGATAAAACCAACAACGGGCTTCGCCGGATCGACAACCCCACCGTCTGAAAGGGCTACAGAGCGGATGTTCCGGCTCTCGACATCACTGGAATAGTTCAGAATGATGCCGAGCGCCGACTTATCAGAAGTCAGAAGGTCATAGGCCTTGGGTGCATCCTCGAATTCAAACCGGTGGGTAATCAACGGCTTAACATCCAGCCGCCCACTGGCCATCATATCCAAAACGGCTTCGAAGTTACGCTGCTCCGTCCAGCGTACAAAACCCAGCGGGTAATCGTTACCCTGCTCTTCATAGGAAGGATCGTAACGACCGGGGCCATAGGAACAGGATACCTGGAAAGAAAGCTCCTTTTCATAGAAGTCCGCGCGGTTCAATTCCAGGCCAGTGACACCGACAAGGACGATACGGCCACGCTTACGGCTCATCCGTGCCGCCTGAATAACCGGATCACTTTGTTTCGTCGAGGCAGTAATAATAACGCCATCCACACCATTACCACGACTGAACGCCATGCCCGCCGCAACAGGGTCTTGGCCTTTACCTGGGTTGCAAATCTCGGCACCGAATTGAGCAGCCAACGCAAGTTTCGAGTCATCAAAATCGATCGCAAGCACGCGGCAGCCGTGTGCACGTAATAACTGAACGGTCAACAGCCCAATCAAACCAACGCCGGTTACTACGAAGGCCTCGCCCAAAGTAGGTTGCGCCAATCTGATCCCCTGCAAACCGATACTGGCGACAACCGTGAAAGAAGCTTCTTCATCACTCACTTCATCAGGAATTTTGGCGCAAAGGTTTTTGCTTACGCGGACCATATCGGCATGGGGGCCATTGGAAACCACGCGGTCCCCTACTTTGAAGTCGTTAACTTTCTTGCCAACCTCGGAAATGCTCCCCACATTGCAATAACCCAGAGGAAGCGGCTGCGCCAGCTTGGATTTTACGGCATCCACCGTTGTCATAAGGCCATCGGTCTGAACCTTCTCAATAACCATTTTGACCTTCTCTGGCTGTTGCCGGGCTTTATCCAGATAAGAGGCACGGCCGAAATCAACCAGCATCCGCTCGGTGCCCGCGGAAATCAGTGATGCCGTTGTCGAGACAAGTACCGATCCCGTGCCAACTGAGGGTGAAGGAGAATCCGTAATTACCGTACCGCCCTTGGCCATATCCTGAAGAATTTGTTTCATCTAATTCCCTTCAACGCCTTTTCGTCAAAATAGAAATAAAAAAAGCCTCACAGCTCATCAATCAGTAACGAAACCTTTCCCGATTTTGTTTTTTTAGGTTCGGAGACCACAAAAAAATCAAAGTCCACTAAAACATCACTAAAATCAAAACCCCTTACAACATCCGTCATACTTATATCTTTTCCTATCAAAACAACAAAAATTTTTGCCACCCCCTTTCTCTGCTGCGACACTTGAACACTAGAACAAAAATTGAAAGCCGAATGGTGGCGCCCAAAAATAAGCGCGGTAAGAAACACTTTATTTCCATTTCGGTCAAATATATATTCCCCTGATCGCCCCCGTGAAACAGAGAAAGACTCCAAAAGTTCGCCTAAAAAAACAGGGGCCACAAGATCACCAGTATCATACCTAATTAAAGGCGAGGCGTAATTATAATAAGATGTCCCCAAAAGATGATGTTGCCCCTCAAAAGACAGAGCCTCACAAAAACCATAAGTTTGAAACGGATAATAGACGCCATGCGCCCCGACCAATTCCCTAGCCAAAACAGCTCGCTCCGTATGACCATACCAAGAGATTGACTGGGCATTTATGAGCGACTCCACCTTACCTCTTAGCACCGGCGAAGGGTATTCTGACCCAAGAAGCAGTCCTTTAATGTTGTCAGTTAAAACTGAAAGTAGTTCCCTGTGGTTTTCACTAGCCCACAAAATGAGATCGAATATAGCGGAAGGATAACCATGGAGATAATTAATTCGATACCTCTTTATTAAATCACATATTATATCCGAAACTTCCGACCACCCTTTATAGATATTCACAGCAAAGTGATGCCTAATGGAATCATACTGAGCCAACCCTTTGATAACGGCCCGGCCTGCCAAAAGCATCTTCAAGTTGTTTTGCCTAAAACCAAGATCACGCCATATAGCGTGCATATGAGCCCACTCGTGCCCAATACTTGATGGCTGAATATAAAAAGACAACGGATTACCACTAGTCCCCCCAGTATTAGCGACATATTTATTTTCTGTCTTACATGAACGCTCATCAATATCAACTTCCTGTAAGTCGGCTTTGCTTATTACAGGAAGATCAAACAAATTTTCAAATGAGTCAAATCTGTCCGGCCGCACCCCCGCAGCCTTATAGACTCTGTTGTAGAACGGAACTTTCTTATAAGCATGAGAGGAGATTTCTTTCACCCTCTCGAATATAAACCTCTTTCTCTCACCCAAATCCATCGATTTAAAACTATCTATTTCCGACACTCTTTCTTTATAAATAGCGCCCATCCCAGGCCTATAAGCATATGGGAAATGTGCCAAAATAACACCAAGCGGAAGCGGTAACTGGTTGAGATTTTCTTTGAAATAATTCAGCATACTTTATACCATCTACAGCCGCGCACAAAAATCAATATAATCATCTATCGATACTCTGCCTTTTTGAGATTCTGATGACCCGCTACTAATACTGGCTTTTCTTATACATTCGATAAATGACTCCGTATCTTCATATTTATATATGCAGACCCCCTCTGGCCTTGGAACAACATCACTGGCTACCACCGGAACATTCATAGTTAGAGCCTCTCTTACCGCGAGAGAGTCTCCATCCATTGCTGTAGGTCGCAAATAAACGTCCACCTGATTCAACAAGAAAGAGAAATCAACCTCCTCATCAATGTAAATAATATTTTTAAAACTTTTAACGTCATCTCTATATTCCTTACTAATATCAACCAAAATCAAATTCACATCCTCTGGAAAAAATCCAAGACTGTTCAATACGAATGATATACCATATATTTCTTTCCCTTTATGGAAGTAACGATTTTGGGCATACACCAAAAAATACTTATAATTTCTATTTTTTTCTAGAGTTATTTTTTTTCCTATTTTTGAAAGCGGATGATCACCTTCAGGAAATAAAGAGGGCAGAAGGGCCACGCACTTCCTATTAGACATGTAGTCGACCACATAATCGTAAGTGCTTTTATTAAGCAAGATAACACCATCGCAAAGTTTAATTGCAATTCTATTTAAAATAGACTCGGTATCTAAATATTTACCATGAACCGTGAACAAAACTTTTCTTGAAAGAAGCCTGCCTATAATTACGGCCAAAGCGCGCTTCCATGGCTTAGAATAGTGGCCATGGGAAATATCATATCTCCTTAGCAGCGATTTGGGGCTAAAGTAGCTTACTTCATGCCCCCTTTTTTTTAGCGCAGATGCGTAATTATATATACTAACTGTCACCCCGCCAATTGGCGGTGGCTTAGAACCAAAATATAGAAACTTCATCCCATTTCCCTTACTATCCAAGGATTTCTAATGAAGCGGGAGGAATTAGAACATGAGATAACCTTAGCCGGCACACCAGCCACTGTTGCTCCAGGTGGTATACTCGTAACAACCACTGAACCTGCAGCAATTGTCGAACCATCACCAACATCAACATTTTCAACAATACTTACATTGGGTCCAATATAAACACCATTACCAATATTAGCTGCGCGCCCATAATTTGACCCAATTGTAACGAATGGGCTTAAGTTGCAATTGTCACCAATGATCGCAGTAGAATTAATAGCCACGCACATATGGTGGCCAATATAAAGACCGTAGCCTATATTTGTCGTTCTGGGAATTTGCAAATTATATTTGGTAGACAATGCTCTATGCCTAATAACTGCAAAAAACCTAACAATACGAGAGCTGCTTCTGCATAGCCTTAACCAAAAGCAATATTTGAAGGCCGGATTTTTAATGTAATGTACAAAAAAGCATAGTGCATTAACTTTTCCTGCATATCTAAATAAGTCACTTTTTATGTACTCTATACACACAATGCACCCTCATCGCAAGAATCCAATTAACGATAGAAAACAAGAAAGAGCCACATAAGATGAGCAAAAAAAACAGATAAATACCAAATTTTAAAAACCCATTTTCGCCCGAAATCCGGCCTTGAAAAAGACATAAAAACACAAACCAGATAAAATGGCGAAAATTGCAAGAGGTGCCTTAGTTCTAAAGAAGTAGCAGACACCGAAATTAGCCCTAGTAAAAAAGCTGAGGCCACAACGAGATAAAACCGGCCATTAACCCCTCCTTCCCTGAGAGACCCCAATCCACCCCTTACAAAGTAAGGAAACGTAATCATGAAGAATAAAGAAGTGATTCCTCTTATCAGATGGTATTCTTCTATCCCCATTTTTAGGTTAGCCCAAAAAGGAATAGGCGAAAGTAGTGTAAATGACCCAACAATAATTCGAATAAGAATTGGTTGTTGAAAAAGCAAAGCATTACCGAGGGAGCCCATTTGTGAAGATTTCGAACCTAGCTCTGTATATGCATCATGATACCTACCACTTACCTGTGAAACGTTTTCGAAAACAGAAAAATGGAAAGATAGAAATGCTAACAATAAGAAAGATAGAAAGAAGTATATAACCTTTGCATATGTGAGCCCTGGCCTTAAACTAAAAAGAATTGTTGACGCGACTAAATAAGTATAGATAAAAATCAACGGAGGGCGAAGATAGAAGGCAAAATAAGCTGCCACAGAAAACAATCCAACCAGAAAAATCCAGCTCTTTTGTTTTTCGTAAAAGAAATAACAGTGGACACCAACAACCACTAAACTGGAGGCCATGAACACAAACCCCCCTCTCAATATCAATGATGAGAAAAGATAAATAACAAAAAACAGAGATGAAAAAATAAAGAAGGAAACTCTACGATCCAGTTTCAAATTATCACTTACAAAAAAAAGTAGTGAAAGCGAAAGTGACATAACAGCACAATTCATGATAATAGGGAGAGATGGGCTTAAATTCAAGCCTATTGATTCCACGATCCACCCCCCTATACTCCATATTTTTATAGCGAGACTTCCAACGGACAGCGAGCTAATTTCGAACAGCGACCTTTTCGCATTATCCGATGATATCATTGAATAAAAGTGTATCGCGTCAGGCGTTGTTTGGTACTTTTGAAAGTTGATATCAACATAAATTCGAATAATAACTGCCGCTAAAAGTAGCAAAGCTCCAAATCTAATGTAGTTAACAAGAATACCAGGAACAACAATATTTAGAGTCAGAATCAGAACCGCCATTCCCCAAAACAAAACAACCCAAGAATATAATGTAGATATGTCATTATCAAAGAAAGAAAGAACAGAAACAGAACATACTTGGATTAATATGCCTAGCCCAGCTGCAAGGTATTTTTTCTTGTAATTTTCATTACGGGGCAGAAAAGAAAGTTCACCCATGCCTTCAGCCCTCATTAATCAGCTTTATGAATCCTTTCGCTCTATTTTCTATGCTGAAAATATGGGCCCTTTTTTTTCCTTTCCTCTTAACATCCATCAATTCATTTTCCGAAAAATTCAACACACTTCTTACGCCCCCAGCAAAGGCAGAATGATTCCCATAGTCTACAATTACCGATTTGGTGTCGGACAATATTTCCGGAATAGCATCTACATTTGTGGAAACAATAGGGAGGCCGACCTTTAGGGCTTCAACTAAGGCCAAGCCAAACCCTTCTGTTCTAGTTGGATGAACAAGAACTGAAGCGGAACGCATCAATGAGTATATATCAGTTCTTCTTCCTAAAAATTGAACTTTTTCATCTAGGCCATACGAGATTATTTTTTCTCTTAAGGAAGATAGCATCTGAGCTGTGCCACTTATAGACTCATCTATATGGCCTACGAAAACCAAATTAATTTCATTATTCACTAATAATGGCGTTAACGCATCAAACAAAAAATTTAAACCTTTATATTCAGCAATACGGCCAACATATAATGCGACTGGCTTATTTCCAAAATAAGGTATTATTTCTTGCTTTTCCTCTATATCGCTGACAGAATTATACAGAACCCAAACATCACTTTCTTTTTCGATAAATCGCACCCATGCACTCTTTACAAAATATGAAACGCAGTAATGCTTCATGGATTTCCTTATAGAAATCATACCCTTCCATATTTTGTGTTTTAAGGAGTTATGTTCAGACTTTATATATACTTGATGAACACCATTAATAATTCTTTGCTTTAGGAAAAAAGTCGCTATCAGCAAGACCAAGTTTACTGAAAAGGAAGATGTTTCTATCACCTCATAGTAATTATTTTTTATTTTTTTCCGCAACTTAAAAATCATAGATAAAGATTTTATCCAGCCAGGGTTAGGAGTGTAGTTCAAGCACTCAAATCTAACTCCTGCCTTTTTCGCCCTATCAATCTGCCCCCCTTGTGCATGCTCTTTTAGATTATAGAGTGATAAAATTTCAACCTTTTTTCCTTGTCTAGCAAGTTCTTCTGCAAGTTCAACCTGTAGACGCTCAGCTCCACCAAGAAGCTGATATTGGGACATAAGAAAAAGAATTTTCATCTCTTTTATCTATCCCTCATAAGGCTTAGACATTTTTTCGAGGAAATCTGTAATAAGCGCCTCTCTTCTTCTAAACATTCTGGATGTATATATGAGATATCTTTGAAACTATTATTTTCTTTTATAACTTGAGCGTCATTTAATTCCCCGTCTAAGCGAAGCTGTTTCCACACACCCCGTATTTTTTTGTCCCACACTAATTGAGCAAAGGGGACATTTAGTATATAAGACAAAATTCCAGCATGCATTCTTGAACAAAGGACTGCTTTGCAAGACATATACAAGTTAATTAGTTGATCTAGGTTTTCTGGTTCTGATAAATCAATATCGAGGTTTGGGTATTTTTTCTTAGCTGCCAGCCAAACATTTCTCGCCTCCAAACGATCGGCAGGTGCACCATTAGTAAATATAGAAAAACTCTGCTCATTGAAGACATCTCTCATATGGGCAATATAGCACACATAAAAATTTGTGAACTCTTCATGCGTGACCCTTTGGCTCTTCTCTAATTTCGCATTAAACTCTTCCCTACACTGAACTACAATTCCAATATTACACCCACTTTTCTCTTCTTTTTTAAGACCCAACCCAAAAGCACTATCTGGAACAATTTCTATTTTCCTTTTTATATTAAAAAAACGACGTGCTCTTTCTAATGATATAGGGTCCCTCAAGGAAACATAACTTGCCTTTTCAAAAAGCCTTTTATATATATACCTCCCCCAATGCGTAAATTTATCCCCAACCCCACATGAGAAAATTGCATACGGGCGACCATGCTTCAAACATAAATCGTTTATAACTTTCATTTTTTGAGAAAAGCTAAAAAAATGCTCAGTTATAATCTGGCCTCCACCGATAACCACAAAGTCACACTTAATTATTTTTTTTTCAAGGCTGGCGTAATAGTTCTTTTTTGATCTCCACGCCCATATAAGATGCCCTATATATGGACTCAAATAATCTCTTTTTAACAAAGAGGTTATAATTTTGCTGATGGCTGTTTTAGATGAAAAGCCAAATGAATGTTCAGTATCTTCGCTTCTTAAGGATAAATCGAACTTAATCACGTTACAACTCTTACCAAAAAGCTCACTCATCGCTTTGGATATAAGTTGATCTCCAAGATTAGGACTATAGTGTTCGCAAATTATCAGTACGTTCACGACTTTCTCTTTCCTAATTCGATCGCTGAGAATATAGATGCATCAATCCCATTAATTTTTTTCAACATAGCCCAAAGAGCCACATTGGCAAGAGATAATGAAACAGCTGTAGAAATAGCTGCTCCTATCATGCCATAGTGCGGCACCAGCACCAGATTTAATACAACATTTAAAACTGAAGAAAAAACAATAACCTTCATTGACCACTTTTCATTACCAAGCATATTCATTAAGGTAGTTACTGGCCCTATAGTTGTATGGATCAATTGCGATAAGGCAAGGATCACTAAAGGCGTAAATGCCTCCGAATACCCCCCTCCGAAAAAAGAGACTATCAGGCTTTCCCCCCAAACAACAAAAATAATAAATATTGGTAATGATATACTTAGGTTCATAATTGAAATCTGGAAAACATACTTTCTTAGGCCGTAGAAGTTTGCTTCTTTATAAAGTGTCGTAATTATTGGGGCTGACATTGCAGTAAGGGCATGTAGACCGAAGCTAATCATAACAGCCATCTGAACCGAAATGCGATAATTTGCCACCTCTTCTATAGGCCTAAATAATCCAATCATTACTATATCTATCTGGCCATTAATGACCTGTGCACCAGAAAGAATCGCAAGAGGCATAATATAAGGCCACCACCCCCCCCGCGGTCTTTTAGGTCTATCTCTATTCTTATTTCTTTTTGAAATCATACCCAACATTATTCTAGCCAAAAGGCATGAAAGTGCCGAGGAGAGGAATAGAACAAAGAAGGCAATGTGGTAGGTAAGCTGATCCAAAACAACAAGGGCACCCGCCCATATAAGAACAAAAAATAAGGGACGGAAAACCACATCCGGCAGCTGACCTATCAAGACATATGAATATCCCCTAATTTGAGCAGAGGCGATAGATAGCCACGACATTCCAAGAATAGCCATTATTATAATAATTACATCCTGCTGCCCCAACCAGCTAGTTATTTTTTTATCAAAGAGTGCAGCAAAACATGAAGCCAAGAGAAGCAGTGCAGCCAAAAGAATTAATATCCTTTGGCAGAAGATTATTAAGTGATGGATTCTTTCGTAATTGTTATTTACTTTGGCCGATGCAGCTTCCCTTATGACTAAAACTGGGAGCCCCAGTTGTGTTGGTATCAGAATAAAAGTAATAGTCGATACAACCACTGAATAAAACCCGAACTCTTGAACACTTAAAGATCTCGATAGGAAGGCGGTTGAAATAAAAGAGAGTGCCGCTCCAGCTAATTTAATAGCAATGGACCCACCCCCAGATCGAATAACTCTAGTGGAGATCAAATCAGTTCCTTTAAATTAGCCTCGAAAATTCAATAGATATTTTGGCTTTTCCTTAGAAAGCCATTGGTTAAACGCCGTATGATCAACTAAAACAACAACAAAATCTTCATTTACATTAATGTCATCAATGTCTATCGGATCCAAACCCAAACCTTTTATCTTTATTTTATCTATGTTTGGCTCAACAACATAGACTTTACTGCTGTGCTTTGCTTTAAGATTTTGAACCACTTCCAACGCTGGGCTTTCTCTCATATCGTCAATGTCTTTTTTAAAAGATATCCCCATACATACAATTCTCTTGCACTCTTTGAAGTCATCTTTAATTTTTTTGTTTATCTTGTCAGTTACCCACCACGGCTTATTATCGTTCACCCTTCTAGCCGTATGAATCATTTCACTTATTTTAGGAGCCGCATTCACAATAAACCATGGATCGATAGCTATACAGTGTCCACCAACTCCTGCCCCTGGCTGTAAAATATTAACCCTAGGGTGTCGATTTGCCAATTTTATAAGCTCCCACACATCTATTTCGAATTCATCACAAATCATCGATAGCTCATTCGCGAAAGCAATATTGACATCTCTAAAAGCATTTTCAGTTAGCTTTGCCATCTCCGCAGTTCGAACATTTGTAGTTATGCAGTCGCCCCGCACGAAGGTTTTGTACAGCTTCGCTGAAGCTTGGCTACATCTCGCGGTCATTCCACCAATGATTCGGTCATTCTCTATTAATTCATACATCACTCTTCCAGGCAGTACACGCTCCGGACAGTGAGCGACGCGGATATCAGACTCTTCACCTGAGTGCTGTGGGAAGCTCAGGTCACTGCGGGCTTCGGCCAGCCAGGCAGCCATTTGTTCGGTAGCACCAACCGGGGACGTTGATTCGAGAATAACCAGGTCCCCCTTTTTCAAAACAGGAGCAATAGAATCCGCGGCGGCCTGAATATAGCTGAGGTCCGGTGTCGGGATGTTACCCGCGTCAGCGCCCTTTTTGAACGGAGTCGGCACAGCCACAAGAAAAGCATCCGCGGGTTCGGGACGAGTAGTTGCGCGTAGATAACCTTCTTTCACCGCCGCATGAACCGCAATATCCAGCTCTGGCTCCACAATATGGATCTCACCACGGTTGATCGTGTCCACCGCATGTTGATTAACGTCCACTCCTATCACTTTTTTGCGGCGAGAGGCGAACATGGTGGCGGTGGGGAGTCCGATATAGCCGAGGCCGACTACACAGATAGTGTCGAAGTTCATACGGTGTTCCTTGTCCTAGAGCAGAGTTCGTAAATGAGGTTGTTGTAAGCCGGAGAATTGTGGCCCTTTCTATATGAAGAGGACCGTTCTTACATTCAAAATAGTTAGAGAGACGACTGATTGATGTGATCCGCTATTTGAGCGGCGGTAGTGCCGTCGCCGTAGGGGTTATGGGCCCGGCTCATGGTTTGCCAAGCGTCTACGTCGGTGAGCAGACGGTGCGCTTCGTTGAAGATGTTCTCACTTTGCGTACCAACCAGCTTGACAGTCCCCGCGGATACCGCGTCCGGGCGTTCGGTCGTGTCCCTCATTACCAGAACGGGCTTGCCTAATGAGGGCGCCTCTTCCTGGATGCCGCCAGAGTCAGTGAGAATCAGCCGCGCGTTCATCATCAGCCAGACAAAAGGCAGGTAATCCTGCGGTGGGATCAAGTGGACATTGCCGTGGCCTTTTAGCAAGCGATTTACCGGCTCCTGAACGTTAGGATTCAAATGCACTGGGTATACAAATTCCTTGTCCGGGTGTTCTCCGGCCAGTTTGGCGATGGCCTGGCAGATGCGCTCAAAACCACCACCGAAGCTCTCACGGCGGTGGCCGGTGATCAGAACCAAAGGCCGATCCGTACCGTAAGGGAGTTGGCCCTTCAGGTCCGCTCGTAATCCGGTGTCGCTTTCGATTCGTTCCTTCACCCATAGCAAGGCATCAATAACGGTATTCCCGGTAACCTTGATGATATCTTCACTGACGCCTTCCGCCAGCAGGGCATCCCGGGCCGTGTTGGTAGGCGCGAAGTGCAGCCGGGCCAGATTACCCGTGAGTTTGCGGTTGGCCTCTTCCGGCCAGGGGGACATCAAGTTGCCGGTGCGCAACCCTGCCTCAACGTGGCCAATGGGAATTTGCTGGTAGAACGCGGCCAGCGAGGCAGCCAAAGTGGTGGTGGTGTCGCCGTGCACCAGGACCATATCGGGCTTTTCTTCCTTGAGGATATCCCGCAACCCCAGAAGGATTCGGGAGGTGATGTCATACAGATCCTGGCCTGGCGCCATGATGTTCAAATCGTGGTCCGGGGTCAGTTCGAACAGATTCAGAACTTGATCCAGCATTTCCCGGTGCTGGGCGGTGACGCAGAGACGGCTGTCAAAGCGCGGGTCAGCGTCCAGTTGTTTAACCACCGGGGCCATTTTGATGGCTTCCGGACGGGTGCCGAAGATGCTGAGGATGCGTTTCTGTTCGGTCATTGGGGTTTTATTTCCCGTATTTCTGAGTTGCGGGTCCCGGTGATGGGGCCAGGTGATTCATGTAGCTTGGGGGCTTGGGGAGCCCCCGGTTCGCCAGCGGGGCTGGCTCCTACAGTAAGCCTATTCGCTTGCAAGCAAGCTTCCCACAGGGGGGCTCGAAGCGGCTGTGGGAAGCGGCCTTGGCCGCGAATACGGCGTTCGGCATAGGCTTATTCGCCAGCAGGCTGGCTCCCACAGGGGCATAAAATGCGGCATTGTGGGAGCAGGGCCTATGCCCATGCCGCGATTTCATTCACTGCTTCCTCCCAGGCTTTTATCATGGCGGGTGCCACATCCGGAAAGCGCGGGGAGGCGTCTTTCAATTCAGGCACATGGAGGGCGTCCGGTTTTCAGACCTTTCTGTGTTCCGTCACATGGGTGTACATCGTTCGCAGCAAAGTTCCGCTGTTCCCTTCTATGTCGATGAGGGTAAAGCCATGGCGTTTATACAGGTCAATCAGTTCTTGGCAGTCTTCACATTCCAGAATAATGATGCGGCCACCAACAAGCGCTCTGGCCTCGGAGACCACCGCGTAAATTTCGTCAAGAATGGAGGCTAGTGATAGCGGGTTGTCAGCAATGGCTGAGTTCTTACCAATTTGCCCAATCAGAAAAGCCCGGATTCGTTCGGCATGCTTTGAAATACCATCCAACTGACGAACCTTGTTTTTACTGATTTTGGCCCCTTCCAGTACCAACTCTTTAAATGACACGGAAAAGTAAGCAAGGATATCGCCATTGTCGGCATCTAGAATCAGGTAAGTTCTGGCGTTGTCTGTTTGCTCGAAACGGATGGCTTTACCAGGGTGCTTGAGAAAATTTTCGACGTCAGCGTTGCGGTTGCAAGCAAAGGTGCTGAGAAGCTTGGTGACCGCGGCCTCACCAAGCTCCGTCAACAAGTCTCCGAGTCGGATAATCGTTGTTTTAATAGTTCTATCCCCCGCTTGCTTTCCGCCGTGTAGTCACGCTTCTTGACCTTGATATGGCGGGGGTTCGCCATATCCTGATGAATTTGGTCAATGGATTGCTTGTCTTTGACTACGAAGCTTTTATCAAATGAAGCAGTAGCCATAGGCACCTCCTATCAGTGGTGGCCGAGGATATTCTAACAAATTTCAGGACGGCTGCCACGCGCCCTTACGCTAACCATCAGCTACGCTGATGTGGAGGTGGGGATTCCCTCTGTTCCTCACCACCTACCTCCCCTCACGCTCCCTCACCAGATCGTCCAGCGTCGGCGTTTTACGGGGCCTTGGCGCCAGTTCCATCCCATATAGCGCGAATAGCCGCTCCACTTTGCTGAAGCCCAGTTCCGTGATCCGGCCGGATTCAAAGCGGGAAATCGCGGTGCGATCCACCCCGCTCATGGCGGCCACTTGTTGTTGGCTATGGCCGTTTGCCTTGCGTAACCCGGCAAGCTGGGTGCCAAGTTCTTGCAATGTCATGTGAATATATGCCTCAAATTCGATTAATTTACTTTTTTTGTAGCATATATTCACATTACATCCAAGCGACCTAAGCCTACGGAGCTGGCCATTAAAGCCATTCGCTTGCGAGCAAGCTTCCCACAGGGGGACTTGAAGCGGCTGTGGGAAGCGGCCTTGGCCGCGAATACGGCGTTCGGCTGGCTTATCGCAGCAGTCTGTTCGCTTGCGAGCAAGCTTCCCACAGGGGGGCTTCGAAGCCGCTGTGGGAAGCGGCCTTGGCCGCGAATACGGCGTTCGGCTGGCTTATCGCAGCAGTCTGTTCGCTTGCGAGCAAGCTTCCCACAGGGGGGCTTCGAAGCCGCTGTGGGAAGCGGCGATGTAGAGGGCGGGTTCGCCAGCAGGGCTGGGGGAGCAGGCGGCTTGGTTTGCGTTGCAGGCGCTGCCACGGACAGCATATTTACATGTTGAACGGTGGTTCAGGCGCGGAGCCCGCTCGCAACGCCTTTAGGGCGGTTTGCAAATGGCCGCCGACGGCGCTGGTCAGATAGTCCAGGAACCCTGCTCTTTTGAGGGTCCGATCCAGGGTATCCTCGGGCAGAAAACGGCTCAGTGTATCCATGAAAGCCTGGCTTTGGATACGTCCCGGCAGTTCCTTGATGGCCTGTTCCAGCTTGCCGGGATAATCCTCAAGCCCATAATCATCGATTTTGGCGCGCAGTACGGCTTCGTCCATTTTAGCTTCCCTCTGGGCCAGCCATTGCAAGTCCCAGATGTCGCGGTAGCGGGGGTGCGCCGTTGCCGGATAGGCGATCAGCTTGTCCACGAACACTTCGTCCAGGGTCTCCACACCGACCAGGGTTTCGTCATAGCCATCGGGCAGAAAATCGTAGTTGTGGCGCAGCGGCATGAGTACCCGGGTATGGGCGGGCACATTGACCACCTCCAATTTGATCCGCTGGTGTGGCAGATCCGGCCGCTCCGGAGCGGTACGAATACTGACCTGCCAGCGCCGGACCTGTACGCCCGGCCGGGTATCGTCACCTGACAGGGGCTCTTTGACCCACACCTGGAGCCCATAACGCTCGCCCAGATACTGTTCCAGGCAGACTTTGATGTCCTGAAGTTCCGGATCACCGAACTCCGTGCCGGCGACGAAATCCAGGTCTTCCGAGAACCTGGGGGCACCGTGACAAAGCCGCAGACTGGTCCCGCCCTGAAACGTCAACCGGTCGAGAAGGCCCTGCCGGTCCAAGGCGAACAGGATGTCGTAATGCAACAGCTCCTTTTCCACCACCGGGCGCATGTGGGTCCGGCCCGGCACCGCCATGGCCCGGGTGACCAGCGCCTCGAAATCCTTACTGGCCATCACCGGCCTCTTCCTGTTCCATCAGATGGCAATTGCGGCCTACACGGCGCAAGTCCCGGCGGGCGGCGGCTAGCGTGGCGATGCGCAATGGCCGCCCCGGTACCGGCACCATGCTCTTTAATATCTCGTCGAGCCCTCTCTTGGTATGAGTGAACTCGATGGTGCCGTGACGGGTCCGGTAGGTGCCCTTGCGGCCGGTGGTCATCACGGTGAGCCGGTCGATGGGGATCTGCGAAATCACGCCGTATTCGCTCAGGGCAGATTCGAGACTCACGTAGTTGTACTCACCGGGACGCAGTGCCTTGGCGATATGCTCGATGGCGTAGCCGTCCTGGCTGCCGGCGTAGGGGTTCAGATATACCCCTCGGGCGGCGCGCTGCAGCAAGCCACGCTCTACCATGCGCGCCAGACTCTTTTCCAATGACTTTTCCGATTCATTGGGAAACAGGCGTCGCATGTCGTGGCGGGAGAAGACATACCGGCCACGTTTGTCCCATTCACTGAGCGTTTTCTGCAGTTCATCTCGGGTCATAGGTATACATTTACACCCCTTTATTGGGGGTTAAGTGTATACCTTCTCAAGAATATGAGCACTTTAATGTTGTCTTATCGCGGTCCGTGGACCGCTCCTACAGTCAGCCTGTTCGCTTGCGAGCGGAGCGCCGCCCGGCAATCTTCCCACAGGGGCTTTGTCGGCGTTGCGTGGGAGTACCAAGGAGGTGTTCCACGGGACCGAAAGCTTATTCGCCAGCAAGCTGGTTCCCACAGGGGCATACAATGCGGCATTGGGGGAGCAAGCGCTTCAGCTCACCTTGCAGGTGCCGTTTGGCATCGTCGTCACCGTGCACGACGCGGATGGCGCTTGGGGCTTTCCGCATGCCGGTGACGAACCGTATCAACCCTTGCTGGTCGGCGTGGGCGGAGTAGCCGCCCAGGCTATCGATGCCAACCTGGATGGTGTGGGTATCGCCGTCCAGCGTGACGGTACCGCCCTGCCCTTGCCTCTGTATTTGCCGCCCTGGTGTGCCTTTGCCCTGATAGCCCACGAACAGCACGTTATGCCTGGGGTCGTGCAGCATCGCCTTCAGGTAGTTGACGATGCGGCCGCCGGTGCACATGCCGCTGCCGGAGATCACCACGGCGGGGCGGGCGCTGTCCGCCAGGTGGCGGACCATTCTCAGGTGGGCGTCGTGGTCGTCCACCGTGAGCAGTTGTTTAAAGCCCAGGGGCTTGCGGCCTTTGGTGATCCGCTTGATCGCCTCCTGTTCCCAGTAGGGTCTCAATGCCCGGTAGGCCCTGGTGAAGCGGCTGGCCAGCGGGGAATCCAGGATCACCGGCAGTTCGCTCCAAGGCAGGGTTTTGTGCACCCTGCTCTGTTTGTTGCGGTGGAGAATGTCCTCCAGTTCGTACAGCAGTTCCTGGGTGCGGCCGATGCTGAAGGCCGGAATCAGGACGGTGCCCTGATCCTGCAGGGCGCGGGCCAGTACCCGTTGCAGCCGCTGCTGGCGTTCCTTTCTGTTCTCATGGTTGCGATCCCCGTAGGTGCTTTCAATCACCAGGGTGTCGCAGCCATGGGGCGGCTTGGGCGCCGGCAGCAGGGGCGCGCGCGGTGCGCCCAGGTCCCCGGAGAACACCACCCGGTGGCGGCCCGGTGGCCCTTTGACGTCGCATTCCACATAAGCGGAGCCGAGGATGTGGCCGGCTCGTCGCAGCCTTATTCGTATCTGGCCGTGGCCGGCGTCCAGGGCGCTATGCCATTGGTCGTAAGGCAGCGGCACCAGGCGCCGTTTGATCACTCGCAGGTAGCGGTCTATGTCGTCCGGCCGGCGGCTGAAGCCCAGTTTGAAGGCGTCCTCCAAGACGATGGGCAGCAGCTTCGCCGAGGGTTGGCTGCAGAGGATCGGGCCCTTGAAGCCCGCCGCCAGCAGCCAGGGTATTCGGCCCACGTGATCTATGTGCACGTGGGTGATCACCAGGGCCTTGACCTGAGCCACCGGGAAGTCGATGGCCAGGTCGTCGGCGTTGGCGCCACCGGGGCCCTGGTCGCGGCCTTGGAACAGCCCGCAGTCCACCAGCAGGCTGTGCTGGTGGTCCAGGCGCAGTTCGTGGGCGGATCCGGTGACGCCGTCAACGGCGCCGTGGTGGCGGATTTCCGGCCACTGGGTGTTCGGTTGGTGCATTGTGGTTCCCCCCCTTCCTTGGTGTTTCTTTTTTTGTTTTTTATCCGTTCCCCCTGTTGGGCAGAACGGATTCGCTTGCGAGCAAGCTTCCCACAGGGGGCTTCGAAGCGGCTGTGGGAAGCGGCCTTGGCCGCGAATACAGCGTTCGGCTGGCTTATCGCAGCAGTCTGTTCGCTTGCGAGCAAGCTTCCCACAGGGGGCTTCGAAGCCGCTGTGGGAAGCGGCCTTGGCCGCGAATACAGCGTTCGGCTGGCTTATCGCAGCAGTCTGTTCGCTTGCGAGCAAGCTTCCCACAGGGGGCTTCGAAGCCGCTGTGGGAAGCGGCCCGGGCGGCGCTCCGCTTGGCCGCGAATACAGCGTTCGGCTGGCTTATCGCAGCAGTCTGTTCGCTTGCGAGCAAGCTTCCCACAGCGGCGATGTAGAGGGCCAGCAGGAAATGTTAGAAGTGCTCTTCTATATCCATGCGTTTATGGGGAATGCCGATGATGTCGATTCCCCACTCATTGATTACATAGAAGATTAAGTGGCTCCCTTGAGGATAACAGTGGTAGCCCTTCTTGATATCCTGTCGATGACGCCCCCGCGCCGGATTTTCCGCAAGCCACACGAAACGTTGCTCCATGTTCCGCATGTATATGTCGCGCTGCGCCCGGCCCCAATTGGCTGCTGTATATCGGGCAATAGCAATGAGGTCATCCCTGGCCCGGAGTGTTACCCGATATCGAGTGCTGTTTGGCATCATCCTGATCCCTGATCAGCTCATCCATGCTGAAGTTGTCAACGTATTCACCACGAGCCGCCTGCGCTTCGCCTTCCAAGAGATGAGCGCGCAAAGTCGCCAATTTTGTCTGGCGCATTTCCAGAGTACGTAACCCGTCCCGGATCACTTCACTGACGGATCCGTACCGACCGCTAGCGACCTCTTCTTTAACAAAGCGCTCCCAATGGGAGCCCAAGGTCAAACTTGTCGTAGCCATGGCTGACTCCTATTCATATTGAGCAGTTATGAATATAGCGCGAATTTGGGTATGCCGTGAAGCTGCTATTCACCCTCTCCAGGCACGCTACCGCCACAGGGTTTACCGTCGGTTCCCTGAGAACGGGTGGGCAGTGTTGGCCCGGTTGCATTGTATGGCCGCCGATCCGGTTGACCATCCCCCATTTGGGGGATGGTCTAATGGCCGCTCACGTCCTTGATGGACAGGGTTAACTGGTGCTGCTTGTGCAGCATGCCCATCAAAACAATGACTCTTTCCTGGCCATCAAAGCGCTGGAATACCGCTTCCAGATCCTTGAACGGACCATTTTCAATGCGCAGGGTGTCGCCAGGAGCAAAGGCCTGCTCCTGGTGCTGACTTTCGGTACGGGTTTGCAGTTCTTCCACCACCTGGTCGGGCACCGGCACCGGCTGGTTGCCGAAGGTGACCAATTTTTGCACCCCACGAGTGGAGCGCACCGTGTGCCAGCCACCGGCGCGATCAAGACGGATGAACAAATAGCCGGGGAACAACGGTTCCTCACGCTGGATACGACGTCCGGCGCGCAGGCGTTCCACGGAGAGTTCCGGGAGAAAGCAGGTGAAACCCTGGTTTTCCAGGTTTTCCCGGGCCCGGTAGTTCTGGTTGGCGCGGCACTGCACCACATACCAGGCATTCTGACTGGCGGCGGTGTTCATGGCGGATGAGCTGGGGTCCAACATAATTAGCCGTGGCCTCTGGAGGCGGGCCGGCATGGCGTGGCGGCCCATGGCTGTCGCCGGGCGTCCCAAATTGCTTGCCTGCTCATGCCGATCGCATCCTTACGTCTTCACTGATTACGAACTACTCGGCCTGGCCCACGACCATTCCAATCGCGCCAGCCGCTCCGCACTGTACTGGGATCCCCCTGACCCTGGATATTGAGCGGATACCGGTTTGTGAAGTTTTTACAGCTCTGTAACACTCCGCCGCTGCTAACACCGCACCAGGTTTCATCACGTTTAGCCCGCCAGGGGCACGATACTACCGGCACCCGGATTCGTTCACAATATTATTGTCGGAGGGCTATTTTAGTAGTCTTTCTTGACCCTTTCCTGACAACGACGTTTTCGCTAAAAGTGTTGCCGCTTCAAGGGGTTGGGTTGGACGATCGTGCTCTTTTATCTAACCCTAAAGAATTAATAAAAAGAAAATGACAATGCTTTTTTATTATTTCCGTGATTATTATGCGAGGGGGCGCGGTATACATTCGTCAGCAAGCTCGCTCCCACGGCGATCCACGAAGCCGCTGTGGGAGCGAGCTTGCCAGCGAATGCTTAAGTAAAGAACCAATAGATATTGAAGCCCCCAGCCAAAGCCCTACCATACCGGCTGCCAGCCGGCATTCATCAGCAACGGAGGATTCAATGAGCGACAGCCCTTATCAGAAGCGCGAGCACGACGCCAAGGCCGAGGTGATCTGGCACCAATCCCATCTGACCAAGGCCGATCGGGCCAAGGCCAAGGGCCAGACCCCCAAGTGCATCTGGCTGACCGGCTTGTCCGGTTCCGGCAAATCCACTCTGGCCAACGCTCTGGAAGTGGCTCTGACTCAGCAAGGCAAGCACACCTATCTGCTGGACGGGGACAATGTGCGCCATGGCCTGAACAAGAACCTGGGCATGAGCGACGAGGACCGCACCGAGAATATCCGCCGTGTCTCCGAAGTGGCCAAGCTGATGGTGGACGCCGGCCTGGTGGTGGTGACCGCGTTCATCAGCCCGTTCCGCGCCGACCGCGATGCCGCCCGCGAGCTGTTCGAGGACGGCGAGTTCGTGGAGGTGTTCGTGGACGCGCCGCTGGAAGAATGCGAGAAGCGTGACCCGAAAGGGCTGTACCAGAAAGCGCGCCAGGGCATCATCAAAGAATTCACCGGTATCGACAGTCCGTATGAGGCACCGGAGAAACCCGAGGTGGTAATCAACACCGCCGAGAATGATATTGAAGCCTGCGTGAAGCAGTTGATTGAAGGGATTGGGGTTTAAATTCGCTGGCAAGCCCGCTCCCACAGCGGCTCCGTAGTTTGTCTCACACAACAAGCATGACTACGGAGCCGCTGTGGGAAGCGAGCTTGCTCGCGAATATTGTTTCGACAGAATTCAGAACGGCCAGACCAGCGGGATCAGTGTGATGGATACCGCCCCCGCCAGCAGGCTCATGGGCACACCGATGCGCAGGTAATCAGTGAAGCGATAGCCACCGGGGCCCATCACCATCAAGTTGGTCTGATAACCCAGCGGCGTCATGAAGCTCGCCGAGGCAGCAAACATCACCGCGACGATGAACGGCGTCGGGCTCACCCCCAACTGCTCCGCCACCCCCAACGCCAGCGGAAACACCAGCACCGCGGCGGCGTTATTGGTGATCAGCTCGGTGAATAGCGCCGTGATCACATAGATCAACACCAACGCCATCCACGGCGAGGTGATATGGGCGCGGAACAGGCCGTCCACGATCCAGCCCGCCGCCCCGCTCTCTTCCAGCGCCGTGCCCAGGGCAAAGGACGCTCCAATCACCACCAGCACCGGCAGGTTCACACTCACATTCATACGGGCGCGGTTGACGGTGACACAGCGGGTCATCAGCAGCAGACCGGCGGCCAGAAACGCCGCTTCCAGTACCGAGAACCAACCCAGCACGTTCATCAGAATCATCAGCCCTAGAATACCGGTGGCCAGCGGCGCCTTGCGGAAATCCGGCGGCGTGGAATCCCGCAGCGGACTGACCAGCATGAAGTCGCGACGGTAACGGTACTGCTCGACAAAGCTCTCGCCGGTATCCAGCAACAGCGTGTCACCCACCTTGAGCACCCTTTCCCCCACTTTGCCGGGCAGGCGCAAGCCATGGCGGCTGATGCTGAGAATGGCGGCCTGGTAGCGGGTACGGAACGCCGCGTCCTTGACGGTCTGGTTAACGCCGGGGAATTCGGGGCCGATCACCACTTCCACCAGACAACGCTGATGGGTGTTGAGGTTCAGTTTGTGCACCGCGCCATGGGCCGGCACCAGGCCATTGATACGTTGTAATTCCCGTGCGGTCTCCGGGGCGCCAATGAACGCCAATTGATCACCGGTCTGCAGCTGCATGTCCGGGCCCACCGCGGTATAGAGATGGCCGTCGCGCTGGATCTCGGTGAGATAACCGTGGGTGAGATTGCGCAGGCCGGCTTCCTGGATGGTCTTGTTATGCAACGGGCTGCCCTCGGGGATGCGCATTTCCACGTGGTATTCGCGGGCGTTCTTCAGTTGTTCCACCAGCCCTTCCCGGCTGGGCAGCAAGCGCCGCCCGAACAACAACAGAAACACCGAGCCGATCACCAGCAGCGGCAAGCCCACCCAGGTGAGATCAAAAATATGAAAGCCGGGCAGCCCTTTTTGCTGCACCAGGCCGTCCACCACCAGGTTGGTGCTGGTGCCGATCAGGGTGCAGGTGCCACCGAGAATGGCGGCGTAGCTGAGCGGCATCAGCAGCTTGGAGGCGGACAAACGCAGACGCTGAGCCCATTCCTGCACCGCCGGGATCATCATCGCCACCACCGTGGTGTTGTTAAGGAAAGCACTGAGCAAGGCAGTGGGCGCGATCAGACGCAGCTGGCTGCCGAAGGCGGTTTTGGGCTGGCCGAGCAGCTTATGGGCCACCCAGTAGATGGCGCCGGTATCCCGTAGCGCGGCGGCCACGATGTACAGCACACCGACGGTCATCAACCCCGGGTTGGCGAACCCGGCCAGGGCCTGCCGCGGGGTGATGATGCCGGTGACCAGGGCAATCACCATGGCCCCCATCATGGTCACTTCCGCCGGTACCCGGTTACTGGCCAGGGCAATCAGTACACCCAGAACAATCAGCAGTGTGAACAGGATTTCCGGAGTCATTGGTCAGGGAGCACCCGTGGTCAGGTAGCGGATTACCGTTAAGCCATCCATGGTACTGGCTCGCATATTCCATTCAATGATTGATTGGCTATGGGGATATAGCGTTTGGATCTGAGTGTGGCTTTGCTGTGGGAGCGAGCTTGCTAGCGAATTGCCCTTACGTATGAATAAAAACATTCGCTAGCAAGCCAGCTCCCACGGAAAGAGCCTCAGCTCTTATCGCTACTGTACTTATAGTAGCTGTAATAACCGTACTCGTTGGAAGCGCGGCGTTCGATACAGTTGAGGATGGCCCCCTTGATGGTGACCTTGTTCTGCTCGAAGCGATTGACGGTGACGTCGATTTCCTTCACCGAGTTCTGGCCGTAGCGGGCCACGATCAGGCTGGTGCCAGCCATCTGACCGACGATGGCGGCGTCGGTTACCGCCAGGATCGGCGGCGTATCCACCAGCACCAGATCGAATTGCTCGGAGAGCTTGTCCATCAGCTCGCCGAAGCGTTTGTGCATCAGCAGTTCCGCCGGATTCGGTGGAATCTGGCCACGGGAAATGAAGGACAGGTTTTCCTCTTTGGTCTGTACCAGCACCTGATCCAGATCCGCCTGGCCGGACAGGAACGACGACAGCCCGGTCTGCCCGTCGTTCTCGAAATAACGGTGCAGGTGCCCCTTGCGCATATCGGCGTCCACCACCACCACGCGCTGCCCCACCTGTGCCAGCACCGCCGCCAGGTTGGCGGTGACAAAGGACTTGCCCACCCCCGGGCTGGGGCCGGAGATCATCAGTACCTTGTTGTCCGCTTCCATCATGGCGAAATGCAGGCTGGTGCGCAGGCTGCGCAGCGCCTCGATGGCCAGATCGCCCGGATCCTTTTCCGCCAGCAGGGAAATCGGCTCGTGTTTACCCTTTTTACGACGGCGCAACGCCGCCATCACCCGGTCCAGTTTCTGCTGATGCTCGGACAACGGCACCGCCGCGTAAACCGAAATACCCTGCTCTTCCAATTGATCCGGAGTTTCCACACCGCGATTGAAGGCGGCACGGATCAGTACATAGCCCACCGACATCATCAAGCCCAGCACACCAGCCAGAGCGGCTATCAGGCCTTTTTTGGGCTTCACCGGCTCTGGTTGCACCAAGGCATTGTCGATAACACGCACATTACCCACGGTACTGGCCCGCATGATGCGCAGCTCCTGCACCTTGTTCAGCAGCGCCACATAGATTTCCTGGTTGACCTCCACGTCGCGCATCAGCCGCAGAATTTCCTGTTGGGTTTCCGGCAGTTGATTAATTTGTTTGTTGATTTCCGCCTTTTCGTTTTCCAGGGAACGGCGCTGCTGCAGCAGGGTCCGGTAAGCTGGGTGTTCACGGGTAAAACGGGCGGAGACTTCGCTTTCCTTGATTTTCAGTTCGTTGAGCTTGGCTTCGATGGCCACCAGCCGCTCCAGCACGGACTGGGTTTCCAGGCTCAGGTCCACGGACTCGCTCTTGAGGCGGTAAGCGTTGAGCTTTTCTTCCGCGCTGGTCAGCGTGCTCTTGATTTCCGGCAGCTGCTGGTCCAGGAATTCCAGGCTCTTTTCCGCCTCCTCGGCGGTGCGCTGAATATTCTGCAGCACATAGTTATCGGCGATGGCGTTGAGCACGGCCCGGATGCGAGCTTTATTGGTACCGGTGTAGCTCATATTGATGATGCCGGTTTGCTTGCCCACCTCGCTCACGCCCAGATTAGCGCGAATCCCATTGACCACCGTGAGCTTGGAGTATTTGATCAGAAGGAGCTCTTCGTTACCGGGCTGCCATTCGCCCAGCTCCAGATGGATGCCGCCGTCCTCGCTGCGCAGAGGTTGATCCGCTGGGCCCTTGGCCACTAATTCTTCATCATAATAAAGCGCCGGCTGGCCGTCCTCGGACTTCAAGGTGAAGGGCTCGTCCAGCAAGCGGTCCGGCACATTGAAGTGGTTCACGGTGACGTAGGTTTGGCTGTCCCGGAAACCGGCGAACAGCGGCACCTGGGTCCCTTCCGGTGCTGGCTCCGGTGCGCTAAAAGCACCGATCAACGGCAGCCGGTCCGGCGCCAGACCAATGTCCATGTGCAACTGATCCACCACCTGACCAAGCACCATACGGGAACGGATCAACTGGATCTCGGCTTCGGAGGAGGACTCCTGGCTCAACAGCTCGTTCAAATCGCCGATGCTGGCCATGCTGCCGGTTTTCGGTTCCACCTGCAGCAGGCCGTCCGCTTTATAGATGGGGGTAGCGACGAAACCGTAGGCCAGCCCCAACAGTAACGCCAACACCGTGGTGCCGATGACCAGCCAGCGGGCGTCCATTAACAGGCCCCACAGGCGGCGCAGGTCGATTTCGTCGTTGATCACGTTGAGGCGGCCGGAATTATTGGTTTGCGGGCTGCTCATAGGGAAAGATCGTTCCTTTTGATCAAAGTTTGCCGGCCCAGGCCTCGGTGGCCTGCCGCAGCATGGGGTAGATGCGTTCGAACACTTCCCGCCCGCGGCGGAAAGGGTCGGGAATATCGTGACCGCCGTTCCAATGGCTCAGCAGAAAGGTCTTGCCGCTGGCCTCCGGAAACTGGCTGATAATGCGATCCCGCTGACGGGTCTCCATCACCAGAATCAGGTCGGTGTCACGACACAGAGCGCTGGTCAGCTTGCGGCCGCTGTGCTCGCCGCATTCCAAGCCGTTGGCCCGGGCCACGTCCCGGGCCAACGGGTCCATATCGTGCCCTTCAAGGCCCACCAAGCCAGCCGAGCTGACCGATTTCTCCGGTTTCAGCTCTTGCAGTAAGGCCGCCACAGTGGGGCTGCGGCAAATATTGCCGTCACAAACGACCAGGATGTTCTCAAACATCAGTCGTCCCGATCCCTCAGCCGGTCTTCGGCCAAGGCCCCGTAGTAAATCATTTGAACGGTTGGCATGATGTTCTGGATCACCCGATTCCAACGGGCCACCGGCGCCGCCGTAATATAGACAATATCGCGGGATTGCAGATTGAATGCGTCCGCCATCACCAGGGCCGTCGCATCCTTGGCGTTCAATTGGTAGACGTCAACCAGATGCTCGGCTCCGGGCTGAGCACGACGCACCACGAAGACGCCTGAGGCGTCCGCGCTCTGCTGATTGAAGCCGCCCACGGTGGACAGGGCTTCCGCCAGGGTCAGCCCATTGCGGGTCATGGGTACCGGTTTTGGTTCCTTCACCTCACCCAGCACGAACACCTTGTTATCTTCGTTGCGGGCCACATGCACCACATCGCCGGGGCGCATCAGCACGTTATGGGCCGGGTTGCCCTGCTGGTATACCGCGCGCAGGCTGAGCCGGTAATCCTGACCGTTCCGGCTCAGATCCACATCGGTCCAGTCCGCGTTCTCCCCCAGGCCGCCGGCGGCGTTCACCGCGTCCAGCAGACGCATGGGCACGTTGGTAATGGGGTAAGCCCCCGGCTGTTTCACTTCACCAGTGACATAGACTTTCTGGCTGCGGAACGCCGCCACCGCCACGTCCACCTGGGGGTCCTCGATGTACTCGGAAATGCGGTCGGCAATCAGATCACGAATTTCCGTCACCTTCAGACCATTGACCTGAATCTTGCCCACATAGGGGTAAAAGATGGTGCCGTCGTTGTGCACCCAGTTGCCGGCTTCGGAGGGACTGCGCATGGAACCGGCGGGGATGGTCAGCTCCGGGTGATCCCAGATGGTGATCTGCAAAACGTCGCCCGGACCGACCTGGTAGTCATAGTCTTCCGGCTCCCGCAGCAGTTCTTCCGGGGGCATCAGGGGCCCTTCCTGTCCTGTCCGCCGCAGGATGGCGGTGCTGATTTGATGTATTTCCACCACGTCGGGCAGCGCCTCGGCTTCCACGCCGTCGTCTTCGCTGAACCAGCCCGGCGCATTGGAAATGTGCGCGCCCGGCGCGAAGGCACAACCGCCCAGCACTCCCAGCAGGGCAAAGATCGGCAGGGACTTGATAGTTGTCGTCATAGTCACCGGAAAGTCCTGTTACCAGTCAAAAGTACGGCGCCATTGCGCCATGGCGGTCAACCGTTCGCTCTCGCCAGCGAAGGTTTCCACCGGATCGTCGGTGGCGGCCAAAGCCCAGGTGAGCCGCCCCCCGAGAAAATCGTGTTCCAGACGCAGCTCACCGAGGAGCACATCCTGCTCCTCCACGGCCTGGAGGATTTCAGCACCGTCCGGGTGCACCTGGGCCCGTTTGCCACCATCCACATTGAGGGTGGCGCTGCTGAAGGCCGCGGTGAACACCACGCCGCCGCGGAAAAACTGCTGCATCCCCAGGGTCGCCACTTTGGCGTCGCTTTCCCAGGTGCTGGCCAGATTGCGTCCATAATATCGGAAGCCGCTGGTATATCTTGAATGTTCGTACATCACGCCTTCACGGGCATTGCCGAACAGATCGCCGGCCACGGTGTTGGCGCCTTCAATAAAGAAGCGCTGACTGCCCTTACCCATATGGGTGAGGAAGTCGAAGCCGAACTGGGTGGCGTATTTGGACGGCAGATAGCCGGCCTCGTCCTCGCCCATGGCCTGGCCATAGAAACTGGTGGGTACGCCGAACAGCGGAAAGTTTGCACGGAAATCAAAGCCAGCAATCTGGTTACTGGGGTCTTGATCCTGCTGCCCGTTGTCCTTGCCGATGATGGCATCCCCCAAAGAATCCCAGCTTTCGGAGCCGCCCTCTCCACCCCATTGGAACAATCGGGTGAAGCCGATTTGCAGGAAGGAGGCCGGACGCAGAGTCAGGCGCCCCCCCAGCAGTTTGGCATCAGGGATGGTACGGTCCTGCTCCAGTTGCCCACCGAACATTTGCAGATCCCAGGGGCCAATCCAGTTGAGCCATCGGGACTGGGGTGCGTACGGGGTTTGGCGGCTGACCCAGAAGCCCGCCACCGGGCGGGCATTGGACGACCAGGCCAGGGAACTGTGCCAGCCCGGACCCCACCAACGGTCGATGGCGCCGACGCCCAGTTGCCAATTACCGAAGCGGCCGGCCACGTAGCTGCCGTCGGCGCGCACTTCACTCTCATCTCGGTCGTTGTCGATGTATTGGGCTTCGATGTTGGCGGCCCAGCGCCGGCCGGTGTAGCTGACGGCCATGCGGGCATCGGCTTCACCCATGGGTTGGGAGCCGAAATGGGAAAACAACGGTTCCTGGTTGGCGCCGCCGAGTGTCAGTGTGGCGGTGCGGGTCTGGCCCTTGGCCTGATCCATGGCGGCGCGCAAGTAGGCGGCGTGATCGGAACTCCCGCACTCTTCCGGCATGCCGGACATACCCACGGCAATCGCCGACCAGTTCAGGGGCCAGGTCAGGGTCAGGCCCTTGAAGCAGCCCATGGCGGACAGCGCTTCCACATGGTGCCTGGCTCGCAAATCACCGGTTTCCACCCAGGGCGCGGCGTGCACCCCGGACACCCATCCGGCCAGCGCGACGATGGCGCTGCCTTTTAACCACTTAGCCCAATCAACCACTGGGGATCCTTTTCCAACCCGTTGTGACACTCCTTCCGGAGCGGGATTATGACCCGGCCGTTACGTCGTGAATACGGCGGCAGGCGGCATTTTACATCGACTTTACCACCGGATGGCTATGCCAGCAGCGATTCTCCGATCCTGCCCGGCCCGAGGCCCTGCTCATTTCGCCATCGCAAACCCCGGCGCGCCGTGTTCCGTTCGACAGAAATCGGCATGGGGTCCTGCTCCCTGCGCTTCAGAGCAACAGGCTCAGGACTCTCTGTTACCGGTTTATGACCGCCCCCCGGGGCCGGCAAGCCAGGACGGTACCGGCGGGCGGGCGCCAGCGCAAGAGCCCGGGGCACTTTGGCGCATCCATTCAGTCTTTTGATACGGAATTGTTACAGAGCATTAACCGCTCACCCCGTGGGAGCTGGCTTGCTGGCGAATTTGGCCCTCCGGCGTTGACCCATTCGCTTGCAAGCAAGCTTCCCACGGCGGCTTCGTGACACACTCCGTGGGAGACCAGCTTGCTGGCGAATACGGCCTCCGGCGTTGGCCCATTCGCTTGCAAGCAAGCTTCCCACGGCGGCTTCGGAGCACACTCCGTGCGAGACCAGCTTGCTGGCGAATACGGCCTCCGGCGTTGACCCATTCGCTTGCAAGCAAGCTTCCCACAGCGGCTTCGTGACACACTCCGTGGGAGACCAGCTTGCTGGCGAATACGGCCTCCGGCGTTGACCCATTCGCTTGCAAGCAAGCTTCCCACGGCGGCTTCGGAGCACACTCCGTGGGAGACCAGCTTGCTGGCGAATTCCGTCCTCCGGCGTTGCCCCATTCGCTTGCAAGCAAGCTTCCCACAGCGGCTTCGTAACACACTCCGTGCGAGACCAGCTTGCTGGCGAATACGGCCTCCGGCGTTGGCCCATTCGCTTGCAAGCAAGCTTCCCACGGCGGCTTCGGAGCACACTCCGTGCGAGACCAGCTTGCTGGCGAATACGGCCTCCGGCGTTGACCCATTCGCTTGCAAGCAAGCTTCCCACAGCGGCTT
>NZ_SNUA01000018.1 GCF_004360225.1 Alcanivorax sp. 24
ACCATGGAATCTCCCACAGCGGCTTCGTAGCCCATTGCTGTGGGAAGCGGCCTTGGCCGCGAATGCCCCCGGCCCGTTGGTGATTCGCTTGCCAGCAAGCTTCCCACGGCGGCTTCGTAGCATGATCTGTGGGAGCCGGCCTGCTGGCTGGCACGCTAGCGTGCGGCGTCTCAGTGAGCCTGCAGGGCACCATGGAATCTCCCACAAGCGGCTTCGTGGCCCATTGCTGTGGGAAGCGGCCTTGGCCGCGAATGCCCCCGGCCCGTTGGTGATTCGCTTGCCAGCAAGCTTCCCACGGCGGCTTCGTAGCATGATCCGTGGGAGCCAGCTTGCTGGCTGGCCCGCTAGCGTGCGGCGTCTCAGTGAGCCTGCAGGGCACCATGGAATCTCCCACAAGCGGCTTCGTGGCCCATTGCTGTGGGAAGCGCCCTTGGCCGCGAATGCCCCGCTCCGTTGGCCATTCGCTTGCCAGCAAGCTTCCCACGGCGGCTTCGTAGCATGATCCGTGGGAGCCGGCCTGCTGGCTGGCACGCTAGCGTGCGGCGTCTCAGTGAGCCTGCAGGGTACCATGGAATCTCCCACAAGCGGCTTCGTAGCCCATTGCTGTGGGAAGCGGCCTTGGCCGCGAATGCCCCGCTCCGTTGGCCATTCGCTTGCCAGCAAGCTTCCCACAGCGGCTTCGTAGCATGATCCGTGGGAGCCAGCTTGCTGGCTGGCACGCTAGCGTGCGGCGTCTCAGTGAGCCTGCAGGGCACCATGGAATCTCCCACAGCGGCTTCGTAGCCCATTGCTGTGGGAAGCGGCCTTGGCCGCGAATGCCCCGTTCCGTTGGCCATTCGCTTGCCAGCAAGCTTCCCACAGCGGCTTCGTAGCATGATCCGTGGGAAGCTGGCTTGCCTGCCAGTGGGCTCTCGACTGCAAAAGATTCGCCAGCCCTTCTCTTCTGGCGAATCCGACTGATCCCAGAGTTAGACTTCGGAACGCGAACGTTTTGTCTTCGGCAGGTTCTGGTCGGCAGCGAGGAGGTCGATGCCGTCCAGGATCATGGAACGATCCCGGATTTCGAGAGCATCGAAGCACTTTCTTCTATAGTCTTCCGATGTCTGGAACTTCCCCAATGCTTTTCTGAGTGGCTCCAGCACGGGATAGGCGGCTTCCGCCTTGGCAACGGCCAGCTTCCGGACAAAGGTTTTCTCCGGACCTTCCAGATCAGCCAAGGCACCCCGGTAAGCCCAGCCACGTTCATAGCGATTGAGCATTTCCTCCAAGGTGAGGTTATGCACGTCACGCAGCTCCCAGCACACCGCTTCCAGGAACGGAAGCCGCTCGGGCATATCGAAATTGGTTTGCTGCTGCATATTCCTGGCCCTTTATTCCTAACCTTATGATGGAAAAGGGAATTATGACCCTGCTCCGCTATTCGAGTCAGATGGCGCCTTTCGTAATCCCGGAGACGGAAGTCAACCTTCAACTGGCGGTTTAGCGAAAGCCCAAAGCGGCGTCTAATCCGTCAGATTCATAAAAAGGAGGCCAATCAGGAAGCAAGGAAAAAAGAGATGGCCGTTCTTGGGGGGGGGATTAGAACGGCCATGCTTTCAATACCTGAAAGAAGGGGTCTCACTGATTGGCACCCGTTGGGGGCGGGTGTGACCGAATCCTTGGTCGCCAGCGAGGTCTCTACTCTCTCATAAGTGCGGGTAACTGTGTGTAAAATGCCTATAAATCAGTTTTCTAGTGTTATGCGTGTCACATTTTGGCGGCTTCCCATGGCCAACCATCCTTTACCCATCGCCCGGTTGAGGGCACGGATCAGAGCCTGAAGGGAGGCGGTGAACACATTCTGGTCCCGGGCCACGCCAAACAGCTGCCGGGTGCCCACCCGGATTTCCACGTAGGCATAAGCCTCCGAGTCGGCACCGTCACCGGCGGAATGCTGATGGTAGTCGGCGATGTCGCAGGTCAGCCCCAACCGGGCGCAGGCATCCACCAATGCTGATAATGGTCCGTTGCCGCTGCCTTGCAGGGTGAATTCGCCTTCCGGCGTTTGCAGGGCGCCACGCAGACGCGCTTGGCCGTCGGCGGTGGTCACCACCGGATCCCGCAGCGCCAGAGGGGCTGCTTCGAACAGGTACTCCTTGCGGAAGCACTCGAGAATCATGTCGCCGGTGATTTCGCGGCCGGTTTGGTCGGCGATCAGTTGCACCGCGGTACTGAACTCCATTTGCAGACGGCGGGGCAGAGTGATGCCGTGCTGTTCCATCAGATAGGCCACGCCGCCTTTGCCGGATTGGCTGTTGACGCGGATCACCGCTTCATAGCTGCGTCCCAGGTCCGCCGGGTCCACCGGCAGATAGGGCACTTCCCAAAATCCTTGCGGATTGCTGGCGCGGGCGGCGAAGCCTTTTTTGATGGCGTCCTGGTGGGAGCCGGAGAAGGCGGTGAAAACCAGATCGCCGGAATAGGGGTGGCGTGGATGCACCGGCAACTGGTTGCAGTATTCCACTTCCCGCTGGGTGTGGTGGATGTCGGAGAAATCCAGGCCCGGGCTGACGCCGGCGGCGTACAGGTTCATGGCCAGGTTGAGCAGGTCCAGATTACCAGTGCGCTCGCCGTTGCCGAACAAGGTGCCCTCGACCCGCTCGGCGCCGGCCAACAATGCCAGCTCCGCGCTGGATACGCCGGTGCCGCGATCATTGTGCGGGTGCACGCTGATGATGACGCTGTCCCGCCGGGAAACGTGGCGGCAAAACCACTCGATCTGGTCGGCGAACACGTTGGCGGTGGCGACTTCCACGGTGGTGGGCAGATTGAGGATCATCTTGTGCCGTGGCGTGGGTTCCATCACGTCCATGACCGCCTCGCAGATTTCCAGAGCGAAATCCTGCTCGGTGAAGCAGAAGGTCTCCGGGGAGTATTGGAAAGTCCAGTCGGTGTCCGGATAGCGTGCCATCTGCTCCCGGATCCGCCGGGTGGCTTGGGTGGCGATGTCGATGCAGCCCTGGCGGTCCACATTGAACACCACTTCACGAAACACTGGCGCGGTGGCGTTATAGACGTGGACGATGGCGCGGGGCACGCCTTGCAGTGCCTCGAAAGTGCGCTCAATGAGATCCTCCCGGGCCTGGGTCATCACCTGGATGGTGACGTCGTCGGGGATGGCGTTGGTCTCGATCAGCTCGCGCACGTAGTCGTAGTCGATCTGCGAGGCCGCTGGGAAGCCCACCTCGATTTCCTTGAAGCCGGTACGTACCAGCAAGTCGAAGAAACGCCGCTTGCGCTCCAGGCTCATGGGATCGATCAACGCCTGGTTGCCGTCGCGCATGTCCACGCTGCACCAGACCGGCGGGTGCCGCTGGACCCGGTCGGGCCACTGGCGGTCCGGCAGCTGGACGGTCTGGAACGGGCGGTATTTGCTGGACGGGTCCTTCAGCATCATTTTGATTCTCCTGCTATTCGGGGGGCATCACCCGCTGGTGATGCCGCGTTGTCCTGATCCGCCAGGTAGTGACGGATGGCGTGTTCGGCCTGGCTCAGATGGCGGCGTAGCCGTGCCAGGGCACGGCTCTCATCGCCACTCCGCGCGGCATCGAGCAGGGCTTCGTGGTCGTCGTGGGCCTGGTGGCCGGTGCCCATGGCGGAAAGATGGAAGCGCAAGAAGCGTTCCTCCTGCGCCAGTTCCTGCTCGATCAGGTACAGCAGACGGGCGTTGCCGGCCCGCCGGTAGAGCGCCATATGGAACTCCCGGTTGAGACGGGCGAGGGTGGCGCTGTCCCTGGCACGTCGCAGGGCGGTCAGACAGGCGGAGGCTTCGGCCAGGTCGGTATCGCTCAGATGCGGCAAGGACAGACGCAGTGCTTCGGGCTCCAACAGCAGGCGCACGCCGTAGGTATCCATGGCGTCCTGGTTGATCAGTGCGGTTACCACGGCACCTTTGTACGGCTGGATGTGCAGCAGCCCCTGGGACTCCAGCCGGCGCAGGGCCTCACGCACCGGCATGCGGCTGACGCCGAACAGGGTGGCGATCTCTTCCTGGCGCAGCGGGGTTTCCGGGGGGATGCGACCATCCATGATGGCCTCACGCAGCGCGCTTTCGATCACGTCCCGGGCCAGATGAGCCGGGGTCTCGGTGGGGGTGAAGACACCGGAGAGCGTGGGAATGGGTTTGCGGGGCACAATGCACCTCTAAATTGGATCCTGGATCCAATTTAGAGTATGACGGTAAGGCGGTGCTGTAAATAGATGGGGCGTGTTTTGCGTTCGCTGGCAAGCCAGCTTCCCACAGCGGCTCCGTAGCGCTTTCTGTCTGTGGGAAGCTGCCTTGGCAGCGAATATCCGAACGTTAGGGCTATGCCGCGATTCAGCGGCAGTTCCCGGCCTTGCGGTAGCCGGCGGCGCGGGCGGCGGCTTCGCTGTCGAAGTCCACCCGGTTACCGGGTTTCATGGCGTTATAGCTGGGGCAGCCCTGGGGCAGATGGTAGACCTTGCTATTGCGGTTGCCATGGATCGGGCCCGTGGATCGGGTGCTTTCGGTGCTGGCTGGTGTCTGACTGGCACTGGCCACGGAGGAGACCAGGCCTTCGCCGCTGTTGCGGTGGTTCAGCGTCCAGCGTTGTTCGCCGGTAACGAACGGATTGGAGTGTCCCATGATCGTGGCGATGCGCCGGTCCCGCTGGTGTTCCCAGGCGGATACCGGATGGCTTCGGTCCCAGGCCATCAAGAGCCGTTGCTGCTGTTTGCTCAGGCGCAGGTCGTATCGGTCGGCCATGTAGAAATAGACGCGGGCGACCTGGCCGCGCAGTGCCGGCGGCGGTTGCGCGGTACGGTGTTTGAAATCGACCTTGAAATCGCAGGCGCCGTATTGGGCCGCCACGTTCCGAACCGGGCCAAAGTTGTAATTGCTGCGATCCCCGTTGACCTCGCCCACCACCGGGGTGAGGTTGTGCATGTCCGCTTCCATGACCCGGAACACGGGATCCTCCGATACGCAGTTGCGGCGCCCGCCGTTTTGCCAGCACTGACGTTGGCGGCCAAAGTTGGAGGCGGGAACGATATGTTCCCATTCAATGCGCGCGGCCCGGTTGGCCTGGGCGCGCACCTGATAACCGCATTCCCGCAGATGTACGCGGCCGCCGGTGCGGCCGGTCCAGTCCCAGGTGCATTGGCAGTAGGCGTCGCCGACCTGATTGCGATCGTTGTAAACATGATCACGCAGTTCTTTTTTTGCTTCGGCGAAGTGTTGTGGCGCGGCCAGAGCGGATAAGGTGAAAAGACAAACGAAGAGAGCGGGGAGCCCGCGTTTCAATAATGCCATTAACAAAAATGCCTTGTTTTACAGCGTGAAGTGAGCGGCGCGCAGTATAGCGACTTGACCGGCGGGGGAAAGGAAAATGCGCGGTGGTAAGGGACTACGAAGCCGCTGTGGGAAGCTGGCTTGCCAGCGAACCGGGCCTGGGGATATCAACTTGCGCCGATTCGCTGGCAAGCCAGCTTCCCACAGTGGCTTCGTCGGATCGGTAAGCGGATCAGCGTTGTGCGCCCGGTATGGTTCGTATTCATGAGAGGGTGCTATAGTCCGGCCAGCACTGATCACGGAGGTTCTATGAAAGGCACATCCCGATGCCGTGGTGCTCTGCTGGTGGCCGTCGCCACGGTGGCACTGACCGCCTGTTCCGAGCCCACTATTGATGGCGGTTCGGAACAGGCGCTGCAAACGTCCATCGCCCAGGTCCGTGATGGTTTGCCGCCGGAGCAGGCCGACCGATTCGAGCAAGCGCTGCAGGTGATCGCCTCGGATAAAGCGAATTTCGCCGCCTCCGTGAAAGGCGACCCGCAAGACGTGGAAGAAATTCTGCGGCTCGCTCTGAATGGCAAGACCGGCAAGGCGGTGATCGCCCAGGCGGATCGCATTCAACAGGCCCGGGAACAGGCCCGCCGTGACAAGGCGGAGCAAGAAATTCAGGCCCTGGAAGCGGAGAAAGCGAAAGCGGATCAGGATCAGGCGGCGTTGTCCCGATTCCAGGTGGCCTCGGCGAATTTCTTCATGAAGGACCGCAAGATGTTCGGCAAGGAACCGGTGATTGAGCTGTCGGTGGTGAACGGTACCGACAAGCCGGTGTCCCGTGCGCATTTCCAGGGACGTTTCATCAGTCCGGATCGCAGCGTGCCCTGGTTCGACGAGGATTTCAGCTACGAGATTCCTGGTGGCCTGGAGCCGGGGGAAAAAGCCAGCTGGAGTCTCTCGCCGAGCCGTTTTGGCCCTTGGGGGGAACCGGATGTTCCCGAGGACGCCAAATTCAGTGTCACGGTGGTGGGGCTGGATGGCGCGGAAGGGGAGCCGCTGTTTGAGGAACACGAGTTCAGCGAAACCGCGGGCCAGCGTCTGGCGGAGCTGAAGGAACGATACCGGGCGGAATAACCCGGTTCAGTCCTCCGGCACATAGATCATGCGCCCGTCATCGAGACGGTAAGTAACGCCGGCCCGGGACCCTTGGCCCTGGCCGACTTCGCCGTTGGACTCGTAGCGTGTCAGTTCCTGCCCGTCCTTGATGGTGATGCGCATGTCGGCGTCGCCCGGGTTTTCCACCACCACCACCTTGTCCCGCGAGAACGGGCTCAGTGGGTTTTGCGCGATGGTCACCATCAGAATGCCGATGATGACCAGGAACAGGTCGATCAGGTTGATCACCGAGAGCATCGGATCGTTGGCGTCTTCGTCGTCGAGAAAACGCATCAGAGTCCGCCTTCCTGTTGCCGCTGTTTTTCCAGCTCGCGCAGGTCCTGCAACAGCCAGCGCCGACGCACGGTGAGAATGAAAAAGCAGAGGCTCGCTGCCAGCAGAGCCAGGATCACGGCGGAGAACGCGGCGACCATATTGCGGCCGACGCTTTCGGCGTCGTTGTTGCCAAGGGCCAGCAGCGCCGGCCCCATGGGAATCATGGTGGCGATCAACCCGAGCATGGGGGCGGTGCGCGAGACGATGCGCAGCCACTCCAGCCGGCGCAGGATCCATAATTCCAGATCATCGCTGTGCGGCATTGAGTCGTGCCGCCGGGCAAACGCGAACAACCCGCCGGCCTGGCCGCCCCGGCGGCGTTGCCAGGCTTCCATCAGGAAAGCGCCAAACGTCACCAACGCATAGGCCAGGGCGAGGGCGATAAGGATCAGCACCGGCGCCAGAAAAAGACGGGACACGGTGTAAAGCAGGGTTTCGATGTCGGCAAAAGCGGTCATGTGTTTCTCTGGATTCGATTTTCCGGGAGCGGTGAACGGGTAAGCGGGGAGCGGGCTTGCCACAGAGCGCCGGCGCCAATCAGAAGCAGCATCAAGCTAAAGGCCCAGAGCAGCGGGGGAGCGTCGTCCGGGGATTCAGCGGCGACCGCCTCCATGACCTGTCCCTGAACCGCCTGGGGCTCATTGGCGTCGTTGGCCGAGGGCGGCTGCGCCGGGTTGGGGGTGGCATCAGCGTCCGGTTTGGCGCCGCCATCAAGCCCGAAGCCCCGTGCCATGTCGGCGATGAAGCGGCGGGTCATTTCCGCGCCGGTGTCCACCTCGAACTGCTCCGACAGGGTTTGCCAGCGTTGCGCCAGTTGACGGCGGGTTTGCTCGGAAGCGTCCCAGTAGCCCTTGCGGATGGCCTCGGCCATGCGTTCCAGCATTTGTGCCTGGGCGGTGGGATTGTGCTGCTCGAACCACTCGTTGGTGCCCAGTTCACGGCTGTCGGTCACGTAGGTATCGAACAGCGACTGCCACTGGTCGTCGCGCACGGTACTGGGATCCATGGCCTGCCAGCCGAACAGATTGTTGGTGGCGTTGAGGACCTGCAGGGTGCCGGCGTAACCTTCCTGCTGCATGGCGCCGATCCATTGCGGGTTGAGATAGCGCACGCGCAGTTCGTCGGACAGGAACCGCTCCAGGCCGGCGGTGTTCACATCGCCGCTGCGCAGGTCGGAGATCAGCAGTTGGGGCGCCTCACCGTCCAGATGCCGGATCGCCGACGACAGCCCACCGAGAAACTCGAACGGATGGTCGGTGGAGAGTACGCCGTGCAGGTTTGATGACCGCGACATGATCGCGGCCTGGGCGCCGCTCAACTGTTGCGCCAGCAGATTGGTGTCGCCGGGCAGGTCGGCCTGGCCGTTAGTGCCATAGGCGTGGCGGTTGCTGGCCAGAAAGCGGCGGGCGAGGTCGTCGTCGTCGTCCCATTCGGTGGAACGCAAGGCCAGATCGGGGACTCCGGTGCCGTACTCCCCCGGCGCGCTGGAGAAAAGGCGATAACCGGCGGCCCGTGCCGCCTGATCGGAGGACAGGCCCTGTTCCGTCAGGACCGAGGCGATGCGCCGGCTGTTGGCGGCGATCGGGTTGTCGGGCTCGTCCAGTTTGGCGAGGCGCTGCAGGGCGTCATCGAGCAGCGACATGAAGCTGTCGAACTGATCGCGATAGACGCCGGTGACCTGCACCACCACATCGGTACGCGGGCGGCCCAGTTGCTTCCGGGGAATGATCTCCAGATTCGTGACGGTGCCTGAACGGTCCCACACCGGTTGCAGACCCAGGGCGTGCAGGATTTGCGCTTCGGTGACGCCGAAGTGCCGGATCGCCTCCGACGACCACAGGCTGAACGCCAGCTTGGTCGGCCACTGGCCGTCGTGTTCGGCGCGGAAGGCGTCGAGCAACTGCCGATAGGCGTCGGCGCCGGCGTCGTAGGCGGCCCGGGAGGGAATCTTGTCCGCTTCGAAGGCAAACAGGTTGCGGCCGCTGGTGGTGTCCGGATTGCGGATCGGATCGCCGCCGGCGCCGGGGGCGACGAACCGTCCGGCCAGGCCGGCGAGCAGGGCCTGGTTTTCCTGCGTGTCCTGCAACTGTCGGTCCCGTTGCCGCGCTTCACGGGCGAATTCCGCCAAGTCTTCGGGCAGGTCGTCGCCGCTGTCCGCTTGCAGCATGCGTTTGACGGTCTGGTAGGGCAGGGTTTCGGTCAGCTGATTGTGATCGGCGGCGAACAACTCGTTTCTGTCCACGCCAAGCGCGCTATAGAACGGCTCGCCGAGCTGTTGCATCAGGGTGCTGATGCGGTGGGCCTCGGCGGCGGGCTGGCCAAAGGTGTGCAGCCCCAACGGCATCGCCGTGCGCGCCAGCTCGTGCATGTGGTCGTGCAGGTGATGGAAAAAGCCTTCGAAATCCTGATCGATGCGCGCCGCACTCCAGCCGATGTCGTCGTGCAGATGCGCGGTGACGGCGGCATCACGAATCCGGGCCCGGAGCTGATCGTGCACGCCGCCGTCGTCCACCTGCTGGTATTCGTGTATCAACTGATGCAGGTCGCGCAGTTGATCGTACAGGCCGGCCGGCGCGAACGGTGGCGTCTGGTGGCTGATGGTGACGGCGCGGCCGCGCCGCTTGGCCTGAATGGCTTCGCCGACGTTGTCCTGAATATAGGGATAGAACACGGGCAGAGCGCCCACCGCCAGCCACGGATAATCGCTGGCGGCGAGCCCGCGGTCCTTGCCCGGCAGCCATTCCTGAGTGCCGTGGGTGCCGAGGTGAATCAGCGCATCGGCGCCGTATTGGCGTTGCAGGTACAGGTAGCTGGCCAGATAACGGTGGGCCGGTACGCTGGCGGTGTCGTGGTAATGGGCGTAAGGATCGGCGCCGCGCGGCGGTTGGGGCATCACCAGCAGATGGCCGAGCCGCCAGCGTGGAATGACGAAATAGCGCCGGCCGTCGATCTCGCGCACCGCCGGGTCCTGCGTTGGATCGCCGGTTTCCAGCAGCGCGTCCCGGCGCGATGGCGGCAGTGAAGCCAGCCAGCGTCGGTAGTCCTCTACCGGAAGCTGCGCCGCCAGATCGTCTTCGAGCAAGGCCTCCAGGGGCTCGCTGCCGTACAATCCTCCGAGCAGGCGTTGGCCGGTGGCGATCACTTGCTCCTCGTTGACCGGCTCGCCCACCGCGTAGCCGTCCGCGGCCAGCGCCGCCTGGATCGAGACCAGACTGAGCGGCACATTCAGATTCGAGGCGCCCAGATTTTTCTCGCCAGCGGGGTAATTCCAGTACATCAACGCCAGTTTCTTGTCGGCCGCCGGCGTATGTCGAAGCGCCACCAGTTTTTTCAGCTTGGCGATCAGCGCGTCGGCCTGCTCGGGCAGCAGGTCATCGACGCCGTTGGTGGTGGCGGAGAGCACGGTGGGGTCGCTGATGCCCCAGCCTTCCGGCGTGGCCAGAAACACCGCCGTGGTACGGGGCGGCACGCCGCTGGCCGCGTCTGGCCAGTCGGCGTCCTCACCGTCGCGGAAGCGCAGCGTCTGGATCACCGGGATGTCGAGATCCAGGAAGTCCTGGCTGCGCGCCTTGCCATCGCGCAGGTGGGTCAGGTTCACCAAGGCGTCCGCCTCCGCGCCGTTGAGCAGGCTGCTCAGACTTGTTCCGTCAGCGCCGTCGAACCAGAGCACCACGGGCAACAGATTCGCCGCCTCCGTCCGTTGAATCAGCGCGTCTATCTCCCGGGTCAGCATGTCGGCGACCACGCCCCGGTGAATGACAAAGGCGACACGGCCATTGGCGCTCTGTTTATGCGCGCCGAGGTACCAGCTCAAATAGGCTTTCGCGGTTTTGAAAACGTGCGGTGCGTCAGGATGGTAAAAGCCGGTGGCGGGCAGCGCCCTGGCGGTTTCCAGCAGGGTGGTGGCGGGGCGGGCACCGTCGTTCACCGCGCGGATCAGGGCAAAGAAACGGTGGAAATTCTGCTCGCCGCCGGCGGCGTACAGCGACGTCAACGCGCCGCCGTAACGATCGTCCAGGTGTGTCCAGAGCGGCCGTCCGCCACCGATGATCAGCCGGGGCTGTTGGTCCGCCGCGAGGTTGTCGACGATGCCGCTGACCCGGGCGCGGTCATTGGGACGCGGCACGTCCAGGACCAGCCAGGACGCGGTGGCGACCGCCTCGCGCAGTGCCGGCTCGGAAGCCGTGTCGATATTCAGGTGGGTCAGGGTGAGTTCCTGTTCCGTGGCGAAGGGCTGCAATTGCTGGAACTTTTCCGCTGAGACAAAGCCGTTGTGCAGCACCAGGACCACCGGTGTGGCGGCGGCGGAACGATTGGGCATGGTCAACAGTACGGCGACCCATAAACCGCACAGCATCAACCATGAGGACGGCGACGTTGATCGACTCATCAGAACGTCGCCGTCAGGCCGACAAAGTAGCGCCGTCCTTCGTCGGCGCGGTCATAGAGATCAGGGTCGTCATTGGCCAGACGCTCATCAGTGAGGTTTTCGACACCGGCGTGCAGGCTGATTTCTCGGCTGAAGGCGTAGTCCACGTAGCTGTACAGTAGGGTGCGATCAGGACGGTCGCGCTCGGTTTCGGAGCGGTACTGGGAGCCGACGTACTCGGCGCGGAAGCGGGTGCTGATCCGGTCGGTGGTGTCCCAGATGAGCGTGGTGTTGGCGCGATGGCGGGAGCGGTCCGCCAGGCGCTCGTCGTTGGTACGGTCGCGGGCATCCAGATAGGTATAGTTGGCTTCCAGCCGCCAGCGCTCAAGCAGAACCACCGCGGCGGTCAGCTCCAGTCCGCGCAGGCGCGCCTTGGCGATGTTGTCGTATTCCAGACAGACGTAACCGGGCTCGAAGCAGGTCGGCTGGCGCACGGTTTCGATCAGGTTGCGCACATCGTTGTGGAACAGGGTGGCGCCGGTGGACCAGCGCTGCTGGTTGTAAGTGGCGCCCAGTTCAAAGGAACGATTGGTTTCCGGTTCCAGGTCCGGGTTGCCGCGAATGATGCCGCGCCCGCCCATGGCCGCCCGGGACTCGAATTCCGGTGACAGTTGTTTCAGGGTCGGTGCCTTGAAGCCGTGACCGGCGCCGGCCTTGAAGGTCAGCCGGTCGGTGGGGTGGAACATCAGGTAGGCCCGTGGGCTGGTTTCCCAACCGAAGTCCTGATGACGATCGAAGCGGCTGCCGAGCACCAGCTCCCATTTGTCGCCAAGAAAGATCTCATCCTGGGCGAAGGCGGCATAGTGGGTCAGGTCGTCTTCGCCTTTGCTGTTGATGTTGGGGTCTTCCAGTTCCTCGCGGCGCATCTCGCTGCCCACGGTGAATTTATGGGTGTCGGCGACGATCCAGCCGACGCGGCCGTCGAGCACGGTGTCGGTGAACCGGTTGGGGCCGGTGGTATCCGCGCCGTCACTGCGGTAAGTCTCACGATCCAGGGTGCCGCGATAGAGGCGGACCTGACTGTTGCCCCAGCCCCAATCGCCTCGGTGGGAGAGAGAATAACGGCGGCGCTGCACGTCATTGTCGGATTGGTAGGGGCTGGCTCGGCTGCTGCCGCGAACGCCTTCCAGAGTCTCGTTGCCGGCGTCCACGGAGAGATCGACGCGCTGATAGGGGGCCGGTGTCCAGGTCAAACCCACATGGCCACTAGTGGCGCGTTGTTCGTCCAGGGCGGTGAGTTCGGGGTCGGCGGCGTCGAGCAGGGCGTCGCGACGGCGGTATTCACCCCAGACGTTAACGCCCAATGTGCCCGGTAGCAGCGGCCCGCCGGCATAGAAGCCGCCTTTGTAGTGATTGCCGTCCAGGCCGTGATCGCTGATCAGGGCCTGGCTGCTGAACGAGCCCTGCCATTGGTCGGTGGCGGAACGGGGAATGATATTGACCACACCGCCCAGCGCTTCCGAACCGTACAGCGACGACATCGGGCCACGGACCACTTCCACCCGCTCAATCGCTTCCACCGGCATCCAGCCCAACTCGAAGTCCGAGTGGGCGATGGCGGAGGCGGAGCTGTTGATGCGTTGTCCGTCGATCAGCACCAGGGTGTGTTCGGAACTCATGCCCCGGATCGAGATGCCGCGCCTGCCCAGACCGACGCTCTCCACATCGATACCGACGGCACTCCGGACCGCATCGGAGAGATCGTGAACGGGCCGTTGGCGCAGATCATCGCCATCGATCACCGATACGCTGGCGGGGGTATCCGCTTCGTTCCGTTCCGAGGTCGTGGCGGTGACCACGATGGCCGGCAATGTGGCGGTTTGATGGTGCGGCGTGGACTCCTCGCCGATGGCCGGGTTGGCGGTGACAATGGCGGAGAGCGGCACAAGGGATACCAGCGAACGTGGAAACATCGGAGCCTCACGAGAAGGGCGCCAGGTGGCGCCAAAAATGAATAAGGGCGGCAAGGGCTCTGTTCCTCCCCCGAGGAAAGAGCCGGGTGGACCGGTTCCAAGGGTGGTTCCGAATCCGAATTTAAATTATGTTATATCATAACAATTAAGAAACCAACACCATCCTTCCTGAACAGGAGTGCCTCATGTCTGAAGCTACCGCCACGTCTTCCATGGACCGGCCGCCGACGGAAGCGGCGCTGCGGCGGATGCCCAAACGTGACTACATGAACCGGCGGCAACAGATGTTCTTCCGGCAGCGTTTACTGGCGATGAGAGAGGCGATTGAAGCGGATCTGGCCACTTACCGCCTGGCGTTGCAGTCCGATGAGCGGCAACCGGACGCCTTTGATCTGGCCAGCGCGGAGGAGGACCGGCGCTATCTTTTGAGGACCATTGAGCGCAACGTCGGGCTGCTGAAAAAAGTGGACGGTGCCTTACGACGGCTGGCTACCGGCGATTATGGTTACTGCCTGGAAAGCGGCGAACCGATCGGTATCGAGCGGCTGCTGGCCAGACCGACGGCGGAGTATTCCATCGACGTGAAAGCGCGCCAGGAAAGCCGGGAGAGGCATTACGTTCATCACCGTTCGTGATCGGAGCAAAAATCCCTTTTGATTCGGCCTCCCGCTTTGTAATCGCGAACGCATGTGGGGCGCGACGATTTCCTACAGACCTCCCTTGCTCGTTTGCTAGTCTGACCCCAATTACCTCGGTTAAGAGCCTGTTCACGATCTTTACGCCGCCGCGCCGGAGTTCCCTTCTCTCCTGGTGGAAAGTGTCGTCAGGTCGTGATTTCGATTGTGCTATGTAGTCCGTCTACATGAACAAGCGTAATCACGGCCTGGCGGAAAAATACCCGGAGGGCACAGGGGGGCCGGCCCTTCGGGTTGCGCTGGCGTAGAGATCGTGAACAGGCTCTAAGGAACTCTGATGTCCCAATGCTCCATGGATGAAGAGTTCAGTGACTGAGCATCTTGCCAATTATAGCAATTTGCTATAATTTGGTTTCGTAGCTTCAAGGAAGATCATGCACATCATCACACAGAAGCGAATCTGGGAGGCCAGGGAGAAGTGGCCGCGGGCATCCACGGCGCTGGATACATGGTACCGACTGATGAAGGTCAGCGAACCCAAGGACTTCGCGGCGATGAAGAGCATCTTCCCGGCGACCGACAAAGTAGGGTGCCATCATGTGTTCGACATCGGTGGCAACAAGATCCGTTTGATCGCCGTCGTTCACTACCGCTTCAAGCGGGTTTACATTCGCGCCATTCTCGATCACCGCGAGTACGACAAAGGCCAATGGAAGGAGTAATCCATGACCGCTATTCTTGATCAAGCCGCCATGCACTGGGCTCACATTGCGCCATTGCTTGATGAGCCGGAGAACGAGGCGGATTACGATGCCAAGGTCGAGGCGCTGGATGAGCTGCTCGACGTCATTGGGGACGACGAGCAGCACCCCCTGGCGAGTCTGGCCGCGCGCCTGGGGGATGTCATCAAGGCCTACGATGAAACGCACTGCCCGATGCCTGATGTGGCGGGCATTGATGTGCTGCGTTACCTGATGCGGGAGCATGGGGTAAACCAGAGTCAGTTGCCGGAAATCGGGGCTCAGTCCGTGGTCTCTTCCATTCTTTCCGGCGGACGAACGCTCAACTGGCGCCAGATTTGCGCCCTGTCCGAGCGATTCGGCGTTCCCACCGATGCCTTCAAGGACCGATAGCGTTGGCTACCCGGAAGCAAGGCAATCTGAAGGGGGCTGAACGCGAAACACGTATTTGATGTGAAAAAAGCGTGTAAAAACGTAAATGGAGCTGCAAAGGGAACGTAAAGATGGCCAAAGATGCACTACACTGCCGTTTACGATAAAGGAGGGTTGATTCGCTGGGACGCGGTTGAATCGTCAATCTGTCGCAGGGCCGGTGTGATCCCGGTGGGCGGCGAAACGAGGACCATCACGTCAATGATTGAGTACTTTGCCCCGGACGAACATCCGCGCGGTTTCGTCGGGTTCCTGGTGACTGCCCGTATCGAGGGGCACACCCGAAAAGCAACCTTTTCCACTCAAACAGCGTCATCCCAGGATAAATCCAACCTTTGGGTCCGATACCAATGGCTGAGTGCCGTGGGAATGGACCTGGAATGGAAAATCGAGAAGCGGGAACGACAGTACCAGAAATTCGTGACCACTGACCATCCCGAAACAGAGCCGGGCCGGGGTTTGGGCGTCCACGGGCTCACCGCTGCCTTTTATGCGTCGGGCGATTCGTGGATTCCCGCCTTTGCCGTGGCGCGCCATCCGGACCTGCTGGGTCGTCCACAAGCGGATCGGCGCTTCACTTTCGAACAGGCTCCGTATTCCGAGGTTTGGCGGGAAGCTGTCACGTTCTGGGCGGAGGAGCACGCCATCGAGGAGGCCGACCGGGAGCGCTTGTTGGCCCAGGTCCCGGAGCCGGCTTTGTTTTCGGCCTTGCGGCGGCGAATGAATGATGAAGGGAACGACGTTCCCACGGAGGCGCTGTCCTCGGTATTCCGCGAACAGCGCGAGGCACTGGCGGCCACGAGAGCGCCGGCACAGGCTTTGGAAGCCGCGCTCATGGATGATCTGAACGATTGGCGGCGTCGCCACAAAAAGCACAGGGACAGCGCCGCCTGACCCCGCCCTGACATAACGCAAGATGCCGACACTGAAGCCCGAGCGCCAAATGAGGTTGGGGAAAGCCGAAGCTGGCTCGTCTAAGCCTGGGCCAGGAACGGGGCCCTGACGCGGTTTTCCGCGGAAGATCAGGCTCAAGCCGTGACTGGACGCACAAAATGATAATGAATATCATTGTCAACTCGAATGGCGAGCTGAGGGTTAACCGTGAGGCAGGGCGCGCTGCTGGAGGCGTACCAGCAACATAGAGAAGACCTGCTCGGTTTTTTAACCCGGCGCCTGCGCTGTCATTTCACCGCCGCGGATCTGCTCCAGGAACTGTATCTGCGTCTGGTTCAAGCGGAGAGCCAGGGGCCGGTCCTCAACAGGAGGGCTTATCTGTACCGGATGGCGGCCAATCTGGCCACCGATCACATCCGGGTGGAAAGCCGCCGCCGTGAGATCCTGGAACAGAACCATCAGCCCGAGGACCTTCTCGAGACCCGCGGACCCGAGCGTAATTGTATGGCCGACGAGACCTTGCGGCGTCTCCAGGACGCGCTGCAAGATTTGCCGGAACGTAGCCGGCACATTTTCTTTGCCAACCGGTTCGAAGGCAAAACCCAGCAGCAGATCGCGAAAGAGTTGGGGGTTTCCACCACCACGGTGGAGAATCATATTCGCCGGGTGTTCGAACATCTGGCGAAAATTCGTGATCAACGCTGAGCAAAAAGCCGAAAATCGAATGGAAAAGTTGGGCAGGCCGGGCACCGGCTCGTCCTACCGGATATAGGGCCGGACTTTCCGGTGTAACACCGGGCTTGCGAAAGATCCTGGACGGGTTAATGACTTCGACGGACAACAATACAGACAGCGGGGTGATCGCGGAAACCGCCCGTCATTGGGTGATCCGAACCGCTTCGGGCTCGATGGATCAAAGTGAACAGGAGCGGCTTCACCGCTGGCTGGCCGCCGATCTCCGTCATCGCCGGGCCTTTGAACGTGAACAGCAATTCTGGGAAGATCTGGCGGCGCTGGAGGCGGACATGCGCCCGGCACCAAAGGTGACGGCGTTGCCGGTTCGTCGACGCCGCTTTCTGTCTCTGGCCGCCGCCGCCAGTGTCGCGCTGGTGATGATGGTGCTGGCGTTGCGGCCGCAGGGTGACTTTCATACCGCGCCGGGCGAAATCCGGACCGTCGCCCTGGAAGACGGTTCTCGTATGATTCTGGACACTGACTCCGCCGTGGATGTGCATTATGACGCCGGGCGGAGGCGTATTGAGTTGCGACACGGCCGGGCCTGGTTTGAGGTGGTTCCCAATAAGCAGAGGCCGTTTCAGGTCTGGTCGCAAGGTGGTATGGCACAAGCGGTGGGGACGGCTTACCAGGTTGAGGACCGTGGCCGCTCGGCTTTGGTGACCGTGACTCACGGCGCGGTGTTGGTGCGCTCGCCGGAACAGGGTAGTGGCCACGGGGTAACCGTCCATGCCGGACAGGCCGTGGCCTATGATCAAGGGCAGGCGCCGTCCGCGTCGTCGAACGCGGATGTCACCGCTGCTCTGTTATGGACCCGCGGCAGGCTGGAGCTGGATGATTTGCCGCTGGACGAAGTGGTGGCGGTGATTCAACGTTATCACCCCGGCAAGGTGCTCTTGCTTGACGCTGACGCCGGCCGCCGCCGCGTATCGGCGATGCTGTCCGTGGCCGAACTCGATAAAGGTCTGGATGCCCTGGCGGAAAGCCAGGGGCTGACCCTTCGCCGGCTGACGCCTTATCTGACGCTCCTTTACTGATTTGCCTTGAAATCGCGTGTGGACATTGATGTCCGCACCGGGCGATGACCGCGTGTGCTCTCTTTGTCTGGCAAGAAAATAAAAAAATACGATTGGGAATGAAACTCATTTGCTCGTCCTAGTTGTCAGTAGCGTGTTTGATCGCGCGGCACAGATAACAGGACGGAGTAAGCAGAGTGTCAGGCTCGAAGTTTTCCGCTTTTACCCATCGCCGTTATAACACGGTGTGCTGGATTCTATCGGTGGCCCTGACGGGCCCAGTGACGGTGGTCAGAGCCGAGGAGGGGCGTGTCCAAGTAGTGGCGGCGGAAGCGCGGCTGACATTCGATATTCCGGCCCAGAGCCTGGAGTCGGCGTTGAAGTTGTTTACCCGTCAATCCGGTGGGCAGTTGATCTACGGTGCGCTGGATCTGTCTCCATACCATGCGCCGGCCGTGCAGGGGAGTATGACCTACGGTGACGCTCTGTCCCGTTTGCTCTCCGCTTCGGAAATAGAATTCCGTCTGCGGGACGGTAACGTGGCGGTGCTTCGCGAGCGCCGGGATCAGTCCGCCGAGGAGGTCAATACCCTGCAGCGGGTGGATGTGGTGGGCACCTTCGACGAGGAGCGGGAACACATCTATCAGACGCCGGGTGCCGCCGGTGTGGTGACCCGGGAACAGATCGACCGTCTGCCGCCGCGCAACACCTCGGACGTGGTGGAAAATGTCTCCGGCGTGTTCACCTCGCAAAGCCGCCAGAACCCGGGCGTGTCGGTGAACGTGCGTGGCATGCAGGATTTCGGCCGGGTCACGGTGATGGTGGACGGTGCCCGCCAGAACTTCCAGAAAAGTGGCCACGGTTCCAACGGCCTGGTCTACGTGGACCCGGAGTTGCTGTCCGGCGTGGACGTATTCAAGGGGCCGGTGTCCACCGCCGGTGGCGCCGGCAGCATCGCCGGCACGGTGAACTTCAAAACGCTGGACGCGGACGATCTGCTGGAGAACGGTGAGCGCGCCGGCGGGCGCCTGAATCTTAACAGCGGCGACAACGGCTACCATTTCGCCGGCAGCCTGGCCGCCGCCTTTCGTCCCTCCGACAATTTCGATATGACCGCCGCCATCAGCCGCAAGAACCTGGGCGACTACGAACGCGGCCGCCGCGGGCTTCCGGATGACACACCGGATTACTTGCACGGCGTCAGTCAGTTCACCGGTCAGGAGCAGTGGTCCGGCCTGTTCAAGACGCGCTGGCGGTTCGCGCCGGATCAGTCCCTGGAGCTGAGCTATGTGGGCATGCGCGCGGACTACAGCGAGAGCTATCAGGACACCAGCTTGCAGGACCAGCAGCGCGGCGAAAACGAGGCGCACACCGATACGCTCAGCGCTCATTACCATCACGGCGGCGGTGATAACCTGCTGCTTGATCTGGATGCCAGCCTTTACTACACCCTGACCCGGGTGAACGAGGCCCGACGCGGGTCCAATTTCTACGACGATTTCGCGGTGGAGTACGAGACCAATACCGTGGGTGGCACGCTCGCCAACCGGTCGGTGTTTCCGTTCTCCGGGTTTGATCTGGCGTTGGATTACGGCACCGAGTTCTACTACGACTGGACCGATCCCCAGGCCCAGTCCCGATCCAACGACTCGCAAAGCTCCACGGAATGGTTTACCGGCGCCACCCCGGAAGGGGAGCGCTGGGTCACCAGTGCCTTCACCGAGGCGACCTTTCAGCATCAGGACTGGCTGAAGCTGATCGCCGGCCTGCGCTATGACTGGTATCAGATCGAGGGTAATGGGCGCGTTTTCAACGGTCTCATTCCCAATCCGGAAGGCGTGCGCCCCAGCTATACGCGCATCTACACCAATTTCGACGTGGAGCGTCACGCCGGCGACTTCGCGCCCAAACTGACCCTGTCCCTGTCGCCGTACCGCTGGCTGGAAGTCTATGGCTCCTATGGCCAAGGGTTGCGCCCGCCGGCGATTACCGAATCCCTGCTGTCCGGCGCCCATGTGGGCAACATGTTCTATTACTACCCCAATCCCGGGCTGGAGGAAGAGCGCTCGCGCAACTGGGAAGTGGGCGCCAACCTGAAATGGGACGGCCTGCTGGCCCGCGGCGATACCCTGCGCACCAAGATCGCCTGGTTCGATTCCACGGTGGAAAACTACATGGTGCAGGGCGCCATCATGACACCGGTGGACGAGGCCCAGCCGGTGGGGTTCAGCGGCTTCGCCTTCGTCAACCTGGACGATGACGTGCGCTTCCGGGGCCTGGAGGTGGAAGCCGACTACGACGCCGGCTGGGTATTCGGTGGCGTCTCCTACACCCGCATGCTGATCGACATGGGCGAGGGCGGCTACGACCCCTTTCCCCTGGGCAGCGTCTATGGCTATCCGGACACGGTGTTCGGCGAACCCGGTGGCTACAACGGCGGCGCCGTCTGGTATGTGCTGCCGCCCCGGCAGCGCGTACTCGCGAACCTGGGCTTCCGGCTGTTCGACCGCAAGCTGACCCTGGGATCGAGATTTCGCTACGAACGCACCTCCAAAACACCGCCCATCGGTGGCTGGGTGTCCGGCAGTGCGGTGGACTCCTGGCGCACCTGGGATCTGTGGAGCAGCTACGAGCTGACCGACAACGCCACCCTGCGGCTGTCGGTGAATAACCTGCGCGACACCTACTACACCGAGATGAACGGCGGCAGCTACCAGGTCGGTACCGGCCGCACCGTGATCGGCGGTATTTCCCTTCGATTCTGAACCGATTCCGCAAGAGGACAGAACCATGAAAGCAAGATGGCAAACCCCCGCGGCGCTGGCACTGTGCGGCGTCGTGTCCCTGACCCAGGCCGCCGACGGCGATTTCACGCCGAACGTGATTGTCGATTTCACCGGGGCCGCCGGCGAATTTCGCGGTAAGCGCCCGGAGGCGCCGCCGCTGCTGGGCGCGGATGGCCGACTCTATGGCGTCACCTTCGATAGCGGCGAGCCGGGTGCTGGTGACTATTCCGTTATCACTCAAGGGGTGTATTACAGCCTCGATCCGGATGCCGAGTCACCGGACTACCAATACCAGTTATTGGGTTCCGCCATCGGTTCGCCCTTGAGCACCCTGGTGGCGCGTAGTTCCGGCGGTTTCCTGGTAGGCAGTTCCCGCGCCGAGGATGTGGATGGCATTTCTTCCGACGGTCAGGCCGGCTGGAATGGCATTGGTGCCCTGGCGGAACTCAATGGTGAACTGCCGCTGCAGGCGGAACGCATCGTCGTGCCGGCCGGCTTCGAGGACGCGGACGCCGCTGATATGAAGGCGCGTGGCCAGATGGCGGTGGACGGTGACGACAATGTCTATTTCTCAAGCGGCGGCCATCTTTGGCGGCTCGGCGCGGATAATACCCTGGGCGTGCTGGCCGAACTACAGGATGAACGTTTCTTCGTGGAAAAGATTGGCAATCAGAATTTTCACCGGTTCGGCCAACGGGTGGTGGCGCTGGTGTGGAGCGAGGCGGATCAGGCCTTGTACGGCGTGACCAGCGGCGGCAGTGGCGCGAACGCCGGCGGCGATCCTGGTGAGGTGGAGGCGGGCGATCCGTCGGGCACCGTATTCCGCATCGACGCGGATCAGCTGAGCGGCGGTGACACCACCGAGCCCGTTTTGCTCTACACCCTGTCGGATTCGTTGCACGGCAATCCGTCGGTCAGCGACGCGGGCTTCACCGGCCTGGTGGAAGACGGTGCCTGGCTGTACGGCGTCACCACCGAAATCGCCTGGCGAATCAGGAAGGACGATCCCGCCAGTTTCACGGTGCTGCACCGGTTCCAGGATGAGGGGGGCGCGGCGCCCCGGGGCGCTTTGGCCCGGGCCGCCGACGGCAACATTTACGGCACCACCGAATTCGATTACAGCCAGGACGATGGTCGGGGTGGCGCCGGCGGGCCCGGCACCCTGTATCGCATCGTTACCGGTGAAGCGGCGGATCGCGCCGATGACACTCTGGAATTCCTGCATACCTTCGACGCCGCCACCGAGGGCAGCGCGCCCATGGGCCTGTCCGCCGGCGATATCCGCGCCGATGGTGACGGCGGTCAGATGCAACGCCTGTTCGGCGTGACCCAGGGCGACGCGGCCAATGGCGAAGGCGGCATCTTCAGCGTGGACGTCCCTCTGCAAGCGCCGGCCATCACGGACTTCTCGGTAACCCCGGCCACCGTCACCGTGGGCGATGACCAGGCGCCGATGCTGTCCTGGAGCACCACCGGCCTGTACGGAGACAGCGCCTGTGTGATCGATGCCGGCGATTCCGCCGACTACGCCGCGCTCGCCGACGAGAGCCGCGCCGCCAGCGGCGGCCTTGAACTGGTCCCGCCCGGTCAGTATGGCACCGTCACCTTTACCTTGACGTGCACCGCCGTCGACGGCGAGACCACCGTGGACGACACCGCGACCCTGACCGTGGCCCGCGCTGAAGACGGTGCCGGAGAGGGCGACGGTGATGATAGCAGCGGCGGTGGTTCGTCCGGCGGTGGTGGTGGCGCGGGCGCCTTGCTGCTGGGCCTGCTGGCATCGGCGGGCCTGATGCGCCGCCGCCGGGCCAGCCAACGCTGAATCCCTTGTTGATTTATCGGACCGGGCCCATGCCCGGTCCCTGTTTGTCTTTCAGGAAACGTCTATGAACGTGCTTCGATTGCTGCCGGCCCTGACGTCCGGTCTGTTGCTGGCCGCGCCCGCTGGCGCGGCGGAGGATGTCACCTTCACCACCATTACGTCCCTGCATTATTTCGCCGATGCCAACGGTGAAGGGACGGAAGATCAACCCAAGGGCTGGCCGCCGGCGCAAACACCGCTGGCCCCGCCGTTGTTCAGTCTCACCGAGAACAGTCAGTATTTGCTGCTGCCGGTGGAGCGCGCGCGGGCTGATTCATATGGCGCTCTGCTTCGCTCGCCGGCGGTCGCTTCTCACTATCAGGTGGAGGGCCCGAAAACGGAGATGGGCATCGAACCGGAAACGATGACCGTGCAACGGGCCGATGGCTCCACTTTCCAGGCGAGCTCCGATTACCGCCTGCTGGGCAATTATGTTCAGCGCAACAATGGCGATGTGATTGGTATTGTGGTTCCGCCGATGGGCCGCTTCCAATACGCTTCGCCGCCCAACCCCAATAGCGCGGCTTTCAGCACTGAACTGTTTACCGATGGTGCGTTGCAGGGAGGGGCGCTGTACCGACTGGACAGCGATGGAAACTACGCGACGCTGCTGGAAGCCAGTATCGGCGTATTGCACGCGCCGGTGGGCTATCTGCTGCACGATCCCGATTCCGATGTGGTCTATGGCATCGACGAAGGTCCGCAGGGCAACGGACGCCTCTTCCGGCTGTGGCCCGACAACCGGGTCGATATTCTTTACACCTTCGCCAACCAGACTGGCCGGGATCAGTTGCCCAACGGGGTGATCCTCGGCGAGGACGGGATGCTATATGGCCTGTTGGGGTACGACCGGGGCATGCCGTACCGGCCTGGTACCCTGACTGATCCGCAGACCGAGGTGGGCGCGGTGTACCGGCTGGACCCGGCCGATCCCGATGGCGGCATCGACATCCTGCACACCTTTACCCTGACGGAGGGCGAGATCAATGTCGCCAATCCGGGCCGTCGCCGCTGGTTACAGGGCTCCACAGGCTACCATTCCGATCAACAGGGCGATGAGCAGCTTTCCACGGTACCGGTGCTGTCTCATCTGGTGGCCGGGCCGGACGGTTGGCTCTATGGGGGCACCGCTGTTGGAGAATGCCAGGTCTGGGTGGAAAACAGCTTCTGGGGCGACGACCGTGCCCAGTCCGCCCCCCTGTGTGGCTGGAACATCAGCCTCACCAACAGCCTGAGGTACTACGTGTTCCGACGGCAGAGCGGTACCACACCCTATATCTACAACAGTAATGGCTATCCAGACTATCCGAATGGCGTCACCGAATGGCCCTATGGTATTCAGCATCCTTTCTATGATGGACCGCGTCCCTACGGTGCTCTCTACCGGGTCAACAAGGACACTGGCGAATTCCAGTTGCTGCACGAATTCGACTACGACGACGGCGCTTCACCACGCGGGCCCATGGCATTGGGGCCGGACGGCAATATCTACGGCACCACGCTGACCGGCGGGACGCTGCGCGAGTTCGAGAAAACCAACGGCCAGGTTCACAAGTCCCGCAACGGCATCCTGTACCGCATCGATCCCACCGCCATCCAGGTGGACGATGACGGCAAGGTCACCGCCGACGGCTTCGAGCTGCTGCGCGACTTCACCTACAACCAGGAAGGCAACACCCCCATCGGCGTGGTGCGGGGCACGGATGACCGACTGTACGGCGCCTCGCTGTACGGCGGCCAGGAATTCGTGCGCGGCGCCAGCAACACCACCGCGCCGTACGACGACTACGGCACCCTGTTCGTGGTGGATACCTCCGGCACCGCCATCGAGGGCTCGGTGGTGCTTACCGCCACGCCGCCGGTGATCCAACTGGGCGAAACCAGCGAACTGACCTGGACTGGCAACGGCGTGGAGAACTGCCAGGCCAGCTCCGGGCTGGACGCCTGGAATGGAACCCTGGCGCCGTCCGGCAGCATCGACGTTTCTCCGGCGGCGGGCAACTACTACCTGTCCATCGCCTGCGAGGACCAGAACACTGGCCGTTCGGTGTCCGATACCAGCGTGCTGCGGGTGGACATGGAATCGGAAACCGAAGATGGCAACAGCGTCAGCTATGGTAACGGCGGGGGCAGCCTGGGAGTCGGGGGGTTGGTGATGCTATTGGGCGTTGCCTTGCTGCGCCGCCGCATTCGACGAACGGGCTAAGAGCCTGTTCACGATCTTTACGCCGCCGCGCCGGAGTTCCCTTCTCTCCTGGTGGAAAGTGTCGTCAGGTCGTGATTTCGATTGTGCTATGTAGTCCGTCTACATGAACAAGCGTAATCGCGGCCTGGCGGAAAAATACCCGGAGGGCACAGGGGGGGCGGCCCTTCGGGTTGCGCTGGAAAAGCCGCCAGACGACGCCCCGGCCTTTGCCTTTGGCCCCAAAAGCCTGCAGTCCGTGACGCCCTCTGGCGGCTTTTCCAGCAGCAACGCGGTGGCGTAAAGATCGTGAACAGGTTCTAAGGCCAGTGGCGGTTCCGGGATCGCCGGTGCCGCCGCTTCGAGGGCGCGCGGATATTGATCGCCGGTTGCGGTTGTCTCGACCGGGAAAGCCAGGCCGGGGACGATGTATTGCACCAACAGCATATGGAAGGCGGTACCACCAAGAATGGAAAGCAATACATTGCGCTTGATAAGGTGCAGTAACACGACCACCAGCGATGACAGCAACAGAGGCAGGCCGTTGTTGTTCCAGACTAATATCGCGCCATGATCAGTGTGGGCGAACAGGCGCAGGTCGCGTAACGAATAGACCACCAGAATGGTCATGATGGCAGCGGGCAGATAGCGCCCCAGGTGTTCCAGCAACGGCTGATCACGGTGACGCGACAGCGCGACGAACGGCAGAGCGCGGGAAGCCAGTGACGCCAGAGCCGCCACGGCAATCCCTGCGAAAATACCTTCCGGGCTCATGATCGCATCACCTCCTTGTCCCGGTTTCGCTGATAATCCCACAGCAACACCAGGCAGGCGCCACCGATCGCCGCCACTAACAGATGTTCCGGGGGCAGTAGCAGCATCGCGCCCGCGGAACAGAGTAAGCCGATGACAAACGGTGCGGCACGGCGAACTTTGCACATCAGTTCCAGCGTCAGGACGATGAACAGGGCCGTCAAAGCGAATTCCATGCCCGTGCTGTCAAACCGCACCAAGTCGCCAATAGCGGCACCGGACGCCGTCCCGAGCAGCCACCAGCCCTGATTCAAGACGCTGATGCGCGCGGCCACGGCGGGATCGCGCGCCTCCGGCACGCTGCTTAGCAGCGAATAGGTTTCGTCGGTCAGCGCGTAAATCAAATAGAGTTTGCGGGCCCCGGCGCCGGCGAAGCGCCCGAGCAGCGACAAACCGTAGAACAGATGCCGGCAACTGAGCAGAAAGATGGCCACGCCGATTTCCGTCAGCGATGCCTGGGCGGCCAGCAAGGTCAACAACAGAAACTGGCTGGCGCCGGAATAGATCGCCACCGACATCAGCACGGCAATCCACCATGGGTGGCCCATTTGCACGCATAACACGCCAAAAGCAATACCTAATGGAATGTAACCCAGCATGACCGGAGTGGTCAGCCTGGCGGCGTGGCGCCAGAGCGCGATTGGTGAAGACATTCAAGAAATAGTGTCAGGGCTGAAGAGGCGAAGCGGACATGATAATCATCCGGTGGTTACATGGCGCCGATTGGGGTGGGACACGCACATCGCCGCGCGCTGTTGTGGCGGGCAGGCTCAGGTGTCTTCCATACCATAATATTGAACGCCAATCCGGATGCGGTCGCGTCCCTGGGCACGGCGATGCCGGTTGGTGTCCCGCAAGGAGTAGACACAGCCACAGTATTCCTGCTGATAGAACTTCTCACGTTTACTGATTTCGACCATACGATTGGCGCCACCCTTTTTGCGCCAGTTGTAATCCCAGTATTGCAGGCCTGGATAAGGCGCGGCAGCCCGGTGGCCGCAATCGTTGATCTGCGCCATGTTCTTCCAGCGCGAAATGCCCAGCGAGCTGCTGATTACCTTGAAACCATGTTCATGGGCGTACAGCGCGGTACGCTCGAAACGCATGTCGAAGCACATGGTACAGCGCGCGCCTCGTTCTGGTTCGTCCTCCAGTCCCTTGGCGCGTTCAAACCAATTATCGGTGTCGTAGTCAGCATCCACGAAAGGTACATTGTGTTTATCCGCAAAGCGTATGTTCTCCTCTTTGCGAATCAAGTATTCCTTCACCGGGTGAATATTGGGGTTGTAAAAGAACACGGTGTATTCGATGCCCGAGGCATGCAGCGCTTCCATGACTTCACCAGAGCACGGAGCGCAGCAGGAATGCAACAATAACCGGCATTGGCCATCGGGTAGAGCCAGAGGGGGGCGTTGTATGGGGGAAATCTCGTTCATGGCGATTTCCTTCAAAGCACCTTGCAACAGTCGGGAGGGTGCATCCCCGCTGACTTCAAACAGACTCGGATGGCGGAGAGATGGAAGCACTGGAGCTGCGCGAATGGTGCCGGAAAGAGGAATCGAACCTCCGACCTACTGATTACGAATCAGTTGCTCTACCGACTGAGCTATTCCGGCATGGATCCTGTATCGGCGCGGTAGTTTAGCAGGAATGGAGGCGGAGACAAGGGCGGGATCAGTCGGAGCGGGGTTCGAAGCGGTAGCCGACGCCGGGCTCGGTGTGGAGGTAGGTGGGTGCCACGGGATCGTCGCCGAGTTTTTGCCGCAGGCGGCCGATGAGGATACGCAGGTAGTGGTTGTCATGCTGATGGCTTTCGCCCCAGACCTGGCGCAGCAATTGTTGTTGGGTAATGACCCGGTCGGCGTTGCCGATGAGCATACCGAGGACGCTGAACTCCTTGGGGGTGAGTTTCACCGGGGTACCCGCCAGTTCCACCTGGTGGCGGGCGAGGTCGAAACGCAGGTGGCCATCGTCGTATTCATTGAGGGGGCCGCCGGTGTCGTTGCTGTGGCCGAGGTGGCGGCGCACCCGGGCGAGAAATTCCTGAACACCAAAGGGTTTGGTGACATAGTCGTTGGCGCCGTGGTCCAGGGCCCGGACTTTTTCGCCTTCATCATCGCGTACTGAAAGAATGATGACCGGGACGGTACTGATTTCCCGGATTCGTGCGAGCACCTCCTGGCCGTCCAGATCGGGTAGTCCCAGGTCCAGCACGATCAGGGCGGGCTGGCTGGTACGGGCCAGAGCCAGGCCGTCGCCACCGGTGGCGGCTTCATTCACCTGGTAGCCTTCGGTTTGCAGGCTGATGCGGAGAAATCGACGGATCCGCACTTCGTCGTCGATGATCAGAATGCCGCCGGCGGCATTAGACATGGCTCGTTCCTTCGGGCTGTTGTTCCATCAAGGGCAAGGTTATCACGATGTGCGCGCCACCGCCGTTGATCGGCGGCAGGGCCTCAATGGTGCCGCCATGGGCGCCGACCATGCCCCGGCAGATGGCGAGGCCCAGGCCGCTGCCGTAGGGGCCCCGGTCACCGTCGCCGCCAGTGAAGAACATGTCGAAAACCTTCTCTCGTTGATGCTCTGGAATACCCGGTCCCTGATCGCTGATTTCGACCACGATACGGCCAGTGTCGGCCCGGGCGGTGAGGGTGATTTCGCCGCCGGGGGGAGAGAATTTCGCGGCGTTCTCGATCAGATTCACCAGAGCCTGCTCGATGAGCGCGGGATGTACGAACAGCAGGGGTAAGTCCGCGTCCACTTGCCGGTGCAGTGTCAGACTGGCGGTAAGCGGCGCGGTGCGTTTCAACGCCGCGGCGATCAGGTCCGCCGGCGCGATCCAGTCCCGTGCCAGCTTCAGAGTGCCATGGCCGAGCCGGGTCATATCCAGCAGATTCTGAATATAGCTGTTCAGCCGGTGTCCCTCGTTGAGGATGGCGTCGAGCAGTTCCCGGCGATGTTCTTCACTGAGCAGTGAGGCCTGGTCGCGCAAACTGCTGGCGGCGCCGATCATGGACGACAGTGGGGTACGCAGGTCATGGGAAATGGAGGAGAGCAGGGCCGAGCGCAGCCGTTCGGTTTCCTCGGCGACCCGGGACGCTTCCAGAGTGGCGCTTAGCTGGACTCGCCATAATGCCAGGGCAACCTGATTGGCCAGCGTTTCCAGATGGCTGAGCACGGCGGCGTCCACGTCGCCCAGGGATCGGGTGTCGAGGATTAACACACCGAAACTCTGATCACGAAAACGCAGTGGCATGACACGCTGGAGCAGGTTGCCCAGAGTGTCACTGCCTTGCCCGGCGTGTTTGCCGCTTTCCAGGGCCCATTGGGCGGCACTGCGCAGAGCACCGTCGAGGTCGGCGTTGCGGTCCAGCTCCTGTGCTGGCACCACCTGGATCCGGCTATCGAATTCCCGGCTCAGGTAAGCCTCGGCTTCGCGCCGGACATCCTGAAGGCCGGTGGCTTCGCCCAACCGGCGGCTCAGCGTCAGCAGTGAGCGGTTATGATCGCCGATCCGGCGCAGGTTGACGATCTGGTTTCTGAGGCGACTGGCCAGCCGCCCGGTGACCAGGGCGATAACCAGAAAGAACGCCACGGTGAGAATGTCCTGGGTATGATAAATGGCCAGGCTGTAATACGGCTCGGTGAAGAAAAAGTTGTAGGTGAGCAGGCTGAGCACGGCGGCGAAGGTGGCGGCGCGCATGCCGGTACGGCTGGCCACCAGCAGGACACCGGTAAGAAAGATCAGCGACAGATTCGGCAAGGCCAGGAAATGATCCGCCACCGTAGCGGCCAATACGCTCGCCGCCACCACCGACAGTGCCAGCCACAACTGCCGCGCCGGTGGCCAACCCGGTGCGCGCCAGCGCCGACGGTGACGGGGCGGTGCGTTGGCGATACAGGTCAGCTCGAAGTCCTGCCCCCGTCGCATCAGTTTCTGACTCAGGGTGCGGCCGAATAAGCCGGCCAGCGGACGGTGGCGGCTGCGGCCGAATACGATGCCGGTGACGTTGTGATGGCGGGCATGATTCAGAGCCATGCCGACCACATCGTGGCCATGCAGGGTCACGATGTCTCCGCCCAATTGCTCAGTGAGCCGGAATACCGCTTCCAGGTTCTGCTTTTGCGTATCGGGTGGTGATTGCCCGGTGTCCACCCAAAGGGTACTCCAGGGCGCCCGACGCCGTTGCGCCATGCGCGCGGCGGCGCGCACCACCGCTTTGTCGTTGCCGCGCCCGTCCACCAAGACCAGCAGACGCGGGCGTACCGGCCAGGGGCCATCGACACCCTGGCTGGCCATGGTGGTGAACACGTCGTGATCGATACGATTGGCCACGGTCTGCAGCGCGAGTTCGCGCAACGCGGTTAGATTGCCCCGGTTGAAGAAGTGATCCATGGCCGCCCGGGCCTGTTCCGGCACATACACCTTGCCCTGGCGCAGCCGTTCCAGCAGTTGATCCGGTGGCAGATCCACCAGCATCAGATCGCGGGCCGATTGAACCAGGGCGTCGGGTATGGTTTCACGCATGCGCACGCCCGTGATGCGGGCAATGTGGTCATTGAGACTTTCCAGGTGCTGGACGTTGACCGTGGTCCACACGTCGATGCCGGCGGCGAGCAGGTCCTCGATGTCCTGATAGCGGCGCGGGTGCAGACTGCCGGGAAGGTTCCGGTGCGCGAGTTCGTCCACCAGAATCAGCGGAGGGTGTTGTTGCAATGCCCCTTGCAGATCGAACTCATGAAAGTCGCGTCCTCGATATTGGATCGGACGTAACGGCAGGCGCGGCAGGTCGGCGCAAAGCGCCTCGGTTTCTGCGCGGCCGTGGGATTCGATCACGCCCAGCAGCACCGGCTGGCCCTGACGGGCAAGTTCCCGGGCGGCTTGCAGCATGGCGTAGGTCTTGCCCACGCCGGGCGCCGCGCCGATAAAGATTTTCAGGCGGCCCCGGCTGGCGTCGTCGCTGACCGCCAGCAGGGCGTCCGGGTCCGGTGTGGTCGGGGCTTTCATAGGCTCCATTGCCAACTGAGCACCAGCCGTGGCCGGTTGCGATGGCGGTCGTCGTCGGCGTTATTGCTCTCGACACCGAGGCTGAGAACGCCGTGCTCGGCCAGATCACGGCTCACCGCCAGGGCCAGATGCTGGTAGTCACCGTCATCATCGGTGGCGTCCTTCACGTGGCCCACCGTCCAGGAAACGCCGTAGTCGTCCGACACCGGATAAGTACCACCCAGGGCCAGATACTGATCGTGGGTGCGGCCATCGCCGTCCTCTTTCCAAACAGTGAGCGCATAGCGTACCTGCAGTGCATCCGGACCCACGGTGATCAACCCTTCACCGATATCGCTATCCTGTTCCGCCAGCGGGTAGGCGTAGTAGATCAGGCCCACGTCCATTGGCAACGGCCCGGCTTTGAAGCGCCGGCCCATGGTCAAATCCATCTCGTAACCAGCGTCCTCGCCATCGTCAATGGTGGAGAACCAGGCACCGGCGTAGCCGCCGCCAGTATGCCGGGTTTCGACCCCGGCCTGTAGCGCCGGGCGGTCATCGCTTTGCGTTTTGCCCCGCCACAGATAGTTGCTGGTGAGGGTGATGTCGGCATCGGCTTGCCAGTCCGCCGAGGCGGGTACCGCCAGAGTGCAGAGAAACAGGGACAGCGGTGTGCGGCTCAAGAGCTTCATGGGTTGGTGGCCTCCGCTGCATCCAGTGCCAGATTGAGAGTGAGGACATTGACGTAGGTCGGACCGAACACACCCAGGAAAGGCGCCCGGGTGTGCGAGGCGATGCTTTGCTTCACCTGCTCAAGCGCCAGACCACGCGCCGTCGCCACCCGGGGGGCTTGCAGCGCGGCGGCTTCCGGACTGATATGTGGATCGATACCGGAACCGGAGGCGGTTACCAGATCCACCGGCAGTTTCTCGACGGGAACGTTTTCCTGACGGGACAGGGCGGCGGCGTCCCGCGTTACCCGTTCACGCAATTCGGGGTTGCTCGGCGCCAGATTGGAGCCGGACACCCCGGTGGGATCGTAGTCGGCGGCGGAAGGACGCGGGTGGAAATAGCGCGGCTCGCTGAAGGGCTGCGCCGCCAGTTGCGAGCCCACCGCCTCGCCGTTCAGATAGACGAGGCTGCCGCGGGCCTGTTCAGGAAACAGCGTTTGTCCGAGCAGTGTGCTGATCAGCGGGTAAAGACCGCCGCATAACAGCATCAGAACCACGGACAGGCGCAAAGCCGAAAACCAGGAGGTGGCGGTTAGAGTACGGGAATTCATGATCACTCCTAGAGCATCCAGGCCAGAGCCAGGTCGATAAGTTTGATGGCGGGGAACGGCAGCAGCAGGCCGCCGAGGCCGAAGATCAACAGATTGCGGCGCAGGGTGGCGTCGGCGCTGCCGGGGCGCACCCGCACGCCGCGCAGAGCGAACGGAATCAGTGCCGGGATAATCAGGGCGTTGAACAGCACCGCCGAAAGAATCGCACTGTCCGGGCTGTGCAACTCCAGCAGATTCAAGGCGCCCAGGTTGGGCAGTGCCACCACGAACAAAGCCGGCAAAATAACGAAGTACTTGGCCACGTCGTTGGCCAGGGAGAAGGTGGTCAGAGCGCCACGGGTGATCAGCAGCTGCTTGCCGATTTCCACCACTTCCAGCAATTTGCCGGGATCGGAGTCCAGATCCACGATATTGCCGGCTTCCTTGGCGGCCTGGGTGCCGGAGTTCATGGCCAGACCCAGATCCGCCTGGGCCAGGGCGGGGGCGTCGTTGGTGCCGTCGCCCATCATCGCCACCAGCCTGCCTTTGCGTTGTTCTTCGCGGATCAGTGCCAACTTGCGTTCCGGTGTGGCTTCGGCCACCACGTCATCGACCCCGGCCTCGGCGCCGATGGCGGCGGCGGTGAGCGGGTTATCGCCGGTGATCATGACGGTGCGAACACCGGCTTCGCGCAAGCGGGCGAAACGCTCCCGGATTCCCGGCTTGATCACATCGGACAGCGCGATGACGCCGAGCACTTGATGGTTCTCCGCCACCACCAGCGGCGTGGCGCCTTTGCTGGCAACCTGTTCCACCAGGCCGTCAGTGGTTCGCGGATAGTGGCCGCCCTGTTCCTCGACGAAGCGGCGAATGGCGTCAGTGGCCCCCTTGCGCACTTGCCGTCCTTCCGGCAGGTCGGCGCCGGACAGTCGGGTATGAGCGGAGAATTCGATGAAGTCGGCGTGTTCGTTGGCCGCCACGGTGGTGCCCTGGTCCAGGGCCAGAGTGAGAATCGAACGGCCTTCCGGGGTGGGATCGGCGAAGGAGGCGAGGCAGGCGGCTTCCCTTAGCGCGCTTTGCTCAACGCCGGGCAGGGGTAGAAACGCGGTGGCGCGGCGGTCGCCCAGGGTGATGGTGCCGGTCTTGTCCAGCAGCAGGGTGTCGATGCTGCCCGCCACTTCCACCGCCTTACCGGATTTGGCCACCAGATTGGCGCGCAGGGCGCGTTCCATGCCGGCGATGCCGATGGCCGGCAACAGGCCGCCGATGGTGGTGGGGATCAGACAGACCAGCAAGGCCACCAGCAACGGCACGCTCAGCGGCGCGCCGAGAAAATCGCCCATTGGCACCAAGGCGGTGACCACCACCAGAAAGATCAAGGTCATCGCCGCCAGCAGTACCGACAGCGCCAGTTCATTGGGCGTGCGTTGACGTTTGGCGCTTTCCACCAGGGCGATCATGCGATCCAGCAGGGAGTCGCCGGGATCATTGCTGACCTTGATCACGATGCGGTCGGTGAGCACCTTGGTGCCGGCGCTGACACCGCTGTTATCGGTGCCGGCTTCGCGTAGCACCGGGGCGGATTCGCCGGTGATGGCGGACTCGTTGATGGTGGCGGCGCCCTCGACGATGTCACCGTCGGCGGGAATCAGTTCACCCGCTTCCACCTCGATCAGGTCACCCCGGCGCAAAGCATCGGCGCTGATTTCGTCGATTCCGCCATTGGCGCCCCGGCGCCGGGCAGTCAGGTTCTGCCGGGTTGCACGCAAACTGTTGGCGTGGGCACGACCACGGGATTCGGCCAGGGCCTCGGCGCCGTTGGCGAACAACACGGTGGCCAGCAGAATCAGGAACAGCACCATTTCCAAACGCCAGGGCAATCCCTGGCTGTAGTGCCACAGTGCGAACGCGAAGGTGACCACGGTGCCGATGGCGACCACCATCATCACCGGGTTGCGCGCCAATGCCCACGGTGCCAGCCGTTTGCAGGATTCCAGAAACAGCGGGAAAGGCTTGATGCCGCTCAGCAGAGAACGGGAACTCATGATGACAACTCCTGAGAGCCTGTTTGAGATCCATCCGCCATCGCGTTGCCGATGAAAAAGTCGCCAGGCAAGGCGGGGACTGCAGGCTCTAGTGGTTCTAAAGTCAAAGTGCGCAACGCAACGGGCGCCTTTTTCAGCGGCAACCCGGAGGGCCGGGCCCACTTTCTTTAGGTGGAGAGTGCCGCCAGGCCGCGATTACGCTTGTTTATGTAGAATGACTACATCGCACAATCGGAATCACGACCTGGCGACAAAATGAACTCCGGCGCGATGGTGTATAGATCACAATCAGGCCCTCAGCGCTTCGGCGATGGGGCCGAGCACCAGCGCGGGTAAAAAGCTCAACAGAGCGAACAGCACGATGACGCCGAGGGTGAGCACGGCGAAGGTGGGGGTATCCACATTCAGCGTTCCCCGGCTTTGCGCGCTGGGGCGTTTGCCAGCCAGGGAGGCGGCGATGGCCAGAGGCGCCAGCATGGGAATAAAACGGCCGCCCATCAGTGCCAGAGCGCAGCTCAGATTCCACCAGACGCTGTCATCGCCCAGCCCTTCAAAACCGGAGCCGTTGTTGGCGAACGCACTGGTGTATTCGTAGAGCACCTGACTGAGGCCATGGGGACCGGGATTGCTGGTGCCGGCCCAGCCGGGCACGGCCAGGGTGATCGCGGTGAGCCCGAGAATCAGAATCGGCTGCAACAGCAGGGCCAGGCTGGCGAGTTTCATTTCCCGGGTTTCCAGCGGCCGTCCGAGGAACGATGGCGCCCGGCCGATCATCAGAGAACCTATGAAGGCGGCCACGAACATGAACAACAGATAGCCGATCAAGCCGACGCCGATGCCGCCGAATGTGACGTTGAGGAACATGTTCATCAGCTCGCTCATGCCACCCAACGGATTAAAGGAATCGTGCATACCGTTCACCGAGCCGTTGGAGGTTTGTGTGGTCCAACTGCCCCAAAGTGCGGTGAGGTCGGTGCCGAAGCGCACTTCCTTGCCTTCCATGTTGGGCCCCTGGATGCCGGTGACGGCCACCGCCGCATTGGGTTGGCGTTCGGAAAACACGTTCAATGACGTGGAGACCAGGGACAGACCAAGCATCACCCCCGCCACGCACCAGCCGAGCCGGTGGCGCCGGGCCATGAAGCCGAGCATGAACACCAGGGCCATGGGAATCAGCATCAGTGCGCTGGTTTCCACCAGGTTGGAAAAAAACGTGGGGTTTTCCAGAGGCACAGAGCTGTTGGGACCGAACCAGCCGCCGCCGTTGGTTCCAAGCTGTTTGATCGCCACCATCGCCGCCACCGGGCCAAGCGGTATGGTTTGCGTGGTGCCCTCCTGCAGGGTGCTGACTTCAGTGGCGCCCTGGTAGGTGCTGGGCACGCCCTGGCTGGCGAGCAGCAGGGAGGTGATCAGCGACAAGGGCAGCATCACCCACAGCACTGAACGGAGCAGGTCGCGGTGGAAGTTGCCCACGGACACGGTTTCCCCGGGTTGGGTATTGCTGAACAGGGTGCGCAGGATTGCCACCAGGGTCGCCAGGCCCGCCGCCGGTGTTACCACTTGCAAGGTCACGATGCCGAGCGTGTGGGCGAAATAGGACAATTGCGCCTGACCGGAATAGTGCTGCTGGTTGGTGTTGGTGAGGAAGGAAATCACCGTGTGCAGCGCCAGATCCCAGGACATGTTGGGAATATGATCGGGGTTCAGCGGCAGCCATTGCTGCATGCTGAGAACAAGAAAAATGACGATCGCCAGAAGCAGGTGCAGCTTGAGCAGCGCACGGGCGTAATCGCTCCAGGACATGCCAGCGTTCGGATTGACGCCAGCCAGACGCAACAGCCCGTTTTCAACCGTGGCAATACCTGGTGAGATGAATCGCTCGCCGAACAGCCAGCTCAGGTAACGCCCTAGCGGCCATGCCAGGCCGAGGGTGACGAGGTAGATGAGAGCCACCTCCTTCATAGCCGTTTCTCCAATTCCAGAAAGGTGAAACACACGCCAAACAGTGCAATGAGGATGACGATGCCGAGCAGGATCATGATCAGAATTTCTCCGGCCAGAGCAGGGTGGCCAGCAGATACGCGGCGATCCCCAGAACGATGAGTAACAACATGGAACGGATCCTTGCTATCGCTGATGGAAGATGGGGGGAAGCGTACGAGCGAGGGGCGTAAAAAATCGATTCAGAGAAAATCAAAGGAGCATAAAAAAGGCGTAAAAATCGCCTTGGAGGGGGCTTGTCTATTGGTCTTGGAGATATGAATTCACACTGCATTCGCTGCCAAGGCAGCTTCCCACAGAGGGGCTACGAAGCCGCTGTGGGAAGCTGCCTTGGCAGCGAATACAGTGCGTGTAAGCAAGGCAGGCCGGCAACTGTGGAACCCCAGTGGCTTACGAGCCGCGATTCAGGAGGGATCGGCTTTCAGCCTTTCGGGTAAAGCACCATCTGGGTACAACGGAACAGAGCGATGACCTTGCCGCTGTCCTGGTGACGCACTTCCGCGTCCCAAAGTTGCGTGGTGCGGCCCAGGTGAACGGCCTTGGCCTCGCAGGTCACGACACCTTCGCGGGCGGTGCCGATGAAGTTGCTTTTCAGTTCCACCGTGGTGAAGCTGATGGCGCCTTCCGGCAGCGAAGTCTGGCAGCCGAAACCGCAGGCGGAGTCCGCCAGGGCGATCACCGAGGCGGCATGCAGATAACCGTTGGGCGCCAGGTGATGACGGGCCACACTGAAGTGTCCGCGTATCAGGCCGCGCTCGGCGGTGTCCCATTGGAGCCCCATGTAGCCGGGCAGGAAGCCGGCCTGGCGTTGGGTGATCTGGTCGTTCTGGTTTTCGTTCATGTTTCTTTTTCCAAAGCAGGGGTTGAACAGGACGGCGCGGCGCGTACTTTCGGGATCCGGGTCATGATCGCGGCGGCAAGAATGTTGGTGGCGATACTGGCAAGAATGGGCACCGTGTAGCTGTGGCTCAGGTCGAAAATATAGCCGGCGGCGGTGGGACCGATGAGGGTTCCCAGGGCCACGCTGGTGTAAAGCACACCGATGATACTGCTGATATGGCGTCCTCCAAAGTAGTCCATGGCGAGTGCCGGTATCAGGGCGACGAAGCCGCCGTAAAACACACCGAATACGAAACCGAACAACGACAGTCCCCAAAAGTCCCGGGAAAACAGCCAGATCAAAAGAGACAGTGCCATGCCCATGAACATGGCCATCAGGGTGATTTGACGTCCCCATTTGTCCGCCAGGCTGCCCAGAAGAAAACGGCCAGCGGTGCTGCCGATGCCGACGGCGCCCAGCAGCAAGGCGGCGGACGCGGAATCAATACCGTGGTCGCGGGCGTAGGGCACCAGGTGCACGAATGGCACGAACAGGCCGAAGGACGCAACCAGGCCCGCGGCGTACAGCAGAATGAACCGCTTTGAGCGGATCGCCTCGCCGACCCGCATACCGTCGGAGACGCTGCCTGGCGGCGGGGCGGGATCGCCATCGGGATGGAGCCCGCGGTCACGCGGGTCGTTCTGGATCAGCAGTGACAGTATCAGTCCGAGAACCAGAGTGATCGCGCCGATCAGCAGGTAGCTCTGGCGCCAGCCCAGGGCTTCGATCAGGAGCGCGGCGATGGGGGGCATGAACAGGGTGCCGACGCCGATACCGCTCACCGCCAGCCCGGAAGCGAAGCCCCGGCGCCGGGAGAACCAGCGCTGTACCGCGCCCACCGCCGGCACATAGGAAAAGCCGACACCCAGCCCGACACCGAGCCCGTAGGCCAGATACACCTCCATCAGGTTGCGGGCCAGCCCGGCCAGCATTAAACCGGCGCCGGTGAACAGCATGCCGATGATTGCCATGGTGCGTGAACCCCAGCGATCCGCCAGGGGGCCGCTGATAACGCCCAACGCGAAATAAAGAAAACCAGCCAGAGAGAAGACCAGGGACACGGAGCCACGTGAGGCTTCGAAATCGGTTTGCAGCGCGTCGACGAAGGCGCTGAAGGTATAGGCGCTGCCGAAGCCGAGGAAGGTAACGGCGAAAGCACCACCGACCACATACCAGCCGGGAAAAAGGCGGGAAGGTGGTGTTGGGGTTGGCGTGGGCACGACGGACTCCTTTGTTATTGGACTGCGGGTTATTGGACCGCGGGCCGGCTGATCAGGCCGTGTTCCATATTGGGGCAGCGGGTGTCGGGAGACAAACGGGATTTTCTAAGGCGGGAGGCATAGAAAAACTAAACATGGAAAATGGCCGGTCCGTGGCGTATGGGGCTCCGATGCTCCACGGGTTCGGGGCGCACGCTAACACCCGATTCGCGAGCAAGCTCGCCTCCCACGGTGGTTACGTAGATCTCCTGTGGGAAGCGAGCTTGCTCGCGAAGACAGCGCGAATGTCACCAAGATCACCGTAGAGGGAGTGGGCTAGTGAGCCCCGATTTTTCAACCGACTTTGAACACCAATGACGCCGAGTTCAGGCAGTGACGTTCGCCGGTCGGGGGCGGGCCATCGGGGAACGCATGTCCCAGATGACCATCGCAGCGGGCACAACGGATCTCGGTGCGGGTCATGCCGTGGCTGTGGTCCTCCAGGCGGCGGATATGGGTGTCGTCCACCGGTTGATAAAAGCTCGGCCAGCCGGTGCCGGAATCGAACTTGGTGGCGGAGTGGAACAAGGGCAGATCACACAGCTTGCAGTGATAAACGCCGTCTTCCTTATTGTCCAGCAGTCCGCCGCAGAACGGTGGTTCGGTGCCCTGGTTTAGCAGGATGCGCCGCTCTTCCGGGGTGAGAGCGGCGGCTCGCTGTTGTTTTTCCAGGTCGGTCAGCGGTGTCAGGTCGTGGCCGCTGGGGGACAAATGCTCGCTCATGATGTTCAGTCCGCCTCCGGAGTTCTGAGGGTGTCGGGAAAGGCCGTTCGCAGTTTTTCTACTTTCGGGTGCGCCACGTGGGTGATGTACGGCTGGGTAGGGTGACGCCGTGCGAAATCCTGGTGGTAGTCCTCCGCCGGATAAAACGTATCCAGCGGCTCCAGGGTGGTAACAATGGGCGCGATGAAGGCGCCGGCCTGATTGAGTTGATGAATATAGGCGGCGGCCGCTTGTCGCTCCGGTTCGCTTTGATAAAAGATGGCGGAGCGGTATTGCGGGCCGCGATCATTGCCTTGCCGGTCCTTCTGCGTGGGATCGTGGGCCACGGCGAAGAACAGTTTGAGTAACTCGCCGTAACGGATCACCGCCGGGTCATAGCGGATCTCGATGGCCTCGGCGTGACCGGTGCGGCCGGTGCAGACCGCTTCGTAATTGGCGTGTTCCGCGTCGCCACCGGCGTAGCCGGAGATGACCGAATGGACCCCGTTCAGCTGTAAGAACACAGCCTCGGTGCACCAGAAACAACCGCCGGCGAGGATGGCGCGACCCGGGTCCTGATCCCGTGGCAGAGCCTCGGCGGGGTCGGGGAAGCGTTCCGGGTGCAGGGCCAGGCTGGTTCCGGGTATGACTGCGCTCATTGTGGGACTCCTCGTTCGCCTCTTCGTGATGGATCGGCTCCAGCGCTTATTTGGGGATCAGGCCGCGATCGGTCAATACCTGATGCAGAGCGCGGCACTGACTGCGCGCGATGGCCTTACGGTTATTGGCTTCATGAGTTCGTGCCACGCCGGTCCACAGAGGGCGGCCGCTTTTGTCGAAAAACTCCGCCTCATAACTCTGTTGCGCATCCGGCTCCTTGGGTTTTTCCAGTTTGCCGCCGATACCAATCCGCCAAGTGGGTTCCTGGCGCATGTCGCTGTTGATCGGGTTGAGATCCCGGGACTCGGTCATGCGGGGCGGCGCCAGCAGCAGAGCGGTCAGATCGACGATCAGGGCGCGGTCGTAGGGTTGATCGTGCAACCAGCGCAGCAAGCCCTGCTTGCCGCCATCTTCATACCATATCGGTCGTACCTGATGGGCCAGATGCACCGACAGGGCACTACCCTGGAAAATGGGCTGGCACACTTCTTCCCAGACACGCCGGGTGGCCGGCTCCGGGCTCTGTGCCACCAGCAGTAAGGAGCGCGCCGGGGAGGGCGCCGTGTCCTGGCTGTGGCGGGTGGTGATCTCAGTGGTGCTGGCACAACCGGCCAACACCAGCAGGGCGGCCGGCGCGACGATCCAGCGCCGGGTCCGGAACAGAAAACGTGATAATCGGGACGAAGGAAAACTCACCGAATACTCTCCTGTTGGCGCCTGACGATAAGGTCATGTCAGTGTAGCCGCTTCAGAAGATCGGGGACACCAGACGTGGCGCCGCTCCGGCGAGAATGTGAAGGGCTCGACCACCGGATTGTCCGGGTTCCGGCGGCGTGTACCAGCGCACCTCATAGAGTGCGCCGTCCTCGCCCTGGTCTTCCAGCAACAACAGCTGAAGGTCGCCGCTGTCGTCGTCCACCAGCATTCCGCCACTGGTTTCATCCAGTATTGCCAACAGGGGTTGGTGCAGCGGCAGCGCCGCGGCCGGTTCACCGTGGAAACGCCAGCGCCAGTAGCTCTCGTGGGTGGTGTCGCCCGTCATATAACGGGCCTTGCCCTGCCATTGCCGGGACCAGGTGCGGGAGGGCGGCGGTTCGGGCCAGTAGCGGTGACTGCGCAACACGAAAGTGGCGTGGCCCGGGTGCTGGTTCTGATTGCCTTGCCGGAACAGGTCGTCACTGAGCCGCGCACTCTGGGCACTGAGAAAATCCACGGTATGGGGGCCGTAGAGGGTGTGACCGCCCTCGTAGTACTGGGCGCTGTATTCGGCTTCGGTGGTGGCGTAGCCGAAATAGCCGTTGGCCAGGCTGCTGATGACCACGGTCCAGTCCGGATCCGGTAGCGTCGCGTCGACCGCTTCGCGGATCCGGTTGCCGCTTTCCAGAGTGATTTCCCACGGCAGAGCCACCAGCACCAGGTCGTTGATGCGCAGGACCTGGAACAAAGCTCGATGCGGGTAGCGTGCCGGTGCCAGAGCCAGTTGCAGCTTGGACAGCATCCATTGTTTCACGCCCTGACAACCGTCGGTGAACAGCGTGCGTGGCCAGCCTTCCTGCAAGTAGGGCAAATAGGAAATCGGAAATACTTCATCGCCGTTGGCGGCGCCGGCCACGGCGGCACCGATGATCGGGCGCTCGCACAGGCCGTGGCGCTGGTCGTCGTCGAGTGCGAGCAGATCCAGTTCCCGGCTCGCCACGGCAGTGTGCAGGTCGTCCCGCAGTTCATTTTCCAACTGATGGAACAGGGCGTTGGCCTGTTTTCCCAGGGCGGTGCCGATTCGGCGTGCCTCGCGGTCGCCGCGTAACCCGGCTGCCCAGGCGGGATTGTTGTCGCCGTGGGTGGCTTGGACCGTGCCGTGCACGAACCGCCAGGGCAACGGCTTGACGGTGGGCTCGATACCTTGCGCCAACCAGTGCCAGACGTCGGCGTGGTAGGGACGGGTAAAGGCGGGAATAGCGGTGCCGTGAATCGAAAACAGGGTCAGAGCGCCGGCTGGATAAAAGTGGCCGTCATCGGCCATCAGGTCGATGCGCAGCTGGCTCATCCTCGGGTTCACCGCTTCGTGCGCCAGCTCTTCGGTCCATTGTTGTTCCGGGATCCGGTGGTTGCGGGCCCAGGCTCCCAGGGAACGGTTGCGGGTCAGTCCCCATACCTCGCTTTGCCCGCTGGCGAAACGGGCCGGGCGGCGAGCGCGATAGGCTTCAATCACCGCCTGGCTGATGCGCTCGGCGAGAAATTCGAACAACGCCGGGTCGAATCCGGGCTTCTGGCTGCCGAATACGTTATAGAAATCGCTGCCCAGATACTGGCCCGGGCCGGAGTGGGTGTGAGTGACCAACAGGCTGAGGGCGTGCGCGGGAACGTCGGTGGTAGCGGCGATACGCTCCGCCACCGCGTACTGCAGCGGCAGCGATCCGGCCCCAAGGTCCAGTTGCACCAGGGCCATGGGGGGCTGGCCGGCGCCATGCAGATAAAAGGCGCGGGCTTTCAGGCGAGTACGGAACCCGTTGGCGCTGCGGGCCCAGGCGGAGTAGCCGAACTTGGGCAGGCCGATGGCCGGTGTGATGTCCACTTCGGCCACGCCGGCCAGATTGCCGTCCTGGACGGCGGAGGGCCGCGGGGCCGGGATATCGAAGTCCAGGGTGATGCTGGGGTAGAAAAAAAACGGCCAGGCGGCATGAAGCACAGTGCCAAGAGCGATCAGCAGCACCAACAGCAATAGCCGGGGCAGGGTCAGCAAGCGGCGTAACGAACGAGAGATCATGGTGAGAGAGCGCGGAAAAAGCGCATCGGCGTAGTTATCATTTTTATTGGCACGAAAGTGCAAAATATATCTGCAATTTACTCTTAAAGCAATACATAAGCCGAGCGGCGTACATAACGATACAAATCGATACGACTTTGTGATGTTGTGAAATGGGACAGAGAAGTTCTCAACACTATTCCAACCGGTTTTCACCGGATCCCTGTTTTTTTTAAGCCCTTCAATTATTCCAATGATTGCACTGTAACCCGTTGATACCCGAGGGGGAAAGACGATGAAAGCAATCTGGAAGCTGTCCACGCTGGGCATGGCCGTGGCTTTGGCCAGCCATGCCGCCGTGGCTCAGGAGCGCGAATACGTAGAACAGGCAAAACCCAATCAGTACATCGGTGGCATGGCGCATTACATCGATGTGGATGAGGATTGGCAGGCCGGTGACCGTGGGGCGGGCGGCACCATCTTCTACGGCCGCAAGCTTACTGATCATATCTGGTGGGAGTCCGAAGCCGGGGCCTATGGTCTCGAGTCCGATATCGACAACGGCCAGGACTTCTATCAATACCCGGTGACTACGGGTCTGGCCTTCACCCTGGGTGACCGCACCGGTTTCACCCCTTACATGGTCATGGCCGTTGGTGGTATCTACAACGACGTCTACATCGACGATGACGACGGCTGGGACTTCCACGCCAACGCTGGTCTGGGCGCGGTGACCGGGCCACTGTTCAACAACGGCCTGAAAGTTCGTGCCGAAGCCCGTTACCTGTATAACGATTTCGACGGCACCGGTGATTCCGCCGGCGATGGCGGCTTCGGTGATTACCGCTATTCCGTGGGTCTGGAAGTGCCGATGGGTTACACCAAGGTGGTGGAAAAAACCCGGGTGGAAACCAAGCAGGTAGCGGTGCAACAGCCGGTGATCGATTCCGATGGCGACGGCGTGCCGGATAACCTGGATCAGTGTCCGGATACCATGCCGGGCGCCAAAGTGGATGGCAAAGGCTGTCTGCTGGTGAACCAGACCGTGACCTTCAACAACATCAACTTCGAGTTCGATTCCGCTGAACTCACCGTTTCCTCTCGCCCGTTGGTATCGCGCATTGCCCGTTCTCTGACCGCGGAAAACAACAACATCCGCGTGGAAGTGGCCGGTCATACCGACAGCGTTGGTTCCGCCCAGTACAACGAAGGTCTGTCCCAGCGCCGCGCCGATTCCGTGCGTAACTATCTGGTTCGTGAAGGTGTGGACAGCAGCCGCGTCACGGCCCGCGGTTACGGCGAGAGCCAGCCCATTGCCGATAACGACTCCGCGTCCGGTCGCGCTATGAACCGCCGCGTTGAATTTCATGTGACTGAGTAGTAAGAGGAGGGATCTCGAGATGTCACGTTTAAAAACGATCAGCCTGTTGCTGTTGGTGGCCGTGCTCGGCCTCGGCGGCTTGTACGGCTGTAAATCCAGTGGTGGCAGCAGCGGTGGTGGTGACCCCACCCCCAACGTCCAGGACGACGATAACGACGGTATCCCCAACAATGAGGATAACTGTCCGCAAATGCCCAACAATGATCAGCGTGATGAGGACGGCGATGGCATCGGTGACGTCTGTGATGACGATATCGATGGCGACGAAGTGGACAATGATGACGACAACTGTCCATGGGTGCCGAACGAAGATCAGTTGGACTCCGACGATGACGGTATCGGTGACGCGTGCGATGCCAACAACGATGACGACGGTGACGGCTTCGACGACGGCGAGGATAACTGCCCGAATACGCCCAACCCGACCCAGTCGGACATCGATAACGATGGTATCGGCGACGCCTGTGATGACGACATCGACGGTGACGGCATCCCCAATGGGGAGGACAACTGCCCCTACGTGGCCAACCACGATCAGCTGGACACCGATGGTGACGGCGTAGGCGATGCCTGCACCGGTGACAAGGACGGTGACGATGTGCCCGACGAGCAGGACAACTGCCCGATCGTGCCCAACACCGACCAGGCGGATCTTGACCAGGACGGTATCGGCGATGTCTGTGATGACGACCGCGACGGTGACGGCGTGGAAAACGGTCATGACGACTGCCCGGACGTAGCCGGTCCCGCCAGCAACAACGGCTGCCCGGTGGATGATCCCACCGACACCGATGGTGACGGCATCCCCGATGACCAGGACAACTGTCCCACCATTCCCAACGCGGATCAGGCCGACAGTGACGGTGATGGCATCGGCGACGTGTGTGACGACGCTGGGTTCACCTGTAACGATGTCAGTAACTATCAGCCGCTGCTGGCCAGCGACGGGTTCCTGGCGGACGGTTCCGCCGTGGGCATTTGCATCAGCTGCGGTATCTCCGACGCGGGCAATATGATCGATGGTCAGGACAACTCCTTCGCCACTTTGAATGTGACGGCGGCTTTGATTTACGGTGGTGCTGATGCATTGGTTTACGACGGTCCCGTGATCTCCGGGGTTAATCGTGCCGGCTTCGTGGTTTCCAAGCCCAATTCACCCCTGCTTAACCTGAGCCTGCTCGGCAACTTCGTCACCCTGACGTTCTTTAATAACGACACGGAAGTGGCGGAAACCACCGCGGATGGTGGCCTGCTTGGTCTGGAACTGTTGGGCTTCGGCACCGGTGATGGCAGCCAGCGTTTCCTGTCCACGCAGTTGGATCCGTCCCTGGAGTTCAACCGCGTTCGACTGCGCTACGCGGGTTTGCTCAACGTCAATGATTCCTTGAGGATTCACCGTGTTTGTGCCGGTACCGACCCGGCGCTCTGATCCATAACTTTCTCCTTTCAGGCGAACTGATGGGGCGCGAAAGCGCCCCTTTTTTTTGTTCATCGCGGTTTAGCGGGACAGGGTCGCTCCGGCGGGGGCTCCCGTATTACTCGGTTATCTCGAAGACATTCATTCAGAGGGGGCTACAGCGCCGCTGTGGGAAGCGGCCCGGGCGGCGCTCCGCTTGGCCGCGAATGCCCTGGGCCGGTGGCGATTCGCTTGCAAGCAAGCTTCCCACAGCGGCTTCGTGGCATGATCCGTGGGAGCCCAGCTTGCTGGCGAATTCCGGCTCTCTGGTGTTGGGATATTCGCTTGCCAGCAAGCTTCCCACAGCGGTTTCGTGGCGGATCCGTGGGAGACCAGCTTGCTGGCGAATTCCGGCTCTCTGGTGTTGGGATATTCGCTTGCCAGCAAGCTTCCCACAGCGGCTTCGTGGCGGATCCGTGGGAGACCAGCTTGCTGGCGAATTCCGGCCCTTTGGTGTTGGGATATTCGCTTGCAAGCAAGCTTCCCACAGCGGCTTCGTGGCGGATCCGTGGGAGACCAGCTTGCTGGCGAATTCCGGCTCTCTGGTGTTGGGATATTCGCTTGCCAGCAAGCTTCCCACAGCGGTTTCGTGGCGGATCCGTGGGAGACCAGCTTGCTGGCGAATTCCGGCCCTCCGGTGTTGGGATATTCGCTTGCAAGCAAGCTTCCCACAGCGGCTTCGTGGCGGATCCGTGGGAGCCCAGCTTGCTGGCGAATGCGGTCTCTGGTGTGAGGGATTCGCTTGCCGACACGCTCCCACAGCGGCTTCGTGGTTCTGCCTGTTGGGAGGGACGCCGCTTTTCCGAAAAAAAAGTAAAATGCCCGCTGAATTCCCGCTCATGATGTGATCCGGATACTGGTATCGGCGATACTGGCTCACCTAACAATGGCCTGATGTTTTTGGGTTACGGCAACGGTGGTGGGAGAGCGGGATGCACCGAGCAGGGCGCGTGTGGTTTTGGCTGTGGCTTTGTTTGTTGGGGCTGACGGCTTGTTCTGATTCGGTGGAGGGGCCCTTCCGCAATTACACCGAAACCGGCGATCTGGCGGACATTCAAGAGCACGGTGTGTTGCGGCTGCTGGCGCCGCGTTTCGATGCCGAGGAGGAGTTTGTCTGGGAGGGGGTGCCCACCAGCGAATACCGCCTTGAAGCGGAAGCCCTGGCTGAATCATTGGGGCTTAAGCCGCGCTGGGTGTACGCGGATGATTACGCCGAATTGTCGGTGATGCTCAACGCCGGGCAGGCGGATCTCATTGTCACCCATTACAGCCGTACCGACCAGCGCCGTGAGCGGTTGTCGTTCTGCACGCCTCTGGCCGTGGTGCGGGAAGTGCTGGTGCTGCCAGCGGATCGGGTGGGTATGTCGGTGGCGGACCTGGGGCCGCTCATTATTGCCGCGCCACGCGGTACTGCTTATCTGGAAACCGCTCAGAATCTGGCCCGCCGCCATGACAATATTGAAGTGGACTGGGTCAGCGGAGCGCTGTCCGAAGATGAGCTGCTGCGAGGCATAACGCGGGGACAGTACGACGCGGTGATCATGGACGAGCCTTTGTTCAACGCCTTGTCCATCGACTACCCCGAGCTGCGTTCCGGGCCGGTGGTACAGCCGCGAAGGGCGATTGCCTGGGCGGTACGCAAAGGCAACCCGGACCTGCGTGAAGCGGTGAACCGCTACATTGTCGCCCATCGTATCAAAGCGTCCGAGCAGGAACCGGAACAGCGTGATTGGCCTGCTATCCTTAACAGCGGGGTGTTGCGGGTGATCACCTCCAACAACCCGGCCAGTTACTTCATGTGGCGCGGTGAGTTGATGGGGTTCGACTACGATCTGATTCGTGATTTTGCCCAGCGTTATGATCTGCGGCTGAGCATGGTGGTGCGCGACGGCCCGGAGCAAATGCTGGCTGCCTTGGAAAACGGAGAAGGGGATGTGATCGCCGCTTCCATGACGGTCACGCCGGCGCGGCGCGGCAAAGGGTGGCATTACTCCCAACCCTACCTGGAAGTACATGAACAAATTATCGGGCCGGCCTCGGCGCCGCCTTTCAAGGATCTGTCGGAGCTAGCCGGGCGAACCGTGACGGTGGCCGCCGGCAGCGCTTTCTTGGAGACCCTGCGTGCGTTGCAGAACGACGGTATCGGGGTGGAAATTGAAGTACGCCAGAATGTTTCTTCGGAAATTCTGATGGACCGGGTGGCGAAAGGGGAGCTGGATCTGACCATCGCCGACAGTCACCTGGTGTCCATGGAGAAGGGCTACCGGGATGACCTGAACGTGCTCTGGACCCTGCGCCAACCCCGGCGGATTGCCTGGGGTTTGCGGGAACGCCAACCGCAACTGCGCCATCAGCTGAACGACTATATTAAACGCGTGCGCGAGGGCCGGTTCTATCGCACCACCTTTGAGCGGTACTTCCAGGGACAACCCACGCCGTCTTCCCTCACCGCTGAAAGAGTGGAACCGGGAAAACCGATCTCGGCCTATGACGATCTGGTGCGCGAACAAGCACTCAAGCACGGTTTCGACTGGTTAATGGTCACCGCCCAGATGTACCAGGAAAGCCATTTTGATCCGGAAGTCCGTTCGTTTTCCGGCGCCGAAGGATTGATGCAGGTGATGCCGTTGACCGCGCGTCAACTGGGTTACGAAAATCTGGCCGATCCGGTTCAAGGCATTGGCGCCGGTGTCGCTTATCTGAACTGGCTGGAGGGCCGTTTCCCGGCCCATCTGGATCTGGCGGAAAAAACCTATTTTGGACTGGCTGCCTACAACGCCGGGTACGGCCATGTGGAAGACGCGCGCCGGCTGGCGCAACGACTTGGCAAGGATCCTGACCGCTGGTTTGGCAATGTGGAGGAGGCCATGGCGCTGCTGTCCCACCCGCGCTATGCCCGTCAGGCCCGCTACGGCTATGTGAGGGGGCAGGAAACCGTGCAATACGTACGCGACATCCGCGCCCGCTACCTGGGGTATTTGAGCGCAACAGAAAAGCAGTGAGGCGGAGTTGACAGTTGATAGTGGACAGTTGACAGCGCAAGAACTAAACAATCTGTTCTTTAGCCGCTGCGGGAGCCAGCTTGCTGGCGAATATTGCTAAACGTCTCAGTGACATCATTCGCCAGCAAGCTGGCTCCCGCAGCGGCTAAAGATCGGGCCTTTTTGTCTTTTTCTTTCTCGCTGTCAACTGTCCACTATCAACTGTCAACTCCATTCACAGATTGGCCAGCCACTGCAGCAGAGTCTGCCGCACTTCCGGGGCGCAGTAGTCGTTGAGGATCTCGTGGCGGCCGGTGGGGCAGTCGAGCCGTTCCAGGTGCTGATGGCGGCGTTTCAGGATGTGTTCCAGGCGGTCCATGCCTTTGCCCTTGTTGCTCATCGGGTCCTGACGGCCGCCCAGCAGTAGTATTGGTAGCAGAGAGGGCAGGCGCGCCAGTTGCTCGCCGGATTGGATTTGCGCCAGCGCCGAGATCAGTGCCAGCCAGGTGCTGGTGGTGCACTCAAAGCCACAGGCGGGATCGGCGATGTAGGCGTCCACCTGATCCTGGTCGGAGCTGAGCCAGTCGAAATCGGTGCGGGCGTCGGCGATGCTGGCGGCCCAGGTCTGGAAGGTCATCTTGTGCACCAGGGGACTGTGGCCACGAACGCCATGGCGGCGGCGCTGCCAGCCCATCAATAGCGTCATGGCACGGTAAAACCACGGGGAATGGCTGTCACTGCCGCACAACACCAGGCCTCCCAGTTGCTCCGGGGCCTGTTCGGCGGCGGCCAGGGCCAGGAATGAGCCCATGCTGTGGCCCCCCAGCACCAGCGGTCCCCGCTCCGGCTTCACCTGCGCCATTACCCGCAGGACATCGTCGATGACCTTGTCCCAGCCGTCCTCGTCGGCGAAGTGTCCCTGGGGGGCGTCGTCGTCGATACTGGTGCCGTGACCACGATGATCCGGGCAATACAAATTCCAGCCATGCTCATTCAGGGTCTCCCCCAGAGCGCCGTAGCGGCCACCGTGTTCCGCCATGCCGTGCAGCCAGACCAGTGTGCCGACGGCGTCCTGCGCCGGCCAGTGATGCACCCCGATAACGTGGTTATCGGCGGCGGTGATGGACAGCTGCTGTTTGGACATGGCGACCCCCTTTGTGAGTGGCACGAACATGCGGCATCCCTTTGGTTTCGTCAAGACGGGGCTGTATCATGGGGTTTTCCCGCCGTCCTTGTTTCGCTATTCGGGAGCAACCTTGATTCGCTATCAGATTTGTCCGGTCCATCCGCAGGCCCATATTTTTGAAATCACCCTGACCGTGGACCGGCCGACGCCGGAAGGCCAGGCCCTGACCATGCCATCGTGGATTCCCGGCAGTTACATGATCCGCGATTTCGCCCGGCACCTGGTGTCGCTGGACGCCCGGGCCGGAGACCGGCCGTTGGCGGTGGCCAAGATCGACAAGCAGACCTGGCAATTGCCGCCGGTGGACGGTCCGGTGACCGTGACCTACCGGGTCTACGCCTGGGATCTGTCGGTGCGCGGCGCCCATCTGGACACCACCCATGGCTACTTCAACGGTCCTTGCGTGTTCCTGGCGGCCATGGGGCACGAGGATCAACCCTGCGAAGTGACCATCCAGGCGCCGGCGGGAGCGGAGTTCGCCACCTGGCGCCTGGCCACGGGCATGCCGCGGCTGTCCGGCGCGGAACTGGACTTCGGTGTCTTCAAGGCGGACAACTACGACGCGCTGATCGACTATCCGGTGGAGATGGGGCACTTTGAGCACGCCCGCTTCGAGGCCCGCGGCGTGCCCCATGATGTGGTGCTCACCGGCCGTTTCCGCGTTGATCTGGAGCGTCTGTGCCGGGACCTGAAGCCGATCTGCGAGCATCATATCAGGCTGTTCGGTGAACCGGCGCCGGTGGACCGGTATCTGTTCATGACCCTGGTGACCGATGGGTATGGTGGTCTTGAACACCGCAACTCCACCAGTCTGATGAGTCCCCGTGGTGATTTGCCGCTGCCCACCGACGGACCCCGCCAGGTGCGCGACGGTTATCGCAGCTACCTGGGATTGTGCAGCCACGAATACTTCCACACCTGGAACATCAAGCGGATCAAACCGGAGGCGTTCACGCCTTTTGATCTGAGCCAGGAGGTTCATACCGAACTGCTGTGGGCGTTCGAGGGCATCACCAGCTACTACGATGATTTGGCTCTGGCGCGCACCGGGCTGATTTCGCCGGACAGCTATCTGGAACTGGTCGGCCAGACCCTGACCCGGGTACAGCGCGGACAAGGGCGGCTCAAGCAGACCGTGACCGAGTCCAGTTTCGATGCGTGGACACGCTTCTATAAGCAGGACGAGAACGCGCCCAACGCCATCGTCAGTTATTACGCCAAGGGCTCGTTGGTGGCTCTGGCGCTGGATCTCACCCTGCGCGAGCGTAGCGATGAGCAGGTGACGCTGGATGATTTGATGCGGCTGCTGTGGCAACGCTACGGCGAGGACAGCGGCGGCGTGCCGGAGCGGGGCATTCAGGCCCTGGCCGAGGAACTGTTGGGTGAAAGGCTGGATGAGTTCTTCCAACTGGCGCTGTACAGCACCGAGGATCTGCCGTTGGCCCCGCTGCTGGCCGCGCGCGGGGTGGTGTTGCATTGGCGCCCCGCCAGTGGTCATGGCGACAACGGCGGCAAGCCGGCCAAAGGCCCGGTGCCCGTGCATCTTGGCCTGCGCGCCAGCACCGATCCGCTCGGCGCGCGGGTGCAGGTGGTGTACGAACAGGGCGCGGCGATGGCCGCCGGGCTTTCCGCCGGCGACGTGATCATTGCCGTGGACGGCATCAAAACCGACGCTGCCGGACTGGACAGTCGTTTGCAGGGCTACCAGGAAGGCGAGGTCGTGGAGGTTCACGTATTCCGCCGCGACGAGCTGCTGCGTTTTCGTGTCACCCTGGCCCCATCGGAAGCCTCCACCGCTTACCTGACCCTGGCCCAGGGCGGGCTCACCGACAAGGGCAGGGCGTGGCTGCTGAATAGCAGTTGACAGTTGATAGTTGACAGTTGACAGCGGAAAAAAGGTCATCTTTAGCCGCTGTGGGAAGCTGGCTTGCCAGCGAATGGGCGTGTCAGCGTGCCCGTCCTCGACCGTGAGACACCGGCGGTCCTTTTCATACCGAAAAGGACCGCGATCTCTCTCCGAATTCGTGAGTTATGACTGACCTTTCCCTGAAGGATTTACAGCGTCGTCTTGATGAAGCGCGCGGCGCCGATCGCGGCCGCTTGCGCAAGCGCCTGGAAGGCTTGCGCCGCCGTCCCAATGAAGCGGTGCGGACCAAGGTGGCGTTGGCGATCGAGGCTTCGGTGGCGGATCGTCAACGGCGCGCCTCGTTGGTGTCCGAACTACGCTGGCCGGACCTGCCGGTGGTGCATCACCGTGAGGAACTGGCCGAGGCGATTCGCGATCATCAGGTGGTGGTGGTGGCCGGCGAAACCGGTTCCGGCAAAACCACCCAATTGCCAAAAATCTGTCTGCAGCTGGGGCGGGGGGTGGACGGCTACATCGGCCATACCCAGCCCCGCCGCCTGGCGGCCCGCTCCGTGGCCGCGCGTTTGGCCGAGGAGCTCGATACCCGGGTAGGCGGACTGGTCGGCTACAAGGTCCGGTTCGCCGAACAAGTCGGCGCGGACAGTCTGATCAAACTGATGACCGACGGCATGTTGCTCAGCGAGATCCAGCATGACCGCCAGTTGCGCCAATATGACACCCTGATCATCGACGAGGCTCATGAGCGCAGCCTCAATATCGATTTCCTGCTCGGCTACCTCAAACAATTGTTGCCGCGCCGCCCGGATCTGAAGGTGATCATCACCTCGGCCACCATCGACCATCGCCGTTTCGCTGATCATTTTAACGGCGCGCCGGTGTTCGAGGTGTCCGGCCGCACCTATCCCGTGGATATTCGATACTGCCCGCCGGAAGGAGAGCGGGAACTGGGCTGGCAGGTGGAGGAGGTGCTACGGCGGATCGATAGCGAGGAGCGCCGTGACGGCCGCCCGGTGGCCCGTGACGTGCTGGTGTTCCTCAGCGGTGAGCGGGAAATCCGCGATGTACACCATCATCTCAAACGCTGCGATTTCCGTGATACCGAGTTATTGCCGTTGTACGCCCGGCTCAGCGCCGCCGAGCAGCAACGGGTATTCTCCCCGCACCGTGGCCGCCGGATCGTGCTGAGCACTAATGTGGCGGAAACCTCGCTGACGGTACCGGGCATCCGCTACGTGATTGACGCCGGCACCGCCCGTATCAGCCGCTACAGCGTTCACTCCAAGGTTCAGCGGCTGCCGGTGGAACCGGTATCCCAGGCCAGCGCCGACCAGCGTTCCGGACGCAGCGGCCGGATCATGCCGGGGATTGCCTACCGTTTGTACAGCGAGGACGACTTCATCAACCGTCCGGCGTTCACCGATCCGGAAATCCAGCGTACCAACCTGGCGGCGGTGATCCTGCGGATGGCGGACCTGGGGCTGGGCCGGGTGGAGGATTTCCCGTTCATGGAGCCGCCGGATGGCCGTTTCATCCGGGACGGTTATCGCCTGTTGGAAGAACTGGGCGCGTTGGACGGCGAGCGCCGGCCCACCGCCCTGGGCAAACAGTTGGCCCGGTTTCCACTGGACCCGACGCTGGCGCGCATGCTGGTGGCGGCAGCGGAGAAAAAGGCGCTGCGCGAGGTGCTGCCGATCGTCGCCGCGCTGGCGGTGCAGGATCCGCGCGAGCGTCCACGCGAAAAACAACAACAGGCGGATCAGGCTCACCAGCCGTTCCAGGACAAGGAATCGGATTTCCTCTGGTTCTGGAACCTCTGGCAATGGGCGGAACAGCAGCGAGAGGAACTCAGTCGCGGCCAGTTCGAGAAACTGCTCAAAAAGACTTTTCTGGCGCCGTCACGGATGCGCGAATGGCGGGACACGCACCGTCAATTGCTGCTGCTGGCGAAGCAGGAAGGCTGGGTGCTCAACGACAGCCCGGCCGAGCATGAGGCTATCCACCGCTCGCTGCTCAGCGGCTTGCTGGGCAACGTGATGATGCGAGGCGAGGAGGGCGAGTGGCTCTCCACCCGCAATCGCAAACCGCTGATCTGGCCGGGGTCGGCGCTGAGTAAATCCGCTGGCAAGAAGAACGGAGCGCGCTGGCTGATGGCGGCGGAGCAGGTGGAAACCAGCCGCTTGTTCGCCCGTTGCGTGGCCAGGGTGGAACCGGGCTGGATCGAGGCGGAAGCCGCCCATCTGGTGAAACGTCAGTATTATGAGCCGCACTGGTCGAAACGGCGCGGCTGTGTGATGGCGCGGGAGCAGGTCAATCTGTTTGGCTTGATCCTGGCGTCCGGACGGCGGGTGCATTACGGCCCGATGGAGCCGGAGCTGGCGCGGGAACTGATGATCCGTGAAGGGCTGGTGGCGGGGCAGCTCAGTCGTGAACCGGCCTTCGTCAAGGCCAACCGGGAACGGTTGGAAACGCTGGAGGAGATGGAGCACAAGCTGCGCCGGCGTGACATTCTCGCCGACGAGCAGACCCGCTTCGAGTTCTATGACCAGCGGTTGCCGGCATCGCTGTATACCCTCACTCACCTGGAGACCTGGTACCGCAAGCACGCTTCGGAAGCGGAACGTCAGGCTCTGATCATGGACGACGACGTGCTGCTCTCACGCACACCGCAATGGCAGCGTGACGCTTTCCCCGATGAACTGACGGTGGACGCCATGCGCCTGCCGTTGGAATACAGTTTCGACCCCACCGGGCAGCGCGATGGCGTGACCTTGGTGGTGCCGCTGGCGGTATTGAACCAGATTCCGGAAGAACGGTTGGCCTGGCTGGTACCGGGATTGTTGCGGGAAAAACTGGAGGCGCTGTTGCGTGGCCTGCCCAAGTCGCGCCGCCGGCATTTCGTGCCAGTGCCGGATTACGTCAATGCGCTGATGGAAGCGTTGACACCGGATCAGCCGTTGCTGCCGGCGATGACCCGGGAATTGCAACGCATGGCCGGCGTGAGGGTGGAGCAGGAGGAATGGCGCGAGGATCAGTTGCCGGATTACCTGCGCATGAATTTGCGTGTGATGGACCGCGATGACGTGGTGGTGGAAGGCCGCGATCCGGCGGATCTGCGCCAACGCCTGCGGGGCCGGACGCCGGCACCCGGCGAAGCGATGGAAGAGCCGCCTGCTCAGGAAAGCCGGGAATGGGATTTCGGCGCGGTGCCGGCATGTCATGAACAGCAACGCGGCGGTATTGTCCTGCGCCGCTACCCGGGGCTGAGGGATCTGGAGGACCGGGTTCGGCTTGAGCATTTCGATGACGCTGATGAGGCCGCCTGGCACCATGGTTATGGTTGCGCCCGTCTGGTGCTGCTGCGGCTGCCGGATCAACTCAAATCGCTGAAACGTCAGGCCGGCACGGCGGTTGGCTGGCAAAAGCTGAAAAGCGAAAAGAGTGCGATGGCGCGGCAGGCGCTGGAGCAGGTGATGTTGCGGACCGCCGCGGACCACTTCCGCTTCCATGCCGAGCCAGTGCGGGATCAGAGTGCGTTTCGCCAGCGTCTGGATGCTGGCCGTGGCGATTTCGTACCGGCGGCGGAACGGGCTGTTCGCCACTGGGGCGAGGTGTTCGCCTGCTATCGCGGCATCATGACTCGATTGGAAAAGGGGTTTCCGCTGGCCTGGGCCCATGCCCATCGGGATTTGAAAACGCAGCTCGCGACGTTGTTCGAAACGGATTTTCTGTTGTCCGTGCCCGGCGAGTGGTTGTCGGAGTACCCTCGATATCTGAGCGCCATCGAGCAACGCCTTGACAAGATGGGCGGGCAGTTGGGGCGTGACCGGGCGCAGGTGGCGGAACTGGAGGCGTTCTGGGAAAAGTACAGCCGTCGGGCCGGGGAAACGCCGCGGTGGCGCTTGCCTGAACCGCTGGCGCTGTTCCGCTGGATGCTGGAAGAATACCGGGTGAGCCTGTTCGCCCAGACTTTGGGCACCCGTATGCCGGTGTCGGCCAAGCGCTTGAACCGGCAGTGGGAAGCCTGCTGAATGGGCCCCCTGGAGCCCATTCGCTTGCAAGCAAGCTTCCCACAGCGGCTGCGCAGCGCAATTTGTGGGAAGCGGCCTTGGCCGCGAATAGTCCGAAGTTCCCGGATGGGAGAGTAATCAACCCGCTTTCGAAACATCGGTTTTGCGCCCACGGGGCTGAATCCGGATAATGACATCATTTACTGTCGCGGCGCCCGATGCGCCTTTGCAGAGAGGACAGGTTAGTGACCCAATCCGTAGTGATCAGCGGAACCGGACTGTGGACCCCGCAGCAGTCCATAAGCAACGACGAGCTGGTGGCGTCGTTCAACAGATACGTGCAGCTCTATAACGAAAGCAACGCTGCCGCCATCGAGGCCGGTGAACTGGAGGCCCTGAGTCCTTCCAGCACCGGGTTCATCGAGAAAGCCTCGGGCATCAAACAGCGCTATGTGCTGGATAAGGAAGGGGTCCTGGATCCCGAACGGTTGTGCCCGAGTATCCCCGAGCGCTCCGATGACGAGCTCTCGGTGCAGGCGGAAATCGCCGTCAACGCCGCCCGTCAGGCACTGGAGAACGCCAAATTGACAGCTGACGATCTGGATGCCGTGCTGGTGGCCTGCTCCAATATGCAGCGCGCCTATCCGGCCATGGCGGTGGAAGTGCAGCAGGCATTGGGCATGGAGCATGGCTGGGGCTATGACATGAACGTGGCCTGTTCCAGCGCCACCTTCGGTATCCAGGCCGCGGTGGACGCGGTGCGCAATGGCTCCGCCCGGCGCGTGCTGATGGTCAATCCGGAAATCTGTTCCGGTCACTTGGCCTGGCAGGATCGCGATTGCCACTTCATCTTTGGTGACGTGGCCACCGCGGTGATCGTGGAGCGGGCCGAGGACGCCACCAGTGACAACCGCTGGGAGATTCTCGGCACCCGGCTGCAAACCCGGTTCTCCAACAATATCCGCAATAACTTCGGTTTCCTGAACCGGGCCGATCCGTCCGGCATCGGCGCCCGCGATAAACTGTTCCGCCAGGAAGGTCGCAAGGTGTTCAAGGAAGTCTGTCCCATGGTGGCCGAGCAGATCAGCGGCCATTTGAGCGATCTGGACCTGCCGGTGGAAGAGCTGCGTCGGATGTGGCTGCACCAGGCCAATCTGAGCATGAACCAGTTCATCGCCCGCCGGGTGCTGGGGCGCGACCCGAGCGAAGAGGAAGCGCCGGTCATTCTGGACGAGTACGCCAATACCAGCTCGGCGGGTTCCATTATTGCCTTTCACAAGCACAACGCCGACCTGCCGGTGGACAGCAAGGGGGTGATCTGCTCCTTTGGCGCCGGTTATTCCATCGGCAGCGTGGTGGTCAAACGGGTGAAGTAAAGAATGCGGGACGCTTGACGCCGGACGCTTGACGCTTAAAGGATAAAATCCAAGCTGTTTCGCGTCCGGCGTCCGGCGTCCGGCGTCCGGCGTCCGGCGTCCGGCGTCCGGCGTTTAGCTCCCCGCGTCCAGAATTACCCGGCCCGCCACCTGACCTTTTTCCAGGTCTTCCACCGCTTGCGCGGCGCCTTCCAGCGGACGGTGCTCGATATGGATTGGGGGCAGGTTCTTCTCCTTGGCGAAAACCACCAGGTCTTCCAGTTCCTTCAGTGTGCCCACGTAAGAGCCGATGATGCTTACCGCTTTGTTGGTAATGATCGGCAATGGGTAGCGCAGTTCGCCACCGTGCAAACCCACCGGTACGTATTTGCCGCCCTTGCCGAGAAGACTCAACGCCAATTGAGCGGTCTGCTCATTGCCGACGAAGTCCAGGGCCGCCTGCACCGTGCCCGGACAGGTTTTCGCCACCACCCGGCTCAACTTCGGCGTATTCGGATCGAAACCGTGGCGTGCACCGCTTTCCTGGGCCAACTGGCGTTTCTCCTCGGAAACGTCGATACCGATCACGTTGCCGATGCCCATGGCCTGAAGGATACGCAGCGCCATCTGGCCCAGGCCGCCGCAACCGATCACCACGATCCACTGGTCATCCGCCAGCGGCAGCACTTTGTTGATGGCGGAGAAGGTGGTCAGCCCGGAGCAGGCCAGGGTGGCGGCGTCACCGGGGTTAAGACCACTGATATCGAGCAGATAGCGGGGGTGAGGTACGACAATATGGTCAGCGTAGCCGCCCGGTTTGTTCACGCCCAGGTGCGCGGGAGCGACACACAGATTTTCCTCGCCTTTCTGGCAGGCGCCGCACTTACCACAGCCGATCCACGGATAGATCAGGCGTTGATCGCCGGGTTTGACACCGGTGACCTGATCGCCCGCCGCCACCACGGTGCCGATGACCTCGTGGCCCAGGGTAAGCGGCAACGGCATGGCGAAGTTCAGTCGCTTGTCGCCGCCCAATTCAAAATAGCCGTCATGAAGATGAACGTCGCTGTGGCAGACCCCACAGTAGTTGACCTTGAGCAGTACTTCATTGCCGGCGGGAGCGGGCAGCTCGTAGCTTTGCGGTGCGATCGGCCCGCCGAACTCCTGGAATTCGAAGCGGCGGCTGTCCGATACGCCGTTTTGTTGTTCTGCAGTCATGGCTGGCGTCCTTGTAAGTAACGTCTTTGGGGCCGGTCACGCGGGTTGGCCGCATCGACAGGGTATTTGTATGCTGTACATCATATACGGCAAGTTGGCGGGCAGGGCTATCGTCCGAGGCGACGATTTCCACCGTGCCACCACTCATGACACCACTCATGACACTCCTCATGGTGCTTTCCGTAGTAAATTAAATATACCGCGCGGTAGGCCGGCTTGACCAACCTTGGTCGAGGCCGCCGGCCAGTACTGTTCAGACTACCCACGGAGACGGCTATGTCCGCTGAACTTCAGGATTCGACCTTGCTGTGTCACCAGTCACTGATCGATGGTGTCTGGTGTGACGCGCGATCCGGCCTTGCTTTTGACGTCAAGAATCCGGCCACTGGCGAGGTACTGACGCAGGTGCCGGATATGGGGGCCGTTGATGCCCGCACCGCGGTGGAGGCGGCCGGCGCTGCCTTCACCGATTGGCGCCGCCGATCGGCCAGGGAACGCATGACGATTCTGCGTCGCTGGCATCAGGAGATCGTTGCTAATGCCGACGACCTGGCCTTGCTGCTTACCTTGGAGCAGGGCAAACCATTGGCGGAAGCCCGGGCGGAGGTGCTTTCCGGTGCCAATTTCGTCGATTGGTTCGCCGCGGAAGCGATGCGGGTGATGGGGGATATTCTGCCGCCAGCGGACAACAGCCGCCGTGAATGGGCAACGCGCTATCCGGTCGGTGTGGTGGCGGCGATCACTCCGTGGAATTTTCCGTCCTCCATGGTCACCCGCAAAGTGGCCCCGGCTCTCGCGGCCGGCTGTACCGTGGTGCTCAAGCCGGCCGAGGACACGCCGCTGTCCGCACTGGCGTTGGCGACGCTGGCGGAGCGGGCCGGGGTGCCGGCGGGTGTCTTCAACGTGGTTACCGCTTCCCATGGCGCGGAAGTGGGTGGAGAACTGACCGCCAATCCTCGGGTACGCAAATTGTCGTTCACCGGATCCACGGCGGTGGGTAAGTTGTTGATGGCTCAGTGCGCGGCCACGGTGAAGAAAGTCAGCCTGGAACTGGGCGGCAACGCGCCGTTCCTGGTGTTCGAGGACGCGGATCTGGACGAGGCGGTGGCCGGCGCCATCGCCATCAAGTTCTATAACACTGGTCAGACCTGCATCTGCGCCAATCGCATCATGGTGCACGAGCGCGTCTACGATGCTTTTCTGGAACGGCTTGCCCGGGCGGTGGGAACGCTGGTGTTGGGTGAGGGCACCAGGGATGGCGTGACCCAGGGGCCACTGATCAATCCGGCGGCGTTTGAAAAGGTGTCGGCTCTGGTGGACGACGCGGTATCGTCGGGTGCCACGGTGGTGACCGGCGGTGGCGGTGATGCCGGTTTGGGAGGAACCTTCTATCCGTTGACCGTTCTGGGCGATGTCACTCCGGCAATGAAGGTGTTCAATACCGAGATCTTCGGCCCGGTGGCGCCAGTATATCGGTTCAGTGATGAACAGGAGGTCATCCGGCTCGCCAATGATACCCCTTATGGACTGGCGGCCTATGCCTACACTCGGGACCTGGGGCGGATTTTCCGGCTCAACGAGCAGCTCGAATACGGCATGGTCGGCGTCAACACGCCGCGTTTCGTTTCGGAGACGGTGCCCTTTGGTGGTGTCAAGGAATCGGGAATTGGCCGTGAAGGCTCGGTGTACGGCATCGATGAATTCCTGGAAACCCGTTATTTGTGTGTGGCCGGGCTGTAGGGGCGTGGCGGCTTGCCCGCCACTGTTTCTTCCGCCTCCCGAGACGCTGTGCTAACCTCGAAAAACCCTCATTTCTATTGGAGAAAACGCTTGTCAGCGGATAAAAAACGAGGCGCTAGGCAGACCTCGAACGGCGAGCAGTTGGCGGAGGCCGTGGTTGATGGCGTTCAGGATACGACACTGATCGAGACGCGTCGCAATCAGATTTGTGATGCCGCTCTGGAGCTGTTTCTGGAGAAGGGATTCGCTTCCACCACGATCCGCGATATCTGTGCCCGCTCCGGCGTCAACCAGGCCAGTATTTACGACTACATCGCCAATAAAAACGACATTCTGCGGCGTTTGCTGAACAAGCTTTGGTTTCGTCCGGATGTGCCGACCCTGGCTGAGCGTCTGGATCAAAGCGGCGACACTCGGTTCGCGGACACGGTGGCGGATTATCTGCGGGACACCTGGACCAAGAAGCGCCGGGGCACACTGCTGATCTACCGTTCGGTGCCTTATCTGCAGGAGGATGACCGCCGTGCCATGCGCGCGCGTGACCGGGCGGTAATTGAAGGACTGGCCGCGCGTTTACGTCAACGGGCGAGGTTGTCCGAGGAGGATCCTCGCGCGGAGGTGCTGGCGAACCTGATTATTTTTCTCGGCGCGTTCGCGCCGATGCGGGATTGGCTTAACAAGGAAGTGGATGACGAGGTCATCCTGCGCACGGTGTCCGCCGGGGTGGCGGCCATGCTGGATCAACTGGCGCGTGAAAATTCGATGGGCAATCCGTCCGGCAAGGATAGCGCCTGACACTGGCGTGACGTGTTTTATCGCGATTTAAAGGAAAACGGCACTACCCTCCATCGTGGGTCGCTACAGCGCCGCTGTGGGAAGCTTGCTTGCAAGCGAATTCTGGGGTCGGAAGCCCATTCGCGTGCAAGCAAGCTTCCCACAGTGGCTTCGTAGCCCCTTCCGTGCCCGCGGCATTATCGCCGCGGGCACTTTGGTTCTGGCGGTGATGAATTACGCGGTCTGCGCCAGCCGGCGATTATCGTTCCAGACCAATGCCACCAGCACTGCCGAGGCGACGCCGCCGATAACGGTGGTCATCAGTCCCGGGAAGCTGAAGGCGAAGCCCGCCGCGATCAGCGGAAAACGCAGCCAGGGACGCACCCGGCCGGCGCCGAGCAGATACCCCTCCAGCCCCCCGGAGATCAACATGATGCCAATGATGATTGACGGCAGCACGTAGATCAGCGGTGTCAGATCACCCTGTAGGACCAGCGCTGGTTGAAACAGGAAAAACAGGGGCACGAAGTAGATCACCACCCCCAGGCGCATGGCGGTGAAGGAGGTTCGCATCGGTCTGCCGCCAGCGATGGTAGCGGCCAGGAACGCAGCGGCACCTACTGGCGGTGTGATTGCGGACAGCATCGCGTAGTAAACGATAAAAAAGTGAACGGCGATAGTATTAAGGCCACCAACGTCAATGATCGCCGGTGCCAGCGTCACTGCCAGGAAAATATAGGCGACGATGGCCAAGCCGGCCATACCCATGACAAAACAGGCAAGTATTCCGAAGAGCAGAATCAGGAATATGTTGCCTCCGCCCAGACTGACCAGTCCCGAGGTAAGAGCTCCGGTGACGCCGGTGATGGTGAGTGCACTGACGACGAAGGCTATGGGGAGAATAATGGCGGCGGTTTGGGTCACCAGCACGCCGATCTGACGCAGGGTCTGGTACAGGCGCCTGGGCGTCATGCGGGTATCCTTCTGAAGGAAGGAGAGCGCGACCATGAGAATGCAGGCGTACCAGGGAGCATAATATTCCCAACGCATGTACAGCAGTCCCCAGATCAGAAATGCCAGCACGGAAATAAACGGCCAGCCTCGCTTCAGCACTTCCCGGGTGGAGGGGAGTTGGTCGCGGGGCACGCCTTCCAGTCCCACTCGTGCGGCGTAGGCATCCACCTGTAACAGCAGGCCAAAATAGAACAACAGGGACGGAATGATTGCTGCGATCATTATCGTGGCATAATCCACCCCAATGGTAATGGCCATTACGAAAGCAATTGCGCCCATTACTGGAGGCATCAGCACTCCGCCGGTGGAGGCGCAGGCTTCGATGGCACCTGCATAATGAGGCGGGTAGCCCACTTTTTTCATGGTTGGGATGGTGATGGAACCCGTCCCTGCAATATTAGAAAATACGGAGCCTGACAGGCTGCCAAAAAAGGCGCTGGCGACCACGGAAACTTTTGCTGGCCCCCCTCTGTAACGCCCGAAACTGGCGTTCGCCAAGTCGATAAAGAACGCTCCCCCTCCGGTGGCGATCAGAACGCCGGCGAAAACCAGGAAGCCGAGAATGATTTCCGCTACGATTTTTGTGGTGATCCCCATCATGCCCTCGGCGCGGAACACGTGCGCTTCGATCATACGGTCAAAGCTGTAGGGAATGCCCATTAACAGCCCGGGTAATTGGTCGGAGATAAGCGGGTATAAACCAAGCCCGACCACTACCAACAGGAAAGGCAAGCCTCCACTGCGCCGAGCAACCTCCAGCATCAAAAGCCACATTACCGTGCCGAGAGGTACATGACTCCAACTGGATTGGACCATGTCCCATGCGTAATTCGAGAAGTAGAAACTGATTCCCAAGGCGGCGGCCGCCCCGATCAAGTCATAAAAGGGAATCCGGGTCTGTCCGCGGCGCGCGGGAAGAGCTATGAAGGCGGCCGCCACGAAGAGGCCGATGAATAGCCAGTAGTACTGGCCTTCCAGAAGGCGGTCGCCGTTCCAGGTAACACCGAAAATATAAACTATGCCTATACCCAGACCGGCAATAGTGAGAAACACGAATAGCAAACTTTGCCAGGAATACAGCTCGCCCAAGCGTGTGGGTTCGGCTTGCTCGGAGCTGTTCTCCAATGCTATTGATGAGTCGTTCATGGTATTCCGCTCGGCAATGGAAATGGTGGTTGATCGGGGAGCGAGCACGGTGCAGAGCCGCTGCAACGGCTCTACACTGCGTTCAAGCTGATCAGAGACGGGACCGGAAGCGCTCTAAACCGCTGGTGTGTTTATTCAGGATCTTGATGAAATCCGGGTTGTCCCCGCTAATCTTGATGCCTGCTTTAGCTGCTTCTTTTTGGGCTGCCTGGCGTGCTTGCATCCATTGATCCATTTTCTTCTTGGCCGCTTCGTTCAAGGTATTGTCTTTATCGGTCCAAACACCGATTTCCTCTAAATATTTAACGGTGCCTTCATGAACTGGAAGTGGAGAGCGATCCAGATAAGTGCGGAATTGTTCCAATGACATCCGGCTGGCCATGGGATGGGAGCCTTTGTAGGCATCATAGGACTGATGGAACCATTTCACCAAGTTGTATACAAAGTCCGCATCCGCATCCGCGGGGACACTGTATAGAAAATTAGAAGTGGCCCCGTCGATGCCACGAGCCGTGGAAACGCCGAGGCTGATCTCCGTTGGGATTAGCATGGGACGGTGCTCAAGAAACGCGCCCCAGGCTTCGGTATTATCATTATCCAGCGGTAGCCAACGGATGCTGCCGGGGGCGCCCTCCATTTCAGACATTACCGAGCTGATTGGGGAGCACCAGGCGACGTCCGCCTTTCCTTCAACCACGGAGCGACAGTTTTCGCCATAACTGCCCGCGGGCACGAATTGCAGAGTTTGTTCTATCTGTTCCGCGGAGAGGCCGAGATAGGCACCCAGCCCGTCGGTGACGGAGGAGATCATGGCGGGAGAAAACATGCCCTTGGCCACACGGTAGCCGCCATCTTTCAGATCCTCCACGGTTTGCAGTTTGGAATCTCCAGAAACAACCAATCCCCAAGGGGTATCGGTATGGTGCCAAATGATTCGTTGTGCTACGGGTTTCGTGGTCGCATACCCGCCAACTCCTTCGATCTGATACAACATTTCGGCGCCAGCCACGGATGACACAGTGATGTCACGGCGGTCGGTAAGGCGTCGATAACGCATGGATTCGTTATCTTCCGGTACCACCCTGACAACGGCCCCTACCTCTTTTTGCAGAATGGGAGCCCAGCCATTGGCTGATGCAAAACTGGCCGTGCCGGTGCCTGGCGTGCCGACGACCAGCAGCCTTGGCCATTCAAAATCGCTGGTTTCATTTGCGCTGGCGATCATTGGGCCTGCGGAGAGGAGCGCGATCGATAGCGCTGGGCCTAAAGCTTTGAATAGAATCGGGTGTTTCATCGGGTGGGTCCTTATTCTTAAAATTTATCAGTGCTCCCGGTGTCGTGGGGAGGTGATGGAGCGGTATGCTGACCGGTCCTGGGGGTATTTAGGGATGACTCAGAACGTTGGCATGACTCCCTGGGTGATCAAGAAATATACATTTATATTTTGGAATATTGTTTTAAAAAAGACGTTCGAAGGGTAAACCGGAGATAGCCCAGGCTTCAAGGCATCTGGCGGGAATTCCATGAAAAAGTGCTCGAAAGGGCTGGAAAGCTACCGTGCGGCCCTGAAGATGCGATATTCGTCCCTTGGCCGGATTCCCATCCGGCTGCTCCTGGCCGGCAAAGAGACATCACGGGTCAGAAGCAGCACTTGCAGGGTTTCTTCAAAGGCGGGAGCGGAAGCCCTCCAGATCCTGGATGTGTTTGTCATGGATGTCCATGAATGATGGGTCCTCAAAGTCGATCTTGATTCCCTCTTTCCGGGCTTCTTGCAGGGCTGCCCGGCGAGCTTGTATCCACTGATCCATCTTTGTTTTGGCCTGCTCGTTCCAAATATCATCTTCAGCTTTCCATGCTCCTATTTCCCGAAGATATTTGACCGTGCCTTCGTGTACGGGCAGGGGAGTGCGGTCCAGGTAAGCACGGAATTGCCGCAGGGACATTCGCGCGGCCATTGGGTGGGAGTCCTTGTAGGCGTCATGGGACTGGTGGAACCATTTGGCCATGTGGTAAGCGAAGTCTTCATCCACATCCGCGGGTACGGAGTAGACGAAATTGGACGTGGCGCCGTCGACACCACGGGCGGTGGAGACCCCCAGTTCAATTTCGGTGGGGATCAGCATGGGGCGGTGTTGCAGATAACCGTCCCAACCCTCCTGGTCATCCTGGCTCAGCGGCAGCCAGCGGATACCGCCGGGCGCGCCTTCCATTTCCGATAGTACGGAACTGACCGGGGCACAGTAGGCCACGTCCGCCTTGCCTTCCACCACGGAGCGGCAGTTTTCCGCGTAGCTGCTGGCTGGCACGTACTTTATGGTCTTTTCCGCTTCTTCTGTGGAGAGGCCGATGAAGGCGGGCAGGGCACCAGTCACGGCGGCGATCATCGGCGGCGAGAACATCCCCTTGGCCACGCGATAATCGCCCTTTTTGAGATCCTGAAGGGATTTCAGTTCGGAATCGCCGGCCACCACGTACCCCCAAGGGGTGTCGTTATGGTGCCAGAGAACCCGTTGGGGGACTGGTTTGGTGGACGCATAGCCACCGATTCCCTCGATCTGGAAGCGCATCTCCGCGGCGGAGACCGAGCTGATGGCAACGTCACGGCGCTCGGTCAGGCGTCGATAGCGCATGGATTCATTGTCCTCCGGGACTACTCGGGCAACGGAGCCCTTCTCTTTTTGCAGAATTGGTGCCCAGCCGTTGGTTGAGGCAAAACTGGCGGAGCCGGTACCAGGTGTCGCCACCACCAATAACCGGGGCCATTCGAAATCGCTGTCCTCGGCGGCGAAGGCCGTGCCGGATACCAGCAGAGCGGTGGTCAGGGCAGGGGCGAGCACCCTGCTCAGGGTACGACGTTTCATCGGTGACTCCTTATTGTTCTCTAATGGTTCACTTTTTAATGATCGAATGTATTTTATTGACCTGTTTGTATATGGCGCCTGGCGTATTGTGAAAGCTCTCCCGAGGTTACCGCCGCCAGTTGTTTGCCAGGGTGTTAAGGGCCTATGAGTGCCTTATTTTAAAAGGGCTTTTTTCGTGCGGGCCCGAGCTTGGGTTGTTCTCCTGACGTATGTCAGGTTAAACCGCCGATAATCAGAATTTCAAGCGGTAAAAGTGGTGTTTTATTAGAAATCCACCAAAAAGAAGGTCGATTCTGTTTACCTGTTTTAAAAAATCGCCGGGAGCGATTTTGGACGTCGCGGTAGCGACGGCCCGAAGGGTGACACGCTTTCCAAACCACCGTTCATTCCCGGCCTGACCCGGGATCTCCCAGTGGAGGGCTATGGGCTTTCAGGAGAAGAAGGCGGCGGGAGACAGGGAGATTAGGATATAGGCGGGAGGTGCTGGATAAAGTCCAGCATGACGTGGCTGCTCTGACGTCATCTCCCCAAAGCCGGTAGCGGGCCTTGGGGCGCGGTGCGTGTCAGCGAGTTGGCCCACGGACCGCGCTGGTTGGCTATTGAATCAGCCCAGTGAACGGGCGATTTCGGCGCCTATTTCCGCTACCCGCCGGGCACGGGCGCCATCACGTTCCGGGTCTGCGCTGGCACTGCTGGCGTTCCCCTGGGCGGCGCGCGCGGCCACCCCCTGGATGATGGCGGCGCTGCGGAAGAAGGAAAACGCCATGTAGATCGGCCACTCGGGAATGCCATCGCGCCCGGTACGTTCACAGTAGCGTTCCAGCATCTGTTGTTCCGGTGGCAGTCCCGCTTGCAGCAAGTCCTTGGTGTTGGGCAGGTCCGTCGGCAGGTGGTAGGGCATGCAGAGATAGGACAGGTCCGCCAGTGGATGACCAAGGGTGGAGAGTTCCCAATCGAGTACGGCGATGATCCGGGGCTCGGTAGGGTGCAGGATGGTATTGCCAAGGCGGAAGTCACCATGAACGATGGTGGTTTCGTCCTTCACGCTGGTATCGGTGTGTTCCAGGAGCCAGTCACGCAACCAGTCCATTTGTGAGTAATCGAAATCCGCCGGCAAGGCGGACTTGGCACCTTCGTATTGTGTTGCCCAGCGGCTGGTCTGGCGCTTCAAATAACCTTCCGGCCGGCCGAAACGTTCCAGACCCACCGCCTGCCAGTCCACGCCGTGCAGCTGTGCCAACGTGTCGATCAGCGCGAAGGCGGTGGCCGGGCGCTGATCTCGTGGAATCGGGTCCATTGACGGCGGAGGCACGATCCGGCCTTCGATGAATTCCATGACAAAAAATTCGGCGCCGATCACGCTGGTGTCTTCGCAGTAGGCCAGCATACGGGGTACCGGCACACCGGTGTCCGCCAGCGCGTGCATGACGGCGTGTTCGCGATCCACGGCGTGGGCTTTGGGCAGCAGTTTGCCCGGCGGTTTCTTGCGCAGCACATAACGCTTGCCGCTGACGGTGCTGATCAAATAAGTGGGATTGGACATGCCGCCTTGGAATTGCTCCACGGTAAGCCCGTCAACGGCTTCCGGCAGGGCGGCTCGCAACCAGTTGGCCAGCGCATCGGCATCGATGCGGTGGGCGGGCAAAGGCGAGACCAGTTGCGGTCCCGTGGTGGTGGCGTTGTTATTCATATCCAGGTCTCTCAGATAAAAGCCATCTGCTCGAATTGGCTTCATTCGTATCGGCCTCGCCCGGCCCCGGGGGGAGGCATGATCAGGCTGGTGGCGCCCTGAAATCGGCTTGGTGCGCCGCCGAATAAGCCCTTGAACAGCTCTCAAATTAGTTATGGCTGACGTTTGTCAGGATGAAAATACTAGGAACCAGCGGCGCCTGGGTCAATGTGTTTGAACGAATCTTCGGCTCCGGCTTGACATCACCTTCCGATCCGCCGTAGCGTTTGCCTGACAAACGTCAGCCCGCGCAGTGGCGTGAGACGTTGACGGGCCGGGAGAACAAGAAATGTCAGAATGGGACAACAAGCGGATCGCCGCCCAGGGCGCGTCGGTGGCCGATGATCCGGCATCGGCGCTGACCCTGGAGCAGGCGGTGGCCCACATTACCGCCACGGATCCCCGTTTCGCCGTGACCGAAACAGACATTCGGGGACAACGGTATCCGGTTTTCGCCAACGCGCCGGCGCATTTACGTGAAGTGCTGCAATCGGTGGAATCGGTTTACGGTGAGCGTGATGTGCTGATTTATCGTGACGAGCGCTGGGATTACCCGCGTCTGGTCGACGAAGTCAATCGCCTCGCCGGGGCACTTGCCGATTTGGGTGTCCAGCCCGGCGAGCGGGTGGCTCTGGCGATGCGCAACTATCCGGAATTTCCGCTGTTGTTACTGGCGATCACCGCGATTGGCGCGGTGGTGGTGCCGATGAACGCCTGGTGGTCCGGTGAGGAATTGGCGTTCGCGCTGGAGGACTGCGGTGCGAGGATGGTGTTCGCCGACCACGATCGCTATCAACGTATCGAACCGTTCGCGCAACGTCTGGGGCTGACGCTGTTCGCGGTTCGTGATGTGAAAGGCGAACACAACTATTCGGATTTGCTGGAAGGGGCGACGCGGGCATCCTGGCCGACAGTGCCGATCGCCACCGATGACGACTTCGCGGTGCTGTACTCGTCGGGTTCCACCGGTCGTCCCAAGGGCGTGGTGCTGACCCATCGGGGGCTGGTCTCGGCGGTCTATTCGCTGATCATGTTGCGGTTGCTGCCGGCGCTGATGGATCCGGACACGCCGGCCTCGACGCGACCTCCCTGTTCGTTGGTGGTGACGCCTCTGTTTCATGTCACGGCGCTGAATTCGAATCTGATCCAGGGGCTCGCCGCCGGCGCCACTCTGAATTTGATGTACAAGTGGGATCCCGAAGAGGCAATCCGCGTTATCAACGCCGAACAGGTAACCCGTTTTGTCGGCGTTCCGACCCAGTCCGCGGAGCTGATGGAAACCGCCCGCCGGCTGGAGCAGCCGTTGCCGTCGCTGGAGTTCATCGGCGGTGGCGGTGCCAAACGTCCGGCCGCCCAGGTGGGACGTTTGGCCAGTGCTTTTCCCGCGGCCAGCATTGCTTCCGGCTGGGGCATGACCGAGACCAACGCGCTCGGCATCATTATTGCCGGTGATCCCTATGTGGAGAACCCGGAAGCGGCCGGCCGCCTGACGCCGCCGTTGCAAGAGATGCGTATTGTCGATGAGCAGGACCGCCCGTTGCCGCCGGGCGAGGTGGGGGAGTTGCTGGTACGCAGCGCCGCCAACATGCGCTGCTATCTGAACCAGCCGGAAGCCACCGCCGCGGCGATGCGGGACGGCTGGCTGTATACCGGTGACATGGCCCGGGCGAATGAGGACGGGCTGGTTTATATCGTCGATCGCAAAAAGGACATCATTATTCGTGGTGGCGAGAACATCGCCTGCCTGGAGGTGGAGGACGCTTTGTATCAGCACCCGGAGGTCGTGGAAGCCTGCGCCTTCTCGGTCCCGGATGAGCGTCTGGGTGAGATCGTCGGCGCCATGGTGGTACTCAAGAGTGGAAGCGGGGTGGGTGAAGCGGAATTGAAAGCCTGTGTCGCTGAACACCTTGCCCACTTCAAGGTGCCGGAGCGGTTCTGGTGGCAGGACAGTCCTCTCGCCCGTGGCGCCACCGACAAGATCGACCGGCGCGCGATTCGCGCCGCCTGTCTGGCCAGGCTGGATCCGGGTAAGCCGGACACTGGCAACAGCGCCGATACCGACAAGCCTGATACCAACAAAAATACGGCGGCAAGCGCCGCGCAAGGAAACTGATATGGGTTATGAATTCGTTAAAACCGAACGCCGGGGTCCGATTCTGATCGTCACCATGAACCGGCCGGAAGTGTACAACGCGGTACACGCGCCCATGCACAATGAGATGTCCCGGGTGTGGGATGACTTTGCCGCCGACGATGATCTGTGGGTGGCGGTGCTCACTGGTGCCGGCGAGAAGGCGTTCTCCGCCGGTAACGATCTCAAGTACACCGCCCGGGGGGGCAAGGGCACGCCACCGCCCACCGGGTTCGCCGGCCTGTCAACACGCTTTGATCTGGAAAAGCCGCTGATTGCCGCGGTGAACGGGTTTGCCATGGGCGGAGGATTCGAAACCGCCTTGTGTTGTGACATTCTGCTGGCCGCCGACACCGCCCGCTTTGCTTTGCCGGAGGTCAAGGTCGGCTTGTTCGCCGCCGCCGGCGGCGTGCAGCGCCTGAGTCGACAGATCGGCCGCAAGCAGGCGGTGGAGATGATGCTGTCCGGCCGTCAGGCGAGCGCCGTCGAGGGCAAGGCGCTGGGCTTCGTCAATGCGGTCTATCCGCAAAACGAGCTGATGGACGCGGCCCTGGCGAAGGCCGAGGAAATTTGTGCCGTATCGCCGTCATCGGTGAAGGCGACCAAGCGGGTTCTCAATCATCTGGATGAACTGGAACGTCTGCGGGAAAGTCTGGCGTACAGCCGCGAGGTGATCGAGGACTTACGTCATACCGAGGACTTCAAGGAAGGCGTCAACGCCTTCGTGGAAAAGCGCCCACCACAGTGGAAGAACCGCTGAGAGCCTGTTTGCGCGCTATTCGCCACCGCGTTGCTGCTGGAACCCCGCCAGGCGGCGTCGCGGACTGCAGGCTCTGGTGGGGCAAAGGCCGGCGCGGCGGTGAATAGATCGTAAACAGTCTCTCTTACATCGAGGAGTAAAACCATGGGTAACGATACCAATCTGAACAATCTCGCCATGTCCGAAGAGGCGCAGCCGCTGCTGGACGCGGTGAAACAACATATTCGTGAGAATGTTGATCCAATCACCGAGGAATACCACCGTCTGGGTGAAGGTCGCGCCGAGCGCTTCAGCTATGCGCCGGGCCAGTTGGAACTGTTGGAGCAAGCCAAAAGCAAAGCCAAGGCCAATGGCCTGTGGAACTTTTTCCTGCCCAACGCGGAAACCGGGGAAGGCCTGTCCAACCTTGATTACGCTTACATTGCTTTCGAGCTGGGCAAGAACCCGCTGGCGTCACAGACCCTGAACTGTTCCGCGCCGGATACCGGCAACATGGAAGTGCTCGAGCGTGTCGGTACTCCGGAACAGAAAGAGAAGTGGCTCAAGCCGCTGCTCAACGGCGAGATTCGCTCCTGTTTCGGCATGACTGAACCGAAAGTGGCGTCTTCCGATGCCCGCAACATCGAAACCAGCGCGGTACTGGACGGCGATGAGTGGGTCATCAACGGCGAGAAGTACTACATTTCCGGCGCCGGCGATCCACGCTGCAAGATCATGATCTGTATGGTCAAAACCAGCCCCGACGCGCCCACGTTCCGTCAGCAGTCTCAGATTCTGGTGCCCATGGACACCCCCGGGGTGAACATCATCGGTCCGATGTGCGTGTTCGGTCACGACCACGCCCCCCATGGCCACATGCATATCAAGCTGGAGAACGTACGGGTACCCAAGGAGAACATCCTGTGGGGCGAGGGCCGTGGTTTTGAGATTTCCCAGGTCCGTCTCGGCCCGGGCCGGATTCACCACTGCATGCGTTCCATCGGCTCGGCGGAGAAGGCCCTGGACCTGATGATGGAACGCGGTCTCAACCGCGAAGCCTTCGGCAAGAAGATCATCGACCTGGGCAAGAACATGGAAACCATTTCCCGCGCCCGCATTGAAATCGAAGCGATGCGCATGATGGTCCTCAAAGCAGCCAAGGCGATGGACGTGATGGGGAATAAGGAAGCGCGGATCTGGGTTTCCATGGCGAAAGCGATGGTGCCGGAGAAGTGCTGCCAGATCATCGATCAGGCCATGCAGATCCACGGTGCCACAGGTATCAGCCAATGGTCTCCGCTGTCTGAAATGTACATGCAGCAGCGTACCCTGCGTTTCGCCGATGGCCCGGATGAAGTGCATCACAACGTCATCGCCCGTAACGAGGTTACCCGCTACAACCAATCCGGGGGCTGATGCCATGGTCGATACCTCACTCTTCGACCTGAGCGGCAAGGTGGCGCTGATGACCGGCGCCTCCAAGGGCATGGGCAAGGCGATGGCGCAGGCCCTCGCCGCCCACGGCGCCACCGTGGTGATCTCCGCGCGCAAGCAGGAGACCCTCGACCAGGCCGCCGCTGATATCAATCAGGCGGTGGGCACGGAACGGGTGCATGCGGTGGCGGCCAATGCCGGCCGCAAGGAAGAACTGGAAGCGCTGGTGGAAAAAACCCACCAGCTTGCCGGGCCGGTGGACATTCTGGTCGGCAATGCCGGGGTCAATATTTTCTACGGCAAGATTTCCGAGATTCCCGACGACGCCTACGAAAAGACTATGAAAACCAACGTACAGGCCAATCTCTGGCTGGCGCGCCTGGTGGTTCCGGACATGATCGAGAAGGGCAACGGTTCGATGATGTTTACCGCCAGTGTCGGTGCCTACAAACCTTCCGATACGCTGGGTTTGTACGGCACGTCCAAATTGGCGCTGATCGGTCTGGTTCGTAATCTGGCGTTGGAATATGGCCCCCAAGGCATCCGTGCCAACGCCATTTGTCCGGGACTGGTACGCACTGATTTCGCCAAGGCACTGTGGGACAACCCGGAAGCGGAAGCCCGCGCCAATTCGCAGATTCCTCTGCGTCGCTTGGGTGAGCCGGAGGATTTCAGTGGTCTGTCGGTGTTCCTTGCCTCGGATGCCAGCCGGTATATGACCGGGCAGGCGCTGACCGTCTGTGGCGGTACGCATATGTGGGCCTGAAATACGCCTGACGCCTGACGCCTGACGCTAAAGTCAAAACCCGAGGCTGCGGGCATTGCGGAAATAAAAAATTGCCGGGAGCAATTTTTAACGTTGCTGTGCGACGGCCCGAAGGGTGACCGCCATGGACGGCGGTCATAAATAAGCGCTTTTAGTGCTTGCAGGGGGGGTGGGGTGGGTTTCGCATTATCGGCGTCCGGCGTCCGGCGTCCGGCGTCCGGCGTCCGGCGTCCGGCGTCCGGCGTCTTAACAGAAACAGGAGAAATTCATGGATATTAAAGACCGGATAGTCGTGGTCACCGGCGCCGCCGGTGGTATCGGCCGCGCGCTGGCGCAGTGTTTCGCCGAGGCCGGCGCCAAGCGTGTGGTCTGCGCCGACCTGGATGGCGAAGGCGCCCAGGCCACCGCCGACACCATCGGCGGCATCGGCCGGCGGGTCAATGTGGCCGAGGAAAGTGAGATCCAGGCGTTGATCGAAGAGGTGGAAGCCAGCGAAGGGCCGATCGATCTGTTTTGCTCAAACGCGGGCATCTCCACCCGTGGCGGGCCGGAAGTGAGCAACGACGTGTGGCAGAGAATCTGGGATATCAATGTCATGGCCCATGTCTATGCGGCACGGCACCTGGTGCCGAGGATGACCGCCCGTGGCGGCGGCTATTTGCTCAACACGGCTTCCGCCGCCGGGCTATTGTCCCAGGTTGGGTCCGCTCCCTACGCGGTGACCAAACACGCCGCGGTGGGGCTGGCCGAGTGGCTGGCGCTGACCTATGGCGATGACGGCATCAAGGTATCGGTACTGTGTCCGCAGGCGGTGCGCACCGCCATGACCAAGGGCAAGGAAGATGGCGTCGCCAGTATCAACGGCATGATGGAGCCGGAACCGGTGGCCCAGGCTTGCCTGAAAGCGATCCAGGAGGAAACTTTCCTGGTTCTGCCGCACCCTGAAGTATTGGAATACATGCGCAACAAGACCGCGGACTACGACCGCTGGATCGGTGGTATGCGCAAGCTGAACCGGCGTTATAGTAATCCGGTTTAAAGACCGCTGACACACAGACACGCCACCACCTCATGGCTTGTCTTGCTGGTTTGGGCCTGGAGAGATCAATTCGCGTTGCATTCGCTGCCAAGGCAGCTTCCCACGGAGAGCGCTACGGAGTCGTGGGAAGCTGCCTTGGCAGCGAATCAATGTGCCTTTTTGTGACCACCGTCCATGGCGGTCACCCTATGGGCCGTCGCCAAGGCGACGTCAAAAATCGCTCCCGGCGATTTTTTGTGACCACCGCTCGCTCCCAGCGGTTTATCGAGGTCCTTCATGTAACGTTTACTCCCGGCGTGCATCACTATAGTGTCGAAACCATGAACCGGACCCTCCGGTCCGGCGGGGTTTCGCATTAACCGAGCGAATCAGGAGACGAAACATGGCTAAATTGAGCAAACTCAATCCTCTGGCGGCCACCGTGAGCGCGGCCTTCGTTGCTTCCGCGATGTCCTTGCCGGTCACCGCGCAGGCGGTCGAAAACCCGTTTGCAACTTCCGATCTGGGTGGTGGCTATCAACTGGCCGACAATCATGGCGACAAGAATGCGGAAGGCCGCTGTGGTGGCGATAAAAAGGCGGAAGGCAGCTGCGGAGAGAAAGAGGAGAAGGGCGCCGAAGGGAAATGCGGCGAAGGGAAATGCGGCGGCGCCGCCTGATCCCGGAGTCCGACGATGACATCCCGAGCCGCGGTCGATGGAACCGGCCTGGGATTGCGGCGGGCCCTGATGGGCCCGCTTTCGCAGTGCCAGGAAGTGCCGTTCCAGTTCATGGAAGTGGCGCCGGAGAACTGGATCCCCATGGGCGGTCGCCTGGGCCGGGAATTCCGTCGTTTCACTGAACGCTTCCCGTTCGTTTGCCACGGTCTGAGCCTGTCCCTGGGTGGCCCCCATCCGCTGGATTTTGAGTTGCTGGCCGCGGTCAAACGGTTTCTCGATGAACATCAAATCCGCTGTTATACCGAACATTTGAGCTACTGCAGCGACGGTGGTCATCTTTATGATCTGATGCCGATGCCGTTTACCGGTGAGGCGGTGCGTTACGTCGCCGATCGTATCCGGCGGGTGCAGGACTTCCTTGAACGCCCGATTGGTATTGAGCACGTCAGTTATTACACGCCACCCGGCGGTCCCGCGGAAATGACCGAGCTGGCGTTCATTCGCGCGGTGCTCGAGGAGGCCGACTGCGGTCTGTTGCTGGACGTCAATAACGCCTATGTAAACGGCATTAACCATGGTTACGACCCCCATGGTTTCATCGACGGCCTGCCCGGTGAGCGGATCTGCTATGTGCATATCGCCGGTCACTACGACGAGGCCGAGGATCTCAAGGTGGATACCCATGGCAGTGCCGTGATCGAGCCGGTGTGGTCCTTGCTGGAACACGCTTATCAACGCTTCGGGGTGCTGCCGACGTTGTTGGAGCGGGATTTCAATTTCCCTGACAACCAGACCCTGTTCGCGGAGTTGGCTCGCATTGGCGAAACTCAGCGGCAAGTGGAAAGCCGGGCCCGGAAACCGGACAGGAGTTGTGGATGAGCGGACCGGACCTGGTTACCGTGCAACAGCGTTTCGCCGCCCATCTGCGCGATCCGGACCAACATGCCGCTCCGGAAGGTCTGGAGGAGCGTCGTCTGGCGATATACCGGGATCTCTTTTTCAATAATGTGCATGGCATCCTGAGCCAGGGCTTCCCGGTCCTGCACGGCGTTTTACCGGAAGTCCGCTGGCGGGCTCTGGTGCGCGCCTTTTTTCACTCTCACCGCAGCAATTCCCCTTATTTTCTGGAAATTCCCGGAGAGTTCGTTGCTTTCCTGACCACGAAGTATCAACCGGATCCCGAGGATCCGCCTTATCTGGCGGAGCTGGCTCATTACGAGTGGATGGAGGTGGTGCTGGATAGCGCCACCGAGGAGATCCCTGAACGGGGTTATGATCCCGGCGGCGATTTGCTCGCCGGGGTGCCGGTGCTCAATCCTCTGCATGTGCTGCAAGGCTACCGCTTCCCTGTCCACCGGATCGGTCTGGACTATCGTCCTGAGCAGCCCCTGCCGGAACCGGTGTGGTTGCTTATTCACCGGGGGCGTGATGATCGGGTCCACTTCACCGAATTGAACCCCGCTACCGCCCGCATGCTGCAATTGATGGCGGCCTGCCCCGAAGAGCGAGGCGAAGCTGTGTTGACAATACTGGCGGAAGAGTTGAACTTTGCCGACCAGAGTGCGTTGCGGGGTTTCGCCGTTGAGTTGCTGGAGCAGCTGCGCGGCAAGGACGTGATTCTGGGCGCACGCTGAATTGCGCTCCCGTCCGGTATGGCTCTCCGGCGAAGGAAGCTGTGATCGGAGCCTGGGAGTGATAGCACGGACGTGCCTATAATGCGCTCACCAACGAACAGAGGATTGCTTGTGCGTAAATGGATTCTGCTGGCTTTCGCTGGCCTGGTGGTTGGGTGTGCGCAGACGCCCCGGGATACCAGTGAAACTCAGGCGCCGTCGGTGCCGCCGGAAGCGGTGAGTGCCGCCGACGCTGAACGCGGTAATGTGGAAGGCGCGGTGGAAAGCGCCGTTGATGACGCTCCGGCCGCCTTGTCCGCCCAGTCCGCCGCCGCTGATGGCGGAGACGATTGGGGGGAAAGCGCCCCGGCCGTGGATGATGGTTGGGGCGACGGTGGCGATGACTGGGCCGGCTCCGGTTCCGGTGACCTGGATGACCCGTTCGCTGGTCCCACCATGGATTGGGAGGAGATTGATCCCTGGGAGGGCTTCAACCGCAAAATGTTCGGCTTCAACGAGTTCGTGGATCGCTACGCGCTGAAGCCGGCGGCCAAGGGCTATCGATTCATTACTCCGCAATGGCTGGACGATACCTTCACACGTTTTTTCGCCAACCTGCAGGATTTTCGCAGCGGCTTGAATAACGTGCTCCAGTGGCGCTGGGGACAGGCGCGGGACAATTTCGGCCGCTTCTCGGTGAATACCACGCTCGGATTGGCCGGCCTGTTTGACGTGGCGTCGGAACTGGACATTCCGAAACATAAGACCGACTTGGGTCTGACGCTGGCGCGCTGGGGCGTTGACTCCGGTCCTTATCTGGTATTGCCGCTGTTTGGCCCGTCCACCGTTCGGGACGCCGCCACTATCTGGCCGGAAGACTATATGCGGCTGTCTCACTATTTGCTTGAGGACACCACCGATCGTCTCATCTTCAGCGCGGTGTACGCGGTGGATCTGCGGGCCGATCTGCTTGATCTGGAGCGCAACATCATCGGCGACCGTTACACCTTCCTGCGTAATTTCTACATCACTCAGCGCATGAAGGGGGAAGGACTGAGCCGGGTGCCGGGACCGGCACCGAAAGCCGAAGGACAAACGGCGCCGTCAGAGGAGCAGGGGGCGGAGTCGGAACCGCAATGGTGATCCGCGAGGGTCACTGTTCGCCGGTGGCGGCGAGTTTGGCTCGAATATAATCGCCGTGGGAAACGTAGAGCAGGTCCGCCACCCGGCGGATCAGATGCTCTTCGTGCACGTCCGCTTTACCATCGGCGGCGGCCACGGCCCACATGTCCTCGATCAGACGGGCCCGGGGTTCCGGCCCCCAATGCTCGCGCAACGGGCTGGTGAACTCATACAGATCGGTGGCGCCTTCCACCCTCTCATGCAGCTCGGCGACAATCTCTTCCAGTTCGTCGCTGTCCAATTGCCAGCGCTGGCGCACCGCCTTGAACAGACTTTGTTTTTCACGCTCGTCAATCTGGCCGTCAGTGCGTGCCACTTCCAGCAGCAGGGCGGCGGCGGCCCGGTGTAAATCCAGCTCCGTTACCGGTTCCCGGGTGGTTTGGGGTTCGAACAGGCGGGCAATCCAGTTCACGCGGCACGTTCCTCCTCGCTTAGCAAAGTTTCCAGCGCGACCTGATCCGCGGCGAAGCGGCGGATGCCGTCGCTGAGCAGGTCGTTGGCCATGGGATCCTGATTCAGCGCCCAGCGAAAATCCGCCTCGTTGATCGGTGTCCAGTCTTCGTCCGGTTCCACGTCGGCGGCGTCCAGAGCCTGGGTCAACGGGTTCTCGTCGGCGGCCAGGGTTTCCAGCAGGGCCGGGCTGATGGTGAGACGGTCACAGCCGGCCAGGGCGCGGATTTGATCGGCGTTGCGGAAGCTGGCGCCCATGACGATGGTTTCCAGCCCGCGTGCCTTGAGGGTACGGAAAATACCGCATACCGACTGTACGCCGGGATCGTCGTCGATGTGCTGGATGTCGAGGCCGCGTTTGACGTGCCAGTCCTGGATCCGGCCAACGAACGGGGAGATCAGCGTGGTGCCGGCCTCGGCGGCGGCCAGGGCCTGGGCCAGAGAGAACACCAGGGTCAGGTTGCAGCGAGTCCCTTCCTCTTCGAGGATACGGGCGGCCTCGATGCCCTCCCAGGTGGCGGCGATTTTGATCAGGATGCGATCCGGGTCCACATCCAGTTCCCGGTACAGCGCCATCAGCCGCCGCGCCCGCTCCACCGTGGCGCGGGTGTCAAAGGACAGGCGGGCGTCGACCTCGGTGGAAACCAGCCCTGGAACGTGCTCCAGCACCGCTTGCCCGGCGAGGCAGGCGTAGGCGTCACTGCACCAGGTCAGGTCGTGGCCGCGGCCCATTTCCGTGGCCAAGCTCCGGGCCTGGGTGAGCAGGGACTGATAGCGGCTGTCCCGCGCCGCCGCCAGCAGTAAAGAGGGATTGGTGGTGGCGTCACAGGGGGCGAGGGCGGCGATCATCTCCATATCGCCGGTGTCCGCCACCACGGTGGTCCACTGCTCCAGTTGCTGCCGCTGATTCGCCATGATCCGTCCCGTTAACCAAAAACAAGTGAGTGAGGCTTAGAGCATAAGAATCCGGGAAGGTTCTTGCCAGTAGGAAAACGGCCAGACGCCGGACGCCTGACGCTAGAGTCAAAACCCGGGGCTGCGGGCGTTGCGGAAATAAAAAATTGCCGGGAGCAATTTTTAACGTTGCTGTGCGACGGCCCGAAGGGTGACCGCCATGGACGGCGGCCATAAAAAGGTTCATCGCGGTTTAGCGGGAAGGGTCGCTCGGGCGGGGGCTCCTGTATTGCCCGGTTACCTCGAAGATATCCATTCAGAGGTGGCTACAGCGCCGCTGTGGGAAGAGGCCCGGGCGGCGCTCCGCTTGGCCGCGAATGCCCTGGACCGTTGGCGATTCGCTTGCAAGCAAGCTTCCCACAGCGGCTTCGTGGCATGATCCGTGGGAGACCAGCTTGCTGGCGAATAGAGCGGCTTGGTAGCCCCTTCCGGTTACAGACCTGTGCCCATGATTGAAGCGCCGTGGCCCGCCAAACCGCGATGAACCTGAAAAAGGCGTTTTAGTGCTTGCCAGGGCGTTGGGTCTGGTTTTGCATTATCGGCGTCCGGCTAACCCACCAGCGCCAGCGCTTCCTCGAACACCTTTGGGGTGGTATCCGCCTGGTGCATGTTCTCGCTCAGATGACGGCGATAGGCGCGTGCTCCGGGCATGCCTTGAAACAGGTTCAGGGCGTGGCGCAGCACGTGCTTGGGGTGACAGCCACCCGCATAGCGCCGTTCCAGATGGGGGATGAAGGCCCGAGCTACCTGGTGGCGGTCCGGTTGTGGCGCGGGGTCGCCGAACACGGTGGCGTCCAGGCCAGCCAGACACCAGGGGTTGCCGTAGGCTTCCCGGCCCACCATCAGACCGTCCACCTGGTCCAGATGATGCAGCACCGAGGGCAGATCGCGCAGGCCGCCGTTGAGAATGACCTCGAGATGCGGGAACGCCTGCTTGATGGCGTAGGCCCGCTCATAGATCAACGGAGGGATTTCCCGGTTCTCCTTCGGCGACAGGCCGCTGAGAATGGCCTTGCGGGCGTGAATGGTCAGGCTGCGGCAGCCGGCGGTGTCCATGCGGGCGACGAAGCGCTGCAGGAACGGATAGTCGTCCTGATCATCGATGCCAATGCGGGTCTTCACCGTGACCGGCACCGGACTGACCCGGGCCATGGCCTCCACGCAGCGGGCCACCAGGTCCGGCTCGGCCATCAGCACCGCGCCGATCTTGCCCTGCTGCACCCGGTCCGAGGGGCAGCCCACGTTCAGATTGATCTCATCATAGCCGTAGTCGGCGCAGATGCGCGTGGCCTCCGCCAATTGCGCCGGGTCGCTACCGCCCAGTTGCACCGCCACCGGATGCTCGGCATCGTCAAAGCCCAGCAGCCGCTCGCGGTCGCCATGGATCGCCGCCTGGGCCACCACCATTTCCGTGTACAGCAGCGTATGCCGGCTGATCAGACGCGCCAGATAGCGGTAGTCGCGAGTGGTGTAGTCCATCATCGGCGCCACCGAAAGGCGCCGGTCGGGACCGGGGGTAAGGCGTGGGGATGGGAGCATGGGACGGTGGCAACGACAGCAGGGAGGCGCATTATCGCACGGTGCCGGTGTGAGGCAAAACCGGACCCGAGGTGGGCATGACTGGCGGGTGCTGGTAGACTGCGCCGCCTTCCATGACTGGTAATGTCTGATTTTCATGTTGCATTCGTATTCCCCCGCCATCCTTGATGGCCTGACTCCGCCCTAGCGCGCGGATCTTCCGACACCCGGAAGGTGCTTCTCGCGCCGGCCCGATGGTGTTTATCCCCGGAACTGCCTGGTTCCCGCGGGACCGCTGTCCCGTATTCGCGATTTATCGCCTGTTTTTTACGACCGCCTTTGGCGGTGTTGTTTTTTGCATACGTACATGGGGTTTTCCGTTAATGATTGCTTCCCTTAAAGCGCATTGGTTCAGCAATGTTCGCGCGGACGTGCTCGCCGGCATTGTCGTGGCGCTGGCGCTGATCCCCGAGGCTATCGCTTTTTCCATCATCGCCGAGGTAGACCCCAAAGTGGGTCTTTACGCATCGTTCTGTATTGCCGTGGTCACCGCTTTCGCCGGTGGCCGGCCCGGCATGATTTCCGCCGCCACTGGTGCCATGGCCCTGGTGATGGTGACCCTGGTCAAAGAGCATGGCTTGCAGTACCTGCTGGCGGCCACCGTTCTGGCCGGTGTGCTGCAGATCGTTGCCGGTTTTCTGAAGCTGGGGCAACTGATGCGGTTCGTGTCCCGGTCGGTGATCACCGGTTTCGTCAACGCTCTGGCGATCCTGATTTTCATGGCCCAACTGAAGGAACTGGTGGGTGTGCCCTGGCTGGTCTATCCGCTGGTGGCCGCCGGTCTGGCGATCATTTACCTGCTGCCGCTACTGACCAGGGCTGTGCCATCACCGCTGATTTGCATTATCGGCCTTTCCATCGTGTGCGTGGCGATGGGCTGGGACGTACCCACGGTGGGAGACAAGGGCGAGTTGCCGGACAGTCTGCCGGTGTTTCTGCTGCCGGATATTCCTCTGACCCTGGAAACCCTGAAGATCATTTTTCCGGTGTCCCTGACGCTGGCGATAGTGGGGCTGCTGGAGTCCATGATGACGGCCGCCATCATCGATGAACTGACCGACACCGGGAGCGATAAAAACCGGGAATGCAAAGGGCAGGGCATCGCCAACATCGTCGCCGGTTTCTTCGGTGGCATGGCCGGCTGCGCGATGATCGGCCAGTCCATGATCAATGTGAAATCCGGTGGCCGTACCCGCTTGTCCACGCTGGTGGCCGGTGTGGTGTTGCTGATCCTGGTGGTGTTTCTCGGCGATCACGTGTCGCGGATTCCGATGGCCGCGCTGGTGGCGGTGATGATCATGGTGTCCATCGGTACATTCAGTTGGGAATCGCTGGTGAACCTGCGCCGCCACCCGCCCAGCAGCACCATCGTCATGTTGGCCACCGTGGTGGTCACCGTGCTCACTCATAACCTGGCCCTGGGGGTTGCCGTTGGCGTGGTGCTGAGCGCGCTGTTCTACGCCAATAAAGTCGGGCGGGTGTTTTATGTGCGTTCGGAGCAGGACGCTCCCGGCGAACGTACCTATCATGTGGTGGGGCAGGTATTTTTCACCTCATCGGAGCAGTTCCTGGACGCTTTCGATTTTCGTGAGGCCCTGGAAAAAGTGGTTATCGATGTACATCGGGCCCACTTCTGGGATATCACCGCCATTGGCGCTCTGGACAAGGCGATCATCAAATTCCGCCGCGAAGGCACCGATGTGGAGCTGATCGGCTTGAATGAGGCCAGTGCCACGCTGGTGGACAAATACGCGGTGCACGATAAGCCGGACGCCGTGGAAAAACTGATGGGCGGACATTGAGGAACACAACATGAGCAAAATCGTTGCCTGTATTGATGGATCAATGGCCGCCAGCGCGGTATGCGATGCCGGGGTGTGGGCCAGCCGGCGCCTGGACGCGCCTCTGAAGCTGCTGCATGTGCTGGATCAGCAACGCTATCCGAGCACGCCCACGGACTTGAGCGGGTCCCTGAGCCTGGGCGCCCGTGAACATCTGATGGAAGAGCTGGCCGACCTGGATGCCCGCCGTAACCGGGTGGCCATGGAGCAGGGAAAGTTGATGCTGGACGCGGCCAAGGTCCGGGCGATGGACAAAGGCATTGAAGATCCGGAGTTGCAGCAACGCCATGGTGACCTGTTGGAAAGCCTGCTGGCGCTTCAGGACGAGACCCGGCTGCTGGTGATCGGGCGGCAGGGCACCGAGCATCAGGGGGCGTCCGCGAAAGTGGGGGACAACGTGGAGCGGGTGGTCCGGGCGGTCTATCGGCCGATACTGGTGGTGCCCGATACGTTCTCCGAGCCCGGGGTGATCATGCTGGCTTTCGATGGCAGTGATACTTGCCGCAAGGGGGTGGAAATGCTGGCCGCCAGTCCGCTGTTCCGTGGTCTGGACTGTCATCTGGTGACCGTCGATGATGGCCAGCATGCCCGTCATGAAGAGCTGGCCTGGGCCGGGGAGCGCTTGTCCGATGGCGGTCATCAGGTCTTCACCGCCATCCTGGAAGGTGAAGTGGAGCCGGCGTTGCATCGCTATCAGCGGGATCATGGTATCGAGCTGCTGGTGATGGGCGCTTACGGCCATTCCCGTATCCGGGAATTCCTGCTGGGCAGTACCACCAATGAAATGCTGCGAGAGGCGAGGGTGCCGCACCTGCTGTTGCGCTGACCCCGGAGAAAGGAAAACAGCGGCGAGGTGGAGTGCCCCGCCGCGGCAGCGGTTTATTTCACGGTGATGGTGATTTCCTCGCTGGTGATGGAAGGCTCGAACGGCACGTGGCGGGCATCGCCCATGATCAGTTGCAGGGTATGTTCGCCCGGTGGCAGATCCAGAGTGGTTTCGGTCTGGCCGCCGCCGAAATGGCGCACGTTGTCATTGCTGGGCAGAGGCTGATCCTCGTTCACCGCCTCCTTCATATCCACCAGCAAATGATGGTGCCCGGTGTTGTCCTGGGTGATGCCGGCGGGGGCCACGCCCATTCCTTTGAGACCAAACTTCACGGTGACCGGCCCGGAGACGGTGTCACCGTCCTGCGGTGTGATGAAATACACCTCGGCTTCGGGCGGCGCGGGAGTGCGCTCGATGGCGGTGGCGAACGGTGCCAGCACCAGCAGCGCGGCGGTCAGTAATACTTTCATTTCAGGCCCTCCTTGATTACGGCGAAGAAAGTAACAGCGTCAAAGCCGGCCAGTATGGCTTGAATACCAGACAGACCGGATACAAAAAGGTCCTCCTGTTGCTGTTTTTTGTCAAATGGGAAGGAGGCTGGACGCCAGACGCTTGACGCCGGACGCCGGACGCTAAAGTCAAAACCCGTAGCTGCGGAGTTTGAGGAAATAAATAAGGTTCATCGCACTTTAGCGGGAAGTCTCGCTTCAGCCGGGGCGGAATTCGCCAGCAGGCTGGCTCCCACAGGCCCTGCCACGAAGCCGCTGTGGGAAGCTTGCTGGCAAGCGAATGTCCCCAGCGTCGGAGGCCAGAATTCGCCAGCAAGCTGGTCTCCCACAGATCCGCCACGAAGCCGCTGTGGGAAGCTTGCTGGCAAGCGAATGTCCCCAGCGTCGGAGGCCAGAATTCGCCAGCAAGCTGGCTCCCACGGATCCGCTACCAAGCCGCTGTGGGAAGCTTGCTGGCAAGCGAATGTCCCCAACGTCGGAGGGCGGAATTCGCCAGCAAGCTGGCTCCCACGGATCCGCTACCAAGCCGCTGTGGGAAGCTTGCTGGCAAGCGAATGTCCCCAACGTCGGAGGGCGGAATTCGCCAGCAGGCTGGCTCCCACAGGCCCTGCCACGAAGCCGCTGTGGGAAGCTTGCTGGCAAGCGAATGTCCCCAACGTCGGAGGGCGGAATTCGCCAGCAAGCTGGTCTCCCACAGGCCCTGCCACGAAGCCGCTGTGGGAAGCTTGCTGGCAAGCGAATGTCCCCAACGTCGGAGGCCAGAATTCGCCAGCAAGCTGGCTTGTATGGTTTCCCGGCAAGTCTTAGAAGGAGAAGACTTGTCGGGGTGGAGGGACCAGGCTGGCTTCTGACCCTAGGGTACAGACTGTGGGAGATATGGCCCCACCCCGCACCTTCAAACGCCGA
>NZ_SNUA01000019.1 GCF_004360225.1 Alcanivorax sp. 24
AAAACCCAGGCCTTGGTCATACTCGCCCGCAAACTCGCTCGTATCGCCTTTGCCCTGATGAAGCACAAAACCCTCTATCAATCGGAGGGCCAAATCGCTTGATCTCCAACATAGAATCTCCCACAGCAGCTTCGTAGCGTGATCCATGGGCGCCAGCCTGCTGGCGAAGGGAGCGTTAGAGCTTGCAAGACACCATCGAAGCTCCCACAACGGCTTCGTGGAACCTTCCGAGGACAATGCCCGGGCAGGGAGTCCAGGGAACAGACCCTTGACATCTAATGCCTTCTTCATCAAATATTCAATAAATCAATTGAATATTATTTTCATTAAGCAGGAATCACTGCCATGACCGATATCCTTGAATTCGTCATCCGTACGCTGCTGATCGGGGTCGGGGCCACCGCGATAACAGATGGTTATGCCCTGGCTGCGCGGCGCTTTCTTGGTTTGCCGGCGCCAAACTGGAGACTGGTGGGGCGTTGGGTGGGGCATCTGCCTCGCGGTCAATGGGTCCACGACAACATCGCCACGGCCACTCCCATCAGTGGCGAAACGAGACTCGGCTGGCTTACCCACTATCTCATAGGCATTGGTTTCGCAGGGCTGCTGCTGGCACTGACGGGGTTAGCCTGGGCCAGAGAGCCATCCCTATGGCCGGCGTTACTGTTCGGAGTGTGTTCCGTGGCGGCGCCTCTGTTGATTCTGCAGCCGGGCATGGGCGCCGGCGTGGCGGCCTCGAAGACCCCCAACCCGAATCAGGCCCGTCTCCGCAGTCTGGTCAACCACACGGTATTCGGAATCGGTCTGTTTCTGGCCGCCCGGCTGGGGCTTCTGCTTTGGCCCTCTCCCTAGCCCCCGCCTGCTACCCGAGCGACGTTTTACCTTTGTTGCCTTTACCTCACACGATAGGCGATTCTAGGGTGAATAAAGACTGATAGAGGAAAGGATCCGCCCATGAAAGCACTCAGCATCATCATTCTGATCCTGGATATTTTCGCCATCGTGAAGATCCTGCAATCCGGCGCCGAGGTGCCACAAAAGGCTTTGTGGATCGCGCTGGTGGTCATCGTGCCGGTGCTTGGCCTGATTCTCTGGGCCCTGCTGGGACCGGGCTCTCCGGTGAAACAGTGACCCGGCCGTGATCAGCCTCCCAATCCCAGATTCAGCAACAGCTGATTATCCCGGCTAAGCAACCAGAACATCACGCTGGCCAGAGACACCATTTGAAACTGCATGTGTTGCCGCCGTCCCCGTATCCAGGCTTCCGGCCAGTGTTCGCGGATAGCGGCCACCTTCTCCATCAGAAACAGCAACATCACGGCGACGATCATCAGCAGCGCGGCGACCAGCGCCGGCACGAACGGCGTGGCGCTGGCCAGTAACCACAACAGCAGTACCGCCGGTGTCAGCGTCGCTTCCCCCCTTTGAACCTCCGCCCCCAGATACAATCCCGGGGGCAGCAACAGGAAAATCGCCACCAGCAGGGGCACCAGCGGTAACCAGCCGTGCGCCACCGCTGGTGCCGGCAGCCAGATTGCGGTGGCCACCGCCACCACCAGCAGGCCATGCAGGAATTGCAGACGAATCAGGGTAACCAGATGGGCGGGCAGTTCCGCATCCCGGGGCAGACGCATGGGGGTTCCTCTCAGCCTCTCAGAGATAGGGTTCCAGCATATGGGCCAGAGCATTACGCACGTTGCGCCAGGCTGCCATGGCCTGGAAGTCGGTATCGTCCATGCGCCTGGCGCCGGCGATCCGGCCGTCGATCAGGGTATTGACCTGTTCCGACAGCGGGCCATCGTAGCATTCCAGATCGAACTCGAAGTTCAGCCGCAAACTGCGCGCATCCCAGTTCCCCGAGCCAAGCTGTACCCAATGGCCGTCGACCGTCATCACTTTACTGTGATCGAACGGCGGGGCCGAAAGATACAGATGCGCGCCACCGCGCACCAGCCATTTCAGCGCGTGAATGCTGGCCCACTGCACAAGACGCAGATTGTTCTTGCGCGGCACCACCAGTTCCACCTTGACGCCTTTGAGCAAGGCCAGCTGCAACGCCGCCATCAAGGTCTGGTCCGGCACGAAATAAGGCGTGACGATGCGGATTTCCCGCTCCGCCGAGCCAATGGCGGCGAGCAGGGTCAGACGGCGTTTGTCGAAGTCCGCGTCCGGACCTGCGCTGATACCACGGGCACGCACCGTCCCCGGCGCCGGTTGCCCCTGATATTCCACCGTCAGGTTCTCGCCACAGGTGAACATCCAGTCCGCCGCGAAGGTACGCAGCAGATGCGCCACCACCGGCCCTTCCAGACGGGCATGCAAGTCGTGGGTCCGGGCCGGCTCCCGCACATAACCGGCACGCACATTCATGCCGCCGGTAAAGCCCAGGGTATGATCGACGATCATCAATTTACGGTGATTTCGCAGGTTCATGTAAGGCATGCGCCACGGCGCCACCGAGTGCAGGAACCGCTCCACCCGTACTCCTCCCTTGCGTAAACGGCGGGTCACCGAGGGCAAGGAGTACAAGGCGCCGACGCCATCCAGCAAGACTCTCACCTGCACGCCACGGGCGGCGGCCCGTGTCAGTGCCTCCACCAAGGGCTTGCCGGCCGCATCGTTGCCGAAGATATAGGTGGCCATGAAGACACTGTGCTGTGCTTCCTCCACCGCCTGTGCCATCAAATGCAGGGCCTCGCGGGCCTCATGCATGGTGATGCGATTGCCGGCGGTCAAAGGCAACCGCGTAAGGCGCCCCACCAGCCGCGACAGCACACGCAATTGCGGTGCCTGCACCGTGTCCTCGGCAACCGATTCCGTGCTCTGCAGAGTATCAATGCCGCCGCCGGTAAGCTGCCGGGCTCGGCGCTGGATACGATTGACCCCGAGCAGCAGGTACAACAAGGCGCCCAGGAACGGCACCAGCCAGACCAGGCCGGTCCAGGCCGCGGCGGCACGGGCGTCCCGTTTGTGCTGGGCCACATGGACGGTCACCCACACCGCCAACCCCACGCCCACCGGCGCGACAATCGCCAGCCAGAACGCTTCCAGCCAGGCCGAGGCCTGCTCCACCCACAGCAAAGCCGTATGTATAAAGTCGTTCACCTCATCGCCTCGCCCAGAGCCTGTTCACGATCTTTACGCCACCGCGCCGGGCAAACATAGCATATTGCCTTACTCGAGGCTTGCGGCCGTAATTTTGCTCTTTTATTTTCAATAACTTACAATCGTCATCCGTTTTTCACCCTCCGCGTCCAACAGGCGCACCGGGTCGGAATCTTCCGCCCATTTGAAGTGCCATCATCGCCCGGTCATCCGTGTCGGCGATCATCGGCGAACTCCAGGATCGGCCTCGCCGGTCACTCTGAAAGCAGAAACCTGCTGGTCCCTTGACCAGTGTACCGACCCCTTTGCGGCGTCGGCACGGCATGAGGAACACAAGCATGCAAGAAACCAACACCGTGATACCGCTGCGCGAGCATCACGACACCGACTTCGGCGAACCCCGTCGCTTCAAGGTGTATACCGCCCGCCAGTTGGACAAGATCGAGCCGCTCCAGCGGTTGGACGAGGAAGCCCGTTTCGCCATGGACGTGGTCGCCAGCGTCCTGCCCTTTCGGGTCAATGAGTATGTCATCGAGGAACTGATCGATTGGGACAAAGTGCCCGACGACCCGATCTATCAGCTCACCTTCCCGCAGAAGGGCATGCTCGCGCCGGAACACTTTGACCGGGTGGCGGCAGCCATGCGAGGCGGCGACAAGGACACCCTGGACCAGGCCATCGCCGAAGTCCGCGAGGCGCTCAATCCGCACCCCGCCGGGCAGATGGAACATAACATCCCGGAAGTGGACGGCGAACGCATCAACGGTCTGCAGCACAAGTACGATGAAACCGTGCTGTTCTTCCCCAGCCAGGGCCAGGTGTGCCACAGCTATTGCACGTTCTGCTTCCGCTGGGCTCAGTTCATCGGCGACAACGATCTGAAGATCGCCGCCAAGGAAGCCGGGCAACTGAAGAAGTACATCCAGGCGCACCCGGAAATCACCGATGTGCTGATCACCGGCGGCGATCCGCTGGTGATGAAGACCAAGAACCTGCGCGCCCACATCGAACCGCTGCTGGAACTGGAGCAACTGCGCACCATCCGCATCGGTTCCAAGGCGTTGACGTTCTGGCCATACCGGTTTGTCTCCGACAACGACGCCGCCGACCTGCTGGACCTGTTCCGCGAAGTGACAGCTTCCGGTAAGCATCTGGCCTTGATGGCGCACTATAACCACTGGAAGGAACTGGAGCCGCCCATCGCCCGGGAGGCGATCCGCCGGGTTCGTGCCACCGGTGCCCAGATCCGGGCCCAGGGTCCGCTGCTGGCGCACATCAATGACGATGCCGATGACTGGGCGCGCCTGTGGCAAACCCAGGTGGAACTGGGCGTGGTGCCCTATTACATGTTCGTGGAACGGGACACCGGCGCCCGTCATTACTTCGAGGTGCCGCTGGCCAAGGCCTGGCAAATTTACCGGGGCGCCATGAAACAGGTGTCCGGCCTGGCCCGCACCGCCCGCGGACCGAGCATGTCCAGCCACCCGGGCAAGGTGGAGATTCAGGGAGTAACGGAAATTCACGGCGAGAAAGTGTTCGTGCTACGTTTCATCCAGGGCCGCAATCCGGATTGGGTGCAACGGCCGTTCTTCGCCAAATACAACAACGAGGCCACCTGGCTGAACCATCTGGAACCGGCCTTCGGCGAAGAGAAATTCTTCTTCGAGGACGAACTGGCGGCGATGGAGAGCTGAGCTTCTCAAACATCTCGGTCCGGGGACCGATGAGTCCCACGAATTTGGCAGTCCCCAGCGCTTGAACGCCTATGCACTGGCAAGCCAGCTTCCCACGGAAGGGCCACGAAGCCGCTGTGGGAAGCCTGCTTGCTCGCGAATCGGCGTGCGGACATGCTGGCGTGACTTGTCTGTCACAACAACGCCGCCAGCCGCGCCAGGCCCTTCTCCACCCGATTGTCCCAACGCACCGCGCAATTCAACCGCAGGCAGGATGAGAACTTGTTGCCAGTGGAAAACAACGCCCCCGGCGCGAAGCTCACCCCCTCCCGCAAGGCCTGTTCCGCCAATTCAGTGGTATCGGTCTGCCCCGGCAGTTCCACCCACAGCACGAAACCGCCCGCCGGGCGGCTGATCCGGGTCCCCTCCGGAAATAGCTGTTCCACCCTCGACGTCATGCGCGCCACCGCCTTGGCGTGCTCACCACGCAATTGCCGCAGGAAGCGGTCGTAATGGCCGCGCTCCAGATAGCGCGCCATCGCCAACTGCGAGGCCGTCGCCACCGACACCGTATTAATGAACTGCAAATACTCGGCACGCCTTTGCTGATCGCCGGGCACCAACCAGCCCACCCTCAATCCCGCGGACAATGTCTTCGAGGATGACGCGCAGTAATACACCAGCCCGTCCCGATCCCAGCTTTTCACCGGCCGCGGACGCGGCCCGGACAAGGGCAAATCACCGTAGATATCGTCTTCCACCAGAGGCACCCGATATTGGCGCAATAATGACAGCAACGCCTGCTTGTCCTGATCGGCAAGACACGACCCCAATGGGTTGGCGAAATTGGTGACCAGCACACAGGCCTTCACCGGCCAGCGCTCCAGCGCCTGTGACAACGCCTCCAGGGAAATCCCCCGCCGCGGGTCGGCGGGGATCTCCAGCGCTTTCAGCCCCAGTGACTCCAATACCTGCAACAACCCGTAATAGGTGGGTGATTCCACCACCACGGTATCGCCGGGCTTGGTCAGCAGTTTCAACGCAATGGTCACCGCCTCCTGGCAACTGTTGGTAATCAGCACCTGATCCGGCGACACCGGACATTGCAACGCCACCAGACGACGGGCAATGGCCTGACGCAATTCCAGAGCGCCCGGAGGAAATTCATAGCCGACACAGCGGCGCCGCTGCTCCCGCAGCACCGAATGGAAGGCTCGCTCGATCGCCGCCACCGGCATGAAATCCGGGTCCGGAACCGCCGCCCCGAAATTCACTAGCGACGGATCATTGACCGCCTGGATCAGCTCCAACACCCGATCTTGACCACTCACCGCCCTCGGTCCCGCGCTGGCACGGCGCATACGCGGCGCATCGAAACGCGCCGGGGGTCGCGACACGTAGTAACCGGATCGGGGACGCGCTTCCAGCACACCGCGTTGTTCCAGTTCACGACAAGCGCTCACCGCCGTGGCCACGCTGACATTGTGCTGGTGGCTCAGTCTTCGCACTCCCGGAAGGCGCTGCCCGACATCGTAGACGCGCTTCTCAATCAGCGTCTGCAACTGGTCGGCCAGTTGGTGATAGAGGGTCATGACAGCAGTCTCCAATTCAGGCGGCGTGCTCCACCAGGGAGCCTCCGAAAAACGCTCCGCCGTCCATGGCAGCCCCCCTGCGGGCCGTCGCCACCACGACGTCAAAAATCGTTCCTGACGATTTTTTTGGGCTCCCTGGCACAGATGGCCCAGCCCGAAACTGTACCGGTTCAAATTGTCATTTTTATATCTGTATCCCTGCCTGACGCAAGCTTAATCTGACCTTTCTTGGCACCTGCTTTAAAGAGGTCACATGGGATATTGGGAAACACTGCTGCCTTTGGCCGGATTCGTGACGGTGATGACCGGCACCCCCGGCCCCAACAACCTGATGCTGATGGCTTCCGGCGCCAACGCCGGATTCCGCCGCTCGCTGCCACACATCATGGGCATCCTGGTGGGCTGCCAGATTCTGCTGTTCTGTGTGGCGCTGGGACTCGGGCAGCTACTGAGCCGCTTTCCGCAACTGTCTCTGACGTTGCGTATTCTCGGCGTGCTCTTTTTGCTCTATCTGGCCTGGCAACTGGTACGGCACCGCCATACGCCACTGCGCGGCGATCACCGTGGCGCGCCCCTGACGTTCTGGCAGGCCGCGTTGTTCCAATGGGTCAACCCCAAGGCCTGGATGATGATGGTTACCGCCGTGGCCACCTATACCGATCCGGTGCATTTCTCCGCCAGCCTGGCTCTGGTGGCCTTGTGCTTCTTCTTTCTCGGCCTGCCACTGATTTCCCTGTGGAATCTCGGCGGCGTGGCCTTGCAGGGTTGGCTGCAGCACGGACGACGGCTGGGCCACTTCAATCTGGCCATGGCGGCCCTGTTGTTATTGTCGCTTTACCCCACGTTCATGCCGTGATGCCAGGGCCGCGCTGACGTACACTGACGTGATCGTCGAATCAGTCCTGGGAACCTGGCATGCAAAACGGCCTGATGGTGCTGCACAGCAACCGTCTGGAGACACTTACCGACCTGCTTATAGAGTGGCTGGAGCGCTATCCGCTAATGCCGCTGGAAACGGAAACGGTGCTGGTGCAATCCAACGGCATGGCGCAATGGCTCAAGCTCAAGCTGGCCGGGCCCGATGCCCTGGGAATCGCCGCCGGCACCCGTTTCCAAATGCCCGCCCGCTTTCTTTGGAATGCCTACCGTACCGTGCTCGGCGAAGAGCGGGTGCCGCGCACTTCACCGTTCGACAAGTCACGGCTGCTGTGGCGGCTCTATCGGCTGCTGCCGATGCTGCTGGACGATGATCGCTTCGGCCCCCTGCGCCATTTTCTCGCCGACGACGCCGACGGCCGAAAACGCCACCAATTGGCGGAACGGCTGGCCGATCTGTACGACGCCTATCAAGTCTACCGGGCGGACTGGCTGGAGGACTGGGAGCAGGGCCAGGACCGGCTGCGACGTTCCGATGAGCGTGCCCAGTTTGATGATTTTCCGGAAAGCCAGCGCTGGCAGGCGCATCTGTGGCGAGCCGTACTGGCGGACATGGACGAGACACAAACCGCTCTCAGCCGCAGCGCCATTCATAGCGCCTTCGTCTCCGCTCTGCGCAACGGTGAATGTCCGCCGGGGTTGCCGCGCCGGCTGGTGATTTTTGGTATCAGCGCCCTGCCGCAGCAAGGATTGGAGGCACTGGCCGCCCTCAGCAACCATTGTCAGATCCTGATGCTGGTACAGAATCCCTGCCGCCATTACTGGGCGGACATCGTCGAGGACCGGCATCTGCTGCGCCGGCAATTGGATCATCGCAAACGGCACCTGAGCGCTCTGCCGGAAAATCGCATCAATCCTTTGCTTGCCGCCTGGGGCAAGCAGGGCCGGGACTTTATCGGCTTGCTGTACGATCACGACGACCCGGACAGCTACCGCGCCGCCTTCCACAATCAAATCGATTTGTTCGAAGACAGCGAACCGGAGACGCTGCTGCAACAGTTGCAGCATGACATTCTCGAACTGGAACCGTTGCCTGAACGCGAGCTGCGCCCGGCCCTGCGCCCGGATCACTCACTGCAATTCCGCATCGCCCACAGTGCTCAACGGGAAGTGGAGATTCTTCAGGACGCGCTGCTGGAGCGGTTTGCCGACGACCCGGACTTGAAGCCGCGCGATGTCATCGTCATGGTGCCGGACATCGAGGCCTACGCCCCGCACATCGATGCCGTGTTCGGCCGTCTGGACACCAGCGACCCCCGCTACCTGCCCTACACGCTCAGCGACCGCAGTGCCGGCGCCGCCTCACCTCTGGCCCAGGCGGTGGAGACGGTGCTGCATCTGCCGCAATGGCGCTTCACCGCCTCCGATATTCTCGATCTGCTCGATGTGCCGGCGGTACGCCGTCGCTTCGGCATTGAAGAAAGCGCTCTGCCGCAGTTGACGCAATGGATCGAGCAGGCCCGCATCCGCTGGGGACTGGACGCGGAGCAGCGGCGCAGCCTGGATGTTCCCGGTTTCGAACAGAACAGCTGGGCGTTTGGTCTGAAACGGATGCTGGCTGGTTATTTGCTCGGTGACGCCCCGGCCTGGCGTGGCATCGAGCCCCTGGACGAAGTCGCCGGCCTGGGCGCGGAACTGGCCGGGCGGCTGGCACGCCTGCTGGACACCTTGCAACAACATTGGCGGGCAGTGCGCGAACCCACCGATGTTCAGCAATGGCAAGCCCGTTTCAGTGCCCTGCTGGACGATCTGTTCGAGCCGGACAGCGCCGAGGATCAGGCCCTGGACGCCGGACTGCGGGACGCTCTCAGCGATTGGCGGGCGGCCTGTGAGGAGGCCGACTTCGCCGGCGCCCTGCCGCTGACCGTGGCGCGCCGGCCGCTGCTGGATGCGCTTAACGCCGAGAGTCTGTCACAGCGCTTCATGGCCGGGCGCATCAATTTCTGTACGCTGATGCCGATGCGGGCCATTCCCTTCCGGCACGTCTGCCTGCTGGGCATGAAGGACGGCGACTATCCCCGCCAGCAACAACCAATGGACTTCGACCTGATGCGGCAATGGGGCCGCTACCGCCCCGGCGACCGCTCACGCCGCGACGATGACCGCTATCTGTTTCTGGAGGCCCTGCTCAGTGCCCGCGACGGCCTGTACATCAGTTGGACCGGCCGTAATGTCCGTGACAACAGCGAGCGGCCGCCTTCCGTGCTGGTGGCGCAACTGCGCGACTATCTCAATCAGCGCTGGCACAGCGTCGACGATGATGTGGCCGGCGTCCTGACCGTGCAGCATCCGCTGCAACCTTTCAGTCGCCGTTACTTTGATGCCGATGACAACCTGACCACCTACGCCGACGAATGGCGCCCGCTGCACGCCGACGAAGAAACCACGTGGGAAAACAATCCCTTGCCGCTGCCCCCGCTGGAGAACAACGAACCGATCAGTTGCGCGGCGCTCGGGCGTTTTCTCAAGCAGCCGGTGGCGCATTTTTTCGAACAAAGATTGAAAGCCTTGCTCCGGCAGGACAGTCATAGTCTCGACGATACCGAACCATTCAGTATGCACGGGCTGGAGCGCTGGCAGTTGCAGGACCAGTTGTTGAACGAAGCGCTGCGCGCCGGGCCGGATCTGGCCGGCGAGGCCATGCGCTCCACTCTGGAACGCCTGGCCGGCAGCGGCGCCTTGCCGTTGGCGCCCTTCACCGAGGGCAGCCGCGCCACCCTGCTGATGCCGTTACAACGCCCTCTGCAGCAGTACTTTCGGCTACTGGCACAAAGCGGTGCCCTGCGCCCGCAGCAGGAAATTCAGCTCGACGCCGGTGGCCTGCCACTGGAGGACTGGCTGGTGGACCTGCGCGGCGAGTCCGGTCAGCCGCAGCGTCTGGTACTGAAAACCAGTCGCCTGGAAGGCGCCCTGGAAAAACTCACCACTGACTGGGTGATCCACCTTGCCGCCTGCGCTGGCGGCCATGCCCTGACCACACGGATTCAAGGGCAGGACGGCCTCTACAGCCTCGCGCCTGTTGACCCGGCCACCGCGCAGGAGCAGCTCAACGCCATTGGCCGGGCCTGGCAACAGGCGCTGTGCGAACCGCTCCCCATTGCCTGCGCCACCGCCTTCGCCTGGCTGGCCGGCGAGGAAAAAGACAGAGCCGAGGCCGAGGCCCGCAAGGTCTTCGAGCCCGGTTTCAACAGCGAAGGCGAGCAGTTCCGGGAGCCCGCCATCGCCCGCGCCTGGCCGGATTTTGACACCCTGATGGCGGTCCGGCATGACGATCAACCGGCCTTTTGCTACTGGACCGGGCAGCTCTATGCGCCGCTTTATCAGCAAGCTCAATGGACCGAACAGGGAGGGCCAATTGCATGAGCCCGCCACGCCCTCTGCCGTTGACGTTCCCTTTGCACGGCACCCGACTGATCGAAGCCAGCGCCGGCACCGGTAAGACCTTCACCCTGGCGGCCCTGTATCTGCGACTGGTGCTGGGACACGGCGACCAGGCCGCGTTCCGCGAGCCCTTGCTGCCACCGGAAATCCTGGTAGTGACCTTCACCGAAGCCGCCACCGAGGAATTGCGGGAGCGCATCCGCGATCGGTTGGCGGAAGCGGCACGGGTATTCGCCGATCCCCAGGCCCATAAGCCCGATGTCATTCTGCAGGGTTTGCTGGACGACTACGCCGACGACGAGCAGCGCCACCATTGCGCGCAACGGCTGAACGCCGCCGCCCAGTGGATGGATGAAGCCGCCATCTACACCATTCACGGTTTCTGCAATCGCATGCTCAAACAGCACGCGTTCGATTCCGGCAGTCTGTTCAGCCTGGAACTGCAGGAGGACGCCAGCGACGAACAGCAGCTCGCCGCCTGCGACTACTGGCGCAATGTCATTGCTCGCTTTCCGGTAAGCGCCGCCAACGTGCTGCAGGCCAACAAGCTGGGCCACCCGGAAGCTCTGCTGGCGCAATGCCGGCCGCTGCTGGGGCTCAGTGGCACCGACCCGGACACTCTGCCAGACAGCGTGCAACGCTGGCTCGATGATACCGGCCCGCAAGCGGAGCTGGAGCAGCACGCCCGCGAAACCCTTGGCATGGAGCTGCCGGCGCTGGTCGAATGGGTGCACAACGCCCGCGACAACAAATGGCTCAATGGCAACAGTTACCGCGCCAACAGCCTGCCGGGCATGCTGCTGCTTCTGGAACGCTACGCCGCCGGTGAAGTGCTGAACGACAAGAACTACGACACTCTGGCACGCTTCTCCACAACGGGCATGAAGCTGACAAAAAAAGGCGAGGAACATCGTCCCGGCTTCGCCTTCTGTGATCAATTGGATCAAGTATTGGCGCAACGGGAACAGGCAGCGCTGCCGCGCACCGACCTGCTTGCCCACGCCGCCGCCTGGATCGGCAAACGGGTGGAGCGGATGCGCCGGCAAACCGCCACCATGGGCTTTGACGATATGCTGAGCCGCCTCCATGGCGCCCTGCATGGCGACAACGGGGCCCGGCTGGCCCAAGTGATTCGCGATCAGTTCCCGGTGGCGCTGATCGACGAATTCCAGGACACCGACCCCACCCAGTACGGCATTTTTTCAGCGTTGTATCAGCATCGGGATGACACCGGCTGGTTCATGATCGGCGATCCCAAGCAGGCGATCTACGCCTTCCGCGGCGCCGACGTGTTCACCTACCTGCAGGCCCGTCGCGCCACCGAGGGCCATCACTATACCCTGGGCCGGAACTTCCGTTCAGCGACGCCGATGGTGGCGGCGGTGAATCGCTTGTTCGAATACAGCCAGGACGCCCACGGCGATGTCTTCATGATGGACAACGCCATTCCCTTCGAGGCGGTGGAGGCCCAGGGACGCAAGGATACGCTGCTGGTGGACGGCGAAACGAAATCCGGCGTCACGCTCTGGGTGGAAGACAGTGACAAAGCCATCTCCTCCGGTGTGTATCGGGAAAATCAGGCGGCCCGTTGCGCTACCGAGATCGCCCACTTGCTCAACGGCGCCGAACAGGGCGTCACCGGTTTCCGCCAGGACCAGCGCTTCACGCCCTTGCGCCCCCGTGATGTTGCCGTGCTGGTGCGCGATCGTACCGAGGCCAGAGCCATCCGCGACGCCCTGCTCGCCCGGGGCGTGCGCAGCGTTTACCTGTCCGACCAGGACTCCGTGTTCGCGCAACCGGAAGCCCAGGATCTTTTGTTGATTCTGCGCGCCTGCGCCAGCCCGGAATCCGATGTGCGCGTGCGCAGCGCCCTGGCCTCCGGCACCCTGTCATTGCCCTACCAGGAACTGGACCGTATCAATCGGGATGAGGTGCGCTGGGAAGCCATGGTCAATCGCTTCCACGGCTATCGCGAACAATGGCGGCAACAGGGTGTGTTGCCAATGTTCCGGGGACTGCTTATGGACTTCTCGGTGCCGGCACGGTTGCAGCGCAGTCTCGACGGGGAGCGCGCCTTTACCAATCTGTTGCACCTTGCCGAGCTGCTGCAACAGGCCGCCACCCAGTTGGACGGCGAGCAAGCCTTGATCCGCTATCTGGAGGACACCGTCAACGATCAGCGCGGCAGCAACAACGACAGCATTCTGCGCCTGGAAAGCGACGATGACCGGGTCAAGGTGATCACCATTCATAAGTCCAAGGGCCTGGAATACCCGGTGGTCTATCTGCCCTTCATTTGCAGTTTCCGCGCGGCGGAAAAGAGCAAGCCGCCCCTGCGTTATCACCGTAAGGGGCAGGACAACGCCCATCTCGTCGTCTCACTGGAACCGGACGACGACATCGAACGTCTCGCCGATCACGAGCGTCTGGCCGAGGACATGCGTTTGCTCTACGTGGCGCTGACCCGGGCCTGCCACTCCTGTACTCTGGGTCTGGCGCCCTACGCCAAAGGCCGGGCCCAGCAAAACCAGTTGCCGCGCAGCGCCATTGGCCGGCTGTTGTTCGGCCCCCAGGGCGTGGCCAACGACCGGCTGCTGGCCGAACTGGGGCCTTTGAGCAACGACGCCATCACGGTCATACCCGCGCCGCCAGGCAATGACGAGATCTATCAGCCGGCCAATACGACGTCCCGCCTGCGCCCGCGGACGGCCTTTCCCGAACGTCCGCGCACGCCCTGGTGGATCGCCAGCTACAGTGCCCTGCGGCAAGTGGAGGAACCGCTCGCTCCCGCCGACGCCCGCGCCGATCAATTGGCGGAAGCCGAACCGGAAGTCACCGTGGACACCGTCACCACCGGGGTGCACGCGTTTCCCCGCGGTGCCCTGCCCGGCACGCTGCTGCATGATTTACTGGAGCACGCCGCCAATCAGGGTTTTCAAGCCTGTCTGGACGCCCCGGAAGAAATGGACACAAGAGTCAGCCAGCAACTGGAAGCCCGCCACTGGCAGGAACACGACGCCATTCTGAAGCAGTGGTGGCGACGGACACTGACCACCGCCTTGCCGCTCCAACAGGATCGAATACGCTTGGCGGACCTGGACCGGCCCGTGGCGGAAATGGAATTTCTGTTCCCCGCCGAACAGGTGCCAGTGACACGGCTGGATGCGCTGATCCGCGAACATCTCTATCCCGGACGGCCACGGCCGCGTCTGGAAGCCGATACCCTGAACGGCATGCTCAAAGGTTTCATGGATCTGGTGTTCGAGCACCAGGGCCGCTATTACGTGCTGGACTATAAATCCAACTGGCTCGGCCCGGACGACGACGCCTATGGCGGCGACGCTTTGATCGAGGCGTTGCTGGAGCATCGTTACGAAGTGCAGTACGCACTGTATCTGCTGGCACTGCACCGTTTACTGCACAGCCGTCTCGGTGACGACTATCATCCGGACACCCATCTGGGGGGCGCCGTTTACGTCTTTCTACGCGGTCTCGGCGCGCCCTCCGCCGGCACCGTGTTCAGCGCCGCGCCAACCGCTCTGGTGGAGGCTCTGGACCGGCTGTTCCAAGGAGACGCTCATGCGCAATGATGGACAAGGTGATCTGTTCGCCGCCGTCGACTGGCAAAGCGCCCTGGAACAGTTGCGCGATCAGGGTCAACTGCGTGATCTGGACGTGGCCGTGGCCCGCTTTCTCTATCAGCAGGCTCCCACCACCGATCCAGCGGTATTGACGATCGCCGCGCTCACCAGCGCGCAGCTGGCGGCGGGGCACCTGTGTCTGGACCTGGACGAGCCGGAGTTGAGCCAGCGGCTATGGCCGGCGGGCATGCCGGACAGTCTGGCGCCCTTACTGCCGCCGGACCCGCAACAATGGCATGCACTGCTGCAGGCCAGTGAGCTGGTCGGCGAAGGCTCCGGTCAGCCCTTGGTGCTGGACGGCTCCCGTCTCTACCTGCATCGCAACTGGATCCAGGAGGTCAAGGTCGCTGACTCGTTGCTGGCAAGACTGCGGCAGGAAACCGCCACCACTGCGGGGACCACTCTGGCAAAGCTGTTCACTAACGGCGATGACGAGGTGGACTGGCAGCAGGTGGCCTGCGCTCTGGCCACCCGTGCCCGCTTGACCGTGATTACCGGCGGACCCGGCACCGGCAAGACCACCACCGTGGTGCGTCTGCTGGGGTTGCTGCAAAGCCTGGCATTGGAACAGGGCCGCGCGCTGCGTATTCGTCTGGCCGCCCCCACCGGCAAGGCCGCCACCCGGCTGACCCAGTCCATTGGTGATCAGGTGGCGCGGCTGCCACTGGCGGAAGCCGTGCGCGCGGCCATTCCCACCGAGGTCAGTACCCTGCACCGACTGCTCGGCACCCGTCCTGACAGCCGTCGCTTTCGCCATCACCGCCACAATCCGCTGCACGCGGATCTGGTGGTGGTGGACGAAGCCAGCATGATCGACATGGAAATGATGGCCAACCTGCTCGACGCGTTGGATCCCCATACCCGGCTGGTGCTGCTTGGCGACAAGGACCAATTGGCCAGCGTGGAGGCCGGCGCGGTTCTCGGCGACCTTTGCCGTGATGCCGATCAGGGCGGCTACGACGACGCCACGGTGGATTTCATTCAACAAAACTGCGGCATCGACCTGACCGCCTGGCGCGACGGTGGTGGCCCATTGGCACAGCAGACCGCCATGCTTAGGCGCAACTGGCGCTTCCGTGACAGTCCCGGCATCGGCGCACTGGCCCAGGCGGTGAATCAAGGTGATAACCGGAGTGTCGCCAGAGCCTTTCAACACCACGCGGATCAACTGCAACGGCTGGACCTGCGCCGTGATCCTCACTATCTGCACCGTTTCCTGATCGACGGCACCGAGGCTCATCCAGGCTTGGAAGCGCTGCTGCTGGAAGCTGCCAATACGCCGGACCGTGACGATCTGGACCCTTGGGCCACCCAGTTGCTCGCCCGGCTGACCGAGCGGCAGCTTCTGAGCGGTCTGCGCGGCGGACCTTTTGGTGTCACGGAACTGAATCAGCAATTGACCCGGCAACTGCACCGGCAAGGTCTCGCGGACGAGCACGAATGGTATCCGGGGCGGCCGGTGATGCTGACCCACAACGATTATCAGCTTGGTCTGATGAACGGTGATGTTGGCCTGACCCTGGCCCACCCGGACGGGCTGAGAGTAGCGTTCCCGTTGCCTGATGGCCGCATCAAGTGGGTATTGCCGAGCCGGCTGGGCGGCGTGGAAACGGTCTACGCGATGACCGTGCACAAATCCCAGGGCTCGGAATTCCGCCATACCCTGCTGATCCTGCCGGACCGACCGCATCCTCTGCTGACCCGGGAATTGGTCTACACCGCGGTGACCCGGGCGCGGCAAACCTTCACCCTGCTCGAATGTGGTTCAGGCACAGTGCTGAACCAGGCCGTCAGCCGGCGCACCTGGCGCGCTTCTGGACTGTGGCAGCGACTGAACAGGGAGCATGGAGGCCTTCCGGGGCTCTAACAACAGGGGCTACGAAGCCGCTGTGGGAGCTTGCTTGCAAGCGAATCTTGGGGCCCGGAAGCCCATTCGCTTGCAGGCAAGCTCCCACAGCGGCCTCAGAATTTATGTCTCCAAGGCCAGAAGAACACCTGCGCTTGCCGGTTCCCTCTCATCCGCGATGAACAAAAAAAGGGCGGCTTACGCCGGACATCCCTGTCCGTTCAGACTCTTACTCCTTGAACTGCGGTTCGGACTGCTCGGTGTCGACGAAGATCTCCGCGCGGCGGTTCTTCGCCCGGCCTTCGCGGGTGTCGTTGGACTCCGCTGGACGGGTTTCACCGAAACCCTTGGTGGTGATCTTGGAAGAATCCACCTGGAAGTCCCGGATCAAACGATCTTTCACCGCCTGGGCACGACGCTCGGACAGGCCCTGGTTATAGTTTTCCGGACCGGTGCTGTCGGCGTGGCCTTCCACGCGGATGGAACCGCTTTCGCCTTTGTTCAGGTTATCCGCGGCCTGGCGCACTTCGTCATTGAACTGGGCGCCGATGTCCGCTTTATCAAAGCCGAAGTAGATCACGTTCATGCTTTGATCACTGACCATGCCGTACTTCTGGCAACCACGCTCATCCACCACGGCACCGGCCGGGGTATCCGGACAGGCATCACGATCATCCGGCACACCGTCGCCATCCTGGTCGCCAATCACCGGTTCCGGCTCCGGTTCCGGTGCTGCGTGAGCAGTGCTCACACCGAACAGAACGTTCACCGCGGCGTAGACCTGGCCGGTCCAGAAATCCCGATCCGCCGCGTAGGCCTGACGGGTCCCCAGATCCAGCAGGATACGATCGACAAAGGCGCGTTGGATACCGACTTCCACACCAGTCATGAAGGCATGTTGCTTGTCGCCTTTATCGCCGGTGGCGTTATCGTTAAGGCTTTCCAATACCAAGTCGCCCATGTTGAAACCGGCATAGGGTTCAAAACCCAGGAAGCTGGTGCCGTTCATGTGGTAACGCAGGCTGGCGAAATAGCTTTGCACATCCCAGCGGGCGCCGGAATCGTAATCGCTTTCCACATCACCATCGGATTCCTCGTACCAGGCCTGGATGGACCAGTTGGGATTGAAGCGCCAGCCAAGCTGACCACCATAGAACCAGTTGTCTTCGCCGCCATCGACATCTTCACCGAAGGCTTCGTTGTCGTAAAAGAAATAATGGCTGGCGTTGGCGCCGATGTAACCGTATGTATCCGGCACGTTCTCGGCGAATGCAGGGGCGGCAATCATCATCGGTGAGACGAACGCCGCTGCGAGCAATTTTTCTTTCATGGCAAGCTCCTATCGGTACAAATCGATTCGATCCACAATGGGACCAATGTAGAGCCGCCAGCGTCTTCTGAGGATAGATAAACGTAAATATTGTGGAATAGGGGAACTTTTTTTACCTCATCTAACATTCCCTAAGCGTTCGGTTTTAAATGACCTTCCGTGGAGAAGGTCATTTTTTACCAGCAAAAAAATGAAAGCTCATCCGAATGACCTAGGAATTATTTTTTTATCCACTGTCCGTCCGGCGTTTTGATGTATTCCCCTCCAGAGGTTTTCTCGATCGCCTTCTGACCGGCCAGATTCGCCACCTGCTCCAGGGTGATACCGTTCTGGCGCGCAATGCGTTCGTAGGCCTGTCGCCGTTTTTCGTTGACCTCCGAGGCCAGTTGAACCGCTTCCGGTGTTGCCTTCACCACGCCCAGATAGCCATTGGGCTGCTCACCCACCAGCCCCTGGGTTTTGGCCTGGTCCAGTTCCAGCGCAAAGGCGCTCCCCGCCATTGTCAGCGCCGCCACCATAAGCGCGATTTTGATTATCTTCATCATTCCCTGCCTCCTTAACACACTCTTCCCGGCAAGCGTTAAAACAGATCGCCGTTCTGTTCGAACAACGCATCGATATCTTTCTCCACCTTCAACCGGATCTCATGATCAATCTTCACATTCAGGTTGATGGTGATCGGTTCCTTGGGCGCTTCCAGTGCCACCCGGGGCGTACAAGCCATCAACGGCAACACCAGTACCGTCAGTAACAGGCTCCGCCCTCCCCGATTGATTTTCATTGTGCACTCTCCACCGGCGTCCGTTTCATGATCTCATCGGTGATCTGATCACCGATGCGTAAGCTGCGCAACAGGTCCCTGACATTTTCCTTGTGCGTGTAGTTAAAGACCACCGGCAGCCGATTTTGTTGCGGATTGATGCCCTCGATGGTGACCGCGGCATCCAGCCAACCACTGTCTTCCATATCCAGTTGTGCAAAAAAGCGACTGATCAGCAGCGGATTCAACGAATCCAGTGCCAGCCCCACCGCCTGATTGGATTGCGCCATGGCCTGGACCGCCGAGGTCATTGGAACTTCCAGGGACAAAGGGCCTTCGTTGGACAAGCGCCCGCCCCGCACCGCCACGCTGTTGCGCGACAAACGCAGCGGCAGATAGCCGCCCACCGTACCGGACAACGATACCGCCGGCTCATTCTGCAACGCCGCCACCTGGTTGAGGTCAATACCCGTCACCACCACCGTCTGCCACTGATCCGACGGCCACTGCAGCTGCGGCGCCAGCACTTCACTACCGAGCACTTCGGCTCGGATATCGCTGAAACGCCAAACGTCCAGATCCGATTGGCCGCTCAGATGGATATTGGTGATCGGGGCCCCCACGTCCACCGACGCCAGTGAAATCGGTTCTCGCGTTCTCAGATCAGCCTTGCCATCTTGCCAGTCCAGCGCCAGTCGCGCGTTCAGTCCACGGGCCAGGACGCTGCCCCAATCCATGTCCGCGTCGGAAACGTTGGCTTTAACCCCGAAAGAAACCATCTGGTCCCAAAGCCAATCGCCGTCCGCCACCAACTGCCCGGATTGCAAGGTGAAGCCAAGCCCCCGACTCAGTTCCGGCCGCAACGCCGAAGCCAACGACAGCTCCCCGGCATAACCGCCGCCAAAGGGGCGGGCACTGACCGCCAGCGATGCTTCCCAATCCTTCACCGCCAACTCCGCCCGGGCGCGCTGGCCGTTCAGATCCACCGTGCCGGTGAGCACCGGCAATTCCCAACGTTCCGCCGCCAGCCCCTCTCCCCGCAGAGCCAGTTGCCCATGAACACCGCCATCCTGATAACGCAGCGGCGTCCGCGCGCTCAACGACAACGGCTTCAACAGCGTCTTGCCCCGCACCGCCTGCGCCACGGAAATCGCCGCGCCTCTGGCCAGGGTGAGCACACCATCGCGCCACTGCCAGCGCCCATCAAGGTGCGCCATGCCACCCTGGTCCAGGTAATCAGCCGCGTCCACATCGGCATCCAGGCTGCCGGCCCAACCTCCGTGGTCATCCCTGCGCCCGCTCATCCTGGCCTGGAACGGCAGACGCTGATAACGTCCCTTGAGTGACGCCTGCACCGGCCAGTATGGTGGCTTCAATTCCGTCACCGGCGCCGTGGCCTCCACGCTCAGATCCGCGTTTTCGAGCCGTACCTTAAGCGGCTCCCCGCTGACGCCATCCACGCCCGCCCGGCCGCGCCAGCCACCGCTCAGACGATACCCTTGCCACTGCCCCGCCAGGGACATCGCCCCTTGCCAATGCACGCCTTCCGGCTTCCACAGCAACAGGCTGTTGCTGGTGGTCAGAGTGGCGCCCTGGTACTGCACGGACAGTGGCAGTGCTACTTCTCCGTCAGCGGCCAACGGCACCGTCACCGATTCCCGCAAATTCAATCGCGTCTGTTCCGGCAGAGTCAGCTCGAACGGTGCCACCAGCAGTTGCGTTTCCTGCCACTGAAAATCGACCGTGCCATCCAGGCCTTCGGACAGTGTCAAACGCCCCTCGCCTGTTCCCAGCCTCTGATCGTCACTGGCCAGGGTCAGCAGCGCTTGCCCTTGCGGTCCCCGAGCCTCCAGCCGCCCCTTGGCCTGTTTGATCAAGCCATCGAAAGTCCCGCTGGCGGTCAGCCCTTCCCCCGGCAATAACCGCCATCCCGCCGGTAGCGCCAGCGGGTCGGACAGCGTCAGTGACACCCGCCAGTGAGGTTGCTCCACGATGACCGTGGCATTCAGATTGGCTCGATAGTCCTCACCGGCCATACCCAGCTCGCTGCCGGTCAGCGCCAATTCGGCCCGGACCGGCTGTTCGGGAAGCCATTGTCCTGAGCCACCAAGTTCCACCACACCGATGGCGCGACTGTCCAGATCCGACACCGGGATTTGTCCATGCACCTGCCAGGCACCACTGTCCTGCCGGTAATCACCGAACACTTCGCCATTGCGGAACCCGGCCCGCCCTTGCCAGTGCCCCCTTTTCTGCGTCAGATCAAGAGATAACGGCGGATAGTCCCGCCACTGCAGCGCCCACACTTTGACGTGTAACGCCGGCAGATCGGGTAATTCGGAAAGTGGCTCGGAAGCGGCATCGGAATCACATTGGCGAATCGACACGCTGTCCGCGGTGACCGTGATGGGCCGCAGCGAGGAAAGACGTAATCCCCGCAGCGATAAGGGGCGGCATTCGCCTTGTTGTTGCCACAGCGCGGTGATGACCAACCCCTGACGCCAGCCAACGCCCTGCCAGCGCCAGCCCAGACTCCAGGCGATCACGAACGGCAACAGCAGCAACAACACCAGAACCACCAGTGTTGCCACCACCCCGATGCGACGCCGCGACCAAGCTGCCATGAATGTCCTTGTCGGAAACGAACCTAATCCACGCCAAGCATGGCGCGTCCTTGTCAGGAAATATAGAGGTCAAACCGTGGTAAAAGTGCCGTGGACGGCGGGCACGAAAAAAGGTTCATCGCGGTTTAGCGGGCCACGGCGCTTCAATCATGGGCACGGGTCTGTAACGGAAGGGCTAGCAAGCCGCTATGTTCGCCAGCAAGCGGGTCTCCCACGGATCATGCCACGAAGCCGCTGTGGGAAGCTTGCTGGCAAGCGAATCGCCAACGGCCCAGGACATTCGCGGCCAAGCGGAGCGCCGCCGGGGCCGCTTCCCACAGCGGTGCTGTAGCCCCCTCTGAATGGAGGTCTTCGAGGTAACCGAGGAATACGGGAGCCCCCGCCGGAGCGACCCTTCCCGCTAAAGCGATGAACCACAAAAAAGCCCCGGTGAAAATCACCAGGGCTTTTTTCTCTCGTTTGGTCGGGACGGGAGGATTCGAACCTCTTTCATTGCTGCTCACCAAACCACAGCCCCACATAACCTTTTGTTTTAAAAAGAAATCATCCAACTGCAAAGCTCAAGGCGCCACACTGTATCTATGTGGTGTCGTCACTTCGTCGACACTTTGTTATGCTCTCCTTTCAAGCCAGGACGGTTAAGGATTGATCAACACGGAGGTAAGCATGTCGCGCCCGATTATCGTTTTGGGTGACAAGACCGACCATGGAGGCACCGTTATCAGCGCCTCCACTACAATGGACATCGATGGCAAAGGGGTAGCCCGCGTGGGTGACAAAGTCATCTGCCCGAAGCACGGTCCGTCCCCCATCATCACCACTATCGCCACCGGCGATCCCACCAATATCGTTGATGGCCAGCCCGTCGCTCGTCATGGCGACAAAACCGCCTGCGGCGCCACGCTGATTTCCAGCCAAGCTACGTCAGTGGTGGACTCAGGAGCCTCCGCTCGGGGTAGCGATTTGGGCAGTGTGGCGGCCGGACTGGCAACTCTGGTCGGTCAGTCCAATGCCTTGATCACAGCTTCCACTAATGCGGCCTCTGCCGTCGGCTCCATACTCTCCGGCCAGACACAATCTGGCTCCGCGACAGGTCAATCATACCCCCGTGTCGAAGAGGCGGAAGAAGAGGAGGAAACTGGTGAGTCGGAAATGGGGCCTAATGGACCGTTGGACCACGTGTATGAAGAGATCATCCGCGTCATGGAAATGGAATTGGAGAAACAGCGAGCCGTGTTGGGTGCTGCGGATCTGGCGGAAGAAGCAGACGTATTGCTAAGTGTTGTGGAACTGGCCCGGCCCCGCGCAATCATTCGAATTGTTAAGGCTGCTGGCGCGGAGGCTATCGAAAGCGCTTTAGGAAAAGGGACGAGTGCGTTACGTGACGCAAGTGTAAATGCTGTGGGCACAGACCTCGACATAGCTAAAATGCATTTACGTAAATCAATAAAACGTTTAGAGGAGCAGATCGAAGAGGCTCGCCGAATACTGGAAAGGCGCAACTCTGGTGAGGAGAAGTTCACCGAGTTTCAAGCTGCTCAGGAACGAGAAGCATTGGAGAAATACATTGAAGATGCAGCCAATCAGTATTTCAGAAAAAGCAGAAACGAAGCTTCGTTTTCGGAAAGCCAATACAAGGCTCTCCAAGGCACCCATAGCGAGGCCTATGATGAACTGGAAAGATACCAGAATAATTACATGTCCGGAAATACTGAATATGACAGAGATACTCACTTCTTACTGAGAAAAAAAGAAGCAGATGCGAACATCGAAGCGAGAAACTCAGCCGAACGCCGCAACACAAATGAACGCATGCATCGTTCGATGAAAGCGGTATCAGCAAAGTACCGACAGGGAGAGAGTATTGATTTTTCTGGCGTGCCTTTAGATGAGCAGATAACGACGCTAGAGGCCATGAAGGAGATCCTTTTGTCTTCCTACAAAAACTCCCCAGATGGCAATTCACCATTTAATCAAAGATAAGCATCAAGGATAAAAAATGGCCAAAGAAAATTTTTATCTTATTTTCTCTCTCCTGGCTTTAACTTCTGTTTCTTGTGCCTCAGAAACAGTACCCTCGAGGGAAGAATATGGATGCTTATCCGGTGATCTCATCACCAAGGAATTGAAAACTGATGGTGAGGTTTCGGGGCAATTAAAGGTTTCTAATGCTTGCCTAAATCATGATCCGGATAGCAAAACACCAGGACAAACGATGCCTGGAAGCATAAACATGGTATTTTGCTTGCCGGGACTAGCCCCCTGTGGCCAAGCCAGCCAGGAGCAGAAGATTTATCTTAACGTTGTGTTGCCCAAAATGAATTTCGCAACCTCTCTGGTAAAGGGAACAAAAGAAAAGGATCGCCTTATTGGCCAGGAAGGTGGCCTCGATTTCTATCAAAATGAACAGACCGGCGTTATCAGCCGCATCCCTAGCAATGGAGATATTTATAGCGTCTCATGCTGGGGAAGCAACAATGAAATATGTGACTCAGTAGGATTAACAGCACATAACATTCAATATTCCGCTCGAACCTACAACCCGCCGGAGTCTATTGATTGGCAAGCTCTCCATGACAACATCCGTGACTTCATGGAAACTGCGGCGAATATTAAAAGCCCCCTTCATCATTAGAATGAAGAGAACTACTTTTTGCTTCTTTCGAATGACAATCAAGGGATAGTGGTGCACCAGGAGGGGCTTGAACCTTATGGCGCTATGGTTCTGACCACCACATCACCACACAACTCATTGATTTTCATCGAATTTACAAATGATCACTAGCACTGTCTTGCCCTCACTCACACGGAAGCCTCGACACCATTTCGACACTACAGGCCTTAGTGGGCATGTTGATCAAAGTGGAGCGAAAGCCCCAGCGCACGGGTGATCTTCAGCATCGTATCAAAGCCGGGATTGCCTTCCGGTGAAAGTGCTTTATAGAGTCCAGCACGGGTCATACCTGTCTCGTCGGCCAGGCGTGACATATTCTGAGCACGTGCGATGTCACTGAGCGCCGCTCGGATGAGAGAACCATCCCCTGGATCTTCTTCGATACAGGCGTTGAGATAGAGGATCATGTCTTCCCGGTCCTCCAGATGATCGGAGGCATCCCAAGGTTTCAATTTGTGCTCGGTCATAGCTCCTCCTGATATCGGTCAGCCAGCGCCTTCGCGGCCTTAATGTCCTTGCTCTGCGTGCTCTTGTCACCGCCAACAAGGAGAATGATCACCTCTAACCCCCGGATGGTTAAGTACACCCGGTAGCCCGGCCCGGTGTGAATGCGTAGCTCGCTGACGCCCCCACCGACAGACTTGATATCCCCTAGGTTTCCTAGTGCTACTCGCCGGATTCGCGCATTGACTCGGGCCTTACCTTGCTTGTCACGAAGATGGCGAAGCCAACGTTCAAATTCCGCCGTCATTAGAATTGTCTTCATACTCAATGTATACCACGGTATACAAAAAAATCAAGAGCCATAATGCAGTTAGCCGATAGGTCTTCTCCGCAAAAGAGAAGATACGAGTAATTGGATCCTCTCAGATGCATTTGAGGTAGAGCTGTTAGCTCAGAATTTGCAATAAGTTTCATTCACTGCAAACATTGTGACGTATGTCGCATATTTTGAGGAGATAGTCATGCAGGACGCCTTTTGTCGCATTGATGGCCAAAATTGGAGTGCGGATCGCTTTGCGGCTCTTCCAGTCAGTCAGCTTGAGGCGATGCGCCGACAACTTGCCTGCATTTCATGTGGCCGTGATGCTTGGTTCCGCAAAGAAAGTAAGCATGGCCACCCAGCTCATTTTTGTGCCCATCATGAAGACTCTTGCCAATTACGAGCCATTTATACCGTCACGACAGACCCACGGGATGCCGTCACAGAGGAGGCGGAAGAGATCAGCGCAGGAGGAGGAATCCTTGTCGACTTAGATGACGAGAAAGGAGGAGAAATTACTGTAAACCCTGTCGCCCCCCCTCCAAGCAATACAGGAACAGGCGGTAGAACCCACGTTTTACCAGGAGACAGGCAAAGTTCAGAAACTTACACTCTGAAGAGAGTATTGCACCGCCTCGTCACAAGTCAGGCCTTTAGAGAATCTAGCCGAATAATCACTTTCTTTCGAGATGGAGAAGTTTTTATTAGTGGTCCAATAAAGGAAGTGTTTATACCTTTTGAAAGAGCTCATGAGGCACCAGAACATGCCCGATATTTTTTTTGGGGCAATATTGCCAGCTATGGAGTCACTCAAGATGGAAAGCTCTGGCTGAACTCATCCGAAAATCACAATGAGAGTGTTAGTGTTGCGATATTTGATGACATTCTTCAAGCATTTATAGCTTTCTTTGAAATCCATGACTTGGAGGAGCTAGTCGGAGCTCACGTACTTGTCAGTGGCCACTGCCAGACGTCTAAAAGAACAAAAAAGTCAACAATTTGGTGTGGCGCCATTCGAAATATAATCCTACGACGGTATAATGAACGCATTAAAAAAGGCTAGCCAATGTTTCCATCCAAGAGAACGTTTTACATCAACCATGCTAGTCTCAGCACATCAATCGAACAGGAAAACGAACACCTCCACAGGAGGCCGTTTACATCTGAAGTTCTACGTGTAATTTTTTTTTAGATCAGACGCAAGCCTTTGAGGAACGAGATATACATTGCCTTTTGCTCTTGTACAGGCGACATATAGCTTATTCAATGTGGTTGGGCTCATACCTTTCAACCCCCCTTCCTTGTAAAGCTTTTCTGTTTTATTATTAAGAAAGACACAAACATCTGTGTAGCAATCCAATCCCTTAGTTGCCCCCCAATTCTGGGACGGGGAAATATAATTATAACTTTTTTCATAAAAAAGTTTTACAACCTTTCTATCAGAGAGCAACTCATTTACATCCTTCTTCTTTTCCATGTATACAACCTCCCCCTTATTAACATCGTGTGAGTATATTTTTATTCCCATTTCCTTAAAAACAAAATCGCACACATTTTCTGGGCAACGGTAGCTCTTTGATAGAGTATCTTCATCAATACAAAGACCAGTTTTTTTTAGTTTTTCCTTATATTTCTCATAATTTTTATACAAATTCCCATTAACATTTCCGTCCGAACTCGTATCAAAGGTATGTTGATAAAAATCACCGACCAAACAAATTTCGCTATTAATATCCATTAGGCTGCAAAGAAAATTGAAGTCATGCCCAGCAAAATCCTGAACTTCATCGACATAAAAGCAATCAAAAAATTTATCAATCCTTTCAACAACATCCGGAAAGTAATTTCTTACGTCTAACAGCTTCGCAAGTCTATTGTGATATATACGACCATCTTTCGTAAAATAGCGCATCCTATCTCCGATCTTCAGCTTTGACGTATGAGGAGGTGGCTTATCCCAACATATTCCGTTGAACCTTATCGATCGGCCGGCGACAGGCTTAAAACAAAAGCTGTTCAAAAAGGAAAAATAAGTATAGACCCTAACACCTTTTGGCATTTGACCTATTTTTTCCACGATTCTAGAAATAATATTCTCATAGTTATTAACTGTATAAGTAACAATAAGAGCTTTTGAATCAATTTCAATTTTATCAATGAGCAAAGAGGTTTTTCCTGAGCCAGCAACTGAGAATATTACTCTTTTATCCATTTGACAGCTCGCTCTATATAATTAGGAACCTTTATTGAAGAACCAATTTCTTTTAACATTTTATATGCTGCCTCTGTCTTATTTGACAACATGTAATCTTTGACCGATAAGCTCCGCCTTCCTTCTCCGAATATCTCATCGCACCTTTCCCTGTTATCTTCGTAGACTGCAATTTCCAAAGTGCTTCTGGAATTATCGGAATCATAGAAAACGTTTATATCTTTCTCATTAGCATAATCAGAAAATCCGTCGACACAATTTATCTTAAAATTTTTATCATTATCTCTTATTACTGCCACTCTTATGCCAAGCCGCAATGCAATGTCCAGATACCGTTTAAAGCTAGTACCCCCTACAGAAATCAAGTGGACGCCGTCTTCCTCCATAGACGTGCCATTTACCTTCTCATACATCACATCAGACAGTATGTACTCCGCATTACCTTCAACTAAAATTACTTTTTTTGAAAGACAGAACTCAAGAACGTTATTAACTGGTGACTTAATAAAAAAATCAGCCGTATCAGAAGGAATTCCATTGAACAACAAAGCTTTTCCTGATGAAGCACTTAATAAAATTGATTTTCTTAGATCTAACTTTGAGGCAATAAAACTGCTATGTGTTGATATGAAAATCTGGCCTGCGGATGAATTTCTTATTTTTTCAACTAGCTTCTTCATATTGCCGTGACTTAAATGATTTTCAGGTTCTTCTAAAAGTAAAGTATCTAAGGGTTTCCCTTGCTTGACGCGCTGGAGAGCAAACTCAGTCTTAATCAAACACTGCCGGCCTTTCCCTTTATTTTCTAAGGCGATACCATCTTCTATTATGGTTAGATCTGCCTGAAGATTTGACTTCAGCCCAGAACCAACAGAGAACTCAAAATTTTCTATTTTTTTATTCACCTCAGACAGAAAATTTTCCTTAAACTCTTCTTTATTCTTTCTATATTCATTTTCAAGTCTTGCCCTTTGGGCTGACTCTGAGTTTGACTCAAATATTGTCTTTATGTAACTCTTTGTAGCATATTCATTATTTATTTCTGTGCCATCTATAAATAAGTAGTTGAAATACTTTCTGTACGAACTATAGCTCTCTCCAGAAAACGTAAAAAATCCCACTTTATAAAATTCAAATGGGAAATTTGAGCCTCCCTTTTTCAATATTGAATCGATGTCTTTACTATGGTCAACGTCTGGCTCACAAACCAAATGCAGTCCGCATGCATTTTTATTTCCCTGATTAAACCTTCCATAAAGCTCAGGAAAATCAGAGCAATCTTTAATGTATAGATCAATCTCGATTTTTGGCATAAGACTTATTATTTTATTTCCTGCCATGAATTTACTTATCGCATTCTTATTAAAAAGACTTTCCAAGCCAATATTAGCTATCTTTGCTTGGCTTCCACTAACAACGATCTCAATAGCTTTTAATATGGAGCTTTTCCCAGATTCATTGTCACCAACAAGAATATTAAGGTCATCAGAAAATAAGATCTCCTCATCTTCAAACTTTTTGAAATTTCTCAACCAAATCTTCTCGATTATCTTCACACTTTCCTCCTTTCACCCCTTCGTCATTTAAATTTCCAAAAGAAACGACATTTCATATAAAAAGGAGCACATTCTCTACCTAAGTTTTATTTCATTTCAGTTTAGCTCGATAGCGGATTGACAATAAGTCATGTACTCGTCATCTTATCCCGCGCCGGCATTAAACTGCTGGCCGGGTTTGGCGACCCGACAAGGTATGAGCCGCGTGCTTCGGCATTCGTGGCGGGCTACGCGTGGGAGACCTTCGGGTCTGCCGTCACCTTGTCGGTTCGCCAACCTGCGCGTAGTTCCGCCTCCACCAATACTAGGGGGCCTCAACTTGAGGACACGACATGCAGGAAGAGCATATTAAAGAATTACGGGATACTCTCGATCTCACCGTAGAACACTTAAACTACATACAAGCCTTGTTCTTCGCGGTCAATCGCGTTTTAGACACAGGCAAAGACACCCCTCCCTATGTTGAACAAGCCAAGCTGCTTAGCCGCTTGGGACGCTTTCATTCCATTATGTGGCGGGACTTGTTTTACTCAGACCGGGAGAAGATCAAAACACTCCATTGATCTCCCCCGGATACAAGCTGACACCGGCCCAAGGGCACCGCCGAAAGCGACGTTAGAACCAGATACTTGATGGACTAGGCGGCCTTCCAAGACAAACCGCTCCCCTATTCATCTGGCTTACTCAAACACCCGGCGGCCCGGATCGGAATAGTCAGTACCCCTATGAGGGAGGTTCTTGGCTACTATCAAGTTGCTTACCAGCACTTGGCTCTGCTTCAGCTTCGTTTTCGAGACTCATATGGCCTTTCTCGATCTTCGCCAGGGCAGCGACCCGAGAGCGAATCTCCTCTAGCGACACATCGTCGGGAAGCGTTTTCACCAGCGCTGCGACCTTTTCCTTTGCGGTCATACATCACTCCCTTTAGCGGTATACACGGCGGCGCTTACCGCGGCTGTCCAAGGCGCGATCCGTGCCTTTACGCATATTGATCAGCTTTCGACCTTGCGCCAAGGCACTTTCACGGGCCTTGCCGGTCATTTCGTAGGCGTGTTTATAGCTACCAGGTGGTTTGTGGCACTCGGCGTAACGCTTCGCGCGCTCGTAGTCGCTGCAGATTGGTTTGTACTTAGCGATCCGGTACTCCAATCCACTATCTGCCCAAGCGGTATTACTTACAGTGTGGATTAGACCGGCAATGAAGACGGCAGATATGATTGTGCATCTCATGCCCTTCCCCCCTTTTGTGTGGTTTAAGTTTGCGCTCCTGCAAACGTGACCCAGCTCGTTTTTTGTTATTCCCCCCTTTTCTTGAACCAGGCTTTAGCGGCCCTCTGCGTAAGCTCTATCCCTCTCCTCGTTGCTTAAGCGTCGCGTTTGCTTCGTCGTATTCCGGGCTGGTCTGCCCTACTTCCGGCATGACCTCGCCAGTCATCAGCCACCAGCGATAGCGCGGAAAGACTTTCCCCAGGATCTCAACCTCTTGAGCCCGGATCTGAGCTTGGCCGTGTTTGATGTTTTGCCAGCGTTTGTAATTGCTGTCTCCTGCCTCGGCCAAATCTGTAAGCCGTGCAAATGCCAGCAATTGCATACACCTATCTATTAGACCTGATTCCATAGGAATAAATCATCGCTCAGATGCTTAACTATTAGATAAAAAACACCTACTATTTAGGTCTAATATTTAGACATTGCATAGAGTGGTGCACAGTGATGATACCGGAATTGGGGGACGCCATCAGCAATCGGCCGGAGTGGCCGCCGATGATGGCATGGAGCGAGTTTGCGGAGTGGATTCGGCAAGAGCCGGATGTAGTCCGGGGTTGGGTGGATAAAGGCTATTTGCCGACGGTGAAAGTCGGTCGCCGCCGCATGATCAACGTTGTTCTGCTGGTCGAGCAACTGCGGGAGAGCGAGGTATGAGCAAGCGCACGAGTAAACACCGCCAGCGGCAGCTGATCTGCACCACCACTCACGACCGGGACAGCGGCGAAACCATGGTCAAGGTGGAAGGCCTGTTCGACGGTGAACGCACCTTCCAGGCGGAAAAGACCTTCGACGATCCGGTTAAAGCCTGCTCCTGCGCCGTGGACTACTGGCTGAGGGTGTTCCTGTGATTTGCGCCACCTACAAACGCCGAGGCCGCCGCTACCGCTATCAACGCATAGCCGACAAGGCCGTTTCCCTGAGCATCGCTCAAATCTCCCTGCTGCGCCGGGCCGGTGTCCGCCTGCTCGGCCTCATCATTACCACCGGAGAAACGCTCCGTGTCCATGCTCGTAATGCTGTGGGCGTTGTGGATTACGCCGAGTTCCCTGCTGACCGCGCCGACGACGCCAAAGCCTTTGTCTACGGGGCCGCTCGTAACCACTCCCCGCAACTGTCCCTGTTTCAGGGGGTGCTATGAGTACACCTGCGATGGCGCCGCGCCGCCCTACTCCCGCACCTACCGTTTCTGACAGCCAGGCCGCCGCTTTTGCCGTCCTGGGCACCGCCCCACGGGCCGCCCCGCTGTCCCGCTCCGTCACCGTCATCCTCGATCGCGAACTTTTGGGGCGGTATGGATTAGCAGGCGCAAGGCTCGCCCTGGCGACGCTCGCGCTTGGCCTTGCGCCTGCTAATCCATGCCGCACCGTTCGCACCGGATCGAGGGTGTCGGTGAGGGAGCGGGTCAGCCCCCCGCTCTTGATCCTGATTCCGAGAGAGCGGTTTTGCCCTTCAAGAAAAGCGCCTTTGCCGACTTGTCGGCGCCTTTCTTCTTTTCTGTTTGAGGTCAGTTTATGAGCCGTTGGGGCCGCTTTTTGTGTGACGAGTGCGGTGATTTTTTCCCGGATTCCATGATGTCCGAGGAAGAGAACGTTTGTTACGGCTGCTTCGATGTGCCGGAGCATGACGACACCGACGACGGCAACGAACGTGACTATGACGATGATGACGATTTTGAAGATCCCTTCGCGGATTGAGGGGCGTTGCCAAGCGGAGCGCGGAGGGCCTTGGCCCGGAGGTGCGAGGGATCGTTACCGGCAGGCCGGTACCGCGTACCGGTGAACTTAGTCCGCCCTGTGGGCCATCTCCGATGACCCGCACGGCTGACTTAGTGAATAGAGCCCGGTCCCCCTGGGGACGCACACGGCTTTTTTGATTGGGGGTTAACCATGCACGTAAAGGAATGGGCCAAAAAACACGATGAACAGCCCTTGCTGGGCGCCTTACACGACCTGGAAAAAACGGTCCGCAAGCAGTGGGTTATGGAAATGGTCTTCGCCGACAAGGCGCGTTGCCTGGGCTACGTCAGCGCCCTGTTCTGGCACGACCTGATTACCGGCCCGGAGCACGAACGGTTTTGCCAGGACATTCTAGCCCTGGCCCGACAGGGGAAACCTCATGCGGTTTCATCGTAACGCCAGCGCCCCCACGCCGGAAAGCCGGAGTGAGTGCGGCCTGTACCGCACTCGCACCCTACGCCCTGCCCTGCTCGTGGCGGAACGCCGCTGGCACCCCGGCGAGAAACCCCGGCACCTGTACGCCCCCTGGCGCTTTCTCGGCTTCGCCAAGGACGAACGCCAGGCGCGCCATCTGTGCCGCCAAGCCCGACAGCCGATCACCGACGCCCGCGCCATCCTGCGCGACCTCGGGCTGACCGCCCTGGCAAACGATTCCCGATGTTCACCACATCCACAAAAGCAAACCGCCCCCAACAACGGGCGCCAACACCTAACCACTGGAGATCAACACCATGCAATTTGAAATGACCCTCACCGTCCTGGGTATCAACCGTATGAACATTGAAGGCCGCACCTTCTGTTCTGTCCACACCGGGCAAATGCCCGTGGGCGATGCCGCGAACGATTGCCGGGGCTACGAAGTCACCAAGATGGGCGCCGAGCCCGCCGTCTTCGACCAGATCGCCGCTGACTTCCAACCCGGCGAGGACGTGCACTTCATCGCCCAACTTAAAAAAGCCGGTGGCGGCAAAAGCCAGCCTTACCTGATCGGCGTGGTGCCAAAAACCACGCCCCCGGCCTCTCAGGCCACTAAGAACACCGGCACGGCCAAGGCCGACAGCAAGTAACGGGCCGCTTAAAAAATGGAAATGATCGTGTGCAGCGGGCAATGGCAACAGGCGCAGGACGGCGCGGTGTATTGCCTGGGCACACTGGAAATGGCGAGCGTTGGCCCCTTCGGGTTACCGGCGCTCACCTACGGGGAGGCCAACGCCATCCTCGGCGCCGTGGCGGGTCTGTACGCCACGGTGTGGTGCCTGCGGACGCTGGCTTGGTACATCAAGACCAATACCGACTAGGCACCGGTACGACAAACCCTAAACCACTTGAAAGAAGGAATGTGCTATGAAACGCGCAATGCAAAAACACCGCCGTGGGGGCGGTGCCACTCTGGTCCGCGTGGGCCGCACCGGTCTGATCAGCGGCGGTATCGCCAGTGCCGCCGCGCTCGGCACCACCACCGCGCACGCGGCCATCGATGTCAGCGGCGTCACGCAGGAAATCAACGACAACCAGGCCAGCGCCACCGAAATCGGCCTCGCGGTCATTTCGTTCCTGGGGCTGATCCTGGCGTTCTTCCTGCTGCGCCGCGCCGTGCGCTAACCCCTCCACCACCGGGGCCTTCGGGCCCCTTTTTCAATGTCGGCACTTTGCTTTTCAGAGTGAGCCGGGCAACGGGTCATTCTGAAAAGCAAAAAGAGGATCGCACCATGGGAACCGAGTGGGATATAGGGCCGTGGCTTTACTTATGCGTCAGCCTGTCCGCCATGTACATGCTGTTTCAATCATGAGCCCCCGTTTCATCCTTGCATTCGCCTTGGGTCTGTTGGCACTGCTGTTCAGCCCCGCCGCGCTGGCCGCCTATGGCGACGATTACGTCGCGTACCAGACGAAAACATGGCCTTGGGATCAAGCCGGATCAGGCACCGCCTGCCGTGCCTTCTATGACAGCTTGCCGGAACGGAGCCGCGATTCAGCAAACCGGTGCCGGTTGGTGGAAGTGAACCATCAGCCCCAGTACTACGAACAAAAATACTGTTCAGGCAGCTATCCAATCTTTGGCCTCGCCCCGGATGGGGTCATGCAAGTCTGTCTTCCGGAGCCGCCCGCCGCCTGCGATATCAACAAATACCCCAATGGTCACCTTGAGGAAGAGTTGCTTTTTGAAGGCGGCCCGCCCGGCGAACTGTTTTGTTATGAGAGCTGCCGCTTTACCTATGATGGCCCCACCTCACCCAGCGTTCCGTGGATCTACGCCAACGGCACCAAGATCTATTGGGTGAACGGCATCAGCTCCGGGCAGACCTGCCAGGCGGATGAGATCCCCGATACCTGGGTGGACAACGGCACGGCGATCCCGGACCGCTGGGACGCGGAGGACACGCCGTTCGGGCAGTTTCTCGACGCCGAAGGCTGCTATACCGGTATTGGCAACGACCGCTTTTGTCAGGTGGAGGCTGGGGGCTGCCCCAACTCCGTCACGGCCCCCGACGGCAAACGCTATTGCCTCATGCCAGATGACGACGACGAAGACCCGGACGACCCCACCGATCCGGGCGACCCTGGCGATCCCGGTGATCCCGACGACCCCGACAATCCCGATGAACCGGAAGAGCCAGAGGTCTACTGCGATGAGAACGGCGGCTGGAATGGCAGTTCCTATTGCAATGCGGGCGATGACGGCCACTGGGGCCCCGGCTGTGGCTGGGACTGCGGCGGTGATGACGGTGGCGGGGGCAATGATGGGGACGGGGACGATGGCGGCGATAACGGTGGAGGCGGTGACGACGGCGGCGGCAATGGCGGCGGTGGTGGCGACTCTGGTGGTGATGGCGGCGGCGACTCTGGGGACGATGGAGACTCTGGAGGGGATGGCGATGGCGACGGGGATCAGGACGAGGGCGACGACGGCGAGGGCGACGGCGAAGGCGGTGGCATGGGGCCCGGCACCTGTGATGTGGACGGCCAGGAGGCCCCCGAGTGCACCGAGGATCAGGACAGTGTGCAATGCGCCATAGCGTTAAACACCTGGTACCTCAATTGCCGCGACAAACTTTGGAAAGAGGATACAGAAGGCACGGACGAGTACCTGGCCGGGGATAGCCTGCTCAATGACAGCGAAAAAAACACCGTCCGCGAGCAGGAAATCGATATCAGCGACCGGCTGTCCGACCTGGACGACAGCGGCGCGGGCCTGGGCGGCTCGGCCTCCTGCCCGTCCGATCTGAAAGTGGACCTGGGCCGGCTCGGCACCCTCACCATCCCGATGACCTTCCTGTGCAAGCTGGCCACCACCATCAACCCCTTGGTGCAAGCCCTCGGCTGGCTGGTGGCCGCGCTGATCGTCCTGGAACGTTTTTCCGATAACTGACAACGGATGGAGTGCTGCCATGCCCGCGTTTCTCGCCCCCATTGCGGTCTTTCTGGCCCAAATCATTGGCCCGCTCACCAGCCGGGTGCTGCTGGCCCTGGGGATCGGTGTCATTTCCCTGACCGGGGTGCAGTCCGGCATTAACGCCCTGCTGAACAAGGTCACCAGCCACTTCGGCGGCGTGGCCGGGGACGTGGCGTCGCTGATCACCCTGGCCGGTTTTGACGTGTTCTTCAGCCTGGTGATTTCCGCCTATGTGGGCGTGATCAGCATGAAGACGCTGTATGGCGCCTATAAGCGCTTTGGTTTCGGTATGGGGGGAGACGGATAAATGTTCTGGCTGATTACCGGCAAGCCGGGCTGTGGCAAGACCAGCCACGCCATTGATTTTGTGCTCCATGACAAGCGCTTTGCCGTGGAGGGCAGCGAGACCCGCCGCCCCGTCTACTACCGGGGCATTCGGGATCTGGCGGTGGAATGGCACGAACTCACCGACAGCGAGACCGAGAACTGGCCCGAGCACCTGCCGGATGGAGCGGTGCTGGTGGTGGACGAAGCGCAACAAATCTGGCCGGTACGGCCCTCCAGCAAACCCGTTCCCGCAGGACTCACGGCACTGGAAACCCACCGGCACCACGGCTGGGACATTATCTTCATCAGCCAGGATCCGTCCTTACTCGACACCCACGCCCGGAAGATCTGCAACGAACAATTCCACTACTCCCGGCCCTTCGGCGCGCCCTTCGTCATCGAGTACCACTCGGGGTCCGGCTATGTGAACCCGGCCAGCCGCACCGACCTGGCGTCCTGCATCCAGAAGAAAAAGAAACTCCCCAAACGGGTGTGGCACCTCTACAAGAGCGCGGAGATCCACACCCATAAATTCCGGTTACCCAAGCTGGTCTACATCGTCGGGCTGCTGGCCTGCCTGGTGGTGTTCTTCGTGTACCGGTTCGTGACCGGCCTGGGCATCAGTGACGACACCAGCGTCATCACCGGGGAAGGCCCCGTGGCGGAACAGTCGATGCCCGCCCCGCCCCCCACAGGCAACCCGGCAAACAGGATTGGCCGGTATGTGGCGGCGGTACCGGCCTCCTGGTCTGACTTGGTGACACCGGAGATCCCCGGCCTGCCCTACACCGCCCCCCTCTATAACGACATCGCGCGCCAGCCCACCACGGCCCCGGTGATCCACGGTTGCATGGCCTTCGAGAACGACCAGAGCGATTGCCGGTGTTACACCCAGCAAGGCACCCGCATTGCCGACATGCCGCACGCCCTGTGCCTCAAGGCGCTTAAGGACGGCGTGTTCAATCACCTGGCCCGCAACGACAGCGATGCCACCGGGCGCGGCGCGGCCCGGCGGGATGAGGGCGCCTCCGGCGTGCCATCTGGCGGGGCGCGCCGCGCCCCCAGCGAAAAGACGTCCCTGTAACACGTCTTACAACTCGATTTCATCGAGCACACTAGACCACATTAAGAGGTGAATCATGGCGAAGGCCCCGAAACACTGCATAGCCTTGGACGACGATTTGCAGGAAAGCCCCTGGGGCCGACTCTTTGTCGATGACAGCACCGGGGACACCTTCGACCTGCGCGGGGTGAATGTCGTCCACTTCGGCACGGATACCGTGCGTCAGCTTTACCGGGGACAGCTGCAACCGCATATCCTGGCCCTGTTCGAGGAACCGGGTATCGTCGATTTCGCCGGCAAGCGCTGGTCCGCCGGACGGATCGGCCGGGACTCCGGGTATCAGTACCGCCTCCAGAACGCCGATTTAGGTGTGATCCTGCTGATCAAGTCCTTTCATGCCAAGGACGACGCTATCGGTACTCACCTCAAAATCGAGGTGTCCCCCCACTGCATCCAGGCCCACAGCCCGCGCGAGCTGCAAACCCTCATGGATGACCTGGCCGACCAGGTGCTGACGCACGCCACAGCCCATCAGGCCGCCGTTCACATCGCGATGGACGTGCAAGGCTGGGCACCACCCCAGGATTTCCAACCGCACCTACACTGCCGATCCCGTCGAGTCCGGCAATATGACGGTGTGGATAGCATCGAATGGGCCTCATCAAGCGCGACGTATGGCCGTGGGGAGTCCTGGCTGTTCGGCTCCCCCTGCGGCATCCAATTGGCCGTGTACGACAAAACCAAGGAAGCCGTCGCCAAGGATAAACTCGACTACTGGCGCAGCGTGTGGAGCCAGGCCGACGGCTACCAGGAAGAACGCCAGGTGTTTCGGATCGAGTTCCGGTTCCACCACTCCATCGTCGAGCAGTTCTCGCAAGGCTCTGTCGATTACCAGACCGGCGCCGTGGTCGATTTCCACGACTATGCCAGCCTCCATGATCACCTGGACGCCCTGTGGCGCTATGGCTGCGACGCCTACCGCTACCTCCGCCGTCCGGGCCTGTATGACCCGTTCTGGACCGTGGTAAGCCGTCAGGCCCTCCCCCTGGACCCGCAGCCGGTGAAATACAAGCGGTATCACAAGACCGCCTCCGGATTCAGCGGAAAAAATGTGGAGTTGCTACTCGGCAATTTCATCAGCTGCGCCGCCCGCCACCGATTGTCCGCCTGCCAGGCGTGGAAGGCCCTTGAGTCCCTGCCTTTCTTCGACGTCATCAAGGAACACTACTGTGCCAAGGGCAAAAACACCTACGACCTGCGGCGACACATAAGACAACTACTGGAAGAACGAATAGTCCGCTGGGGGCAAGCCATATGATCAAGCAACTGCCGGATGGCCGCTGGCTGGTCGATGTTGAGCCGGTCAAAGGACATCGGCGCCGAAAGCGCTTTAACACCAAGGGGGAAGCCAAACGGTTCGAGGCGCATATCAGGACCACGCTTCGGGACACGGCACCATGGGAGTTACCGCGCAAGGACAACCGTAGCTTATGGGATCTGGCACAGCGGTGGTACGACCTCCACGGCAAAACACTAAAGGCCGGGAAAAAACGCCTTCCACTTCTGAAAATGGCGTCGGATGCGCTCGCCTGCCCTGCCGACCGCGTGAAGCCGTTAAGGTTTCTGGAGTACCGTAATCGCCGCTTGGAAAACGGGACTCATCCCAAGACACTGAATAATGAACTTGGCTTCATCAATGCAGTATACAACAAGCTCCACCGGCTGGGGGATATCAGTTACCCCAATCCCCTGTCCACCGTGGACCCGCTCAAGGTAGAACAGCGGGAATTGTCCTGGCTCACGCTGCCGCAAATAGCGCTGTTGCTTTCCAAAACCGACGAGAGCCCCAATCCGCACCTTTCCATGGTGACCAAGGTTTGCCTGTCCATCGGTGCCCGTTGGGGAGAAGTGCAGTATTTAAGGGTGTCTCAGCTGCGTTCCGGGATGATTACCCTGAGCCTGACCAAATCCGGCAAGGTCCGATCCATTCCCATATCCGATGATTTCGAAAAAGAGTTGCGGGCCCATCTCCAGGCACACGGGAATCTGGCGGCCACGTTGAAGGGGTTTCGGGTAGCGCTCCGCAAGTCCGGCATTGAACTCCCGAGGGGGCAGGCAAGCCACGTGCTGCGGCATACCTTCGCGGCGCACTTCGTGATGAACGGGGGAAACATTCTTACGCTACAGAAGATACTTGGCCACGCGTCCATCAACATGACGCTGCGTTATGCCCACCTGGCGCCGGATCATCTGCGAGAGGCCATCTCGCTTAACCCGTTTTCGACACTTCATCGACAGTAGGCACAAACAAAAAAGCCTTGCCCGGAAAATCTCTTTCCAGAACAAGGCTTTATGTCGACCTAATTTGGTCGGGACGGGAGGATTCGAACCTCCGACCCCTTGCACCCCATGCAAGTGCGCTACCAGACTGCGCTACGCCCCGAGAGTGGTTGCTTGCTCGGCAGAGAGGGCTCTGCGTCGAAGCGGCGGGAATCATAACGGATTCGTGACGCGGATGGAACCCGAAAAACCGCTGCCCGGCGTTGGTTGGGTGGGATTTGGCCAGCCCCCGCTCAGGCCTTCAGCGCGTCCAGCACTTCCTCCAGCTCCACCCTCATTTGCCGGATCAGCTGATGGTAGCGAGTGGCGCTTTCGGAGTTGGCGTCGCCGGAGAGCTGCTGACGGGCACCGCCAATAGTGAAGCCCTGCTCGTACAGCAAGCTGCGGATCTGACGGATGGTGAGCACGTCCTGGCGCTGGTAATAGCGGCGGTTGCCGCGCCGCTTCACCGGTTTCAGTTGCGGAAACTCCTGCTCCCAGTAACGCAGCACATGCGGCTTCACATCGCACAACTCGCTGACCTCACCGATGGTGAAGTAGCGTTTGCCGGGGATGGCGGGAAGCTCGTCGTTATTACTGGGTTCCAGCATGGTAATCTTCCACACGCTGCTTGAGTTTCTGACCGGGCCGGAAGGTCACCACCCGCCGTGCGGTAATGGGGATTTCCTCACCGGTCTTGGGATTACGACCGGGCCGTTCACTTTTATCACGCAGTTCGAAGTTGCCGAAGCCGGACAGTTTCACCGGGCGATTGTTCTCCAGCGCTTCACGCAACTCCTGGAAAAACATCTCCACCAATTCCTTGGCTTCCCGTTTATTCAGTCCCAATTCTTCGTGCAGTCGCTCCGCCATGCCGGCCTTGGTCAGCGCGCTCATATCTGCCTCGGTTTAGACCCTGAGATTGGCGTTAAATCGTTGTTTTAACTGGGATACTACCGCTTCGACCAGGGCATTGACCTGATCGTCCCTAAGAGTGCTGGAAGCGTCCTGGAAGGTCAAGGTCATGGCCAGGCTTTTGTAACCGCTGTCAATATGTTCGCCCTGGTAGACGTCGAATACCTGCACGTCACGCAGGCGTTCGTCGCAGGTCTCCCGCACCAGTGCCATCATGTCACCGGCCGCCACTTCGCTGGCGACCACGAAGGCCAGGTCCCGTTGTACACGCGGGAATTCCGACACCGGCTGGAACCGTGGCAAATGCCCGGTCACCAGCGGCTCCAGAATCAGTTCGAACAGATAAAGGTCGGTGGGCAGATCCAGTTGACCGGCCAAACGCGGATGAATGCGCCCCAGATAGCCGACGGTCTCGCCCTCCCGCTCCAGCCGCGCGCACTGCCCCGGATGCAACGCCGGGTGCGTGGCGGCGACAAAGCGATAGTCCTCGGCGCCAGACAACGCCAGCAGGGATTCCACATCCCCTTTCAGGTCATAGAAATCCACTGCCCGCGGCTTGTTCTGCCAATGGGCCGGTGCCGCGCTGCCGTAGAGCAGTCCCGCCACCATCGGTTGCTGCGCAAGCTCCCGCTCGCCAGGGACGAAACGCAAACCGGTTTCGAACAGGCGCAGACGATCGATCTGCCGGTTCAGGTTACGCTGGGCAGTGGTCAGCAGGCCCGCCATCAGAGTGGTGCGCATCACGCCCAGATCGGCTGAAATCGGATTCAGCAACGCCAGGGGCTGGTGATCCGGATCCACCTTGGCCAGGATTTCCGGTGCCACGAAACTGTAGGTGATCGCTTCCATGTAACCACGGTCACGCAGCGCATCGGACAGCCGGCGCAGCGGTACCTTGTGTTCGTACTGCGTGTTGCCCGCGGGCGTACCCGCCGGTACCCGGTTGGGCAAACGGTCGTAGCCGTGAATCCGCGCCAGTTCCTCGATCAGGTCCTGCTCGATGGCCATATCGAAACGCCAGCTCGGCGCGGTGATTTGCCAGTGCCCTTCCCCCTGCTCGTTCACTTCCATGCCGAGCCGCCGCAGGATATCGACAATCTCATCGTGCTGTAGAGCACTGCCCAGCAACCGGGTGGCGTGGTCGGCACGCAGTTCGATGGCAGCGGGTACCGGCAAGGACGCCGTGTCTTCACTACCGCTCACCGGGCCGGGGCGGCCACCGGCGATGTCGAGGATCAAAGCCGTGGCGCGCTCGATGGCGAGGGCTTGCAACGCCGGATCCACGCCGCGTTCGAAGCGGTGGGAAGAGTCCGTGTGGAGGCCGTAGGAGCGGGCCTTGCCAACAACGGCCAGCGGACTGAAGAAAGCGCATTCCAGGAACAGGTCCCGGGTGTCGGCGGATACCGCGCTGGGGCGCCCCCCCATGATACCGGCCAACGCCAGCGGCCCTTGCCCATCGGCGATCACCAGGGTGTCGTCACGCAGGTCCAGGGTTTGTTCGTCCAGGGTTTCCAATTGCTCACCGGCCTGTGCCCGGCGTACACGGATGCCGTCGCTAAGACGGTTAAGATCAAACGCGTGCAGCGGCTGCCCCAGTTCCAGCAGGACGTAGTTGGTCACGTCCACCACCGGATCGATGGAGCGCAGACCGGCCCGGCGCAACCGCTCCACCATCCACAACGGCGTCGGCGCGGCGACGTTGACGTCCCGGATCACCCGGCCCAGGTAGCGGGGACAGGCTTCGGTATCTTCCACGATCACCGGAAAAACGTCGTCGATCCCGGGCGCCACCGGCTCGATAACCGGTTCGTTCAGCGGCACCCGGTTAAGCACGCCCACTTCCCGCGCCACGCCGCGCAGACTCAGACAGTCCGCCCGGTTGGGGGTCAGGTCCACCTCGATGATGGTGTCATTGAGCCCGAGATAGTCACGGATATCGGTGCCCACCGGCGCGTCTTCCGGCAATTCCAGCAGGCCATCGATGAGATCTTCCATGCCCAGTTCGGATGCACCGCAAAGCATGCCCTCGGAAGGCTGACCACGCAGCTTGGCTTTCTTGATCTTGAAGTCGCCGGGCAATACCGCGCCGATGCGGGCGAACGGCGCCTTCAGGCCTTCGCGGGCATTGGGCGCGCCGCACACCACCGGAAACACCTCCGTGCCATCGTCCACTTCGCACAAGCGCAACTTGTCGGCGTCCGGATGCGGCTGGCAGCTTTTGATTCTGCCCACCACCACACCGCTAAAGGCCGGCACCACCGGCTCCACGGCGTCCACTTCCAGACCCGCCATGGTCAATTGGTGCACCAGCGTGTCGGTATCGATGTCGGGATTAGCCCATTCCCGTAACCAGGCTTCGTTGAAACGCATTCTCGGTGTTCCTTAAATTCGGTTCGCGACCACTCGGCCTACGCTGCGGTATCCGGTGGTGGCGCGCTCAGGCGAATTGCGAGAGCACGCGCACATCGTTTTCGAAAAACAGACGCAGATCGTTGACGCCATAGCGCAACATGGCCAGGCGTTCGATCCCCATGCCAAAGGCGAAGCCGGTGTAGCGCTCGGGATCCACGCCGCCGTGCTCCAGCACTTTCGGGTGCACCATGCCGCAGCCCATGATCTCCAACCAGCCGCTGTGAGAGCATACCCGACAGCCCTTACCACCACAGCTCACGCAGCCCACGTCCACTTCGGCGCTGGGCTCGGTGAAGGGGAAGTAGCTGGGGCGGAAGCGCACCGGCAGATCATCCACTTCAAACACGAATTTGAGGAACTCCGCCACCGTGCCCTTGAGGTCGGCGAAGGTAATACCCTCGTCCACCAACAACCCTTCCACCTGGTGGAACATGGGGGTATGGGTCAGATCGGAGTCGCACCGGTAAACACGGCCTGGGGCAATGATCCGGAACGGCGGTTTGCCTGCCTTCATCACCCGTACTTGCACCGGCGAGGTATGGGTACGCAGCAGACGTCCGTCACCGAAGTAAAAGGTGTCGTGCATGGCCCGTGCGGGGTGATGGTCGGGAATATTGAGCGCCTCGAAGTTGTGGTAGTCGTCCTCCACTTCCGGGCCCTCGGCGATGTCGAAACCAAGCCGCAGGAAGAAATCTTCCATGCGCCGGCGCATACGCGTCACCGGATGCAGGGCACCGGGCATTTCGCCACGGCCAGGCAAGGTCACGTCCAGCGCTTCCTCGGCGAGACGGGCGTTGAGTACCTGCTCCTGCAGCAGAGCCTTGCGCTCTTCGATGGCGTCCTGGACCCGCTGCTTACCCTCGTTGATCAGGGCTCCGGCCTTGGGACGTTCTTCCGGTCCCAAACCGCCCAGACTCTTGAGCAGAGCACTGATTTCCCCTTTCTTGCCCAGATAGCGGACCCGCACCTCGTCCAGAGCGCGGGCGTCGCCGGCCTCGGCCACCTGAGCCAACGCTTCGCTGACCAGGGTTTCCAGGTTCTCCATCATAAAGCCATATCCATCAGTGGTTGCTGATTTCCCCCGCCACGCCCCTGGCCCGCGGGTCGATCCCGGCGCGACCCGGCGGCCGCGCAAACAAAAACGGGGGAAGAGCGCGAGCTCTTCCCCCGTCGAGAGTGCCTTGTCGTTACGCTTCTGATTACAAGAGTAACGTCACAGGTGCTCAGGCGGCGAGGCTCGCTTTGGCTTTCTCAGCCAAAGCGCCAAACGCACCCAGATCCCGCACGGCCAGATCGGCCAGCACTTTACGGTCGATGTCGATGGACGCCTTTTTCAGGCCGTCGATCAAGCGGCTGTAGGACAGGCCGTTGACACGGGCGGCGGCGTTGATACGCACGATCCACAGACGACGGAACTGACGCTTGCGAACCTTACGGTCACGGTAAGCGTACTGGCCCGCTTTGGTCACCGCCTGTACCGCTACGCGGAACACACGGCTGCGCGCGCCATAGTAGCCTTTGGCTTGCTTAAGGATTTTCTTGTGCCGGCGACGGGCCTGCACACCACGTTTAACTCGAGCCATTGTTCAGATCTCCAAAAACCAGTTGCGATACTGAGCTGTTGGCTCAGCTATAGGGCATCATGCGTTTAACCAGGGCCACATCACTTTCGTGGACTTCCTGCTTCGGACGCAGCTGACGAATCCGCTTGGAAGACTTCTTCGTCAGAATGTGGTTTTTGAATGCCTGCTTGCGCTTGAAACCGGAGGCGGTTTTCTTGAAACGCTTTGCAGCCCCGCGGTTTGTCTTGATTTTAGGCATGGTTACCTTCTCGTTGCTGAGTGCTTGATTACCTTAAGCAACCCGAATCCGGATCACTTCTTCTTTTTGCCCGGGCCGAGCACCATGATCATCTGGCGCCCTTCCATGTTCGGGCGTTGCTCGACGGAACCGTATTCCGCCAAATCCTCTTCAATCCGTGCCAGCAGCTCACGACCGAGCTCCTGGTGCGCCATTTCCCGACCTCGGAAACGGACAGTGACCTTGGCCTTGTCTCCAGCCTCGAGGAAGCGCTTCAGGTTACGCAGCTTCACCTCGTAGTCGCCGGAATCCGTGCCAGGCCGGAATTTGATTTCCTTGACCTGAGTCTGGCGTTGCTTCTTGCGAGACTCCTTGGCCTTCTGTTTTTGCTCAAACAGATGCTTGCCGTAATCCATCAAACGGCATACGGGCGGTTCCGCACCAGGGGAGATTTCCACCAGATCCAGTTCTTTTTCAGTGGCTTTCTGCAGCGCTTCCGTCAAGGAAACGATGCCAAGCTGCTCACCATTGTCGTCGATCAGCCGTACTTCGCTGGCCTGGATTTGCTGATTGATGTTGGCACGCTGCTCGCGTCCCTTGCCTCCACGCTTAATGTCGCGAACCTCCACTTAGTGAATCGAAATGAGGCGAACCTCGCCCGCTTTGACGGGTAGCGGGGCATTGTATGCCACGCAACGACACCCGGACAACCCCGACGCCGGACATCGAATCTCAAAACGGGAATATTTGGTAGGCACGAGTGGATTCGAACCACCGACCCCCACCATGTCAAGGTGGTGCTCTAACCAACTGAGCTACGTGCCTGCAGAGGGGCGCAATTTTAGGGATACGCGAGCCCCCTGGCAAGCCCTGGCGACGGCTTTCTTGACCGGACCGGGTAATCAGGTCGTTCGCCATCCCGGCCCCGGCCACCTTGCCCCTATACTGGCGGGACATCCTTGATGGGCATTCCCGGCAAATCCGCCCCCACCAAGAAGGTCTGGCCGGGACGATCCACTGCTCGCCAACACCGGAACCCGACACCATGAGCGACCCTGCCTGGATAGATACCATGTTGATCAAGCTGGGACTGGCTCTGCTTCTCGGCCTGCTGGTGGGTATTCAAAGAGGCTGGCGGGATCGCGATCAAGCGCCGGGGCAACGGGTCGCGGGCGTGCGCACCCATGCCCTGGTCGGCCTGCTGGGCGGGGTCTGCGCGGCCCTCTCCGACCACGCCGCGGGTCTGGTTCTGGCGGTGGGCTTCGCCACCGTGGCGCTGGGCGGGGCTTTCGCGTTCGGAATACGCGCCTATCGCGTCAGCGATTACAGCATCACCGGACTGATCGGGTTGCTGCTGACCTTCACCGTGGGAGCCCTGGCCATGCTGCAACCTCCGGAGATCGCCGCCGCCGTGGCGGTGATCACCACCATCGTGCTGGACAACAAGCGGGAGGCGCACGATTTACTGCGCAAACTGCAAGAGCAGGAACTGGATGCCGGTCTCAAGCTGTTGCTGATCTCGGTGGTGGTCCTGCCGCTACTGCCCAATCAGGGCTACGGCCCGGGCGGGATGATCAATCCCTACGAGGTCTGGTGGATGGTGGTGTTGATCGCCTCGATCTCTTTTGTCGGCTACTTCGCGGTGCGGGTGGGAGGAACCGAACGCGGCCTGCTGTTCACCAGTGTCTTTGCCGGCCTCAGTTCCTCCACCGCGCTGACCCTGCATTTCGCCCGCCTGTCCCGGAGGTCACCGGTGCTGTCCCCGCTCCTGGCGGCGGGCATCCTGCTGGCCTGCGACACCATGTTTCCGCGCATCCTGATCTACTGTCTGCTGATCAATCGGCAACTGCTGCCGGCTCTGGCGCCGCCGGTACTGGTAATGGCCGGGCTGCTTTATCTGCCGGTCCTGATCATCTGGTTGCGCCATCGCGCTGAAACCAACGTTGAACAGCCGGCGCTGAAGCAAAACCCGCTGGACCTGAAATCGGCCCTGTTTTTCGGTTTGCTGCTGCTGATCATCATGGCGCTCGGCACCCTGCTCCAGGAGTGGCTGGGGGATGCCGGTATCTATCTGCTCGCCGCCACGTCCGGCATCACCGACGTCGACGCCATCACCCTGTCCCTGACCCGGTTGTCCCGCCAGGGGCTGACCACCGATACCGCCGTGCTCGCCATTGTGCTGGCGACGGTGGTGAATAATCTGATGAAAACCGGCATGGCCCTGACCATCGGCGACCATGTCCTGGGCCGTTCGGTGCTGGTCCCGATGTCGGTGTCCCTGGGCGCCGGCCTGTTCACCGCCTGGTTGCTATAGAGGACCGACCGGCGACGCTCAGCGGCGGCGGGCGCTCCAGGCGGCCTCGATCTGGCGGGCGCGGGTGATGGAATCCTGCACCAGTGCGCTCTGGTGCTCGGCGAACTCGCGGATGATTTCCAGCGCGGAGCGCACATCACGGCGAAAGATGGTCTCCACCAGCGCCTTGAAGAAGGACAGGCATTCCTTCATCTCGTCGTGGTCCAGGTGCAAGGCCATGAACCAGGTACGCTGCAACGCCGGCTGCAGGTTACCCAGCACCGATTCCACATAGCTATTGCGGGCGAATGGATAGGCTTGCTCCAGGAAACGGAAGCACAGGGTGAAAAAACGCTCGACGTTACGCTCGCCGGCGGCCAGTTGCAGCTCGTGAATCAGTTCGATAAACGGATCCAGGTCTTCCTCGCGCAGGGACTTGATGGCCTTGCGAATCACCAGCCCGAGCAGCACCTGCACCAGTTCGTACAGTCCCTGCACCCCGACTTCCGTCAGTTCCCGCACCACCGCGCCCCGCCGCGGCAGGATTTCAATCAAATGCCGGCGCTCCAGGATCAGCAGCGCCTCGCGCACCGACCCCCGGCTCACTTCCAATTCGCCGGCGACACGCAGCTCCTGGATCCGGTCCCCAGCCAGCATTTCCCCACGGATAATCTGGCCGGCCAGGTGTCCTGCGATCTGCTCGGCAAGGCTTTGGTTGGCTTTAAAAGTCACGATCGTCGCATTGTTTAACAATTTGGAAGCATTGTCGGACTATACAACAGGAGTTCAAGCAACACAGCGCCTGGTTTACGTAACGGTTTGCAATTATCAGCATTCCACCCGGTGACAAGCTCATCCAGGTCTGGTTAGCTCAAGGGCAGGTTCCCGAGCAGACAGGGACACTATAGGAGGACGGGTCCGTGGACACCGTGTCGATGCATCAGGCTCTGATTACTGAATTACCGCTGGTGGATGCCTTGTTCGACCAGTATGCGGGGCGCTTTGGCCGTGACCAGACCGCCTACCGCAACCATGTCTATCGCCTGGTCAACCTGGTGGCACTGCAGCAACCCTTGACGGACGACACCCTGGAGAAACTGCAGGTCGCCGCCTTCTTCCACGACGCCGGCATCTGGTTGGCCGGCACCTTCAATTATCTGCAGCCTTCCGCCCGCCTGGCCTGCCACTATCTTCACGAGACCGGTCGCGGAGCCTGGAGCGCGGAGGTTCAGGACATGATCCTGGATCACCATAAACTCAGTGCCTGCGAACCCGGCAAAACGCCGCTGGTGGAGGCATTCCGCCGCGCCGACTGGATCGATCTGTCCCGGGGACTGCTGCGCTTTACCGTACCGCGCCCGGCTCTGCGCGCGGTGCTGTGCCGTTTCCCCAACGCCGGCTTTCATCGCCGGTTGCTGACGCTGTTCCTGCGCCAGATGGCCACCGAGCCCTGGCGGCCTCTGCCGATGCTGCGGCGATAGGCCGACTTGCAAAGAATCGCGGCTGCTGAGCCACTGCTGTCCCACAATTGTGGAACAGTCTGCTTACACGCAACACGCTGGCACTCCGGTTCGCTGCCAAGGCAGCTTCCCACGGCGGCTCTGTAGCTTCTTCCGTGGGAAGCTGCCTTGGCAGCGAATACGGCTCTGCAAGGCTGCTCAAGCGAGCTAAGGCGCGTTGCGGAACAGCAGTAGCTCACGAGCCGCGATTCCCTACCTCCCCGAGGACATTCGGTCCAAGGACACAATGCCCAAGGACACTCTGCCCAGGTTCCGGCACCCACCCTTCTTGCTAGCCTTTAGAGGACTTTTGAACGGGGGCGGCGACGCACCCGATCCTTTGCCCGTTGGGCCGGGGTAGCAACCCCATTGCCGCCGGAAGGAGTACGCTCATGTCTGACGCCCTGGCGCTGGACCTTGCCCGTCTGCAGTTTGCCTTCACCATCTCGTTTCATATTATTTTTCCCGCCATCACCATCGGCCTGGCCAGCTACCTGGCGGTACTCGAAGGGCTTTGGCTGTATCGAAAGAACACCGTCTACCGTGATCTTTACCATTTCTGGAGCAAGATATTCGCCGTCAATTTCGGCATGGGCGTGGTCTCCGGTCTGGTCATGGCTTACCAGTTCGGTACCAATTGGAGCTTCTTTTCCGAGTTCGCCGGCAGCATTACCGGCCCGCTTCTGACCTATGAAGTGCTGACCGCGTTCTTCCTGGAGGCGGGTTTCCTCGGCATCATGCTGTTCGGCTGGAACCGGGTGGGCCCCGGTCTGCATTTCTTTTCCACCGTGGTGGTGGCCATCGGCACTCTGATTTCCACGTTCTGGATCCTGGCTTCCAACAGCTGGATGCAAACGCCCCAGGGGCACGAGATCATCGACGGCGTGGTGGTGCCGGTGAACTGGTTCGAGGTCATCTTCAATCCCTCCTTCCCCTACCGTCTGCTGCACATGAGCGTGGCCGCCTTCCTCGCCACGGCCCTGTTCGTCGGCGCGTCCGCCGCCTGGCACCTGCTGCGTCGGCGCGACAATCCGGCGGTGAAAAAAATGTTCTCCATGGCCATGTGGATGCTGATCGTGGTGGCACCGATCCAGGCGCTGATCGGCGATGCCCATGGATTGAACACGCTGGAACATCAACCGGCCAAGGTGGCCGCCATGGAGGGTCATTGGGGCGGAGACGAACACAACGCCGCGGAAGGGGTACCGATGATTCTATTCGGCTGGCCGGACATGGAAGCGGAAACCACCCGCTTCGCCGTGGAGATTCCGCGACTGGCCAGCCTCATCCTGACACACAGCTGGGACGGCACCATCGCCGGCTTGAAGGATTTTCCCGCGGAGGACCGCCCCAACGTGCCGCTGGTGTTCTGGTCGTTCCGGGTAATGGTCGGCCTCGGGTTGCTGATGATCGCGCTTGGGGGCTACGCCCTGTGGCAGCGCTGGCGCGGGCGCCTCCATGACCACCCCTGGCTGCTGCGCTTCGCGCTGGTAATGGGCCCCGCCGGTCTGATCGCCATTCTGGCCGGGTGGTATACCACCGAAGTGGGCCGCCAGCCCTGGGTAGTGTACGGGTTGCTCCGCACCGCCGACGCGGTATCGCCCCATCCACCAGGGCAACTGGCGCTGTCCTTGTCGCTGTTCGTGGTGGTCTATCTGTTCGTGTTCGGCGCCGGTATCGCCTACGTGCTGCGATTGGTGCGCAAGGGGCCGGTGATCAGCGAAGGAGAACGGGAAGCCCATGGCGGCCCCGGTCAATATCGCCAGCCGATGCGCCCGCTGTCCGCCGTGGAGGACGACGACGGCGATGCCGGGCATCCACAACCGCACACCAGGAGCTGAACCATGGGTATCGATCTTCCTTTACTGTGGGCGCTGATCATCGGCTTCGGGGTGATGATGTATGTGATCATGGACGGCTTCGATCTTGGTATCGGCATCCTCTATCCGTTCCTGCCGGACAAACACGACCGCGACGTCGCCATGAACACGGTGGCACCAGTCTGGGACGGTAACGAGACCTGGCTGGTACTGGGCGGAGCGGGTCTGTTCGCCGCCTTTCCGATGGTCTATTCGGTGGTCCTCACCGCGCTCTACCTGCCGTTGATTTTCATGCTGCTGGGGCTGATTTTCCGGGGCATCGCCTTTGAGTTCCGCTTCAAGGCCCGGGAGAGCGAGCGGCCGGTCTGGGACAAGGCGTTCATCGGCGGCTCGCTGACCGCCACTTTCTTTCAGGGAGTGGTACTGGGTGCCTTCATCAACGGGCTGCCGGTGGAAAACGGGGTCCATACCGGCGGCGCCTTCGACTGGTTCGCGCCCTTCCCGTTGTTCACCGGGGTGGGTCTGGTATTCGCCTATGCCCTGCTGGGCAGCACCTGGCTGATCATGAAAACAGAGGGCCGGCTACAGAGCCGCATGCGCCGTCTGACTCATCCGCTGACCTGGGTGATGCTGGCCCTGATTACCGTTATCAGCGTGTGGACACCGATCGCGCACCCGCACATCGCCGAACGCTGGTTCAGCTTCCCAAACGTGTTCTGGTTCTCGCCAATCCCGTTGCTGGTGGTGTTATGCGCCACGCTCATGCTCAAAGGGCTGAAACAGGGCGCGCAGGTTTCGCCGTTCCTCTACACCCTGGTATTGATCTTTCTCGGCTACAGCGGCCTGGCGGTCAGTGGCTGGCCCCACATCCTGCCACCGGACTTGACGCTGTGGGAAGCGGCCGCGCCACCACAAAGCCTCGGTTTCACTCTGGTGGGTGCGCTGTTCATTATCCCCTTCATCCTGATGTACACAGCCCTGGCTTACTACGTGTTCCGTGGCAAAGTCCGGCCTGAGGACGGGTACCACTGATGACAACCCGACAGCTGGAACACTCTCAAACAGCCAAAGCCACCCCGCCACCCTCCTGGGGCAAACGGTTGGGATGGATGGCACTGATCTGGAGCGCCAGTGTGCTGGCACTCGGTTCCGCCGCCGGTCTGATGCGTTTATTCATGAATGCGCTGGGACTGCATGGCGGCTGACATTGATCAGGGTTTATCCACCGGCGAGTTACTCACAGAATCTGTGGATAACACTGTGCACAGACTGTCATCAACTGTCGCCAGGCCCCATTTACCCTGACATTTCGACAGAATGACGAAAAAGTATCCATAAAATTAAATTCTTTTAAAATCAACAAGTTAAATATCGAACCAAGAAAAAACAACGACTTGCGCCCGGCAGCTTCAGCGCATTGTGAAACTTTCGTTACCTTGTGCAAAACCGTAACGCCGAGCGCACTGATATAGCGCCGCAAGCGGGCCCCGGCAGGGGGCAAGGAAGAGAGAACAGCCGGGGCGTTGGAGACATGAATGGGTGCCGTATTGGCGAGCGAGCTCGCTTCCCACAGAGGGGCCACGAAGCCGCTGTGGGAAGCTGGCTTGCCAGCGAATGCGTGTTAGCGTGCCGGCACGTTGCGCCGCAAGCGGGCCAAAGGCTTAGTCGTACTGGAAGGTGATACCAAGGCGGTGACCGACTTCTTCATAGGCCTCCACCACATTGCCCAACCCCTGACGGAAGCGGTCCTTGTCCATTTTCTCGCGAGTGTCCTTGTCCCACAGGCGGCAACCGTCCGGGGAAAACTCGTCGCCCAGCACCACCTCACCGTGGAACAGACCAAACTCCAGCTTGTAGTCCACCAGCAGCATGTTGGCGTCCAGGAACAGCTGCTTGAGCACATCGTTCACCTTGAAGGTCAGTTCCTTCATTTTTTCCAGGTGCTCGGGTTCGGCCCAGCCGAAGCTGCGAACGTGATATTCGTTGATCATCGGATCACCGAGGGCGTCGTCCTTGAGAAACAGCTCGAAGGTGGGGGGATTCAGTTCCTTGCCCTCCTCCACGCCCAGGCGGCGGACGATGGAACCGGCGGCGATGTTACGCACCACGCATTCCAGCGGGATCATGTCCAGTTTCTTCACCACGCATTCGTTGTTGGACAGCAGCTTCTCGAAGTGTGTGGGAATACCGGCGGCCTGGAGTTTTTCCATGATGGCGGCGTTGAACTGGTTGTTCACCGCGCCTTTACGATCCAGCGCCTCTTTCTTCTTGCCGTCAAAAGCAGAGGTGTCGTTGCGAAACACGATCACCAGCTTGTCGGCGTCGTCGGTGGTGTATACGGACTTGGCCTTGCCGGCGTAGAGTTCGTCACGTTTTTCCATGGGGTACCTGCTTTGACCTCGTGATCCTGCGCTAGGAAACATCCAGCCAGTCAAACCCGTCGGTCTGGCTGGCCACCTGAATTCTCTCCCGGCCCTGCTCCATCACCTGGTGAATTTCCCATAGAGCATGATCGGGAGTGTTATTTTGCTCGCTCAAGTGCGACAACACGAGATGCTGCAAGCGATCCACGTTGCACTGGGCCAGCAGTGCCGCCGCCTGCTGATTGCTCAAGTGTCCCAGTTGCCCCCCGACCCGGCGTTTCAGCGAGGGCGGATAAGGGCCATTGGCGAGCAGTTCCGGCTCATGGTTGCATTCCAGCACCAGCGCGTCGCATTCCGCATAGGCCTGCAGCACGTGAGGGGTTACCGAGCCCAGATCGGTGAGCACGCCCACCTCCCGCTGTCGCCAGGAGAACCGGTACTGGCACGGTTCACGGGCATCATGTGGCACGGTCACCGGCATCACCGCCAGGGCGCCGATCTGGAAGGATCGCCCGGGCCGTACTTCGTGCCAGTCACAGCGATGGAGATCCGCTGCCTTGCCGGCCACCGCCCGGGCGGTGCCAAAAGTGCTGTATACCGGGATCCGGTGGCGACGGGCCAAAGCGCCCACGCCACGAATGTGGTCGCCATGCTCGTGAGTGACCAGAATGGCGCCGAGATCGTCACCGCCCAGACCTCGCTCGGCCAGGCGGCGCTCGGCTTCCTTGGCACTGAAACCGCAATCCACCAGCACCAGGCAATCGCCGGCCCACACCAGGGTGCCGTTGCCTTTGCTGCCACTGCCCAGGGAAGCCAGGCGCACCACGGCCTTCCGTCGGCGCCCTAGCGCCGGGCGCCCGGGCCGATGCGCTGCAACTCGCCGTACAGACCCTCCAACACCGCCAGACTTGCGGCTTTATCCGCCAGCGCGGTGCCTTCGGCGTTCATCAGAGCCACCTGGATACCATTGGTGGTATGGCTGAGCTTGAGCTGCGCCTCCGCCGGCTGCAACTGGTAACGTTCCGGCACGGTGAGAAAGAACACGCCCTGGTCACGGTTACGGTCGGTGACGCGCAGGTCGGTCTGCGTCAGCGCCTGCCCCACGCTTTCCCAGGCTTCCGCGTAACGGTCCGGCATCATGATGATCGGATAGCCGGTGCCGTCCTTCGCCAGCACCGCCTTGGCACCGGCCCGGGACGCCGGCACCGGCGCCTGATCTTCCGCATCCGGCACCGCACCGACCAGATCCGGCGGTTTCGGCGCCTGGAAACTCCTCTCGCCGTCTTCGGCGGTCAGCCGCTGATCCGCGTCCGGCACTTCATAAAGCGGAGATTGGCCGATGAACACCCAGCCATCCGGAACCGTCATCGGCTCCACCACCTCGGCTTCGCGATACTTCAGACTTTGGTTAGGAATCAAACCACAACCGGCCACCATACCCGTGGTGGCCAGCGCTACAACAGTAAGCCAACGCTGCATCATGCCTCCAGGAGCCCGCTACGACGCAGCGTTTCACGCAAACGCGGCTGAGCGGCCTCCGACAATGGAACCAGGGGCAACCGGATTCCCCGGTCGATCATCCCCATCTCGTAAAGCGCCCATTTCACCGGAATCGGGTTCGCTTCGATAAACAGATCACGATTCAGGGGCTCGAGTTCCGCGTTCAGTGCACGAGCGCCATCGGCATCACCGCTCAGCGCCGCGTCACAGAGCCGCGCCATCTTCGCCGGCGCCACATTGGCGGTGACGGAAATATTGCCATCGCCGCCGGCCAGCATCAGTTCGCAAGCCGTGGCGTCGTCCCCGGAATAAACCATGAAATCCGGACCGCAGCGTTCACGGATCTCCCGTGCCCGCTCCAGATTACCGGTGGCTTCCTTGATGCCGACAATATTGGGCACCCGGGACAGGCGCTCCACCGTCTCCGGCAACAGATCACAGGAGGTGCGCCCGGGGACGTTGTACAGGATCTGGGGAATATCCACCGCCCGCGCCACGGCCAGGAAGTGCTGATACAGGCCTTCCTGGGGGGGCTTGTTGTAGTACGGGGTCACCAGAAGGCAGGCATCGGCGCCGTCACGTTTGGCGTCACGGGTCAGGCGAATGGCTTCCTCGGTATTGTTGGCCCCGGTACCGGCAATCACCGGAATCCGTTTATTGGCCACGGCCACCACCTCACGAATCACACTGTCGTGCTCCTCGAAACCGAGGGTAGCGGATTCACCAGTGGTGCCCACCGCCACGATGGCGTGGGTGCCCTGCTCGACGTGCCAGTCGACCAGGTTGCGCAACCGCTCCCAGTCCACTGAGCCGTCTTCCCGCATCGGGGTGACCAGCGCCACAATACTGCCGCGAATCATGCCGTCATCTCCTGCCCTGGCCCGTTGAGGGCCGGTTCGTCATTCAGAGCCTGTTCCTAGCGCACAGACGATCGGGAACCGTGGTTCCCCAAACCGCGTATGGTACCCCTCCGCGCTTGGCCTGAACAATATCAATTCGCCGGAAAAGGCATCGGCACGGGGCATTCACGGAACATTCCCGGAGCATCGAAGCGAGGTTTCGGTCCCCGACCAGTAGCGTTAAGCTACTGCCTTCCCGCTTGCCGACGCCCCACCGACGTTAGCAAGTTTTTACGCTTGCGAGGATCCCATCATGGCCACTGAGTCACTGATCGTCATTTCCGCCCTTGGCTCCGACCGGCCGGGCATCGTCCATGCCCTGTCCAAAACCGTGCTGGAGTACGGCGGCAATATTCTGGACTCGCGCATGACCCTGCTGGGCGGCGAGTTCGCCGTGCTGATGCTGGTGGCGGCGGAAGAGGACGCCCTGGCGCGCCTGGAACAGGACCGCACCACCCTGGAAAACAAACTGGACCTGGCACTGACGCTGAAGCGGACCCGCACCAGCGGCGCGGAACAGCAGGCGTTGCCCTACGAGGTCGAGGTGGTGGCCATGGACCACCCGGGCATCGTCCACGAAATCGCCGAATTTTTCTCCGGACGCGGCATCAACATCGCCGACCTGACCACCGGCACCTATGCCGCGCCCCATACCGGCACCGCCATGTTTCGCCTGCATCTGGCACTGAGCATCCCCACCGAACATTCGGTGGCGCGCCTGCGCGAGGCCTTCCTGGATTTCTGCGAAGGCCGCAACCTGGACGCCACCATGACCCCGAAACGATAAGAACCTGTTTACGATCGAAGAGGACACCCCATGACCGTAGAACTGGACAAGCCGGTCCCCGACTTTTCCGCTCCGGCCACCAGCGACACCACCTTCACCCTTGGCGACTGGAAAGGCAAAACACTGGTGCTGTATTTCTACCCGAAAGACAGTACCCCCGGTTGCACCACCGAGGGCCAGAACTTCCGCGATCAGTACGCCGCTTTCCAGAAGGCCGGCTGTGAAGTGTTCGGCATCTCCAAGGATTCCCTGCGCCGCCATGAGAACTTCAAGGCCAAGCAGGCGTTTCCGTTCGAGCTGATCAGCGACGAGGACGAAACCGTCTGCCGGTTGTTCGATGTGATCAAACTGAAGAAGATGTACGGCAAGGAATTCGAAGGCATCGAGCGCAGCACCTTCCTGATCGATGCCGAGGGCGTACTGCGCAAGGAATGGCGCAAGGTCAAGGTGAAGAACCATGTGGACGAGGTGCTGGCAGCGGCCCAAGCGCTTTAGCTCATGAAGACATCGCGGTCCGTGGAGCACTCCTCGGACCGCTGGTGTCCCGCAATTCGCTGGCGCGCTTACACGCAACCCCCCGGCACGCCAAACCCGAGGCCCGCTTGCCGGCCTTGGGCACATGAATCCAGAGCAATCCCGTCATGCCGGACTTGATCCGGCATCTCCTTTTTTGTAGGGCGCATGACTTCGTAGAAAGGAGATCCCGGGTCAGGCCCGGGATAACCGCGTATTTTCAAAGCGTGTAAGCGTGCCAGCGTGTTGCATGTAAGCGGGTCACCCCCAAACCATAGGACACCAGTGCTCCACGGACCCGCGATTGCGCCCCTTCATTCCGCGGCCGGTAATTCCTGTGGCTTTTCCTTCTCCTCGCGCGGCCAGGCGTTGAGCACCGCTTTCAGCAAAGTGGCCAGAGGAATGGCGAAGAACACGCCCCACAGCCCCCAGATCCCGCCGAAGAACAGAATCGCGACGATGATTGCCACCGGATGCAGATTCACGGCTTCGGAAAACAGTAATGGCACCAATATATTGCCGTCCAGGAACTGAATGACCCCGTATATCACCATCACCAGGGCAAAGTCCCCGCTCCAGCCGAACTGGGCGTAGCCCACCGCCGCCACCGGCAAGGTCACCAGGGTCGCGCCCACATAGGGGACGATGACCGACAAACCCACCATTACCGCCAGCAGCAGCGCGTAATTAAGATCCAGCAGCAGGAAGGCAACGAAACTGGTCCCCCCCACCACCAGAATTTCGATGGCCTTGCCGCGCACGTAATTGGCGATCTGGCCGTCCATCTCCCGCCATACCCGGCCCAGCACGTTGCGGCGGGAAGGCAGCAGACCGAGCAACCAGGACACCAGCGCCCGCCGATCCTTGAGGAAAAAGAACACCAGCAGCGGCACCAACACCAGAAACACCAGGATCTCCAGCAGATTGGGAATCGATGACAATGACAAGGACAGCACCGCCTGCCCGAACTGGGCCAGTTCCCGCTGGGCCGAGTTGACCAGAATGTTCACTTGTTCGATGGACACCATTTCCGGGTATTGCTCGGGCAATGCCCTCAGCCATTGCTCGCTGTTCTTGAGCACATGGGGCAGTTGATCCCGCACCAGCATGACCGTTTGCTGCCAGACCATCGGCAACAGCACCACCAGGGTCGCCACCAGACCACCAAGAAACAGCAGGAACACCAACGTCACCGACAACAAGGAGGGCAAACCGCGCCGCTCCAGGGCACTGACCAATCCCTGCATCAGATAGGCCAGCACCAGCGCCGCCAGCACCGGCGCCAGGATATTGCCAAACAGCAGGATAATCGCCAGCCCCCCGACCAGGGCCACCAGCAGATAGACCGCCTCCTCATCGGCGAACCAGCGTTCCATCCAGCCCTTGAACACTTTGAACATCGAGTGCCTTCCTTAATCAAATCGGGTATCGGATTATTAGAGGGTTGCGTGTAACTTACACAATTTCTACGCGCCGTCGTCGGCGGCCCCACAGCGTATCAAAAACTCGTACTCGCCCGCCGTTTCGCCATCGCGAACCAGATCATGCGGTGACTGTCGAAGATAGGCGGGGATGTCCCTTGCCGAACCGGCATCGGAGGCCAGCACCCTCAACATCCGCCCCGGTGTCAGATGTCGCAGGGCCTGGCGGGTTTTCAGTAACGGCAAGGGGCATTGAAGCCCTCTGGCGTCCAGGGTCTGATGAACCATCATCGGATCCTCGGAATTGTGTCGGGTGCCATCCATCAAGGGGTGCCATCCTTATATCGGGAGTGACTTTGTGATCCGTGCCATGCACGCTCTGATACTCTGTCTGGTGGTGGTGCTCGCCGCGCCACCCGGCCGCGCCCAGGATCTGCCCGATCTCGGTGACCCGGCGGCGGCGCTGCTGTCCACGGACCAGGAGTACCGGCTGGGCCGCAGTTGGCTGCGAGGTCTGCGTGGCAAGACACCGATCATGACCGATCCGCTGGTACAAGACTATGTGGAGAACCTGGTTTATCGATTGGCCTCATTCAGCGATCTGCATGAACCCAATCTCTCCATCGTGGTGATCAACAGCCAGGCCATCAACGCTTTCGCGGTACCCGGCGGCGTCATCGGCCTCAACGCCGGCCTGTTCCTCAACGCCGGCTCCATGGATGAGGTGGCCAGCGTGGTGGCGCACGAAATCGCCCACGTCAGTCAACGTCATTTTACCCGCCGCTATGTGGATTCCCAGCGCACCAACATCGCCATGCTGGCGGCGATGCTGGCCAGCATCGCCTTGGCCGTGGCGGGTGACGCGCAAGCCGGCATGGCCGGTATGGCCGCCACTCAGGCAGGCGTGATTCAGTCCCAGCTGGCCTACTCCCGCCACCACGAGCGCGAGGCGGACCGGGTCGGCATGCAAACCCTGGTCTCGGCGGGTCTGGACCCGAACGCCATGCCCCGTTTTTTCGAACGGCTGGTGGAACAACAGCAATTCGCCGGCGATCCACCGGAGTTCCTGCTCACTCACCCGGTCACCGAAAGCCGGGTGGCGGACAGCCGCGCCCGCGCCCGCAATCTACCCCACCCGAAGCAGGAAACCTCCCTGGCCTTTGAGCTGGTCCGCGCCCGTATTCAGGCGTCCTTCTTCGACGATTACCAACGCGCCGAAGCTTATTTCCAGAAGCGACTGAAGAATGGTGACGCCAAACAGCAGGAAGCGGCCCGCTACGGCCTCGCCATGTCGGCCCTGTACGATAAAAAGTATGATTTGGCCCGGCGCCAATTGGAACAACTGCGCCAGCAGGACCGGACCGAACTGTGGTACCCGCTGGGCCTGGCGGAAGTGGCGCTGGCGGAAGGCGACTATCGCCGTGCCATCGAGATGGCCCAATGGGTGCAGAAGATCAACCCGGAGGGCTACCCCAGCTCGGTACTGCTGGCACGGGCCTACCTGTATTCCAGGCAACCGGAAAAAGCGGTACCGGTGCTGGAACCGTTGTTACGGCAGCGTCCGGACGATCCCACACTGTGGTCCATGGCGGCGGACGCCTGGGGCAACAGCGGGGAACTGGCGCGCGCCCATCGGGGCCGGGCCGAATACGCCTTCCTGCGTGGCCGGGACCGCGAGGCCAAACAACAAATGCAGTTCGCCCTCAAGGAAGCCAGCGGACAGTTCGCCCTGCGCAGTGCCTTGAATGCGCGTCTCAAGGAAATGGATCGGCTTTCCGAAGAGGAATTTTGACGGCGGTCCGGGATACCACCCCGGAACCGCCACCCATTCGATCAGCGTTTCAGGTTCTTGCCGAAATCCAGCATCCGGTCCAGGGGCACCATGGCACGCCGGGCCAGGTCCGGATCGACAAAGATTTCCTGCCCGCAACCGTTTTCGTCCTGCAGCACCGCCAGAGTATTTTCCAGGCCATTCATCGCCATCCACGGGCAATGGGCGCAACTGCGGCAAGTGGCGCCACTGCCGGCGGTGGGCGCTTCGATGAAGGTCTTCTCCGGCGCCAGTTGCTGCATCTTGTAGAAGATGCCCTTGTCGGTGGCGACGATGAAGGTGTCGTTGGGCATCTCGGTGGCCGCCTTGATCAGCTGCGAGGTGGAGCCCACCACATCGGCGATGGCCACCACCGAGGCCGGCGATTCCGGGTGCACCAGCACGGCGGCGCCGGGATGGGCGGCTTTCAGGTCTTCCACACCGCGCGCCTTGAACTCCTCATGGACGATACAGGCGCCGTCCCAACAGAGCACATCGGCACCGGTCTTGTCGCGCACATAGGCGCCCAGGTGCTGATCCGGCGCCCATAGAATCTTCTCGCCGCGCTGGTCCAGATACTCGATCAATTCCACCGCGATGGACGACGTCACCACCCAGTCCGCCCGGGCTTTCACCGCCGCCGAGGTATTGGCGTAAACCACCACGGTACGGTCCGGATGCTGTTCGCGGAAGGCGGCGAACTCATCCTCCGGACAACCGATATCCAGAGAGCAGGTAGCTTCCAGGGTGGGCATGAACACCCGCTTTTCCGGGCTGAGAATCTTCGCTGTCTCGCCCATGAACCGCACGCCGGCCACGATCAGGGTGCTGGCTGGATGCTCCTTGCCGAAGCGGGCCATCTCCAGGGAATCCGCCACGCAGCCGCCGCTTTCCTCGGCCAGCGCCTGGATCTCCGGATCGGTGTAATAGTGCGCCACCATCACCGCGTCGCGGGCCTGTAACTTCTCTTTAATCCGCTCGCGGTAGAATTCCCGCTGTTCCCGGGTCATCTCCTGCTCGCCATCGGCATGGGCCAGATGGGAGCGGACCAGTTCTTTCGCCTGAGCACTCATATCGCATCGCCGCCCCGTGTGAGGATCGGAAAGCCGACAATCGGTCCGGATCGGACCCTCGTCGCTGTCCCGGTGACGATCAAGGATGTTGGTGCCACCGGGGGGGCGAATCATACCACAGCCAAAGAAGGGGTCACGGCGGGTGCCGTCAAGAGTATGGTGTAAAACGCCAGGCGCCCCGGATTTGCTGCCCCCCAGGCTCACAATAATGCATTTTATGCATATAAAAACAGAGCCGGAAACCGCGTTCCATGGTTCCCCGAGACCGGACTACAAAGCCATGCGCAGCGACAGCGTCACATTGCGCGGTTCTCCCCACCAGGCCTGATCGTAGAAACCCACATTGGTGTAATAGGTCTTGTCGAAGGCGTTGTTCAACCGCACCGTGGCGCTCAACTCCGGCGTGATCTGATAACGAGCCATGACATTGACCAGAGCGTAACTGCCCTGCTCCACCTTGGTTCGTCCCACCACCGGCACACGACTCGAGGTATAGCGGGAAAAGCCGCTTTGCCAGTCCACGCCAGCCCCCAACGTCAAACGGCGCTCCACCGGCGGCTGATAACGGGTGAACAGCTTGAACAGACTGCGCGGCTGGGTGCGGTTGAGTGTCTGCCCGTCGGCGTCCTTGGCGGTGAAATGGGTATAACTGGTGGAAACATGCCAGTGTGGCGTCAGTTCGCCGGTCAGTTCCAGATCGACCCCCTCCACGGTGGCTCCGGAAGTGGCTCGATAAGCCGGCTGGTCCGGCTGCCCCGGCAGCGAGACTCCCGGGATCTCCTCGGCCAGGTTGTCCTGCTCGGTACGGAACACCGACACCGCACCGGTCAACCGCCCACCGGCCCAGCCGGCCTTGAGCCCCAGTTCCTGGCTGTTGCCGTGAATCGGGTCGAGCAGGTCACCTTGCGGATCGCGATTGTTTTGCGGCTGGAAGATCTGGGTGTAGCTGGCGTATGCCGAGTAGACATCATTAAGGTCGTAGATCAAACCGGCATAGGGCGTGATTTCATCGCTGACCCGATAATCCGTGGGTGTGCCGAAATAAACCTGATCGATTTCCCACTGGCTGATACGAGCCCCCAGAATGGCGTGCAGAGGATCGGCCAATGACAACCTGGTGACCACATAGCCCCCATTCTGACGAATCACACTGTCATCGACGTTGGAATAATCCCCCCAGACTGGTCGTGGCACCCGACTGTCACGCCAGTCAAAGAAGCTGCCCACATCCGGACTGGCCACCGGATAAGCCGCTCGCATCACATAATCGTCCTTGACCCGCATCCAGCCCAGCGACACCTCATGAATGCGCCCGAACCACTCCACCGGCCCGGTGGCGGTCAGGTGCATCTGATAATACTGGCGATCACCACGGTAATTGAGGAACGAGCCGGTCATGCCTTCGCCGGTATCCGGGTCGGGGTAACCGCCACGAAACAGATATTCCATGTCGTAATCGCCATCGTTGTAGCTGAACGCGCCGCGCAGTTGCCAGCCGTTACCAAGGGCGTGGGTCAGGTCCATGAAACCGGTGGTGGAGGTGGTGCCAAATTGGGACCAGTCGGTGGTATTGACCACGGACCGGGGAAAATCGGTGCGGGAGCCATCGCTATAAAACATGGGAAACCCCGCCCCCATGCCGTTACTATGGTTATCCTGGTACTCCACGCCCGCCACCAGCAGCGTGCTGGGTGACAGCTCCGCACTGATCACGCCATACAGGGTACGGCGGTCATCGTCGAATACCCGCATGTAGCTTTCGCTGTCGTCACGCACCGCCACCACCCGGGAGGACACACGACCGTCCTCGGTAAGCGGCATGGTCAGGTCCAGTTCCGCCCGGCGCGCGTCCCAGGACCCCGTCGACACCGCGCCACTAGCGGCGAACTCCCTCCCCGGACGCTTGCGCACAAAATTCACCAGCGCGGACGGCTCACCAGCGCCGGACATCAGACCGGTGGCGCCGCGGATCACCTCAACGCGGTCGTAAATAGCCGCATCCAGGTCAGTGGCCCCAAAGTTCCAGAAATTGGAAATCGGGGTCAGCAGACCGTCGAACTGGAATTGCCGAATGGAGAACCCCCGGGAAGAAAACGCGTAGCGGTTGCTGTCGCTCCGGATCATTGAGACACCCGGCGCCTGCTCAAGCACTTCGCGGGTGCTGACCAGCCCCTGGTCCTCGATCTGTTCCCGGGTAACGATGCTCACGGATTGCGGCGTCTCCCGCGGCGACAGCAACAGTCCGGTGGCGCTGACGGTGGCGCCCAGGGTGTAACCGCCGCGCTGTTCACTGCTGTTCTCCAGAGAAAGATCGCCGGCGGAGACCTTGACCGGCGCCAATGCCCGTGGTTCTTCTTCCTGAGATTGTGCGTAAACCGGTGCGGATACCACGCCGCCGGCCGTGACCATGGCCAGACCGAAGCACCAGCGTCCCCTCATACCGTCGAATCGACGCCCCATGAACCGTTCTCCTTCCTACAAAGCAATCAACATGAAATGAGAATTGTTCTTCATTGAGGCTGATCGCGGGTATGCGCAATGCTGAAAAAACTATGCGACACGCTGGGGGACGGGAACTCAGCGGCGTAGCCACTGCCGTGGCGGCATACCGAAGTGGGCACGAAACGCCGTGGTGAAGTTGCTGGCATGTCGGTAGCCGACGAAATGGGCCGCCTGCTGTACCGACACCCCCTGCTCCAGATACTGACGGGCCAGCGTCAGCCTGCGCTCCCTCAGGCAGGCAAACACGGTCTGACCGTAGGCCTGAGGGAATTTGGCGCGCAACGCACTCGGGCTCATGCACGCCAGCGCCGCCAGTGAGGCCAGCGAGTGCTCCCGCTCTGGCTGCTCCTGGAGACGTTCGAACACCCGCTGCAACAGACGCCGGTCCCTTGCCGACAAGGTGGGGGTGTGGTCGGCGGTATCCAGACCGGACAGCGCATGCGCCAGCAATTGCAGTGCCACACCTTCCCGGTGCAATGCCGCCAGATCACCCCGCCAGGTTCCGTTCATCAGGGTCAGCAGGCTCTGCTGCAGGTAAGACGGCATACGCCAGGTCGTCAGGCGAGTGCGCCCGACACGGCGCAGCCCCCACAGCCGCTCTTGCAACCGCTCATCGCCAAGACCATCCGGATCCCTCAGCGACAAATTCAACCCCTGCAAGGTCGGTGCCCGCGGATGTTCCGCCAGGATCGAGGTGTCTCCCCGGTCCAGCATGGTGATCGCCAGATCTCCCGCCAGCCGGTGGCGGCGACCCTGTTCGGTCCCGATCATCGCCTCTCCCTGCATCAATACCGCAACGGAGAGACAGAACTCGGTCTTGGAGCGGGCCTGATACGCTTGCAGGGAACGCACTCGGGACAACACCAGGGTGCCGCCGAAGTCCAGTGCCTGCTGGTCCACCTCGCCTTCAAGCACGCCGGCGCCGCCAGCGGAGCGCTCCACGAGCCGATAGTCCACGCCATACCGGGCACCCAGCTCATTCAGGGCCGCCAGCGAAAAGCGCCGGGCGGTGGCATTGATCGGGTATGTCATGGCTGTCTCCGTCGTCGGCCACGCCTCTCCTGGCGCCGGATTCCGATCGGCGCAAGATATAGTTAATAAGAATTATTTTCAATAAAGAAAAAAGGAGAGGTCAACAAGGAGAAAACGGCGGCAATCGTCATTCCACTGTCGCAAAACCACCCCATGCTGACGGCGGTCATAAAAAAAAGGGCTGCCTGGCGGCAGCCCTCTTGGAAATTGGTGGGTCGTGTAGGATTCGAACCTACGACCAATTGGTTAAAAGCCAACTGCTCTACCAACTGAGCTAACGACCCGTCGAACGAGGCGCAAATAATACGGATTTATTTCGGCATGACAAGGGGGAAACCGGGATTTTTTTACTTCCCCTGATACTTTGTCGGATCTTTGACCAATGCTTCCTCGAAGCCCTGACGGCGCAGCCGGCAACTGTCGCAACGTCCACAGGCTCGCCCCTCGTCGTCGGCCTGATAGCAGGACACGGTGAGACCATAATCCAGCCCCAGCCGGGTCCCTTCCCGAACGATATCCGCCTTGGACAAATCCATCAACGGCGTGGCGATCCGGATCGGATGCCCTTCCACGCCGGCTTTGGTGGCCAGGTTGGCCAGGTTCTGAAACGCTTCGATGAACGCCGGCCGGCAATCCGGGTAGCCGGAATAATCCACCGCGTTGACGCCGATATAAATGACATCGGCTTCCAGGACTTCCGCCAAGCCCAGCGCCAGCGACAGAAACACCGTGTTGCGCGCCGGCACATAGGTCACCGGAATGCCGTCGCCCTCTTCTTCCGCCACGTCTTCGGGTACCGCGATGTCATGGTCAGTGAGCGCGGAACCGCCGATGTTACCCAGCCCCAGGTCGATCACCCGGTGGGACTCCGCGCCCAGCGCGCGGGAAATCCGCTCAGCGGCTTTCAATTCCGAGCGGGTGCGCTGGCCGTAGTCGAAGGCGATGGTGTGACAGCGGTGCCCTTCAGCCCGTGCCATGGCCAGACAGGTGGCGGAATCCAAGCCCCCGGACAGCAGTACCACGGCGGTGCTCATGTTGTCTTCTCCGTCATAATCGTTCCCGGGCGTCAGCGCCCCTGAGCGTCGTTCCACAATAATTTATGCAGTTGGATCTGGAAGCGTACCGGCAAACGGTCCCGCACGATCCAGTCCGCCAGGTCCCGTGGCGCCAACTGGCCCTGCACCGGCGAGAACAGCACATCGGACACCCGCCGCGCCAACTGGTGCTGATCAAGCATGAAGCGGGCCCAGTCGTAGTCGCGACGGTCCGCCAGCACGAACTTCACCTGATGGTTCGACCGCAGCAGAGGAATGTTCTCCAACCGGTTATTGTGCTGCTCGCCGGAGCCCGGCGCCTTCAGATCCATCACCACCGAGACGCGCTCGTCCACCCCGGCAATGTCCATGGCGCCGCCGGTTTCCAGGCTCACTTCATAGCCCCGGTCGCAAAGGAGCGTCAGCAACGGCAGGCAGTTGGGCTGCGCCAGCGGTTCCCCGCCGGTCACGGTGACGTAGCCGGCGCCGTAGCCATCCACGGTCTCGAGAATATCGTCCAGCGACCACTTTTGCCCGCCCTGAAAGGCGTATTCCGTATCACACCAGACGCAACGCTGGGGGCAGCCGGTCAGCCGCACGAAGACGGTGGGCCGTCCCACGCTGCGGGCTTCTCCCTGCAGAGAATGAAAGATCTCGGTGATACGCAGTTCCACTGTGGCTCCTGACCGGCGGTGAATACGGGTTGCGCCGCGGCTCTTCATGTTCATTGTTGGCGGATACGGATGGCCGCCCGGAACAGGGCGGAATTATTCGGGGTCGGGATCGAGCCCCGGAATGGCGCGCATTCTAACACAGGGAAGGCGCCGGGGGGCTCCCCGGCGCCGGGCGGGCGGTTCAGTTGCCCAATTGCTTGAGCATGGCCTTGGCCAGTTCCGCCTCGGAGGAGTCCGGATACTGCTTGAGCAAACGCTTCAGGGTATCCCGGGCCTGGACGGTACTGCCGCCCCGAGCCTGCAGGCTGGCCAGTTTGTACAGACTGGTGGGCGCCCGGTCATGATCGGGATAATCATCCACCACCTTGGAAAACTGCTCCCGGGCCTGGGTCAGTCTGGGCGACTTCAGATTGGAGTAGGATTCACCCAGCCAGAAATGGGCCTGCGGACGGTAGCTGCCGTTCGGGTACTCTTCCAGATAGGCTTCCAGGGCCGATACGGCGCCTTCGAAGTCGCGCTCCAGCAGTTTGCGCTGAGCGTCGTTGTAGGCCTGGCGATCCGCTTGCGGATCCGCCGGCCCTTCACCTTGCCCATCCTCCCCGGTGGCGTCCTCGTCGGCCGGGGCCGGCGCGGTGTTCTCCACCAGAGCATTGATTCGGGTATCCAGGTCCAGGTAGCGCTCACGCTCGGCGGCTTTGAGCCGGTCCACCTCGTGGCGCAAACGTTCGATCTGGCCCTGTAGATCCTGGAGTTGTTCTTCATACTGCTGCATTTGTTGCATCAGCATGATCACACCGTCATCACCGCCAGCGGGTTCCGCGGTGACGGTGCGAGCACCGCTGCGGGAACCGCCACGGTCTTCCACGGACAGAGGGCCGGTCTGCGCCTGCGCAGTAATCACGGCCCCCGTAAGCAGGGCACCGATAACCCCATGTGTTCCGAGTCTATGGATGGCCTGCTTAAACATCATGGCTTACGGACGGCCTGACACGTAGTTCAGTTCAACGCGACGGTTTTTCGCCCAGTCCATTTCGCTGTGACCAAAGGCGGCCGGCTTCTCTTCACCATAGGACACCACTTCCAATTGGGAAGAGGATACGCCTTGAACGCGCAGGAACTTCTGCACCGCCTGAGCACGACGCTCGGACAGAGCAACGTTGTACTCACGGGTACCGCGCTCATCAGCGTGGCCTTCCAGGCGCAGCTTGGCGTTGGCGTTGTTCTTCAGGTAAGTCGCGTGAGCGCGCAGGGTTTCGAAAGCAGCCGCCGGAACGGTGTTGCTATCAAATGCGAAGTAGATCACACGAGTATCGGTGGTGCCGTCGTAGTTGGACGGATGGTTATGGAAGTTATCCGCGGTCAGCGGAACACTGCTGGTGTCAGGACGGGTGGACTCGGGACGCTCAACCGGCTGAGTGGTGCCGGTCTGGGAATCCATGCCGGAGGTGTCCGTGGCGGACGTGTCCTGCTCGGTGGGCGTGCTGGAACAGGCGGCAAGAACACCGGCCAGAATGACGGCAAACAAAGGATTGACGAATGAACGCATGACAAAACTCCTGATTAATTTCCTGTAATTTCGAACACTGAGACCCGTTTATGGAGAAACCTCCGCATCCGTCCCCGGCCCGTCAGTGACTACGCTGACGCGTGGCTCACCCTGGGCCAGACACCTGAGATGCGAGTCAGCATCTACAGAAACGGCGACCAGGCCGGTTCCCTGACTTCCCCTTCCTTCGACGGCAGCTCTACCTTGACTCTGCCATCGATGGATACGGCCTCCAGGACCCCCGTGCCGCGACGTTGCGTACCGTAAATTACCATACTTCCATTAGGCGCAACACTGGGTGACTCATCCATATTGGTCTGAGTCACAATATCGAACGTACCCCTCTGCAGGTCCTGCACACCGACGTTGAAACTGCCATTGCGACGATGTACGTAAACCAGATACCGGCCATCCGGAGTGACATCCGGGCGGGCGTTGTAATTACCCTCGAAGGAAACCCGCCGGGCGGAGCGGTCATTAACGTTGAGCATGTAGATCTGCGGGCCGCCGGAGCGGCTGGATGTAAACACCACATGTTCCCCATCCGGCATCCAGCGCGCCTCGGTATCAATACCGTAGTTGTCCGTCAGCCGGGTCAACCCGCCGCCGCTCACATTGACCATATACAGTTCCGGATTACCGTCCTTGGACAACGTGATCACCAGACGTTGGCCGTCCGGTGACCAGGACGGAGCACCGTTGATACCCCGCTCCCGGCTTACCACCGAGCGCTGCCCGGACGCCAGATCATGCACATAAATGTTCGGTTTACCGTTGTTTTCGAAGGATACATAAGCAATCTTGCTGCCATCCGGAGACCAGGACGGGCTCATGATCGGCTCGCCGCTGGACAGGATGGTCTTCACCCGGTGGCCATCGGCATCGGCGTACTGCAGCTGATACGGAAGCTTGGCGCCACGGTTATGGGTGACGTAGAGAATCTTGGTGGAAAAAGCCCCGGGAATACCAGTGAGCTCCTCATAAATGCGATCGGAAATGGCATGAGCCACATCCCGTAACTGTGCTTTGGTCGGGCTGTAGCTTTCACTGAACAGCTCCCGCTGGCGGCCCACGTCATACAGGCCGTAAGTCACCTCATAGCGACCGTCGTCGCGCGGCTTGGTATGGCCGATCACCAGATACTCCTGGCCAAGCACACGAAAATCCCGGTAAATGATCGCATCCTTGGTGTGTGGCCGGCTGAGCATGTTCTTGACCGGCAACGGCTTGAACTGACCACTACGGTGCAGGTCCGCCTCAACAATGGCGGACACCTGCTCCGGCGCCTCGTTGTCTCCATCAAACGGCACGATGGCGATCGGCACCGCATCCACCCGCCCTTCGGTCACCTTGATCAACAGCTCGGCCCGCGCGGCCACCGTCAGTGTCGCCAGGACCAGGGCCAGTATCAGTCGCTTCATTTGGCATCTCCAGGTTCGAATTCGAGCACTAGCGTTCGGAACGCTTCAAAACCGTCACCTTTCGGCACCGGCAGAGGGCTGGCCAGTTGCACGCCCTTGACCACGGAATCATCGAAGTCCGGGTAACCGCTGGACTTGACCACTTCCACGTTGACCACGTCACCCCCAGGCACCATACGGATACGTATCCGGGTACTGATGTCGTTGCGGTTACGGTAGTTGCCGGGGATACGCCAGCGCTTGGCCACCGCCGAGGAGATGGCATCAATATAGCTGGCGGTTTCCTGTTCCACCTTGCTGTCCGGATCGCCGCTGCCAGGATTTTCCCGATCCTGCTTCTTGCCCTGTCGCGCCATCTCCAGGCGTTCCCGGGCCAGCAATTCCTCCATGTCCGGCTGCTCGAACTTGGGTGGCGGGGCCGGCTTCGGTTTGGGTTCCGGCTTCGGCTCCGGTTTCTTCGGCTCGGGTTTCGGCTGCGGCTTGGGCTCGGGCTTAGGTTCCGGTTTGGGTTTGGGCTCCGATTTCGGCTTGGGCTCCGGTTTCGGCTTGGGCTCCGGTTTCGGTTTGGGCTCCGGTTTCGGTTCGGGTTTTGGCCGCGGCTTGGGCGCCGGCGGCTCTTCCTTCGGCTCCGGACGGGTGGGTGCCGCTGACCGCTCGGTCTGATCGGTGACCACCGCCATCACATGAGGGGGAATTTTCGGGGGACGGCGCAGTTCCGGCTCGGAGGTCCAGGTAAACAACACCATGCCCAGCACCAACAGGTGCAGGAACAGGGACAACCCCGCGCCTACCCCGCGATCACTCATGGCAACTCCGCCGGGTCGGTCACCAGGCCCAGCTTGGTGACGCCGGCGCCTTGCAGCTCCGACATCAGTACCACTACCTTGCCATACGGTACGTTCTGATCACCGCGTACCAGAAACAGGGTTTCCGGCTTCTCGTTGTGAATGGCGATAACCCGCTGGGTCAAGGCTTCCAGATCAGTGGCGGCTTCACTATCGTCACCGACATTAATGTAGTAGCCCCCATCGGCGGCCACCGCGATCATCACCGGCTCGTCATTTTCCGTTGGCAGCGGCGCGCTGTTGGCCTGGGGCAGGTCCACGGACACTCCCTGGGTCATCATCGGCGCGGTGGCCATGAAGATCACCAGCAGTACCAGCATCACGTCGATGTAGGGCACCACGTTCATCTCCGAGGAGAGTTTGCGTGGAGCGCGCATGCGCATGCCTGAAGCAGGTCGATATCGGGCCACGATCTACTCCTCCCGGCTATGGGCCTGGCGGTGGAGAACAGCGGAAAATTCCTCGGCGAACACTTCGCAGTTACCCATCAGCGAATCGGTCAGCGCAGCGTAGCGGTTGTAGGCCACCACCGCCGGAATCGCCGCGAACAAGCCGATGGCGGTGGCCACCAGCGCCTCGGCGATCCCCGGCGCCACCACGCTAAGAGTGGCCTGGGTCACGTTGGCCAGCGCGCGAAAGGAATGCATGATGCCCCAAACGGTGCCGAACAAACCGACATAGGGACTGGTGGAGCCCACCGTGGCCAGGAACGGCAGATAGCGCGAAAGCCGCGCCTCCTCGCGTTGCATCGCCACGCGCATGGCCCGTTGAGCACCGTCCATGACCGCGTCACTGTCGCGGGAGGTCTTGGACAAGCGTACGAATTCCTGAAAGCCGGCACGAAAAATGGCTTCGCTGCCGGAGTCCGGATCCGGCTTCTTGCGCACCTGATTGTATAGCGAGGCGAGATCACCGCCGGACCAGAACTTTTCCTCGAATGCCTGCCCCGCTTTCCGCGCCCGGTTCAACACCCGGTAGCGGGTGATGATCACATACCAGGAGAACAGAGAGGCGAACAGCAACACCAGCATTACCGCCTTCACCACCGGCCCGGCATGCAGCACCAGGGAAGCAATGGACATGTCGGAGGCTTCAATCATTGGCCCGTTCTCCTCGATATTCGGCCTTGAATCTTTGATACAGCGGCGCCGGCAACGCTTTCGGGCGAATACCGTCGGCACTGACGCAGGCTATTTTGATTTCCGCTTCACACAGAAGCTGCTCTCCGCGGCGCACCTGTTGGGCAAACAACAGCGTTGCCTTGCCCAGGTGGCGCAGTCCTGCGGTGACGCCAAGGGCGTCATCAATACGCGCCGGACTGTGATAGCGCACCTGGCAGGAATGCACCACGAATTGATAGTTCTCCTCGGACAACCCGTAATGCTGGTAACCCAGGGAGCGTAAATACTCGGTACGGGCCCGTTCCATGAATTTCAGATAGTTCACGTAATAGACGATACCGCCGGCGTCAGTGTCTTCGATATAGACCCGCACCGGTAGGACAAAGTCCTGATCCGTCGAAGATTTTTCAGTCATTAAACAAATCCCCATCACTTCCCGGGCGACGCAACCCAAAGTGACGCCAGGCGTGGTTGGTCACTTGCCGGCCTCGCGGCGTGCGTTGTATGAACCCCTGCTGAATCAGATAGGGTTCCACCACTTCTTCCAGGGTTCCGGCGTCCTCGTTGAGCGCCGCCGCCAACGAGTCCAGCCCCACCGGCCCGCCATCAAACTTATGCATCATCATGTTCAGCAACCGGCGGTCGGTACCGTCGAGACCATGACTGTCCACCTCCAGCATATCCAGCGCCGCTTCCGCCACCGGTCCGACGATGCGACCGTCGCCCTTCACCTCGGCATAGTCCCGCACCCGCCGCAGCAGCCGGTTGGCGATCCGCGGCGTGCCCCGGGAGCGGCGCGCCACCTCCCGGGCACCATCGTCATCCACGGGAATCGCCAGGATGTCGCAGGACCGGGCGACAATACGAGAGAGGTCGTCGACGTTATAGAACTCGAGGCGTTGAACGATACCGAAACGGTCACGTAACGGCGCGGTGAGCAACCCGGCGCGGGTGGTGGCGCCGACCAGGGTGAACGGCGGCAGATCCAGTTTGATGGAACGGGCCGCCGGCCCTTCACCGATCATGATGTCCAGTTGAAAGTCTTCCATGGCCGGATAGAGGATCTCTTCCACCACCGGTGACAGACGGTGGATCTCATCCACGAACAGCACATCCCCCTCCTCCAGATTGGTGAGGATGGCGGCCAGATCCCCGGCTTTTTCCAATACCGGGCCGGAGGTGGACTTCAATTCCGAGCCCATTTCCCGGGCGATAATATGGGCCAGCGTGGTTTTCCCCAGCCCCGGCGGTCCAAAAATCAGGGTGTGATCCAGGGTTTCGCCGCGCCCGCGGGCGGCGTCGATGAAGATTTCCAGCCGTTCCCGGACCTTGGGCTGACCGTTGTAATCAGCCAGGTTGGCGGGCCGGATCGCCCGGTCCTGCTGGTCTTCCCGGGGATCCGAAGCGTTGGAGGAAATCAGGCGATCATTGTCCATGGTGACATTACACCTTCTTTAATAGGGCCTGAGCAGCCTGCTTCAGGGTCGTGGTGTCCGGGCGTCACGCTTTAGTTACTTTGCCAGACCACGCAAAGCCCGGCGAATAAGACCTTCGCTGGTCTCCTCTCCAGCCTCCGCCGCGCGAGCCACCGCCGCCACCGCGTCCTTGTTGCGATAGCCGAGAGCTTCCAGCGCCGCCACGGCGTCGTCGCGCACGCCACTGGCGCCGGATTGTGACACCAGCCCCGGCGGCATCGCCGGCGCGCCTTCCAGCTTATCCAGGCGGTCGGACATCTCGATGACCAGACGCTCGGCGGTTTTCTTACCGATACCCGGCACTTTCACCAGGGAGCTTGTATCCTGATCACGGATACAGGCAGCCAGCCGATCCGCTTCGATACCGGAAAGGATCGCCAGCGCCATTTTCGGGCCGACACCGTTAACCTTGATCAGGCTGCGGAAAAGTTCGCGCTCGTACCGGCTGTTGAAGCCATACAGCAGTTGGGCATCCTCGCGAACCACGAAATGAGTGTGCAACGTCAACGACGCCCCCACTTCCGGCAAGTCATAGAACACCGTCATCGGCGCTTCCACTTCGTAGCCCACGCCGCCCACATCCAACAGTAGCCAGGGCGGTCTTTTTCCCAGCAGTTGTCCTTTGAGTTGTCCGATCATCGTATCCGTCTTCGTCTTACCGCACTGGCACCGGCGATACGCGCCATTGATACGCGCATGTGCGCATGGCACAAGGCGATGGCCAGCGCATCGGCGGCATCCGCTTGCGGGCGCTTGTCCAAACCCAGCAAATGCCGGACCATTTCCGCCACCTGAACCTTTTCGGCACCACCCCGCCCGACCACCGCTTGCTTCACCTGGCGGGCGGAGTACTCGAATATCGGCGCACCGCTTTGCACCAACGCCGCCAACGCGGCGCCCCGGGCCTGCCCGAGCTTCAGCGCGGAATCCGCGTTGCGCGCCATGAAGACCTTTTCAATACTGATTTCCTCCGGCTGGTATTGGGTCAGCAGGTCGCTCAGCCCGGTGAAAATCTGCCCCAGGCGTGGCGCGATCTCCTCACCGCTGGTACTGATGGTGCCGAAGGTCAAGGCCCGGCTGCGATTGCCCAGTTGCTCGATGACACCGTAACCGGTGTGCCGGGAGCCGGGATCAATGCCTAACAGAATTGTCATAAATGACCTAATAAAAAGGCAGGTAGCCGTTACCTGCCTCATATAACCTTTCCGCTGTTCTTATGTCCAGTACAAGCGTACGGGCGCCAGCACGCTTGCACGCAACACGCTTGCACGCAAAACCCCAAGCAATAGCGTACCGGCGATGACTGACTTGCCGAGCAATCAGCCCTTCCCGTCTCGCTACTGGGCCGGCAAGCATGGCGTGCAAGCGTGTTGCGTGCAGGCGTGAATGCCGTCTGTTATTGCTCCGGCCACTCCGCGTTGGTATAGACGTTCTGCACGTCGTCCAGGTCTTCCAGGTGATCAACCATCTTGCCCACGGTCTCGGCGGTGTCGGCGTCCATCTCCGCGCTGGTTGACGGATGCATGGTCACCTCGGCATCCACCGGCTCCAGGCCACCCGCCTTGAGCGCATCGATCACATCGCCGAAGCTGCGGTCCGCGGCAGTCACCACCAGGAAACTGCCGTCGTCGTTTTCTTCCACGTCCTCGGCGCCGGCTTCCAGGGCCAGCTCCATCAGCTTCTCTTCGTCCACTCCGGGCTCGAAGAAAATTTCACCCCGCTTGGTGAACAGGAACGCCACCGAGCCGCTGGTGCCGAGATTGCCACCAAACTTGGAGAAGGCATGACGGACTTCGGCCACGGTGCGATTGACGTTGTCGGTCATGGTTTCCACCAGCACCGCCACGCCACCCTTGCCATAGCCTTCGTAGGTGATCTCTTCCATGTTGGCGCTGTCGTCACCGCCGGCACCACGTTTGATCGCCCGGTCGATGGTGTCCCGGGTCATGTTGTTGGTCAGCGCCTTGTCCACCGCCGCCCGCAGACGCGGGTTATCGTTGATCTCGCCGCCGCCCATGCGGGCGGCCACGGTGATCTCACGGATCAGCTTGGTGAAGATCTTGCCACGCTTGGCGTCCTGAGCCGCCTTGCGGTGCTTGATATTGGCCCACTTACTATGACCTGCCATGGAGAACCTCCGCTTGCACGCAACACGCCGGCACGCTTGCACGCCGTTCATCAAGGCCCGCGGTTTCAGCGTGCCGGCGTGTTGCGTGCAAGCCTGCTGGCGCTCTAGTTATTGTCTTTACGAACGCTGATACCCACCTCACGCAGCTGCTGATTGTCCACCGGCGAGGGCGCGTTGGTCATCAGGCAAGCCGCGGTCTGGGTTTTCGGGAACGCGATCACTTCACGAATCGAATCACTGCCGGTCATCAGCATCACCATGCGATCCAGGCCGAAGGCCAGACCGCCGTGGGGCGGCGCACCATATTTCAGCGCATCGAGCAGAAAACCGAATTTCTCGCGTGCTTCCTGTTCGTCGATGCCCAGCGCCTCGAACACGGTCTGCTGCATGTCCGGGCGATGAATACGGATGGAACCGCCGCCCAGCTCGGTGCCGTTAAGCACCATATCGTAGGCCCGTGACAGCGCGCCTTCCGGATTGCTCTTCAATTCCTCCGGGTCGCACTTGGGCATGGTGAACGGATGGTGCAGCGCATAATAGCGGCCGTCTTCTTCCTCGAACATGGGGAAGTCCACCACCCACAGCGGCTTCCAGTCGCCCTCGGCCAGACCACGCTCATGGCCAACCTTGACCCGCAAGGCGCCTATCGCTTCATTAACGACTTTGGCCTTGTCGGCACCGAAGAAGATCAGATCGCCGCTGGCGGCCCCGGTCCGTTCCAGGATGCCTTTGATGGCGTCCTCGGTGAGGAATTTGAGAATCGGGGATTGCAGCCCTTCGGCGCCGGCGGCCAGGTCGTTGACCTTCACATAGGCCAGACCCTTGGCGCCGTAGATGCCGACGAATTTGGTGTATTCATCGATTTCCTTGCGGGACAGATCGGCGCCGCCAGGCACTTTCAATGCCACCACCCGCCCTTTGGGATCCTTGGCCGGGCCGGCGAACACCTTGAATTCCACGCCATCCATCAGATCGGCGATGTCCACCAGTTCCATCGGCACGCGCAGATCCGGCTTGTCGGAACCGTAGCGGCGCATCGCCTCGGCGAACGTCATGCGCGGAAACTCGGGCAACTCCACATCCAGCAACTCACGGAACAGAGTACGGGCCATGCGCTCGGCCACGCCCATGATGTCCTCTTCCTCGACGAAGGACGCTTCCAGATCGATCTGGGTGAATTCCGGCTGACGATCAGCGCGCAGGTCCTCGTCACGGAAGCACTTGGCGATCTGATAGTAGCGATCGAAACCGGCCACCATCAGCAACTGCTTGAACAGCTGCGGGGACTGCGGCAGCGCGAAGAAGCTGCCGGCATGGGTACGGCTGGGCACCAGATAATCCCGCGCCCCTTCCGGCGTGGCCCGGGTCAACACCGGCGTTTCCACGTCCATGAAGCCTTCCTGTTCCAGGAAACCCCGCACCGCGTGAGTCAGCCGGGAGCGGAATTGGAACCGTTGCAACGCCTCCGGCCGGCGCAGGTCCAGATAGCGGTACTTCAACCGAACTTCCTCACCGGCGGCGGAATACTCGTCCAGTTCGAACGGCGGCGTCTGTGCCTCGTTGAGAATGGTCAGCGCCTTGCCCAGTACTTCGATATCGCCGGTGGCCATGCGCGAATTACGCACCGCCTCGTCACGCAGCCGCACCCGACCGGTGATTTTCAGCACGTATTCGCCACGAACCTTGTCGGCCAGGGCGAAGGCGTCCACGGTGTCGGGATCGAACACTACCTGCACCAGACCAGTGCGGTCACGCACGTCCAGGAAAATAACCCCGCCGTGATCGCGGCGGCGGTGTACCCAGCCGCACAGTTCCACTGTCTCCCCATCATGGGAGGCCCGCAAATCACCGCAATAATGGCTTCGCATGTCCACAGTCCAGTCTTGAGTTCGTTTTGGCCGACCCCGGCCCATCACCGGCAGGGCCCGAAAAAGGCGGCTAGTATAGCGATTCAAGGGCGGCCGGGCCATGCCATCCGGCGCGTGAAGAGCCATCGGACGGGGTTGCCGGAAAGCGGGGCATGCGCTTCGGCAACGCCCGTTTTCGGTGCCGGCCTGGCCACTAATCTGTAAAAAGCGGGCAAAGCACGGCAAACACCGCAAAAAATAGGTGCCAGACGCCTTGTACGTCGGGAAACGTTGGCATATAACTGACTGCGCACCAGCTCAGTCGTGCCTCTGAGTCAGGCAGTCCAGGGGTACCCTGACAGGGAAGCAACTCAACAACCTTCTCCAGGAAGTCATCAAACACAGGGGTAAACGATCCTATGGCTGCAAAGAAAAAAGCGGTGAAGAAAACCGCCAGCTCCACTCCCAAGGCCCGAGCAGTGAAAGCCATCGCCGAGCCGATGACCAAAACCCAGATCGTGACTCAGATCAGTGAAACCACCGGCCTCACCAAAAAAGACGTCAATGCCGTCTTTGATGAGCTGGCCGTGGTCATGGAAGGTCATCTGAAGAAGCGCGGTGCCGGCCAGTTCACCCTGCCGGGCCTGATCAAAGTCGTCACTCAGAAGAAGCCGGCGACCAAGGCCCGCAAGGGCATCAACCCGTTCACCGGTCAGGAAACCACCTTCGCGGCCAAACCGGCCCGCACCATGGTGAAAGTCCGTCCGTTGAAAAAACTCAAGGATATGGCGGGCTGATCCGCTGGCCTGGCCGGGACGTCTCGCGGCCAGGCTTTCCTTCCCTCCCTTTATCTTTCTTCCCCTCCCGTTCCGCGCGGCAGATGCGAGTCGTCTCCCAACGCCCTATAATCCCCCGCCCCCGGAGCCAACTCCGTACCGGCATTCCCAAGGTGACACGACATGGCTGAACGCAAGGACAAACGCAAAGTCATCGGCGAGCCGATGACCGACGAGCAAATCAAACTGTTTCTGGACCTGCCTCCCGAGGAAGGCGAGAACGCCGATTTCCATGTGCTGGTGCGCGCCTATCGCGCCCTGCGCGTGGAGGATTTCGAGCGTTTCCTGGCCTTCTTTATCGAGCAGGGCCGGGACCCGCGCGCCCAGGACGACAAGGGCCGGACCCTGATCGAGGTGATGCGCGGCCACGGCAAGAACGACGACTACATCGCCGTGCTGGAACGCGCTGGCGGCTGAAGCGAAGCCCTGGCACGCTGATCACGATCCACGAGCCGGCGCCCTCCCAGGGGTTCGGGCCTGCTCGCTTGTACGCGACATCGACACGCAATTCGCGAGCAAGCTCAGCTCCCACGGCGGCTTCGTAGCAGGGTTGATTCGAAGCCAGTGTCAAAGCTCGTGGAGAGCCGGCGGCTCCCCTCCCTCGGCATGAGGCACCCGGATCCATGGCGGTGGCAAAAGAATCGTCCGGAACGATTCACCACATCGTGCCAACGACGGCCCGCAGGGCCACCGCCAGGGATGGCGGTGGCAAAAAGAATCGTCCGGAACGATTCACGACGTCGTGCCAACGACGGCCCGCGGGCCACCGCCAGGGATGGCGGTGGCAAAAAGCCGCACCTCCTCCACGCCGGTCCAGGTACAATCGCGACCATGACCGGATTGCCTCCCTACGTAGTCTGGCGCCGCCGCATGCTCTGGCTGCGGGCGATGCTGGTGATCGCCCTCGCGCTGGCCTTGCTGGTGTTGCGCCAGTTTTCGGCACTGATACCGCTATCGCTCACCCCGCTGCTATGGCTGGGCGCGCTGCTGCTGCCCAACCTGCTGACACTGTTGACGCTGAACCTGGACCCCCGTCCACAACAGCGACTGCTGGCGGTGGAACTGGCCATGGACGTGATGCTGTTTCTCGCCGTGGTGCAACTGTTCGGCGGCGCCAGCAATCCGATGACCTTCTATCTACTGGTACCGGTATTGATGGCCGGCATGACACTGCCGCCCATGGCCAACGGCGTGGTGCTGATTCTGGCTCTGACCGGTTACATGACGGTGAGCCAGTGGCATCACATGCCCGCCCCCCACACCGCTCTGCACGCGCTGACCCGGGAACTGAGCGCCCTGCACAATATCGGCATGGCGGTGGCGTTCGCAGCGCTGGCGGTGACACTGTCCATCCTCGGCCAGGTAATCCAGGCACTGACTCGCCAGCAGCAACGCCAGCAGGAGAAAGCCATGGAACTGGCAGGTCGCCGCGAGCGCATGTATCAGGTGGCGGCGACGCTGGCCCATCAGGCCCACGAACTCAACACGCCGTTGAGCAGCCTGGTGATGATCAGCGACAACGCCCTGCAAGAGCCCGGGCTGCCCGATCCCACCCGCGCCGACCTGGAACAGATCCACGCGCTGGCCCGGCAAGTGGCCGGCAAACTGCGCCGGGCCGATCACCATGACGTCCCCGAGGACATCCACTTCAGCGCTCTGATCGACCGCCTGCGCCTGCACCTGAGACACTTGCAACCAACCCTGGAAATCCGCCATCAGGGTCCCGGCGAGGCCGTGCTCAAACAGGCCAGCGACTGGTTCCGAGTACTCGCCAATCTCGGCTACAACGCCATCGACGCGGGCGCCGGCACGCTGGCGATTGAGTTGAGCACGGCACCGACGGGATGGCATTTGCAGATCAGCGATGACGGTCCGGATCACCCCGAGCGTCCCGGCCGCGAAGGAATGGGCATTGGTCTCGCGCTGGTGGAAAGCACCCTGGAGAATCTGGACGCGCGGCTGGAAATGGAATTCAGCCGGCAATGGACCCAGGCCCGCATCCGTTGGAGCGGCTATGAAACTTGAAACACTGCTGCTGGTGGAAGACGACGAGTTACTGGCGACACAGACCCGCCGGGCGCTGGAACGTCATGGCCTGAGCGTGACCCTGGCCGCGGACGCGGAACAGGCGCGTGAGCGCATGGCCTCCCTGCCCACCCTGGACGCGGCGGTACTGGACCAGAATCTGGGCGCCGACAACGGCCTTGATCTGATAACCCCGCTCCTGACGCATTTCCCCCAATGCCGGATTCTGGTGCTGACCGGTTACGGCAGCATCGCCGCCGCCGTCGCCGCCACCCGCCGCGGCGCCCACAATTACCTCACCAAACCCGCCGGCGCTGGCGACATTCTTGACGCGCTGCGGCGCGACCCGGCGCAAATGGAATCCCTGCCAGACTCTCCGCCTTCGTTGCAACGGTTGGAATGGGAGCATATCCAACGGGTGCTGGATGCCCACGGCGGCAACATCTCCCACGCCGCCGCCGCCCTCGGCATCCACCGGCGCACCCTGCAGCGACGCCTGAAGAAACGGCCCAGTCCGGTGCAATTCGAACGGGAGCGGCCAGACAGGAACTAAGACGCCGGACGCCGGACGCCGGACGCCGGACGCCGGACGCCGGACGCCGGACGCCGGACGCCGGACGCCGGACGCCGGACGCCGGACGCCGGACGCCGGACGCCGGACGCCGGACGCCGGACGCCGGACG
>NZ_SNUA01000020.1 GCF_004360225.1 Alcanivorax sp. 24
TTGGTCATCCTGGCCCGGAAGATCGCCCGCACCGCCTTCGCCCTGATGAAGCAGCAACAAGAATATTGCCCCGCAAAGCTCTTTTAAGCATTGCAGGGCACCATAGAATCTCCCACAGCGGCTTCGTAGCCCCTTCTGTGCCGGCGGCCGCCGTTGTGGAGCCGCCTCCCCGATGGAGGCCCACATTCCCGTTATTTCGCGATGAACCTTTTTTAGCCACCGTCCATGACCGTTTTGTTCAGCCCACTTCCATACCGGGTTCGGCGCCGCTGTCCGGGGACAGCAGGAAAATATCCTCACCACCGGGGCCGGCGGCCAGAATCATGCCTTCGGAAACACCGAATTTCATCTTGCGTGGCGCCAGGTTGGCCACCAGCACCAGCAAACGGCCGTTCAATTGCTCCGGGCTGTATTTGGCCTTGATGCCGGAAAACACGGTACGTTCGCCGAGCGCGCCAACGTCCAGCCGCAGACACAGCAGTTTATCGGCACCTTCCACATGGCATGCTTCGATGACCCTGGCGACGCGCAGCTCCACCTTGCCGAAGTCCTTGATGTCAATGTGATCGTTACCCCGGTCCTCCGCTCCGGCCGCTTTGCTGTCTTCCTTTTTGGCTGCCGGCGCCGGTGTGGAGTCCTTGGAATCTTCCAGCATGGCTTCGATGTGGGCCATGTCCACCCGCGCCATCAGAGGGGTGAACTTGTTGATCGGGTGCTCCTGGAGCAACTTGTCGGTGTCCGCCCAGGTCATCGGGTCGATCGCCAGAAACTGTTCCGCCCGTTCCGCCAGGCCAGGCAGTACCGGTTTCAGATACAGTGTCAGCAGACGGAATACGTTCAGAGCGGTGGTGCACACGGCCAGCACTTCCTGCTCCCGGCCTTCTTCCTTGGCCAGGGTCCAGGGGGCCTTGTCGGCGATGTAGCCGTTGGCGTGATCGGCCAGCGCCATGATTTCCCGCATTGCCTTGCCGAATTCCCGTTGTTCATAGAATTCGGCGATGCGGGGCGCCGCCTCCTGGGCTTCGCGCACCAGCAAAGGATTATCCAACTGGGCACTCAGTGTACCGCCGAATTTCTTGACGAAGTTACCGGTGCGACTGGCGATGTTCACCACCTTGCCGACCAGATCGGTATTCACGCGCTGGGCGAAGTCGGTCAGGTTGAGATCGAAGTCGTCCACCCGGCTGTTGAGTTTGGCGGCGAAGTAATAGCGCAGATACTCCGGATCCAGATGTTCCAGATAGGTGCGGGCCTTGATGAAGGTGCCGCGGGACTTGGACATCTTGGCGCCGTTCACGGTGACGAAGCCATGGCTGTAGATGGCGGAGGGCTTGCGCAGCCCGGCGCCATCCAGCATCGCCGGCCAGAACAAGCCGTGAAAGTTGATGATGTCCTTGCCGATGAAATGATACAGCTCGGTCTTGGAGTCCGACTGCCAGTATTCATCGAAATCCAGCCCCTCGCGCTCGCACAGATTCTGGAAGCTGGCCATGTAACCGATCGGAGCGTCCAGCCACACATAGAAGAACTTGCCCGGATAGCCGGGAATTTCAAAGCCGAAGTAGGGCGCCTCCCGGGAGATATCCCAGGGCTGCAGATCTTCCATCCATTCCTGAAGCTTATTGGCCACGCCTTCCTGGAGGGAGCCGGAGCGGGTCCATTCGCGCAGCAACGGTTCGAACTGAGGCAGGTCGAAGAATAACTGGGTGACCTCCTTTTCCACCGGAGTGGCGCCGCTGATGGCGGAATAGGGCTCGATCAGCTCCGCCGGCGAGTAGGTGGCGCCACACACCTCGCAGTTGTCGCCGTACTGATCCGGCGATTTGCATTTCGGGCAGGTGCCGCGGACGAAGCGGTCGGCCAGGAACATGCCCTTTTCCGGGTCGTAGAGCTGGGTGATGGTCTTCTCGACGATGTAGCCGGCGTCCTTGTTACGCTGGAACACCATTTCGGAGAGCGCCTTGTTCTCCGGGCTGTGGGTGCTGTAGTAGTTATCGAAGCGGATCAGAAAGTCGGCGAAATCCCGTTCATGATCGGCTTTCACCTGGGCGATCTGCTGCTCCGGCGTGATGCCGTTTTCCTGCGCCTTGAGCATGATGGCGGTGCCGTGAGCGTCGTCGGCGCAGACATAAAGGCAGTTGACGTCACGCAATTTCTGGAAGCGCACCCATATGTCGGTCTGAATGTATTCCAGCAGGTGGCCCAGATGAATCGGGCCATTGGCGTAGGGCAGGGCGCTGGTAACCAGGATCTTACGGGTTTGGTCGCTCATGGAAGACTACATCGTGGACGGAATCGGACCGGCTATGATACTGGCCATGGCGGTTATTTTCACGCCTGATTCGGGCGGGGCATCCGGCGGATCGCGGTCCGTGCCCCGGCGTTGACCGATCTTACAGGTTGGCGATGGCGCGGTTGCGCTGCAGCGCTTCCATCACCTGATCCCGCGAAACCGGTTTGCTGAGATAGTCATCCACGCCGGCTTCCCGCGCTTTCTGGACATAGTCATTGGTGGCGTGAGCGGAGAGCGCGATGATCCAGCTCGGATCCACTTCCCGGTCCGCCTCGAACTGGCGGATCTCGCGGGTGGCCTGATAGCCGTCCATGACCGGCATCTCACAGTCCATGAAGATCACGTCCCAGCCTCCCAGGGTTTGCATTACCTGCTCCAGCGCCTGCCCGCCGTGATTGAGCAAAGTGGCGTGGATGCCCAGGGAGCGCAGAATGGAGTCGATCACCAACTGGTTCACGGCATTGTCTTCCACCACCATGACATTCAATCGGGACAGGGGCGAGCCGCTGGTCGGACGCGGGCCGGATTCGGGAACGGCTGGCTGCTGCTGCCGCAGCAACTGGCCCAGGGTGTTTTTCAGGCCCCGGGAGGACACCGGTGTTTCCAGCAGCAGCATGTCTTCCGGCAGTTCACCTTCCAATTGGGCGCCAATGGTTTGCAGGATCATCAAGGGCGGGTTGCCAAAGGCGCGTCGCGCGGCCAACAGGTCATCGCACGGCCGCAGGTTGTCTTCCGCGGCGATCAGAAGATCCACTTCCAGGTCCGCCGGGCGGGTGTTCAGGGCTTCCCGGGCATCGTTGTTCTCGTACACCTGCAGCCCCCAGCGGGTGAGCAACTGGGACAGGCTCAATGACAGAGCCGCGTCCTGGTTGAGCAGCATGACCTTGCGGCCGGCCAGAGGCCGGTCTTGTCGTGGACCACGTTGAACCCGGGTGGGCAGGGTCAGCCAGAAGGTGGCGCCGCGTCCCAGGGAACTGGATACGCCGATCTCGCCGCCCATCAACTGTACCAGGCGCTTGCAGATGGTCAGGCCGAGCCCGGCTCCCTGGGCCTTGTGGCGAGCCCCGTGGGGGCTCTGGTTGAACACCTGGAACAGATTGCGCTGTTGCGCCTCGTCCAGGCCGATGCCGGTGTCCACCACTTCCATCATCAGCACGCAGTAGCCCTGGTCGTCCGGCGACTGGCGCACCGTCAGGTGCAGCGCCACCTGGCCGCGATCGGTGAATTTGAAGGCGTTGCTGAGCAGGTTGGTGAGAATCTGTTTGAGACGGATCGGGTCGGCCTGGATGTACTGCGGCACCCGCGAATCAATGTAGGTGTACAGCGGCAGCCGTTTTTCGTTGGCCCGGGCGGTGAATAGCCGCACGCAATCGTCCACCAGGGCCTCCAGGTCCACCTCCTGAAGCTCCAGTTCCAGCTTGCCGGACTCGATGCGCGAATAATCGAGGATGTCGTTGATCACCGTGACCAGTGATTGGGTGGACTGGTAGATGGTGTCCACATATTGGCCCTGCTGGTGCGTCAGATCGGTACGCCGCAGCAGGTCGGTCATGCCGATGATGCCGTTCATCGGGGTGCGGATTTCGTGGCTCATGGTGGCCAGGAATTCGCTCTTGGCCTGGTTGCGGGCCCCGGCCTTGAACGCTTCCATCTCCGCCACCGCCTTGTCGCGCACGGAATGGGCGTGGGCTTCCTTGAGCCGGGTGATGCGCCGGGCCAGTGCCAGGGACAGCAACACCACGTCCAGAAAGACGCCGATTTGCGCCAGATTCTCGGTAAGCGTGGTCCGCGGCAGTACGCCGTATTTGTTCAGCGCCATGGTGGCGGCGCCGACCATGAAACAGGTCCAGGCCAGGGTGAAAATACGGGCATCGGGATCCCCGGCCAGAGCTCGCGCCACCGCCACCGCCATGATGGTGATATCCATGGCCAGAATAGCCAGCACGCAGATCGGGATGAGCGTATCGCGGCCGATGAAGGGGGCCGCCAACAGCAGTACCACTCCCACCGTCACCAACCCCCTGAGCAGCTGGGCCAGCGGCGGAGCTCGCTCGGCCAGACCGAGGAAGTTGAGGCTGAACAACGACGGCATGATGACGATCAGCGGCAACAGGTAATGCACCGAGTACTGGCTGATCAAAGCGGAACCCGGCCACAGATACTGCTGGCTGAACCCGTGTAACGTCGCCATGAACAGCGTCACCACCAGGGACCAGCAGACGTACAGCAGATAAACGCGCTCGCGGATGGTGAAGAACAGCACCAGATTGTAGAGAATCATCACCAGCATGCCGCCGAAGAACAGGCCTTGCAGCAGGGTCCTGTGCTGCAACTGCTGATGGAAATGCTCGGAACTGAGCAATCGCACGGGCAACTGGATGCTGTGGGCGGAGTCCACCTGCATCAGCACGGTGCGCGGCTCGCCGGCGGGCAGGTTGAGCGGGAATGCCGGCAGGGCATGGGGATCCGGGCGTGCCCCAAAGGGCAGGTCGATGCCGGCCCGATACTCCGAGAGCAGCGCATTTTGCTCGTCCAGCACGTACACTTGGACCCGACCCAGCAGGCCGTAGGGGATTTCCAGATGCCAGTCGGTGCGTGACGGATCCTGGTTCTCCATCGCCATCCGGAACCAGCAATGGTCCCGGGTGAAGCCCAGATTGGGGGCGTGATCACCGGCTGGCTGCCATGGCCAGCGTTGTGGATCACGGGTCAGGGTGTCACGGTCGGGCACTCGATTGGGCGGTGCGCAGAAGTAGTCCAGATGAGAATAAGGGGCGAGGTCATCGTCGCCGTCGTTGATGACCACCTTTTCCACGGCATGCGCGCTTACCGACAACAGTAAGATCAGCAAGCCCGAAAGTGCGAGCCGGATTGAGCGGTTCGGTGCGTCCTTGATCAAAATCGTTGTAACCCGATGAGACGATCCATCGGGATAGTATTAATTAAGTATGGCGGCCTTGCCAGCTCGGAATAGGGAGGAAAAAATCGCCGGGAGCGATTTTGACGTCGCCTTGGCGACGGCCCACAGGGTGACCGCCATGGACGGTGGTCACAAAAAAACGCCGGGAGCGATGGCTGTCCCACCGTTGTGGAGCGGGCCGCTAACACGCAACACGCTGGCACGCCAACACGCTTTGAAACCACTCGGGCATCCCGGGGGGAGAGTTCCCTGGTTTAAGACCATTGAACTCCCCCTTCGGGGCGCCCCGCGGGGCGTCCAAACGGTGCTTTAAGCACCGTTGTGTGACCCGGGTCCGCAGGGCGCATGGTTTCGTGGAAGGAGATGCCGGATCAAGTCCGGCATGACGGGGTTACTTTGAATTGGTGTCCCCAAGGCCGGGAAGCGGGCCTTGGGTTTGGCGTGCCGGCGTGTTGCGTGTCAGCGTGCCAGCGGATTGTGGGACACTAATGGCCGGGAGCAATTTTTGACGTCGCCCCGGCGACGGTTCACAGGGTGATCGCCATTGCCAGTGGTCACAGTAAGGGGGGAATGTGAGAGTCCACTCATTTTCAGTGGGACCCGTGGTCGGAGCGGTAGCGCCACGGCGGGTACGTATTTTGGGCGTGATGCCGACCGCATCGCTGGTGGCCGGGGAAAAAAAGGCGCTGGGGCGGATTCGCTGGCGTCGTGAAGGGGAAAGCCACTGGCGCGGGCCGAAGCATTTTCGCATCAACGGTAATTTCGACAGCAGCGGCGTGGTGGTGCTCTCGGAGCTGGAGCCGGGAAGCCGTTACCAGTTCCAGGCCGGCTGGGTCAGTGACAGTGCCGTGGCCGATGCGGCACTGCAATGGGACGGGGCCGACAACGGTGCCTTCCGTACCTCGCCGCTGGATGAAAGCGCCCCGGCGCGGTTCCTGTTCGGTTCCTGTTGTTACCGCTTCGTCGGCAGTGACCGGGAAGTGGAGGACGCCCGGGCCGACCGGGTGTTCGCCACCATGGCCGGCATCGCCGAGCATGAGCCCACCGATTTCGTCATGTTTGGCGGTGATCAGGTCTATGCCGACGCCACCTGGCGGCTGGCGGCGGCGTCCACCCAGCAACATTATTTCGACCTGTACCGGCAGAGCTTTGGTCAGCCCAACATCAAGCGGCTGATGTCCCGTTACAACCAGCACATGATCCTTGATGACCACGAGATCGAGAATAACTGGCCGGCACGGGCGGACGCCGATCTCTGGACCAGCAAGTATCCGGCGGCGATCAAGGCCTATCAGATCTATCAGGCCTCGCATTCGCCGGCGGTACCGCTGAACGATGCCGGCACCCGGCTGGATCGTGACCCGGATGCGCTCTGGTACCGTTTCCGCTGGGGCTGCGCGGACTTCTTCATGATGGACCTGCGTACCGAGCGGGTGCTGAGCCGCTGGCCCTGGCAAAAGCGCATCACCTCCAAGGTGCAGGAACGGGCGGTGCTGGAGTGGCTCAATACCGAGCCGGACAGGATTAAATGTCTGGTGTCCTCGGTGCCGTTGTTCCCGGAACAGCGCTGGCCGTTCCGTGGCGATGATGCCTGGGAAGGGTTCCGGGCCCAGCGACAGCGGCTGCTGGACGGTATCCGCGATGCCGGCTGCCGGCGGGTGCTGGTGCTCAGCGGCGATGTGCATGCCTCGCTCTACGCGCGCCTGGATGCCCGCGGCCGGGCGCCGGTACATGCCTGGATTTGTTCCGGCCTGTTCTGGCCCACCGCGCTGATGGCGTTCCGCTGGTACCGCCCGATGATTCGGGATCAGCACCACCTGCGCGGTTTGAGCCGGTTGTCGGTGGGCAAAGTCTCGGTACCCGGTGAAGTGCATAGCCGTGATGCGTTCTCGCGAATTGTGCTCGATGACAATGGCGCCTCGCTGACCGCCTATGATCGACACGGTGAGCCCCTGCCTCAGGTCGGGCGGGAAATTCAATGGTGATGGCGGTTTTTCCCCGACCCTCACCTGGGCCATAATGGCGCCCCTTCTTTTGTCCGGAGCCGTCATGACCGAGCCTTCCCCTGGCCAGGTATTGCGAGAAAAACTGAACCAGGAAACCGCTCCGATGCGTTGGTCCGAACTGCAGCCTTTTTTTGCCCGGGGGCTGGTGGTGGCGGTGGCGGGGCATCTGGATCTGATCGATGTGGCGGCGGCGTTCGCCGAGGATCAGGCGGCACGGATTTCCGTCTGGCGCAAGGACGGCGAGGTGGACCTGGTTCAGGACCAGCAGGCGCAGGGCTGGTTCGAGACCGATCAGGAGCTGTGGACCCTGGTGGTGAAGCCCTGGGTGCTGGTCCAGCCGATTCCGTTGCACTGATCTTCCAGTGCGCCCAAAGCGCTTGCGTTGACTCTGGTCTCCCTCAATAATACTGTTCAAATGATCAGTATTATTGAGGGTGGATCATGGCCAATCAAGCCGGTAACCGGGGTACCCTGAGCGAATGTGAGGGACGTTTCGCGGTGACCCGGATAGAGCGGGACGAGCCCCCGGAGGCGCGACCCACCCGTTATCACCGGGAAATCGCCCGCTCCGTTATTACCCATAATCGCAGCCCGGATCTGCACTTCGACAGCAGCGTCAATCCCTATCGGGGCTGCGAGCATGGCTGCATTTATTGTTTCGCCCGCCCCAACCACGCCTATGTGGACCTGTCGCCGGGGCAGGATTTTGAAAGCGAGATCTTCTGCAAGGACAACGCCGCCGAAGTGTTGCGTGAAACGCTGCGCAAACCAGGCTACCGCTGCCGTCCTTTGGTGGTCGGCACCGCCACCGATCCCTATCAGCCGGTGGAACGGGAGCGACGCATTACCCGGGAGATCCTGCAGGTGTTGTCCGATTGTGCCCACCCGTTCAGCCTGATTACCAAAAGCGCCCTGGTACTGAGGGATCTGGATCTGATCGCGCCGATGGCGCGCAACGGGCGAGCCAGCGTGGCGGTGTCCGTGACCACCCTGGACAACACGCTGAAGAATCAACTGGAACCACGGGCCACCGCCGGCCGTGAGCGGGTACGGGTGGTGAGGGAACTGGCCCGGGCCGGTGTGCCGGTGACGGTGCTGGTGGCGCCGCTGATTCCGTTCATCAACGATCATGAACTGGAGGACATCGTCGAGCAGGTGGCCGCCGCGGGCGCCCGCAGTGCAGGTTATGTGGTGCTGCGTTTGCCTCATGAGCTGGGCGCGCTGTGGGAGCAATGGCTGCGGGAGCATTATCCGGATCGCGCCGGGCGGGTGATGTCGACACTGCGGGAACTGCACGGCGGGGCCGCCTATGACAGCCGCTGGTTTCATCGACATCAGGGCAAGGGGCCCTGGGCGTCGCTGTTGTCCCAGCGTTTTCGCAACGCCTGCCAGCGTCATGGTCTGGCGCCCCGGGAAGGTTTCAAACTGGATATTTCCGGTTTTCGACCGCCGGGCCAGGAAGGCCAGATGAGTTTGTGGGGGGATTAGATGTGGGCCGGATGTCAGACGCTAGACGCTAAAGTCAAAACCCGGGGCCGCGGGTGTTGCGGAAGCAAATAGGTGTTTTGGTTCTTGCCAGGGTGTTGGGGCTGGTTTTGCATTACCAGCGTCCAGCGCTTTTGCCATCATTGAACAGCCTTTTACGAATCAACACTTAAATATGCAGTGAAAAAAGCGTTAACTGACTGGAACTGAACCATCGACGGAGCGGGGTATGGAAGCGGTACTGATCACTGGCGCCAGCGCCGGTATTGGCGATGCTTTCGCCCGGCAATTGGCGGCGGAAGGGTACAATTTGGTGCTGGCGGCGCGGCGCTTGCCGGCCCTGCGGCAATTGGGTGAGGAACTGGCCGCTTCGTTCAATATCGAAGTGGTGGCGCTGGAATGCGATCTGTCCAGGGTGGACGCGGTATCGCGCCTGATACACGAGCTGGATACCCGCGCGATTCGTCTGGTGGGGTTGGTCAATAACGCCGGTTTTGGTGACCGGGGGCTGTTCAAGGATCTGCCGCTGTCACGGCAGATGAACATGATCCAGGTAAACGTCAACGCTTTGGTGGCATTGACCTGGCAGGTGTTGCCGCAACTGAGCAATGCCCGCGATGCGTTCATCATCAACGTGGCTTCCACCGCGGCCTTCCAGGCCGGGCCGAACATGGCTGTCTACTACGCCACCAAGGCGTTCGTGCTGTCCTTCAGCGAAGCGTTGCATGAGGAATTGCGCGGCCAGGGCATCAAGGTCAGTGCGCTTTGTCCCGGCGCCACGCGCACTGAATTCGCCGATCAGGCCAACATGGGCGGGACCAGGCTGTTCAAGGCCGGTACCATGCAGCCCCGAGACGTGGTGCGCCAGTCTCTGGAGCACCGGCGGCGCGCCATCGTGGTGACGGGCTGGCGTAACCGGTTGCTGGTCTGGCTTGGCAAATTCTCCCCACGCCTGGCGACCCGCCGCATTGCCGCCTGGCTGCAGGCCTGACACCGAAACCCGAAGGGCCAGGCTCACTTTCCTTAGTTGGATGGATCGCAAACAGGCTCTGAGGAGACCGATCATTGTCGTTGTTGTGGAATCGGCCGGAGCGGCCAAAAGTCACCCTGGTGTTGGCCCATGGCGCCGGGGCGCCGATGGACAGCCCTTTCATGACAAGCATGGCGGAATTGCTGGCGGATCGGGGTATTCAGGTGGCCCGCTTTGAATTTGAGTATATGGACCGGCGCCGTCGCGAAGGTGTCAAGGCGCCGCCGGATCGGGCCGAGAAGTTGCTGGCGCGATTCGATGCCGTTGTGGGCGAGGTGCTCAAGGAAAAAGACAGTGGATTGCCACTATGGATTGGTGGCAAATCCATGGGGGGGCGCATGGCGACGCTGCTGGCGGCGGACACCGGAGCGGACAATCAGCCCTGGGCCGGCGTGGTGGCCCTGGGCTATCCGTTTCATCCCCCGGGCAAACCGGAGCGTACCCGCACCGGCCACCTGCCGTCGTTGTCACGGCCGACCCTGATCTGTCAGGGAGAGCGCGACCCGTTCGGCAGGCCACCGGAAGTGGCTGGCTATGCATTGGGCGGCCAGGTGACGGTGACCTGGCTGCCCGATGGGGACCACGACCTGAAGCCGCGAAAATCAGCGCCGGTAAGCCACCAGGATAACCTGCGTCAGGCGGCGGATCGCATCGTCGAATTCATCGACGCCTGCTAGCGGATGTCAGGCGTCCCGGGCCGGTTTCTCGGTGACCCAGAGGTAGATGGTCCCGGCCACCACCACGGTGCCATCGTCGCGTCGGGCGGTGACGGTGACCGGCAGGTCCGGACCATTTTCCCAGGCATCGGCGTCCACCTCGGCGGTGGCGACGATATCGCTGTTGGCCTTGGCGGTGTAGCGTACGTCCATGCCCTTGGGAATCCAGCGCAGGTGTTTGGGAATGGAGGCTTCGGCCATGGCGCCCATGGCGGCTTCCAAGGCATTACAGATGGCAATGACATGAACGGTGCCGATGTGGTTCTCCACTGCTTTGCGCTTTTTGATGTGAACTTCGCAGTAGTTGGGGCGCAGTTCGGCGATCAACGGTCGGACGGTGCCGAAATAGGGCGCCTTGCGGCTGAAAATCAGGGAAAACAATTCCCGCCCCTTGGGAATCCGGCGGGTTTTGCGGTACAGATTAAGCAGATAGTTGTCGCTCATGGGGGCTCTCCGAAAAGGAAGGCCCCGATTGTGCCGGCACTGATTCCCGGCACAATGGCCGTGGAAACCGCGGCGGCGGTCTCGCCGTCGATATTGAGGGCAGGGCCTCGGCAAGTGGTGTTGGCAAGGGCTGTCTCGGAACAGCGGCTATCTCGGGCGGTAAGACTCTCACGGACGCAAGGAACAGGAGACTGACATGGACACCCCATTACAGTGGTGGCGCCGCCAGGGCTGGGGCCGGCGTACGGTGGTGATCTGCCTTTTCCTCTATGTGCTGTATCTGGTGGTGGTGGGGCTGATCCTGCCCGGCTGGCTGCGCGGCAAGGCGGAACAGGAATTGTCCTCATTGTTGGGCCGGACGGTCACGGTGGAGAAGGTCAGCCTCAATCCCTTCGTTTTATCGGCCACGGTGGAAGGGTTCGATATCGCCGACGACCGCACCGAGACCCTGCTCGGGTTTCAGCGTCTGTTCGTCAATGCCCAGTTCTGGTCTTCGTTGTTTCATTGGCGTCCCTGGGTCAGGGAAATCAGTCTGGATGGACTGGACGCGGGCTTGTGGCGAGGCCAGGGCGGCGAACTGAGTATCGACGATATTCTGGCGCGGCTCTCACAACCGGCCGCCGGCACGGATGACGCCGGCGCCGATGGCGCCGATACGGATAGCCCGGATACGGATAGCCCAGATACCGTCGCGACTGACGAGCCGGAGCCGCCGGAACAGGAGCAACCGGAGCAGCAGCAGGAACCGTTGGTGGCGGAGACAACGCCCGCCAGCGAGACCGAAGCGGCGTCACAACAGGAATCACAGGTGCCGGCGCTGACCGTGGACGTGCTGCAATTGACCGCCGGGAGAGTGCGCTTCATCGACGCCACGGGTGAGGAGCCGGTGACCCTGACACTGCCGGTGGAGTTCAAGGTCGAGGACCTCACCACCCGCGCGCCTGAGCAGGAAGACAATCGCTATGCCCTGAACATCGAGGGGCCGGATGGCGGTACGCTGGAATGGAGCGGCCGCTTTAACTTGCAACCATTGAGCACCGATGGTCGGCTGAGTATGGCCCAGGTGGATCTGGTGTCCTTTGCCCAACTGTTGCGCTCCCAGTTTGATTTCCGCATTCCGTCCGGCCATCTGGCGTTGAGCGCGGATTACCGCTTCTCGGCGGAACAGGGGCAGGGCCTGACGGTGCGCAACGGTACGCTGGAACTGGACAATCTGGTGATTCGTCGTGCCGGCCAGGAGGACGCCAACCTGACGCTACCGCGCATCGCCGTCAATGGCGTAAGTCTGGACACCGTATCCAGGGAAGTGACGGTGCCGGAGGTGCGGATCAGCGAGGCGGTGGTGAACGCGGAGCTGGATCAGGAAGGGCTTGATCTGGCCACCCTGTTTCTGCCGCGCAATCCGGCCGAAGAGGAACAGGAAAATGCGGAAGACAGTGCTGTCGAGCCCTGGCGGGTGGCACTTCAAACCCTGGTCTTGGAACAGGCGCAACTGACGTTGCTGGACAAAACCGTGAGTCCGGCCACGCCGGTGGCGTTCACCAACACCAATCTGACCGTCACCGACGTCACCGTGGGCGACCAGATCAGTTGGCATTGGCAGGGCGACGCGGTGCTGGCGGAGAGTGGCCGGCTCAATCACAGCGGCGAAGGCAGCTTGTCGCCGCTGAACATTTCGGCGGCGATCAAGGCGGACGCCGTCCCGTTGCCGACGTTCGCGCCCTGGGTGAAGCAGGCCGTGCCGATCACCATACGCCGTGGCCAGGCCAGTGCTGACCTAAAAGTGGACGTCGCCGGCGAGGAACCGGTGGTGACCGTATCCGGCGGTGCTGGACTGAACAACCTGGATCTGCTTGAAGGAAATGGCCAGAGCTTCGCCAAACTGGCGTCGTTGCAGGCCAGCGGTGTGTCGGTCAACACCGCCGAGCATCGCGCCACGGTGGCCAATATTGATGTCAGTGGCCTGGATCTGATCAATCGGGTGGACGCCCAGGGCCGGGACCTGGTGTCGCGGCTGAACACTGGCGGTGGTGGCGGTGGTGGCGGTGATGCCGGAGGGCCGGCCTGGCGGGTCGGCCTCAAACAGGTCCGTGTGAAGAATTCCAAGCTGGCGCACAACGATGCATCGCTGTCGAAACCGTTCGCCATTTCTCTGGAGCAATGGAACAGCACGGTACGCAATTTCGACACTGGCGGGGGCCGTGCCGCGATTACCCTGAATGGCAAGGTGAATGGCAATGCGCCCTTGAAGGCGGAAGGCTCGGTGTCACCGGATCCGTTATTCCTGGATCTGAAAATGGATTTCCAGAGCTACGGCATGGAAGGGCTGACGCCTTACACCGGCCGCTTCCTCGGCTACGCGGTGCGCCGTGGCTTGCTGAGCGTGAACTCCACGGTGAAGATCGAAAACAATCAGTTGGAAAGCCGCTCCACGGTGGCCGCCGACCGCTTTTTCCTGGGTGACCGGGTGCAGAGCGACGAAGCCGTGAATGCGCCGGTTCGGCTGGGCTTGTCGGTGTTACGTGATTCCTCGGGCATGATCAATTTGCCGTTGAATGTCTCCGGTGACATGAACGATCCCAGTTTCAGCGTCACGGGGCTGATCTTCACCGTGATCAAGAACGTATTGGTGAAGGCCGCCACCGCGCCATTTTCACTGTTGTCCAGCCTGGCCGGCGGCAAGGATCTGGAGCAGATCGCGTTTCCCGCCGGTGACGCCCTGCCCGGTGCGGAGACCCGGCAGAATCTGGCGACCTTGAATGATGTGCTCAGCAAACGACCGGGCCTGTCGGTGGTGCTCAGCGGACAAACCAATGACGAGGATCGGGCCGCCTTTGCCCGCCAGGCCCTGGGTGAACAGTTGAGCGAAGGCATGTTCCGTGGTGACTGGCCGGGAGAGCAGGCGGCGTTGGCCGACCATCGCTGGGGCAAACGCATCGTCAAGGAGTTCGAGAAAAGATTCGATGCCGACAGCGCCGAATTGGGCGTGGAAGGTCGCGATGACGCCGCCGACGCCCGCCGTGCCCGGCTGGCCTGGGAGCGGCTGGTGGAAGCCGCCGCCAAGGACGTCAGCGCACAGACGCTGCGGACCTTGGCGACGCAGCGGGCGGAGAACGCGCGCAACGAACTGGTGGAGCAGCATGGATTGGATGCGGGCCGGGTTCGTCTTGGGGATCCGGCCATGGACGGTAAACTGGCGGGCATCCAACTTGGGCTGGGCAACGATTAAATGAGTCTGATCTGGGAGCAGCAGCACGACGGGGTGTGTTATCAGGTGCGTCGCCGGCGAACCACTTTGGAGCTGTACGCCAATGGGGTGCAGCACTCCGAATTCCACCCCCGCCGTTTGGTCACCGGCAGTGTCTGGGATCTGTTGTGGTTGCCGGCGTTATTGGGAGAACCGGAACGGCTGCGGCGGGTGCTGGTGCTGGGTTTGGGAGGCGGCACGCTGATCCCGCCGCTGCGCCGGTTATTGAAACCGGAGTGTCTGGTGGCGGTGGAAATGGACCCGTTGCATCTGACCGTGGCGCGGGACGTGTTTCAGGTGATCGACGATGATATGGAAACGGTGGAAGGCGATGCGGTGCAGTGGCTCCGTGATTACCAGGGGCCGCCATTCGATCTGATCATCGAGGATCTGTTCGCGCCCAGTGACGAATCCGTAACACGGGCGGTGGCGGCGGATCGCGACTGGTGCGACAGTCTGAGCCGGCATGTCTCCGAACAGGGGGTGCTGGTGATGAACTTCGGCGACTATCGTGAGTTTCGCGACAGCCACGCGGCTGGCTCCGCCGCCATGGCCGGTTGGGCCAGCCGCTTCCGCCTGTCCTGTGGCGACTGCCACAATGCGGTGGTGGCGTTTTCCCGGTTGTCGGCGCGCAGCGTACACCTGCGGCGCCGGGTGCAGGCGCATCCGGCGCTGGCTCCGTCAGTGCGTGACGGGCGTCTTAACTACCATATCCGCCAGCTGAACTAGCCCGCGGCCAGTTAATCGGTCTTGGAAACATCCATTCACGCCGTATTCGCTGGCAAGCCAGCTTCCCACGGAGGGGAACTACGAAGCTGCTGTGGGAAGCTGGCTTGCCAGCGAATACGGCATGTAGGCGTGCCAGCCTGTAAGCTGGCGGGTCTACAGCTGTGGGATTCCACGGGTTCGTGGGCCACGATGTCTTTACTTCCTCACCAGTGCCTCATCGCTTTGCAAAAGCGCCTGGGAATAGCCCGCGTTACGCTCCGCCGGGGTAGTCAGACGCACCTTCTCGTCAGGGGCGTGCAAACCCGCCAGCAGTACCCGGTAGGTGAGCACCGCCTGCACATACTCGCGGGTTTCACGGAAGGGAATCGATTCAATCCACACGTCCATCGGGCGGGTGTCGCTGCGTTCCGGCAACCACTGGGGAATACGGCCCGGCCCGGCGTTATAGGCGGCCAGGGCCAGAATCCGGTTATCGTTGAAACGGCCCAACATATCGGACAGGTAGCGGCTGCCCAGATTGATGTTGGTTTCTGGATCAAACACCTGATCACGGGAGGGGGCCGGCTGCTCTTCATCCATGGCGACCTTGCGCGCGGTACCGGGCATCAGCTGCATCAGGCCCATGGCGCCGGCATGGGACTGGGCGCGGGGGTTGAAGGCGCTCTCCCGGCGGGAAATCGCCATCGCCAGCCATGGGTCCAGTTTGTGACGGGCGCTGGCGCGGGCGAATTCCTTGCTGTAGGCGGCCGGGAAGCGCCAGGCCAGCGTGTCCCAGGCCTTGGCCTGAATGGAAGCCTGCACGGCGAGGTCGTACCACCCTTGCTCCAGCGCGTACTGGGCCAGACGGTCCTGATGGGGCCGGTCATTGTGCAACATCAGCCAGTGCCATTCTTTCCAGGCGGCGCCGTACTCTCCCATGTCACGCAGCAAGCGCACGCGGATCACGCCGGGAGGCAGGTTGACATTGGTATCGGGCTGGTAGACTTGCTGATTGAAACTGTAGGTCTGCCCGAGCCGGTCGGCGGCTAGAAAACCATAGAAATTCCGTTGCTCGGCGGCCTGCCGCCACAGTGGTGTCGCCTGGTTCCGCTGGCCGTTTTCCCAAGCGGCCCGGCCGGCCCAGTAGCGCCAGCGGCTGTCGCTGGCTTCCTCGCTGGGCAGGCGTTGGATCCAGCGTGCCACGGCGGGCCAGTCCTGCTCAATAACGGCGCGGCGAATGCGTTGGTCCAGCAGGGCGGTATCGGGGTGGTCCGACAACCACCGGTCGAGCCAGTCCTGATTTCCGCGAATGCCCCGAATAGTGGAATAAAAAGCAATCCGATCACCGGCGGCGCTATACAGTGCCGGGTCGGTGAGCCCCCAGCGCCTGGCTCTTTGCTCGAAGGCCTGACGGGCACCGGTGGTATTGGTATAGGCCATGCGCTGCAAGGCCGCGGAGATCAGTTCCTGGCGCCGGGTATCGGCCAGCGTCGCCGGTAAGTCGGCGACCTTGTCCGGGTTGTGATAAAGCTGCTCCAGCCATTCTCCAGCGGTCTGGTAGGGTTCGTCGAGCATACGTTTGAGATAGCGCATCAGTCCGGTGGCCCGGGCTTCGAACGCCAGTTGCATGCGTTGCCAGATTTGTTCCTGGCCGATGACGCCGGCGGCCTGGGCGGCTTCGAACAGAGGGTCGCAGGCGGAGGGGCGGGATTGGCCCGCCAGCCAGATTTCACGGGCGTCCTTCAGTGCGGCATCGCGATCATGGCGCAACTGGGCCCGTTGATAGTAACAGCGCGCTTCAATGGCGGTGGGAGGGCTGTCCATGGCTTTGGCGGCGGCATCCCAGCGCCCGGCCTTGGCGTAAGCGATCAAGGCCATCTGGCGAATGTCCGCCGGCAACGGGGAACGGGGATAGCGGTTTTGGTAGTCACGCAGACGCGAAGGATTCAGCTCCGGAAGGTCTCTGCGCAAATGATGGAATTCCAGGTAATCGCGCAGCGGGTAGTCCTGGGCGATGCGTGGTTCCAATTGCGCCAGTGTTTCCCAATCATTGTCGCGAGCTGCCCGCAGTGCGTCCTCGAAATTTGTGTTCACGGGTTGTGTGGCGCATGCCAGGGCGCTACAAGCGAAACTGAAAACCAGTACGGCGCGACGGATCATCCTGCCTCCATTCGTAGGGTGATCTCACCATTCTAGCGAGACGCGACCGCCGGGCGTGCGCGGTGAATGTAAAACTTGAGGTGGCGCCGGCGCCGGGGTTTATACTGTCGCCCCTTTTTTCGCCTGCCCTGACCGGTGACCGTGATGGAAAACAGCACAAAACTTTTGCAACGTCAGGCGTCCGCGCTGGCGGCTCGCCGGGTCGGGGTGGTGGAGGCCGATGACGCGGCCCTGGCCGATCTGCCGGCGGCCTCCCTGTGGCTGCATGCCGATGATTTTACCGTGTCGGCGGATCAGTGGCGGCCGTTGCCGGAAGTGGCCGAGGACACCGATTTGTTGATCCTGCCGTTGCCGAAAGCGGCGGACCGCATGACGCTGCTGTTGCGCCATCTGGCCGGCGTGATCCGCAAGCCGCTGCCGCTGTGGTTGGTGGGGCCGGCCAAGGGCGGGATCCGTGGCGGCGTTACCCGGCTCAAGGGCTTCGCCGATGACATCCAACTGCTCGACAGCGCCCGCCACTGCAAACTGTATGAGGCGCAACTGAGACCTGGGCCACCGCTATCCCTGGCGGAGCAGGCCGCGGTGATCGAGGTGCGCGGTGCACGGGTGACCAGTTACCCCGGTGTGTTCAGCCACGGCCGCCTCGACGAAGGCAGCGACTTGCTGCTGGATGCCCTGGAAGCCGCCGATGTCGGTGGTGGCAAGGCTTTGGATATTGGTTGCGGTGCCGGTGTGCTGACGGTCTGGCTGGCCCGGGCCGGCTGCCGGGTGCAGGCGTTGGATCCAAGTGCCACGGCGGTGACCGCAGCCCGCGCCACGCTGGCCGATAACGGTTTGAGCGCCGAGATACAGGGCGGCGATCTGTTTGACGGCATCACTGGTCGCTTTGATCTGCTGGTGACCAACCCTCCGTTCCACGATGGCCGTGAGCGTACCACCCAGATCACTCGCCGTTTGATCCGACAGGCGCCAGAGCATCTGCAAGCGGACGGGGAACTTTGGCTGGTGGCAAACCGGGAATTGCCCTATGCCCAGTGGCTGGACGACGCTTTCCGGCAAGTGACCGTGGTACGGGAAACCAATCGCTTCCGGGTTTATCGGGCCCGCCGTTGATCAGGTGACACTCAGCATTCCTTCCGCGCGCATCCAGTCGATGCATCGACGCAGCATGATCTCCAGCGGTACCTGATCATCAAAACCCAGCTCCCGTACCGCCTTGGCGCCACTGACCCGGCTGCGCGTGGAAATCAGCGCTACCTTTTCCGGCGTCAGACGTGGCTCGTTACCGGAGAAACGAGCGGCGATGGGGGACAACTGTCCCAGCAGGCCCAGCGCCCAACGTGGCGTCACTTTGCGGGGCGCTGGCCGGCCCAGCAGCCGCCCGATGGTTTGCGCCAGTTCCAGAAAACTGGCCTCGACGCCGGCCAGGATATAGTTGTGCCCGTCCCGGCCTGCGTCCCAGGCCGCCAGATGGGCCCGCGCCACTTCCTCCACCGCGCCGAAATTACCACCACCAGGGGGAACGCCGGGCAGACGGCGCTGATCGATCAGGCTGATCATCTGCGACCAGTTATGCGTATCGCCGGCGCCAATGATGGCGCAGGGGTTGAGGATCACCGTGCTCAGGCCCTGACGGGCGCCGTCACGGACTTCTTCTTCCGCCAGATATTTGGTGCGGTTGTAGCCGATCCAATCGTTGGCGGCGTTGGAGGGGATTTCCTCGTGGATGATGCCATCCTGCTGCCCCCATGCGGAAATCGAAGACGTATGAATCAACCTGCCCGCCTGATTGCGCAGGGCGGCGGTGACCACCGCCCGGGTGCCCATGACATTGTCCTGATACTGCTGGTCGCGCCGCCGTCGCCAGAGACTGGTATTGCCGGCTACGTGGAACACGGCGTCCACCGCCGGCGGCATTACCAGAGTGAGTTCGGTGGCGTTGCTCAGCGGGGCATGGACGATTTTCATCCCGGCTTCCCGCAGCGCTTGGCCGTCGCTGCCGGGGCGCAGCAGGGCGGTGACCTGCCAGCCTTGTTCCACCAGCAGGCGGGCGATGTGGCAACCGAGAAACCCCCGGGCTCCGGTGATAAAGGCGCTGGGCATGTTGTCGCTCCCCATTCATGGTTTGTCTCCGGTTATCGCCTAGGGCGGGGAGCGTGTAAAGCCCGGGCCTTCTTCGCGCAGGCGCAGAAAGCTGGCGAACCGGGGCAGGCCATGACGAGTGTGGCCGTGGTATTTGTAGGTGACGACGCTGCCAATGGCCGGAGGGCGAGCCCGCAGCGCATCGCTGAAACCGGTGCCCAGACGGAAATGACGCCCGCCGGGCGTTTTCACCAGCAGCGCCCCCATCATTCCGGTGTACTTGCCTTCGCCGGGGATCACCGCGACCACTTCCGCTTCCGCGTCCAGATAGGGCTTTACCTTGAGCAGATTGTCATTGCGTTCGCCCCGGTAAGGCGCGCCGCCGCGATGCAGCATCAGGCCTTCTCCGCCCGCCGCCACCACCTGCTCCAGATCGCGCATCAGCGTGGCGTGGTCGTGTCCCCGGCGCTGGTCGACCAGGTACAGGTGGGGCAGGGCGGCATCGTCAATCAGTTCGCGCAGTCGCGGCAGCCGCTGGTCGAACGGACCCGCGGACGAGGGCAGATCAAACGCCATGAAATAGATATGTCGCCAGGGTTCCGCGGGTGGCGTGCGACGGTTGAGTATCCCGACCAACTGACTGAAGGTGCCGCGCCCCATCCATAACTCGCCGTCCAGCGGTTGGTCGGGAAAGCCTTCGGTAAAGCCGGGCGGGGTATCGATCACATTTCCGTTGCGCGACAAAAACCGCTGCCCATCCCAGTAAGCGCGCACGCCATCCAGCTTCTCGCTGACCCAGTAGTTGCTCAGATCAATGCCTTCTTCATAAGTATTCGCCAGCATCAGCGCCGGTGCTTTCGCCGCCCGGGCCGCGGCGGCCATTACCAGAGTGGTGGCGATCAGTAACGTGCCGATGAAGTACAAAATTGGGCGGGACATCCTTGTTCCTCCTGGTCATCCATTGACGGAGCCAGTGTAGAAGAAGGGGCGGGCCGGGGATGCAGGTCCAGGCTGAAATACGTGTAGGACTATGGCTGCCTGCCCATGGTGATTGGCTGACAAGGACGCGGAACAGGTGGCCGGGCGCTGGAAAAAATTCTGGGCCCGTAAGCCTTTTAGTCCAGGTGCTTGTGCCCGTTTTGCTCGCTGGGGGGCGGGCTGAACAATCGGGGAGCGCCGCGGCGGGGTTGATGAATCAGGTTCAGCCGGCTGCTGCGCGCCTGCCGCACGCTCAGCGATGATGGCGCGGACAGACTCACCAGGGTGCCGGCACCGGCGCGCACTGCTTTGTGGATCAATTCCAGACCGCAACGGCTGGTGATGGCCAAAAAACCGCTGGCCGGATCCAGGCCCGCGCGGACGCAGGCGCCGATCAGCTTATCCAGGGCGTTATGACGGCCGATGTCCTCGCGGCACAGACGCGTTTTACCGGCGCCATCCACATAAACCGCCGCGTGCATGGCGCCGCTGTCGCGGGCGAGAACTTGTGTCGCCTGGAAGCGTTCACGTAATCCCGTCAGGTGGACCAGTGGTGGCAGTGGCGCGGCGTCCCGCTCGGGCAACCGGGGTAAGGCTTGATCCAGGGCCTCCACCCCGCACAGGCCGCAGCCGCCGCTGCCCGCCCGGTTGCGGCGCTGGTGTTTGAAGGCGCTTAAGGCTCGGCTGCTTAAAGTCACTTCAACCTGGATCGCGTCTTCCAGTGGTGTCGGATCGATGTCGCGGATCGCCAGGGGGCTATCCACCACGCCCTCGGTCAGCGTGAAGCCGGTAACAAAATCCTCCACATCGTTCGGGGTCGCCATCATTACCGCGTGATTGATGCCGTTATAGCTGATCGCCACCGCCACTTCGGCGGCAAGCGGCTGATCGCCGGACACTGCGTGGGGGCTGTATTCCAGATAATCGTAACGGGGGGACGGATCCACCAGAGCAGAATCTTCATCGGAGGAACGCCCGGCACCGGGCCGGGAAGACGTCATGGTCGTTACCTCATGGGTTCAGGACGTGTCCTGCGTTGTTCTGTCATCCAGGCTCTTAGGATAGGGCGATTCGGGCCCCGGGTCCAAAATGTCAGAGGCTTTATTCAGGTTCATCGCGGAATAGCGGGAATATGGGTTTCCATCGGGAGCCCGGGTGGCCTTCCGAGGTCCCTGATGGAAGGTAAGATCGGCCCCCACTAATCTACGATGAACCCAAAAAAGGGGTTGATTTTTGATCGCCGCTCCCTGATGTTGGATCAAGTCTGTTTACGGATCGGGGAAGGCCGGGAGCTACAAACCGGAGTGCCACCCCCCGTGGAGAGCGGCACCGAAACCGATACTATTCGATAACAAAAGGTAGAGGCTAATGATGGATATCAGTACCACCCTGCTGGGGCAGATGGCGATCGCCTGGGCTGTGCTCTGTGCAGTGATTTCCTATTTTCTGGCACGCAAGAAAGTTCGCGCGCCGATTCTTGCCGCCGTGCTGGGCCTGTTCATGTCCCTGGTGCCGCCGTTCGCTTTGGTGTACATGGCGGTGCTGGCGTTCCTGCGGCCGGAACCGCGGCATAGCCAGGTTTCCGCCTGACCTCCTTGTCTCCGGTCTGCTCCGGTCCCGGGCTTCCGACAGGGCCTGTCGTGCCCTGTCCTGAGCTGTCGGTGCGGTTTAAAGGCGCCTGTCCACGCTGGTCTGTTGCATCCGTCTCCCACGGCAAGCATGCTGACCCTGGCATGGATTCCATGGGAATGTGGTATGTACCATCGATTCGCTATTGCTCTGATATTTCCCCTGAGCGCTTGTATGTCCAACACCACGGAACAGGATGACTCGGCTGGGCCCACCGGTATGGCTAATCCTGCTTCGCAATACTGTGAGCAAGTGGGAGGCGAACTGGAAATCCGCGACGAGCAGAATGGCCAGGTTGGCTACTGCCATCTGCCGGATGGTCGTGTCGTCGAGGAATGGGCGCTGTATCGCTCCTCCATCCAGAATTGATGACGCCGTACGAAAATGCCGCGGGACAGTGGACATGGCATAAGGCGTTAACTATATTGCCGTTTCACGGAAGCGGGTGTAGCTCAATGGTAGAGCAGAAGCTTCCCAAGCTTACGACGAGGGTTCGATTCCCTTCACCCGCTCCAAACCTCCTTCTCCCGCCGCGAATACCCCCTCCCGCCACCGATAGGATGGAACGAGCCGTGTCAGGATGCGGTATCCTTTCTTTCTGGAATGCGACTCATGAAACCAACGGATAAAGGGCGCGATATGAGGAAGTGGTTCTGGGGAGTAGCGGTGCTCTTCTTGCTCGCCGGTTGTGGCGGTAATGATCTGAGCGCGGTCACGCTGGACAAGTTCACGGTGATGTTGATCGACGGTAAGGAGAGGAAAGCCGCGATCTGCCTGAGGAAGCTCAATGCCCAGGGCGATGGGATGATTGCGGGTTGTGGTGAGTGGACGCCGGTCGACGTGGTGCATAAGACGCTTTAGTTGCACGTCTGGCGGTTCTGGCCGAACTGCTGCGCCTTATTCTCTCTTTTCCATGTTTGCCTTCCTTATAGTAACAATTGAAGTTACGATAAGGCGAAACGGTGGCAATGGAATCTCCTGTGTCCTCTTTTTCCAATCCCGGTTCCGTTGCCCGGTACGCTGATGGCCCGGTCAGGCAGGTGCCGGGTTTCCTCGCGCTGCAGAAAATGGCGGAGTTGCTGCTGGCGGAGCGTGTTCCCGAACAGGGGCATGTTCTGGTGTTGGGCGCCGGTGGCGGCCTGGAATTGAAGGCATTCGCGCAATCCCGGTCCGGATGGCGCTTTCTGGGCGTTGATCCCTCGGCGCGGATGCTGGAGCTGGCGTCGGATACGCTGGGCCCGCTTGCGGACCGCGTGGAGCTTCTCGAAGGTTACATCGACCAGGCGCCGGACCTGGCCTTCGACGGCGCCACCTGCTTGTTGACGCTGCACTTTCTATCGATGGAGCAGCGCCGCCACACGCTCGGAGCGCTGCGGCGCCGCTTGAAACCCGGCGCGCCGTTGGTGGTGGCCCATCACAGTTTTCCCCAGGACGAGGATGAGAAACGGCGTTGGCTGAAGCGTTACGCTGCGTTCGCGGCGTCGTCCGGGGTAGCCGGAGCCGACGCCGAAAGAGCCATCGAAGCCATTGGCGTCCGGTTGCCCTTGCTTGCTCCAGAGCAGGAAGAGGCGCTCCTCAGGGAAGCAGGTTTCAAAGGAACCGAGCTGTTCTACGCCGGGTTTACCTTCAAGGGCTGGGTTGCTTACGCTCCCTGACGCTGGTCAAAGCCGGAAGGCCCCCAGCCGCTTGATTTGCAGGCGCAGCCCGTCTTCACCCAGGTAGTGCGCGAGTTTGCCCTGTCTCACCTTTTCCAAACTCGTGCGCAATGACGCCAACAGTGTTTGTTTTTGTTCCGGCAGGGTGGCGCGCTGCTGTACGGACAGCTGTTCCGTTATGCAGTGGGCACTGTCGGGGACTCCATGCAGGACGCAGCGTAGCGCTGCCTGTACCGAGGCCTGATCCGGGTGGGTCAGCACACGGGCCACCAACGCCCTGGGAACAGGACCATTTACGTCGTCCAGCAGCCGTTCGGGGAGCGGCGGATCACGGTCAAGCAGGGCCTGAAAGGCTGACCAGGCATTGTTGATGACAGCCAGGGAGAGCGGGCTCATATCGCCGCGAAGCGGGATATCCGCCGTGATGCCGCCGTCGAGTAATTGCGTGAGCAGGGCGGCATCGTCCTGTTGAATGGCGTGACTCAGAGCCAGTGTGGCAAGAAGAGGATTGTTGCTCAGGGTGCCGGCTTCGAGCGCGCCCCGCCAATCCAGCACGGCTTGCCGGTAAAAGTCGACTATCTTGTCGGCCAGAGCGTCGGGCAGGCCGTGATCCTGCCTGCGGCAGTCCAGATACTCCAAGAATTCCAGACCGGTATCGGCGCTGTCGTCGGAGACCGGATCTTTTTCCAGTCCGAGGCATTGGAAAGCCTCCCGCAGAGTCGGTGCGATGGTGGCCAGTCCGTCCTCGTGCATGGCGTGGCGCCAGGCTGGCGGCAAGCCCATTTTCCAAGCCAGAGCGTGGCCGTAATCTAGGGCGTGCTGGTCGGTGACCACATAGATGCGGTCGCAGTATTCGAAGCCGCCGATGGGCAGAGCGCCGATTTTGCCGTCCCAATCACGCCCACCAGCCTCGCAGGCTTCTTCCGCGAGCGCCTGTTCATGCTCGATCCAGCCGGGTAGATCACGATAGCCATCGCTGTCGTGGTAGAACAGCTCGGTCCAGGAAATCGCTTCCTGATTGCCGTGCATGGTCAAGCGCAGGTCGTAGTCCAGACGGCCGCCGGCGGTGAGTCGCCAGAGCGACAGCAGAGCGTCGGGCAGGGTGCCGCGGATTCGCTGGCGGATATCCCGCAACGCATCCTCACTAACGGGGGGCTGCGCTTCGAAGATGACGCGGTCGGCCCAGATCACGATATCGTGATCGCGCAGTTGCTGAAGTTCATCCCGGGTGAAAGTGTCGGAGAGATCCATTCTGGTCTGGTGCCGTGCCCACTGAGAAAGTCAGCTTACCATGGTGAGGGCCAGGGTTTGTTGATCATGGCGGGGGATTACAAGCCCATTAAAAAGGTTCATCGCGGTTTGGCGGGATTTGGAAATGCCCTCCATCAGGGACAGCGTAGCCGTGTTACGCCTTTGCGGGAACGTCGTGAAGCAGGTTCCGCAAAGGCGTAACACAGCTCCGCTTCGAGGTGAGGGGCTGGCGCCAGCGCTTTTCCGGTCGCTGGCATGGAAGGGCTTTGATGTCGCTGTGGGAGCCAGCCTGCTGGCGGGCGATGAACCATTAAAAAGCCGAAGCCCGTATTTTTCGCGGACTTCGGCTGTGCAGGCCGCCGCTCTGACAGAGGGCGGAACGGTTCAACTGGTTTTCGGTTGCTTGACCATCCGCAGGTAGGGTTTCTTCTCATCCCAGCCTTCGGGGAACAGCTTTTGCGCGTCCTCGTTGCTGAGTGAGGGAACGATGATGACGTCATCGCCGTCGTTCCAGTTCACCGGGGTCGCCACTTTGTAGCCGTCGGTGAGCTGCAGACTGTCGATGACCCGCAGAATCTCGTCGAAATTACGGCCGGTGCTGGCCGGGTAGGTGATGGTGAGACGGATCTTCTTGTTCGGGTCGATGACGAACACGCTACGCACGGTCAGGGTGTCGTTGGCGTTGGGGTGGATCATGCCATACAGGTCGGCGACCTTACGGTCGGCGTCGGCCAGCAGCGGGAAGTTCAGGGCCTGCCCCTGGGTTTCCTCGATGTCACCGCACCAGGCGTTGTGATCGTCGAGCGGGTCCACGGACAGACCGATGACCTTGGCGTTGCGTTTCTCGAATTCCGGCTTCAGCCGGGCCACTTCCCCCAGCTCGGTGGTGCACACCGGGGTGAAATCCTTGGGATGGGAAAACAGTACCACCCAGTTGTCCCCGGCCCATTGATGGAAGGAAATCGGACCGTCGGTGGAGTCCTGCTGAAAATCCGGTGCGATGTCACCTAATTGCAATGCCATGCTACGCCTCCTTGTTATATTGGCGGATAGTGATAGGGCTGAAAGCTAAGCTCGCTTATAACTCCAGAGAACATAGAGGTTCACGATGACGCTTTAAAGGGGGGCGGCAAGACGGAATTGCGCTAAGCATCTTCTCCACGCTTATTAGTGTGAACCGGCGCTAGTGCGACAGATCGCTGGCGGCGGCGCGGCGGTGCTCCGGATCGTCGGGAGAGTATGCCACCTGCAGCCGGTTGAGCGTGCGTTCCTCCAGTTGGTCCAGCCGCTGTCGGCAGGCCAGGAAGGTCCGGCTGATGCGGGTGGAGTTGTTGATCATGTCCAGCTTCGGCCAACTGGTGCGTTCGCCCAGGCTGATGAAATTGCGCACGTCGTCCATGCTGGGATTACGCAGTATGCGCAGCAGATTCAGCGGCTGACGCGGCGGAATCAGGTTGATGTCGCCGATGTAGCGTTGCTTGACCACATTCTGTGCTTTGCTGATTAGCAGTCCCAGATCGTTGGAACGCACCCGCCGCTGCGCCAGTTCCAATGCGTAATTCAGGTTCATGGACAGATTGCGCACGCCCCAATCGGCCAGGGTGCTGAAGCTGGAGTCGGTGCTCTCGCTGCGCGACAGGAACGGTACCACGTGGGGATTGGTCTGGCTGACGATGGAATGATTGACGCCGAACAGGCGGGCCAGACGCCGCACCGGCAGGTCATCCTGGATCGAGCCGTCAACGAATTTGCGCCCGGGGATATAAGGCACGCGCTCACCATCGATGTTCTTGGCCCACAGGCTCACCGGGGGATAAATGCCGGGGATCGCGCAACTGGCCAGGGATGCCTTGCGAATCAGGACATTGGGCGAGGTGCGCCAGTTCAGCAGCCGACTGTGCTGGTTACGGTCATAGGGGCTGACGGTGATGTTGATCTCGCGTCCGGTCTTGCGGTAGGCCTCCTCGAAGGTGAGGTCGGGAATGTTCTCTTCCAGACAGGCTTCCAGGTGATCACCATCCAGTACCGGGGTGCCGCGTACCAGGCCCTTCCAGCCGGCGGCGCGGAACGCCTCCAGGTAGAGATTTTCCGGGCGCAGTTTTTCCGCCAACTCGTCATTGCTGTGGGTACCGGCCACCGCCGCCACGATACTGCCGGCGCTGGAGCCGGAGATCACGCACGGTAACAGGCCCTGTTCCCACAGGCTTTTCACCACGCCCACATGGAACAGTCCGAGGGCGGCGCCGCCGGACAGCATCAGGCCGCTTTGGCCGAACGCCTGGCCGGTGGTTTCGAAGAAATCCAGTTTCTGCTTCAGGCCGAATTGCTCGAAGGACTCGTCGCACAGATAGTTCAGCGCGGCGCAGACTTCGTCCAGGTAACGCTCGATCAGATGTTTGGTGCCAACCCGGCTGTGGCGATACAGCGCCGGGTTGGAAATGTTGCCGAGGTTGCCGTGCAGGCCTTCGTGGAGATGGAATACCAGTTTGTTGACATTGTGCCGCTCGCGGGCCTGGCGGATCTGCCAGAGCCGGTTTCGGATCAGTTCGTAATCGTAGTGAGGGGAGCGGTCGATACCCTTCCATTCGTCGGCACCGGATATCCGGTCGTGTTCCAGACTGGCTTCCATCCACGCCTGATAGGAGGTGGCGTGGGCGATGTCGCGCTCGAGCTGCTTGAGCGTCCGATTCATGCGGATCTCCCTGGCTGACGACCGGCCCGAGGTTGGGCCGCCGATCTTGCTACCGGCCCATCGGCGGGCCGGAAATGTTTATTGTTGGGCGTTTTCGCGGTTACGCCAATTCAGCATTAGCACAACCGGATTGCGATTCAGTGTAGCCGTCTCTTCCGGCGCCATTGGTTCCGGATTGTCGGACAATAGCGTAAAAAGTGACATTGACCGATGGCATGGTGTTTCGCGGCGCGGCGGCCTGGCGGGCAGCCCCTGACCGTGCTCCGGTGGCGCCGGTGAGGGCTCTATTCCTGGGCCAGGATCAGCGTCATGATGCGCCGGGCCATGGGGGACGGTGTGCGATCGCGCAGGGCGACGATACCGAATGAAGCCTGCATCGCGGGGGCGTCTCTTACTTGCAGCGGAACCAGGGTCCCGTCCCGCAGGTCCTCGGCAACGGCCGCCTCGGTGGCGATGAGCACCGTGTCGGTGGCCAGGGTGATCGATCGCAGCACCGCGAAGTCGTCGCATTCCAGGGCCAGGGCGGGACTTTGCCCGGCCTGCGGCGGCAGTTGTTCAAGGAAGCGGGCGCGGGTTTGCGATGAGACACTGACGGAGCCGAGCCCATATCGCCACACATCGGAGAGGGGATTGTCCCTGTTCGCCAGAGGGTGACCGGAACGGACATAGAAGCGAACATCGCGGTGGGGCAGGGGGGTTATCTCAAGGGATGGCCCCGCTCTCAGATGGCTGATATCGGCGATGAAGAATTCAATCTCCTCGCCCTGCAAATGGGTCAGTAACTGGGTGGTGTGACTTTGTTCGATGCGGAATGTCGCCAGAGGGTGGCCGCGCCGCAATTCGCTCAGGACCGGTGCCAGCATGGTGGCCGAAACCATCGCCCCCACGCCGAAAGCGGTATCCCCCAACTGACTATCCCGGTAGAGAGCCACCTCCCATTGCAGACTGCGTGCGTCAAACAGCAGTTTACGCGCCCTCTCGATAACCAACCGCCCGGCCGGAGTAACCCGAACACCGTCCGTGTCCCGATCGAACAGTCGCAGGCCAAGTTCCTGTTCCACCGCCTGAATGCTGCGGCTGAAAGCGGATTGGCTCAAATGCGCACGGGCCGAGGCACGGGCGAAGTGCAGCTCGTCGGCCAGGGCGACCACATGGGAAAGTCGGCGCAGATTCATGGCCCTGATTCTCAAGGGTGTATTGCATAAAACACAATGATGAAACGCATATTATGCATTGGACGCATTGGGAGGCCAGTCAATACATTGAATTTGAGAGCCGGGCTCCGCCATTGGCGGCTTCCGGCCGGCATTCACGCGGAGATCGTCAAGGAGACCGTCCATGAGCCTTTCAACGGCAGCCCCCGGGGTTGGAATGGGGGAAGAGACACCCGAACAAGAACATCCGCCGTTTCGAATCAAACCGCTGTCCCCCACCATCGGTGTCGAGATCGAGGGCATCGACTTGCGGCAACCACTGGATGATGGCACCTGCAAAGCAATGCGGGCGGCGCTGATCCGTCATAAATTACTGGTGTTTCGCGACCAGGACATCACGCCGGCGCAACACGTGCGGTTGGCGGGTCGCTTCGGCGAACTGGAAGTGCACCCGGTGTTTAATCATCACCCTGACCATCCTGAATTGGTGCTGCTTGGCGGTGACCAGCAGGTCCGGGCCCGGGAGAACATTTTTCACACCGACGTGTCCTGGCGGGAATGTCCTTCGATGGGCTCGATGCTGCGGTGTATTGAATGCCCTGAAGTGGGGGGTGATACCCTGTGGGTGAACATGGCCGCCGCTTATGACAATTTACCGGAGGATGTGAAGGAAAGGTTGGTCGCACTGTACGCGGTACATGACGTGATGCCGGCATTCGGCGCGCGAATGACGCCGCAAGAGCGTGAAATAAACCGCCATAAGTTCCCGCCGGCAACGCACCCGGTAGTCAGAACCCATCCGGAAAGCGGCGAAAAGATTCTTTACGTTAACGAGGCGTTCGTTACTCATCTGGCCAATTACAACCAGGTGGCGGAGATGCGGATGGGGTTTGATTTCCGGCTCGGAGAGATGGACCTGCTGCAGTACCTGTATCGACAGGCGGCGGCCCCGGAATATCAGATTCGCCTGCGCTGGCGGCCGAATACCATTGCGTTCTGGGATAACCGTTCAACCCAGCACTACGCTATTCAGGACTATTTCCCGGCGGTGCGTCGCATGATGCGGGCCACTATCATCGGTGACCGGCCGCGCTGATCGGCATGGTCGCGGGGAATTGCGCCAACGCCACCTTGCGGGGCGGCGTTGGCGTCGGTGGGGTATCGATCAGCGCAGTTGGAAGGTGACCATCACCTGAGCACTCAGCTCCTGCTCACCGGGGCGATAGCTCTCCTGCACCGCGCCCTTGGCCATGGCGGCACGCATCATCGGTGCCGGATGGCTCTGGCCCTGCACATTGATGGTAATCGCCGGACCCAGCTTGCGGTCCGCCGCCTTGGCGACAATCTCGGCCTTGGCGCGGGCGTCTTCCACCGCCGTTTCCAGTGCCTGCTGGTTCAGCTCGGCGGCGTTGCTGATATCGGTGCCGGCCGGGGAAATGTCCTTCAGTCCCAGTTTGGTCAGGCCGTCGGCCAGTTCCGCATAGACTTCGATGCCGTTGACCTGGAAGCGCACTTCCCGCGCCACTTCATGGCCAATCAGCTTGCGTTCCGGCTGGTACTGCCACTGCGGCGTGACGCGAATATCGGTGGCGGTGACGTCCTTCTCATCAATATCCAGGGAATCGGCCAGATCCAGCATGGCCTTGACCTGATCGTCCACGCGATCCTTCATGGTGGCGATGTCATCGCCAGTCTCCCGGGCGGTGGCCTGCAGATTGAAAATATCCGGCTGACCGCTGACCTTGCCCTCGCCGGACACCGTGATGGTGTCGCGCTCTCCGTTGGTGGTGCCGCTGTCCGTGCCGCAGGCGCTCAACCCCAGCACGGCCAGAGCGACGACAAAAAGAGCCGGTTTGTTGCGCATTGTGATACTCCCTTATTCATTGGTTATGAGGTAATTCCGGTTGCGACCTTGGTTGTGTTGCCGGGGAACTTTATCATTCCTGATTCATCAGCAGGAGGTCCCATGGCGGAAGTCGAACAGGCGGTTAGACAGGTTCTTGGCGATTTGATCCCGGACGATTTGCAAACCGACCTGATCAGCGCCGGCACCCTGTCGGCGATACAGGTGGATCAGGATCAGGTGCGGCTGGAGATTACCCTGGGCTATCCCTGTGCCTCGGCGCTGCCGGCGCTGCGCGAGCGTATTCGTACCGCGGTGGCAGCGGTGATCGAAGGCCGTCGTTTGCTGCTGGCGGTGACCGTGGCGATCAAGCCGCACCGCGCCCAAGGCGGCATGCCGGCCATGGCTCAGGTGACCAATGTGATCGCGGTGGCGTCCGGCAAGGGCGGGGTGGGCAAATCCACCACCGCGGTGAATCTGGCTCTGGCGCTGAGCCGGGAAGGCGCCCGGGTGGGCATTCTCGACGCCGATATCTTCGGTCCCAGCCAGCCGCTGATGCTGGGGTTGCCGGAGGGCACGCGGCCACAGGTTCGCGATGGCAATCGCTTCGTGCCGGTGGAGGCCCTCGGCCTGCAAAGCATGTCCATGGGCTACCTGATCACCGAGCAGACGCCGGTGGTGTGGCGTGGTCCCAAGGCCAGCGGCGCGCTGACGCAAATGATGCAGCAGACACTGTGGCACCAACTGGATTATCTGATTGTCGATCTGCCGCCGGGCACCGGTGATATTGTGCTGACGCTGGCCCAGAAAGTGCCGGTGGCCGGCGCCGTGGTGGTGACCACTCCCCAGGACATTGCCTTGCTGGACGCCACCAAGGGGGTGGAGATGTTCCGTAAGGTGGACGTGCGGGTATTGGGTATCATCGAGAACATGGCGGTGCATGTGTGCAGTCAGTGCGGCCACCAGGAGCATGTGTTCGGTGAAGGCGGCGCGCGCCGGCTGGCGGACCGTTACCACACCGAGGTGCTGGGAGCGTTGCCGTTGTCACTGAAGATCCGCGAGCAGGCCGACGCCGGCCGGCCCACCGTGGCGGCGGAACCGGACAGCCCGGAGGCCGCGCTGTACCGGGCGGCGGCCCGGCGCCTGGCGGCGCGGTTGTCGCTCACCGAGGAAGGCAAACGCGGGTTTCCGAAAGTCGTCACCCAGCATTAGTGGTTACCCGGCATTGAGGCCGGAGGGACTCCTTCTGTACCATTGGTCGATTCACCCTATCACTGGACAAGGCTTGTCATGAGTATTAAATCCGATCGCTGGATCTCCCGCATGGCCCGCGAGCAGGGCATGATCGAACCGTTCGAGGCCGAGCAGGTGCGCGTCGACGGCGAGGGCAACAAGCTGATTTCCTATGGCGTGTCCAGTTATGGCTACGACGTGCGCTGCGCCGACGAATTCAAGGTTTTCACCAACATCCATTCGGCCACGGTGGACCCCAAGCATTTCGATGAGAAGAGCTTCGTCGACATCAAGGGCGACTACTGCATCATTCCGCCCAACTCCTTTGCTCTGGCCCGCACCGTGGAGTATTTCCGCATTCCCCGTAATGTGCTGACCATCTGCCTGGGCAAATCCACCTACGCCCGCTGCGGCATCATCGTCAACGTGACGCCACTGGAACCGGAATGGGAAGGGCACGTGACGCTGGAGTTTTCCAACACCACCACCTTGCCGGCGAGAATCTACGCCAACGAAGGCGTGGCGCAGATGCTGTTCCTGGAGTCCGATGAAGAGTGCGCGGTGTCCTACATGGATCGTGGTGGCAAATACCAGGGCCAGCGAGGGGTGACGCTGCCGAAGGCCTGATAGGAGTATCGTGGCCGTTCGACTACTGGTGTCCCTCGGATTCTGATGGCGCTGAATCCATGGCCGTGGCCAGTCCATGGGGCCTGGAGACATGAAGAGGCGTTGTATTCGCTGGCAAGCCAGCTTCCCACGGAGGGAGCTACGGAGCCGCTGTGGGAGACTGCCTTGGCAGCGAATCAGTGTGCGGCATGCCGTTCAATTCCCGTAGTCGATCATGATCAGCTCGCCGCGCAGTAGCGTGCTTTCAATGTGGCGGGCTTTCACCACCATGTAGTCCTTGGCCGGCGCCACCCAGAACAGGGTGCGGCGTTTTTTCTTGCGGTCGCCTTTGCGGCGTTTTTCCACGATCAGCGTATCCAGTTCGCCCATGGGGGTGTCCAGGGTTTCCCGGTCGATGACGATGAAATGATGCTGGCGGATCCGGTCACCGTAAACGCTGGTGGCGGTGTATTCCTTGTCACCGGTGGCGAACACGCAACGGGCCCGCAGCAACATGGTCAACTCGTCCAGGGCATCGGCCGGGATGTCGAAACTCTCCTTGCCTTCCTTGTTGTCGCTGTTGACCACCCTGGGTGGTGACCAGGAGAAGTCGGTGTGGTGGTAGCGGTGTTTGCCGAACCCCTGGAACTCATGCACGTAACGCTCGGTGCGCGGTTTGCAGTCGTTCCATTCGAACCGGCTCTCCTCGGTGTTGGTGAGCATGAACGAGTCCGCCTCGAACAGCATGCGGTACTGGTCCGCGCCCGGCGCGGGTTCCAACACCAGGGTCGCCTTGATCGGCGTGGGAATCTTGTTGACGTGAATGCGATATTCGGCGGCGAACGGTGCCAGCGGCTCGGCCAGAGCGGCGCCGCCAGGTAATGCCAGAGCCAGTGCCAGGAGCGCGGCACGCATCACGGTAGCGCTCCCTGCAGGGTCATCACGTGGCGGCCGTCCTCGTTTTCCTGCACCAGTTGCACCAGCGTATAGCCGTACTCCGGTGCGAACCAGAGCCAGGTCTGGCGCGGGCTGTTGCCGCTGCGGTCGCGGCGTACCTTGACCGTGGTGATCGGGTTGCCATTGATGCTCAGGGTTTCCTCACCCTCGACCAGATAATGCTGGCTTTCCAGTTCCCGTTCATCGGCCACATGCAAGGTCAGATCCCGCTCGCCCCGGGCCAGCCGGCATTGCAGAGCCAGGGTCAGGGAAATCTTGTCGGTCACCGCGTCGGACGGCACCGGGTATTGGCGATCCGCCTTGCCGCTGCGTTTGGCGGTGGCGGTGGCGCCACCGGCCGGGATCCGCACTTCCGCTTCCTTGAGCTGGCCAAGACCCTTGCGCCGGTACCCGTAATAGCGACTCACCGGAGTGCAGCCGCTCCAGGTGAAACGGGAGGTCTCGCGGATTTCGCCGAGTACGTTGCTGGCCACCACTTCCATTTGCCATTGCCCGTCACCGAGCGCTTTCAGCGTCCGGTTGGCGGTGACCGCGAAAGGAATGCCCTGGGCCTTGAGCCGGTATTGCAGTTGGAACGGGGTGATCGGTGATTCGGTGGCGATGGCCGGGGCCGTCGCCAGGATCAGCAGCGCCAGCAGGGCGCTAGTGAGAAACCGCCGGCGCCCATTGCCGGCCTTGTGGGGGTAGGATTTCGCCATCCAGTGCCACTCCCTGTGTGGTCAGACGCAGACGCCCGGCGGCCCGCCATCGCAGCACCTCCGGATACAGTCCGTGCTCGCATTCCTGTACCCGTTTGGACAGGGTTTCCGGGGTATCGTTCGCCAGTATCGGTAAGCGCGCCTGAGCAATCAACGGGCCTCCATCCAGTTCCTCGGTGACGAAGTGGATCGAACAGCCGTGCTCGCGGTCACCGGCCTCCAGCGCCCGGGCGTGAGTGTGCAGCCCACGGTGCAGCGGCAACAGTGACGGGTGGATGTTGATCAGGCGGCCGTCATAGTGCCGCACGAAGTCACTGGAGAGGATCCGCATGAAACCGGCGAGCACCACCGTGTCCGCGCCATGGGCGTCAAGTTCGCGGATCATGGCGCGGTCGAAAGAGGGCCGGTCCGGATAATCGCGATGATCAATCACCGCCGTGTCGACGCCGGCCCGGCTCGCCCGCCGCAGGCCGTCGGCATCGGCCCGGTTACTCAGCACCAGAGTAACGCGGGCGTCCAGGGATCCGTCGTCGATGGCATCAAGAATGGCTTGCAGGTTGGTGCCCGAACCGCTGATCAGCACCGCCAGACGGTGGGTCACGGAGTGAGCCCCTCCATCACCACTTCCGGGGTGCCGTCGTGAGAACGGATGTCGCCGATCAGGATGGGCTGCTCGCCGGCGGCTTCCAGCTCGGCCACCGCCTGATCCACGTGCTCGGCGGGCACCACCACCACCATGCCAATGCCGCAGTTGAAGGTGCGGTACATCTCCATTTCCGGCACTTGGCCCTGTTCCCGCAGCCACTGGAATACCGGCGGCCAGGTCCAGGTCTTGGTGTCGACCACCGCGCGGGTGCCGTCCGGCAGCACCCGTGGCAGGTTCTCCGGCAGACCACCGCCGGTGATGTGCGCCAGGGCGTGCACCGGCACGGACTTGATCAGAGCCAGCAGGCTCTTCACGTAAATGCGGGTGGGTTCCAGCAGATGCTCGATCACCGGTTTACCGTCCAGATCGGCGTTGGCGTCGCCTTGCTCGAGAATGCGGCGCACCAGGGAGTAGCCGTTGGAATGAGGGCCGGAGCTGGCCAGACCGATCAACTTGTCGCCGGCCTGGACGCGGCTGCCGTCGATGACACCGTCGCGTTCCACCACGCCGACGCAGAAGCCGGCCAGATCGTAATCCTCGCCCTGGTACATGCCGGGCATTTCCGCGGTTTCGCCACCCACCAGGGCGCAACCGGCTTGCACGCAGCCTTCGCCGATGCCTTCCACCACCCGCGCGGCGGTCTCCACATCGAGCTTGCCGGTGGCGTAGTAGTCAAGGAACATCAGCGGTTCAGCGCCGCCCACCACCAGGTCATTCACGCACATCGCCACCAGGTCGATGCCGACGCGGTCATGGCGGTCGTGATCCATGGCCAGCCGCAGTTTGGTGCCGACGCCGTCGGTGCCGGCCACCAGCACCGGGTTCCGGTACCCTTCAGGCAGAGCGCAGAGAGCGCCGAAGCCTCCCAGACCGCCCATCACTTCGGGCCGGCCGGTGCGCCTGGCCACCGGTTTGATTCGTTTTACCAGCTCATTGCCGGCATCGATGTCCACGCCGGCGTCGCGGTAGGTCAGCGGCCGTTTCTGTTCGCTCATGGGGCACTCCAGATGGTGAAGGCGCGTATTCTAGCAATCGCGGACCAGGAGTGGAAACGGGCCGATGGACGGTTCGCCAGCGGCGTTCGGATAGGGGATAATAGCGCGCCCAATCGAGGCCCGCTGGACCGAACTGATGACCCGATTATTGTGCTGCGTACTGATATTGCTGGCCCTGGCGCCGGGCGCGGGGGCCGATACCCTGGGGCAGGTGTCGCTGCCCGCGACGCAAGGGGCCGGCGGCGAGGCGCCCGGCGAAGAGGCGCTTCGTGACGGGTTGGAAAGATTGACCCGCCGCCTGACCGGCCAGGCCGAGGTAGCCGACCTGCCCGGCGTGGCCGCGGCTCTGGAAGCGCCGGATCGTTGGCTGCAGGCCTATCGCTATCAGCAGGATGGCGATGCCACCCGGCTGGAACTGGAATTCGACGGCGCCGCCCTGCGCCGCTACCTGGCCAATCAGGGGGCGCCGGTGTGGCGGGGAGAGCCACCCACGGTGTTGGTGTGGATGGTGGCGGGAAGCGGGCGCGGCAGTGTGGTCGGCGCCGGCGATGATCTGGCTGATGCGATGACGGATGTGGCGGCACAACGCGGCGTGACGCTGCGTTTCCCGGCCTGGGATGAACAAGACCGCGAGGGGCTCACGGTGGCGGACATTCGCGGCCGTTTCGATGAACCGGTGCTGGCGGCGTCGCGCCGCTACGGCAGCGACTGGGTGGCCACGGCGGTGCTGTACGACGGCCGCCAAGAGACCCTCAACTGGCGTTTGATGGAAGGCCGTGAAACCGTGACGCAGGATCGTGACAGTGGTGAGCGGGGCGCCTTGCTCTCCGGCATGGTGACGGCGATGGCCGATACTCTCACGGAGCGCTATGGCGATGAGGTCCGCGCCGCCGCAGGCGGACAGGCGAACCCGCCAGCCTCCCCGCCGACGTCTTCGCCCGCCACGCCCGCGGACGGTGGGCCGATGGTGGCCGGCGCTCCGGTGACGCCCACCGGCCCGGACAGCTTTGACGACATGACGTTGCTGGCGGTGCGCGGCATCGGCTCCCTGCGAGACCTGACCGCTTTGCGCCAGGCGCTGTCCCAGGCGCCCGGCGTGGCCTCGGTGGAGGTGCGCTCGCTCGACGGCGATCAGGTGTTGGTTCAAGTGAGCCCCGCGGGGCTGACGCTGGCCCGCGATGTGGCTGGTCTCAGCGAATGCGGGGAAAGTCAGGGGCGCTCCCTGTATTGCTGGCAACCATGAGCAACCAGTTACCCCTGGCCCTGCAGTTGCGTGAAGGGCACGATCTCGACAATTTCCAAGCCGGTGACAATGGCCTTGCCCTGGCCTCGGTGAAAGCCGCGGCTCAAGGCGAGGAGCGGCAGGTATTGCTGTGGGGCGGTGAGGGGCAGGGCAAGAGCCATCTGTTGGAAGGCGCGGTGCGCCACGCCCAGACGTTGGGCCGCCCCGCCTGTTTGCTGCCGGCCACGGAGCTGTTGCCGCTGGTTCCCGACGTCCTTGATGGCATGGAGCAGTTCGCTCTGCTGGCGTTGGACGATGTCGACCGTTTCGCCAGCCAGCCGCGCTGGGAAGAAGCGCTGTTCCATCTCTACAACCGCGTCATGGCCGGCGGCGGCGCGCTGCTGTTTACCGCGTCCGCCTCACCGGCGGCAACCGCCTGGCAACTGCCGGATCTGGCCACGCGGCTGGCGGCGGGGCCGGTGATCCGGCTGCAGCCCCTGGATGAGCAGGCGCTTACGGAATTGGTGGTGCGACGCGCCGGTGAACGCGGCTTGCGCATCAATGGTGAGGCAGCCCGTTATCTGGCCATGCGCAGCGAGCGCTCGCCGGCGGCACTGCTGGAGCGATTGGCCACGCTGGATCATATGGCGCTGGCCCGTCAGCGCGCCCTGACCATCCCGTTCATCAAGGATGTTTTTGATTGGTGACCCGGCGGGGATCCGTCTTTTTTCCTATACTACCGAAACAACACCGAACACCCTCGCGTGATCTCGCGATCACCACCAAGTCGATAAGGAGACGCTATGGATATCAGTTCCGGTTGGGATCTAGTCATCATCGGCAGTGGACCGGCGGGGGAGGCGGCGGCGATGCAGGCGGCCAAGGGCGGTTTGCGCGTTGCCATGATCGAGAGCCAGAACCGGGTCGGCGGTAACTGCACCCATTGGGGCACGATCCCCTCCAAGGCGCTGCGTCACCAGGTGCGTCAGGTGATCCGTTCGCAACGCAATCCGTTGCTGCGCGGTCTGATCAATCCGCGCCAGGTGCAATGGCAGGATCTGATCCGCCGCAGCGGGGAAGTGATCGACTCCCAGGTGCAGGTGCGTACCGACTTCTATATCCGTAACCGGGTACGTTTATTCTCCGGGCTCGGCTATATTCAGGGGCCGGGGGACGTCCGCGTGGACGATCCGGTGGGCCGCCAGTGGCTGTTGCGTACCCGCAATATTCTCATCGCCACCGGCTCGCGGCCCTATCATCCGGCGGACGTGGACTTCGATCATCCACGCATCTACGACTCCGACACCATCCTCAACATGGCGCATACGCCGCGCAACATCATCGTCTACGGCGCCGGGGTGATCGGTTGCGAGTACGCCTGCATGTTCACCGGCTTGGGCATGCGGGTGGATCTGGTCAATAACCGGCAGCATTTGCTGGATTTCCTCGACACGGAAATTTCCGATGCGCTCAGCTATCACCTGCGTGACCAGGGCGCCACCATCCGTCACAGCGAGGAATACTCGCGGATCATCGCCGACGATGAAGGCGTGACGCTGGAGTTGCAGTCCGGCAAACGACTGCGCGCCGACGCGCTGCTGTGGTGCAACGGCCGTTCCGGTAACACCCAGGATCTGGGTATCGAGAATCTGGGGCTGGAAGCCAACAGTCGCGGTCAGTTGAGCGTGGATGAGCGCTACTGCACGGCGGCGGAGAACGTTTACGCGGTGGGGGACGTGGTGGGCTGGCCGTCCCTGGCCAGCGCCTCCTACGACCAGGGCCGCTTCTGTGCCGAAGGGATCGTCACCGGTGGACCGGTGAAGCAGGTGGAGAATGTTCCCACCGGTATTTACACCATCCCCGGCATCAGTTCGGTGGGGCAAACCGAACAGGAACTGACCGAATCAAAGGTGCCCTACGAAGTGGGGCAGGCGTTCTTCAAGAATCTGGCCCGGGCGCAGATCACTGGTGAGCGGGTTGGCATGCTGAAAATTCTGTTCCACCGCGAGACCCTGGCGGTGCTGGGAATTCATTGCTTCGGTTATCAGGCGATGGAAATAGTACACGTCGGGCAGGCGGTGATGCGTCAACCGGCGCCCAACAACACGCTGCATTATTTCGTTGACACCACTTTTAACTACCCCACCATGGCGGAAGCCTATCGGGTAGCGGCGATCAACGGGGTCAACCGGGTTAGGCGGTGAAACAGACCGGGCCTTCTTCTGGAGGGACATAAATTCGGAAGCCACTACAAAGCCGCCGTGGGAAGCGGCCTTGGCCGCGAATGCCCCCGGGCCGTCGGCCATTCGCTTGCAAGCAAGCTTCCCACGGCGGCTTTGTAGCGGCTACCTCTGCGCGCGGCTGCGCTCGTAAAAAAACTCCCGGTTTTTCTGCCGCGCGTCGCCACTTTTTTTCAACAGCGCCAGGGTGACGCCAGCGCCGCCCTGATTCTGCGGGGCGCTGTGGAAGGCCAACACTTCCGGGTACTCGGCCAGCCAGTGCAGCACGTAGCTTTTCAGCAGCCCGGGGCGCTCGCTGTGCTGGCCCTTGCCATGGCTGATTTGCACGGTGCGTAACCCCTGGGTCTGAGCCTCCTGGAGAAAGCGGAATACCTGTTCGCGGGCATCGAGCAGACGAACCCGGTGCAGATCCAGACGGGCCTGGGTTTCGTACTTGCCCAAACGCAATTTCCGGAACACCCCTTCCTGCACGCCGTTTTTCTTCTGGCCGACGATGTCGTGGGGGCCGGCCTCGGGAACATGTTCCGGCAAGGACAAGGGATTGCCGTCCTGGGCGGGGCGGGCGGTGGCGGCGGCGCGACGTTGCTGCTGGGCCAGGCTGGGGGGGTGAGGGCGGCTCAGGTGCACGCGGCCATCGTCCTTGAGCGGTGCCACACCGGTCATTTCTTTGCGAAACAGATCGTCGTCATGGTCGTTCATGGCACCCTCCGGACACGGCACTTTATTGGGATAGTACACAAAGTATGAGGGGCATGGCAGCGGCCCGATGGTCGTCAATACCGGGGCGCGGAGGGGGAACTCGGAAAAAAGCACCACAGGGGGTATGCGAGCATACCCCTTGAGGACCGGGAGAAAAGGTCGATCAGTGCGAGGGACGCGGCGGTCGGGGGCGACCGGGGGCTTCCGCGGCCTCGTCATCGGTTTGATGACGATGCTTCTTGGCGTCCCGCTTGCGACGTTCCTTCGCTACCCGACTATGCTCTTCTTGCCATTCTTTGGCGTCGTAGTCATCAAAGTGGCGACGACTCATGTTCTGTACTCTCAAAAAAGATCCGTAATACAAAAGGCGCGTGATAACAGGCGCGACCAGCTCGCATTCCCTGTGTATCAACGACTATATATCACTGAACCCGGCGGCGGAGAAGAGGCGCAACGCAATATTCATACGATCCTGTTCATACCGCCCGGGGAGCGGTATCGGGTTCCTGGTAGGCGTAATCCAGGTATTCCAGGATCGAAGCCGATTCATAACGCTCCTCGCCAGTATTCGGGTCCACCAGATAGGGAATCGCCACCATATCGGTGATGGTGATCAGACGTTGGCGGTTGCGCTGGCTGGGCCGGTAATTCAGGTTCAAACGGTCACGTACCGCCGGCAGCACCCAGTCCATCCACTGGTCCCGGCCGCACTGCCGGATCAGATACGGCAGTTGCATCTCGCACAGCCGTTCCCGCACCAGGCGGGCGAACGGGCTGGCCTCGAAGGAATACAGTTCCAGAGGCCGTTCCGCCAGGCCCGCGGGGCGGGCGCGCAGCCCTCGGCGGCCACGGGGCACCGACGCGGTGAACGATGACACCAGCCGCAAGCGGGAAGCCAGTCCGCGGCCGGGGGGCAGGCGGTCGCCATATTCCCGGTGCAGGTAATCGATAATGTCCCCGGATTCATAGAGCGCCGCTCCTGTGTTCGGATCCATCAGGAACGGGAAGCGGGTCTGTCCACCGAGATTTTCCACTAGAGGCCGGTAACGGCTGCCGCCCTTGGGGCAAGGGAAAATCAGCACATCCAGATCCAGCTCGGTAAGCGTTTCACGCACCAACCGGCAATAGGGGCAGGCTTCGATGTCGTACAATTCCAAAGGCTCTTCCGGCTGCCTGTCACGCGGGCGGGTGGCGATGCCCCGGCCATTTTGCGCGGCGCTGGAAGCCAGTGAGCGGGCGATATCCAGATATGACATAAGGCTCCTCCTTGTTCCGCTCTACCTTGACCATGGCGCCGTGCCGGAACAATGGCCCTGGCGCCGGTAAGATCATGAACCGGCTCCAAGGCGCCAGGGGCGATGCCGCCGTCAGGCCGACTTTTGCCGCGATACTTGCGCCAGCGCATCTTCGTACAGGCGGTTCACGTAGGGCCAGTTGACCACCTTCCACCAGGCGTCGATGTAGTCCGGGCGCTTGTTCATGTAGGTGAGATAGTAAGCGTGCTCCCACACGTCGCAACCCAGAATCGGCGTGCCGCGCACCTCGGCGGTGTCCATCAGCGGATTGTCCTGGTTACCGGTGGAGCTGATCGCCAGATCGCCGTTCGCGGTAACCGAGAGCCAGGCGAAACCGGAGCCGAACTGGGTGATGCCGGCGTTGGCGAAAGCCGTCTTGAATTCATCGAAGGAACCGTACTTGGCCAGCAGAGCGTCCGCCAGCGGACCCACCGGATCGCCGCCGCCATCCGGCGACATCACGTTCCAATACAGGGTGTGGTTGTAATAGCCGCCGCCGTTGTTGCGCACCGCCGGCGCGTGCCGGGAGATGTGGGCGAAAATGGTCTCCATCGGCTGCTGTTCCAGATCGGTGCCGCTGATGGCGGTGATGAACTTGTCGTAGTAAGTGCGATGGTGCCGGGTATGGTGTACGCGCATGGTGGTCTCGTCGATCACCGGTTCCAAGGCGTCGTAAGCGTACGGTAAGTCCGAAAACTCATGAATCATGGTAACTATCCTCTAACGTTAAAAGACGTGTGGCGTCCTCCAGTGCCCGCCGCTGATGTGGCTCGAGCAATCCGACGCCGGATTGGTGCAAAGCCAGTAACCGCATTCTCAGCCGGCCGAACTCGCCCAGCGCGCAGCCGCCGGCACCTCGCGACATCTGATCGTTCACCCAGACCGCCAGATTCAAGCAGCCCTCCAGCAGAACATCCCGGATCCGCTCCGGTTGTTCGCGCCGGGCGTGGGTATCGGCGAGGTTCTGAATGGCGATGGAATACAAGATCAGGGCGTCGGTGTCGGCGGGGCGCCGGCATTGAAGGGCGGTTGCCAGAGCGCTGATGGCCTGGCGGTAGCGGTCCTGAGCTTCGGCGTAGCGTTGCGTGGCGAAGGCTTCGTTACCTAGCCGGAGCAGGGCTTTGCTGTCCATTGCGATAATCGTAATGCGAATTACTTTTATTTAAAAGAAGGAAAAGAATCAGAATGCTGTCTTTTTCGCTCAGTATCCGTGATCGCTCCCGTCATTGTGGCCATTCCGGCCCTCGGGCACTCTGTTGGCCTCAATATCTGTTCACCTCAATAATTATCGTTACCCCGGAACGCCGAGCCTGCTCAGGCCGCGAGGGCGAGAGGAACGCTTACATGACCGAAGCCTATATTTACGATGCCATCCGCACCCCCCGTGGGCGTGGCAAGAAGGATGGCTCCCTGCATACCGTCAAACCTCTGGATCTGGTGGTGGGGTTGATTGGTGAATTGCGCGATCGTTTCCCCAATATGGACGTCAACCGCATCGACGATGTGTTGCTCGGCGTGGTCTCGCCGGTGGGGGATCAGGGAGCCTGTATCGCCAAGACCGCGGCCCTGGCCGCCGGTCTGCCGGAAACGGTGGCGGGCTATCAACTGAACCGGTTTTGTGCGTCCGGCCTGGAAGCGGTCAACACGGCGGCCCAGAAAGTGGCGTCCGGTTGGGATGATCTGGTTCTGGCCGGCGGTGTTGAAGCGATGAGCCGGGTGCCGATGGGCTCCGATGGCGGTGCCTGGGCCATGGACCCGATCACCAACTACGAAACCGGTTTCGTGCCTCAGGGCATCGGCGCCGATCTGATCGCCACCATCGAAGGCTTCTCCCGCCGCGATGTGGACGAATTCGCCGCCGAGTCCCAGGCCCGTGCCGCCAATGCCTGGGAAAAAGGCTATTTCCGGCGCTCCGTGGTGCCGGTGAAGGACCGCAACGGCCTGGTGGTGTTGGATCGGGACGAGCACGTGCGCGCCGGCACCACCGCCGATGTGCTTGGCAACTTGAATCCGTCGTTTGCCGTCATGGGCGAAATGGGCGGCTTCGACGCCGTGGCGCTGCAGAAATACCACTGGGTCGAGAAGATCGATCACGTGCACACCGGGGGCAACTCCTCCGGCATTGTCGATGGCGCTTCCCTGGTGGCCATCGGTAACGCCCAGGTGGGCAAGGACTGCGGCATGACGCCGCGGGGGAGGGTGGTGGCCACCGCCATCAGCGGCGCTGATCCCACCATCATGCTCACCGGTCCGGCGCCGGCCTGCCGCAAGGTGCTGAAGAAAGCCGGCATGACCATCGACCAGATCGACCTGGTGGAAATCAACGAGGCCTTCGCTTCCGTGGCCATGCGTTTCATGAAGGACATGGGCCTCAGCCATGACAAAGTGAACGTCAACGGCGGCGCCATTGCCATGGGTCACCCGCTGGGCGCCACCGGCGCCATGATTCTGGGCACCGTGCTGGATGAGCTGGAACGCCGTGACCAGAAATACGGACTGTGCACCCTCTGCGTGGGCGGTGGCATGGGGATCGCCACCATCATCGAGCGCCTGTGAGCCGGACGGGGAGAAACGAATCATGAATGAGAAAGCTGTTAGCGATAAAGAAAGCACCATCCGCTGGGAACAGGACGCCGACAATATCGTCACCCTGGTCCTGGACGATCCCAAGCAATCCGCCAATACCATGAACGAGCGCTACATGCGCTCCATGGCGGCCACCGTGGAACGGCTGGAAAAAGAAAAGGACAACATTGCCGGGGTGATCATTACCTCGGCCAAGAGCACCTTCTTTGCCGGCGGCGACCTTAACGACCTGATCCAGGTAACGCCGGAGCGGGCGGCGGAATTCTCCGCCGGTGTGGAAACCGCCAAGGCGCAGCTGCGCACCCTGGAAACCCTGGGAATTCCGGTGGTGGCCGCGTTGAACGGCACCGCCCTGGGCGGCGGTCTGGAAATCGCTCTGTCCTGTCATCGCCGTATCGCGCTGAACAATCCGAAAGCGGTGTTCGGTCTGCCGGAAGTCACCCTTGGGCTGTTGCCCGGTGGCGGCGGTGTGGTACGCACCGTGCGCATGCTGGGGATTCAGAACGCTCTGATGCAGGTCCTGCTGCAAGGCCAGCGCCACAAGGTGGACAAAGCCAAGGCGCTGGGTCTTGTCGACGAAGTCGTGGATACCCCGGAAGCGATGCTGGAACAGGCCCGTGCCTGGATCAAAGCCAACCCCAAGGCCAAACAGCCCTGGGACGAGAAGGGCTACAAGATTCCCGGCGGTTCGCCGAGCCACCCCGGTTTCGCGCAGAACCTGCCGGCGTTCCCGGCTAATCTGCGCAAACAGCTCAAAGGGGCCAATTATCCGGCGCCGCGCAATATTCTGGCGGCGGCGGTGGAAGGGGCCCAGGTGGACTTCGACAACGCCATCAAGATCGAGGGCCGCTACTTCGTCGAGCTGGCCTGTGGTCAGGTGGCGAAGAACATGACCACCGCTTTCTTCTTCAATCTGCAGGCGATCAACGCCGGCGCCAGCCGTCCCAAGGACGTGCCGAAATACAAAGCCCGGAAAGTGGCGGTGCTCGGCGCCGGCATGATGGGCGCGGGGATCGCCTACGTCACTGCCCGCTCCGGTGCCGAGGTGGTGCTCAAGGACGTCTCCCTGGAGAACGCGGAGAAAGGCAAGGCGTACTCCGGGAAGCTGCTGGACAAGGCGGTATCCAAGGGCCGGATGAGCAAGGAAAAGAAAGAGGAGATTCTTGCCCGTATCACCCCCTCCGCCAATGTTGACGATCTGCAAGGCGTGGACTTCGTCGTCGAAGCCGTGTTTGAAAACACCGACCTGAAGCACAAGGTGTTCCAGGAGATCGAGGACGTGGTCAACGCGGACGCGGTACTGGGCTCCAACACCTCAACGCTGCCGATCACCGGCCTGGCGGAAGGCGTGAAGAAACAGGACAACTTTATCGGCATCCATTTCTTCAGCCCGGTGGACAAAATGCCGCTGGTGGAAATCATCCGTGGTGAGAACACCAGTGATGAAGTGCTGGCGAAGGTGTTCGACTACACATTGCAAATCAACAAGACGCCGATCGTGGTCAATGATTCCCGTGGTTTCTTCACCAGCCGGGTGATCGGCACCTTCATCAACGAGGCCATCGCCATGGTGGGTGAAGGGCAGAACGCCAACTCCATCGAGCAGGCCGCTACTCAGGCCGGCTATCCGGTGGGCGCGCTCAAACTGATCGATGAGATCAACATGAAGCTGTCCCTGAAGATCGCCGGTGAGTACAAGCAGGCCACCGAAGCCCAGGGTAACAGCCCGCAAGCCCATCCCGCGCTGGCGGTGATGGAAAAAATGGTCAACCAACTGGAACGCCCCGGCAAGCTGGATGGCAAGGGCTTTTACGATTATCCGGAAAATGGCAAGGCGCGCCTCTGGGCAGGCCTGAAGGAACAGTTCCCGGCCCGTGAAGCAATTCCATTCAAGGATATGCAGGAGCGGATGCTGTTCGCCGAAGCCCTGGAAACGGTCAAGTGCTTCCAGGAAGGGGTGATCGAGTCCGTTGGCGATACCAACATTGGTTCCATCTTCGGTATCGGTTTCCCGGCCTGGTCCGGCGGTGTGGTGCAGTATATGAACCAGTACGAGGGTGGCCTGCGCGGCTTCGTGGCCCGTGCCGAGGAACTGGCCGACCGCTACGGGGAGCGTTTCAATCCGCCGCCGCTGCTGGTGGAAAAAGCAGAGAAAGGCGAGATTTTCAAATAGCCAGCGGCTTTCGTTGGAACCGCCGAAGCCCGGGCCGTTTGGCCCGGGCTTTTTTATGGTTCATCGCGGTTTGGAGGGAAACCGTATTGCCTTCCATCAGGGACAGCGTAACACGGCTACGCTTCGAGGTGAGGGGCTGGCATGCAAGGGCCACGAAGCCGCTGTGGGAAGCTTGCTGGCAAGCGAATGGGCTCCTGGAAAGAGATTCGCTTGCCAGCAATCTCCCACAGTGGCGCTGTAGTCACCTCCGAGTTTGGGTCTCCAAGGCCAGCAAAGGCATAACACACCTTCGCTATGGGTTCCTGGGTCCCCTCTTGGCCCGTGGCGCCCCGGCTGAAGCGAGACTTCCCGCTAAAGTGCGATGAACCTTTTTCATTGAGGCGCTGGCACGCAACACGCTTGCACGCGCCAGCATTCGATAACCATTCTGGTTGCGATTCGTTTCTCTGCTACCTGTAACCTAACCCATTGAATTAAATGATAAAATCTTCGCCGGGGCTGGCGCGTCACAACAGGGCGCGTCATACTGTGCGCGTGTTCCATTTATCTGTAATTCGAGGAGTTATCCATGAAAGGCCATCCTGATGTGATCAAGTGTCTGCAGGAGCTGCTGCGCGGTGAACTGGCTGCCCGTGACCAGTATTTTCTGCATTCACGCCAGTACGAGGATCAAGGGTATGGCCGCCTCTACGAGCGCATCAATCACGAAATGCAGGAAGAGACCGAACACGCGGATGCCATTCTGCGGCGGCTGTTGTTCCTGGAAGGGGTTCCGGATATGACGCCCCACGCCATGTCTCCGGGCCGTACCGTCATGGAGATGTTGGAAGCGGATCTGCGCCTCGAATATAAAGTGCGGGAGGATCTGGCCAAAGCCATGGCATTGTGTGAGTCGGTGGGGGATTACGTGACCCGGGAAATGCTGCGTCAGCAATTACAGGACACGGAAGAGGATCACACCCACTGGCTGGAGCAACAGCTCCGTTTGATCAAGCACATCGGCGAGGAAAACTACCGCCAGTCCCAGATGTCCTGATCCGGCGTCATTGGATCGCCGGGCGGTGCCACGGCGATTACTCGGTTCTTCATATTTGCACAAAGTCGGCACAGTGTTTGCGCATTACCGGCGCATCCTGGTTCCATCAGGACGAAACAGGAGCCGACCATGAAAAGCCGAAAAACTCTCGCTCTCGCCCTTGGTGGCAGCCTGCTGCTGTCGTCTTCTCTGGCCTGGTCACAGCCGGCTAGAGGACCGGATCAGAGCAATCACGGGCCGGCTCAGCAGGCCCATCAAGGTCCCTCCCATGGTGATGGGCATCGTCCGCACCATGCCGACTGGAAGGGAAAGCCGTTGCCCAAGCGTTATCAGGAACCGCGTTACGTGGTGAAGGAGTACGGTCGTTATGGGCTGCCGGCACCGAAGCCGGGTCACCACTGGGTAAAAGTGGATAATGACTTTCTGCTCACCGCCATCGCTACCGGCGTCATTGTCTCGATCATTGCCGGCTCATAGGGGCCGGTTTGTCACCACTCCCCTGTTAATGGAATGATGTTAGTATTGTTCCATTAACTTTGTTGAGGGTGGAAAAGGATGGCGGCAGCAAGGAAACCCACGCGTCGTAAAAAGAGCAAGGCGGAAGAGATTTCCGGAACCAAGTTGGAGTTGACGCTGGCGGCGGAGAAGGTTTTCGCCATGAATGGGGTGCAGGGGGCGTCCCTGCGTCAGATTCGTGAGGAGGCCGGACAAAAGAACGAATCGGCGATTCACTATTACTTTGGTTCCCGGGAAGCGATCATCGAGTCCATTCTGGCGATGCGCTCCAAACCGATAGACGCGGACCGCCATGCCATGTTCGAGGAGGCCCGCCGGCAGGCGGGTGGCAAGCCTCTGTCCACGGAACAGATTATGCGCTGCGGGATGATGCCCCTGGCCCGTTATCTGTTTGGTACACAGGAGCCCGGATATTACCTGCGTTTTTTGGTGCAATTGCGTATGGAGCGCGGTACCTGGCTGCACTTCAACGCGATGTACGGTGCGGGCATGGAAAAGTGTCTGGAAGCGCTGCGGGAGGCAAAACCGTATTTGCCCAAGGCGATTATCGAGCAGCGTTTCCTCAGTATGTTGTTCATGCACACCAACGGGATGGCGACGATCGAGCGGATTCAGTCGGAAAAAGGTCAGAGTTTCCGTCGTGAAGAGGCCTGGATTCGAGTCGAGGATATTATTGGTTGCAGCGTTGCCATGTACGACGCGCCGTTATCGCCGGAGACGCTGGAAGCGATTCATCAGGCGTCCACGTTGTATGACCTGCCCTCCTATACGGAAACCTCCATACTCAAGAGCGCCGGCACCGGCGGCGGCGAATGATGCCGCCGGTGCCGGCGTCTCCTCAACCAATGCCAACCCGGCGGCCGGGATAACCCGGGTCACCGTCATCACCCAGCGCTTTCAACGAGGCGTTGGCGGCGTCGGTGAAAATGCCTCTGGCCATTAATGAGGTTTCGGCTTTGGCCCGCGCCTGGTTCACCGCTACGCGCACCCGGTGAGCTTCCTGATTGCCGGGCTCCGCGCTGATCGCCATTTCGCTGAGGTGTCCGGCCAGGCGTAAGTCGCCTTGCTCCAGATACCCGCTGGCGGCCTGTGCCAGAATGGTCGCGCCGCCGCACAGTTCCGCCAGGGCGCTGCTCAGCGCATCAGGGTGTGCCGGTTTCAACTGGGCGGGATTGCCGTCGTACCAGCCACCGTACAACCGCCAGACATTTCGGATCAGAAACTCAGGGTCATCGTAAGAGGGGTGCAGGTAGGGCCGGTCAAGCAAGCCTTCAGGCAGCGTTACCTGTTGCACGATGTCCGCCAGGGGCAACCCCTGATTCATGCCCGCCAAGGTTTGGTCATGGATGGTTTCCAGGAAAGTGGCGGTGTCGTCCAGCAGGGTGGCGACGCGGTCGGCACCAAACACCGCCGGCCCGTGGCCGGGCACCAATACTTCCGGTTTCTTCCGGGCCATGGCCCGCAGCGCCTCCGCCCATTGCAAGGCGAAGCGCTGGACCTTCTGCGGGTTACCGGCATTGGGGGCCGCCCAGATAATGAAGTCCCCGGTGATAACGGTGCGGTCCTCCGCGATCCAGCTCCAGGTATGGTCGTCGGTTTCGCCCATGCCGTGATTGAGTTCCACCTGACTGTCACCGCACTGCAGAATCATCTGTTCTTCATAGAAGCGGTCGGGATAACGGTATTCAGCGGGCCAGTGGAATCCGGCGACTTTGAATTGCCGGCTATTGATATGAGCGTTCCAGTTGGCGCTGGCCTGATAGCGTTGGAAGCGCCGGCGAATATTCGCCTGGCCGATAACTTCCGGTTTCGGATCGCCGGCCTGTTGTGCTTCCTGATCGAACAGGGGGGTGCCGAAGGCGTGGTCAAGATGGCCATGGGTATAGATGACGTGCCGGATCGGCTGATCCGACCAGGAACGAATAGCCTGATGAATATTGGCGGCGGTATTGCGGCTGCCACTGTCGAATACCACCAGACCTTCCCCGGTGCTGAGCACGGTGACATTGCCCACCACGCCTTTGGAAGCGATGTAGACCAGATGGTCGTTGATCGGTATGACCTGGCTGCCATGCAGGTGGCGATTCCAGTCACGGCCGAAATCAAACCGCTCCCAACAGGCGTCGCCAATAGCTCTGAGTTCTTCGTTGATCATTCAGGGTCTCCTCCGAGGGTGAGAATCAGGAACAGAGTGTTACCTAAAGTAATGTCATGACATTAGAAAAGATAGGTGAAATTCATGTTGTGGCATTACTTATGCTCAAATCCGCCTCTCTTGCGAGGAAAGAGGGGTGGGCATTCCGGGTTGCCGGATAGGCATGTTGAGTGTCGACAGGTGTGTTCAACGATGTCCGGTTTAAGATAAAAAATACTTTTATAACAATGTCTTGTAATTTGAGGACGGCAAAATTCCGTGTCTTGAACGAATGTTCACTTCCGCCGGGGATAATGAGGCATGCCAATGAATAAATTGTCACTGAGGTGAGGGAGGTTGCAGTAATCTAATTGACAGACATTAATTCGGCATGATCTGATGAGTGCACAAAAAAACCAAGGCGGACTTCGATGTCCGCGGGAGAGGGAGAGTGCTCACAGATTCAAGCCGCCGGCTTGGCCTGGCGATTGCCGTGGTGCTGGCCGCCATCAGTATTTATACGTCTCTTTTCGGGATCTTTGATCCCAGCTATCAGCGTCCATTGACGTTCGCTGCCTGTATTCTTGTCGCCGTACTGGTCAAGCCTCTGGTGATGGTGAATCCGCCGCGCACCGCATCATTCCGCGCTCTGTTCTGGCTCATCGATCTGGTGCTGGTCGGCGCCATCCTGTTGGCCGTCGGCCGCTTCCTCGTCTTCGCCGGCGATATGGAAAACATGTTGGTCGACTATAGCCGCACGGATCAACTGATCGCGCTGGCTGGTGTGGTGGCGGTTATCGAGCTGACCCGCAGGGAGTTTGGCCTCGGACTGTCCCTGTTCGCCGGCGTGACATTGCTGTATTGCCTGTGGGGAGATCTGTTGCCCGACGTCGTTCGCCATGCTGGGTTCTCTCTGGACCAGATCATGCAGGGCATGTGGTACGGCTTCAGTGGCGTATTCGGTACGCCGGTAGCGGTGATGATCGAGTTGTTGTTCATCTACATTATCTTCGGCGTCATGCTTGAAGCCACCGGCGCCGGCCCGGCTCTGGTCCGCATGTCGATTCGCGTCACCGGCCGTCTGCCGGGTGGGCCGGCTCACGCCGCGATCTTCGCCAGCATGCTGTTTGGCACTATGTCGGGCAGTGTTACCGCCAACGTGGCGGGGACCGGTGCCTTCACTATTCCCATGATCAAGAAGCGCGGCTTCAGCCCCGCTTTCGCCGGTGCCGTTGAAGCCGCCGCATCCACCGGGGGGCAGGTGATTCCTCCGGTGATGGGAGCAGCCGCATTCATGATGGCGCAACTGACCGGCACCCCCTATCTGTTGATCTGCGTGGCGGCATTATTGCCGGCGGCTTTTTATGTGATCGCGCTGTTCGCGGCGGTCTACTACGAGGCTCGGCGGCTTGGCATCAAGCCTACCCCCGAGCATGAACTGCCAGTGCTGACCAAAGATGACTGGTTGCGCTCGCTGATGTTCGTGGCACCGGTGTTAACGGTGATCCTGGTCCTGGCCACCGGCCGTTCACCGGCCATGGCCGGGGTATGGGCGACGCTGGTGGCAATGGCCTTTGGTTTCCTCAATCCTGAAATTCGCCGTCGGCCCTGGGCGCTGATCGGTGCTCTGGCAAAAGGCGGAGTGGCAGGATCGCGCATCATGATCGCGGTGGGGGCTATTGGTATTGTCATTGCCGGTATGGATCTGACCGGTCTGGGATTGAGTTTCGCGCAAGCCGTTGCCGGCCTCGGCGAGCACAGTTTGCTGTTGAGTCTGGTGTTAACCGCGTTGGGTTGTCTGATTCTGGGCATGGGCATGCCGACCCTGCCCGCCTATCTGATCATTGTGTTGGTCATGGGGCCGGCCCTGACCAGCTTCGATGTGCCGTTGCTTTCCGTGCACCTGTTTGTCCTCTACTTCGGTGTGCTGTCCGCCATTACTCCGCCGGTGGCGTTGGCGGCTTTCGCCGCGGCGCCATTGGCCGAGGCTAACCCGATGAAAGTGGCGATGCTCTCCGTGCGTCTGACTCTGGTCGGGTTTCTGGTGCCCTTCCTGTTCGTGTTCAACCCATCGCTACTGTTGATCGTGGAGGGCTTCGATCCAATGGATCTGGCCTGGGGGGTGGTGCGCCTGACTCTGGTGGTATGGGCAGTGACCACGGGATTCGCGGGGTTTGGCGGCGAGCGGTTGAGCATGTTGGCACGGGTTCTGAGGCTGGCGGTGGCGGCGCTGCTGATGGCGCGCGGCACCTCGGTGGAGCTGGTCGGCCTGGCCCTGGCGCTACTGATCCTGCTGTTTGATTTCATGCCGCACCACAGGCCGCGTTGGCTTGGTTGTGCGCCGGCGGACAAGTGAACGCCGGAATAAAAAACGAAAAAAGGCCGGGAGGCCTGGCAGTAAGAGGCTCGCACGAGCCCCAAAAGGAGAATGGAATGTTTGGACTGAAAACGATTAAGTGGGTGGTCTGTGTGATGACCGTCGCTTTGGCGCTGGGGCAGGTCGCGCAGGCGCAAGAAACTCATCTGCGAATGCAGACCGCCACTCCCGGATCGGGATACTACGTTTTTTCCGTGACCTTGCAGTCGGTTCTGCAGAAGAAACTGCCGGTGAAGATCAACATGACAGCCGGTGTCACAGGCCCTCGTTCGCCACTGGACGCGGCACGGGGCCAGACCGACCTTTTTATCAGCAGTCCGTCCATCAATCATTTCATGCGAACCGGTACGGGGATGTTCGCCAAAATGGAGGCGGCACCGGAGTTGTACCAGAACGTCAGGCAGATCATGACGTTCCCGGCTGGCCCCTATCATATCGTGGTGCATGAAAAGTCCGGCATTCGTTCCCTCGAGGACATCAAAGGGCGTCGTATCTTTCTCGGCGCGCCGGGTGGCGCGGCTACTCTGGTGGCCATCTCCATTGTCGAAGGCGCCACCGGCTATGAGGCCGGCACGGACTATGAGCTGGCAAAACTGGATTGGAACTCTGGTCTGCAGGCTTTCCAGGATGGACATGTGGACATGTTGGTAATGCCAACGCAGCTACCGTCCGCTTCGATGGAGCAGATGACATTGCTTGAGAAAGTCCGTTTCCTGGGGATTCCCGATGACGCGTTCGAATCCGACCAGATGAAGAAAATCATGGCCCTTCCCGGGCGGACCCGGGCCACCATCCCCGCCGGTATTTACGGTGCAAATCAAACCAACGAGACGGACGTAAGAACCATCGGTTCCTGGGCTGGCCTGGGTACCCGCAAGGATCTGGATGAAGAGCTGGTGTACCAGATCACCAAAACCTTGTTCGAGAACCTGTCTGCTTTCCATGGCGCCGCGAAGTTCATGGAAGAGATCACCCTGGAGAATGCTCTGACGGAGATGAGAACCCCGTTGCACGCCGGCGCGGTTCGTTATTACCGGGAGGCCGGCGTTGACCTTCCGGATCACTTGATTCCACCGGAGGCGCGTTAATGAGCGCAGTATCAGAACACACTATCGAAGATCTGGATCGTCTGTTCCGGCCCCGCTCCGTGGCGGTCATTGGTGCCAGCGCCACGCCGACGAAAATCGGCGGCCTGCCGATCGCGTTCCTGCTTGCCCAAGGCTTCCAAGGGCCAATCTTTCCGATCAACCCGAAGGCCTCTGAAGTGCAGGGGCTCAAAGCCTACACCCGCATCGGCGAGGTAGCGGGACAAGTGGACCTGGCTATCGTCGCGGTGCCGGCCGCGCTGGTCGATCAAGCCGTGGATGACGCCATCGCCGCGGACGTCAAGGGTATTGTGCTGTTTTCATCCGGTTTCGCGGAGATCAGTGAGGAAGGGCGTCTGGCACAGGATGCGCTGATGGCCCGCGCCCGCGCGGCCGGTGTCCGTATTCTCGGGCCCAACTGTCTTGGTTTCATGAACCTTTCCGAAAAAGTGTTTGCGACTTTCTCGCCGGTGGTGGGACAAGGCGTGACGCCGAAAGGGCGCATTGGCCTGATCAGCCAGAGCGGTGCCTATGGTGCCTATGCGTTTACGCTGGCGCGGCAGCGTGGTCTGGGGCTGAGCTACTGGATCACCACGGGCAACGAAGGCAACGTGGATTTCGCCGATTGTCTGAGCTGGCTGGCGCGGGATCCGGACACCGATGTGATCCTCGGTTACATGGAAGGCTGCCGTGATGGCCGCAAGCTGGAAGCCGCTCTGGCCGCCGCCCGCGCCGCCGGCAAGCCGGTGGTGATGACCAAAGTCGGTCGCACCGATATCGGCGCCCAGGCCGCTGCGTCTCATACCGCCGCGCTGGCCGGCGAGGACGCGGTCTTTGATGCGGTATTCCGCCAGTACGGCGTGTATCGCGCCTATTCCATCGAGGAATTTTTCGATGTGGGTTATGCCTTTTCCGTGGCGGGCATCCCGTCCGGAGAAAACCTCGGTGTGTTTACTGTGTCTGGCGGTGCTGGTGTGTTGATGGCGGATGCCGCCGCTGATGAAGGACTGGCGCTGCCGGAGCTTAATCAACAGGCCCAGGACCGCATCCGGGAGTTGGTTCCGTTCGCCGCACCGCGCAATCCGGTGGACATCACCGGACAGATCACCAACGACATCGGTCTGTTCGAGACCAGCCTCGACATCATGCTCGAGCAGGGTGATTACCACCTGGTCGCCGCTTTTCTGGCCGCCGCCGGTCAGGGGCCCATGGGCGAGCACATCGCCGAGCAGATCGGCCGTGTACGTGAGCGTTATCCGGATCGCGTGTTCTGCGCGGTATCGGTGTTCAAGGAGCCGGTGCGTACCTTGCTGGAGTGTAATCGCTGTCTCGCCTTCGAGGACCCCACTCGTGCCATTCGTGCGCTGTCCGCCCTGGCCTGGTTTGCCCGGCAACGGCAAAAACCAGCGGTGCCGGTGGCGTCGCGCGGCGCCGGCGTAACGTTGCGCACTGGCAGTTATTCGGAGGCGGACAGCTTCCAACTGCTGGCTGACTTCGGAGTGCCGGTGCCGGAGTCCCATCTGGTCGCCGACGGTGCCGAGGCCCGGGCCCGGGTGGCGCAAGACTCTCGCGCCTGGGTGGCGAAGATCGCGTCCCCCGACATTCCGCACAAATCCGACATTGGCGGTGTACGGCTGAACCTGCGTGGTGCCGAGGCTGTTGGCCAGGCCAGTGATGAGGTGCTCGCCGCGGCCCGCCGCGCCTGCCCGGAGGCGCGCGTCGATGGCGTGCTGCTCTCGCCAATGGAAGAACAGGGCGTTGAATGCATCGTCGGTGTGCAGAGGGATCCTGCCTTTGGCCCAGTGGTGATGCTGGGATTGGGTGGCGTATTGGTGGAGGTGCTCAAGGACGTCAGCTTCCGCAGCGCGCCACTGAACCGGGATATGGCCATGGACATGATCAACGAGCTGCGCGGCAGAGCGATTCTTGACGGTGTCCGCGGGCAGCCGCCGGCGGACATCGGTGCCCTGGCCGATCTGCTGGTGAAAGTGTCGCACTTCGCCGTGGCCGCCGGGGACAGTCTGGAAAGTCTGGACATCAATCCGGTGCGCGTGCGCGCCGGGGGGCAGGGCGTGGTGGCATTGGATGCCCTGGTCATCGGGCGCTGATATCGGGCGCCCCGGAATCAAGCAATAGCCAGATAAAACAACAAATCGGGAGATTGGAATGAAACTGAAACACCCTTTTATCCGCTGGGCGAGTGGTCTGGTGCTCCTGGCAACCGTATCGCTGGCCAGCTACGCCAATGCTGATGCCAATCTGCGGATGCATACCGCTCAGCCAGGGTCGTCCCCTTATGTGTTTTCGGTGACGCTGCAGTCGGTGCTGCAAAAGCACTTGCCGGTTCGCATCAACATGACGTCCAGTATGGCGTCCACCCGTTCCACTCTGGACGCCGCCAAGGGGCAGGTGGATCTGTACATTGGCAGTCAATCGATCAATCACTTCATGAGCACCGGCACGGGCATGTTCAGCAAAATGTCCAGCGCGCCGGAGCTGTTCAAGAACATCCGCACCATCATGAGCTTCCCGCTCGGACCGTACCACATCATGGTGCACGAGAAATCGGGTATCCGTTCGCTCAAGGACATCAAGGATCGCCGTGTCTTCATTGGACCGCCAGGTGGGGCCGCGACCCTGGTTGCCTTGTCCATCATCGAAGGGGCCACCGGCTACAAGGCGGGTGAGGATTATGAGATGGCGAAGCTGGACTGGAACTCCGGGCAGCAGGCCTTCCAGGACGGTCAGGTGGATATGTATATCGGTCCGACCCAGTTGCCGTCGGCCTCCATCGAGCAAGTAGTGCTGCTGCAAAAGGTCCGTTTCCTGGGGATTCCCGAGGAGGCCTTCGATAGCGAGCCGATGAAGCAAGTGATGTCGTTGCCCGGCCGGACCATTGCGGAAATTCCCGCCGGTATCTATGGCGAGAACCAGACCAACGAAGGTCCGGTGAAAACCGTCGGTACCTGGGTCACCCTGGGTACACAGAAGGATTTGGACCCCGAACTGGGATATCAGATCACCAAAACCATCTTCGAGAATCTTCAGACGTTCCACGACGCCGCCAAGTTCATGGATTCCATAACGCTGGAGAACGCGCTCAATCAGGTGAACACGCCACTGCAGGCCGGGGCCTTGCGGTACTACCGGGAAATTGGCCTGGTAGTGCCGGATGCGATGGTGCCGCCGGAAGCCCGTTGACGGGTGGTGGAAAAGGCACACCGGCGAAACGACCTGGGTGTTACCCCAAGACCTTGGCACCGGCATTGAGCGCGGGTGCCCGGGGGCATCCTTTGAAGAAGAGAAAGAGGAACTAACATGAGTAATGAATTTGCTTCGGTGTCTCCCGCTGAACTGAAGTCCGCCGCCAAGCGCGCGTACATTTACACGGTTCCACTGGTGATCATGGAGACCACCCGTAAATGGCGCATGGGCGCCGGGGCCAACGTCTTCAATCATGCACGCAAGTTGTTGACGCACCGCAGCCGCTGGGTGACCACGCCGAACAATGACACCCTGTACTCCGATGCCTGGCTGGATCTGTCAAAAGGGCCGGTAAAGATCACCGTGCCGGCCACTGGCGAGCGCTATTTTTCGCTGGCCTTCATGGACATGTACACCAACAACTTCGACATTCTCGGCACTCGTACCACGGGGAATAACGGCGGTGTTTATACCGTGGTTGGTCCGCATCAGGCGGTGCCGGAGGATGCCACCAATGTGGTCCGTGCACCGACGCCAAGAGTCTGGGCGCTGGCGCGTATTCTGGTGGACGGCCCCGACGACCTGCCGGCGGCCTGCGCCGTGCAGGATGGATTGTTCGTCCATGAAGGGGCGGATCCTGAAGACGTGGCACCGGGTGATCCGGTACAGCGCTCCGCCAGCTGGCGTGAGTATCTGGCCACCGCCAATCGCTTGTTGCGCCGCGAACCGCCGCCGGTCACCGACGGCCTGATTCTGGAACAGATTCGTGCCCTGAATATCGGCCCGGATCAGGTGTTCGACGCGGATGCGTTCGATCAGGAGCAGGCGGAAGCGATTGAACGGGGCGTGGAGGAGGCCAGGAACTGGCTGGTCCAGATTCAGCGTGCGCGCCGCAGCGCCATTGACGGCTGGACCTATCCCAGCATGCGCAATGGTGATTATGGTCAGAACTACACCCTGCGAGCGGTGGTGTCGGTGGGTGGTCTGGGTGCCTTGCCGTTGGAAGAAGCGATCTATATGCGTGCCGAAGGGGATGCCGAAGAAGGTCTGTTCGACGGCAACCAGAACTACCGGCTGCATTTCCCCGCTGGCGCCATGCCGCCGTTGAATTCGTTCTGGTCCCTGACACTTTACGAAGCCATGGACGACGGGCAGTTCTTCTTCGCCGATACCCCGTTGCGCCGTTACGCCGTGGGGGATCGCAGTCCCGGTCTGCAGTACAACGAGGACGGATCCCTGGATCTCTGGATCGGTGCACGCAGTCCCGGCGCGGATCGCGAGAGCAACTGGTTGCCCGCCAACGAGGGGCCCTTCGCCCTGTTTTTCCGAGGTTATATGCCTAAGGCTGATCTGATGGAAGGCCGTTACAGGCTGCCGCGCGTCGAGCGTCTGTAAACACGGAATCACCCGTTTTCCCTTCTTTCCAACGGCACCACCGGTGGCCGTTACGGGCGCCCCTGTGCCCGCCACCGGTGACAAAGCAGGAGCTATGTCATGACAGGCAACAGCAACAAGCAGGAATCGCCGATCCTTGGCGAATTCCTGCTCGCCAACAAGGACCTCAAGACCATCGCCCCGGGTGTCCATCTGCTCGGAGGGCAGGGCAACAGTGTGGTGGTGGAAACCGACAACGGCGTGGTAATCACTGACTCCGGTCCGGGCGGCAAGATCACCCGGGCAATGATCGAACACATTCGCCAACTGACCGATAAACCGGTGCTGGCCATCGTCTACAGCCACGGCCATTTGGGTTACAACCACGGTGCCCACAGCTGGCTGGCGGACGCCGCCGAGCGCGGTCATCCGCGCCCGAAAATAGTGGCTCAGGCCAACCTGCCGCGTCGCTATGACCGCTACCAGGAGACATGGGGATTGCAGGCGCATCTCAACGGGCTGCAGTTCAATTCCCAATTCCCGGAAAGCGCGCCGGAAAAATGGTTCGCCTATCCGGATGTCACCTTCCGTGAACGCTATGTTATCGAGGGTGGGGATCGTCAGGTGGAGATACTGGAAGCGCCTTCGGAAACCGATGACGCCATGGCGTTGTGGTTGCCGGAGGAGAAGATCCTTTATGCCGGCCCGGCCTTCATCAAATCCATTCCCAATATCGGCACGCCTTTGCGCACGCTGCGTGATCCGGTGCGCTGGGCGGAAACCATGGAAAAGCTGTTGGGGCTGGAGCCGGAAATGCTGATTCCTGAATTCGGCAAGCCGATTGAAGGCCGGGAAGCCGTTCGTGAAGCCATGACTCTGACCATCAAGGCCCTGCGTTATCTGCGTGAGGAAACGGTGAAGCGGATGAATCGCGGTATGACCGAGGCGGAGATTCTGCATGACATGGTCTACCCGGAAGAGATCTTTGGTCATCCGTTGATGAAGCCCAGCTACGGCATGCCGGAGTACATCGTGCGCGATATCTGGCGTTCGGAGAACGGCTGGTGGGACCGCAATGCCACGCAGCTGCATCCGGGGCCGCCGGATGCGGTGACGGCCGCGCTACGCGAGGCCATCAGTGATCCCGAAAAGGTATTGGGGGTGGCACGGCGAAAGCGGGAGGAAGGCCAGCCGCAACTGGCTTTGCATGTGCTGGATCTGCTTTCCCCTGAAAGCAGCCAGGACCGGATCGGAGCCAGTGCCCGTGCCCTGAAGGCGGAAATTCTGGAGCAACTGGCGGAGGCCTCTCCGTCTTTTGTCTCCGCGCAAATCTATCGTTCGGTGGCGGCACGACTGAACGAGAGATAACCCCGGGTTATGACCCGTATCAATTAGATAAAAAAAAATTCGAGGAGAAGCTAATGAAAACCCGTCCTCTTTTGACCGCGGCAGGCTCCGGTCTGCTGATGGCTTTGCTGCCACTGTCCGTCCAGGCCGCGGATATTCAGGTTCTGGAAGATGTTATTCACCCGGAACAGGCGATTAAGAAGAAGATGGAACTGTATGGGGCGCTGCGCATGTCGGTGGACTATGTGGACTCCGATGTCACGGATGCGCAGGCGGACACCTCGCCCTTGCTTTCCGATGGTGGGATCGGTGTTTCCAGTAATACCACGATGATAGGTTTTCGGGGAGAAGTCCCTTACAGCGAGGATTTTAAGTTCCTGTGGCAATACGAACAGCAGGTTGACATGGATGATACCGACGGTAATGACGTCTGGACCACCCGTGACAGCTTTCTTGGCCTGGGTACACCTATCGGTACTTTCCTGGTGGGACGTATCAACACGCCTTTCAAGAACATGGGTGTGTCGTATCTCGGCTACTTCAATACCACGGTGGCTGATACCCACGCCATTCTTGGCGCGCCCTCGGCAGGTGCTGGTGGACGGCTGGATTTGTTTGGCTCCAACAGCTTGAACTGGAAGTTCCGTCTGGCCGGTGTCAACGTCGCTCTGCAGTACGCGGCGGATCAGGCTGGTTCAGTCAATAGTGCTGACGATAATGATCGTGACAGTTCAAGTATCTGGCTGGATTGGAAGCGAGGCGGGCTGCAATTGAGCAGTGCCTATATTCATTATTCCGATTTCGCCACTACCGGCAGCCTGGATGCCTGGCGGGTTTTCGCCAAGTATAAATTTTCTGTTTTCACCCTTGGTGCCATTTACGAGGACATCAGTCCGGACAATTTTGCCTCCCTCGACCGCGAGGCCTATGGGTTGCAGGCTCTGTATACGGTGGCGCCGCGCTGGAACCTGGCGGCGCAATGGAACCACGCGGAAGAATCGGAAGTGGGTGACGATGAAGCCGACCAGTACAGCGTTGGTGTATTCCATTCCCTTAGTGACTCGGTATTGCTGCATGCCATGTACACGGTGACGCAAAACGGCGACAACGCCGCCTATCGTGGCGTTGATTATGCCCATGGCGACAAAGTGGGCACGCTGGCCGGTAATGACCCGTGGGCCCTGTCGGTCGGTGCCCAGCTGAAGTTCTGAATGCCGTTGTCCACTGGATACGGTGTGTTCTCCGGACATCCTCCACGTTGTCCGGGCGGTGTCGAGACTCTCCGGGGCGAATGCTCTCCCCATCGCCGGAGTGGTGTCGAATGTAGTGTCGATGATGACGCCGCCTGCCGTGTCCTTTTTCGCGCCGGCCGATGGCCGGCGTTTTTTTATGACCACTGCCCGTGGCGGTCACCCTTCGGGCCATCGCGGAGCGACGTTCAAAATTACCGGGAGCAATTTTTTAATTCTCCAGGGCAGATGGGAGCAGTTCAGTGGCCCTGAAACCAGTAAACCATCAACAGGAGTGTTTGAAGATGACGGATCTGAGCCGATCGGAGGAAATCCGGTTCCGACAGGAGATTCGCGAGTTCGTGGTCAGTGAAGTGCCGGAGTCCATTCGCCTGAAAGTGGCGCAGGGCAGGGACGTCAGCCGTGACGAGACGATTGCCTGGCAACGCAAGCTGGTTGCCCGGGGCTGGGGGGCGGTGCATTGGCCGAAGCGATGGGGTGGTACCGACTGGAGTCTGCAAAAGCGATTTGTCTTTGAGGAGGAAATGGCACTGGCTGGCGCGCCATCCATACCGCCTTTCAATACCCGCATGCTGGGGCCGATCCTGTTGGAATACGGTACCGAGGAGCAGAAGGCGCGTTTTCTGCCCGGTGCTCTGAACATGGATCAATGGTGGTGTCAGGGCTATTCGGAACCTTCCGCCGGGTCGGATCTGGCGGCACTGCGGACCCGGGCGGTTCGTGAAGGGGATTACTACCACGTCAACGGCGGCAAGATCTGGACCAGCTATGCCCACTACGCCGACTGGATGTTCTGCCTGGTTCGCACCGATCCCGAAGCCAAGAAGCAGAAAGGTATTTCCTTCCTGCTGCTGGATATGCGCAGCGAAGGGGTCAGTGTCGAGCCGATTCATCATTTCTATGGCGCGCACTTGCTCAATCAGGTGTTGCTCGAAGATGTAAAAGTGCCAGTGGAGCAACGTATCGGCGAGGAGAACACCGGGTGGACCACGGCGAAAGCGCTGCTGGAACACGAGCGGCTGGCCACCTCCCGCCACGCCGAGGCACGGCGCAAACTGGGCCGTCTTCTGGTGCTGGCGAAAACCAACAGGGACGCGTCGGGAGCGCTTTATCAAAGGGCTGATCTCAAAGCGCGCATCGCCGAGGTGGCGGTACAGGTGAAGGCTCTGGAATTCGCCACCCGCCGCGGGTTGGAGATGCTGATTCGCGATGGCCGCATCGGGGTCTTCGCCTCATCGCTCAATCTCAAGGGCGTGGCCATCAATCAGGCAGTGGATGAGGCGATCATGGACATCGCCGGCGTCGATGCGCTTGCCGCCGATGCCGCCTATGACGGCTTGCCCGGGGACCTGTTGAATGATGGCGGTGATGCCCGCTATGTGGCGGAGTCCCGCTACTACCTGCGAGGGCCGGCCATCGCCGCCGGCTCCAATGAAGTGCAGCGCAATATCATCGCCAAGCACGTGCTTGATCTGTGAGGTATCCCATGGAGTTTATGTTGACCGAAGAGCAGCAACTCATCGAAGACACGGTGGCCCGGTTGCTGGACAAACAATGGGACCCGCGCCGGGACCAGGCGCTGTTGTCCGCCGACGTGGCCCGTATGCCCTTGTGGCGTGAGCTGGCCGAGTTGGGTCTGTTGGGGATCGCGTTGCCCGAGGAGCACGGCGGTGGCGGCATGGGTCCGGTGGAGCTGACGGTGTTGTGCCGTCGCTTTGGCCGGGACCAACTGCGCTCGCCTTTTCTCTCGTCGTTGATTCTGGCCGGCACCGCGTTGACGTTCTCGCCGCGGGGAGCCTTGCGGGATCAATGGCTGCGACAGTTGGCCGCCGGCGAGGCAACTCTGACACTGGCCACATTGGAGGATCGGGCCGGGTATGACCACCATCACACGGCAATAGAGGGGCAGCGATACCAGTCGGGCTATATGTTGAATGGCCGAAAAAGAGCGGTGATGGATGCCGCTGGTGCCGACGCGTTCATCGTCTCCTGCCGGTTGGATGGTGAGCTCGCGCTGGTGCTGCTGGCGCCGGAGACGGAGGGAATGGCGGTGGCGTCTTACGCGGCCTTTGACGGCAGCAGCCTGGCGACGCTCACCTTTAATGACGCTTTGTTACCGGAAGAAGTGGTGTTGGCCCGCGGGGCGGAGGCGCGGGCGGCGCTGGAAGCGGCGCTGGCGCAGGGTGCCCTGGCCGCGGCGGCGGAAACTCTGGGCGCGTGCGAAGGCGCCCTGGAACGTACTCTGGACTATCTGCGATTACGCGAACAGTTCGGAACCAAACTAGCCCGCTTTCAGGCTTTGCAACATCGTGCCAGCGATCTGCATGCGGATCTGGAAATGCTGCGCTCGCTGGTGTCCGGTGCGGCACAAAGCCTGCTCCACGAACCGGCCCATGCCGACGCCTTCGCGGCAATGGCGCTGGCGGTACCGGTGGGTGACCGTGTATGCAGGGAGGCGATTCAGATGCACGGTGGCATCGGCATGACCCTGGAGTTGGGGATCGGACGTTATCTGTTGCGCGTGAACGCATTGAGCCGGCTGCTCGGTGACGCCACGCATAACGGGCAGCTTTATCTCGAACGTATGGAGGCCTGAGACAATGACGGAACAAGCGGTATTGATGGAAATCCAGGAGGCGGTAGCGGTGGTCACTATCAACGCCTACGCCATGCGAAACTCCATGGGCGCGCCCGGGGTGCGTGAAGGGCTGCTGGAGGCCTTGGAGCACTTTGAAAATGATGATGACCTGCGTGTCATGGTATTGACCGGAGCGGGCGGTGTGTTCTCCGCTGGCGGCAATCTGGATGCGTTGCGCCGTATTCGTGACGTGGAAAAAATCCGCCAGCGTCTGGAAGCGGGCGGCCCTTTGCTGCAACGCATCTTGACGTCGGAAAAGCTGTACATAGCAGCGGTGGAAGGTCCCGCTTTCGGTGCCGGTCTGGGGCTGGCCGCCTGTTGTGATTTGATGGTGGCCGCGGAGGGGGCCCGCTTTTGTGCCGCGCAAATCCGTGTCGGCGCGGCGCCGGATGGCGCCCTTTGGTGGGCACTGCCTTTTCGCGTTGGCGCTGGTCGGGCGCGGAGGATTCTGCTCACCGGTGAGGAAGTGTCACTGGAAGAGGCCCTTCATATCGGTCTTGCTGACGTGCGCACGGAGCAGGGTGGGGCTCTGGAAACCGCGCTGAAACACGCCCGCCGTCTCGCCGCCGGACCGCCGTTGGCTCAGGCCACGATCAAGAGGCTGTTCACCGCGTTGCCGGCGGATCTGGTGGAGCGTTTGCGGGTGGAGCGGGAAACCGCCGCGGAGACGTTCGCCTCCGAGGACTTCGTCGAAGGCGCCAGCGCCTTTCTGGAAAAACGCCGCGCCCACTTTAAAGGATGCTGAGCAACCGGAAGTGAAAGCATCACGACCCTAATGGGGGGCTTCGGTGTTTGCGCGCTGCATTCGCTGGCAAGCCAGCTTCCCACGGCAGCTCCGTAGCTCCCGTTGTGGCAAGCTGGCTTGGCGGCGAATCGGCGAGCAAGCGGCTTGCTGCGCTGCCCTGAAAAGAAAAACCAGGCCTCCAGCCGGGGCGTGGCCGTTACCTTGCTTTGGGGCAGTGTCCCGTCTTTGACCCAGACGTTCGCCAAACAACCAAGGACCTTCGACTTGACCTTTATAGCAATTGAGAATTATTCTCATATTCTAAATTGGCTATAGCGTACCAACGACGGAATCCCGCAGGGGAGGGGCGAACGGATGGGGGCGACGAGCTACCTGAAACGCGATCTGGTGGCGGTGCTGTACAGCGATCACCACGGCTGGCTGCTGGGTTGGTTGAGAAAGAAGCTGGGCTGTTCACAGCGCGCGGCGGACATGGCCCATGACACCTTCGTAAGAGTGCTGACCTCCTCCTCGGATCTGCAGGGGGTGCGTGAGCCTCGGGCCTTTCTTACCACCATCGCCGGCCGTCTGATCATCGACGATGCCCGGCGCAAAAAGGTGGAGCAGGCGTACCTGGAAACCTGGATGGCGCTGTATGGGGATTGCGCCGCGGCACCGTCGTCCGAGGAACTGGCGACGGTGGTGGAGCTGCTCACGGAAGTGGCGGGCTGGTTGGAGAGCTTGCCGGAGAAGCCCCGTCAGGCCTTTATAATGAGCCGGCTGGACGGGCTGTCCCATGCGGAGATCGCCGAACGGCTCGGCGTCTCGGTAAGCATGGTGAAGAAATACGTGGCGCAGGCGTTATTGCACTGCCTGGCTCTGAACGAGACCGATTGAAGCGTGACCGTGGAAGACGAAGGGCCTTTTTTGCGTGAGGCGGCGGAATGGATCGCCACTTTGCACTCCGGGGCCGTCACCGAGGAAGAACGGGAAGCCTGCCGCCGCTGGCGCCGGGCCGACGTCCGTCATGAGCGTGCCTATGTGCGCGCCGAATCCCTGTGGCATCGTCTCGAACCGGTGTCCGGGCGGCATCGCCCGGAAGCCGGCCCGGTGCTGGGTAAAGTGCTGGGGCCGGTGCGTCGCAACCGCCGCGCCAGTTTGCTGGCGCTGGCCGGGCTGCTTGGGCTGGGCCTGGCCTGGTGGCCGCTATGGTCCTTGAATCTGACTTCCGATTACCGCGCTGCCGTTGGGGAACAGCGTCAGGTGACCTTGCCGGACGGCAGTTCACTGATACTGAACAGCGGCGCCGCCGTTGATGTGGATTACGATGGTGACGAGCGTCGAGTGATTCTGCGCGATGGCGACGTCCACGCCACGGTGGCGCCAGACCCCGACAGACCCTTCGTGGTGGCCACCGGCCTGGGGTCGGCTCGTGCCCTGGGCACCCGTTACACCGTCAGTTTGCGTGACCGGAACATGGCGGTGGTGGTGACCGAATCCAGCGTGCAACTGTGCGCCGCCGCGCCGCCACCGCCGGCCCGCCACGCCTGCGTCGATGCTCATGCGGGGCAGCGCACCGCCACCGACGGAAAGAGCATCAAATCACCGCGCGGCGTCGATGTACGCCTGGCCACCGCCTGGCTGGACCGGCGTCTGGTGGCCGACGACCAGCCTTTGACGACGGTGTTGGAGGAATTGGCGCGTTATCGATCCGGGCTGTTGCGATTCGACGATCTGGAACTGGCGGGGTTGCGTGTGTCCGGTGTCTTCCCGCTCGACGATACCGACCAGGCCTTGGCGCTGCTGGCCGACTACCTGCCGATTCAAGTGACCAATTACACCCGCTGGCTGACCGTGATCGGCCGTCGCTGATACACAGCACGCCGATTCGCGAGCAAGCTCGGCTCCCACGGCAGTTTCGCAGCCCACTTTGTGGGAGCCGGGCTTGCTCGCGAATACAACGTGAATCCATATCGTCTTATTTTCCCTAATCACTGTCCCTTTCCCGATCTCGCCCGTCATCACAGATGAACAAGGATGAGAATGGGAATTGATATTAATGCAGCACTGTCTCCGACCCCGCTTCGCCATGGGCATCCTGGCGGCGGCCTTTCTGCTTGGCGGCCCCGGCCAGACCCGGGCGCAAGCCGAGGCGTCATCCGTGACGCAAAGGCACTACCAGATACCCGCCGGCGCCCTGGCACCGGCGTTGAATCGCTTCGCGCTGGAAGCCGGAGTGGTGATGTACTTCGATCCCGGTCTCACCGAGGGCAAGCACACTCGCGGACTGCGGGGGCAATATTCAGTGCCGGATGGGTTCGCCGCGCTACTGATCGGGACCGGTCTCAGCGCCGAGCCGGAAGCGCGGGGTCAATATGTATTGCGCCAGGAAGGCGGCGAGGGCGGCGACCATGCCAACCCTTTGCCTCGGGTCACCGTCACCGGTGAACTGGATCCGCGCGGGAGGGCTTACCGCACGCCGGGGTCCATGACCATCATCTCCCGGGACCAGATCGACCGGATGCCGCCGCGCAATACTTCCGACGTGCTGGCGGCGGTGCCCGGCGTGCATACCTCGCAAAGCCGTCAGGATCCGGGGGTATCGGTGAATATTCGCGGCCTGCAGGACTTCGGCCGCGTCAATGTGATGATTGACGGTACCCGCCAGAACTATCAGCAAAGCGGCCACGGCAGTAATGGGCAGGTCTACGTGGATCCGGAACTGCTGGCCGGCGTGGATATCAGTAAAGGACCCAGCTCCGGCGCCGGCGGCGCGGCGGTGATCGGCGGCATGGTCAACTTCCGCACTCTGGATGTGGACGATCTGCTCAAACCGGAGCAAAAGACCGGCGGCCGCGTCAATGCCACCACCGGTGACAACGCCTATTACTTTTCCGGCAGCATCGCCAGCGCGGTGCGCGCCAGTGACGATGTGGATCTGATGGCGGCGGTGAGCCGCAAGAACGTAGGCGCGTTCAAAAAAGGCGAACGGGGTGGCAACAGCGGCGGCTATTGGCACGGCACCAGCCAGTTCACCGGCCAGGAACAGTGGTCCGCGCTGCTGAAAAGTACCTGGCGCTTCGCCGACAACCACTCCCTGAAACTCAGTTATATCGGCCTGCGAGCGGATTTCGATGAAGGCAGCAATACTGCGTCTGGCAGTGACGCCACCGATGAAAACCAGATCCACTCCGACACCTTCCTGATCAACTACGCCTTCTATCCCGGCAGCCGCTGGTGGGACCTGGATACCAGCCTTTACTACACCCGTACCAGAAACGATGAGTACCGGCCCGCGGACCCCGCCAATGGCTACGGCGAATTCGATCTGCGTTATGAGACCAACACCGTCGGCGGGACTCTGGTGAATCGCATGGAGGTTCCCGTTGGTGACTGGCGTGGCTCACTGGACGTGACCTACGGCGGTGAGTTCTATCACGACTGGACCCAGCCGGATAACAGCGGTGACGAGCGCGGCAGCGACTGGTTCTCCGGACCGACGCCGGAAGGGGAACGTTCCGTGATCAGCGCCTTCACCAGCGCGCGTCTGACTCATGACGACGGTTGGGAACTGACCGGCGGTCTGCGTTACGACTGGTTCCGGCTCGAAGGCGATGGCGAAATGTTCGTCGGCCGGCAAGAGAACGAACCCGGAGTCCGTCCCCCTTACACCCTCCTTTACAGCAAATTCGATGTGGGCCGCCACGATGGCTTTGTCTCACCGACCTTGAAAGCCGCCTGGCAGGTGGCCAATCCGTTGCAACTGTTCGCCAGCTACGGCCAGGGCGTGCGGCCGCCGGCCATTACCGAGTCAATCATGTGGGGCGCCCACGTCGGCAACACCTTTCCGTTCTTTCCCAACCCCGGTCTGGAACCGGAACGCTCCCGCACCTGGGAAGTGGGCGCCAACCTCAACTGGCAATCCTTGTTCCAGAACGGTGATCGCCTGCGTATGAAAACCGCCTGGTTCGATACCCGCGTCAAGAATTACATCACCCAGGGCTTGGTGGTCGGGCCCGCCTCCGAAAACGGGGAATCCCAATCCCTGGCCTTCGTCAATCTGCAAGATGAAGTGCGTTTCTACGGTTTGGAATGGCAGGCCGAGTATGACGCCGGCGGTTATTTCCTCGAAGCCAGCTGGACGCGGACCCTGCACGATCTGGGGCGAGGCGGTTACGACCCTTACCCGCTTGGCTGCTTCACCGGTTGTCCGCCGACTGGCCATGGCGACGCCAACGGCGGCGGCATGTTCTATCTGTTGCCGCCGGTGAAGAAAAGCACCTTGAGCGCCGGCCTGCGGCTGCTCGATCGCAAACTCACGCTCGGCGCCCGGGCCCGCTACGAAGACAACGATGGCCGCGGCGGCAGCGCCTACGAAGACGTGGTGGACTGGACCGTGTACGACGCCTGGGCCAGTTATGAACCCAATGATCGCCTTACCCTGCGGCTCGCGGTGGACAACCTGCGCGACCGCAACTACGCCGAACTCAACGGCCTCTCTTACTGGATCGCGCCGGGCCGCACCGTCACCGGCACGGTTTCACTGAAATTCTGAAAGAAGGAGTGTTTCGATGACACCGCATTCATCACGAAAATTCCGGCCGGTTGTGGCCGGCGTCGGCGCCACGCTTTTATTGATGTCGTCTTCGCTGCTGGCGGCAGTGACGCCGGAAGTGCTGTATCGGTTTTCCAATTCTTCCGGCATGAAGCCGGCGTCGCCGCCGGTCAGAGTGGAATCCGAGGATAGAGCCTGGTTGTTCGGTGTCTCCCCGCCTGTATCGAGCGTTTTAGTGAGTTATTACACGTATCCACTAAGCGGAGTGGAAGATGACTTCGCGGCCGCCGACCTGCCTCAGGCCGGGACGGGATCCCAACCTTCGCCGCTGGTGACGGATGGTGAAAGAGCGCTTTTTCTCATCAACCCAACATGCATGGGGGAAACGTGTTTCGGCGACCCGGACGTGTATGCGTGGCGCTCGGGGGAGGAGCCAGCATCCTTGATCACGTCACCGGAAAATCCGGCGGAAGAGTACGGATCGGATCTTAGGCCTCGTGGTGTGCCCGCGCTGGATGCGCAAGGCAATCTCTATTTCGGCGGTGGCGGGGGGAGCTCCGGTAACGGCCTGTTCCGGCTTTCTCCGGAGGGTCAACTGGTTGAGCTGGTGGACTTTGATAACCATGCGGAAGGTCGCTATTACCCGCTTGGGCAGCGCCCAATCGCCTTGCTTATCGATCAGGAAGAGAACGTTCTTTACGGCTTGGCGGGACGAGACCAGTCCGACGGCGTTGGTGATTCCGAGGCGATTCCCGCGGACGACGAAAGTATGGGGACGTTGTTCTCCATTGATCTTGCCAATGTCGAGACCGACGGTTCCACCACGGTGACACTGCTGCGCACCTTCGCCAAGGAGGCCGATGGGTGTTCAGCAAACGGTGTCGACAGCTGCTTCCACGGCAGCCATACCGCGCAGCACGCTTTGCTTCAGGTCGGGGCGTGGTTGTACGGCACGTCCTTCAACACGATATGGCGTTTCCAGCCTGATGACAGTGACAGCTTTGCCGTTGTGCATGCTTTCGGGGAAGAGGTTGGCGACGGCCGTGTGCCCTGGGGGCCATTGGTTCTGGCGGCGGACGGCAATCTTTACGGCACCACTCGCCGTACGGTGGCCGAGGAGGGCGCCGTGGATGGGGCTGGGGTTCTGTTCCGTGTACGCATCGGACAAGCCAATGATCGTTCCGACGACGAGTATGAAGTACTGCATGTCTTTGACGTGGAAGCTGATGGCGCCTTGCCGGCGGGACTCAGCGCCGGTGCCGTCGATGGAACGGTGCAGACCTTGTACGGCGCTACCTCTCGGGGGGGACGGGTTGGTAATACCGTTTCCGTCAATGACGCCGATGGCTTCGGCACTTTGTTCGCCGTTGATATCGATCTGCCCGTGCTCGCGGAGATCGAAATCAGCGCCGATCCGCAAACCCTCACCCTGGGCGAAAGCACCACCCTGACCTGGTCGGTGAGCAACGCCAATAACTGCTCGGGGGAAGACGACTGGGCGGGAGTGAAAGCCACTGAAGGCAGCGAAATCTATACCCCCTCCGTGGATGGCGAATACGTTCTCACCCTGGCCTGCGTGGATGCCAATGACGATCGGGTGGAAGCGAGTGTCACCGTGACCGTGGAACCGGCGGAAGATGGCGGAGATGGCGATGGTGATAACGGCGGTGACAGCGGCGGTGGCTCTTCCGGCGGCGGTGGAGGCGGCGCTTTGTCCCTGTTATGGCTGTCCGCTCTGGGGTTACTGACGGTACGCCACCGTCGCCGCTTCTCTCTCTGATTTTTGCTGGCGGGCAGGCCCCGTCGGCCAAGGAGCAGCCGAGCGCCAGCCGCGCCGCCAGCCTCGGACGCCCCGTCGCGGAAAGCGGCGGGTCACTACCCCGTAACGGGGCACAGTAAACAGAGCTAAAGGAGTACCTGTAATGAGCGTAACCGTAACTTACTCAGCAACGTTCGGTAATTATGACGGGACCTATGGACCTGATGCTGTCCAAGGTTGGGATGGTTCAGACGGGCTGCACAGTGGAACGACAGGCAGTTTTGAAAATCAGGATGGCTTCCTGCCCGCCTTCAACCGCCTTTTCGAGATCGCCGACCATAGCGAAAACCCGGGGGCTTTTGCCGGTGATGAAGACCCTGATCCGGTCGTGGACCTGGGCCTTTGGGACCTGCTGGGTACCTTCTCTGGTACCCAGTACGCCTCCTCCGGCGAATACGCGGGTTTGGATCTGGGCTTTATCGTCGAAGCGGCGGACGGCTCTTATCTCAACTACACCTTCTTCGCCAGCCCCACTCATACCCTCTATGGGGAAATCGGTTCGATCACCTTCGGTCTTGGCCTGGAGCAGGACAGCAATGGTCTGTACTACTTCGATGAGGAACTGGTGACCATCGACGGCTTGGACACCATCGGCCTCAATGGCGGCCTGGACGCGAATGGTGATGTCATTGATCGCAATGACCCCAATCTGACCAACGATACCCACGCGATCGTGAATGGGCTGAAGGATGGTGATGCCTCGGCATTGTGGGCGGCCATTGACGGCAATATTGGTTCCGAGGTTTTCAATTCCGCTTTTGCCGAAGTGCTGGGTGTTCCAGAAACCACCGAAACCGAACTGGAACTGGCGGCCTGAGCATAACCGCCTGATTGACCGGTGTTCGCTCTCTGATGGGCGGACACCGCTTTTTTTAAAAAGAAGGAAGCAAGACATGCGACGGTTTGGACTCTGTTTGCTCTCATTTTGCGCCTTCGCTCTGGCGGGCCCGCCGGCCAGTGCGCTGGAACCCACCATCCTGGCCGCCAATGGGGGCCCCAAACCGGACGGTTATGAAGGGGTGGGCGCCCCCCGTGTCCCGCCACTGTTGGCAAGGAACGGCCGCCTTTATGGCATTGACGCTTACGACAATATCTTTTCACTGGAAAATTACGTTAACCATTCCCGGCAAGTCGTACAGCTGACCGAGTTTGGGCTGGAGGCGTTCAGCGGTGGTCTGGTGCAAGACCATCGGGACGGGAAGGGAGAAATGTATGTGGCGGGCTTCCGCGTGGCCGGCCCTTTTGATGAACTCGACACTGGTCGACTGCTGCGTCTGGACTTTGATGGCAGCCACCCGCGCGCACTGGTGGAATTGCTGGAACCCAATGGCATTCTGGTGATCGATGACGATCATCTCTACGGGTTGGATAAAGGGCCGGAAGGCAATGGGCGCTTGTTCACTGTCAACCTGGACGCGGCGCAGCCGGCGCTGGAGACCGTGCACACCTTTTCCGCGGGTCCTCAGGGGCAACGCCAGTATCCCAACGGCATGATTCTGGGCTCCGATGGCTGGCTCTACGGAGTGAGCGCCTATGTGCGGGGCGTGCCCTACGCTCCGGGAACGCCGTCTTTGCCCGCCACACCCACCGGCACGGTGTATCGAATCGATCCACGGCAAGGCACGGCCTCGTTCGAGGTGTTGCATACCTTTGTTCTTGATGATGGAGAAATCCCCTGGCAGACCCGCTACGGGGAAACCTACCATCGTAATGCCGTGGACGGTGCCAACTCTATTGGTTACACCCTCAGTGGTTTGGTGGAAGGGCCGGACGGCTATGTGTACGGCAATCTCTCCCTGGGTATCTGCACCACGCCGGGTACCCAGGAAGAGGGTTGGAGCCATTTTCTAGAGGCCCTGCCGTTGTGCCATGGGCAGGAAGCCGCGGCGGACGACCAACTGAAGTGGTACGCGTCCGATCCGCCCCATTACGATGGCCCGAATCTCCACGGATCGGTCTACCGCGTGGCCATGAGCGGCGATGACTTCGCCATTGTGCATCGTTTCAGCGGTGGTGACGGCGGCAGCCAGCCACGGGGGCCGATGGTGCTGGCCGGAGACGGCAATATCTACGGCACCACCTATGCTGGTGGCCGTCTCAGTGGCGGCAGGGCACTACCGGGCGAGCCGGTGGAGCCGCCGGCCGATGACGAATGGGGCTACGGCGGTGCGATTTATCGCATTAATCCGGACCAGATCCGCATCAATGAGTCCGGGCAGGTGGAAGACGATGGATTCGAACTGGTGTATGGCTTTGTAGACGGCGTGGATAAGCAAGGTAATGTGCGTTACGACGGCCGGGGACCGGTGGGTCTGTCGCTGGGATTGGACGGACGTATGTACGGAGGCAACCTAAGTGGGGGAGGCTATTTCAGTACTTCCGGCAGCAAGGTGCTGTCGCGTACAGGTACCCTTTACCGGCTCAGCCTCAATCCGGACGATGAGCAATCCCGAGTCACCGTCACCATCACTCCCGGCGAGATCGAGGAAGGCGGCACCGCCCTGCTGGAATGGAGCACGGTGGATGCCTCCAACTGCACCGCCAGCGGCGGCAATGATGGCGACGGCTGGGCCGGGGCCAAGGACGACAGCGGTTTCCTCCGGGTCAGCCCGGAACCGGGCACCCATTACTACACCCTGACGTGTGAAAGCACGCTGACCGGCGGCCAGGTAGGCGACGTGGCGTCCCTCGGCGTCGGCGCGCCGGATCGGGAAACCGACGAGCAGGTTCTCGAGTACGGCAATGGCAGCGGCGGCAGCCCGTCCTGGTGGTTACTCGCGGGCCTGGGGGTGTTGTTGGCGGCCCGTTCCAAGCGGAGCGGCCGGCGATGAAAAAGACCAGGGACGATCTGCGCGCGGCGTTGATGCCGCAGCGCGGCACTTTCGTTTCCGTGGGCGTGTTCAGCGCGGTGATCAATTTGCTGATGCTGGTGCCAGCGCTGTATATGTTGCAGGTCTACGACCGGGTGTTGGCGTCCGGTAATGGCGTGACGTTGCTGATGCTGACGGTGATCGCCCTGGGGCTGTACGCGCTGATGGCCGCGCTGGACTGGCTGCGCGGCTTACTGGTGATTCGTGTCGGTGAAGCCCTGGACCAGCAACTGGGCGAGCGTGTTTATGACGCCGCCGGACAGCATGGTTTGCAAGGCGGAAATGTGTCCTCGGCCCAGGCCTTGTCGGATCTCAATCAACTGCGCCAGTTCTTCGCCGGCAGTGCGTTGTTCGCTTTCTTCGACGCCCCCTGGGCACCGCTCTACTTGATCGTGCTGTTTCTGTTTCATCCGTTATTGGGGGCCTTGGCGTTGCTGGGCGCTCTGGTATTGCTGGCGCTGGCGTTCGTCAACGAACGCTGGTCCCGGGCACCGTTGAACGAAGCCAGCGCCTTGTCCATCAACGCCGGCCGTCTGGCTCAGGAACATTGGCGCGGCGCCGCCACCATCAAGGCTCTCGGTATGGGCGGCCGTTTGCGCCGCCGCTGGCGAGAATTGCAGGACGGTTACGTGGACCATCAACACCTGGCCAGCGAACGCAGTGTGTTGATCGGCGCGGTGACGCGGGCGCTGCGACTGGCGCTGCAATCGCTGATGCTCGGCGCCGGCGCCTGGCTGGCGATCCACGGTCAGATCAGCGCCGGCATGATGGTGGCCGGTTCGATTCTGGTGGGCCGCATGCTGGCGCCGGTGGAGCAGGTGGTGGGCGCCTGGCGTCAGTGGAGCGGTACACGCATCGCGGTGAATCGCTTGCAGGCGTTGTTACAGACGCACCCGGAGCCGCCTCGGGGGCTGAGTCTGCCACGCCCGCAAGGCGCGTTGAGGGTGGAAGGTCTGACGTGAATGGCACTTACTTAGTCGATAAGACCTTGATCCAGAAACAAAAAAGCTGATCCAATGGCAGCGTGTTTATCTCGCCAAAGAATCCACACCCCGCCAAGGATCAGCTCCCATGGATGCTAAACAGAATCGATTTCAGCAGCAAGCAATCAAACAGCAGTTGTCCCGCCAAGATGCCATCCGTTTTTTCAATCTACTCACCTCGGCAGAACTCTTTGATGTACTGGAATCCTTATTGCCCGAGCACCGCGAGCGCCTCTTCCCGCCAACGGAAACCTTGGCGATGTTTCTGAGCCAGGTGATGCAAGCGGATCGCTCCTGTCAGCGAGTGGTCAACGAAGCTGCGGTGGCACGCTGGCTGGGAGGGCGCAAGGCGTGCAGTACTTCCACGGGCGGCTATTGCAAAGCTCGGCAGCGTTTACCACTGGAATTGGTCTCATCTCTGGCACGTGCCACAGGCGCGTTGATCAACGAGAAAGTACCTGATGACTGGCTCTGGCAGGGGCGGCCTGTTCGCATCGTTGACGGCACCACAGTGACCCTGCCGGACACGCCCGCCAATCAAGAGGTTTACCCCCAGCAGCGCTCGCAGAAGCCTGGTCTGGGCTTCCCACTGTGTCGTATTGTCGCCGTCACCTGTCTGGCCAGTGGTGCCGTACTGAATGCGGCAATGGGGCCTTACGCGGGTAAAGGCGCCAGCGAACACACCCTGTTCCGTTCGTTGCTGCCTGGCTTCAATGCCGGCGATATCCTCCTGGGGGACGGTCTGTATGGTAGTTATGTGATTCTGGCGGACTGTC
>NZ_SNUA01000021.1:0-15454 GCF_004360225.1 Alcanivorax sp. 24
AGACCTGGGTGTTGAACATGGAGAGGGCCTGGACGGTGGCGACGTCACTGGGCAGGACACCGTAGGTGGTGGCGATGTTACCCATGTTCGCGCAAGCGATCGCCGGGGCAAGCAACAGCGCCGCGGCCCCAAGGCGTCGTGGCCCGAGATGGGGCTTCAGTCGGGAACGGGAGATCATTTCAGGAAATCCTCCAAAGATTATTGTGGTCGTTATTGCTCTTTTTCTTTATTTGCGTTTTCGCGTTTTCTTTTTTGTTTTAAGAAAGAGGCCATCTTCATGATTGGCAGCCAGAGCCTAGGAGCGGCCGGCCGGCGCCCATAACCGGCGATTGAGAATGGTCGGTCACGTTTTTTGTTTTGGGTTTAAAAGGTGATTTAAAACAAAGAGTTAGGATGGTTTTTAGGAGAAGTGGAAGGCGCTGGGCGAAGCGGTGAAGAGGATAAGAACAAGGGATAAGTAAACAAAATGGTGTCGTTATTCTACCTTTTTCCTGTCTTTTTCGGACAAAAGGTCGACGCTCTGTCCTTTAATGAAGAGCGGCGACGGGATTATTAATTGATTGGAGAAATGTATTTTAAAAAGGGGACAGGAAAAGGGGGCGGCCATGGGCAGCCTCTGAAAAAACGTCATCCCGGATCAAGCCCGGGATGACGGAGCCGCTGTGGGAAGCGAGCTTGCTCGCGAATCAGCTTTGGCGTTTTGGGGGCTATTCTCTGGCAAGCCAGCTTCCCACAGCGGCTTTGTAGCCCGGTCTGGAGCTGGCCCTGCTGGCGAACAGAGAGGGAAGGGATCAGCGGGGTTTCACTGTCATATCAATACCCAGTGCCCGCATCACCGCCAGCGTGGTTTTGAGCGTCGGGTTGCCTTGCTGGCTGAAGGAGCGGTAAAGCTGTTCGCGGGACAGACCGGTTTGCCGGGCGATTTCCGTCATGCCTTTGGCGCGGGCCACCACACCCAGCGCATGGGCAATGTAGCCGGCATCGCCGGTGGCGAAGGCTTCCGTCATGAAAGTGGCGATCGCGGTTGGAGAGCCAAGGTCTTCCGCCGGATCGTAGGAGGTTAATGCATCCACGTTTTTCTCCATTCCCGGGCCCGCCAGCGTTTGAATACATCGGTTTGTCTGATTTCCAGAACAGATTGTGGTTTATAAATCACGGTTTGGCAGCATCCTTTTGAACCCAGGGCCTCGCGGCGGCTTTGGTGCTTTTGGCCCTGTTGTTTCAAACGGATGTCTTGACGGATGTCGGCGCGGACTTCAATTGATGTCCGCTTTCTTCGAACGTTCCGTAGGAATAGATCCCCGTTTTTCCTGAGCGGGCCTCCTGGGAAACCCCATTCGCTGCTAAAGCGGCTTCCCACAGCCCGGCTTACGAAGCCGCTGTGGGAAGCGAGCTCGCTCGCGAATCAGCTTTGGCGTTTGGGGCTATTCGCTGGCAAGTCAGCTCCCCACAGCGGCCTTGCATATCCCCATGCCGTGGAGCCACGCCCGGCCATGGGCTATAATGCGCGCCCCTCGTTCCAGCCAGGAGTGCCCCCAATGACGGTGATTCGCCAGGACGATCTGATCCAAAGCGTGGCCGATGCCCTGCAGTACATCTCCTATTACCACCCGGTGGACTTCATCCGCGCGGTAAAGGAAGCCTACGAGAAGGAAGAGAGTAAGGCGGCCAAGGACGCCATGGCGCAGATTCTGGTGAACTCGCGGATGTCCGCCATGGGGCACCGCCCGATCTGCCAGGACACCGGTATCGTCACCGTGTTCGCCAAGGTCGGCATGAACGTCACTTTCGAGGCCTCCCCCGGGGAAGAGAGCATGTCTCTGGACGACATGATCAACGAAGGCGTGCGCCGGGCCTACAACCACCCGGACAACGTGCTGCGCGCCTCGGTGCTGGCCGATCCGGATGGCAAGCGCGCCAATACCAAGGACAACACGCCGGCGGTGATCAACTATTCCATCGTGCCCGGCGACACCCTGGAAATCGACGTGGCCGCCAAGGGCGGCGGTTCCGAGGCGAAATCCAAGTTCGCCATGCTCAACCCGTCCGATTCCATCGTCGACTGGGTGCTGGAGCAGGTGCCGAAGATGGGCGCCGGCTGGTGCCCGCCGGGCATGCTCGGCATCGGTATCGGCGGTACCGCCGAGAAGGCCATGCTGATCGCCAAGGAATCCCTGATGGATCCCATCGACATTCACGAGCTGCAGGCCCGTGGCCCACAAACCCGGGCGGAAGAACTGCGCCTGGAGCTGTTCGAGAAGGTCAATGCGCTGGGCATCGGCGCCCAGGGCCTGGGTGGCCTGACCACCGTTCTGGATGTGAAAGTGGCGGATTATCCGACCCACGCGGCCAACAAGCCGGTGGCGATCATCCCCAACTGTGCCGCCACCCGCCATGCCCACTTTATTCTTGACGGTAGCGGCCCGGCGGATCTCAAGGCGCCGGATCTCGAAGAATGGCCGGACATTGCCTGGGGCAATGATGAAGGCGCCAAGCGCGTCAATCTGGACACCGTGACCCCGGAAGAAGTGCAGACCTGGCAGCCCGGCGACACGCTGCTGTTGTCCGGCAAGCTGCTGACCGGCCGTGATGCCGCCCACAAGCGCATGGTGGATATGATTTCCAAGGGCGAGAAACTGCCGGTGGACTTCACCAACCGCTTTATTTACTACGTTGGCCCGGTGGACCCGGTGGGCGACGAGGTGGTGGGCCCGGCTGGTCCGACCACCGCCACCCGCATGGACAAGTTCACCCGCACCATGCTCGAGGAAACCGGGCTGATCGGCATGGTCGGCAAGGCCGAGCGTGGCGATACCGCGATCCAGGCGATCAAGGACAACAAGGCGGTTTACCTGATGGCCGTGGGCGGTGCCGCTTACCTGGTGTCCAAGGCGATCCGCAAGTCCCGCGTGGCGGCCTTCGAGGACCTGGGCATGGAAGCGATCTACGAATTCGAGGTGGAAGACATGCCGGTGACCGTGGCGGTGGATTCCAATGGCGAATCGGTACACAAGACCGGCCCGGTGATCTGGAAAGAGAAGATCGCCGCCAAGAAGTCGGCATAATCCTGTCTCGCTTCCGCTCCGGGGAACCTCTCGGGGCGGAACGCGTCAGACACACCACTATGAATACTCTTGCGTTGTCTCGCTATGGGGCATTGGCGTTGTGCGTCCTGTTGCTGGGGGGGTGTGCCGGTCTGCGGCAAACCGCCGGCGGCTGGCTCGGCCTGGCTCCGGCGCCGGCCACGGTGGCCGGCCTAGACTACGCCACCCAGAAGCGACTGGGGATCGACGAGCCGGCCTGTGACGAGTTGGCCACGGCGTGGCGGGGGGATCGCTGGCTGCCCGATGATCAGCGAGCGGGTCTGATTGCCCGCTGTGGTGTCGGGGTGCGCGGGGCGCTGACTGCCCGTGAACAGGATCAGGAGCTGGATCGCCTGGTGTCCGAGGCCTGGGACGCCACTATTCAGGCGCGGCTGGAACGTGAGCGGCGGGAACGTCGCCGTGAGCAGGTGCGTCGTGCCATAGCCCTGGCCCGGGAAGAGGCCGAGGCCCGCAACGACTCCGCCGCTGACGACGCCATGGCGGAACTGCGCGAGCGCATGGCGGACGCGCATATCCTGCAAGTGCTCAGAGAAGTGCCGGACCAGCCGCTGGCCTATGCTATCGGGCAGCCCTCGGAACGCTCCATGAAGGAATTTCTCTCCTGCCTTGAAGTGGCCTATCCCAATGAAGGCTATGAGACGCAATGGGAGGGCGACAGCTTGTCGGTGCGCGCGCTCAACGCCACCATGCCCCGGGGAGACGTGAACATCGACACCCAGTTTGTCAGCGTCTGGAACACCTGGATGCTGAAGTCCCTGAGTGTGGCCGAACTGCGGGCCACCAACGCCCAGGATCGCTTCATGCTGGCTCAGAACCTGGTGGCGGGGCAGTGTTATGACGTGGATGGGCGGTTGTAGGTGGCCGGGCTCGTCGAACCCGTTCGCTTGCAGGCAAGCTCCCACAGTGGCTTCGTAGTTGTGCCTGTTGTGTAGGAGCTTGCCTGCAAGCGAATTTTATCCGTAGTTGATCGAGACATCTTCCCGTCATCTTCCGGCGTCATATTCGGCGCTTTAGCGCTATTTGCCGGGAGAATTTCATGTCAACGATGAACGCGTCCGTATGGACCGTGTTAGGTGCCTCATTGGTGCTGGCTGCTTGCGGGGGAAGCTCCTCCAGTTCCGATTCCGGCAATCCGCCATCGCCACCTCCGCCGGCGCAGGAGCGCGCCCAGTTCCGCGTCTTGCCCTATGTGCAGAATCCCACCGCCCAGGCCATGACGGTTATCTGGTTTACCGAGGAAGACCTTCCCGGTGAGCTGGTGGTGAAAAACGTGGGCACTTTCACTTCCGAGCCGGTGCAAGCCGGTGCCTTGACCTATGGGCAGGTGGAGGTGGATTACATTCACTCGGAGAACAATCTGGGGGCGATCCACGCCGGGGTGGAGCCGGGACAGGCGCCGTCGTTGCCCTACAAACACGTGGTGCGGGTGGATGGCCTGGAACCGGCCACGACCTACCAATATTCCGTGCCGGGAGCGGATCGGGAGTTTGCCGCTGAATTCACTACCGCGCCGGCGACCGGTGCCCGCCAGGCAGTGCGTTTCCTGGCTATGTCGGACATGGAAACCGAGCCGGAGTCCACCGGCAAAACGGTGGCGTGGAGCGCCAATGGTCTGAATGCCGGTCTGGATAAACTCGATACCGATCCGGACACCTACAGCCGCCAGTACCTGGTGGATCAGACCACGGGCTTTCAGGCCAACCTCCGCTACGCCAAGGAAAGAGCGCCTGATTTCTGGGTGATCGCCGGTGATCTGGTGGAAAAGGGCGGCCGCCAGCTGGATTGGGATGAGTTCTGGCGCCATGCCGCCGGCGAGTGGAACACGCTGGCATCGCAAACGCCGATTTTCCCGGTCATGGGCAACCATGAGAACTATTGGCATCCGGAAGGGGGCGGTTATACCCAGGCGGCGGCGATGCTGGCCTATGACAAGTTCGCCACTTACTGGGACCTGCCCGCGAATCAGGGATCGGATGAGCGCTACGAGAAACGTTACTACCGGGTGGATTACGGCCCGGTGACGCTGATCAGCCTGGACTCCTCCAATGGCGACGACAGCGACCCGGCCAAGGACACCAACCTGATGCTCGACGGCAGCGCGGCACGGCTCCCGGACTTCAACCGCTTCGGTGAACAGTGGAATTGGGCGGTACGTGAACTGGCCGATGCCCAGGCCAAAGGTCAGGTGATTTTCGTGCAGTTCCATCACTCTGCCTTTGGCACCGGTGTGCACAGCCTGCCTTCCGGCAGTGCCGGCATCGCCAACAACGAGGACAATCAGTCCGGTGTGCCGATGCGCGTGTATCACGAATTGTTTACCCGTTATGGCGTGGTGGCGGTGCTGTCCGGTCATGATGAATTGTTGGAATACACCAGCCTGGACGGGGTGCACTACTGGGATGTGGGATTCGCTGGTGACGGCCTGCGTGGCCCCGGCTACGCCCCCACCACCACCTATGTACCCTTTGATCTGTTGCCGGAGGAAGCCCAGGCCAATCACTGGAGTGCCCACGGTGACGCGCCGGAATCATGGAACGGGGATCAATTGATCGACGGTGGCAAACACTACGGTTTCCTGGAGGTGGATGTTCGTCCGGTGGGTGAGTATGACTTCGAAGTGGTGGTCACGCCGCGTTACGCGTTTCCAATCAGTGACGCGTCCGGTGCCTTCACCGGCGAGTTTGATTTCCGCCAGTACAGCAAGGTAGTGAGAATACCGGTGCAACGCTGATCACGGCCCATTCGCGAGCGAGCTCGCTTCCCACAGCGGCTTCGTAGCCTTCTCTGTGGGAAGCTGGCTTGCCAGCGAATTCCTGTTTTCTAGAGCCTGGCCGTGGTCGCCCGGTCCACCAGGTACACCAGCCCGTGATAATCAATACCGCCATGATGGCTCAGACCGATCTCGCAGGTGCGGCTGGTGGAAATGCCTTCATCGCAGTGCTGAACGGTGTTGCGCAGATCGCGCAGCGCGTGGGCGTTGAGCTCCGGTGTGGTGAAGCCTTTGTCGCCGGCGAAGCCGCAGCAGTGAATCCCTTCCGGTACCACCACATCGAGGGCGCAGCGGCGGGCAATCTCGATCAGCCCGGCGCTTTCCCCCAGGTGTTGCGTGCTGCAGGTGACGTGCACCGCCACCGAAGTGTCCAGTGGTGAAAAGGTGAGCCGGGGATACAACTGCTCGCGGATGAACTTCACCGGATCGTACAGTTTCAGGCGTGGATCCAGGCCGCCTTGTACCAGCCGCAAGGTGCAGGGGCTGGTGTCGCAGTACACCGGATCCTCGCCGTCGCGGCTGGCTTTGAGCAGGGCCGCCGCCAATTGATCCCGTTTACGCTCTCCCGGTTCCGGGTAGCCCTTGGAAGCAAAGGGCTGGCCGCAGCACAGGCTGTCCAGATCCTCCGGAAACACCACCTCGAAGCCTGCTTTTTCCAGCAGTGCCCGGGTTTTGTCGATCAGTGGTACCTGTTCCGGGTCACTTAGTGACGGTCCCATGGTGCGGGATACGCAGGCGGCCAGATAGACCACGCGCGGGCGTTCCCCGGCGGAAAGCGGTTGATGTCGGGGCAGGGAAGTGGCTTGCGGCATGGCCGGCGTCCACAGGGGAATGCGTTCTCCGGACAAACGCCGAAGGCCATTGGCAAGCGTTTGCAGCTGTTCCCCGCCGAGCAGTTTTTGCGCGGTGGTGGCGCCGCGCAAAGTGATCCGGGTGGCGCCGAGCGCGCCGCTGAAATGATCGGCCAGCCGGTCGGCGGTGCCGGTGTGCCGGGTCTGTCCGGCTCTTAATTCACGCACCAGATCGCCGGTATTGATGCCCACCGGGCAGCGCTGGGCGCACAAGCCGGTGGCCGCGCAGGAATCGATGCCGCGATACAGATAGTCGTTCCACAATGGTGTGGCGCCAGCGCCGGAGCGGCGTTTGGCCTGGATGTCCCGCCACACCACGATGCGCTGGCGCGGTGTCAGGGTCAGGCCGCGGGAAGGGCACACCGGTTCGCAGAAGCCGCACTCGATGCACTTGTCGACGATCTCGTTGGCGGCGGGCAGCGGCTTGAGGTGCTTCAGGTGAATGCGCGGGTCCTCGGACAACACCACATCCGGGTTGAGGATGCCGGCGGGGTCCAGCAGCCGTTTGATTCTCCACATCAGCTGATAGGCGTCGTGGCCCCATTCCAGTTCCACGAACGGCGCCATGTTGCGGCCGGTGCCGTGTTCCGCCTTGAGCGCGCCGCCGAAATCCTCCGCCACCAGTCTGGCCACGTCGCCCATGAAGGCTTCGTAGCGTTGCACCTGGGCCGGATCGTCGAAGCCCTGGGTGAATACGAAATGCAGATTGCCTTCCAGGGCGTGGCCAAAGATGATCGCTTCGTCATAACCGTGTTTATCGAACAGGGTGAGCAGGCCGCGCACGCCGTCGGCGAGTTGTTCCACCGGGAAGGTCACGTCCTCGATGATCACAGTAGTGCCGGTGGCGCGCACCGCGCCCACCGCCGGGAAGGTGCCTTTGCGGATGGCCCAGAGTTGCTCGTTGACCGCTGGATCGGTGCTGAAGTCCACCTGCTTTTCCACCGCGAACGACGCGAGGGCCTGACGGATCCCCTGTAATTGCTCTTGCAACAGGCTTTCGGCGGCGGCGCGGGATTCGATCAGCAGCGCGCAGGCGCCGTCGGACAGGCCCGGCACCCAGTCGGGCATGCCCGGTTGATCCTGTACCGAGCGCAGGCTGCGGCGGTCGAGCAATTCCACCGCCGATACCGGCTGTTGCTTCAGCACCGGCACCGCCCGGCAGCAGGTGTCCACGTCGGGAAACACGATCAGGGCGCTGGCCCGGTGCGGGTATTCCGGCACGGTGTCGTAGGTGACCGCGCTGATGAAACCGAGAATCCCCTCGGAGCCGACCATCAGATGGGTGAGGATTTCCAGCGGATCGTCGTAATCCACCAGCGCGTTCAGGGACAGCCCCGTGGTGTTCTTGAGACGGTACTTGTGGCGAATGCGACTGCTCAAGGCGTTGTCGGCACGAGTCTCCCGGCCCAGAGCCGCCAGTTGTTCCAGCAGGGCGGCGTGACTTTGCCGGAAGCGCGTGACGCTGTCCGCGTCCTCGGTGTCGAGCACGGTGCCGTCGGCCAGTACCAGACGCATGCCGGCCAGGGTGTGGTAGGTATTCTGGGCGGTGCCGCAGCACATGCCGCTGGAATTGTTGGCGACGATGCCGCCGATCCTGGCGGCGTTGATGGACGCCGGGTCCGGGCCGATCTTGCGGCCCAGCGGTGCCAGCCAGGCGTTGGCCTGGGCGCCGATGACGCCGGGTTGCAGGCGGATCTGTGCGCCGTCGTTGCGAATTTCCCGGCCGTTCCACTGGTCGCCCAGCACGATCAGCACGGAATCACTGATGGCCTGGCCGGACAAACTGGTGCCGGCGGCGCGGAAGGTCACCGGCACCGCGTGTTCGCCGGCCAGCGTCAGCAGCGCCACCACTTCCGCTTCCGTTTCCACCCGGATCACCAGCTTCGGAATCAGGCGGTAAAAGCTGGCGTCGGTGCCGAACGCCAGGGTGGACAGCGGGTCGTCGAAACGCCGTGCGGCGGGAATCAGGGTTTCCACCGCCCGCAGAAAAGGGGCGGGCAGCGGGCCATGGTCGGCAGCGGTCATGCGTCCTCCAGAATCAGTACCACCAGGTCCTTGGGGCCGTGGGCGCCGTAGGCCAGTACCTGCTCGATGTCGGCGGTCTTGGACGGGCCGGAAATCAACAGCGCGTTGGTGGGCATGCCGGCGCGCCAGTTCAAGGCGCGCTGGGCTTCATAGAGATTGTCATGAATGGTGCTGGCGCGCAGCAGCGCGAAATGCACCGGCGGCACCAGACTCATCAAGCGCGGTTCGTGGCGGTCCGGGCACAGAATCAGACTGCCGGTGGCGGCAATGGCGCCGACCGTGCCGGTGAGACTGGCCGGAGTGTCATGGAACAGCTCGGGCTTCCACTCTTCCACCGGCCGGTCATAGGCGCGCAGCGTTGGCGCATCGGAACGGCGCTGCCAGTATTCGCTCAGTTGCCGGCCATGGTCGGTTTCCGGTGCGATCAGCAGGCGGGTCAGCTGTTTTTCGGCGAGCAGGGCGGCCAGCAGATCGGGCCATTGAGCCTGGCTGGTGAGATGAATTTCCGTGTGCACCGCTTCCATCAATTCCCGCAAGCGGGCAATGCGCTGCTCCGGCGGGTAGCGCCAGGGCTCGGTGACCAGCGTCTGGTCGAAATCGTCCGGCAGCGCTTCGGTGCCGGTCAGGCTGCGCCGGAGTTTGTCGAGAATGCGGGCTTTGGCGCTCATCGGGACTGCTCCAGATGTTGGCGGGCCAGTTCGTGCAGGGAACGGGCGGCGGGTTTCGGGGCGCAGCGATGCTCGGTCCAGGGGCCGAGACGCGGGGGTGTCAGCGCGCGCAAGCGGGTGGCGAAAAAGCGGAACAGCCGGTACAGCAGCGGGCGCGTGTACAGTGTGCGCCAGAGCGTCCAGACGGTGCTCTCCAGTGCCGAGTATTTGCTGCCCTGGCCGCGCATCACCGCGTGCTCCGGGTCGGGGCGGGACACGTTTTCTTCGCGCAGCCGCCGCAACAACGACGGAATCGGAATCCGCACCGGGCAGACTTCACCGCAGGCGCCGCACAGGGAAGACGCGCTGGGATGGTCCGGCACTTTGTCCAGGCCCACCAGGTGCGGGGTGATGATGGCGCCGATGGGGCCGGGGTAGACCTCGCCGTAGGTGTGGCCGCCGACGCGGGTATACACCGGGCAGTGGTTCATGCAGGCGCCGCAGCGGATGCAGTTCAGGGTCTGCCGCAGTTCACCATCGGCGAAGGCCTGGCTGCGACCATTGTCGAGCAACACCAGATGGACTTCTTCCGGCCCGTCGCGCTCGCCGTCCTGGCGCGGACGGGAGATCATGTTGATGTAGGTGGTGATCGGCTGCCCCAGGGCGGAACGGGTCAGTAATGACAATAGAGGCACCACGTCGCGCAGATGGGCGACCACTTTCTCGATGCCGGTGACGGCAATGTGCACCTTGGGCACGGTGGTGCTCATGCGGCCGTTGCCTTCGTTCTCCACCAGCACCAGGGTGCCGGTTTCGGCCACCGCGAAATTGACGCCGGAGACACCGATGTCGGCGTCGAAGAATTTTTGCCGCAGCACCCGGCGGCCGGTCTGGATCAGTTGGTTGACGTCGCGGGTGTAGGGCTCGTCCAGTTCCCGTTCGAACAGCCTGGCCACCTGGTCGGCGTTCTTGTGGATCGCCGGCATGATGATGTGCGAGGGCTTTTCGTGGTCGAGCTGAATGATGTACTCGCCCATGTCCGATTCCAGACATTCGATACCGTGGTCGGCGAGGACATGGTTCATGTCCATCTCCTCGCTGACCATGGACTTGCCTTTGATCACCTGTTTGGCCTGACGGCGCTCGGCGATGTCGAGGACGATGCGGTTGGCCTGCTCGGTGGTTTCCGCCCAGTGCACCTGGATGCCATTGGCGGTGAGATTGTTTTCCAACTGTTCCAGCAAGTCCGGCAGCCGGGACAGCGCGCGGGCGCGGATGTGATTGCCCAGGGTGCGCAACCGTTCGCGCTCGTCGGCGTCGCTGAAGGCGGCGGCGCGCTTCTCCATCAGTGAGTCCATGGCACCGCGAAAATTACGTCTGAGTCGGGCGTCCCTCAGGGCGTCGTGGGCGCGGCTTTTGAATTCATCGGCTAGCGGGATGCGTGCGGGCTGGCTCATGGCTGGCCTCCGGTGCGTTGCCAAAGAAAGCTGGCCAGGTGCTGGCCTTGCAAGGGCGCCCGCTGTTTTTCCAGGGCGCCGTTGATGTTCATCAGGCAGCCGGCGTCCGCGCTCACCACGCGGGCGGCGCCGCTGTCGCGCAGGGCGCGGGTCTTGTCCGCCACCATGGCGCCGGAGATGTCCGGCATGCGCACGCAGAAAGTGCCACCGAAGCCGCAGCACTCGCTTTCGTGATCATGGTCCACCCGGCGTACCCCGGACAACTGATCGAGCAGGGCGCGGGCGTGGTGGTGGGTGTGCATTTCCCGGCGGGCGCTGCAGGAAGTGTGCAGGGCGACCTCGGTGGATGGGCCTTGATCGCGCAGCTCGACGCGGCAAACGTACAGCAGGAATTCCGCCAGTTCATAGGTGCGCTCAGCCACGGCCCTGGCCAGTGCCAGGGTATCCGGTTCGTCGGCGAACAGTTCCTGGTAATGATGACGGAACATGCCGGCGCAGGAACCGGAGGGCACCACCACCGGCCAGTCCTGGTCGAACAGCGCCAATTGCGCCCGCGCCACGTCGCGCGCCTGGTCGGTGTAACCGCTGGTGTAGGCCGGTTGGCCGCAGCAGCTCTGCGCCTGGGGGAATGCAACCTGGATTCCCTCCCGCTCCAGCAGCCGGATGGCGTCCATGCCGGCCTCCGGGAAAAACAGATCCACCACGCAGGTGCCGAACAGATAAATCCGCTCGGGTTTGGGCTCCGGGTAAATGCGCGGCGCGGCGCTCGGCTCGGCGACGCGGGTGGCCTGGGGAACGAAGGTGCGGGGAGTACTCATGGGGGGCGATTCCTTCATTGAACCAGCGGGTCGGTGACGCCGAGCAGATAGAGTGTCACCAGGGCAATCAGTCCCGTTATCATCACATAATAAAACGTCGGCCAGATGGTTTTGCGCAACGTCGCCCCTTCCTGGCCGAGCAGGCCGACGGTGGCGGAGGCGGCCACCACATTGTGGATCGCCACCATGTTACCGGCGGCGGCGCCCACCGCCTGGGCCGCCACCATCATGGCACCGGACAGCCCGAGGTTGTGGGCGACGCCATACTGAAACTGGCTGAACATCATGTTGCTGACCGTGTTGGAGCCGGCCAAAAAAGCCCCCAGCGCGCCCACGGCGGGCGCGAACAGGGGGTAAATGCCGCCGACGCTATCCGCTACGTAGCGGGCCATGGCAATCGGCATGCTAGGCAGATCCGAGGCATTGACGCCGGAGTTGATCAGAATCCGCACCATCGGCACGGTGAACAACAACACGAACCCGGCGCTGAGTAGAACGCCGGAGGATTCCTTTACCGCCGCGCCCAGGGCGGCGGGTTTCATGCGGTGCAGGAAAAAGGTGATGGCCACCACCGTCACCAGGATGCCGCCGGGCAGATACAGCGGCTGGACGCTGGCGCTGATGCCGGCTTCTCCCAGCAGGTCGGTGCAGCCGACGGCCACGCTCTTCAGCGCCGCGCTGATGTCCGGGAACACGCGGCTGATCACCAGGAACAGGCCGACCAACACATAGGGCAGCCAGGCGCGCAGGGTGCCCATCGGGCGGGCGGCCAAATCCGCCACCTTGATTTCCAGACTGCCCAACCACTGCCGTGGCCAGTGTTCGGGGGCGGCGAAATCCCACTGCCGTTTGGGGACCAGGAAATTCAGACGAATGGCGGTGGTAACGATAGCCAGGCCGATCAAGCCGCCAAGCAGGGAGGGGAACTCCGGACCGAGCAGCAGGCCCGTGGCCAGATAGGGCAGCGTGAAGGCCAGGCCGGCGAACAACGCGAACGGAAGCACTTCGAAACCGGCTTTCCAGCTTTTTTCCTTGCCGAAGAAACGCGTCAGCATCAGCACCATGATCATTGGCATGACGGTACCCGCCAGCGCATGGGTGATGGCCACGCCACTGGTGATCTGCTGCAGGAACTGCTCCCAGCTGGAACCGCGTTCGGTCAGCTCGCGGCTCAGGGAGGCGCTGTCCAGACCACTGGTGACGCCCACCACGATCGGGGTGCCGACGGCACCGAAGGAGACTGGCGTACTTTGCACCAACATGCCCATCAGTACCGCCGCGAGTGCCGGGAAACCGATCGCCACCAGCAAAGGGGCGGCGATGGCCGCGGTGGTGCCGAAGCCGGAGGCGCCCTCGATGAAACTGCCGAACAACCAGGCGATGACGATGGCCTGAACGCGGCGGTCCGGGCTGAGCGTGGTGAAGCCCTTATGAATCACGGCAATGGCGCCGGAATGCTTGAGTGTGTTGAGCAGCAACAGGGCGCCGAAGATGATCCACAACAGACCGATGGTGATCACCAGCCCCTGCAGCGTGGAGGCGAGCAAGCGGTTCAAGCTCATGTCCCAGACCAGCAAGGCGATCAGGGCGGTGAACAGATAGACCACCGGCATGGCGCGGCGGGCCGGCCAGCGCAGGCCGATCAGTAGCAGCGCGGCGAGCACGATGGGGGAGAAAGCGAAAAGAGCAAGCAGGCCGGGTTGCATGGTATGACAGTCTCCTCGGCATTGTTGTTTGCATTATCGGCAAGGTCCTTGTAAATTGGTCTTACCAATTATCCAAATTGAAAAACTAGCCTAAAAGCTGATCTCTGATGCGTCAAGCCGGGGATCGGTACGACCTTTGTCTATCCACTGTGGATAATGGGTGGCGTGAAGGTTTGCAGCGTCGTAGGATAATTTAATTGGTAATACCAATTTGAGAGGTGGCATGAATACGGGGCAGGTTCGTCATCGGCGACTTTCCGATGAGATCGTGGAGAAGCTGGAAACGATGATTCTGGAGGGCAGTTTCAAAGCCGGAGAGCGTTTGCCGGCGGAACGTGCCCTGGCGGAGCAATTTGGTGTGTCGCGGCCTTCTCTGCGTGAGGCGATTCAGAAACTGGTGGTGCGGGGGCTGCTGACCAGCCGCCAGGGCGGCGGTACTTTCGTGGCGGAGCAGTTGGGCTCCACTTTCAGTGATCCGCTGCTGCATCTGCTGGAAAAGCACAGCGACGCCCAGCAGGACCTGCTGGAATTTCGTCATACCCTGGAAGGGGCCTGTGCCTATTACGCCGCGCAACGGGCAACGGAACTGGATCGCCAGCGCCTGCGTGATGCCTTTGACAATTTGCACCGCTGTTATAACGACGCCGAGGTGGCCCGTGCCGAGGAGGGCGCCGCCGATGCCGCCTTCCATCTGGCCATCGCCGAGGCCAGCCACAACGCGGTGCTTCTGCATACCATTCGTGGTCTGTTCGAACTGCTCAAGCACAACGTGGTCACCAACATCGGCGGTATGTACGAGCAGCGGAATGAAACCCGTGACATGTTGCTGGCCCAGCACCGTCAGCTTCTCGACGCCATTCTTGAACAGCGTGCCGAGGATGCCCGCGCGGTGGCTCAGAATCACATCAGCTATGTGCGCGAGGTGCTCGATGAGGCGCGCCAGCAGGCCCAGCGCTTGGAGCGGGCGGAGCGACGGGGGCGGCGTTGAGGAGCGTCAGACAATGTCATTCGCTTGCAAGCAAGCTTCCCACGGCGGCTTCGTGGTTTGTTGCTGTGGGAAGCGGCCTTGGCCGCGAATGCTCCTTCGGGTCGTTGGCAATTCGCTTGCGAGCAAGTCTCCCACGGTGGCTTCGTGGTTCGTTGCTGTGGGAAGCGGCCTTGGCCGCGAATGCTCCTTCGGGTCGTTGGCAATTCGCTTGCAAGCAAGTCTCCCACGGCGGCTTCGTGGTTTGTTGCTGTGGGAAGCGGCCTTGTCCGTGAATGCTCCTCCGGGCCGTTGGCAATCCGCTTGCAAGCAAGTCTCCCACAGTGGCTTCGTGGTTTGTTGCTGTGGGAAGCGGCCTTGGCCGCGAATGCTCCTCCGGGTCGTTGGCAATCCGCTTGCAAGCAAGTCTCCCACGGCGGCTTCGTGGTTTGTTGCTGTGGGAAGCGGCCTTGTCCGTGAATGCTCCTTCGGGTCGTTGGCAATTCGCTTGCGAGCAAGTCTCCCACAGTGGCTTCGTGGTTCGTTGCTGTGGGAAGCGGCCTTGGCCGCGAATGCTCCTTCGGGTCGTTGGCAATCCGCTTGCAAGCAAGTCTCCCACGGCGGCTTCGTGGTTCGTTGCTGTGGGAAGCGGCCTTGTCCGTGAATGCTCCTCCGGGCCGTTGGCAATTCGCTTGCAAGCAAGCTTCCCACGGCGGCTTCGTGGTTTGTTGCTGTGGGAAGCGGCCTTGGCCGCGAATGCTCCTTCGGGTCGTTGGCAATTCGCTTGCGAGCAAGTCTCCCACAGTGGCTTCGTGGTTCGTTGCTGTGGGAAGCGGTCTTGGCCGCGAATGCTCCTCCAGGCCGTTGGCAATTCGCTTGCAAGCAAGCTTCCCACGGCGGCTTCGTGGTTTGTTGCTGTGGGAAGCGGCCTTGGCCGCGAATGCTCCTTCGGGTCGTTGGCAATCCGCTTGCAAGCAAGTCTCCCACGGCGGCTTCGTGGTTTGTTGCTGTGGGAAGCGGCCTTGGCCGCGAATGCTCCTTCGGGTCGTTGGCAATTCGCTTGCGAGCAAGTCTCCCACAGTGGCTTCGTGGTTCGTTGCTGTGGGAAGCGG
>NZ_SNUA01000021.1:15564-65524 GCF_004360225.1 Alcanivorax sp. 24
GTTGCTGTGGGAAGCGGCCTTGGCCGCGAATGCTCCTTCGGGTCGTTGGCAATTCGCTTGCGAGCAAGTCTCCCACAGTGGCTTCGTGGTTCGTTGCTGTGGGAAGCGGTCTTGGCCGCGAATGCTCCTCCAGGCCGTTGGCAATTCGCTTGCAAGCAAGCTTCCCACGGCGGCTTCGTGGTTTGTTGCTGTGGGAAGCGGCCTTGGCCGCGAATGCTCCTTCGGGTCGTTGGCAATCCGCTTGCAAGCAAGTCTCCCACGGCGGCTTCGTGGTTTGTTGCTGTGGGAAGCGGCCTTGGCCGCGAATGCTCCTTCGGGCCGTTGGCAATCCGCTTGCAAGCAAGCTTCCACGGCGGCTTCGTGATCTGGTTTGGGAGACGGCGCTTGGAAAGCGTGACCATCATCACAAAAACAGATCGGAGAATGTCACTTGTGTGGCGAAGAATATCCTCTTGAAGTCTGCTGAGAATATGAAAATGTTTTGTTTCCGTACCGAAAAGCTTCCTCATTCCATGCCGAAGAGCTGGCGTTATCGCTTTGATACGATTCGCTTTCCTTACTGTCATCGAGCTGTCTTCAACGGATGGGATCATGGCGTTTTGCGATCCGTTATAACCGCTTCATAAAAGTCTGTTCGTTGGGGTTAGTTGGTTGACAAACTTGATGGTATAAAAGAAAAAGACGGGCTGAGAGATTCCTATTACGGATATGGGAATGACGTTATCAACAGGGAGCGTTTCATCTGTGATCTTTCCGCGCATTTCTTCCGATTGCCTCCTTTCCCAATATCGTAGAGCGGCGTTATGAGCATGCTTGTGCAAGCTTTTCGTTCCTTGATCAACGAGCAGCACAATCGCCTGCTGCGACTGAAGTTTCCCCATGACGACGGACCGGATGCGGTACTGCTGCCGGAGCAGTTGGATGCGGTGGAAGGCTTGTGCCGGGATTTCAGTTATACGGTCACGTTGATATCCGACGATGCCCATCTGAATGCCAAAAGTTTCATTGGTCGCATGGTGACGCTGGAACTGGTGCGCAAGGATGGCTCTCTTCGCTATTTTAATGGTTATGTTTTCGAGTTTTCCCGGCGCGGTACCGATGGCGGCTACGCCACCTATGAAATACAGCTGGGGCCGTGGCTCAGTTTCCTGAAGTTGCGTAAGGATAATTACCTGTTCCAGAACCAGACCGTGGCGGATCAGACCGCGGAGGTCTTCGCGGATTACCCGTTGCGGGACTATCGTACTCATTTTATCAAACCGGAAGACGATGCCGCGTTAACCTTCGCCATGCAGTGGGATGAATCCGACTACAACTATCTGCATCGTCGTTGGGAAGAGCGGGGTTGGTATTACTGGTACGAGCATCGGGCCGACGGCCATACGCTGGTGCTCAGTGATGACTCGGCCACCTCGGAACCCGTCGATGGCTCACAACGGGTGCGTTATCACAAGGAAGGAGGCAGCCGGGTCAGCGATGCCATCAGTGAGTGGTTCGCCCATCGCCGTTTGGCGTCCACCGCTTACAGCGCTTCCAGCTTCAACTTCAAGAATCCGCAACCGCAGATGGCCAGCGCCGCCACCGTCAATGAGCAGGGCATGGTGCCGGACCTGGAGGTTTACGAGTACGCCGGCGCCTACGGTTTCAAGGCCCGGGAGAGCGGAGAAATGCAGAGCCGCCGCCGCATGGAGGAAATCGAGGCCCACGCCAAGGTGTTCCAGGGTGAGGGGGATTGCAGCCGGTTGCAGCCGGGCCGCTGGTTCGGACTGGTGGATCATTTCGATCATGATGTGGAGGAGGAGAGCGACCACCAGTTCCTGGTGGTGGAGGCGCACCATCAGGCGCGCAACAATTACCTCGGCAAGGAGTCGGCTTCCCATTACGAAAACCGCTTTCAGTGTCTGCGCAAGAAAGTGCCCTGGCGACCCGGGCGCGGCTTCAACAGCCAGCAGCCCAAACTGTACGGGCTGATGACCGCCACCGTGGTCGGCCCCAGTGGCGAGGAGATTTATTGCGACGAGTATGGGCGGGTGCGGCTGCAGTTTCATTTCGACCGCGAGGGCCAGAGTAATGAGGCCAGTTCCTGTTGGGTCCGGGTGGCCTCTAACTGGGCCGGTGAGCGCTTTGGTTTCATGGCGGTGCCGCGCATTGGTCAGGAAGTGCTGGTCCAGTTTCTGGACGGTGACCCGGATAAGCCGATCATCACCGGCCGGGTCTATAACCAGGCCAATATGCCGCCGTGGGATCTGCCCGCCAACAAAACCCAGACCGGGATCCTGACCCGTTCCAGCCAGGGCGGCGGTTATGACAACGCCAACGCCATCCGCTTCGAGGACAAGAAGGGCGAGGAGCAGCTCTGGATCCACGCGGAAAAGAACCAGGATATTGAGGTCGAGAATGACGAGACCCACTGGGTCGGCCAGGATCGCGTCAAAACCATCGACCGTGATGAAACCAGCCACATCAAACGCGACCGCACCGAAACCGTGGATCGCGATGAAACCATCACGGTGCACAACAACCGCACCGAAAGGGTGGACCAGAACGAGACCATTTCCATCGGTGCCAATCGCACCGAGGACGTGGGCGGCAATGAGAATGTGGTGATCGGCGGCAACCAGACCGAATTGATCAAACAGGCCAAGGCGGAAACCGTGGCCCTGGCCAAGGCGCTGACCATCGGCGGTGCTTATCAGGTTTCCGTGGGCGCGGCCATGAACACCACCGTGGGGTTGTCCCAGTCGGAGCAGGTGGGGATCAATAAATCGGTTCTGGTGGGCAAGCGTTTCACCATCAATGCGCGGGATGAGCTGGCCATCACCGTCGGCAAGTCCTCGCTGGTGATGAAGTCCGATGGCACCGTGCGCATCAATGGCGTGCAGTTTGAATTCGGTGCCAGCGGGCCGGTTCACATCATCGGCAAGGACGTGGATATCAACTAGGTGATGATGGAATTCCGCAACCTCACGCCTTTCGATGCGCTTTGCTACGGTGGTCTGGATCCGGCCGGCGCCGAGCATCGAATTATCGCGATGAAAGTGGGCTACCGTCTTGTACCCGACGACAACGAGGCCGGCGTGTTTCATGCCCGGGTGGTGGACGATGAGCCGCTGCCGTTGTGTATGGAAGACCGTTACTACGGAGAGCCGGGGCACTCCAGTGCTTTCGAGGAAAGCGATCTGGCGCCATACAAACCCAAGTGCGATGTCCTGCTCAGAGGGCAGGCTCACGCGCCCGGGGGCAAGCCATCCCGATCATGGCGGGTGCGCTTCAAACTGAGTCTGCCGGTGGCTCCCGCGGAGATACAGACACCGCCGCCGCGGCCGCTGAATCCCCGTATGCCGTTGTCGGAAAAACAGCGGGATCAGTGGCAGCTTGAGCTTCAGCAGGCGGAGCGGACTCGATTACAGGCGCCCACCGCCCGCGTGCTGATGGACAAGGTGCTCCAAGTCACCGGGGAGCGTTATTTCAAACGCCGCTGGGGACGCTGGTGGCTGTCCCGCCCGGCCCGTGCGCGGACGGTGCCGTTGCGCTGGGAATATGCCTTTGGTGGGCGTAGTGAAGTCGCCAATCCCGGCCATGCCGGCGATCCGTCCGCGCCGTCTCATTGGCTTAACGAAGTCTGTTTCAGTAACCCTTTGGGCCGCGGCTGGATCGAGCGCCGTCATCGCCGCCTGGCGAACAAAGCCGGTCAACCGCTGACCCGGCTGCCGGCGCCACGAATTGAAAACCCGCAACAGCCATGCCGTGAGCTGGTGCGGGGCCGTCATCCGGACGGTGAACAGGATGCCCGGGCAATGGCGGATCTGGCTGCTGAATATGGTGCCACGCCGGCGGGATTTGGCATTGTCGGCCGCGCCTGGGCGCCACGGCTGGCTCATGCCGGGACTTACGACGATGACTGGCTGCAACAGCGCTGGCCGGGTTTGCCGGAGAACTTCGATTTCGCCTATTGGAATGGCGCGCCGGTGGATCAACAGATCGAGTATCCGTTGCCGGGAACGCGTCTTGAGTTGTGGCATCTGACCGACCCGTCGCAAACACCGCGCGGTTATCTGCGAACCGAGCTGCCGCAACACAAGCCCTTTGTTTTGCTGCGCATGGAGAACGGCGCCATGGTGCCGATGCCGCTGCTGACCGACACCCTGATCGTCGATACCGACACCATGGAGCTGCATGTGACGCATCGGATTTCGATTCCCCAAGGGACGCCGGTACGTGCCATCGAAGCCCGGTTTGAGACCGATCCGGAAGCGCCATTGGTAAAGGTGGATCAGACCAGGCTTGAAGTGGAGGAAACCACGGATGGCGGATGATTACATTGCCCGCAAGCAAGGTGGCTGGAAGGTGGTCAGCCTGGCCCCGGATGTTTGCAAGACGCCGATGGGCAGTAGCACGCCGCCGGTGCCGTACCCGGTTACCGCCGAGCTGGCACAGAGCGGCAAGACCGCGGCCACGGTGCGTGCCAACGGCCATGAATTGGTGCTGTTCGACGCCAGTCTGGTGCCCAAAACCCTGGGGGATGCCGCCGGCAGTGCCAAGGGGGTGAAGAGTGGTACGGTGGGGGCGGCGAGCTGGCCCAAGGGACGCAGCAGCAGCGTCTTTGTACAGGGCAAGCCGATTGTTCGCCATGACGACGAATTCTGGATGAACGGCAGCCATGGTGGCAACTGGACCATCGCCGAGCTATTGAAAGTGTTATGCCCCAAGGATAAGGACGTGGTGGACGATCTGGCCGAGACCGATGTCTACATTGCCGACGATATCTACTATGACGACCTTATCTACGACGGCAGCCAATGGATTGTTGACCGCTTTCCTGGCGGCGGCTCCTGGGGCGGCGATTCTTTATTGATGCTGGCTACCGGTTCCGCGCAGGCCGCCGCAACCACCGCTTATCACGAGCTGATACACAAACATCAGGACCCGTCCATGAGCCGGCAGGCGATGGAGGAAGACGCTTACTACAGAACCGAGGCGTGGACCATTGAACGGGGGATGGCAGCCCCGAGTATCGACGGGTTCGAGTTCAGGACCACCAATGCGGATGGCGCGCTCGTGCCGAACCGGGATGACATCGAACGGTTCGTACAAGAGACTTATCCTATCCCGGCGGTTCCAAACGCCCCCTTTCCGGTGGGAGTGACCGCTTCCGGTGACGTGCAACTGAGCGATGGCAATACCCGACCACCGGAGAAAGGAGACCGCATAGCGGGGCAGGAGGAGACGGCACGTAAAAGAAAAGTGCCCCGCTCGGTATGGAAGTGCCCGGGTGAAGGCGACACCCCGCCTGAGGAGGAATGAATATGCTCAGGGACATGGAGCGTTGCTGGTTTTTGTTGGGTCTCTTGTGCCTGACGGCCCTGACTCAGGCCTGCGTTGGAAACAATAACGGAAATAACAGCGGGCAGCCCCCGCCAATGGATACCACCATGAGCAGCATCGAAGTGAATACCGCCGATGGCGTCCACCCGCTCACCATGGCGGATCTGGAAGCGCTCAAAGCAAACCTGATTGAAGTCTTGTCCGAAAAAAAGCCGGAGCAGGACTACGGCTTCCTGATCGGCGAGCTGCGCGACCATTCCGCGCCCATGATCAGTGAAGACGGCGTGGCCAGGATAGGAGGCTGGCGCCTCACGGAAATTTCCGGGAAGCCGGTGTTCGAACGGCAGCAGATGCCGCGGGCGCCGTTGATGCGTTTTTTCCATGCGCCGATTGCCTTGGACAAAGACGGTCGCTGGCGGGTGGCGGACGTCATCATCGTCAAGGTGCGGGGCCGCTAAGCAGCGGGACCGGAGCGATTATGGGAAAGGATGCCGGAGATGGATGACGTCATCGTACTCCCCCCGATCACGATCTACGGGGGCAGGGAACTGCCGAACGGCGATTGGCTGCATGTGGACCCCAGAACCGAGGGGGTTCTCATGGAGGTGTTCCCGGCGGATGAGACCATCGAAACGCCGCTGTCCCGGGAACTGCTCAGCTACGATGACTACGCCGCCTATCGGGAGGCTCACCCGGAACTGGATCTGCCGGAGTTCGAACCGCCGGACGAGGAGGAAGAGCAAGCGTCCATTGGCCGCCAGAACCGCTCCATTCAGAGCCACGGCGGTGGTAACACCATAGGGCGAGTGGTTGGCGAAACCGGCGCCACTCCGGGACCGGCCAGCGAGGCCAACCCTCCGGTGGAATCGGAAACCGAAGAAGAGGATGGGTTCTGGTCCCGGAACGGTGAAGGCATTCTGGATGGCACCCAGTTGGTCCTTGATGGCGCAGGCTTGATTCCTGTGGTCGGAGAGGTGGCCGACGGGATCAATGCCCTGGTCAGCCTGGCACGCGGCGACTACGCCGGCGCCGCCCTGTCCGCAGCCGCCATGATTCCCTTCGCCGGTTGGGGTGCCACAGCCGCCAAGGGTGTGCGCAAAGGAGCGGACGCCCTGGAAGGTGCGGGCAAGGGGGCCAGGGAAGCGACGGAGCAGGGGGCAAAAAGGGCGGATGAGCCTTCAACGGGCGGCGGCGGTAAAGATGGAAAAGGCGATGGCGCTAAAACCAAGGGGCGGGGGAAATGTGTTCTCAGGCCTTACCGGCCCGACACGTGTAAGGCGGAAAGTAAGATTGGACATCACGTCGTTCCCGATCGAGCGTTCAGACTTGGAGCTCGTAAAGGCGCTGGAAGACGTCAGATCCCTGGTGGTTTATCCGAGCCAGAGGGCCTTGTGATTTGCCTGACTAGAAGCCAGCATACCCGAGTGCACCGGCTATACGATCAAAAGTATGAGCCTGGAATCGGTGCACTTGGTTCCCCTCCGGGAACGGCCAGCCTGCTTGCTTTAGAGATGGCGGGGGCTAAAGCCGCGGCTTCGGTCACCGGTTGCAAGACATCCAGCCTCGCGGCTCAGTTACGCGCTTACCATCAGGCGAAGGGAATGGGGCCGGATTTCAAGGTCAGGGCTAATAAGAGCGGCAAACTGACGCGTGAGCTGTCGTTTGGCGACTTGGGTAGTGAAGGCCCCGGGGAATTCTAGAGAAGGCAATACTATGTCAAACACGAAAGGTTCACCGATTACATTCGTAAATGGTTGCGCAATAAATCGGGATATGTTTTACATCGCTTCTTCCCCGGACGTCTGGGCCGAGTCGGAAGATACTCCTTATTCCGTGATGTTTATTTACCAGGATCAGACGGAAGAGAAATGGTTCTATCATGAGCTGCCGGGCTGGGAGGTGGTCTCAACGTGTTTCCCAGAGCCAAGGGCCAACGAAACACGAAAGGCCTATGCACTTAGTATCGACGGCGAAGTCGAATGCTACAGCCGGGATGGCGTCACCGTTGAAGTGATCGACGACGCCGGCGATAAGGACGGCGGCCCGAATTACGGTCCGGTGAACAGAATCCGTAAGCTGGGCAAACACCTGTATGTTTGCGGTCATGGCGGCCAGGTCTACAGAAATGTGGATACGGGGTGGGAGCATTGTGATGCTGGTCTGCTGCAGGCTCCTGCTTCCGTTCAGAACTCTTCGGGAATAACGGAAGAAGAGCGGAAAAAAATGATCCAGAGCATGATCGATGCAATGGATCATGAAATCGCGCTTTATGATATCAACGGCCCGAATGAGGATGACCTGTATGTCGTCGGTAGTGATGGCTTTATGGCTCACTACGATGGCAAGGTCTGGAACCAGTTGGATCGTGTTACCGGTTCCCACCTGAATTGTATTCATGTCGTATCGCCTTCGGAGCTGTGGATCGCGGGGAGTGCGGGGACGGTGCTGCGGGGCAATGCGCGGCAGGGTTTCAACGTTGTTGCCCGAAAAACATCGGAATGGGATTTTTTGTCCATTACTTCCTATGAGGGCGCCGTTTACCTTTCCGCTGACGACGGCATTTATTCCATGCGGAATCAGAAGCCGGAACGCCTGGATATCAGTGATAAACTGAATTTGAGAGACGTCTCCGATATTGAAGCCAAAGATGGTGTTCTTTGGGCTCTTTCGCCGAAAAAACTGCTTCGCTTCGACGGTAATGAGTGGGAGTGCTTTGAACATCCGAACAACCAGTAAGCTCGGTTTTGATACAGTAAATCAATATTTTCCTGTTTTTATGGGATCAAGATGGTTTGTCTTGAATGAAAGAGTGCAACGAAGCCATAGCGCTAATTCAAAAGAATCCTGATGTTGGAACCTTTGTCGGGCCACCTGAAGAAAGGTTGATTGAGCTCGCTGAAAAGGCTTTGGGGCAGGTGTTCCCTCCTTCTTATCGACGTTTTACTCTGTAGCTGGGGGCCGGTAATTTCGGTGCGGTGGAGATCTATGGAGTGATTGATGATGACTTTGAGAACTCCTCGATTCCTGACGGCGTTTGGTACACCCTTCATCTAAGGGCCACACAGGGATTGCCTGCCCACTTTCTGGCCATTGGCGAAGATGGGATGGGAGGGGTGATGTGCATTGATTGTCGCGAAGACGGGAATGGAGAAGGTCCGGTCCTCGTGGTACGCCTGGGAGCTCCCGAATCGGTGGCCCAGGAAAAGGTTGCCAGCGATTTCGGTACTTATCTTTTGGAAATGGTCATCACTGAGCTTGAGGAAGAAGGTTAGGTTCGCCATCGAGCTTGATTACTCATGCACCTTCGCTGGTTGATTGTTAATCCTTCATGGTCAGCCTTTTATGAGTGTGGATATCAGAAGGGCCATTGATTTTATCGGGCATGCCTCAAGCTATCCGGAACTCGATGATTTTCTGATCGGGTCGGGCATCGAGCAAAGGCTGACAGCCAAGGACCTGCCTTCCGCGGAGCTGCTGGCCGATAACGGCACGGTCGTTTTGCAGTTCACCTCCTCCTATGCCGAGACTTATGGCAAACCACACAGTGAAGGTCTGCTGTTTCTGGAGGATGTCACAGCACAGAATCCGAAGTACGAGGACGATATCGGGCCTTTTACCAGTGATTTGCCGCTGGGCTTGCGAATGGATATGACGGGGGGGGGGGCATTGTTTCTCTGTTGGGAGAGCCTGACTATAGCGGGGAGTTTTTCGGTGGTTTCTTTTTGACCTACGATGGTCTCGTCCCGAACATCACCGTCAACATCAAGCTTGATATCAAGAGCAGGGAGATCATCTTCGTCAGGTTCATGCCTGTTGAAGTCTGATCCGCCTGATGCGGGAGTGTCTCCGGTGGCTACCGAAAATCTAGACCAGTTAATGCTCTCGGCATTGGGGAAGGGCAACAAGGATGACGAAGTCAGGAAGGCATTCGCGGAGGCCTCGTTGGCTAACTGGCCGGATGTCGCGGATGATCGGGAGGCGGCCTGGAACGTTGAGTATTGGCGTTATGGCTGCTCTCTGACTTTTGTCGAGACCGGGCAATACGAGCAGTTGTTTGATGAACATGGTATTCAAGGTGGGTTGGTGGCGGCCACATCGACTTTTTATCTCCGTGGCGTTGATGGCTTCCGTGCATTCCCTGAGGAACCGCCTTTTGGATTGACCCCAGGAATGAAGCCTGATGAGGTGGCGGCTTGTATCGGCCCGGTGCGGGCTTCCAGAGTTCCCTATGATCGCCGGGTGGACCTGTTCTTCGTGGATGCTATAGCCGGGATGGCGTCACTGTTGAAGTGATCAACGACGCTGGCGACAAGGAAGGTGGTCCGAATTACGGTCCGGTGAACAGAATCCGTAAGCTGGGAAAACACCTGTATGTTTGCGGTCATGGCGGCCAGGTCTACAGGAGGGTGGATGCGGGTTGGGAGCATTGTGATGCTGCTTCGCTTCGACGGTGATGAGTGGGAGTGCTTTAAGCATCCGAATAATCAATAGAAGGCTCGGGTTTTCGAATGCTCTTCTGTAGGAGCCAGTCGGGGCGGCCCTTCGCTTGCAAGCAGGCTTCCCACAGCGGCTTCGTAGCGTAAATCTGTGGAAGCCAGCTTGCTGGCGAATCCCGATCCTCCGATGTTGTCCCATTCGCCTGCAAGGCAGGCTTCTACAGCAGGGGTAGAGAGGCAAGTGCCGGGTGTGTATGCCGACCGATCAGGCCTGCACGACTTGTTCAAGCAGCAACAATCCCGGTATCCAGCCGGTGAATACGGCGCATAACAGAGTGAGCCATGCGACCGGCTTTTGGATATTTCGCGACAGCCCCAGCAGCAGAAAGAAGCTGAACCACAGCACGGTCCAGGCTATCCAGTTGAAGGTATTCCATAGGCCGAAATCGTCACCGATGTTCGCCAGTGACTGGATCGCGATAATGCCGGCGGTGAGGCTGACGAAAAGACAGAACCAGCCCAGCCCCTTGCCATCCACATTGAGAAACTGGTTGGCGGCGACCCACAGGTAGGTGAAGGCGAACAGCAGGGTGAATGCGCCGGCCTTGATCGACAACGGGCCCGAGGGTTCGGCGAGAATCAGGAATAGAGCGATGCACAGGCTCAGTGCACCGACGAAAAGGTTGATGACGGCAACCTCGCGGCCGCTGATTTTGTTCATCAGCCAGATGCTGTTGAGAAACAGCACGGCGCCGACATACAGCAGGGTGAGTCCGAGTATCATGATGTGTGCTCCTTGTTGTTATTGGCATGATTCAGGGCCGGCTCTTTACCGTCCCGGTTGCTGTTGCAAGATCTCCCTGGCGATTTCGAGAATGGATTTCCGCTTCTTCATGGCTTCCCGGGAGAGAAAGGTGTGGGCCTGCTCTTCCTCCCAGTTGTGTTGCTTCATTAATCGCACCTTGGCGCGGTTAATGTCCGTCTGATTCCCGATCCGGTCCTGGAGCTGGGCGTTCTTTTGTTTCAGTTTTGCTGTTTCCTCGCTGTTGCGGCGAGCGGAGACCAACACTGGAAGCACTTTATGGCTGTCCAGGGGTTGGGTGATGACACCATGACAGCCCAGTTCCAGGATCTGCGACAGAACGGCCGGGCTTTCGTATTCCACCAGGGCGACCACGGTGGTGCGCGGATCACCGGCGGTCACCAGGCCGCTGATTTCCTCGTGGTGACGGCTTTGGAAGATACCGGTGAAAATAACATCCACCGCCACCTCGCATTTTTCCGGTGGTGGCCAGAAGTGACGCACGGAACAACCGATACGGATCAGCTGCAGTACCAGAGCGTCACTGATGTCTCCGGGCGGGTTGATCACCAGGACCCGCAGGTCCCGAAGCGTATTGAGAATGGCGGCGGCGCTGGTCGGGGTGGTCATCGGCGCTCCTCCCGGCCCATACTGGCGGACCAGTCGTCCAGGTTGTGTACCACCACGTAAGGGTCTGGTCGGATCGGTTGCGGGGACTGCCACTTGACCTGGAAAGCACCCCGGGCGTCGATCTCGGCGATCCGCGAAGTCAGATGGGTATGATTGTTCTGCCTTTCGATACGGATCGGCCCCTGTGGCGCGTCCAGCTCCAGTTGATAGAGCTGACGCCGCACATCCTCCACGTACCAGCTGCCGGCGGCCCGCATCGCCCGGGCCAGCATCAGGGTTTGGCAATAGGCCGCCTCGGCCCAGGCAGTGATGGTGACATCGTCGGGGAAAAAGTCGTGACAGGCGTCGACGAAGGCGCGGCTGGCAGGGGTGTCGATGCTGGAAAAATACGGGGCGACAACGACATGGCCCTCGGCGGCGTCGTTGCCCATCTCCTTCACTTCCGCCTCGCTGGTGGTGAGGCTGGCGATGGGCGGGCGCGCCGAGGTGCTGTAGTGGCGGGCAAAGGCACGGTAAAGCTCCGCCGTGCCGGTGCCCACCACGGTGGAAAACACCACATCGGCCTGAGCTTTGATGATCCGCTCCACCGCATGATTGACCTCATCGTCGGACGGATAGAGCGGAATGTAGATCTCCTCCACCACGCTGCCGCCATGCTGCCGATAGAGATGGCGCATGACGTGGTTGCTTTCCCGTGGATAAATGTAGTCCGAGCCGATGAACACCACCCGCTCGCCGTAATGATTGATCAGATAGGCGGCCAGGGGCGCGCTGTTCTGGTTTGGCGCCGGACCGCCATAGAAAATATTCGGGGAGTATTCGAAGCCTTCATAGGGGGTCGGGTAGCAGAGCAGGGCGTCGGCCCGCTCGATCACTGGCATCACCGCCTTGCGGGTGTGAGACATGTAACATCCCACCAGTAACTTGACGCCTTGATTGCGAATAAAGTCCTCGGCGCATAACCGGTAACGGTCCGGATCGCCGCCGGGATCATGGCTGACCGACTCGATAGCGTATCCGTTCACGCCCCCTTCGCGGTTGGCTTGTTCGATGGCGAGCAGTGCGCCATAGCGTTGGGAGCGCTCGATGTCGGCGGTGACACCGGTGGCGGAGAACAACAGACCGAGAGTGGGGCGGTCCGGATGGTGGGGCATGACAGGTCTCCTGTTATTGTTATGAGCCCGATATCACCGTGGCAGGAAAATGACGTTCTGGTGTTCCAGCCGGGCCCAATACACCGTTGGGGTATCGCCATTGTCGCAGGGCTGATGGTGACGAAGAAGATACTCCGCCAAAGGCACTTCCAGATGCCGGCGGACGCCACGGCGCAGGGAGCGGGCGCCAAACTGGCGGTCGAACCCCTGCCGTGCCAGGTACGACACCACCTCCGGTTCCACGTCCAGGCGGCAATGGTGCTTGATCAGACGCTGATTGAGGCGGCGGATCTCAAGTGCCACCAATTGCTCGACGATGTCCTGCTCGATCCAGTTGAAGGTAATGGTGGTGTCGATGCGGTTGACGAACTCCGGTGAGAACGCCTTGAGCAGTTTTTCGCGCACCAGTTTGTCGATGTGGTGATGACGGCGGGCATGGCCATGCGACAGCAGGCGACCGGGAAAGCGGGCGCGCCGTTCGTCGTACCGCTGAATATCCCGGGCGCCAAGATTGCTGGTCATGAAGATCAGCGTATTACGAAAGCTGTAGGTCCGTTCGCCTGACGCCACGGTCAGTATGCCGTTGTCGAAGACGTTCAGCAGCGCCTGGATTACTTCTTTGCTGGCCTTCTCCAGTTCATCGAACAATACGATGCCGGGGCGGCCCTGGGTGCCTTCCAGTTTGTCCTGGTCGAGCAGAGTGGTGCCTTCCTTGGCACCTACATAGCCCGGCGGAGCACCGGTCAGCGCGGCGGCATAATGCTCCTGGGACAGGGTATTCATGTCCACCCGGCAGAAGGCGTCGGCATCCCCATGCAGGGTGCGCGCCAGAGCGCGCACGATCTCGGTTTTACCAACCCCGGTGGGCCCCAGGAACAAAGCGGTGAACAATGGCCGGCGAGGATCGGTGAGGTCGGCGCGCACCACCTTGAGGATGTCTTCCACCGCTTGCAGGGCCGGGTCCTGCCCGAGGATTTCATCGCGCAGGGTTTCCATGATGGCGCGGACATCGAAGCGATAGCGGCTCTGCAGAGCGGTATGGTGGCGCAAATGGGCTTGTACGACGTCGTGCGTCGCCGTGTTTTCGTGATTCAGAGCCTGACGCTGATCCCGTTGCCTCTGATTTTGGTCGATCATGTCGTTGAGAAAGGGCATGGCGTGTCCCTGTTGCGCGGAAAAACTGTCCGGAAATAAGAGCGGTCCGAGGGGAAGGCGGCGTGCCGGGTGACACGCCGCCGCGTCTCAAGCCTCTTTTTCCAGGCCCTCGTAGGGCACATTCCCCACCGGGCATTGCGCCACGCCCGCGCTGGAACGGGTGATCCTTTCCACGTTCTCGCGCGCTTTTTCCGCGTCGTTGACCCAGGTCTTGTAGAACTCAAACGGACATTCCGCCAGGCCCTTGTCGCCGTCGCCGGAGGCGTGCATGCCGCTATAACCCCGATGCAGAATCTTGAACAGATGATTCTGGGATTGGTCGTTGGCGCGGGCATCGCGGATTTGTGACAGCGACAGCTGGGCGAACTGAATGCCCATTTCCTCCTCGCCGCATTCGCCCAGCGTTCGGCCGTCGAAACCGATCAGCGCGGAATGGCCAAAGTAGGAATAGACACCGTCGAAACCGGCGGCGTTGGCCACCGCCACGTAGCAATTGTTGGCCCAGGCCATGGCTTTGGACATCAGTACCTGCTGTTCCTTGGCCGGGTACATGTAGCCCTGGCAACGAATGATCAGCTCGGCGCCTTTCATGGCGCAATCCCGCCAGATTTCCGGGTAGTTCCCATCGTCGCAAATAATCAGACTGATCTTCATGCCCTTGGGGCCGTCGCTGACGTAGGTCTGACCACCAGGATACCAACCTTCGATTGGACACCAGGGAATGACCTTGCGGTACTTCTGGACGATTTCGCCCTTGTTGTCGATCAGGATCAGGGTGTTGTAGGGGGATTTGCGGGGATGTTCCTCGTGGCGCTCTCCGGTGACCGAGAACACTCCCCAGGTGTTGGCCTTGCGACAGGCACGCGAGAAAATTTCCGTTTCCTCACCGGGCACGGTGGCGGCGGTTTCCATCATTTCGGCCTGATCGTACATGATCCCCTGCAGACTGTATTCAGGGAAGATCACCAGATCCATACCAGGTAAACCTTGTTTCATGCCCACGATCATGTCGGCGATCCGCTGGGCATTTTCAAGAACCTCGGCCTTGGTGTGCAGGCGCGGCATCTTGTAGTTGACCACCGCCACGCCGACGGTGTCGTTGCTGCTGGAGATATCTCCATGACGCATAACTCGTACCTCTTGTTGTCGTTTTCATTAGGGCAAATGGAGTGGCCGTCACGGATGACGAACCAAAAAAAAGGCTCTTCCGGGACAAGTCCCGGAAGAGCCCATTTGCTCTGTTGGCATTGTGCAATCTGGTTGGCGTAACCGCATCGCCGTTGATGGGCGCCGCCTGTTTGTCACGTTATAGGCGCTCCTTGCCGCCGCTGTCAAGCACATGAAACCGATCAGTCATCGGATGTTGATATGGCAAATGCGTTCGCCGGCAAGCCGGTCTCCCACAGCGGCTTCGTGTCTCCGTTGTGGGGTTGTGGGAGACCGGCTTGCCGGCGAACAGTCTGACACGACTAAAGACGAGGTGACGGGATAACGCTGGCGGTCAGGTTCAGAATGGCCCGGGTGCCGGCTTCCGGTGTCGATTCAAAATCCAGCGTCCAGCCAAAATATTCACAGATCCGCAGGCTCAGAAACAAGCCGAGCCCGGGGCCTGTTCCCGGAGCAGGGGGGCGCGCAGACTCCGGGTGTAGTCCCGGGCAACCTGTTCCAGGTCGAAGCCTGCTCCGGTATCGGTGACGTGTAGCAGTACGCCTTCATCGGTCGTCACATCAATTCCGATGGATCCTTGGTGAGTGTTCTCGGCGGCATTGCGGAGCAGGTTGCTCACGGTGATATGCAGCATGGCGGCGGGGGCGTTCAAGACGATGGCGGGCAAGGGAGCGAGTTCGAAAGCCACCGGTTTGTTCGACACCAGGTGTTGATGATCGCGGACCAGGGCGGGCAGAAGCTCATGCGGATCGCACCGAATTTGTCTACCCGATCCAGGGGGCCATTGGCCGCCACGGCGATGTGATGAGTTTCAATTTCTTGTAGTTGATTGGCAGGCGCGCGGCGGCCTCTCTCGCATCCAGGGACGCCAGGCGTTTGGCAATGTCCTTGACCGGCGCGGAGAGGCGCCGGGCCAGTGAGCGTACCAACAGAATCGCCAACAATAAGCTGATGGTGTCGGTCACCGTGCTGAGCAGGGCGCCATGATTTTGCTGTGTTTCCAGTTCCGTGATATCCAGTGCCAGCACCACGTGCTCGCTACCATTGGGGTGAAGCAGTGCCACATAGGTGCGGCTTTGCCATTCGATTTTCCCGCTTGGGAATCCCCGCGGCTAATCGTGAAAGGCCTGGGGCGCGGATTCTTCCCCGTCTCTGGCGGGAATATACCAGCCATGCAGCGGGCCGACTTGTGGCGGTTCGTGGGTTTGCAGAGGCTTGTCGGCATTCAGATCCGCAAGAGTGGATTCCAGAATGAGGTGTTGATTTTTCGTACCAGGGAGAATGCTGTAGCATACGCACCACTTTTATCAAGGAGGATAAGGCCTTGGAATTATTGGGATTGTTGAAACTGCTGTTCATTCTGGTGGTGCTGGGCCTCACCGTCAGTAGCCTGGTGGGCTATTCATCCCGCCGTCGCCAGAGCAAGAAGGCGCTGGCGGCGATGCGCGAGCAGGGCGGCTCGATTCGCCGACTGAGCGAGGAGGAGCGGCGGGCGTTGCCGCCCATTCACGATCCGGCCAAACCGAAGCGTCCGCTGACGGTGGAAAGCGACGAGGTGTTTCCGCTGGAAGGCGCGTATTCCCGTCATGGTATCGAATCCAACGGGACCAGCACCTGGCACGACACCATTGGCGGTGTGGAGGTGTTCCTGCCTTACGACGCCGACCTGTTCCTGGCCGAGCATAACCGCGCCGAAGTAGTGTTCGCCGGCAAGATGGCGGTGGTGGTCGGATTGAATCAGGAATTCGATTTACCCGGTGCCCAGGAACGGGACCAACGCCGGGATGCCGCTGATCAGCAATGGCAGGATGGGGCCCGCGGTGCCTTGCAGGACGTGTTCATCGACAGTGATACCGATCGGGACGAGGATCCGGATCGGGACCAGGAGAAAGACGAGGAGGCGGCGGCGCGCAAACGCCGGGTGGATATTTACGCCCAGCGGGACGAGACCGTGGCGGAGATCGAGGCCCGTGGCGGCCGGGGCGTGGGGCTTTTGCCGGGACTGTTACTGATGCTGGCGTTCATCGGCCTGGGTATCGCCACCGCCCGGACCAGTATGTTGGCGATGTCATTGTGGAGTGGCGCCGCCGTGCTGTTGGCGGTCTTGGCGTTGTGGCTGTTCTGGCGCCGCTGGCGCCCCGGTCCCGCGCAAAAGGTGAATACGGTTACCGGTACGCTGAACCTGACGCCACTACTGTTCGACGAAGGCAGTAACACGGTGACCGTGGCCGCTACCCTGGGCGACAAGCTGAGCTTCAGCCTGCCGGAACACTGGCGTTCCCACGTGGACTATGAGGACGGCCAGCGCTTGGAGATGGATCTGCGCGTGGACGATTACTCGGTGGTCAATTACAACCGCCAGTTGTCTCTTGATGAGGAAATTCGTCGCTTTCCGTTGGCCTATTGGGGGCGGCATTTCACCATGGCGTTGGTGGCGGGTATTGGATTGTTGGCGGCGCTGTTGTTGTCACGGGCGCCCTGGGCCGATGGCATGCTGACCTGGAACGCGGTGTCCGGGGGGCGTTATCTCGAGGCGCGGGAGGTGTCGGCATTGTTGGCGTCGCCGCCGGGGGCGGGCAGCATGGTGGACCTGTCCGGCTCGGGCCGGTGCCAGGTGCGCGCGTCGATGGGGGATTGGCGGCACCCCGGAGTACACTGTGACTGGATTCGCTGGGGAGGTGATACCTCCGCGCTACCCCGAGTGGAAATCGATGAGCTCACCGCCGAGCTGTTCTCCGACGAGGTAGTGAAAACACGCCGTGATCCCTATGTGGAAATGATGGTGAAGCTGTACGGTCGGGATCCGCGCCAGGCGCCGTTACTGGTGGAAAATCCACGGGCGCTGATTGAATTGGTGGAAAATGCCTGCGGGACGCGACAACAGCACGCCTGTGCCTATCTTCGCGACACCGTCGTGGAACATCTCCGCGTCTCCTTGCCAGAGCAGCCCACCGATTGGGACGCCTTGCGCGAGGAGGTGATGGGCTATGAGGGCGACAAACCTTTGCAGGCGGTGATTGGCCAATCCGAGCTTGGCCTGGTGAAACGTCGTTTACGCGCGGTGGGGCGGGAACGGGCGGAGCAGGCGGTGCCGGACCTTGGCCGCGAGATCCATGACAACGAAAAAGGTGGTGTGCTGGTGCACATGATGGGTGACCCGGCGCTGACGCCGGCATCGATGACGGATATCGAGTTGTGGCGGCGTTTCGTCGACCTGACCGCGCCGGGCAGCGCGGAGCCCTTTTCGGCGAAGGGGATGGTGGTCCATCGCGGCGAGGATGATTCGGGCGCGCCGATACTGGTGGTGGATGTCACCCGCCAACTGGAGTGGCCCTGGCGTTCACTGCTGTTGACGGTGTGGATACTGCTGGCCGCCGTGCTGTTGCCGGTCCATGTCTGGCTGGCGGTACAGCAGTATCGCGCCAAGCGTCGCCGCGAGGCGGATCTGGCCCGGCTGCATGGCTGGGCGCAACCGTCCTGACGGGGCACTGTTGCTTGGCTATTGCTGACAACGGTTATTCGCGAGTGAACTCGCTTCCCACAGCGGCTTCGTAGTTTCTTTCGTGGGAAGCTGCTTTAGCAGCGAATGGCAGATGATCATGCGGCCAGCCGGGGTGTGATGCGTGGTGCCAGCCAATCGATCACATAGCGCACCCGGCGTGACAGCAGTTGTGAGTGCGGGTAGGTCAGCAGCACGGGAATCGGATCCGGCTCGAAGGCCTCCAGCACTTTGACCAGAGTGCCGTCCGCCAGGGCTTCCCGCACTTGATAGTGATAGAAACGCCCGAAGCCGAGGCCGGCGATGCAGGCTTGCCGGGCGCTTTCAATCTGGTTGGTAACCAGGGTGGGATCAATTCGCACCGTATCGCCGTGAAAGCCCCATAGTGGTCCTTGAGGGGCGAACAGGACACAGGGACGACTTTCCAGTTCCCGGGGCATCGCGGGTTCCCCCTTGCTGGCCAGATATTCCGGGCTGGCGCATACCACCGTCGACATTTGCCCGAGAGGGCGCACGACCAGGGACGAGTCCCGTGGATGTCCGATACGGATCGCCAGATCCAGGCCCGCTTCAACCAGGTTCACCACTTTGTCTTCCAGTACCAGATTGACGCGCATGGCGGGGTGGTCGCTGAGAAAGCGGTTTACCAGGGGCGCCACGTGATAGCGGCCAAAGGTCTCCGGAGCGGTGATGCCGACGGTACCGGAAGGGCCGCGCTGGCGCTCTTGCAGGACGCTTTCCGCTTCGGTGACGTCGGCCAGAATGCGACGACAGCGCGTCAGATAGTCTCGTCCTTCCTCGGTGAGAGACAGCTGACGGGTAGTGCGATTCAGGAGACGGACATTCAGGGACCGTTCCAACGCCGCCAGACTGCGCACCACCGAAGCCGGGGATTGCCCTTGTGCATCCGCCGCCGCGCTGAGACTGCCGCTGTCGACGATACGTACGAAGGTGGCCATCGCTTTCAGTTTGTCCATGCTTTGCTCTCCGGGCTCTCCGGGCTCTCCGGGCTCTCCGGGCTCTCCGGGCTCTCCGAACGAGGCGATTTGTGCGCCGCGCGTAATACTGTTCTGCATCCGGGACCATTTTTCATTCATCCAAACTAGGTCAGCATCGGTGGCCAATCAATAGGCCGAAAGTGGAGGTTTTGGGCTATGTGGATGGAGAAGCCGGCAACGTCGCAAGACTGTCCGGTGATGGTGACCGGTTATGACCACGTGGGCATTCGAGTCACCGACCGGCGTCGGTCCCTGCGCTTTTATGAGCGCTTGGGATTCCGGCAAACCCATCATTTCCCCGGCGCCGAAGCCAACGAAATGGTTACCGCCGCCGGGGTGCGGATTAATCTGATTTTCAATGGTGCCCGTCGGCCAGGTGGTCGCAATGTGTTGCTGGATGAGCCGGTGAAACTGCCCGGTATGACGCACCCGGCGTTCCTGGTGGCCGATCTGGCGGCGCTACGGGCCTGGTTGGAACGGGAAGCCATCGTCATTACCGAAGGGCCGAAACGGATCGGTCCGCGCCGGGTGGCGCTGTTTATCCGCGATCCCGACGGCAACGTTCTCGAATTCAATCAACTGATTCCCGAGCAGGACTGATTCCTCGATAGGAGAGCAATGATGAAGCTGTATGATCTGGAGCCTTCGGGCAATTGCTATAAAGTGCGTTTGTTCGCCGCGCTGGCGGGGTTGCCGCTGGAGATCGAAGCGGTGGATTTTCTCGCCGGCGAACATAAAGGAGAGCGTCTTGCCGCGCTGAATCCCTGGGGAGAATTGCCCATCCTCGAGGACGGCAAGTTGGTGTTACGGGATTCCCAGGCGATATTGGTGTATCTGGCCGGGCGCTATGGCGGCGAGGCGTGGTGGCCAGGGGAGGCGCACCTTCAGGGGGAGGTGATGCAATGGCTGTCGGTGGCCGCCAATGAAATACAGCATGGCCCCAATGCCGCGCGCCTGGTCGACAAATTCGGTTATGCCCTGGACAAGGCGTTGGCGCTGGAACGCAGCGAGCGGATTCTGGAATTGCTGGATAAGCATTTGGCGACGCATCAATGGCTCGCCGCCGGCCGGCCCACCATCGCCGAATGCGCGGTGTTTCCTTACCTGGCGGTGGCCTGGGAAGGGGGCGTGGACCCGCGTCCCTATCGTCATGTGAACGCCTGGATGGAGCGAGTCAAAGCGCTGCCAGGGTTTCAACCCATGCCCGGGATTTAGTCAGAGGTCGCTACAGGGCCGCTGTGGGAGGCTTGCTTGCAAGCGAATTCTTTGGAAACGGGAGCCCGATTCGCTTGCAAGCAAGCCTCCCACAGTGGCTTCGCAGGCCGGTCTTCTTGCCGCCGCAAATCACTCGGTGGTGGAGTAGAGGGTGAATGGCCGGGCCATGGCGTACCGTTCCAGCACCTCGTCCCGCCAGTCTTTTGCCGTCAGGCGGGCCAACAGGCGCGGTTCCGCATTGGCTTCCCCGGAGCGCTGATAAAACGCCTGTTTCCAGCGGTATTCAAAGGGGTGCCCGGAAACGCTGTGTTCCCGCCCCACTTCCGCCCGTAGTGATCGTAGCGCACATTGCCAGTCCTCCAGGGGCATCGCCGCCAAAAGTGTGCCGGCGTGTTCAAGAAAGCCGGCGAGGGCCGCTTGCAGCACTCTCTGTCCGTGAGCCGGCGATTGCACCAGTAGCAGCAGGCCGCAGTGGCCGTCCGCTTCCTCTTGGTAACGGCAGTCCACCCAATAGCCCAATTGTTGTTGCAGTCGCAGTTGCTGATAAAAGGGAACGGCCAGATGACGTTGCAATAACCGCCAGCATAGACGGTCCAGCGCGTTGCGTCGTGGCGCCGGCAGATAAAGCAGGCGCGCGTGATCCGGAAAGGCGCAGGGGACCGCCTGCTCTCCGGTGGGGATCGCCGCGACGCTGGCGGTGTGCGTGGCGGCATCGGGGACAAAGCGGGCGGTTATGGGAGACAGGGCGGTGCTCAGCTGTGTCTCCGGCCAGGCTTGTGGGTAGGCGCAGCACCACGACGTGGGAGAGGAAAGAGGTCTCTGGTTTTCCCGCGCCACGCCATCAAGTCGATCCCGCAAAACCTGGAGCAGGCGGTGCGCCGGTGCCGCTGCGTCGAGTTGCCGGCGCCAGATCCGGTGCCGGTGTTTGATCAGGCCTTCCCAGCGGGCATCCAGCGGCGCGAACAGGGTCGCCAGTGTTGTCCGGATCGCCGAGTCATCAACGGGAAGATCCAGTATCAGATTGGTGCCGCTTTGATGGACACCGGCTTTGGGACCTGTGCACGACACATGCTCCAGCAGCAGGCGCCAATGCAGGCTCAGCCGTTCCAGCGCCGTTATCTGATCACCGGGCCAGTGCCAACCGAGTCTGAGGGTCTCCCCGGTTTCAACCGGGACGCGGATGAGCCTCTTCAAGGGGGGCGGCATCGTGGTGGTTGTCGCCGGTAGCGGCAGCGATGTCCGGAACGGATCAGCGACTGCCGGCCGTTGTCGTGGAATGGGGCGGCAAGGGGTACCGGTCCAGGGGGTGAAGTGAGTGAAGTCCCGGCCATCGTCATGATCGATGACCAGCGCGCCGTTGTCGCTCAGCACCTTCAGAGCAGTACGCCAGGTGTGGTCATCGGGCAGAGCCGGGGGCGCAAGCAAGGTATCGGCGTCCGCTTCCGGCTCCCCGGCAACACGGCGTGCCAGATAGCACAGGCGCGCCAGCCGGGCGTCCGGCGGCGCGGGAAAACCTTCCGGGTCCGGGGCGGCCAGCCGCACCGTTGATGGCCATTGTGAGGGCAGGTAATCCGCCATCCGTGACAGCCACTGCTCCAGCATGGCGGCGCACTCCTGGCCGCGTCCGGGGCTGTCCAGCAGAATCTGGCACTCCCCCTGATTCCGCTGGCGCCGTTGTCCGGTCACGGTAATCGTTGACGCCATGCCGGCGGCGCGCAAGCCGCCCAGTGCGCCGTGAAGGCCGGGTTCCCGCAGCCAGTGGCGCAGCCAGGGCCAGACCCGTTCCTCCTCCGGCAGGGGAAACAGCAGCGCGCAGCCGGTATCGGACTGTGGGGCCCGCCAGAGCCAGTCCTGTTGCCGAATGTCGCTGGGGAAGGCGGTGGGCAGAGGAGGCCGGGATGGAGTTGGGCCGGCGGGCAGCGGCGAGAGCGCTTCCGTTAGCACGCCATCCACATTGTCTGGTAGCGCGCCCCGCAGAATCAGGGCCATGTTGCCGGCGCGGAACCAACGGGCATGAAAAGCCCTGACCTCACCGGTCAAGGAGGCCAGGGGGGCACTCAGGCTGTGGGCGTTGCCGGCGGTGAAGCGGGCCAGCGGATGCGACGGCCGTGCCAGCCGCGCCAATAGCGCCTGACGATGCAGGCGTGGATCGGCCAGCCGGGTTCGGAACTCGGCGTCCAGAATCCGTCGTTCCCGTGCCACTGATTCCGGTGTCAGCAAGGGGCGGCTAAGCATGTCGATCAGATGCGCAAGGCAAGGCGCGAGGCCCTCCGCGTCCACGGTGAAAAAGAACGCCATGGTGTCGTCCAGGGTACTGGCGTTGTAGCGCCCATTCCAGCCCTGGACGCGGCGGGCGAAGTGGTGAACTTCGGGGTAACGCTCGCTGCCGGTGAACAGAACGTGCTCAAGCAAATGTGCCAGTCCCGGCCGGGTTTCCGGTTCATCGTGGCTGCCCGCGCCGACTTGCAGCACGGCTGTCACCTGCTGGCCCGCCGTCGGCAGCAACAGGGTGCGCAGACCACTATGGTGATGATGAAGGCGTGCCTGGGCACCAGAGCGTGGCAAGCGTCGCCGGTCGTGGACAGTGAACGCGGTCACTGGCCGGACTCCCGGCCAATGGCGTCATGGTGCCGGTAGAACGCCAGTTCCCGTTCCAGCACCAGCGCCCGGTTGCGTGGCGAGCGAAAGCCATGCTGCTCATCGGCGAAGCGCACGCACTCCACCGGCACGCCGTTGGCGTGCAACGCCGCCACCATGGCCTCGGTTTGTTCCGGTAGCACGACGGCGTCGCGCAGGCCCTGGAAAAACAGGGTTGGCGTGCGTAGACGCGAGGCGTTGGCCAGCGGTGAGCGAGCCTGATAGCGGCTCGCGTTCCGTTCAGGATCACCGATCAGCCAGTCGATGTAGTCCGCTTCGAACTTGTGCGTTTGCCGGCGCAACCGGAGCGGATCGCTGACGCCGTACAAGCTGGTGGCGGCGCGGAATGTGGTCGGCGCGCGGGCCAGAGTATTGAGCACGGTGAAGCCGCCGGCGCTTTGTCCCCGCAGGAACAGCCGGCGCGGATCCGCCAGCCGTTCCCTTATCAGTGCCTTCACCGCGTACAGCACATCGTCGACGTCGCTGACGCCCCACTGTCCCGCCAGGGACTGACGATATGCACGGCCGAAGCCGACGCTACCCCGGTAATTCAGGTCCAGCACCGCGAATCCGCGCTGAGTCCAGAACTGTATCGCCGGATTGAACAGCGGAAAGCTGGCCGAAGTCGGGCCGCCGTGGACGGTCACCAGCAAGGGCGGCGGCGTACAGTCGCCGGGGCAGGGCGGGTAGTAAAAACCGTGGCAGGTTGTCTGGCCGGCGCTGGCGAACGTCCACGTTTCTGGTTCCGATACTACTGATGCTCCAAGCCATTCGCTGCCAAGGCAGCTTCCCACAGCGGCTTTGTGGTTCCCTTTGTGGGAAGCTGCCTTGGCAGCGAATGAAGGTGTCCTCCGAATGCGGGGGGATACCGTGGTCGCTTCCAGAGGCAGAGGCGCCGAATCGAGTGTGGAAACACCGCCTTCTCCGGCGTTCAGATGCAATAACGCGGTGCCCCGGCGTGGCCCGGCGGCGAGACAGAACACGCCCAGGGGGCCGGCGCTGATGGCGAGAAAATGCTGATAGCCCGAAGGCATCGCCGCTGGCGCGACGGTTTCTTTCGTAACGCTCAAATGGCCCCGGCCGTCCCGCCACCAGGCCACCACCGGGCTGCCGTCCGGCAGGGTATCGTAATGGCGGGAGCCGAGCAGCCAGGGGCTGGGGGTGTGGTCTGCTTCCCTGCCGGGCAGACATCGCCAGTGTCCATGCTCGAAGCGCCATGGGCGCCAGTGTCCGCTGCCGTCGAACAGGCAGAGCAAGCGTCCTTGCCGGTCGAAACGGGGTTGTTGTGTCGAGTGGCCCGGTGTGTCGAGGCCGGCGAGGGCCGTCCCGGGCAGGCCGTCGTCCGCCAGGCTGACGTGACGCAGGCGGCTGGCCGTCCAGGGCTGATGGGGGCGATCCCATTCCACCCAGGCCAACTGTTGGCCGTCGTCACTGATGGCGGGGGAGGCATAAAAATCAGCCCCCTCGCTCAGTATCCGCAAGACGCGATCGCGCCCCACCGCCACCAGCCGGTGTCGGGTTTTCGGATTTCCCGGCCGCTCCTCCACGGCGATGATCCGGTCACGGCGATGGTCGTAGGCCAGCCCGCCGTAACGGCGATCCGGGTGGTCGGTGAGCGGATGGCATCGCGGTTCCGAAAACCCCTGCCAGTAAAGCTGCTGGTCGTCTTCGTTGACAAAGGCCAGGCCATCTTCGCCCAGGCACAGGGCACTGCCGCCATACTCGTAGACCCGCGAGCGCACGCTGAACCCTTCCGGTGTCAGAGTGCGGCGGCCCTCCGTTGTCCACTCCTGAACTCGAAAGCGGCCGTCGCGGGGATCGCTGCGAGTCCAGATCACCCGTTGCGCGTTGCTGTGCAACTCGCCGAACTCCACCGTTGCCGCCACCGCCTGACGGGCGCTCAGTGGTGATGGTGAGGCCGGATCAGCCCCGGTAGATGAGCCGGGCATTGCGTTCATTGCGGTAGGTCAGTGGTGGTACCTGATCCAGGGGCGTGCCGGCTTGTCCCCGTGCCGCCAGGATGACGTGGTGATGCGGCGACTTGGCGCACACCGGATCGGCGTTGGTGGCATCGCCGGTGAGCATGTACGCCTGGCAACGACAGCCGCCGAAGTCCTCGTGCTTCTCGTCGCAGGAGCGGCAAGGTTCCGGCATCCAGGCGTCGCCCCGGAAGTGATTGAAACCCGGAGAGCGCCGCCAGATGGTTTCGATGGTGTGCTCCCTGACGTTGGGAAAATCGATCGGCAGCTGCCGGGCGCTGTGGCAGGGTAGCGCGGTGCCGTCCGGGGTGATGGTGAGGAACATACTGCCCCAGCCGTTCATGCAGGGTTTCGGCCGCTCTTCGTAATAGTCCGGCACCACGAAGATTAACTGGCAGGGATTGGCGGTGTCTTCCAGGCGGCGCCGATAGTCCGCCACCACCTGTTCCGCCCGTTGCAACTGCACCCGCGAAGGCATCAGGCCTTGCCGGTTCAAGTGAGCCCAGCCGTAGTACTGACAAGTGGCCAGTTCCACATAGTCGGCCTCCAGGTCCAGGCACAGCTGGATAATATCGCCGATACGGTCGATGTTGTGCCGGTGAATCACCACGTTGAGCACCATGGGAAAACCGTGCTCTTTCACCGCCCGGGCCATTTCCAACTTATGCTGGAATGCCTTGCGGGAGCCGGCCATCAGCTGATTGCCGGCTTCTTCGGCGTCCTGGAAGCTGATTTGAATGTGATCCAGGCCGGCGTCCGCCAGGGCGGCGACCTTGTCCCGGTTCAGTCCCATGCCCGAGGTGATCAGGTTGCTGTAATAACCCAGTTCGCGAGCACCGCAGACCAGCTCGACCAGATCCGGCCGGGTCAACGGTTCGCCGCCGGACAGCCCCAATTGAGCCGCCCCCATGGTCCGCGCCTGAGCGAACACGTCCAGCCATTGTTCGGTATTCAGCTCCTTATCCTGGTCGGCGAAGTCCACCGGGTTGGAGCAATAGGGACATTGCAGCGGGCAGCGGTAGGTCAGCTCCGCCAACAGCCACAAAGGTGGCCCGGGACGCGTCTCAACGGTTGCTGAGCCAGTGATTGCCATGGGCGGCCTCGAGAAAATCCAGCACGTCCGCTTCCAGGTCCGGTACTTCCGGGAAGCGCTGATGCAGCGTGGCAACGATATCCGCGACGCTGCGCTCGCCGTCCACCAGTGTGAGAATCTGGGCGGCGCTGTCGTTCAGTTTCACCATGCCTTCCGGGTACAGCAGCACATGGGCCTGTTGCGCCGGCTCCCATTGCAGGCGGAAACCCCGGCGCAACAGAGGAACGGCGTCTTGATGTGGCGCGCTCATTGCTGTAACCCCCGGTGCCAGACGCCTTCCTCGGTGACGGTGTGGTAAGGCGGCCGTTCCAGTTCGTAGGCCATGCTCATGGCGTCGAGCATGGTCCACAGGATATCCAGCTTGAACTGCAGAATGTCCAACGCCCGCCGCTGGGCTTCGCGGGTGGTGAAATGATCCAGCGTGATGCGCAGACCGTGTTCCACGTCGCGCCGTGCTTCGCCCATGCGGTTGCGGAAGTAGTGATAGCCCTCCTCGCCGATCCACGGATAATGCCGGGGCCAGCTGTCCAGCCGCGACTGGTGAATCTGTGGCGCGAACAGTTCGGTCAGTGACGAGCAGGCCGCTTCCTGCCAACTGGCGGTGCGGGCGAACCGTACGTAGGCGTCCACCGCGAAGCGCACCCCGGGCAATACATGTTCCTGGGAGCGGATTTCCTCGGCGTTCAGGCCCACCGCCTCGCCCAGGTGGACCCAGGCCTCGATGCCGCCTTCGCCGCCGGCGGCGCCATCGTGATCATGAATGCGTTGCACCCATTCGCGGCGGACCTCCCGGTCCCGACAGTTGGCGAGGATGGCGGCGTCCTTTACCGGAATATTCACCTGATAGTAATAGCGGTTCGCCACCCAGCCCTGAATCTGCCGACGGCTGGCGCGGCCTTCGTACATGGCCACGTGATAAGGATGATGGATGTGGTAGTAACGGCCCTTGTCGCGCAGCGCCTGTTCGAATTCGGCGCGGCTCAGCGGCAGGGCGGAAGCCATTTCGCTCATAATCGGATCGCCATTCCATCGTAGGCCACCTCGACCCCCTGGCTTTCCACCCGGGCGCGCTCCTCGGAGCCGTGGTCGAGGATCGGATTGGTGTTATTGATATGGATGAGTATTTGGCGCTGAGGTTCCGGCAGACCGGCCAGCAAGGCCAGCATGCCGTCCGGGCCGCTCTGCGGCAGGTGGCCCATTTCACTGGCTGGCTTGGTACCAACGCCGGCGTGACTCATTTCGTCCTCGCGCCAGAAGGTGCCGTCCACCAACAGACAATTGGCGCTGGCCATCAGGGTGCGTAAGTCGGCGTCCACCTGGCCCAGGCCGGGCGCGTAGAACAGGCGCTGGCCGGCGCTGTCTTCCACCAGCAGACCGATGTTGTCACCGGGATGGGGATCATTACGGTGTGGTGAATAGGGCGGAGCGGCGCTGCGTAGCGGGATTGGCGTGAGTCGCAGCCCCGGGCAACAAGGGATGCGGAACTCACCGGACAATGGGATCGGGTTCCAGCGCAGTCCGCCGTTCCAGTGATCGAGAATGCGGAACAGCGGGAAGCCAGTGCACAGATCCTGGTGCACCATCTCGGTACACCATACCTCATGGGGGCAGCCTTCGCGCAGCATCAGCAGCCCGGTGGTGTGATCGATCTGGCTGTCCATCAGAACGATGGCGCCGATGGCGGTGCCGCGCTTGCCGTCCGTCCGGCGTAAGTCCGGTGTACTTTCCAGTTGGGCACGAATGTCCGGCGAGGTATTACACAGAATCCAACGCTCGCCATCGTCGGACAAGGCGATGGAGGATTGGGTGCGGGGCAACGCGTCGATGGTGCCCTGGCGCAGCCCGGCGCAATTGGCGCACTGGCAATTCCACTGAGGAAAGCCGCCGCCGGCCGCCGAGCCGAGAACTCGGATATACATAGGCGTCAGAGCCTGATACGAGAGCGTGGTCCCGCGGATCCCGCCAACGCGGGCCCGCGGGCACCAGCGTTAGCGATTGGAGATGTACATGGTGACTTCAAAGCCGATGCGCATATCCACATAGCTGGGTTTGGTCCACATAGCGAGCTCCTCGATTGTTATTCGTGTCAGAGATTGGCCGTGATCGGCCGATTCATTTGAGCACTGCCCGGGGAATCGGATCACTGCTACTTTAGTACTGAATGTGCCGGTCCATAAGTCCCGACCCAAACACGTTAACATGGCGGTCCCAATTGTAGGAGCCCGTCGGGGCGGCCCTCCGCTGATGGCCGATCCTGGCCTCTGGCGTTGGCACATTCGCTTGCAAGCAAGCTTCCCACCGTGGCCCTGTAGAAAGGCTGTGGGAGACCAGCTTGCTGGCGAATTCCGGCCTTCGGTGTTGGGCCATTCGCTTGCCAGCAAGCTTCCCACGGTGGCCCTGTAGAAAGGCTGTGGGAGACCAGCTTGCTGGCGAATTCCGGCCTTCGGTGTTGGGCCATTCGCTTGCCAGCAAGCTTCCCACGGTGGCCCTGTAGAAAGGCTGTGGGAGACCAGCTTGCTGGCGAATTCCGGCCTTCGGTGTCGGGCCATTCGCTTGCCAGCAAGCTTCCCACGGTGGCTTCGTGGTTGGGTTTGTGGGAGCCAGCCCTGCTGGCGAATTCACAGGCGAGTGACGCTTTCGTTTGGCATCAACGCCCCTCACCATGTCGTTTCGGTCAGGCGTCCGGAGAACGGCTTGCCCATAATGAGAATCCACTATTGGATACGCTGACCGGAGGCCTCGTGCGTATTTTACGGCTGCTCTGTTTTTCTCTGGTTCTCTCCATGTCTCTCGCGGCCGCCGCCGATCAGGCGCTGGACCTGACCCCCGCGCAGCAGGCCGAGCTCAAACGCTATGCTCCGGGGGTGGCGTTGACCCCGGAGCTGGCGGCGAAGCTGCGCGCCATCGCCTTTGATCAGAGTCGCTCGTTGGATGAGCGGATTCAGGCAATGCAAAAAGTGGCGGGCTACACGCCCGGCGAGCCGGTTAAGCGCCGTATTTGTATCTGGGACATCGCCGGCCGCGCGGGCCCGATCTTCAAGGCCGCCGAGGACCAGCGAATCCGGGTTTTGAAGTACGGCGTGGATCTTGAGATGGTGCCCTACACCAGCGAAAGCGTAGTGGTGGAGGATCTGAAAGCGGGCATTTGCGACGCCGCCCTGATCAGTGGCCTGCGCGCCCGTTTATTCAATCAATATACCGGTACCATTGATGCCATCGGTGCCTTGCCCTCCGACGATCACATGAAGCTGCTGTTGCGCGCCATGGCCAGCCCGAAAGTGGCGCCGCGGATGGTGGCCAACGGCTATGTGGTGCTGGGTATCGCGCCGGCCGGGCCGGCCTATGTCTTCGTCAATGACCGCGCCATCAATACATTGGCCAACGCCGCCGGAAAACGGGTGGCGGTATTGGACTACGATCCGGTTCAGGCGGAAATGGTGGCACGGATTGGGGCCACGCCGGTCAATTCCGACATCGTTTCCGCGCCGAACAAATTCAACAATGGGGTGGTGGATGCGCTGGCGGCGCCGATCGTGGCCTATGAAGTGCTGGAGCTGTACAAGGGCATGCGGCCCAATGGCGGTATCATCAATTACCCGTTGGCGCAGATCACCATGCAACTGATCGGACGTGCCGATAAATTCCCCAATGAAGTGGCGCAACTGGTGCGCGAGGAATTCTTCAACGGTTACGACCGGATCATGGCGCGCCTGGCGCAAGAGCAGGCCAAGGTGCCGGATCACTGGTGGATTGAAATTCCGGATCGGGATAAACGCGAGTACGAGATGATGATGCAGGATGCCCGTTTGACCCTGCGCGGGAAGGGGTATTACAGCGCGGATATGCTGACCCTGGAACGCAAGGTGCGCTGTAAACTGGATTCCAGCCGGGGGGAATGCGTCAATCCGGTGGAATAGGGCCGTTGACAGTTGATGGTGAATAATTGACAGCGCAAAGAACAAACGGCCAGATCATTAGCCGCTGTGGGAGATTGCTTGCAAGCGAATGGGGTTCGCTTTAGCTGTTTGCAATATTCGCTTGCTAGCAAGCTTCCCACAGCCCGTGGTGAAATTAGGTGCACTCGGCCCGGGAGGCGTCCAGCTTGCAGCGGATCTTGCGCATGATGGTCAGCATGTCCGGATCGTAATAGCCTTGATCGCGGAGCTGATCGCGAGCTTCCTGCATCATCAATTCGTATTCCGCTTTGTCCTCATCGGGAATTTTCACCCACCATTTTGGATCCACCGCTTTTGATTCCTGTTCCACCTGCTGCCGGAAGCGGTCGAAGTTCTCATAAAAATAGCTGCGTGATTTCTGGAACATCTCCTTGGGAAAGCGATCGGTCTTGGCGATAACCTGCAGGGTCAGTTGCACCAGCGGATAGTCGATGATGCCGCCGTCCGGGGAGAGCCCTTTATACAGTTCCAGCGCCTGATAGACCGCCAGGGGCGCGAAGATCACATCCACCGAACCGTTGTTGAATTTAGTGGAGAAGTTGGTGACATCGGAATCCACTGGCGTGGCGCCCACCTGCGACACCAGGCCGGCCTGGGTTTCATCGTATTCCAGCACCGCCACTTTCTTGCCGGCGGCCTTGTCCAGCGTATTGATCTTGCGATCATTGACGAAGATATAAGCGGGGCCCGCCGGCGCGAAACCGGCGACGGAGTAGTTACCGCCTTCCAACTTGTCCGCCATCTTCGGGCTGGCCAGAACCTGGGAGATGATGCGCAAGTGATCCATGCTGGGCACCGCGCCGATGGCGTCGATGGTGCCGGCGAACTTATTGAATCCGCGGGCGCGGATCCCGGTCACCAGCGCGGCGTCACAGACACCGGCCTTCAGATCCTCGGTGGCGATCAACTCACTGGTATAGGGCAGCAGTTCCACATCCAGGCCCCAGGACAAAGCGGTGGTCTTCCAGTCGCGGGCGCTGTTCATGATCGGCCCGGCGTTGCCGACGATGTCGAACACGCACACTTTGCGCTTGATCGGTTCCGCCAGGGTGGGCAGGGAGAGGGCGATGAGCAGGGGGGTAAGCAAGTACAACGCGGTTCTTTTCATTGGGGGCTCCGTGATCCGACAGAAAATCGGGTCTGTTTTCGCTGTCGAGAGGCTGGCTTCGCTAGGCGTGTGTGGAAACGCGTCCACGAGGGCTTTGAAAAACAGGTCATACCGGACGCTCAGGGCATCGTGACGATACGCGTTTGAATGTATCAGCGGGTATGGAGGCGATCAATTTACCGTACTGGCCGCATCGCCATGGAAGGCAGCAGAAACAGCCAATTGCTTTGCTGGCGGACTGGTATGGCGCGGTAATGGGGCGTGTAACGAAATCCCATTGAGCGGCATCAAACGATAGCGGTGAGGTTAGTCCAGCGGGCCAGGTGTCGACATTGGTTGGTGAACCTTACAAAGACATGTTTTTGTATGGCAATGATGTTGATACTAAAAAAGTACTATGAATCAGGAGGGAACGAATGATATTACCACTACGACTGGGAGCTGTACTCGGCGCGGTGATTCTGGCTGTGGGCGGCTGTGTCGGGCCCGCCGATAAAATCGTGATCACCGGTTCCAGCACCATCGCGCCGCTGATGGCGGATCTGGCGGAGCGCTATGAAGCGGAAACCGGCGTCCAGGTGGATGTGCAGAGCGGCGGCTCCGGGCGCGGTATTCAGGATGTGCGTCAGGGGCTGGCGGATCTGGGCATGGTCAGTCGCGCGCTGAAGCCTGATGAATCGGATCTCACCGCGCATGTCCTGGGTCGCGACGGCGTGGCTATGATCGTCAATACGGCGAACCCGATATCCGCACTCAGTGACTGGCAGATTATCGCCATTTATAGCGGCAAGATTGACGATTGGGCGGAGGTAGGCGGCGATGCCGGCGCCATCACCGTGGTGCACAAGGCCAATGGCCGCTCCACTCAGGAATTGTTCCTGGATTACTTTGGATTGAGCAACGATCAGGTGCGTGCCGACATGGTGATCGGTGAGAATCAGCAGGGGATCAAGGCGGTGGCCGGCGATACCAAGGCTATCGGCTATGTTTCCATTGGCACGGCCATTTACGAAGCGGAGTCGGGTTCTCCGTTACGGCTGCTGCCGCTGGAAGGCATACCCGCCACGCTCGAGGAGGTGGCACGGGGACGCTATCCGTTGAGTCGTGAACTGAATCTGGTCAGTCAGGGAAACCTCTCTTCCACGGTCCAGGCTTTTCTGGATTTCGTTACCGACCCGTCCATGGCCGAGGTCTACCATGATTACTACTTCGTGGCCTCGAAGCCCTGATTATTGGCTCCTGTGGCTGCTGCGCCTTGCCGGCGGCGCGGTGGCACTGGTGTTGGGTGGTATCGTATTGGTGCTGGTGGCGCAGTCGCTGCCGTTTCTGGTTCGTCATGGCGCCACGCTGTGGCAGGGGCAGTGGCAGCCAGCCCAGGAGCAATACGGCATGGCATCCATGGTGGCCGGGTCCTTGGTGGTCAGTGTTCTGGCGTTGGCGATTGCCGCTCCCGTGTCGGTGTTGCTGGCCGCCTGGCTGCGCTATTTCATGCCGGCTCTGCGGCGGCCGGTCCTGGTCGTGGTGGAATTGATGGCGGGGATTCCCTCGGTGGTCTATGGCCTCTGGGGAATGCTGATGGTGGTACCGTTGATTAACCAATGGGTGCCGCCCGGAGCGTCCTGGCTGGCGGGTTCCCTGGTGCTGGCATTGATGATTCTGCCATTGGCGCTGTTGGTCACGGACACGGCGCTGGAGCAATTGCCGGGCCACTATGTTCGTTCCGCTCAAGCACTGGCGCTGTCCCGGGTCGGAATGTTGCGCCGGGTTCTGTTACCGCAAGCCTTGCCGGCCATCGTTAGCGGACTGGTGTTGCAATTCGGCCGTGCCATGGGAGAAACCATGGCGGTGCTGATGGTCAGCGGTAATGTGGTGCAGTGGCCCACCTCTGTGTTTGACCCGCTACGAACCCTGACCGCCAATATCGCACTGGAAATGGCCTATGCCACCGGCGACCACCGCCTGTCTCTTTTTGTAAGCGGCTTGCTTTTATTGCTGGTGACCCTGGTCCTCCTGCTGCTGAGCTGGCGATTGAGGAGAGGCGGATATGGACTGGCGTGATCGATTAGCCGCTCTGGCCGGCTGGGTATTGCTGAGCCTGATTTTGGTGCCCATGGCACTGATGATGTGGTCGCTGTGGCGGCAGGGCGCGGGCGTGCTGTCGGTGGACTTCCTGCTGACTGATCCGCGCCAGGCCGGGCGGGAGGGCGGCATTGCTGCCTTGTTGCTAAGCACGGGCATGATTCTGCTGGTGTGCCTGGCGGTGGCGATCCCCTTTGGTTTGGGCTGCGCGCTTTATTTGAGTGAGCAGGTTCCGGCCGGCACTCGCCGGGCGCATTGGTTGGGCGGCGTACTGGACATGCTGGCGGCGGTACCCTCCATTGTGTATGGCCTGTTCGGCTATCAGTTCTTCGCGATCTCCCTGGGGTTGGGATTTTCCATTCTCAGCGGCGGTCTGGCTCTGTCCCTGATGGTATTGCCGTTGATGATTCGCAGCGCCGAACAAGCGTTGCGGGCGGTGCCCGATTCCTATCGTCAGGCCGGCACGGCGCTGGCGATCAGTCGCTGGGGCTGGGTACGACGGGTACTGGTGCCCCAGGCGTCCCCTGGTATTGCGGTTGGTGTCATCCTCAGTACCGGCCGCGCCCTGGCGGAAACCGCCGTACTGTTGTTCACCGCCGGTTATGTGTTGCGGAGGCCGGATTCACTGCTGGACTCGGGTCGTGCCCTGAGTGTGCATATTTATGATCTGGCCATGAACGTACCCGGTGGCATGCCCAGAGCGGCCGCCACCGGCCTGGTTCTGATCGTCATTCTGGTGATGCTGAATGTGTTGGTGCGGCGTCTGTTGCGGCCAACGGGAGGTGTGTTGTAATGACCGCACCCAATCTTGAATTACAGCACGTTTCCGTGCATTACCGTGGCGAGCCCGCCATCGAACAAGCCAGCCTGAGCGTGCGCGCGGGCGAGCTCATGGCCCTGGTGGGACCCAGTGGCTGCGGCAAGAGCAGCTTGTTAAGCAGCATTAACCGCATGACCGATGCCATTCCCGGTTGCACTCCAGCGCACTAAGTCTGTCCGGTGGGCAACAGCAACGCCTGTGTATAGCGCGGGCTTTGGTATTGGAACCCCGGGTGCTGCTGCTGGACGAGCCTTGCTCGGCGCTGGATCCGGTATCGTCACAGGTGGTGGAGGAGCTGATTGTGTCGCTGAAGGGCCGGTACACCATTCTGATGGTGACCCACAATCTGGCCCAGGCGCGCAGGATCGCCGACACCGTCACCGTTTGTTGGCTGGAGCAGGGATGCGGTTGCGTGGTGGAGTCGGATACTTGTCTGCGGGTATTCGAGCACCCCAGCCACCCGATTACCGCTGCCTACTGTGCGGGGCGGACGGGATAGGGGGTCGAGGTATTCGCTGCCCAGGCAGCTTCCCACAGCGACTTGGTAGAACCTCTGTGGGAAGCGAGCTTGCTGGCGAATAGGGCACCGATCGGCGGTGCTTCAACCTTCCCAGCGATGCCCCGCGAAGGCCGGGTCCAGTTCTGGATGGTTGAGATGGTTGCCGTAGTTGCTCAAGGTTTTCACCGCGATCGCCAGCACGATCTGCAGTATATGTTGCTCCTCGAAACTGGCTTCCAGGAACGCGGCCACGTCTTCCCTGGTGGGCAGGCCCCGGCTGTCGATCATGCGCTCGACAAACCGGGAGAGGGCGGCCAGGCGCGGATCCGGAATCGGCTGGCGATTACGAATCGCCTCCAGCACCGGCTCTGGGACCTGTGACACCTTCTCCGCGATCATGGAGTGAGCGGCCATACAGTAATCACAGCCGTTGTAACGGCTGATGGTCAAGAGCACCACTTCCTGCTCCGCGGGTTGAAAATCGGAATGTCGGCGAAACTGATCATAACCGTGTAGATAAGTGGACAGCATGCCGGGAGCGATGGCCATGCCCTGGTACATGTTGGGAACGAATCCCAGGTTTTTTTGCGCGGTTTCCAAAAGGGGACGAGCCTGATCATCGGAGGTATCCAGATTGACCGGGTCGGTTTTGATTTGATAATCGGCATTCATGGGTAAAACTCCTGTATCGTTGGTTTCTGAGTAATGGATCCGTCGGGACCAACATGGAGCTTGGTGTCGGCCCCAGATCAAGCCTCAATAGGGTTTGGTGCTGCTGCTACCCGGCAGGGCTCCGACGACCATACCGAGAACCCAGCCCCAGACGATATGGAGGATCAGCGTCATGACCGGCGCCATCATGCCAATCTTCAGACCGAAAAAGCCGGCTCCGGCCATCGGCATGGGCAGTACCATCATCATCAACCATGCAGCGCAGCCGAAGGCCATCCCCTTGCCAATAGGACCTCGTCCGGGAAGAAGGTCATACAGAAAAGCGAACAACAGCCCCCACATCACCGTGCCGATGGCGAAATGCATCAACCAACCGATGGCCGGTGACGCTGGAATGCCAAGTTGAGTGTGAAGCATGCCGGAAAGCATGGTAATGACGTTCAGACCAGGCATCAGCCCCATCTGTGCTTTCAGCATCATCAACAGAGACAGTACCACGGTGGCCAGGAAGCCACCGATCATGCTTTTGAGATAGAGATTCATCTTGTACTCCTTCTACGATATTTGGAGTATGGATGCGGCGTTCAGGAAAACGTTACGGAACTTGCGGGTGAAGGGCCTAAATGGAGAGCGATCTCTTTACCCGGACAGATCAGAAGCCAGGTGTCGCACGGTCGCCGCGCAACCAATCCCAGGAATCCTTCACATCGAATAAAAGACTGATGGTGTTGGCCGTCAATACCGCCATGATCAAGGTGAATTCCGGTCTGGACATGGGCAGAGGACTGAAGCCGCCGGCCAGATGAGCGATCAGCAGCACGTGCAGTGGAATCCAGATAATCAGATGGGGTAGCGACATGGCTTTGTTCATGCCGGCGTAGTACCACATGATCGGACCATTGGTGAGCACAATCAGCACGGTGGCCACCGCGATCCATTGCCCGGCCGGATAAGAGAGAAAGAAGAAGCCTGCCAGGTTGACGGGCATCAGAATCAGGCCGACCCAAAGCTGAACCCAAAGGGGCAGGCTACGATATGAATGCCAGATATCTCTCAAACGACGGTTCATGGTCGTTCTCCCCGCGGGCCTTTGAAGTCAGTTAGCGTTATCACGATGGGCCAAGATGGCGTTTACGGTCTCGTCATCCAACGGTTCGACCAAAGTGTGCTCGCGCAAATGCTCGGTGAGCGCCTTCAACTGGCGCACATAGCGGCGGCAGTGACGGCAAAGCATCAAGTGAGAGCGCAAGGCCAGTCGTTCGGCGAAACTCAAGGGCGTCCCATCCACCAGAGCATCGGCGCGTTGTACTACTTCTGTGCATTTCAACATTCGCCGGTCTCCTGAAAATGATCGACCATCTGAAACAGCCGCGTACGGGCGCGGTGTAACAGGACTCGAACATTGGATGTGCTGATTTCGAGAATGTTACAGATGGTATCGAAGTCCTGCCCCTGAATGTCACGAAGTTCCAGGACCAAGCGTTGGCTATCGGGCATGACATGCATATGTTTTTCCATGCAATCCTTCAGTTCATCCCGTGTAAGCAGGGAGTCGGGACCTTGCATATCCCACTTGTGCGGCGGAAGCTGCCAACGGCCATCCTCGTTGAATCGGTGCGACAGAACATCGTCGGCGGTGGGATCGAACTGGATCTCCCGGCCGGCGCGGCGTAGTTGCATGCGTGCCTGATTGATGACGATGCGAGTCAGCCAGGTCAATACGGTACTGCGGCCCTCGAAGCGGGGCAGCGCGCGGTGGGCGGAAATCCAGCCTTCCTGTACCGCTTCCTCGGCATCGGCCGGTTGCAGAAGACTGCGGGCGGTACTCAGGAGGCGGGGGTGATAGTGTTTTACCAGGAGGGCAAAGGCGGTGTCGTCACCACTCCGTAATCGCGCGACGAACTCGGGATTCTCTATGTTTTCCATATCGATCCTTTGAAGCCATTCCCAAATGGGTATTGTTGTTGCGTCATCCGTCCGTACTGATGTGCGAGCTTTCCATGCGGGTACTGATCCGAATGGTGTTGGGGCATTCCTGGCACCGTACAGATACCATAGTTTTTATTGTATTTCATGGTCTTACAGCGTCATAGGGGAAGGTGTGGAAAGAAATTGGGTTACGTGCTCCGCCCGCCGGGGCGGGCTCATCAAGTGTAACGTTCCCGATCTTCGTGCATCTACGGGAACTAAGTAAGCTCTAACCCGAGGAGGTCTTCACCATGACGTCTCTGACCGTATCGTTGCTCTCACTTCGTCTTGGAGTATTCATCGTTATGTTCATGTGGACCCTGGACAAGTTTCTGAACCCCGGGCACACCAGCAAAATTTTCACCAACTTCTATGGCCTGGGCGGGCTGGATAGCACGGTTTTTACAGTCCTGGCGATCCTGCAAATGATCATAGTCCTCGCTTTCGTGGCGGGTGTCCTGAGACGCGTCAGCTATGGACTGGTGTTGGTCATGCATGCGGTTTCGACGCTGTCTTCCTGGCGGCAATACTTGGCCCCTTTCGACCATTTACTCTTTTTCGCCGCCTGGCCCATGTTGGCGGCTTGTCTCGCTCTTTATCTGCTGCGTGAAGAGGATGCTCTCTTAAACTTCGATGGCTGGCGGGCGCGAAATGCAGAATGAGCGAGCTGAGCCAAGGGCGAAGTTGTCCTTGGCGGTATATCGATATACTCCTTATCCGATTTTTAATTAAAAGAAAAAAGGATTTTTATAGATCGGCTGTAACGACACCTCCCATGTCTCATCAAAGCGATAGAACAAAGAACTTTGAAAGGAGGTGTATCATGAAACGGTTACTGATGTTACTCAGCGGATTGACGGTTTTGACGGTGTCTCCGGTCTGGGCACAAAATGACAGTACGGTGTACGACCGCCTGGTGGGCGCATGGGATCAGTCCACGCCTGGAGCTACCCTGACCTTACACGGAAAGTCATCCTCCGGTGGTATCGCCACCTATGAGCTGAAACAAGGCGATTCGGTGGAACGCGGTACCTGGATCTCACTGAAGGCGACGCTTGAAGGCAATGAGTCCATGTATGTGCTGACGCCAAACCGGGGGGAGGCGCGTTATGTCTTCCAAAGCACTCGGTACACATTGGAGGTTCTGGACAGTAACGAGCGTTTTGTCCGCTCCAGCATGGGCTACGAGATTCGTCCGGCGAGCTGACAGTAAAGACCCTATGCCTCCCGGCAGCAGCCGGGAGGTTTTTTTTGTTCATTTTTTTCTTAGGGCGCGGCCATTTCAGTAAAGTTATTTTTTCCTGTAACAGCGCCATGGGTTCCTCATCAAAGCAGCAAGTCAACAATGTAACCTTGAAAGGAGTTGTCTCATGAAAAAGCTGATGATGATGTTGGGTTCCGTATTCGTAATGGGCTTCTCTCCGGCGTGGGCGCAGGACGATAACGCAGTATTCAATCGTTTGGTGGCGGCACAGAACGGAGTGGCCCCTGGGGCCACCTTGGTCCTGCACGGCTCACCTGCTAGCGGCGTGGCCACCTATGAGCTGACACAGGAGGGTACGGTGGAACGTGGCACCTGGATTGCCCTTGAGGCCGCGTTGGACGGAAAGGCGTCCATGTATGTGCTGACCTCGGATCAAGGCGAATCCCGCCATGTATTCCAGAGCACGCCATACACCCTGGAGTTTCTGGACGATGACGCGCGTTTCGTTCGCTCCGACATGCATTACACGGTCCGGCCGGCCAGCTGATATCGGTGGCCCAGGGTCCCCCGGCTTCACCCTGGGGGACTCTTTTCCTTCTCGCCACGCCAGGGAGCGTCCCTAAAATTTTGTCGCCGCTCTTCAAGGAGGTTTGAGCGACCTTGTAAACCGCTTTGGTTGACCTCTTGCCAATAGAGAACAGATGGACGCGTAGTAGCTTTTCCTGTCCATCAAAAGTGACTAAGAGAAGACCCGCTTATTGCGATTTATTTGGTTCCTATGTGTGGATGCAAAAAGCCGGACGTAAGAACCTGAGAAAGGCGCAAAAACGGGTATACAAAGGCGGTTTCAATATACACCGATTTGTAATCAAGTGAGCGTTTGCTAATCCCGGAAAAGGCTTTAAATGGGGTGCTTAAAAAGGGGGCAGGAAATACAAAATCATTGTCTTATTAAAAGTGCACGACTGTAAATATTAAAGGGTTCCTAAAGAGCTCTAAAAGCGTTAGGGTTTTAGTTTCATAACCGTACCAGGAAGTAATGTTATGTAAGCCCGGCGCAGTCTGGGCCGGGGAAGCTCAGCGAAATCAATAACAAGGAGAAGCGCTATGAGCAGCAAGGAACGCGTTTTGCTGCAAGGTGTCCCTCACTATGTAGTGCATAAAACCCGAGACGGCAGCCCGATCTTTCGTACCACGGTGGACTTCAACTACTGCGAGCGGCAGCTGTTGGAATTGCGCAGGGAGTACGAAGTCGAGATCCACGCCTGGTGTCTGCTGCCCGGCGAAGTCCATTTGTTGATCACCCCCACCGGGCGGGCCACGGAAGTGTCACGCTTCATGAAAGGCTTGTCTTGCCGCACCGCGCTGTTCTTCAAGAAGATCCATGGGGAGGAGTCGCCCTGGGAAAGCCGCTTCCTGTCCACGCCGGTACAACCCAGCCAGTGGGTGCTGACCATCATGAGAATGATCGAGCTGTTGCCGGTGACACGGGGGCTGGTGCAGAAGATCAACCAGTACGCCCATAGCAGCTTGCGCATGCGCTGCGAGAAGACCCAGACAAGCTGGCTGGACGACCCGGAACCGTATCTGCGTTTGGGGGCGAACCGGGATGAGCGTCGCCTCGCCTACCGGGAATATCTGCGTATGGGCAACAACCCGAAGGAAGTGGACTTCATCGTCAACGCGGTGACCCGGGGGCTGGTTACCGGCTCGGACCGCTTCATCCGTGAAGTGGCGGAAAAATACGGTGAGCGTGTGTATGGCCGGCCCCGGGGGAGGCCCAGAAAGAGCCCAAGACAGGAGGGTGAAAGCCCACCGGGCGACGACAGTGAAGAATAATCGGCGGTGCGTTGATCAAGAGGTCTTTTGGCAATGAACCGTCTTGCTCTGATCGCCGTGCTGGGTCGCGCCGCACGCTACCTGATATCGCTGGTGCTGCTTGGCGTGTTGGTATACTTGGTGGTGTGGACCGTGACGCTGCTGATCCACGGCCCCAAGCCGCCGGAACGGATGCCCGCGGACGATCTCCCCGTAACCGCGGCTTCGCGAAACCCAACGCTGACGAAAGTGGAAATCGAGAGCTGGAATCTGTTCGGTGAGTACCTGTCCGGGAGCGGTACGGTTGAAGTGCATTCCGATGCTCCAGAAACCCGGATGAAACTCACCTTGCTCGGCGTTTTCCATAACCGGATGGACCAGCACGGCTGGGCGATCATCCAGCCGGAAGGCGGGGAAGCGGGGCTGTATCACGTGGGCGATGAGCTGATCCGTGGCGCCACTCTGAATGCATTACGGGTCGATCACGTGTTGCTCAAGCGGGGAGGGCGCCTGGAGAAGCTGCTGCTACTCGACTGGGAAGCGATGCCAGGGATCGTGGCCTCGGCACAGCCGGCTCGGGATGACAAGAAAGACGATTCGGAGGTGGAAAAGCTGCTGAGTGACCGGGACAAGGCCATGAAAACCATGGGGGTGGAACCGGTGAGCCCGGAGACCGCCAATGGCTACCGGGTGATCGATGAAGAGGGAGACCTGGTCAAGAAGTTCGGCTTCCAAAAAGGCGACGTTATCTTTTCCGCCAATGGCTATCCACTGGGAACCAAGGAAGACGACCTGTTGGCCCGCCGCTCCGTGGTGGATAGCGGCATTGGTGAGATCATCGTGAGGCGGGGAAGCAAGGAGTTTCTGATCGAATATCGGACCGGCAAGAGCGATATTCGAGGCATGGCGGCCCTGATCGCGAAACCCTCCGAAGGCGGGTAGTCCCTGGGGATCACACTACGAAGCCGCTGTGGGAGCCAGCTTGCTGGCGAATCTTTTCATCTTTGTGCCGTTATTAACCAGCAAGCCGGCTCCCACGGATCAAGCGGTTCACAGGTACGCCGCTTCAAGCTGTGGGAGGGCAGAAGGGTGTGCTAAGGTTTTCCTGTTTGAATCATCCCTTGTGCAAGGAGAGCGGAATGAATGATGACAGCCGGGTCGGACAGGTCGGTGAGTCCTGGAATGATACGTTTGCCACACGGGCCATGAACATGCCGCCGGATCCTGTTCATATGGAGACCTATGACGAATACCCGAGTAAGTTCAGTCCTCTGTTTTACGTGGTGATTGCCCTTGCCGTGTTCACCGGCGTCTGCAGTTTCTCCCTCTACAGGAGCGGCAATACCAGTGGGTGGCTGATTCTGCTGGTCATGACATTGCTGCTGTTGCTTGTACTTCGTGCTTTTCCCAGGCCCGTCGGTCACCGGGACATCGCCTATGAAAACGGCCTGCTGATCCCCGCCATTGTAATCGAGACCAAGCCGCTGACCTTGCTGGCCCTGGCCGATATGCGTGGGCAAGAGGATGTGGATCTGGTGTGGGGGTGTCTGAAGCTGCCCGTGAAGCAACTGCCCAACCACACCATCGCCATTGATGAGAAAGTGCCCTGCGTCTCGATGTTTGGAATGCCGGAGAACGGCTATTGGAGCCTTTTCCTGCCCCGCCCGGTGGCCTGGGGTTACAGCGATCCAACCCTGGTGAAAAAAGTAACCGAAAGCCTCACCGTGGACGATGAGGATGACATTGATGAATGGGCGGTGTTGCAAGAACTCAAGGATGCCATGAAAAAAGCACCGAATAACAAGGTGATCTACTTCGACGCGGCCCTACAGAAAACCGATAAGCCATAGAGCAAAAGAGCGCTGCCATTTCTGATTCCCGCGGAGCCGGGAAGCCACTGTGGGAAGCTTGCTGGCAAGCGAATCCCGGTTCGCGAACCGGAACCGAGCCAGAATCCCCGACCTGATCAGCGAAAGACGTCTTCCAGCTCTTCCACCTCGTAAGGCCGGTCGATCCAGTCTTCCAGCTGTTCCCGGCTGGCGCCGTTCAGTTTGACATCGATGTGTTCAGGGACTGTACCGAAACGGCGTATCAACTGACGCCGCAGAATATTTCGGGCCTCGGCGGTGGAACCTTCCTCCCGACCTTCCTCCCGACCTTCCTCCAAACCTATTTCCCGACCTTCCTCTCGGCCTTTGGTGAGCCCTTCCCGGCGGAATTGGGCTTTCCACTCTTGTATGCGTTCTTCCAGCATGGTGTTCGCCTCCTGTAAGTTTCGAACTTCCCGCCAGCTGATTTCCGGAGCCAGACTGGGGCCCCGGCGATGTAGCCATTCCAGAATAGCTTGTCTGAGTTCACTCTGCTCAGGCCCCTTGAGCCATTCTAGCAAATGGGAGAAGGCCCGAGACAGGTCTTCCGGGGCCTGGCTTTGCTCCAGCCGGAATATGGCGGCGACCAGATTACGCTGCCCAGGCAGGGCGCCCTCGTGAAGCAGAGCGCCCTCATCCAAAAGTAGAAACTGTAGCCGGGGCAAATAGGGGAGCACGGCGTGGGGAGGGGGCTGAATCAAATTGTCCAGGGCCACCGGAGCGCGCCAACGTCCCTTTCCGTTGTACAGCACTATGGGCAGTACCGGTGGTAACCGGCGGTCTGGGCTTAGTTCCTCACGCCGGATCAGGTCCTGATACAGCAGACCGATGTAAGTGAGGATACGCACCGGCATGAAGCGCTCCACCGTGGACTGAAACTCCAGCATCAGATAGAGATAAACCCATTCGCGTTTCCAGCGTACCCGCCAGAGCGCGTCATTGTGGCGGCTAAGCAGATCACCGGTAGCGTAGCCGTCACTGACCTTTTCCAGTGAATCCAGATCCAGCTCCCGGACCCAGTCCCCTTCCATGAACCCAAGCAGCAAATCCCGCATCAGAGCGCGATGCGAAAACAGAAATTTATAAGCGGTGTCGTGCTCCCCCATGAATCCTCCCCAAATCAGCAGGGGAGTAATATGACGCGCACTCCGCGATCCGTCTGTCAGCCCTGACGGAAAGAACCGTCAGTCGAAAGTGACGGGTAGTGTAGGAAGGCTCCCTTAGGGGAGGGCACGAAGCCGCTGTGGGAAGCTTGCTCGCAAGCGAATCGCGACTCGTATGCGCCGCGTTTCGTCCGCATTCGGGCAACCAGGAACTCAGCGGCCTTCCCGAGTGTGCCAGAGCCGTAGCATATAGAGGGTGGATTCCTGAATCTCGTAGCGCATCTCGTAATCCCCGACCAGCAATCGTCTGACTTCACGAGGCTCGAAATCAAAAAGCCGCTCACCGAGACGTGGGTCGGTCAGCAGGACGGTGGGAGCTTCGGTTAATGCCTGCACAGCCCGCACGGCGGCCTGTTTGTTCACGGGGGCCAGAAATTCGTATAAGCGAGCCAGATCGGAAAGTGCTTTGCTGGTCCACTTGAGTTCCATCAGCGCGGTACTGGCTGGGGCTCATCGGTGCCCAGGCTGTCCGCCCACGCCTGCACGGCCTGATGGTCGATGACGCGACCGGCGTCCACGTCAGCCAGAGCCTCGCGGGTGAGTCGCTCTCGCTCATCTTCCTGATCGAGCCAGGCAGCCAGCGCCTGTTTCATGATCCAGCCGCGGGAGCGCTCCAGCCGTTGGGCCATCTGGTCGACTCTCTCGGCCAGAGGAAGGGGGATATGGGCGGTCAATACCTTGGTTTCTGTCCGGGCCATGATGGGGCTCCTTGGATATATATGATTCAAAGTTAATCATAGTGATTCAAGCCGAATCACTCAAATGAATTATCTGTCTGGATAGCAGAATCAGTATGGGGAGAAGAAAGGTCCCGGTCTGTCAGCCCTGACGGAAAACTCTGTCCGCCACAAGCAAAGGGCAGTGTAGGAAGCATCCCCCCCCGGGGCAGAAAACCACCTCACAACAAAGCCGCTGCAGGAGCTTTGTCCGGGCGGCGGGCCGCTGCAAGCGAATATCAACTACTGCCTCTTCACCACACAACCGCCGGGCCATCTCCGCCCCTATGGCTTCGCACTCGCTCCTCCGCCAACAGTTTCTCCACTGTGGGAAGCTTGCTAGCAAGCGAATAACCGCCGTTCCTTCTCTCCCCCAACATCCCCACAGAAACCCATGTCACCTTCGCCAACCTTTTTAGCCTAAAAAATAATTACCCCAGAAGTTCCTTGGCAACTTCTGGGGTAATTAAAACGACCAAAAAGATCAAAAAAATACCCCAGAAGTTCCCCAAAAATGGCGCAGAAGTGAAAGGTTAAGTGTTTGATTTTGAAGGGGTGTTTTCTTTTACATAAATAAAGTTTGGTTTTCAGGAAATTATTCTTTGTTTTTGTCTTGTTGCTTTTTGTGGTTTTGATAGGGTCGAAAGTCCGGCGAGGGGGGATCACCCAAACCGGATAACTGAATCATGACGAACCACGGAAGTAGTAACGATTCGTTCGACTAAATATGGAGAAGATCATGAATACGATGAAAGTTATAGCTGGACTGGCTGCTGTATCCTTCGGCGCAATAGCACTGAATGCCTCCGCCACAATTTCCTCGGGGAGGTGCCCTACCACTAACACTAGTGGTTTTGACTGCATGGAATGGACTGATTCGGGGAACTGGTATCACACGACTCAGAACGATTGGTTCGGTCCCGGTGGAACATCTGGGACAGGGGATACATTCCCGTTTACAGGCGAGACGTCTCTGCGATGCGGCGTTGGCTTGGATTGTACTCTAACACTGAACGGCCAAGCCCGAATGAACACCGAAACAGGTGATGATTTCAGCATTAGAGTGATTGATGGGTCCGTGACTGGTGGTATTCTTTGTGGACTTGTTGATCTTAATTTCAATCCCTACTGGTATGCCGATGATGATTCAGAGGAAACAACCTGGGATGACAATAGCTTTATTTCAAACCCTGGCACTTTGGCGCCTTATACTGGGTTTGCAACTGGCTCCATAGGCAATATTAATTTCTCGGTATCCGCCCTGGGTATTAATATCTCCAATGGCCACATGCACGATGTGCAGTTCCACAACAATGGAGTTGGTTCACCCGGTTCTTACTTTGCGTTTAATGGGCCTATCTATAATCCAGGACATGTAGAATCAGGTTGTGAAATTAGTGGAGATCTTTACTATAACGACGCTAATGCATGGTAATAGGGTGAGAGTGTGAAAGGGTGACTTTGGTCACCTCTCTGGTTGCTAACAAAGCCCTGGAGTTTGCCGGGGCTTTGTTTTTATGAGATACGCTAACAGATTCTCCACACCGACCGAGCCGGAAATCGTGATGCTGGGGGCTGATGCCTTCCGATCATCTGCTACTACATCTTGATGAAAAACGAGAATTTTGTCTTTCATTCGCGACAAAGTTTGTCCTCCACACCGAGATGATAATGGCCTCCGAGCTAGCCGCGATGGTGGTATGCGAGGCTCTATTCATCGGCTATCGTTAGGCATTCGTAGAAAGCAAGAATTGATACGCGAGTTGTGAGGGAACATAGTGTATCGTTGACTCCTGTGTGGCTTACGGAAACAGTTGCTGAATGCCTCAACCTTCACGCCGTCGTGATCTCGTGAAACAAGCGATGGAATAGGATCGAAGGCTGAGTACATTTGTATGCGGACAAAACGCATTTGTGAGAACGATCACGATATAGTTTTTGGGTTGATGAGGTGAGCCCGATAGCATAGCTCATAGCGCAGGAGTAGATCGAGGCAAGGGGAGGGCACGGAAAAAGCTGCTATCACGTGACCGGAAGATGGAGCTGGAAAGGAAGCGCAAGAAGATCGGTTACACAGACCTAGACAGTGAGTACCTGACTCGAGAAGACAAATTCAAAGGGGCTTACTAAGGGATGTACGGCGAAGCATGAGATTGCCTCAGGTGTTTAGTGGTGTAGGGGAACACGCATGACAGTATGCTCATACCTTGGGCGCTTGGATCGAGCGGCTGGCTTGGGGTCGAGGTTAGCGGGCCTGAAAATATATAAGCTGCCAGAAAGTGGAGTTGAGTGAGCCATATTGGGGAATTGTTTTACGGAGTCTGACTATAAGCCCAAGAATTAGCTGGGCCGAAAGGCTTCCCATCGTGAGGTGGAATTTGAAGCAAAATGGTTAGGGAGAAGGGGGAAAGGCTCCCCCTCCCTATCCGGGTTATTTTATTGATTTTGATATGAAGTTTAATCTGCTTCCTTGCTCGGGGATGAAGAGATCCGCGTATCCCATCCACGCTCCGTCTACGTCACTGTGGATGACCATGAGAATGTCAACCGGGTTGGTGTTGAATTGCTCCACGTACATTCGCCCATCATCCATGAAAGAAATTGGTCCCTCCATATGCATTGATATTTCATAAGATCTTAGTCTTATTGAATTACGTAAAGATGTTATCCCTAGCTCAGCCGAATATGGTGCTTCGACATATAGATCCAGGCTGGCAGTCAACACTGGCCTACCATTTTTTTCTTTGATTCTGGCGATTATTGCTCCGTCTCTTTGTTGGCCATCGTATCTCATTCTAAGTATCTGTTTTCCTGTCGCTCCGGGAAAAGGGAGGATTGGGGCGCTAGGTATTTGCTGTTGAAGGGTGTATATGTCTAACGATGTTCCATAAACCATGGATGGCCACATTTTTACCTTGATGCCCGTATCGTCAATTTCGTTAGTTACTTCTGCTGCTATTGCAGAAATTAAGTAAGTGAATTTTTGATCGGGGCATGCCATCGGTTCATTGTTATTGTCGTACGAGCAGCCAAAATTCAAGCCAAATATATTTATTGAATCCAATCGGCTTTCAATGCTGGGGTTTCTAAATCTGGATAGCACTTTTGCACTATTGGGAGCGGGTTGGAGTCCAGCAGGGTCGTAGTTTGGGTATAAACTTGGGTCCGTTTCGTTGAGCTGCTCGCCAGGACCATACTCTTCGAGGTCAAATAAATATTCTCCAACCGTATATATCGGTGGAGTGCTGGTGCCGATGTTGCTTCGTTCACTCATAAAGTTATGATTTGTGTCGGCTATAGGTTCGGTTGTAAGAATCTGGAGGACATCGCTTGTGGCTTTGGCGCCCCGGAAAAATTGGGTAAAGTCGGGGCCGCCAGCAGTTAAATCTGGTCCTGTTGGTATCATTGCATAGTTGTAGGTCATTCCACTGGGGCCATTTCTAACTTCTTTGATAGTTGTTAAGCCTATTGACGCTGTTTGTATAGGGAGGCCAGATTTATCACAGACGCTGTCTGTTCCGCATTTATAATTATCATTAGATATTATTTTTCTAACGTATCCATTGCTGGTCGTCTCAACGGTATATCCTGATGAAGCTAGGGTGTATTTATATAACGTGCCATACTCCCAAGGTTTTTCTGGGGTGAAATAGATGTTGTTTCCTTCTGTAAATAATTTCCCGTTTATATTTTCTATTTTGTTTTCATGGTTGTCTATTTTTTCGACTGTAAAGGTTGTGCCTAAAGATAGACTGGATGGATCGATCTCTTTTGATAGAGAGATAAATATGGTGCGATTTTCCGGTAGACTCATCACGGGAATGGCGTCATCGAGCGGTTTTCGATCTGCTTCGGTGGCATTTGTACTCTCTAATCCGGGAAAGCCTCCGGCGCATATTCCGGATTTATTGTTAGTTAAGTCGCGAGTTGGGTCTTTGTCTCCATTACCGATATCATTTAGAAGTTCTTGTTTTAATGCGCAAGGATACCCAGGATAACTTGCTAAGATAACTGCGGCACTTTCAGTCTCTCGCCTCTGTAGGAGGTCATATCTTAGAAGTGGAGGCCCGGAAGGCATTTTTGCGATAAGGCCGGTATTTTCGATTTTGGTTGAGAGAGAGAAGGTCTCATTGACGGGGTTTTGGAGAGTCCTTCCGCCAATATCAAGGATGTCGATTACTGATAGCCGATAACCAACCGGAGCCTCCTCCGGGCTATACTGCAAATCCTCCTCCGGCTTTACCACAATCGCCGCGCCATCCACATACACCTGCGCCGGCATTTCTTCTTCCGCTCCGCCGTTCACGGTTTTATAGAGGATGACATTGCCTTCCACACTCTGCGGATCTATCGGCTCATCAAAGTTCAAGATAATCGGATCCCCCGGCTTGGCCAGCAGGGACTTGTCTTCGCCGGTGATGGTGTCCGTGCCCAGGGTCCAGCTTTGCAGGGTGGGGCCGGTGGTGTCTTCCGGGGCGGTGGGGGCGTTGAGCTGATCTTTGTAGGACTGCAGCTGGAAGCTGAGCAGGCCGTAGCCGTATTCCTGGCCGAGGATGTTGGGTTCCACCATGCCGACGGCATCCAGGTTGAGGACGCCGGCTTCAGTGTCCACTTCGGCCACGCCCACCAATTCGATGTGCATGATGTCCTGGGTGAAGCCACCGTTGGCGCGCGGGTCCTCGGTGGCGATGCCCACGTCCATGAGCAGGTGGACGATGCGCAGGCCGTCGGCGCGGTCGTGGACGTTGTAGGGGTTGGGCACCAGGTAGCCGCTGGCGTCGCTGGTGAGGCGCATGTCCACGGGGCCGGAGCCGAAGCCGGCGGGGACTTCGCCGCCGATCATCACCATTTCGATGGCGCTGCCGCTGAGCTTGGTGCCGCGGGGCAGGCGGATCGGGGTGACGTCGGGGTATTCGGTGACGTCCGCCAGTTCGGCCACCACGGCGTCGGCGCTGGCCTGGGTGACGTTGACGTCTTCGCCGAGCAGGGTGCCGTTGACGGGCACCTGGTTGATGTTCTTGCCGGTGAGGCGGGACAGGCCGCTCTGGGTGATGCGTTGCACCAGCATGGCCGGTTCGCCACGCGGTGAGGAGTCCGCCGGGGTGAAGCTGATCTCGGTGCCGGCGAAGGCTTCATCAAAGGTGCTGGTGAGGCCGTTGGTGAGGCTCAGCGTGTAGCTTTGGCCGGGCGTCAGATACTCCGGTTTCGGGTCCACGGTCATGTAGTGGCCGTTGATCAGGAGCGTGGCTTCCACGGTTGCGCCACTGCTGTCGGTGAGCACCACGGTGTCGCCGTAGCGGGCGCTGGCGCGGTCCACTGGCTGGGTGAACTGGAACCGGAAGCTGGAGAAATCCATGATCGGTTCGTTGGTGTCGCCATTGGGCATCTGCCGGTCGATGGCGAAGTCGTCGTCCTTGACCACCAAGCTTCTGGGCCCTTCGGCCAGTGGCCGGGTGGTGAAGCGCAGGGTGCGGTCGGCGGAGGTGCCGTTACGCAGACGCAGGTTCTTGATGGCGATGGTGTAGTCGGTGAGCGGGCTCAGCGATTGCGCCGGTGTGAGGATCACGCCGCGCGGGTCCGGGCCCACGGTTTCGGCGGTGTAGTCCAGGTTGCCGCCTTCGGCGTCACAGCACAGGGTGACGCTCTGTTCCACGTCGCCGAGCGACACGTCACTGGTGAAGCGCAGCACCACCGGTGCCTTGGTGGGCACTTCGGCCTGCCCGTCATCGGGGTAGGCGTAGAGGAGGCTTTGTCGCTGAGCATCGTTGGCGTCATTGCCGGGCATACTGGAGCCATCACTGCCGCCACAGGCGGTGAGGACGGTGGCGGTGGTGAGGACTAACGTTCCGTAGAGGGCCCCGTAGAGGGTCCCGTTAAAGGTTCCGCGAATCATAAGGTTCTCCCCCCTTAAAACTGCATGCTGATGGAGGCGGCGAAGACGTTGACGTCACCGTCGGTCTTGACGCGGTCGTCGTTGCCGGTCTGGTCGGAGAGCAAAC
>NZ_SNUA01000022.1 GCF_004360225.1 Alcanivorax sp. 24
TGTAGGTGCGGGGTGGGGTCATTTCTCCCACGGTCTGTACCCGAAGGGGTCAGAAGCTGCCTAGGTCCCGCCACCCCGACAAGTCTCTCTGCCTACTATCGACTTGCCACGCCAACATACAAGCTGCCTTGGCAGCGAGTCTTGGGCAACGGGAGTCAATTCGCTTGCAAGCAAGCTTCCCACCGCGACTTCGTAGCGCTAACTGTGGCAGCCAGCTTGCAGGCAAGCTACCCGGCTTCGCGGCAATCTCTGTTGGATCTCTAATCCAGGGGTCATCACTACAAAGTCGCTGTGGGAAGCTGCCTTGGCAGCGAATCATGGGCAACGGGAGTCAATTCGCTTGCAAGCAAGCTTCCCACCGCGACTTCGTAGCGCTAACTGTGGCAGCCAGCTTGCAGGCAAGCTACCTGACTTCGCGGCAATCTCTGTTGGATCTCTCCGTGAAGCCCGGTTCACGGTGTAGAATGGCCTCCCGCATGGCGCCGGTTCTTGCGCGCCGCCGCGGAATCAGTAGAGTGTGCGCCTTCCGGGCCCGAAAGCGGGTCCATGGGACGTCGGGTAAGCCATTCAGGGTGGGCTGGCGTCCCTCTAATCGGAGCCCAGGCACGGTCACGCCGGGAGCGGGCTCCACAATGGCCGGCCGATGACCGCCGGCACATGGGAGTGAAATGATGACCGTACCCGTAGCTGTTGTAATGGGGTCCCAGTCCGACTGGGACACCATGAAAGAGGCCTGTGACGCCCTTAGCCAATTCGCGGTGGGCTGGAAAGCCCAGGTGGTATCCGCCCACCGCACACCCGAGCGCCTGTTCGAATTTTCCCGCAATGCCGCCGACGAGGGCTACCGCATTATCATCGCCGGCGCCGGCGGCGCCGCCCATCTGCCGGGCATGATCGCTTCCATGACGCCGCTGCCGGTGCTGGGCGTGCCGGTGCAGAGCCGTGCTCTGTCCGGTCTCGACAGTCTTCTGTCCATCGTGCAAATGCCCAAGGGCGTGGCGGTGGGCACCCTGGCCATCGGTACCGCCGGGGCCTATAACGCCGGCCTGCTGGCGGCGCAGATGCTGGGCAGCCACGATGACGCGCTGCGCCAGCGCATCGCCGAGTGGAAAGCCGCCCGCGCTGATGAGGTACTGGCCAACGCGGATCTGGGGCAGGGCTGATGAATCGGGTACTGGTATTGGGTGGAGGCCAATTGGGCCTGATGATGGCGGAAGCCGGGGCCCGGCTGGGTCTGGTGGTGGATCGTTACGATCCGGAGCGGGCCTTGTTGCTGCCTGGCACGTCCGACCTGCCGGTACCCATTGATCTGCAGACCTGCCTGGACCGCTATCCGGTGATCACCGTGGAACGGGAAGCCTTTCCCGATAGCGGTCTTTCCGCCGAGCTGGCCCGCAGCGACCGCTGTGTGGCCCGGGGTGCCCTGAAGGTCATTCCGGACCGCTTCGATCAGAAAACCATGCTCGACAAACTCGGCATTCCCACCGCCGAATGGATGAATCTGGATCGCGCCGAGGATCTGGACGCCGCCATTCAGCGTTTTGGCGGTGTGGTGGTGAAAGCGCGCAGTGGCGGCTACGACGGCCGTGGCACCTGGATTCTGGATGCCGGTGACGACACCTCGGTGGTGCCGGTGACGGAACTGGCCGGCCAGGCCATCATCGAGCGGAAAGTGCCGTTCCGGCGTGAACTTTCCATCGTCGGAGCGCGCAATTTGCAGGGCGATACACTGTTTTACCCGTTGACCCGCAACTGGCACGTGGATGGCATTCTGCGCTTGAGCCTGGCACCTGCCCGTGCCTGTGAGACCTTGCAGCAACCCGCCGAAGCCATGCTCAAGGGCATCATGGAAGAGCTGGATTATGCCGGCGTGATGGCGGTGGAGTTCTTCGAGGAAGACGGCCAACTGGTGGTCAACGAGATCGCACCGCGCGTGCACAATTCCGGCCACTGGACCCATGAAGGCGCCGACTGGTCGCAGTTCGACCTGCACGTGCATGCCCTTGCCGGGGTGCCATTACACGCGGTGAACGTGCACGGCCCTGCCGCCATGGTGAACCTGATCGGCACGCCGTTTGACCAGGCCTGGCTGCAACATCCGGGGGTGGTGCATTGGTACGGCAAATCCGTGCGCCCAGGGCGCAAGCTGGGGCACGCCAATCTGGTGGCCGACACCCTGGAAGAGCTGCGCGAAGGGCTGCGCGCCTGGGCCGACGTGCTGCCGGAAGGGTTCGAGGCGGTGCTGGATTCGGAACTGGGGCTCTAGAGATCGCGGCCGTGGACCGCTGGCACGCTAAGCCCGCTTCCCACAAGAGGGCTACAGGGTCGCTGTGGGAGCTGCTTTAGCAGCGAATAGCGTGCCAGCGTGTTGCGTGTAAGCGTGTCTGCGAACGGTGGCACACCACCCGCTCACAGACCGCGATTACTCTTCCAGTTCAATCAAGAGCAGGTGGGCAGGCCAGGCCGGTCCTCGCTGGTGAACTGACACCCGTAGTTGGGACTGGCCACCGTGGCCGGGTCGAGAATCTCATCCCCCGTCGGCTTCACCGAGTTTTGTTCCCAGTCGATCATGTCGGCGAAGGCCGCTTCCTGTTCTTCCTGGGTGAAATCACAATGCCCCGGAGATCGCAGTGCCCGCTGCACCAGCCAGGTATCGCTGCCGTTGGCCGTGGCACGCTCGCGGTAGATTTGGGCATGGCGGAACGGCACGTACAAATCCCCCAGGCCCTGCAGGCTTACCACCGGAATGGTGAATTCGCCGTTGACCACCGGAATCCAGCGCAGACCGTCACTGCGCAGGCCATTGGCCGCAGGGTTCTCCTCCACTCTCAGGATGGTGTCGTTGAAGGCCTGTTCCTCGGCGGTGAGAGCGGGGTCGTTATCAAACTGATAGGTGACGCCGGCATTGCCGGTGAGATTGTCGGCGAGGATGCCGTTGACGGTGCCGTCGCGTCCGCCGGTGCCCATCACCACACCCCAATAGTAAGTGCGGAAACCAATGTCCGCGATGGGCCGTTCGCCGCCGGACAGATGGCGGGAGAGCGCCATCATTTTCTCGCCTTCCTCCGAGGGTGTGCCCAGGGTGGCGGGAGTGGGAACCTCGTCCCACAGCACGGCATTGATGGCATCCACATCGAAATTGGTGGCCGGCATGCCTTCCAGCGGTGGCACGCTGTTGTCCGCGGTATGCGCCAGATGCTGAGCGGCCATGGTGAACCAGGCCAGATAATTGAACTCAAGCGTGTCCGCCACCACGCCGCACATGGGTACGGCGCCGTCGTAGTGCACGACGTTGTTGGCGGTGTCGTAGGTTTCCTGCTCGATGGCGGCGGCGGTGACATGGCCGCCCATGGAATGGCCGGTGATATAGATCTTGCTCGGAGGATCCAGATCGCGGCTGTTGGCACTGGCTATCTCGTTGAAGGCCAGAGCCAGTTCGTTGGTGTCCTCCACGCCGGTGCGAACGTCATAGTAGTTGGTGGAGTAGCTGGAGGCCGCCCAGGCGTAGCCGTTGTCCAGGAACCAGGCCCGCAGGCTCGGGTTGGACACGGTCAGGGTCTCGCCCTCGCCACGATAACCGTGAGCGTACATCACCAGTTTGCCGTTCCAGTTTTCCGGCACTTCCATTCGATAACCGGCGCCGCTGGGCCTTACACCCCACCAGCGACTGGCGTTCTGATGACCTTCCTGGACTTCGAACGGCAGGCTGGTCTCGTCTATCGTGAAGGTGCGCTCATCCTGAGCGCGGCTGGGATCGGTGGGGGGTGGATTCCGGTCACTGTCACTGCCGCAGGCGATGAGGCCAGCGGCGAGCAAGCCTATGGCCAGAGGTTTAAGAGATATAACGAAATGCGAGTCCATCTGATGTCTCCCTGTCTTTATTGGTGTTATATAAATAATTTTTTATGATGTTTCGCTCTGCGGAATAGTCTTTCTATAAAACGAAACGCACTCAATATGAGAGGCGGTTACAGTGGCGTCAACCTGTGAAAGGGAAGAGGTGGGATCTGAATCGCAACCCGTCGCCGAATCACAAACGGTGGCTCGGGATCGACGTGAAGGGGGCGTCTGAGAGCCCCCCTTCGCGAACCGGTTTTAAGGCTGGAAATCCACGCGTTGCATCGCCAGATCGGTGATCTGAACCGTGCCGGCGGCGGTTTGGTCGAACACCAGCTCCACCGCGTTGAGGTGGGTGAAGTCCACACCTTCGAAGGCGGTCAACGGGATGTCGACGGCGTTCAGAGTGGTTTTTTGCGAGCCGTGATTGGCATCGTCGTAGAAGGTGTGCCCCGGCGGGTAGAACAGGCCGTTGCCGTAATCGCTGGCGACCACTGCGGCACGATTGCCGTCCATGTCCTCAAGCACCACCTGGAAGTCCTGGCCGTCGATATTGTCGGTATCACCGTGGGAGATGCCGACACGCACCGACAGCACCTGATAACCGGTGGCGTCAGTGCTCAGCAACTCGGAGCGATAGGTGGCGGCGGTATCCCAGACCATGAACAGCTGTTCGGCGATGTTGAAGGTTGGCGTGGCCACGTCGCAGCCTTCGCCGGGGCGGCCGTTGGTCTGGCAGATGCCGAAATTGGAGAAGCCGTCGAACCGCACCGCGCCGCCAAGGTTGTTGGTGGTCAGGCTGGCGGGATCCAGCGTGTCGTCAATCACCAGCCGTTGCGCGGCGGGTGCGTGCACGCTGAGCAGGAAGCGGTCATCGCAGGAGGTCTCTCCGGCCGGGCAAAGCGTTTCCGGCACCGGTGTCCGACCATTCCAGTAGGCGCCGAATTCGTCCTCGCCGCCGATGAAGTAGCGGAAGAAGGAAGCGATGAAAAACAATCCGTGGGCCTGCTGCATTTCCGGTGTATCGCGGCCGTTGCCGGCGGCGTTCTCGCCGCACCAGGGGTCATCGCCGTCGCTGTCCAGAATGGTCCAGTCATCCGGGCGGGTATCGGTGGTCCAGACGGTGTTGTAGTAATTATGGTTGGCGCCCATCGGAATCAGCTGGAATTTGGCGTAGGGGTCGTTGTCCACGGCGTAGCGGCTGGTGTCATAGGCGAAGTTGCCCATAAGGTCTTCCACGTCACCATCGCAGTACCCGGCCAGGGACAGAAAGTTAACGTTGCTGACGGTCTGGGTGTTGTAGTCGGTGGGAGCCAGGGCGAACACCGCCGTGATGTTGTGAGGCTCGGGTTGAGCGCGGTTGTACAGCACGGTCTGGTTGACCCCTTCGCCGCCCCGGGAGTGCCCCATGATGCCGATCCGGCTCATATCCAGCTTGCCCATCAGGTCGTCCAGACCGTTACCGCCGGCCTGGTTGATGGCACGAAACTCATCCAGATGGCGGACCACCAGCATGGCTCGCGCCAGGGCACCGGTGTCGCCGTTGCTCGGGCCGCTGTCATGGTCGTTGATGTCGTTGGCGTCCACGGAGATGACGGCATAGCCGTGGCTGGCCAGATTCTCTGAAATGTACTGGTAACCCCGATAGCTGGGGATCGGGTTTTCGCAGTCGTCATCGTCGATGCCGCGACCGTCGTAACAGGTGCCATGGCGGCCATGCAGGAACAGCACCACCGGGAAGGGGCCGGCTTCGTTCTCGGGGTACTGGATATAGCCGTGAATGTCGGTTTCGTAGCTGTCGCCGTTCTTGTTGTCGACGACGGTCATTCGGCCGAACTGGTATTCGTTCTCCGAAACGCCATAGTCGCCAGTGGCGGCGGCATCGGCGGCCACCGTGTTGGTGATCGGGTCCGGTTCGGTCTTGGCGACCGGTGGCGCGTTGTCGGAGGAGTTGCCGCCACCACAACCGCTGAGAAGCAGAGAGATAAAAAGATAAAAGGCGCCCGCGCCCTTGGCTGACACGGGCGGTATATTGATGCTCATGATGTTTTTCCCCTTTAACTGATATCGGCAAGCGTCCAAGAAGGACCGGGCGAATAAGGCAATAGAGATGCCATTTCCTGGATGGTGTCAGGGGAAAACAAACCGGAGAGTAGGTAAGGTTCTGTTTTAAAAGTGGATTCTGTTTTCGGAAAAACCGAAGGGGTTGCTTTCCGGTGAGATGAGGAGCGGCTGGAGAGAAGCAAGCGCGGCGATAAGCCGGTGCAGAGGAACGAAAAAAGGGCACCCCATGGGATGCCCCTGACTAAAAGCGGTGCAAGGATATTGCCATTAAATCGGTCAGGCGATATCCATGATGCCGTCCATTTCCACCCCGGCGCCTTTCGGCAGGGCGGCCACGCCGATGGCGGCGCGGGCGGGATAGGGTTGCTGGAAGTAACTGGCCATCACTTCATTGACCAAAGCGAAATGGCTGAGGTCGGTGAGGAAAATGTTGAGTTTGACGATGTCCTGCAGACCGCCACCAGCGGCCTGGCAGACCGCCGCCAGATTGTCGAACACGCGGCGGATCTGGGCTTCCATGTCGCCTTCCACCAACGTCATGGTGGCGGGGTCCAGCGGAATCTGGCCGGACAGGTACACCGTGGAACCGGCCTTGATGGCCTGGGAATAGGTGCCGATAGCCGCCGGCGCCTGGTCGGTATTGATTACGGAACGATTGGACATGGTAATTCGATACTTGCGTGTGAATGACGGCGCCCCGATAACCCGGTGACGCGGAACAAAGAAGCTATGCTGGCATGCGAGGCCAGGAGGCGCAATAGACCGCGGTGTCGCCGGCCCGCCGCCTGGACCAGGCTCCTGCGGCGGCTTCGTGGTCCGTTTCGCTGCGAATTGCGGGATAACCGTGGCCCACTGGTGAGGCGCATCCCTTATAATGGCGCTCACCAAAGCCGCTGTTTTGATCCACCTTGCCATGCCTTTGTGCCCCTGCCAGTCCGGCCTTGATTACGAGCAATGCTGCCAGCCCCTGCACCGGGGGGCTCCGGCGCCCACGCCCGAAGCGCTGATGCGTTCCCGCTACAGTGCTTTTGTCCTCAACGATGGGGCCTACGTAAAGGCCTCCTGGCACCCGTCCACCCGGCCTGAATCCCTGACGCTGGAAGAGGGCGATCAATGGCTCGGCCTGGAGGTGGTAAGCAGCGAGCAAAACGGGGATGAGGGCCGGGTGCGTTTTCGCGCCACCTGCCGTGAGGGCGCTGGCTTCGCCGTGCTGGAAGAGCGCTCGCGGTTTCTGCGTGAAGACGGTCATTGGCTCTACCTGGACGGAGAACACGAAGTCCGGCCGCTTAAACCCGGCCGGAACGACCCGTGTCCCTGTGGCAGCGGCAAAAAGCATAAGAAGTGCTGCGGGTGAAAGGTTTTCCGCATTGAATCCAGAGATGGCTACGCAGCCACTGTGGGAAGCTTGCTTGCAAGCGAATGGGGCTCACTCAGGTGTCTTATTCGCTTGCAAGCAAGCTTCCCACAGTGGCTTCGTGGTCAGGCCTGGGGGAAGAGCCTCACAGCCGGTGAATGCGAACGATGTTATCCAGTACCCGCAGGCGTTTGATGATGCGCGCCAGATGGATGCGGTCCTTCACCGTGAGGGTGACATTGAGAAGGGATAGCGTGGGGTCCTTGTCGGACATGTCGATGGTATCGATGTTGGAACCCAGCTCGGTGACGCTGTTGGCCAGAGTGGCGAGCACGCCGCGTTTGTTGACCAGTTCGATACGCAGGCCGGCGGTGAATTCCTGCTCCGCTTCCCGCTCCCAGCTCAGAGCGATGCATTTTTCCGGCGCGTTGCGCATCTCCGCCAGCAGATTCTTGCAGGTGTCGCGGTGTACCACGATGCCGCGTCCCGCGCTGAGATGGCCCAGAATGGTATCGCCGGGCAGCGGGTAGCAGCATTTGGCGTAGGTCACCATCAGGCCTTCGCTGCCGCGGATCGCCAGCGGCCGCCGGTCGTCCTCTTCCTGCCGGGCCTCACCGTGGTTGCCCATCATCTTGCGGGCCACCAGCGGTGCCAGCCGGTTGCCCATGCCAATGTCTTCCAGCAACTCGTCCAGGCTGTGTTGATCGTTGCTATCCAGCTCGGCGCGGATCACCGTTTCCGGCAGATGCTCCAGGCTGCTTTCGTAGGCCGCCAGGGCCTTGTCCAGCAGTCTTTGCCCCAGTTCGCGGGCGTCTTCCCGGCGCTGCTGCTTGAGGAAGTGGCGAATATTGGAGCGGGCCTTGCCGGTGACGACAAAGTTGAGCCAGGCTGGATTGGGGGTGGCGTTGGGAGCGGTGATGATCTTCACCGTTTGCCCCGACTCCAGCGGCGTGGACAGCGCCGCCAGCTTGCCGTCCACCCGGGCCGCCACGCAACGGTTGCCCACCTTGGTGTGTACCGCGTAGGCGAAGTCCACCGGGGTGGCGCCGGCGGGAAGCTCCTTGATGTCGCCTTTGGGAGTGAACACGTAGGCTTCGTCGGGGAACAGGTCGACTTTGACGTTTTCGATGAACTCCATCGAGTTGCCGGCCTTTTGCTGCATCTCCAGCAGCCGCTGCATCCAGGACTGTGCCCGGGTGTGTGTCGGGGAGCCGGGCTTCTCCTCGGTCTTGTACAGCCAATGGGCGGCGATGCCGTTGTTGGCCATCGCTTCCATTTCCTCGGTGCGGATCTGGATTTCCAGCGGAATCCCGGAGTGGGCCTTCAGGGTGGTATGCAGGGATTGGTAGCCGTTGGCCTTGGGGATGGCCACATAGTCCTTGAACCGGCCCGGAATCGGAATGAAATAATTGTGCACCGCGCCGAGCGCCCGATAGCAGGTGTCCACGCGGTCGACGATGATGCGGAAGCCAAACACGTCCATGATTTCCGAGAACGGTTTGTGCTGCTCCTTCATCTTGTTGTAAATGCTGTATAGGTGTTTCTCGCGCCCCAGCACCCGGGCTTCAATGCCTTCCTGCTTGAGGCAGTGTTCGATGCTGGTCTTGATCGAGGAGAGGATTTCCTTGCGGTTGCCCCGGGCGGAGCGCACCGCCTGGCCGATCAATCTGGCCCGCATCGGATGGATGGCATGGAAGGCCAGATCCTCATACTCCACTCGCATGTTGTACATGCCCAGGCGGAAGGCGATCGGTGCGTAGATTTCCAGGGTTTCGGTGGCGATACGGCGCCGCTTGTCGGGATTCATCACATGCAGCGTGCGCATGTTGTGCAGGCGATCAGCGAGCTTCACCAGGATCACGCGGATGTCCCGCGTCATCGCCAGGATCATCTTGCGCAGATTTTCCGCCTGCTGCTCCGCCTTGGACTCGAACTTGATCTGGGCGATTTTGGAGACACCGTCGACCAGCTCCGCCACTTCCTCACTGAACTCCGCCGCCAGTTGTTCCTTGGAGACGCCGGTATCCTCGATCACGTCGTGCAGCATGGCCGCCATCAGCGAGGCATGGTCCATATGCATATCGGTGAGAATGTTGGCTACCGCCAGGGGGTGCGTGATGTACGGGTCCCCGGTCCGTCGATACTGGCCCTCGTGAGCGGTCTCGGCGAAATAGTAGGCGCGCACCACCGGGGCGATCTGCTCGTCCGTCAGGTAGCTGCGCAAACGTTTTTCCAGGTTATGGATGGTGGACAAGGGCTCTCATCACGCCGCCAGGGCGAATCCATGTATGCAAAGGACGCTTCATGCATCCGCGCTGATCATCGCGGTATGCGGTATACAGTCCTAGCTTAAGGTTTGCCGCGACAATTTGTCTACGTTATTGCCGTGAGTCATTGAAAAGGCAACGTTTTTTGCCGTGATAGGCCAAAGCTATGCGCGTTGGTGGGAAAATGGGCGGAGATAGAGGGGGATCGCCACGGGTTGCCGGGCTCGGCGTTGGCCGCGAAGCCGCTGTGGGAGCTTGCTTGCAAGCGAAGGGCTAACGGCCGAGGGGGCATTCGCGGCCAAGGCCGCTTCCCACAGCGGTTTCGCGGTCCGGCCCGTGCAAAGGCCGGGACCACGATTTTGCTTATTCGCCGAAGGAGCGGGTCAACAGCGCCAGATCATCGACTTCGCTGTCATGCTCCAGGGCGGCGGCATCCAGGCTTTCGCTGGTCACATGCCCTTCGGCGATCTCACGCAGCGCCACCACGGTGGGCTTGTCGTTCTCCCAGGCTACCCGCGGCTCTTTGCCGCCGGTCTGCAGCTGGCGCGCGCGCCGGCTGGATACCAGTACCAGCTCAAAGCGGTTGTCCAGCTGTTCCAGGCAATCTTCTACGGTTACACGGGCCACGGTGTTCTCCTCCGGTTGGTCATCATCGACCAGACATAAGGGCGGGGATTTTACCGGGTTTCGCCATCGGACAACAAGTCCGCCAGTACCGCCGCCTGGCGCACCGCCTGGCGATGGGTGGTCAGCCGGCGGGCCTCGACGATGGCGGCCAGCTCATGCAGGGCGCGTTCGAAGTTATCGTTGACCACCAGGTAGTCGAATTCGCCGTAGTGGCTCATCTCTTCCCGGGCTCCGGCCAGGCGCTTGCGGATCACCCCGTCGTCATCGGAGGCGCGGCTGCGGAGGCGCTGCTCCAGGGTTTTCAGGCACGGCGGCAGAATGAAGATGCTGACCGCCTCGGGCATTTGCCGGCGGACCTGGGCGGCGCCTTGCCAGTCGATCTCCAGTATCACGTCCTCGCCGTCCCTCAGGGTGTCGGCAACCCAGTCGGCGCTGGTGCCGTAGAGATTGCCGAACACGTCCGCATGCTCCAGGAACCGGCCCTGTTCCACCAGTCTCACGAACGATTCGCGGCTGGTGAAATGGTAGTTCAGGCCATCGGTTTCGCCGTCGCGCCGGTCCCGGGTGGTATGGGAAATGGAAATCCGCAGACGCGGCAGTTTTTCCACCAGCGCAGCCATCAGGGAGGTCTTGCCGGCCCCGGAGGGCGCGGAAACGATGTACAGGGTGCCAATGTCGGCCATAACGTATATTCCTGTTTCTCGTGACGCGGACGGGAGCGAGGCAGCGAAAACTCTGCCGGACTGGCCGCGAAAACGGGCATTATAGGAGCAAAGCCGGTGGCCCGTCATGGGCGCCCCGGATGGGGAGTGGCTATGCCGGATCTGCCAGAAAGCCCGATCAGTGCCACCGTGGATTACCACCGGGATGGCGTGCAGCATGGATTTCTCAAGCTGCCGCACTCCCATGACGATTCCGCCTGGGGCAGTCTGATGATTCCGGTCGCCGTGGTGCGTAACGGCGCGGGGCCGACGGTACTGCTCACCGGAGGCAATCACGGAGACGAGTACGAGGGGATCACCGCCCTGATCAAACTGGCCAACCGGCTGCGGGCCGGGGACATCCGTGGCCGCGTCATCATCGTGCCGATGATGAACCACCCGGCGGCGCTGAATGGCACCCGCACCTCCCCCATCGACAAAGGTAATCTCAATCGCGCCTTTCCTGGCGATCCTGTCGGCACGCTCACCGAGCGCATCGCCGATTACTTCACGCGGTATCTGGTGCCGTTGAGTGATGTGGTGCTGGACATCCATTCCGGTGGCCGCACGCTGGATCTGCTGCCGTTCGCCGCCACCCACCGTCTGCCGGATCAGGATCTGGCCCGTCGCTGCCTGGCCGGCGCTCTGGCCTTCGGTGCGCCCCACACACTATTGATGTCGGAGTTGGAGGGCACGGCGCTGTTCGACACCGTGGTCGAGAATCAGGGCAAGGTCTTCATCAGCACCGAACTGCGCGGCGGCGGCACGTCCACGCCGGAAAGCGTGGCGCTGGCGGAGCGGGGGGTCGAGAACGTTCTCCGTCACGCCGGTGTCCTGGCTGGAGAACCGATCCCGCCGGTGCCCGCCACCAGAATGCTGGAGATCCCCGATAACGATCATTACCTGCGGAGCGAACATGCGGGTGTGTTGGAGTTCTGTGTCGGTCTCGGGGACCAAATCCGTGCCGGTGACGTGATCGCCAGGGTCTACAGCATGGAGCGCACTGGCGCCGCGCCGGTGGAATACAGGGCGCCGGTAAGCGGGATCCTGATCGGCCGCCGCCATCCCGCCAGGGTCGCCATGGGCGATACCTTCGCGGTGCTGGCGGTGGCGCTGGGCTAATCGCCTCCCGAGTTGGGGGTCACCACTTCAGATGCTCGCTCACAAAGTCGATAAAAGCGCGGGTTTTCTCGGGCATGAACGCATGGTTTGGAAACAGCAACTGAATCGGTTGCCGGGGTAAGCGGTAACTGGGAAGCAGTGTGACCAGACGGCCCGCCACCAAGTCGTCCTTGACCAGCCATTGCGGACAAATGGCGATTCCGAGGGACATAAGCGCCATTTCCCGGATCGCGCTGGCCGAGTTCGAGGCGTGGCGAATATTTCCCGGGGTGATATTGATGCGTCGACCGTTCTTGTGATGCAACGTCCAGGTGGTCTGATGACGCAGGTTGCTATGCCCGATCCAGGGCGCCTGATCAAGGTTGCCGGCTTTGTTGAGACGATGGGTGGCAACACAATCCGGTGTGGCGACCATCAGAATATCGTACTCGCCGATCTTCCGGCTCTTCATGCCGCTATCTGGTAAATGGCCAAGGCGTACCGCCACATCCAGATGCTCGCTGATCAGATTCCGCGGTGAGGCGTCCAACTGGCAGTCGACGTTGAGAGCCGGGTATTGCTGACAGAAACGTCCCAGCAAGGGAAGCAGAAGAAGGCGCCCGAAATCGTGCGTCGCGGCGATACGCAAGGTGCCGTGTAATGCCGCGGGGCCGGGGCTGGCCCGTTCGAGGGCCTGATCAATTTGATGTTGGATGGCCTTGAAATCCTGGTAAACCTGTCTTCCTTTTTCAGTGAGTGCCATGCGGCGGGTACTGCGCACCAGCAAGGTGGTTCGCAGTTGAGTCTCTAGCTGTTTTATCGCCAGGCTTACCATGGAGCGTCCCAGGTCCAGCTGAGTCGCTGCCTTGGTAAAAGAGCCAGCCTCCACCACCTGAAGGAATATCTGCAGCTTGCGTAAGTCCGTTTTCATGGGATTCCGGATTGTTTGATTATATTAAACAATGATATTGATTTGATTGCATCGACGCTGCTGTGCCCCGGGCCTAGGATGTCGCCGATTTGGAGACATTCATGGACTATCGTTGGCGAGTCACCATTGTTTTTCTGCTGGGTTTTTTTCTTGATTGCATCAATATTTTCATGTCGGCTATCGCGCTGCCGGACGTGGCGCAATCCCTGGCGGTCGGGCCGTCCCTGGTCGGTTGGGTTGGCAATGCCTATATTCTCGGTCTGGTCGTGGTGATGCCGATCAGCAGCTGGTTGTCCGGCTGGCTGGGAGCGCGCCGGCTGTTGGCATTATCCATGCTGTTGTTTTCCGTCGCGGTCTTGGCATGCGGAAACGCCAATAGCTTTGCCGGGCTCATTGTCTGGCGGTTTATACAAGGCCTGGGTGGCGGCTTGCTGATTCCCGTGGGGCAGGCTCTGGTCTTTAATCTGTTTCCCGGAGCCCAGCGTGGCCGGGTGTCGACCGTCATCATGGCGACGGCGCTGATCGCACCGGCATTCTCACCCACTCTGGGAGGGATCATCGTTGATCACGGTTCATGGCGTTGGGTGTTTTTCGCCAACGTGCCGTTCTCTTTACTGACCGCGGCCCTGGCCTGGTTCTGGGTCGAGAAAGGACGGGGCACGTCGGCGACAAAGCCCGATTTGAAGGGGCTGATACTGATCGGCCTGGTTTTGGCCAGTGTGCTGATTGCTCTTTCTTTGTACGCGGACCGGGGGGGCGGTATCGATGTCATTGCCGGGCTGGTTGCGGCTCTGATTTGCGGTACCGCTTACGGGTTGCACCAGAAGACAACACGCCACCCTATTGTTGATATTGGTCTGATGGGCAACCGCAGGCTGGCCGCGGCCATGCTTGTTTACCACGCGGTGCCCGGTGTGTTCACGGGCGTTAATCTGACGGCGATTTTCTACTTTCAAACCGTGCTTGGGTTTAGCGCTCAGTCCACGGGGCAATTCATGTTGTTCTATGCGGCGGGTGCCATGGTGGCCATGGTCGCGGGGCAACGAGCCTACGGCAGCGTTGGCGCACGCGCCCTGCTGGCGTTTGGTGTCACTCTGCACAGCCTGGGCATTCTATGCCTGGTCGGCGTGCATGCGGCCGGTCAGATTCCTCTGTTGATGGCGGCCTACACCATGATGGGGATCGGGGGCGGATTGAGTGCGAATACGGCGCAGACAATAGCGCTACTGGATTTCAAAGGCCGCGATCTGGAACAGGGCAGCGTGATCTGGAACCTGAATCGGCAGATCGCATTCAGTCTCGGTGTGGCGGTGATGGCACTGGTGTTTGCCCTTGCCAAGCGCTGGTTTCCGGCCGTGTCGCCGTACCCTGTGACCTTCCTGTTCGCCACCGTGCTGTGCCTGAGTGCGTTCAGCGTGCTGCCTTCCCTGAATCCCCCTTTATTGGAGAGAGAATCGTGACCGTTACCAAGTCAGCCATCGCCAAGGAAAGCGTCCTGGAACTGCATGAATGGATCGCCGAGGTCTTTCAAAGGAAAGAGTCATCCAATGCTTTAAAAAAACTGTACGGAGCCTTTCATCGTGATTTCCGTATGACCACGATTAATGGGCAGGTCTGGGATCCGGGTCAGGTTCGGCAACTGTTCACTGATCGTCAGGGTGCCCGTCCCGGTCTGCGCATCAGCATCGAGCATATCGCTGTTATTGCCGACTATGGCGATGATATCTGGGTTCGCTATCAGGAAACCCATGACGAGGGTGGAGAGCAACTGGTGCGTCAATCCACCGCGTGCGTCCAGGTCATCGGGCGCGAGTGGTGCTGGCGTTACCTGCAGGAAACACCAAGCACGCTGGCGCGAAACGCCGGGTCGTCCAGATAGGCGACGTTGAGGCGGGTCCAGGGCACGATCTTTTTCCTGTCGACGGAAAAGATCGAGCCCGGCGCCAGCATCACTCCTTTGTCCAAACAGCGCCGGGTCAGTTCATTGGCGTCGTCGATGCCGGGGAAGCGGGCCCAGACATAGAGGCTCTGGTCGGGGCGGTGGAACACCTCGGCACCGAGCTCATCCAGTACCGCCAGACCCCGTTCCGTGGCTTCCCGGAGTCGTTTCTGTAAACGCGCCAGATGCCGAAGATAGTGACCTTCGCGCAGAATAATATTGACCAGTCTCTCCGAATACTCGGCGCCGCTGGTGTGCAACAGCATCTTTACGTCCGCCAGTTCACTGATCAGCCCTTCCTCGCCGGCGACGAAACCGACTCTCAGTGCCGCTGAAACCGGTTTGGAGAAGCTGCCGACATAAAGAGTGCGTTGGAGTTGATCCAAGGCGGACAGTTTTGTGCAGGAACTGAGTTTGAAGTCCGCCATGGCGTCGTTTTCCACAACGATCAGATTATGGCGTCGGGCCAGCGCCAGAATTCGTTCCGCCTTGGTAGTGGAAAGGTCGGTGCCGGTGGGGTTGTGGCCGACCGACTGCATGAAGAACAAGCGCGGCTTTTCACGGGCCAGGAGCCGGGCGAGCTGTTCGGTGTCCGGTCCGTCCACCTGCCGGGTAACCGGCAGCATGCGGGCCCCCTGAAGTTGCAGCTTGCCGAACAGCGGATAGTACCCCGGGCTTTCCACCAACACCGGGTCTCCGGGTTTGACGAACCGCCGGATTACCAGATCCATGCCATGGTTGGCGCCGAAAGTGGTGGCGATCTGTGCGGTGGTGGTGCTGATGCCGTAGCCGGCCAGCTTTCTGACCAGTTGTTGTCGCAAATTGATATTGCCCAGCCGGTCACCATAGCGGAATAGCGTGGCCACGCCGCTGCGCACCACCTGGCGGCTGAACTTGTCCAGCCGCATATCCATCAACCACTCCACTGGCGGAAACCCTTCGCCCAAATGGGAATGCCCGGGCTCGCGCACGAATTGCTGACGCATCATCCAGATCGTGTCCAGAGCGCGGGCATACGGGGGTGGTTCGGGGCCGGTGTCGTCATTGTTCTCCGGCGGCGCGCAGACGAAAAAGCCCTTGCCGTGCCGTGCCTCGATGAGCCCCTCCGCGGCGAGGTACTCGTAGGCGGTGATCACGGTGTTCTTGGAATGACCATGCAGGCGCGTGTATTCGCGCAGGGAGGGCAACTTGTCACCCTGGCGCAGCGCGCCTTCGGCGATCTGTTCGGCGATGTTGGCGGCGACCCGTTGGGCCAGCGTTTGGCGATGCAGGGGAAGGGCCACGGGGAGTTCCGTTGTGGTTGTGGCGGGTTGGGAGGACTGTTTGCCGTAACTGTACCTTTTTGATGGGTACAGGTGAAGCTATCGTAACGATCAATCCGGCGTGTGCGATTCCGCCAAGCCAACGCCAACCACCTAACAACAATGACGTCACAGAGGTGACCCGTGAGTTACAGTTCCCTGCTTCCCGGTTTTCGCAACCTGTCTCCCGCCGAGCGGTTGGATCATCTGCAATCCCGGCTGGATCTGTCCGACGAGGAGTTGGATCTGCTGCGTAATGCCGGCGCTCTGCCGTTGGAAATCGCCGATGGCATGATCGAAAACGTCATCGCCAGGTTCGAGCTGCCCTTGGCGGTTGCCGGGAACTTCCTGGTTAATGGCAAGGAGGTGCTGGTGCCCATGGCGGTGGAAGAGCCCTCGGTGGTGGCGGCGGCATCCTTCATGGCAAAGCTGGCGCGTCCGGCGGGTGGCTTCCTGACCTCCTCCAGTACCCCGCTGATGCGTGCGCAGATCCAGATCATCGGTGTTTCCGATCCGGTCAACGCCCGTCTCAGTCTGCTGCGTCACAAGCAGCGCATCCTCGACCTGGCCAACAGCAAGGACCAGCTCCTCAACCAACTCGGTGGCGGTTGCCGCGATCTCGACATTCACACCTTCGCCGACAGTCCGCGCGGACCGATGGTGGTGGCTCATCTGCTGGTGGATGTGCGGGATGCGATGGGGGCTAACACCGTGAATACCATGGCCGAGGCGGTGGCGCCGCTGATGGAAGAGATTACCGGCGGCACGGTGCGGCTGCGGATTCTCTCCAACCTCGCCGATCTGCGGTTGTCCCGTGCCCAGATACGGATTGCTCCGGAGCATCTGGACACCGCGGATTACAAAGGTGAGGACGTGATCGAACGTATTATTGATGCTTACGCTTTCGCCGCCGTGGATCCATACCGGGCGGCCACCCACAACAAAGGCATCATGAATGGCATTGACCCTTTGATCGTCGCCACCGGTAATGATTGGCGCGCGGTGGAAGCGGGCGCCCATGCCTATGCCTGTCGTGACGGTCATTACGGTTCCCTCACCACCTGGGAGAAAGATCGGGAAGGCGCCCTGGTGGGGACCATTGAAATGCCAATGCCGGTGGGCCTGGTGGGGGGCGCCACCAAAACGCACCCTCTGGCGCGACTGGCGTTGAAAATTCTCGGCGTGTCCAGTGCTCAGGAACTGGCGGAAGTGGCGGTGGCCGTGGGGCTGGCTCAGAACCTGGGGGCGCTGCGAGCGCTGGCGACGGAAGGCATTCAGCGCGGCCATATGGCCCTGCACGCCCGCAACATCGCGCTGTCGGCCGGCGCCCGTGGTGAGGAGATCGCCTACGTGGTGGAGCGTATGGTCAGCGCCCGGGACGTGCGCGCCGATCACGCGGAAGCGTTGTTGAGGGATAAACGGTTGCACGAAAAACGGCAAAGCGAGTGAGACAGCGTCTATGATCGGTTCGCGGGTGGCGCCGATGAGCGGCGCCGTCCGTGAGCATCATAATGACAACAAGACGAGGAGGCCCCATGCCCCATCAAACCGATATTCCCGTTGCATCAGAAGGTCCGCTCAAGGGCGTCGTTATCCTTGACCTGACCCGGGTCGTGGCGGGCCCCTATTGCGCCATGTTGCTGGCCGACATGGGGGCGACGGTGATCAAGATCGAACATCCTCTGGATCCGGACCTGACACGGGAATTCCCGCCTTTGGTGGATCAGGCCGGCGCGGCGATCAGCGGCTTCTTTGCCCAGTACAACCGCAACAAAATGGCGGTGAGTCTGGACCTGAAAAAAACGGAAGGTCGTGACACCTTTTTACAAATGGTGGCCAGAGCGCACATCGTCATCGAGAACTTCCGGCCCGGCACGCTCGATAAACTGGGGTTGGGCTACGATGTGCTGGCCGAGGCGAATCCCGCCATCATTCTCACCTGCATCAGCGGCTTTGGGCAGACCGGTCCGAACTCGCCGCGCCCGGCGTTTGATAGCAGCGCCCAGGCCACCGGCGGACTGTGGTCCATGAACGGTACGGTGGAAGAACCGATGCGGGTGGGCACCGTGCTGGGTGATCTGAGCGCGGCCCTGTACGGCGCCATCGGCACTTTGGGGGCCCTGCGTCAGGCGGAACAAACCGGCATCGGTCAGCGCGTGGATATTTCCCAGCAGGATTCCATTATCTCGCTCACCGAGAACGCGCTGGTGACCTACACCGCATCCGGCAAGATCACGGTGCCCGAAGGTAATGGGCATCCTTTCGTCAAGCCCTATGGCCGATACGCCTGTAAGGACGGCTATGTGTTCTTTGGCGCCTACACCGACAAATTCTGGCGCGAGGCCTGCATTGTCTTCGGTGACGAGCACCTCCTCGATGACCCGGAAATCAACACCATGGCCAAGCGCTTTGATCAGGACGTCTATGAGCGTCGGGTGAAACCGCTGGTGGAACAATGGTGCGGCCGTCATACCAAGGCGGAACTGGAAGAAATGACCGGCGCCCGTTTCCCGTTGTCACCGATCAAGAGCATTGACGAAGTGGTGGCGGACCCTCATGTGCGGTTACGCGACATGGTGATCCCGGTGCAATACCGGGGCGTGGATTTCGAGGTGTTCGGCAATCCGGTGAAGCTGTCCGGCGGCACCCGAGAAATGAACGCGGCGGCACCGGAAGTAGGTGAACACAACGAGCGGATTTATCGGGACTGGCTGGGCAAGGATGATGACGAATTCGAATCCCTCAAACGGAACGGCGTGATCTGACGCCGTTCCCATTAATTATTAAATAACAAAGGAAACCACACTATGAAACGCTTAGTGATTGTGGCGCTGGCCATGCTCAGTGGGGTGGCCGCGCTCTCCGTCGAGGCCAGAACCCTGCGTTACGCCATTGGCCACCCTCCCAGTTCTTTTGTCGTGGACGTGGCAAAGCAGTATGCGGAATCCGTCAGTGAACTGACCGAAGGTGATTTGAAGGTCCGTGTCTTTCCCATGTCCTTGCTGAATTTCGCCGAGACGTCCGGTGGTCTGCGGGACGGCATGGCGGATATCGGCTTTGTGCTGACGTCCTATTTCCCCGCCGAATTTCCGCACAGCAACGTGGCGGTGGAATCGTCCATGTTGCTGGGTCTGCTGGGTGACAAGGTGCGCGGCAAGGAAGGCATGGTCTTCATGGGCGCGCTCTCCGAGTTTACTTTTTTCCACTGTCCGGAATGCAACCAGGAGTTCGCCAAACAGAATCAGGTGTACACCGGGAGCACCGGCGGCTCTTCCTACGGATTGGTATGCAACCGGCCAGTGGAAAGTGCGGCGGACCTCAGTGGCATGCGTCTTAGAGTCGGGGCCGCTAACTGGTCACGCTGGACCGAGGCGGTGGGTGCCTCTCCGGTGACCATGTCCGCCAATGAAATGTATGAGGCGTTGAGTCAAGGCGTCGTGGGTTGCATCGTATTGGCTTCACCGGAGATTCATAATTTCGGGCTCGCGGATGTGGTGACCGACATCAACATGGATGTGCCCGGTGGCCCGATGCCGGTAGCCGGTACCAATATCAACGCCGACACCTGGAAGTCCCTTTCTCCGCAACAGAGAACGCGGATGCTGCGTGCCGCCAGCGCGTTCACCGCCGGTATTCCCTGGATCTACCACCAGCATGAAGACCGTATCCTGTCGGAAGCGGAACAACGCGGCGTCAAGATTCATCACGCCGACCCGGACCTGGTGGCGAAGACCAATGCTTTTATCGAGAAGGACATGGATTTCATCGCCACCGACTATCAAAAACGGTACAACGTCAGTCGAGGCCAGGAGATGATCGCGGATTTCCGTGAACTGTTGGAGAAATGGGCCGGCCTGGTTCAGAGCGTGGACAGTGAACAACAGCTCGCCGACCTGTACTGGAATGAAATTTTCTCCAAAGTGGATGTCTCCAAGCACGGCCTCTGATCCGATACGGGCGGCCTGGCCGCCCGGTTTACACCAACCTGACCGAGGTGCGTCATGACTGTGCTTACCGAGGAACTCAAGAACCATGTCGGTGCCGAGCTTCCGCCTTTTGAGTTTGAAATCTCCCGTGGTGACCTGAAGAAGTACGCCGTGGCCACGGGCCAGCGGCTTGAGCGTTACCTCAGTGGTGACGAGGCCCCACTGCTTTACCTGTTCGCGGCAATGATGCCAGTGGTACCGCTGGACCGGCTGTTGCCGGACGGCCGCCAACCGGACAGCGGCCTGATGCCGCCATTGCCGCTTAACCGCATCATGGCCGGCGGTAGTGAATACCAGATACACCGCAAGGTTTACGCCGGGGATACCCTGGTTTGCCGGCAGAAATTCGTTGAGGTGTTTGAGAAGACCGGGGCCGAGGGGCCGTTGCTTTTCCTGGTATTCGAAAACCGATTTGAAACCCGTGATGGCGAACCGGTGGTTACCGAACGTCTGACCCGGATTGCGAGGTGACAACGATGATGAAAAAGCGTATTGAGGCCGGCGAAAAATTAACCGGGCGGACCTGGCATGCGGATACCGTTCAGCTTTTTCTGTACAACGCCGCCATCTGGAACCCTCACCGCATTCACTATGATCTGCCCTACACCCAGGAAGCTGAAGGGCATCCGCAACTGTTGATCGATGGTCCTCTGCAAGGTGACTGGCTGACCCAAATGGTCTACGAGTGGCTGGGCGGGAACGGGACCCTGACAGCATTCGCTTACAGCAATCGCCGTGCCGCCTATGTGGGTGACGTGCTGAGCACCACCGGCGAAGTGACCGGCGTTGATGGAGACATCGTTACCCTGGATCTCAGGATCATCAATCAACGTGGGGAGGCCACCACCGTGGGCAGTGCCACCGTGGTCATCGAACCCAGCCGTTAAAAGGTATCACCGGCTTTCACTTCGTATTCCCGGTTCTCGAGGAAAGACTATGTATCGGTTGGGGCGTTATCTCTCCGGGGTGACGGACATGACGACGCTGGTGGGCGGGCTCGCCATTGCTTTGATGATGATCCACATCAGCCTGGACGTATTGCTGCGTTATCTTTTTTCAACACCGATTCCCGGCACCATCACCTATGTGTCCAACTACTACATGATCGTCGCCGCCTTTCTGCCCCTGGCTTACGCGGAAAAGCTGGGCGCCCATATCAGCGTGGAAGTGGTGAGCGAACGGCTGCCACAACGGCTCCAGTTCCATCTGGCCCATTGGCTGATCCTGCTGTCGGCGATCATACTCGGCTTCATGACGGTGAAAACCGGAATAGAAGCGGTGTCCCGTTATCAGATGGGAGCGGCCCTGGTGGAAGGCGGCACTTCCATCATCATTTGGCCGGGCTATTTTGTTCTGCCCATCGGGCTGGGGCTTATGGTGCTGACGCTGCTCTACAAATTCCTGATCTATGTCATCGGCGGCGAATCCGGGTTCGACGGACCCGGGCAGCAGCGGAGCGCCGATGACGCGCGGAGACCGAATGGTACCCACCGCGCCACGGGGGAATCGGCATGACCGAAGTCCAGATTGGCCTTGGTGGCCTGGTGGTGTTGTTCGCGCTGATCGCCTTGCGCATGCCGGTGGGCATCGCGCTTATCGGCGTCTCCTTCGGTGGGTTGTGGTACCTGATGGGGTGGGGCATCGCCTGGGGATCGTTGGGGCTGATCCCCTATCAGTTCTCCGCCAACTGGGTGCTCAGTTCGGTACCCATGTTTCTTTTGCTCGGCTACGTCTGTTTCCACGCCCAACTGACTCAGGGATTATTCAGGGCCGCGCGGCTGTGGCTGTCCTCGGTGCCGGGCGGCCTGGCGGTGGCCTCCATTTTCGGAACCACCGGCTTTGCCGCGGTATGCGGTTCCTCCGTGGCCTGCTCCGCCGCCATGGGGCGCGTTGCCGTGCCGGAGATGATTGACCAGAAATACAATTCGGGATTGGCGACCAGCACGGTTTCCATCGCCGGCACCGTCGGTGCTTTGCTACCGCCATCGATCATCATGATCCTCTACGGCATCATCGCTCAGCAGTCGATCAGCAAATTGTTTCTGGGTGGGATCGCCGCCGGCCTGATTACCGTGGCGGGTTACATCGCGGTGGTGATGCTACGTGTGAAGCTGGATCCGTCGCTGGCGCCGCGTACCGATTCGCGAGTGTCACTGAAAGAAAAGGTGGCGGCGCTGTGGGATATCTGGCCGATCCTGCTGATCATGGTGGGCATCTTCGGTGGCATGTTCGCCGGATTGTTCACGCCCACGGAGGCCGGCGCGGTAGGCGCGGCGCTCTCCTGTATCGTGGCATTGTGCAAGCGCACCCTGACTTGGGCCCGGTTTCGCGCGGCGATACAGGAAACCTTACTGACCACCGGCGCCCTGCTGATTATCGCCATGGGCGCCAGCCTGCTGACCCGCTTCTTGTCCTTATCCGGCGCCGGCGACTATCTTTCCTCGCTGGTGCTGAACGCCGGCGCCGACACCGTGGCGATTCTGCTGATTATTGTCTGCGTTTATCTTTTGCTGGGCATGTTTCTGGAACCTATCGGCGCCATGCTGCTCACCCTGCCGATCGTTTTGCCGATCATCGACAGCGCTGGCCTCAGTCTGATCTGGTTTGGTGTGGTGCTGACCAAGCTGTTGGAAATGGGCATGGTGACGCCTCCGGTGGGCATGAATATCTTCGTGATAAAGAGCGTGGTCGGCGACCTGGTATCCACCAGCGCCATTTTCAAGGGGGTGTTCTGGTTCCTGGTGATGGACGCCGTGGTGTTGTTGCTGTTGATGGGGGTGCCGGATCTGATCTTGTTCCTGCCGGAAAGGTTTGGTTGAGCGTACCGCCCGCGGCGGCCTGGGGAGTTAACCGGAAGAGGTGAAATGCACCGCGCCCTGGATGCCGGCGATCAGCATTTGCGTGCCGATCACCGCCAGGATCAGCCCCATCAGGCGCGTCACGATACTCAGGCCGTTCTGGCCGATGACGGCGATGATCCGCGCGCTGAACAAAAAACAGATGAAAGTGATCAGGCAGAGCGCCAGAAAGACCAGGCAAGTGATGATGATCGCCGCCCAGCCGCCGGAGGCGGAATAATTCATTGCCGTGGCGATGGTGCCCGGCCCGGCCAGCAAGGGGACCGCCAGAGGGGAGACGGCAATATCCGAGTCGCCGTCGTCCGGTTCCGTATGCAGTTTGGAATTGCTGCCCTGCAGCATGTGATAACCGACCAGGAAGACCAGTATCCCCCCGGTGATCCTCAGCGCCGGCAGCGTGATGCCGAACAGCTCGAAAATGGATTTGCCCAGAGCCGCGAACAACAAAATGATCACAAAAGTGATGATCAGCGCCTTGGTGGCGATACGCTGCTGCTCGGTCTGGCTCTTATCCCCGGTGAGACCGGCGAACACCGCGGTATTGGCGATCGGGTTCATGATCGCGAAGAACGCCAGGAAAACGGTGATGGCATGCTCGACCATAGCGGCTCCGGTTACTCGATATTCTGAATTTCTGGTGACGGTTTAGGTATCACCCGCGCGGCAAAGCCAAGTAAACCACTTCCACAGCAGGGCGACCCTAAGCCGCTGTGGGAGCCAGCCCTGCTGGCGAATCTTTTGGCCATCATAATATCTATTATTCTCTGATTGTGTCATCATTGGACACAGTAATGTCCATTTTTGGCGGAAGATGATCTCTTTGCTCGATGACATCGATGTACAGCAAGCCTTTGCTGCTCACCTGCGGCGTTTGCGCAAGCAGGCCAAGCTGTCTCGCGATGCCCTGGCCGAGCGGAGTGGAGTGCCGGCCTCCACCATCAAGAAATTCGAACTCACCGGGCAGATCTCGTTCCGGCAGCTGCTGTTTCTCTGGCAGAGCCTGGATGATCTGCGCCGCCTGTACGCGTTAACCCGTCATTCCCCTGGGGAAGCCGGGATGCCCTCCAGTATCGATGAGGTATTGAAGGATGACCTTTAAACCGGTTCGCAAGCTGATGGTGACACGTACGCTGGCTACCGGACAGGCGGTAACCGTGGGGGCGTTGGCGCAGAACCGGCAGGGTGTGTTCTTTCAGTACGATGCCGACTATCTGGGGCGATTCGGCAACCTTTCGCCGTTTGGGTTAAAGGCAACCACGGAACTGCAGATGGCACCCAGAACACCACACATGGGTCTGCATGGTCTTTTCGCGGACAGTCTGCCCGACGGCTGGGGGGCTCTGTTGCAGGATCGCGTGTTCCGCCAGCATGGGGTTCTCCCTGCCCAGATCAGCGCCATGGATCGTTTGGCATTTGTTGGTGCCTCTGGGATGGGCGCTTTGTCATTTGCTCCCACCTCTGAATATCAAGTCGCATCGACAGGGGAGATCGATCTGGCGACTCTGGGTATGGAGGCGCAGGCCTTTTTCGATGATCAGACGGAGGATGTGCTGGCGGATTTGGTGGCTGCCGGAAGTTCCGGCGGTGCCAGGCCCAAGGCGCAGCTGTTTATCTCCCCGGATGAGCCGAATCGCTGCCACACAATGGCAAGGCCCGGGGATGAGGCCTGGCTGGTCAAGTTCACCTCGCGGAATCTGCCACTGGGCCATGAGGAGGGGCTTTGTGAAGCCGCTTATCTGCACCTGGCCGGAAAATTGGGACTGCAGCCGCCGCAGTGGCGTCTGTTCGATGCGCCGGAGCAAAGCGGGGCCCGTGCCTGGCTTGGGGTGAAGCGGTTTGACTGGGTGAGTCACCCGCAAAAGGCCGGACGCCTTCACATGCACAGTGCCTGCGGCCTGCTGGATGCGGATTTCCGGACGCCGAGCCTGGACTACGAAGACCTGATCAAGGCCAGCCGTCACCTTTGTCGGTCGCCGGCGGTGGGTAAACTTCAGTTCCGCCGGGCCATGTTCAACCTGTTCGCCTGTAATCAGGATGACCACAGCAAGAACTGGGCTTTTCTTCAGGATGATGCTGGCGAGTGGGCGCCGGCGCCTTTCTATGACGTGACCTTCAGCCCTCATCCGTTCCAGGAGCACGCTACCGCCTATGCCGGCTTCGGTAAAAGTCCGTCATTGCAAGCTATTCAGACATTGGCGGAGCGTGCGGGCTATGGCAAATGGGAGCAGGCACGACAGGATATTGCCGAAATCGTGGAGGTACTTTCTGATTTCGCTTCGGTTGCTGGAGACTTCGGGGTGAGCCGTCGTGTTGGGGAATTGATTACCCGCCAACTTGCTGAGTTGAGGGAAGAGAACAGGATGGACGGTTAGGGCGCTGTTGGTCTCGAAAAAGAAAACCCCCGGAGAGCCGGCGAACACAGGGCGTATTGTCCTGTGTTCACATGTATGCCGTTTACTTCACGCCTTTTCATGACCCCTGTGCAGCCAGTGGTAAAGCACGGGCAATACCAGAAGTGTCAACAGGGTTGAGGAAAGGATGCCACCGATGACCACTGTTGCCAGCGGACGCTGGACTTCCGCGCCGGTGCCTGTGTTCAGTGCCATGGGTACAAAGCCCAGGCTGGCAACCAGTGCGGTCATGAGCACCGGCCGCAAGCGGATCAGCGCGCCTTCGATGACGGCATGGCGCAGATCTCCGCTCTGATGCCAGAGATCACGGATAAAGGCCACCATCACCAGGCCGTTGAGCACCGCCACGCCGGACAGGGCAATAAAACCGACTCCGGCGGAAATGGACAGAGGCATCCCCCGCAGCCACAGGGCCAGAACGCCGCCGGTCAGTGCCAGCGGCACCCCGGTGAAAATGATCAGCGAATCTTTCACTGAGCCGAAGGCCATGATCAGCAGGCCGATAATGATGGCCAGAGTTACCGGCACCACCAGCATCAGCCGCTGTCTGGCGGATTCCAGCTGTTCAAAGGTGCCGCCGAAATCCAGCCAATACCCGCTGGGCAGATCGACTCGCTGGTTGATGCGCTGTTGTGCGGCCTCCACGAAACCGCCCAGATCCCGGTCGCGCACGTTGGCGGTGACTACTACCCTGCGTTTGCCATTTTCCCGGCTGATCTGGGCCGGGGCCGGTTTGATTTCCAGGCGAGCGACTTCGTTCAGCGGAATGTAGCCGCCGGTCGGCAGTGACACGGGAAGCGTCCGCAGGCGATCAACGTCCTGACGAAGGGACTCGGGCAGGCGCACCATCAGCTTGAAGCGGCGGTCGCCTTCATAAATCAATCCGACTTGCTCCCCGCCAATACCCGTGGCGACCAGGTGCTGGACGTCGTCCACCGTGATGCCGTAACGCCCGAGTGCTCCGCGGTCGGGAACGATGGACAGCATGGGCTGGCCGGTCACTTGCTCGACGCGAACATCGGCTGCGCCCGGAATGGCCTGTACCTCGGCCATGATGGCATTGGCGGTTTTCAGCAGCGTATCCAGGTCGTCACCAAACACCTTGATACCCAGGTCTGCCCGCACACCGGAGATCAGCTCGTTGAAACGCATTTCAATAGGCTGAGTAAACTCGAAATTGTTGCCTGGGACTTCCGTGACGGCCGCGGACAGTTCCCGTATCAGCTCCTCCTTGCTCTTGGAGGGGGCAGGCCATTGCTCGCGGGGTTTAAGGATCAGGAAATTATCCGACACATTGGGTGGCATGGGATCGTTGGCCACTTCCGGTGTACCAATGCGGGATACCATTTTGTCGATTTCCTCGAAATCCTTCAGGCGTTCGTCCAGCATTTTTTGCATATCGACGGATTGCTCGATGCCGGTGCCGGGAATGCGAAGGGCGTGCATGGCGATGTCGCCCTCATCCAGTTGCGGTATGAATTCCGATCCCAGAGTAGTCATCAGCCAGCCACAGAACAGCACCAGCAGCAGGGCGATCGCGATCAGGATATGACGCAGGGCCAGGGCTTGTTCCAGCACCGGGCGATAGAGAGATTTGGCGGACCGGATGATGGGGCTTTCCTTCTCGCTGACCTTGCCGCCCATGAAAACGGCGACCGCTGCTGGTACCAGGGTGAGGGAAAACAGCATGGCCGCGAGCAGGGCCATGATCACGGTCGCGGCCATCGGGTGGAACATTTTCCCTTCCACACCCGTGAGGCTGAAGATGGGGATGTACACGATGGTGATGATCGCGACACCAAACAGGCTGGGCCGAATAACTTCGGTGGTGGCCTCGTAGACCAGCTGAAGTCGCTCACGCAGTGGCAGAACAGCCCGGTGCCGGCTTTGGGCCAGGGACAACCGGCGAGTACAGTTTTCAACGATGATCACCGCGCCATCCACGATCAGGCCGAAGTCCAGCGCGCCCAGACTCATCAGGTTGGCGGAAACCCCGATTTTGACCATGCCACTGATCGTCGCCAGCATGGACAGGGGGATCACGGCGGCGGTAATCAGCGCCGCACGCAGGTTACCCAGTAGTAGAAAGAGCACGGCAATGACGAGCAACGCCCCTTCCAGCAGGTTGGTGCGAACGGTGGCGATGGTCTTTTCCACCAGAGTGGTACGGTCATAGACTGCTTCCACCTTGATGCCGTCGGGCAGGGAGGACTTCACCGCTTCCAGCCGCTCGGCCACATCCCGGGCTACCTGATTGGCGTTTTCCCCCATCAGCATCATGACCGTGCCCAGAACGGTTTCACGGCCATCCCGGGTCGAGGCGCCAGTGCGCAGCTCCTTGCCGATGGCCACCGTGGCCACGTCCTTGACCCTGATCGGCGCGCTGTCCTGAACGGTGATGACCACATTCTCAATGTCGTGGATGGTTTTCAGTTGCCCCGGTGTTCTTACCAGTAGTTGCTCGCCGTTGCGTTCGATGTAGCCCGCGCCCCGATTGCTGTTGTTGTTGCGCAATGCGGTGGAGAGCTGTTCCAGGGTGATGCCGAATTGCAGCAGCCGCTTGGGTGAGGGCATGACGTGGTATTGCTTGTCGTAGCCGCCAATGCCATTCACCTCCGCGACCCCGGGGACCTGGGCCAGTTGTGGCTTGATGATCCAGTCCTGGATTTCGCGTAGGGCAATGGCATCGTATTTGCCGCCGTCCGGTTGGCGGGCACCGGGTTCCGCTTCCACGCTGTAGAGAAATATCTCCCCGAGTCCGGTGGCCATGGGCCCCATGGCCGGTTCCAGACCATCCGGCAAGGCGCCCTTGATGGCGCTCAACCGCTCGTTGACCAGGTTACGGGCAAAGTAGATGTCGGTGCCTTCCTTGAACACCACGGTGACCTGCGATAACCCGTAGCGGGAAATCGAGCGTGTGTAGTCCAGCCTGGGCAACCCGTACAGGGCCGTCTCCACCGGAAAGGTGACCCGCTGTTCTGCTTCCAGGGGGGAGTAACCCGGTGCCTCGGTATTGATCTGCACCTGGACATTGGTGATATCCGGCACCGCGTCTATGGGAAGGCGCTGATAACTCCAGATGCCCAGGCCAATCAGTCCGAGGACCAGGGTCAGCACCAGAAGGCGTCTCTCAATGGAGAAACGCACGATGGCATCAATCATCTTGCGTTCTCCTTAGTGGTGGTGGGCCGCGCCCGCTTTGAGAATGTCGGCCTTGATCAGGTAACTGTTCTCGACGACGTAGTGATCACCCGGCTTGAGTCCGTCGAGCACTTCGCTGAACCGGTTGTCCCGCCGGCCAAGCGTGACTGTACGGCTTTCATAGGCATTCCCTGCGTGAAGGAAGACCACGGTACTGCCGTTCATTTCCTGCAGGGCACGGTTATCGACACGGAGCGGAACCTGCTCGCTGGCGATGACGATACGGGCATCCACAAGATCGCCAGGCACCAGGCTGTCATCCCCATTGTCCACGGCCACCCGGGCAATAACGGTGGCGACCGGGGCATCGCGGGAGGAGGGTGTCAGGCTGGTAATCCGGCTTTCAAACTGTCGCTCACCAGACTGCAGGGTGACGGGCTGGCCGGCTTGTACGGCGCCACGTTGTTGCGGGAACAGGGTCAGTTCCGCCCACAGGGTGTCGGTGTTGATGAGTGTAAACAACGCCTCTTGGCCGGTAACTTCGCCCGCATTGGCATGGCGCTGTTGAATCACGCCATCGAAAGGGGCGCGCAGGCTGTAGGCACGCAGGCTGTCATTGGATTCGACGACGGCCAGTACATCGCCCTTGGTGACGGCGTCGCCCAGCGAGGTTTTCACCGAGGTGACCAGGCCGGGGAAGCGCGCGTGAAGAGTGGCCCGCCGCTCGGGTGGAATGGTCAGTCGTCCGTAGGCCTGAATCTCGGTGTCGATGGCGCCGCCGCTGGCTTCCTGGGTGACGATGCCGGCTTTTTTTGCCGCGGCCTCTGAAATCTCGGCGCGTCCCTCGTACGATTCCCACTGCCACTCATGGCGCTGCCCGCCGAGCATCAGCTCAAGGCTGATATCGAAGGAGTGGGGAGGTTGAATTTTCTGCTGGCCAAGCCAGTGTGAGCCTTCGTGGCGGAACCTGACCGTCTCCTGGTCTCCGCCCAGTCGTGTCAGTGTGGCTGACAGCGCCAGCTTGTTAACCGCTTTCCCGGCGCGGGTGACCCATGCCTGCATGGTAGCCAGGCCCCCATGCTCGGATTTCAGTATCTCGACGGTTATCTCGTCTTCTTCCAGCAACAGGCCACCATGGGGGCCGGTGGTGGTTTCTTCGTGGGGGCTATGTTGGTCTTGTTCATGACCATGGCCTCCGCTCGCAAGCACTGGCAGGGAGAGTGTCAAAAGACAGGCAAGAGACAAGGGGGTAAGCATTCTCATGGAGTGTCCTCCTGGTTGCCGACCCGGGAAAATGGCAGGCCGGTGAGGCGTTCCAGTTCGTTGCGTTGCAGATGAAACTGGGCGGCCAGATCAATGGCCCGGTGTTCGAGTGTCAGCTGTTCCTGCTGGGCATTGATCAGTTCAAGCAGGCTGTATCTACCGGTGCGGTAGCCGCTTTCGATACCGGCATACAGCTGTCTGGCCAAGGGGAGGGCGGTTTCCTCGATAAGGGCAAGTTCCTCACGCAACAGCTCCAGCGAGCGGTAAAGCGATTCCAGCGTGGCCATCAGTTCAATCCGGCGGGCCCGCAGCCGCGCTTCGCTGGCTGCAAGCTGGGATTCAGCACGGGCAATATTACCGCGATTGGGGTTTTTCAAATTCAGCGGAACGGAGACGCCCAGCACCAGGGTGTTGTTATCTCCCTCCCGGTCGTGGCGAGCACCGACGGACACGGTGACGTCACGGCTCCCCCGGGCGCTGGCGAGCCGGCTCTGTGCCCCATGCAAACGGGTTTCGCTTGCCAGCCTGAGCAGGTCCGGCGCGTGCTCCAGCCGATTCATGATCTCGTCCAGTGGTGCCAGGGTGGGTAGCGGCCGCAACGCCGTGGCGGGGTGCAGTTGATCGGCGCCCTGCTGACCCCAGAGCGCAGCCAGTTGCTGACTGGCACGACGGCGCTCCATCTGCGCACGGCGGAAGGCAATATCCGCATGACGGGTAGCAAGTGTCATTCGGGTCAGATCCGCCTCCGGGGCCGCGCCGGCGCGCACGCGGCGGCGGGCGGCGCCTTCCGCCTTTTCGGCCAGGGCAAGCGTGCGTTTTGCCAGTGCCAGCTCTTCTTCATGTCGTGCCAGGGCAATGTAACGCGTCACCGCTTCGCCCAGCACCTCGAGTCGGGCGATGGCATAGCCCTGCTGTTCCGTGTCGAGTGCGCGGCTGGCCACGTCATTGCGCGACTCGCGCTTGTTGCCAAGCTCAATCAACTGACTGAGCGCAACGGTAATCTGGGCCCCTTCCACGCCATTCAGAGGCGCCTTTCCGGCGATGTTTTCCACTTCCAACGACAATTCGGGCTGGGGCCTGAGGCCCGACTGCAGCACCGCCGCATCGGCGGCCCTGAGCCGGTAGGGATAGGCGGTGAGTCCAGGGTTTTGTTCCAGGGCAAGGGTCAGTACGGCTTGCAGGGGTAGGGCGGTGCCTGGCGATACGGCCGGGGTGTCGGCGATGAGCAGGCCGGGCACAGCCAGGCACAGCATGGCCGACACGGCGAGGCGCCAGCCAGGGGTTCGGCTTTTCATTTCAATCTCCCAGAAACGGATTACGGCGAAGATCGCCGAGCTGAAATCAGATCAAACCGTTGCTGTTGGGAGGTGGCACAGGAGGGCGAATGGCCAGGGAGGGAGCATGTGCATGGGCAGGGAAACGCCATTTAGCTGCGGAACCCTGACTGACCGACAACGGTGGATGGGTGAGGGTGGCGCTTGTGCCATGGGGCAGGCAGCACTGGTGACGCTCACAATCCGAGGTGTGGATTTCTACCGTTTCAGCACGCTGTTCACCAGCGGAAACATGGATCAGGCATGATGCATCAACATTCACCGAGTAGGGTACCTCAATGGCACCTGCCACGGTGCTGCTCAGCATCAAAAAGCTGAGCAGCAGGGCGGTGATCGAATGTCTTGTCTTGCTGCAATTCATGTTTTGCCAGCTAGGAGGTGCTGAGAAGAACCAAGGAGCATACTAGCAAGCCGCTCCCCGACGCCAGGGGACTCTACTCGATATTCTGGATCTGCTTATCGCGAAAAATAAATAAAACCTTATAAAACAATGGGTTGCTTATTTTTAAGAGTGGATTGTTGAGTGCTGCCCACCGTATTGCCCACCAGTTAGCCGAGGCTTACTCGAAAGGCCTGGATTTCACTGCTTGTGAGAGCAGGTCTTCGATGATGCGATTCTTTGACTGTTTTCGGGCTTTTTCGAGCTGTTCAAGGTGGCGTCTGGCCTCGTCGCTTAACGAGAAGTATACCTGCTTCTTCGCCTTCTCGGACTCCCGATATTTCTTCTGGGACCAAGTCTTTCTTATCTTCGTTATGAAAAGCTCTTGGGCATCAGGGCTTAAACTGTATAAATGATCCAAAAAGCCAAGGATATGTGCGTGCTTATCTTTCGGATTGTCCGTGTGAGGGAAAGAGAACCTAGTCCGGCCTTGCTGTCGGAGATCGCATCTTTTGATGTAGTCGATAGCCCAATCCATTTGGTCATTATTCTTTCTGTCAAGCCATCTGCTCTGTCTGCCTGCTATTTTTGATTTTCCCCATAGTAGCCTGACGTCCCCAACGAATGCTCGCTTTTTTTCAATGCTTAACGGCCAATCATCGATTGTGGCAATAATGCGACTATAGCGATTCTCGGGCTGCGTGGTTTCAGGATGGGGAAAGTATCGAAAAGGCGGCGTGTTTGGCAAAGGGTACTTTGCCAGGTCGTTAATGAGCCAAATTAACTGTCTTTGATCGCTGGCTGATATCCACTCCAACTCATTATCGGGGAGGAAGTGTCTTTCCCTCCATCCACTGACCAAATCAGTGATCCCTCTGTCACTCCATCGGTCAGATAAGTCCTCATCTATTGTTTCGATGCTCATTATTTCGTTGTGGAACCCAAAAGGAAGCGCCTCAGGGTTAAATTCCAAATGGGCGCGCAGCCAATACTTCTCTCTGATGGTTAGTACAGGGGCTGCTGACTTTCTGCTGTTTGCGTACATTCTTGTAATCTACATGTAGAAATTCACGTATAAATTACAGAGAATAAAAACAATAATCAAGAGGAAGTTTAGGGAGTGCAATTGCTGTCTGAAATGCCTTTATTCTGGGATGAAAGCACTATTGATTACTGAAAATAGAGACAGTGGCACGGGTAGCCTTGGGTAGATTTTCCTAATGGGAATGAAATACTTTCTGGAGGAGCGTTCCTGATCGACGGCTTCTATCGCTATGTCTAAAGAGGGAAATGGTCTAATCCGGGAGGATGGAAAAATGCTTTGAGTAAGGAGGGCAATGGAATGTGGTCCAGGGTAATGCCGGTATATAGTTATGCTGCGCATCCTATTCTGGGAGGGTTATTGGGAATATCTACTAATATGCGCTGTTCGACCGGTTCGTCGTCATTGGTATTGATCTTCTTCGTATGAATGGAAAATAAGTAAGAAAATGAAGAGGTGCTGGCGATGTGGTTGGGAGGTGAGAAGATAAAAATATAAATGATGGCTCGCTCCTATGAATACTACTGTTCTGAGGAGCATTAAAAATGCGAAAACGTAATCACGATAATACCAATCTCTCCCTTCATCACTCAGGCCCTTGGCAAGGCTACGATGTTCAGCTTCAACGAGGACCTCTCTTTATCCCCTATTTAGAGCGAATTCACGAAACGATGACACGGGCTATCCACAGCCAGCCAAGAACTATGGCTGTGCGGGTGGATCTTGCTCTGCCGGTAAATGGGTATTATCGCCGAGGGGATCTAATAGAACGGTTTATACAGTCATTGCGAGCTCAACTAGAGGCTGAGCTGATGAAACGTAAGCGGGATGGAAGGACAGCACCTCGGTGTCGACTCGAATATGTTTGCGTGAGAGAGCAAGGCGTGTCTCATCAGCACCACTTTCATGTGTGCTTGTTTCTGAACGGGGATTGCTACCGAGGCCTTGGCGAAATGCCGCGAGCAAATGGGATGGGCGAGTTCGATCCTGATATCCCGGCGGACCCTCGCATTGCAAGTCCAGATGGTTTGGCAAAACGTATTGTCGCGGCTTGGGCCCGTGCGTTGGGGTGGACTATGGAGCAAGCGGTGGGGTTGGTGCATTTTCCGGAAGGCGGTGTCTACCGGATAAAGCGGCATTCGGTAGTGTGCGATAGTCAGATAGCAGGATTATTTAACCGACTTAGTTATTTGGCCAAAGAGGACACAAAGCAGTTTGGAGATGGTTTCCGGAACCTTCGGTGCAGTCGGGGGGAAGGTCGTAACGGTTATATTTTACCGCCAAGCCCTATCGCATGAGAAAAATACCGAGGCGTTAATCATCATGAAGATCATGCGGTTGAAAGAAGTTATGGATACCACCGGGCTGAAGCGGTCAGCCATTTATAAAGCGATCTCTGAAGGGCGCTTTCCCAAACAAGTCAGTTTAGGCGCGCGTGCAGCAGGCTGGGTGGCTGATGAAATAGAGTCTTGGATTGTGGAACGGATACAAGAACGTGACATGGCGTACGAAGGAAAAAAGAAAAGCTGATAGTGAGAAGGGCCTCTATCGATGTAGAGGCCCGGATATTGGTGCTGGTGAGGTTGTGTTCTTCGGTAGTTTATCGGTGAGCTTAACTTATTGATTTTCTTCGATCTCTATGGCCATGCCCACGATCCCAAGAATTGCAAGAATAAACACGATGTAAACATAGTGCTTTATATCGTAGCCAGATGTGGTCTTGTTCAGGAATGAAGTCAGGACAGCGTACTCGAGAACCCACTTTGATCCTGCCAGGATAGACAAGATAAGGGCTGACACCTTTATCTTGGTGGTGGACCCTATATAGGTGAAATAAGCTATCGCGATGACAGAGATGAGAATTCCCGTCTTTAGAGAACTGTAGAGGGCGTGTGGTGCCATGCCTGGCTCTAACATCAACGCCTTTAGATATGAAGAGGCAAAAAGTCCTTCGAGGAAGCCGTCGCTTTCCGGGGATATTATGATTCGGGATGCTGCCAGGTAAGCGATCACCATGGCAACGTAGATGGCGTTTGTCTGTTCTTTGTGTTGTTCATTTTTCACTGTCTTTTCTCGGTTTGTGCTATGAAAGGAGGAATTGAACGACGGTCCTTGGTGGTAGCTGGCGTTTATCCGTCAAAGGTGTAGGTGCCAGAGCCATGATCTGTGACGATTTGGGCTTCGATAATGTTACATTGATGATCGACTTGTATTTTGAGTGTCTCACCGTATTTTATTTTCTTGGGTAGAGGGTGCCGAAGGCTCCCACCAGGGCCCTCCATTACCCGATAAATACGGCAGTTCCCCCGATTCACAGTTAGTTCTTTAATTTCAAGCTCATCGACCAGGCTCAAAATGTTGACGAACTTGAGTTCGGAGCGATATCCGGAGAAGTACTCGGGTTCGTAGTGTCTTGAGACCTTCATGTAGTTTGAGGGCTTGAATTTATCCGGGTTTTGGGCTTTGTAGTCCTGATATTCCTGATGTGCCGCCATTTCCTCGGCAACAATGCTGTCTATGCGTGCTTTGTGTTCCTGTGTGACCTCCAGGATTTCGGCGGCGGTCAGCCCATGGAGATCTTCGAGGTCATTGACGTAGACGTGACCACCTATCTCGTATTCCTCGAGGTATTTGATGACAAGAGCGTCGAACTCCTCCTGTTGATCCTCGGGAAGGCTGTTCAAGAGTGCCAAGTACGAGGTTTTCCGGGATTCCCGGGTGCTGATGTCCAAAGTAGGATCGAAGCAGCCGGATAGCAGCGTAAGCACGCAGAGGGTCCATATGAGTCTCATGGGTTTTTTCTCTTTGATGTTGAGGGCTTGCCCTCTGTTTGGTCGGAATGAGGCGGGTCCAGAGGAGGTTGGCGCCATAGCTGTGAGGCGCCGATGATCCCCAGGATCAGGGCGCCGGAAGCGGCGAGCTTGCCGATCTTCTCATCGGTTGCTCCGAAGAGCAGGGCAACAAGTAAAGCGGCCACTCCCAGCCCCACAATCACGATTGCGAGGGCGCTCTCCCGTCTCGGGTTGCGATGGGGTTTCACTCAGTATTCCTTTTCCGAGTTGTTGCACTAGGACTATTCGTACGTTTATTGGGGGTTCGTCCCCGAGATCTAGCACAAGCAAACTGGCCGATTGCCTTCGCACTTTACTTGTTGCGGAATAGCTGGCAGGCGGAAAGAGCCCGGGAGAAATTCCCCCGGGCGTTCTAGTTGTAGAGTTCAGATCCTGAGAGTCAGAGTGATGTTGGATTCAAACCGTTTTCCTGTCTCCACGACATCGAATGAGAACCGCACTTTGACTTGATTGACGTTGATACGGCCTACGTTCAAGTCGAAGCTGACCGTACTGCCTTTGGTGATCGTTTGGCCCGTATAGAGCCCATCGATCAGCGGGTTGAGGTGATCGTAGCCTGGCGTGATGACGACGGCTTCTACGTTGTCGAGCGTGTAGTCTCCTCCGATGGCGGTAATCCGATACTCTTCGAGAGTGACGTAGTTCGGGCAGGAGCCCACGCACGTCTCGGTCTTAGACATTGACCCGTTGGAGACATACGACAATGTCTCATCGTTCCAACTGCCGAAGGAGTAGGACTCCAGTTTCAGACCGTCTATAAGCGGATCCACAGCCGTGACTTTCACCGTAACCGGATCACTGTCGTACTCGCCGTCGTTAACAACCAGTTGGACGATGTAGTCTCCTGCGATGTCAGGGGTGAAGGAAGGCGCGACACTGGTGGGGTCAGTCAGTTCAGTAAGGTCGCTGCCCGTCGGCGTTGAACGGAACGACCAGCTGTAGCTGATGACATCGTCGTTGGGGTCGATGCTGTTAGAGCCATCGAGCGTCACGAGATCGCCGATATTGACGGTCTGGTCCTCGCCTGCGTCTGCGGTAGGTTTACGGTTCAGCTCGGTTGCCGTGATAACGACGCGCGCCGGTTCGCTTTCTTGTCCTCCTTCGGTGACGATGAGTTCAATGGTGTACGAACCAGCAACGTCGGTCCGGATACTAATTTCCCTCCAAGTGTTAATTTTGGTATCAATCTCCGCATTGGAGCCTTCCGGCCTTGAGACCAGCGTCCAGGTCCCTCGGAGAATGCGTCCTTCCGGATCGTAGCTGCCATCAGCATCAAGGTTAACGACCTCGCCCACCATTGCTGACGTAGTGCTAGCGTTGATGACTGCGACCGGCGGCAGGTCTACTTCTTGTGCCGTGATCGTAACGTTGGCGTTGTCGCTGTCTTCTTGACTGTCATTGACAACCAGACTTACTACATAGTCCCCTTCGACATCTGCCGTGAAGCTCGGGGATACCGTGGTGTCACCAGAGAGCTCTGCATTGCTTCCCGCAGGCCGGGTTACGAAGTGCCACTGATAGGTGATCTGATCGTTGTCGGCGTCGTGACTGCTGCTGCCATCCAGAGTAACGGTGTCGCCGACATTAACGGTCTGATTACCGCCTGGGTTAGCGACGGGCTTGCTGTTGGGCGTACTGGCAGTAACTACAACTTCGTCAGGGGTGCTGTCCACCACGCCGTCGTTCACCACCAGTGACAAACGGTATTCACCGTCCACGTCCGGAGTGAATGCGGCCACGACGGAACTCGCGTCTTCCAGTACCGCCGCACTGCCGTCCGGCACGGATACAAACGACCACTGGTAGGTCAGAAGATCGCCGTCGGCGTCTTGGCTGTCACGGCCGTCCACCTCGACCCGTTGTCCGGTCTTCACGGATTGGTCGTCACCAGCGTGCGCCGTGGGTGCGCTATTGGCAGAGGCCACCGTGATGGTGACGGTATCCGCTTTGCTGTTGGCCTTGCCGTCGCTGACGATCAGTTCGACCTCGTACGTGCCTTCCATGTCCGCAACGAAGGTCGGTTTGACGGCACTCTTATCGCTCAGCTCCGCGCTTGTGCTGCGATCCGGTACAAAGACGAACCTCCAGCGATAGGTCAGGGGATCGTTATCCTCGTCAAAACTGGCGGAGCCATCGAGGGTAACGGTATCCCCTACCTTGACGTTCTGATCCGGTCCGGCATCCGCCTTGGGATACACGTTAATGGTGCCGGGCGGTGGTCCGTTGTCGTCTCCGCCGTCGTCGGGATTAGTGGGTGGGGTGCCGCCGTTATTACCAGGGTGGCTGCCGCCACCGCTGCCACCACAGGCGGTGAGAATCAAGCAGGCCAGGATAAGACTGAGGCCGGTCCATCGTTTGATCATGATGACTCCTTTAGGTATTGAAGCTGCCAATCGGCAAAAGGGACCCGAACCGGGTGCAGGGGGAGGTCCTCTGTGTGCTCTTCCGTGCCGTATCACCGCTTATGTGGCTTTGCCGTTTCTCCCCAAAAGGTGGTCAGCCGGGCAATGACGCCAGAGCGGTGTTTTGAGTTATTTCAAGTTCGGAAAGTGAGGGCTGGTTCACGGATTCCGTACTAATTAAGTATGGTATAAATATACTTTTGAGGTCTATTTATGCCATACGACAAAAGTATGGATATTCCATAGTGTGCTAGGGGTCATCCATGCTGAGGCCCCCTAATGTCAGGCTTTCACACGCGTCTGAAGTCAGCCCGGCGACGCCTGGGAATGACCCAGGAACAATTGGCCTTTGAGCTGGAGGTGACCAAAGCCTCCGTGTCTGCCTGGGAAAATGACCGGGAAAAGCCGGGCTTTCGTTTACTGCACAGGCTGAGCATGGTGCTCGGCGTCTCGTTGGACGAGCTGGTCTACGGCGAGGGGGAGGGCGGTCTGCCGGAAACCCCGAAGGCCTTGTCGGCACGCAATGATGCGGAGGAAGCGTTGTTGCTCTCCTTCCGTCGCATGCCGGTCAAGCGACGCCAGGCCCTCCTGGCCTTGATGGAGACGCTGGATTAGCGTCGGAGGGATGAGCCAGTCCCAGCTTTTGGCGCAGCCCGGAGGGCGGTACCTCACCTGACTTGGGACCGCTCTTATGCGGTTCGGAGCCGGAAGCGTCCGGCGGGAACTCTTCCACCACCTCCAGCCCTTCATCCTCACTGTATTCAAAGGCCCCGTTGGCCAGCCCCGCTCTGGCGGCGGCATCCAGGGCAGCCTGATCGAACCCGCGAGCCGCCAGGGTCTCCGCCAGATCGCGAGCCTCGACCAGGGCCACGTCGAGAGGCTGCTCTTCACGCAGGGTCAAATCCACGTAGTAGATCGCGGTGCCGTGACTTTGCCGGGTGCTCTTGCCGCGCAGTTTCAGACACAGCGGCAGGGTGGCGAGGTGCCCGCCGGACAGGGCGTGGTAATAGTGCAGCCGGGCGGTGAGGGTACGGATGCTGTTGTAGCTGGTGGTTCGAAACAGAAACACACCGACATCATCGTCATCGCCAATCCGGACGCTCAACCGGGCGTAGGGTTTGCAAGCGCCCTCGCCGGCCAGCGGGCACGCCTCCGGCCCGGGACAGGGTAAGGACTGAACGCCGTCCTCGGTCCGCCGCCGGCAGGTTTCCCCATCCCCCACACACAGAGGACGTCCCGTGTTGCGATCGAAACGGGTGTAATCGGCTCTCAGGTTGAGATCCGGATCGTTGAACAACAGCCGCACGGGTAGGCTCCGTAGCTTGCCGCCGGGGGCGTCCGCACGCAGCTGTCCGTCCAGAGGGTGGGTGACCCAGCCCTGGCGGGTCTGGATCTGGGTGGTGAGCGTGAACTGATCGTCTTTTTCCGGCCGACGTTTGCCGTCTTTTTCGACGATGCGGCCGATGCTGATCCGGCCGATCACGGGCGGCGTGATGGAAAGACCTTTAATCATGGGGAGTTATCCTCTTGAATATTAGGTGTTTGGGCCGAAAAGTAGATACCGATTCGGAAAATGCCGTGTGACGTGGGTGGGAGGCCTCCGTGGAGTAAGCGAGGTAACCGCCTTGTTTTCTTGATCGCCTCGGGTTTTCTGGTTGGGAGCACCGGTTTGTTCTATAGGGGGGATGCATGTCCGAAAGCTACAGGGCGCCTCACCAGCCTCATATTCCGTACGCGCTATTAGCTGAAGAGTCGGAAGAAGAGCGGTTGATCTCGATCGAAGCGCTTGCCCAAGATCAAGTATTTGGGTTTCGGGTAAGAAATATGGCTCGAATCCAAAAGGCTAAAGGGGGCGATGACGCGGTCACGTTGCGCTGCCCGGTATGTTTTTCGGCGCTGCAGGTCCATTCCAAAAAGCTGAAGATGGGCGGTGATCATGTCCTCTATTTCTCTCACGCTCCGAATACGGCTAAGGGCTGCGATCTGGCCAGAGAGTCGGGGCTTGCAAGGGGTGTGATCGAGGCGCTGATCTATGATGGTGTTCGCGAAAGTGAAAAGCACAGAAAACTGAAGGAATGGGTCGCCAAGCTGGTTCACATCAGCCCAGGGCTGGAACTTGAGTCTCTTGATACGCGCTACGTGACTGGTGTTGGGAATGACGGTCGGAAACATCGCAGAAAGCCAGATGTCCTGCTCAAAAAGGGCGGCAAGAGGGTTGCGATAGAGCTTCAGGTAAGCCCTCTGTTTACCCAGGTTATCGCGGATCGGCATGTTGCCTACAGTGAGTTGGACATCCCATTGGTTTGGGTGGCGGAGAACTTTACGCCGGGAAGAGAGAGCGCCTTCCATAAAGACATCACCGAGCAGAATGGAGGCTTTATTTTCTCTCTGGACGATCAGGTAAGGTCATTATCAGAAGAGAAAGGCCGGCTGTTTTTGAGGATGTGGCGGCGGCTCTATCTGCATCATAGGGATGGCTACTTTTGGAAACAGGCCCTGGTTGAACTGTCGGACCTGGATTTGCACCTGCTTCAGAGCGGAAGTGAGCAGTATTTCGATGTTCAAGCGGGGCTTTCAGTGGGGCTGTTGGCTCAGATTGAAGAGCGGATCATTGAAGACAGCGAGCCGGGCGAGTTCGACTATGGGATATATCATTCAAGGCTGGAATCCTTGGGGATTGGAGATGTTGATAGCTACCATTCGCTAATAAAAATCCTGCTTTCTATTAGGGATGGTCGGGTGTATAGCCGCCAATCATGGAAGTGGCTGGCTAATCAGGCCTTGAATCACCAGGCTGAGCACATACGGCTCATCGCGTACGCAGCAAAGACGTATGATCGTGATGCTGACCTTTTTCCAAAGGGGGCGAAGCAGTACGCAAGACTTTCAGGTCTGTGGAGCGGGGCGCGGTCTTCGGTGTCCGAGCCGATGGTAAAACTGCTGCTGGCTCTTCTGCCTGAACTAAAGCCCTTGGAAGCCAAGGTTTTTTCTCGAAATGAGGCGGGTTAGCCGCAATGCTAAATGGCCGTCCGCCCCGGAAGAGATCATGTACGTATCAGAAATCGGCGTGTGCCCGGTTTGACTTTCCCGTAGCGCTTGAGCAATCCGGGATGGACCTGGAGCAGCCGTTCATTGTCCAGCACGGTACTGTCGGCGCTGCGCTTCCAGGACACCTCGCCGTTACCAAAAAGGGCGCGGGATGCGTGGCCCATGGCCTGTTGGAGGCGTTGCTTGAGCCGGGATTCCCGCGCCTGTAGCCGGGCCAGGTGCTCGCGCAGATCCAGCAGCTCGTCGAAATCGCCGCACAGTCCGGCGTCGTCGGTGAAATCCAGCACCGCCCCGTCGTCGTGGGGGTAGAGCGCCCGCAGGGCCCGGTCCGACGAGGCGCTGCCGTCCACGGGGGGCGGCGTGTCGTTCTCGACGTGGCGCCAGAACGTCCGCTCCCGTTCGATCAATCGCTCGATCACGGCGTCGTCCCGTGGGATGCGGAAGATTTTCATCTCATGGCCGCAGAGCAGCACGCAGACATCGGCCGCCTGTTTGCCGGTGACGGCCAACTGGTGTTGGACCTGGCATTGAACGTAGTCCGGTACCCCGTCCCGCCAGAGGCGGGCGCCGTACTCTCCGGCGGTCTTGCACTCCAGGATCTGGACGTCGGGATGCCCGACCACGGTGTAGTCCAGATTGGCGAGCATCCAGGCCTTGTCCGAATCCGGATGTTGCAGGACCGCGTGGACGCGGCGCACCTTGCGGCCGGTGTGACGGGCGTAGGCGTCGGCCACGATGGGTTCCAGCACGGTGCCCCAATACAGGGGGGAGGCGAGGTCGTCCTGAGGCGCGGTGGGCAACGCGTCCTCCCTCCCGGTTTTGATCATCCACAGCTCCAGGGGGGACTGATAGGGATTGAGGCCGATGGCGCTGGCGGCGTCGCTGCCACCCAGGCCTTGTTTGCGGACTTCGAGCCAGTCTGCTCGGCTGAGACGTTTGGTGGAGACTAGGCGCAGAGCCGGGCGGCGCCGTTGTGGGCGATGAGGGTGAGGGTTCATGGGGCGTACTCCATAACCGGGCCGTGCGGCAGCCGCTCGGCTGTCGCAGGGCTTGGATCGAGAAGGGAGAGAGAAGACGAGATCGGGGAAGAGTGGGCTACGCGGACGCGGAAGGCCCCGACGGATACCGATAAAAAAACGCGGTGACGAGATCGTGGATGACCGCTTCCGCTTCAGTGTCCGAGGGCCACTGCCCCTGGTGCAGAACCAAATGGTAACCGAGCAGTTCACCGAAGGGGCGTACCACGTCCGCTTCGAAGGCCCCGTCCTCCGGTGCGCCCGGTGGCCAGTAGCGCCGGCAACAGGTCCAGAGCGGCGCCAGATAGCGGGTGCTGGCGCAGATCAGATCGATCCATTCGCCGTGCCCGCAGGGCCGAAGACGCGGGCCGCGACCGGGGACTTCCGGTGAGCCCATCAAGCCGTCGAACAGGGCGGCTCCCCAAACGGCCGCTACCCCCGTGGGTAAGGTCTCACTGACCCGGTCCGCCGCCTGTCCACAAGGGCGGAAATACAGTGGGGTCGTTTTCATTATCGATTATCCTCCATAACAACGCCCACCAGAGCCTACCGCTCTGGTGGGGGTATGGCATGTCGTGGGCAAAGGGCGTCATGCCGTCAGCCGCAGTGCCTGGTCCAGCGCCTTGCGTTTGAGGGTGGCGCCCTGGCCGAACCAGGCGGAGTCCAGGCGATGATCGGCGGTGCGGCTGCGCCGTTCGTGATCGACGAACTCGGTGACCGCGTTCAACAGGCCATAAGCGGTGCGGTGTGAGGAGGGCAAATGAGCGCCCCGGCCCCGGCCGTCGTACAGGGCCCTGACCGTTTCCATGGCGCGTTCGTTGACGGGCGTGATCGTCGCCTTGGCCCGTTGGGCGGTTTCGTCCTGAAAGACGCCTCGGAGGAAGGTCCGTACCTCGGTGTCCTTGACCTGGCGCTCGCTCAGCCGCTTGAGGCGGTACATGAACTCGTCCCAGGCGGACACGGAAATCCCCAGCTGGCGCTTGACCGCGTCCGGATCGAACACCGATCGGTGGGAGACCTTCACCGCCTGGCTCTGGCCGTTCAGCGCCACCGCCAGCGTGTTGTTGCAGACCACCCGAACACTGGTGAACTGGGCCGTGGTGGCCATGGTGCCGTCACAGGCGGTGGCCAGCAGGACGTAGGCGTCGGTGCGGTCGCTGCCCTTGAGCACGCCGGTCTGGCCGGTGCGGGCCAGCGCCCAGATCTTGCGGCCACCCCTGAGGACTCCGGCGGTCTCCAGCTCGAAGCCGGACACCTCGGTCAGATCCCGGTAGAACTCCAATATGGCCTCCGGCTGCACCACCTTGTAACGCTGGCTGACCACGGAAAGCGGTGCGCGGCTGTCGGAGCGATAGAGCACCTTATGATCCTCGAAGGACAGGATCTCCCCGAGGCCGCCGCGCGGGCTGTCGATAAAACGGACCGGGGCTTCTTCGATGTGCCAGTCCAGGCCGGCTTGGTGGCGCCAGACCTCAAGCGGTTGATGCGGGGTTAAACGATTGCCCAGGCCGTGCCAGGGCGTTTGGCCGACATAGGCCATGTTTTCGACAAGATGTGCCATGATGACTTTCCTTAATGGAGAGCAATAGGGATTGCCGTCGGATGACGGGCCGGCAAGAAAGAGAAGAAACGAAGGTGGGCAAGGCCGTCAGACAGGTGGGTGGGGCGCGGGACGACGCCCGCTCAAATCCACTTAAAGAAACCCGAGACGGCCGAGACTGGTCCATTCGGTGGGGGTCACGATCAGATGATCCAGGACCCGGACGTCCACCAGCTCCAACGCCTGCGTCATCCGGCGGGTACTGGTGCGATCCGCCGTCGAGGGCTGGGAACAGCCGGACGGATGGTTGTGGGCCAGGATCACCGCCGCCGCGTTCAGCGCCAACGCCCGTTGGGCGATCACCCGGGGATGGACGGTAGTGGTGTCGATGGACCCCTGAAAAAGGTGCTCGTAGGCGATCACCCGGTTCTTGTTGGTCAGGAACAGCACGCCGAAGTGCTCGGTGGGGTGCTGCGCCAGGGTCAGCTTCAGGAAGTCCACCGCCTCCTCGGGATCGGACAGGCGGTCCTGACTGACCAGGTCCTCCAGTAACAGCGCCGAGGCGGTGTTAATCAGTTCGTCGCGGGACAGATAACACGGCACGCGGTGAAGTACGCTGTCCTCGCACGTGGAAGGGACATCTTTGGCCATAGCGGTCTCCAAACATAAAAAAGCCCGCAAGCGCGGGCTGAACAAGACAAGAGGGGAAAGGGGACATCAATCCCTGGAAGGCGGAGGCTGGGCCGGAGCCGGAAAGCGATGACCGCACTCCAGACACTCCTGGCTGTCGAGCACCAGATCATCGAGCATGTCGCCGACCAAGGCACCGGCGGAACCACCGGCAAAGCCGCCGGCGAGGGCTCCTACCAGGGCCCCCGCCAGACCGCCCACCGCCGGGCCAAATCCCACCGCCGGGCCAAATCCCACCGCCAGGGTACCCACGACCATGCCGGCGCGAGCGCCGGACAGCGCGGCGGAAAAACCGCCGGCGGCACCGGCTGCCGAGCCCAGAGCGCCGCAGACCTTGCGGCCGTCGTGATGCCGGAGGGTTCGGGAAGAGCCGCATTTGGGGCAAATGGGGAACATACCGTCTCCATATTGGGGGATGAGGGAAAGAGCAGGACAAGAAGCCACACCGGGGGCTCCGTCATGACGGTGGTATGTATCTGAAATTTGCTTGAGTAGAGGTGTTTGGCGCCCATTCTCATTGTCATCCCGAATGAAATAGCTGGTTCCGTGGTGCTGGAATCCCCGTGGCGAGAGAGAATCCTTCGCATCGAATTGTGGAGCATCGTTCTTATCCATCCCGATTGTTTGTCGTCTGCTAATGGCATCGCTGGCCGGTGGCGGAACATGATTTGGCTCGGACGCGATAATGCGAGTATGGATGCTGGGGGCGACAGTTCCTGTCGCGAAGAAAGTGGGAGCTGTCGGACTGGCTCAAACCAACGTATGTGATAAAGTTCACACTCGTACAACGAAAAGCCCCGCGCCAGAAAGGCGCCGCCAGGCCGCGATTGGGGACGGCATGGCAAAAAGGGACAGCAAAATGGAAAGCCGACACCACAACCTGAAAACCCGGCAGCGCCGGGAGCGTCACGGCTACCCGGACAGTCTTTCCCTGCGTGTCCACTGCGCCTTTATCTGGCATATATGGGATGGCTTGTCCGGCGACTTCGCGGCCTCGGTCAACTACCACAAGCTGGACCGCAAGAACCTGGAAACCCTGATCTACACCTACCTGGGCGACTGGATCAGCCGCCAAAAGCAGGACCTAGCCAGCGGCGTCGACGGCTCCGAAGAACGCCGGGCCGCCGCTGAATCCCTGAAGAAGAAACTGGAACAGATCCTCGAAGGCAAAGCCCCCTACGACATCTTCGTCCGCTGGAAGCCTATTGAACAGCAATCCATAGGCTGGGACCCGGACCTCAACGACGGCGTCCGCCTCAACATCCGCCCCTTCATGACCGTAGGCGACGCCAAAAAAAAGGCGCTGGCATCCTGCGCGACAAACCCAACATCAAATGGACCAAAGACCGCGGTAAGGATGTGGAGTCAGCGCCCTGGTACCAAACCTTCAAAGGTGAGCGCATCAACGATTACCATGTGACCCTAGTTGAGAAACGGACTGCTCGGGAGGCGGTCAAATGAGTACAGCTGTCAAGATCGCCAATTGGGTCAAGAAAAAGCCTATGATCTTGATTCGCCTCGATGAGGCGTTTTCTGAATCCCTGCACAATTCACGGCAGGGGTTTGAACATCTCACCATGGTTAAACCCCACTTCATCTTCCAGGTTGTCAAACTGCCAACGCCCTGCCTGCTTGAGGTTCACGACGACGATGCAACCAAGTGTTATCTAGCCACAGTCACCCGTAAAACTGCGGTTAGTACATTTGACTCACGAATAACCCTCAAGAAACTTAGAGTGTTGAAACCCGACTCAATTGAGAGTTTGGAGAGCTTGGTTGCCGACTCTCGAATGAAGCGCTTACTGAGGGACCGTCTTCCAGATGAGGGGGGAGTTACAAATCTTTCGCCCAAACTCAGCGCACACTTAGTCGAACTCTTGGCTGCTGATTACCGGAATCAGACTGCGCTGGATACAGCTCTCTCCCTTTTGCCAGGTTTGAGGCGTGTAACTAACACCACCTGGGCACAGGAAGATGCCATTAAGTCCGCAATGGTCGCTTTTGGAATCCGGAGCAGTGCCTTGCCGGATCAGTTAATCCTGAAGAGAGGTGCATCATCTGGCCTCGGTCTAATCGGAGCTCACCTCTACGAGGATAACGTGGTGCATTCAGATGCATCGCGTCTGCCTGGGTTCGACGCTGTTTCCACTGACGTGACAGGGCGAGCTGTCTTTAGAAAAGGAGATGAGCGGCTGGTAATTTACACCGCTAACAAACTGCCCTTGGAACAAATGCTTGGCGTTGATCTCATCTATATTAACGAAACCCTGGGCAACATAGTGATGGTCCAGTACAAGATGCTGGAAGAAGACAAAAAGGATAAAGACAACCGTGATTGGATATTTCGGCCTAACCAGCAATTGCGCGATGAAATCGCCCGGATGCAGCTCCCCAACTTGGCAGGTCCTTTCAGTGACTACAGGCTGAGTCGTAACCCATTTTTCTTCAAGTTTGTGAAGCGAAAGGTCATAGAAGATACTCACCAGTCGTTTTTTGTCTCCCTTGATCATCTGAACAAAATACTTGCGGCCCCTGAAGCCAGAGGCCCTATGGGCGGGGTTCGCCTCAGCTACGAAGCCCTGAATGGAACCTATCTCCGAGAAGCCGACATGCTTAGCTTGATTCGTTCCGGTTATGTTGGAACGCACAAGACCGAGACAGCGGCACTGGCAACAATCATTCAAGAGGTGGCTAAAGGGAACAAGGCCATAGTGCTGGCATGGCAGCAGAGAATTCAGGAGGAAGTAAGATGAGCAAGCGGATTCGACGTGTTGGTTCCATTAAGGGCGAACTCTTAAAAAAATCTCGAGAGGCTGCTCTTGCTGCTGTGCAAATTTTCAACAACCCGAATATCAGCTTCAAGTCGGAATCCTATGTGGTTCTGATGATTATTGCTTGGACGTATCTTCTCCATGCTTATTTCAGGGATCAGAAAATTGAGTATCGATATTACCAGCAGAGAGGACAGCGGCGTGAATTCGACAAAACCAAACATGGTGCTTACAAGTACTGGGAGCTTGAGCGCTGCCTGAATGATGCCGATTCTCCATTGGATAAAGACACGTCTAATAACCTGCGTTTTTTGATCGGATTGCGTCACGAAATCGAGCATCAGATGACAACACGGATAGACGATGTATTAAGCGCGCGCTTTCAGGCATGTGGGCTTAACTATAATGAATACATAAAACAACTGTTTGGAACTGACAAAGGAGTCGAAAGACATCTTTCTTTTAGTCTGCAGTTTTCAACGATATCTACTGAGCAAAAAGAGTTGTTGGAAGATCAGCCGGGATTGCCTTCAAATATACAGAGTTACATTCAGAGCTTTGATTTGGGGTTGTCAGATGAAGAGTTTTCTAATCCCCGCTATGCATATAGGATTCTGTTCGTCCCTAAAACGGCAAATCGTAAAGGGCAAGCTGATCGTGTTATCGAGTTTGTTAAAAGTAACTCTCCTCTAGCAGAGACTATTAATAAAGAATACGCAGTAATTAAAGAAACTGAAAGAATGAAGTACCTGCCAAAACAAGTTGTGGACTTGATGAAAGATCAAGGTTATTACAAGTTTTCACTTCATAATCACACAGAATTATGGAAGCAACTTGATGCGAAGAATCCAGCCAAAGGATACGGTGCTTTGGTGGCAGGAAAATATTGGCATTGGTATGAGCGCTGGGTTGAAGTTGTAAGACAGCATTGTCAGGAGAATCGGGATAAGTATTCGTGACCAGAACCCAAATCTTAAAAGGGCTCTGCGTAGCATCATCAGCGGTGATTAGATAAATGACAGCCATCTGATTTTGGTTGAAGAAAGGTTTGTATAGGAGAATATAGGTGAGCAAGCTGAGCAATCCCTTTTCAACAGGCGGAGGAGGACTGCATTTTGAGGCGCAGGTGCAGGCCTCGTTCGTTGCTCTAATGCTGACCGGTGGATTCGCGCCCAGTTTACCGTGCTGGCCCATTAGTGAAATCAAGCTGCAAGGCAAGATCGATGGGTATGATACCGATGACTTGATCGTCTACGTTAAGAATACAGACCTCAAAGAGCGAAGAAAGCTTATTGGTCAAGTAAAGCACGCTATCTCAGTGACCAAGCGGGATGCTGTTTTCGGAGAGGTCATTCAGTCCGCTTGGAATGACTTTAATAATCCGGCCACGTTTTCACAGAATAAAGACGTAATTGCATTAATAACTGGCCCTTTGAATGGGGTCGACGCCAAGAATGTTCCTTGGCTTTTGAATCAAGCAAGACATACAAAAAACGTTGACGAATTCCTCAGAAACGTAAAGCAAGCTAACTTTAGTCCATCCAAAAGCGTTGAAAAGCTAGAGGCCATTAAGCATCATTTGAAGGTTGCAAATGGCGGGACTGATGTTAGAGAAGCGGATTTATATAGCTTTCTACGGCACTTCCACTTGTTGGGCTATGACCTAGGCGGTGAAGCGGGAGTAATCATATCACTGCTTCACTCTCATATTTCACAGTTCCACCCTCAATATCCCCATTGGCTCTGGTCTCGGCTTGTAGATATCGTTCAGTCCTGGAATCAGGATGCGGGAACCATCACACACAACAACTTGCCAGAAGATGTCATAGATGCGTTCAAGCAAAAGGTCGTTACCGAAGTGCCCGAGCGGCTTAGGGCAAGCAGGGAGACTCATGAGGCAAACTGGGAGCAACATCCGGACGCGTCTTATATAGCGCTCGCTACTCTTATTGGTTCTTGGAATGAGAACCAAGAGTGCGACGTACGTACGCTGACTGCATTGCTCGGCATAGATTACGACGACTGGATTAAGAAAGCGCGCGAAATACTCCATCAATCAGGTAGTCCATTGTCCCTTAAGAACGGAGTTTGGAACGTTCTCAATCGATCAGAGCTCTGGCGGCAACTCGGCTCTCGAATTCTCGATCAAAACTTGAATATTTTTAAAGAACTGGCTGTATCCATTCTTAAGGAGTCAGACCCAGCTTTCGAACTGCCTTCAGATGAACGCTACGCTGCCAGAGTTCACGGGAAAGTTCCGAATTGGTCCCCAGCGATTCGGCAGGGCGTTGCTGAAGGGCTAGCGATCCTTGGGGCTCTGCCAGAGTATTGTAACAATTGCTCTCAGGGAAATGCTGAAATCACTGCCGTTCTCGCTATTCGGGAGATCTTTGACGGAGCTGACTGGCGCCTGTGGGGTAGCCTTAACAACCTTCTCCCCTCGCTGGCCGAAGCAGCACCCAGGGAGTTTCTTGAGGCGGTTCAAAGAGCCCTTCGGCTGGAGCCCAGCCCTTTTGATGAACTCTTTGCGCAGGAGGGCAACGGCTTCAATGGGAGCAACTACATGACAGGGTTGCTTTGGGCTTTGGAGGGCTTGGCTTGGGAGGAACAGTTTCTCGTTCCCGTATGTGATCTACTTGCTGAGTTGGCAAGTCATGACCCCGGGGGCCAATGGGCAAACCGTCCTGGAAATTCATTGACGGATATTTTGCTTCCCTGGATGCCGCATACTCTTGCGAGCATTGAAAAGCGCAAAGTGGCGGTACAGACCGTTCTCAGTGAATGGCCAGATGTCGGCTGGAACCTGCTCCTAAGCCTATTACCCAATCAACATCAGACTACTAGCGGCACCCACAAGCCAAAATGGAGGGAAGCCATCCCGGACGATTGGGAAAAAGGGGTCACTACGAACGAGTATTGGCAGCAAACCTCGACCTATGCAGAGCTTGTGGTGAGTGCCGCGGGACAGGATGTTGGAAAGCTTTCCGATTTGATCGATCGCTTTGAGAGCCTGACAAAGCCTGCTTTCGATCAACTCATAGAAACTCTTTCTTCAGACGCCATTAAAGGCCTTCCAGAGGAGCAGAAGCAGTCTCTGTGGCGTCGACTCAGCAAGTTCACTAAAAAGCACAGGCGCCACGCTGACGCTAAATGGGCTTTGCCTAACGAATTGATAGCGCCAATTGAGGTGGCCATGGAAGGACTGGCCCCAACCGATCCGTTTCTTTTATACGCAGAACTGTTTTCCGGTCGGGACTTCGATCTCTATGAGGAATCTGGAAACTGGAAAGAGCAGCGCATAAAGCTCGATGAGCGGCGAACATCAGTTGTCCAAAAAATTACGGAACAATATGGCATCGATGGAGCAATTCGGTTTGCCGAATCAGTTACATCACCTCGCGATTTTGGCGCCGCGTTGGCTGCCATAGCGACACCAGAGATTGAGAAAACACTGTTGCCGGATTTCTTGGATTCGGAGAACGAAAAGCACTTGGATGTGGTGAGTGCCTTTATATGGCGTCGCCGTCATGATGAGGGTTGGGCTTGGTGCGACAGATTAAATAGAGCGGAATGGAGCCACAGACAAATAGGACAATTTCTGGCTTGTTTGCCTTTCACTCGAGATGCTTGGGAGCGAGTAGGCCAGTGGCTCGGCAAACATGAGGGTCAGTACTGGAATCGGGCAAGTGCTTTTCCCTACGAGGCCGAGGAAGATATTGGATATGCCATTGATAAGCTACTCGAATACGGGCGGCCACACGCTGCCATAAACTGTCTGGAAAGAATGCTGCACTCGAAGAATACAATTGATCCAAGTCAGTGCGTACGTGCTCTTCTTGGAGCACTGAAATCCAGCGAGCCAAACCATGCCATGGATAGTTATCACATGGTTGAGCTAATAAAGCACTTACAGTCGGATAGCTCCGTTAGTGATGATGACCTTTTCAGAGTTGAATGGGCTTATTTGCCATTACTTAATCAACTCGATGGGAACAAACCTGTTTTTCTACATCGGAAATTGGCCAATGAGCCTGATTTTTTCTGCGAAGTGATTCAACTTATTTACCGTTCGAACAAAGAGGGAGACAAAGCCGAAGAGCCTTCTGATGAACAAAAGGCTATAGCCACCAACGCCTACCGATTGCTCAGTGAGTGGACTAGACCGCCTGGACTTAGGGATGACGGAACGTTTGATTCTGGGCACTTAAAAGGTTGGCTTCAAAGGGTTAGAGAGGTCTGTATAGAGACAGGTCATTTGGAAGTTGCACTTATCAACATTGGCGAAGCCTTAATTTATTCACCTGCCGATGAAGATGGTTTATGGATCAACAAAACCGTGGCTGGAGCGCTGAATGATCGCTACTCGGACGAGATGCGTGATGGTTTCAGAACCGCTTTGTACAACTCTCGCGGTGTTCACACGGTTGACCCATCCGGTAAGCCGGAAATGGATCTAGCTGAGAAGTACGGGAAGAAGGCCGAGGATGCTGAGAACGCAGGCTTCCACAGGTTAGCAGTGACCTTGCGGGGCTTATCAGAAAGCTATGTCAGGGAGGCAGAGTGGGTGAGGTCAGATTTTGGAAAGGATAACGATGAATGATAACCACTGCTAATCCGGGGCCTTACAAGTGAAAGTGGTCGATACCTTGTTAAAGGTTATCCGAGACGTCGCCATATTTAACCCAGACATCCAGGTAGCCCTGCCAGCGTCCTCTAGCAGACCGTGACCTCCACTGGCACGGCGGTGGTTGCACCGGTCCGGGATAAAATTCGGGGGGAAGATGGCAGCGCGGATTTCGGGTCCGCCGTGGCAGCGACCGGCCAGTCCCTGAAAGGCGGTTATCACCTCAAGAAACGGCTGGAGGACGTCAGCTGGACGCTGCTGGGTAAAATAGAGGAGAGCCAGGGGAAGGTTTCGACTAGTGTGAGTCTGGTGACATTGACGATGAAGGCCACGACCGTGACTGGAAGCGAGTGTGCGTCGTTACCGATCACGGTTGGCCGCTTCTGCCCCGGGGGCTCCCCAAAGTTGACTTGCCCAGCGTACTGGCTGAGAGCAAATGGGTTCGCTGCGGCGTGCCCAAAGCCGGTGAGGAAATCCAGGAGCGATTGTTCCGTAAGCGTCCGGCAGTCACATCTTGTTAGTGATGACCGGTTGTCAGTTGTGCGGCAGGAGTTCGCCAATGGGCATCGGCAGCCGGTTAAGCACGTCCTTCAGATGGGCGTAAGGATCGTGGCCGTTCAGCTTTGCCGATTGGACCAGGCTCATCACGCTGGCCGCTGTGTAGGAAACCGGCGAACAGCCAGTTATTGCGCCCCAGTCGCCCAGGGCCGGATCCGGTTTTCCACCTGGTTGTTGTCGATCGGCACCGCCCCATCATCCAGGTAGCGCATCTGCGCCGTCCAGCGTTTCAGGCTGTAATCCAATGCTCTGGCAGTACCCGAACCGCCCGGCACCTTCTGCCGTTGCAAGATCATCCATTGGTACAGGGCTTGGGCAATGGGCCGGGCTTGTTCGTCGCGTAGACGCTGTCGGTCTTGATCCGGGAAGTCCTTGAGTTCCCTTTCGATGCCGTTTCACGCCCGGATGGCCAACTTGCTCTTGCTGGCCGCATGTAGGTCGTGGAAATTGCGCCGCGCGTAGACCTGGCACTGATGGGCCTGCTTATCAGGCCATTCCTCGACGCGAGAGCCGTCTGAGCGAGCCACTTCAATGCGGATGTGGTCGTGTCGATCCCCGGGTCGGGGCCTTGTGAGCGACGCCGATGCTGAAGTGGGCGACACCGCCAAGGGCACTAAGACCGGCGATACCTCATTACAGGTTTGCTGCGCTTCCCGAATCCATCACTGGACCAGATTGGCGTTGAGTTGATTGTCCAGGGCAATCTGGGACGTGGACATGCCATGTGGCCACGATGTGGGCCTTGAACTCACGGGAAAAGTGACGGCGACGTTGGCGCTGGTTTTGGGGTTGAGGTACGCTTACTACGAAGCGTTCAGTGCGAATTGAAAAAATCGCACATCCGGATTCCCTACTCTCAGGGCAAGGCTGTAAAAGATAGTTCGATGTATGCCATCGTCCGGAATAGGAAAGAAGCCGCGCTCTTTCGAGCTATCTTTACCAGATATCCGTCTCTGATTCTCTAATCTAAGCCAACGGACCGGGTTGCTAGTTTTCGTCTAATTCTGACCTTATGAGGGCGGTTTCATCTTCCCACCAAACCAAAGAGAGAACGGAGCCTCTCCCAACTCGCACGGAATCCTCAACAACCACATAGTGTTCGACACCAGCATGATTGACCCATTCATCCGCATCCACAGTGGTGGGGCCTGGGGAAGCTATACTGGCATCCACTCGGAGGCTATGAGCTACTGAATTCCTGCCAATCAGTCTGTTAACGCGTATTGAAAGAGGTATGTCGGGATGCCTCCAGCTCCAACGGTATCCTCCGTTGTTCGAGCAGACAACAATTGCAGGAAAGCTACCCAGTTCAACCAAGCGTATCGCAGCTGCGGTCAAACTGACTCGAAATTGCCTTCCTAGGGCGGAGGCGTTGGCCATGGTGGCAGCCATGCCTCGAGCTGCTTCTTTGAAAAGGTAAGTAGGCATCAATAGCTCAACCGCAAACCGATTTGCGGCCGCTTCTCTGTCACCCTTATAGTCCTTAAGTTTAAACGGCGTCAGGTCCTTGGAGCGGCAACTGACGGAAACTTGCCCATGATCTTGAGCCCAATGCCCCAATTCGTGAGCGATTGAGAATCTCTGTCGCTCAATTGATGCATCTTGATCAACCGTGATGATAGCCTTGTTGCCCTTCCCTACGATTCGAGCAGCACAGCTGGTCAGCTCTCTGTACTTAACTCGTACGCCACAGAAGTACGCCATGACTTCTATATCAACGTCGTCAGGGCTCAGGATTCCCATCTCCTGCCAGAGCCTTTCTGGCGTAATATTTCGCCTCATCAGCTGTCACCTTCGCCGTTTAGCTCGGCGAGATCTTCCAATATACCGGCGATTTCTTCGTCGGATAAATCGGAGGGGTCATCCAACTCTCTGAAAGCCAGAGTTGCTGAATCTGACCAGCGATGCCCACCGGTCAGTATTAGGGTGAGCAACGAGCGCCGCTCTTCCGCCGTTCTTGGCAAGCTCGACTCTCTAATAATGAATTTCTCTTTATCCAACGCGTCTCTCGTAGCTTCATAAGGCGTAACGTTGACGTCGCCGACTGAATGCCGGATAAGATTTCTCACAATACTGCTTGTCTGGTCCGCATCCGCACCAAACTCCCGCATAATCATTTTATCTGACATTTCGGCAGTTTCATCTGACAGTGCATCCAAGACAGCATGCCAGCGTTCTAGATCGCTTCGAGCTCCCGTCATGGTGCGTTCTCCTCGGCAATTAACCTGCTGACGACACGGCGGAGTCTTTTTCGCGCAGAGTCGTACTGATTCTGAGACATGTGGAACTGGGATTGGGTTTCACTAGCTGTCAAGCCCTCGCCGAGGGCAAGTGCTAGCGCCTGTGCATGCGGGTCATTAGCGAGCTTGCTTGCGACCTTCTCAAGCATCTCATGCGCGTACACCTCATCGGCTGGATCAGAGTTTGTGCCGGCTTCTGTAGTGAAATCACCGGCATCCGGATTTCCAGACGGATCTACTTCAACAGTCACCTCATGTTGGCTAACAAGGACCGCGTGTTTGGCTTTGGATGAGACGATGCTGCCAAAGACCATCCGCATAAAAGTCGCTGTTTCAACGCCTCTTGGCCACCGTCTGACACCTGAGATCACTCGGTCGAGCCCTTCAGCTAGTAAATCGTCAGGGTCGCAATCTCGAAGCTTATGTGCCTGGAGCTCCGCTATGCGTCTTAGCCGTAGGAGGTCCGCTTTCAACAGACATGATAGCTTGGCGTTCACCTCGTTCGTGCTGAGATAGTCTTCCTCACTACGCGTCATCCCCCCCCTCCTAGACAGTTACTTCTCTCTAGTTTCCTGATTTGGACATGATGATGAGCGTCCAAATTTCCCTTCTCAGGAGAATACACCTCATAAGGGGCGGTTTCATCTTCCGCTCCTTTCCAAAATGACGTGTTTAGAGGTAAAAGGCATGGTAATTGAAAGAGCAGTATTTCAGACAGCGAAAGACAGAGATGGCGATATCACAGCATTGTGCAACTCCGGACAGTTTTGGTCGCCCCGACGGAAAGCGGATGCGATTAGGGACATTGAGGGTGGTGCGTATAAGTACTACGTTCCAATGAAGGACGGATCAAGAACACCGATTCGAGTGGTTGATGGCCCAAATGGGAAGTATCTTAGGTCCGATTGGGACAAAACCGAACGAAATAATCTTGATCATCTGCCTGATTGCACCTGCTAAAAAGGGGGCTGAGCAATGACGAAGAAACGGAATATCCACATCGTCCCACACAAAGATGGCTGGGCTTCCCGGCGTGAAGGCGGTTCCCGGGCATCAAGTGTTCATCGTACGCAGGCTGAGGCTATGCGGCAGGGGCGCGACATGGCCAAGAAAGATCGGGTGGAGTTGGTCACGCATGGCAGGGACGGTCGAATCCGGGATTCTGATAGTTACGGTAATGATCCGAATCCTCCGAGAGACAGAAAGCACTAATGGGTTACACAGCCAGGGACGGCTCTTGGAACATTGCGGATGACGTGGATGGAAGGCATCTATCCTGTAATAACGACGCTTGTAGAATCGAAGTAATGCTCCTGCAGTTGCGCCATGCTCTTATAAGGTCTCTGGAGATTTGACAGTCTCTGCCAAGAGAGCCTTTGCGACGTTAATGGCAGAACCGTTTGCTCCTCTGTTTTCGTCCTCCGACGGGATGGAGAAAATGGGAGGCGTTGACTGGTGGCCGCGCCACGTTCGGGTAGCCCTGTATGAACCGCTCTGGGGCACAAGCCGCGCATTAGACCTGTCCGCAAATGTGGATCTCCGTAAAGGCCACTGACGATCTAAACCCTGTTACGGACACCGAGCAGTGATGAAAACCGGACAATCTAAATTGATGGAATGCGGTCAAACCGCGCTGACGTTGACATGCCCAAGCGCCCAGATCCGGATTTGGTCTTCCGCCCAGTTGTTTGTCGATCGGCACCGCACCATTGTCCAGGTGGCGCGTCAGCACCGCCCAGAGTTTCAGGCTATGGTCCAACGCCTTGACCCGTCCGGGACTTTTTGCCGTCGCGCGATCATCCATTGGTGCAGGATGCCGGCTATGGGCTGGGCCTTTTCGTGTCAGTACCGCTGCCGGTCTTAGTCGGGCAGGTCCTTGAGGTCGCGTTCGATGCTATACAGCGCGTGGGCGGCCAGCTCACTCCTGTTGGCCAGGTGCAGCTCGTGGAACTTACGATGAGTGAGGGGCAGGCAGCCGATTTCAGTGATGCCCTCGCCGAAGCCCGCCTTGTAGCCAGCGTAATCGTTATACACCAGCTTGCCCGTTACCAAGACAAATTTCTACCATGGTGGTTTTGCCGTCTGTGTTCAGATGCTGATTTAATGGGCTTGTCTGGACTTTAACATCGTTTGCCATCTTGCAACCTCCCACCGGGGTTCCCTGTAACGCTGAAATCAGGTTCTGTGCTGAATTGGTCTGACGTAGTGATTGTGGAGCTCTGCGAAAAGGTGTGTGAGCATGGGAAGGTTGTTAACGCAATCCGTTGCTAACTCCTCTGTAGCCTGCCATGCCGAACCCGTGTGCATAAAGTCGTTCCGCACCTCAGACGCTATTATCATCAGCTCTGAAACCGCGACGAAACTACAGCCTTCGGTCGAGACTTCTTCTACCGCGACACGCCATTTTGAGCCGACGACGGACTTGAAAAGTTGCCCGAAACGTTGGTTGGCCAGCTTGTTGTCGCTGAGCAGCCGGTCGATTATTCCTTGTGGCAACTGTTGGGCCTCCATGTGTTCTTTAAGGAACTGAACCAGAAGAGCCTCCCGTAGAGCACAGAAGAATACGATTGTTCCAACAGCGCCCGTTTGCGGGCCATGAATTGGGCCGACAGGGGCATTTGAGTGATAGGCCTGATGAACGAGGTCGACTAGAATGTGGATAGTCACCGGGAAGTATAGGCGCCCGCTTTCACTAGGTAGCCCGCAAGACTTACACGCGTTACCGGGCCGCATACGCTGCATGTCGCGGTCCACCACTCCGCAATGCCCGCATAAGAACCAAGGGCATGCAAGCAGGCTCGCGTCTTGATCTTTGATTAATGCAAGAGAGGTTTCCATAGACTTTAATGCTTGCAGAATGCGTGTTGTTGGAATGGCTGTGAAGCCGTCATGGAAAAAGTATCTCCGTGCCTTCGATGATTAGGCATGTGTTCCCTCCAAGTGCATCGGGGTATTATTTAAAATAACGCTTCCTATATCCGGTCTTTCTTTCATCAATATTTTGGAAAATACACTTTGAAAAAAAGGAGCAACCCAGTATTGAGAATTCTCTGGTGGGGTCACGCCGCACTCAAGATGATCTAGGTAGTCACTAGATGTCATGTAGTACTGGCAGATAGTACAAATGTAAGACAAGTGAAGAATGAATATAGATCTTACATCTTCCGACAGCTCATCTAAAGAGCTAGCTCTGTCTTTCAAATAGATGTCCCTGTCGTTAAGAAGAACATTTTGAAAATAGTTGTAATGCGTGTGGTTGTTGCAGCGTTTCCTGATTTTTCTGTATGAATCGTCGATATATAGAAGGTCGTTTATTTCTTTAAGATCCCTGCTATTCCTTATGTACTGTGACATTATCCTGTATTCTGGGATTCGCTCCTTTCCATGCAGCCAGTTATTGACTTTTTCTACTATGTGGTTCTCGATATCTCGATGGTCCCTGAGATATAAATTTGAGTAGGCGTTTATAATGACTGAATCAAAATACTTCCTGATTAGGCTATAGCAATCATTGATTCTTCCTTTTTCAAGAAGAACCCTTATCGAATCAACCGTTCCCTGGATTGACGAGTACACGTAAGTATCCATACTTACGAAAGCCGTAATGCCTATGGCGGCGAAACTCATGACGGACATGGACAAGCTATGATAAAAATCAATATACTTATCCAGCTCGGAAAACACCTTATGCCCGCGATACTGTTCGTCACTCACCATCATATAAAAGCTACTCTTTCTTGAGCCTAACGCCAGTCGCAGCTTTTTAGGCCGCCCCCGTGACCTTTAAGAAATGCCTCTCTATCTTCTTCAGGAATCTGCTCAGCCAAAAACTTAACTCGATGCTGAAATAGTCTATTGAATTCGCGGCATAACCAGTAAAATGCGACAGTGTGACAATGCATGTCTTCATCTGTGACCTGAATATCATAGTACGTTCTTGGATGGGTGAGACGGTTCCGGGCGTCTTTTGCCTGAAGAAAATCTCGATAGCTTTCGCCTCCAGCATCAAGTTGGAATTCAGCTAGGCCCCAAGTCTTGGCCGCAAGCTTAAATGTAAGCTTGAGGTTGTCTTCTAGGGGCAGGAACTTCTGATCCCTGGGTCCAGGAGTAATAGAAAGGCCACCTAGAACGCCTAGCTCTTTCTGGGATAGACGATCTTTACCGCCCTCCAGTCTAAGAGTTGAGCGTATCTCTGACTTTATGATTTCCGCCGAAGCTTCTATAAGGGCAAATATTGCTCGAACGGTTGTCCGACGCAGGAACTGAGAATCTCTCCGTTCTTCCAGCACCTTATAAGCGCGCGTGACATCCGCTTGCAACTCCTCGAAGAGCTCGTAGGTTCGAACAAGGCCCTCTTTTTTGCTGATGTCTGGTTTGGTTGGCAAAGATTCCCTCTTTGGTTACTAAAACGCGGTTACAGCATCAAAGTGTAGCTGGCACTTTGATGACATCTACCACAAGAAATCTCAGCGAAACGGAGGTCGCACATGAGACGATTGTTAGCTGACTTAATTATTATTACGACGCTTAAACTCGTGCAGCTCCCATTGAGCAATACTTTTTCCTCGTTTCTTTGCTATGTTTTCCAAGGATATAACTGCAGATTTATACTCTTCAATGCAGTCACTTTTGATCCAATCATAGCTGAAAGATGGATCACATATCTTTGCTTTATCTCGGATTATACCATCAATCGGGCAATGAGGAGGCTCGCTAATCAAATTCGAACACCAAAGATACTTTAAATGCATATTAATTAGCTTTTGGGTAATACCAATTCTAAATCTATCTCCCTTTAAATATTTGCCTATCTTATCGGTAAGTTTTTTTGCTGTATTCTCAATGTGCTTAGCGTGATCCTCAGGAAACAATACAGGCGAGTACATGATCTCAATTTCGTCTAGCACTTCGCGAATAGCCTCCTTCGCAGGGGTTCGCTGATGCGACTTTATCGTTTCCTTATATACTGTAAATTCTTTATCTCTGGTTGATAGCGCAGCCTTTATAGTTAAAAGCCCGAGCTCGTAACTTATGAATCTATTTTTATGTTCAGACGGCACGAGAGCTCCTTTCAGATAACGCCACGCTCAGTGGCTTGTCCGCTGCAATGCATTGTTGTGCGATTTACATTCCATAGTATTTTGAACTAAATCCAACTGTAAGCGGCGCGCCATCATAAAGGCACGAGACACTAACCTTGATCTGTCTTCTGTGGTCATAGTAGGTGTGGCAATGAGTTTTCTTCCTCTTCAAATCAAGTTCCGGTAACCCAATGCTTAAAGAGCCAAGAACCGGTTCTGAATCAAATTCTTGATTTAGATTGTGTGGAGCAGTGGATTTCAGATCAATCTCTACATAGCTAATAAAATTTCCTTCAGCCTCGAGAAGCATCCTGCAATTATCATTCTCCACAATAATGTTGCCTACGGCGTTCGCTGTGGCCCCAACCTCGGTTTCAGCTTTATGGATAGGCATTCCCATATATTGAAATGGCCTATGAAAAGGCTTGGGCATTAAGGGTAAGCTTTTTAAAAAGGCTTTATCTAGCGCAGTGCCAAGATTGTTTGGGATTATTTCAGAATTCATGACGCTCTTATTGAAGACCAAACCGATACTGTTAATGAGCTTTCTGAATGAATCTTCGTACTGATCGTCGATCCGGAAATCGCCATACACTTTCCCAACAAGGAAGCCCGGTGGCTCACACTCTTTGAGCAAGATTGGAAGAATCTTTATAGGTTTTCCATTGATCTGATGATTCATGGCAACATCAAGCTCGTTGACAACCCAGGGTGCCTCAACAGAATTAGGAGACAGAATGACGGCAAAGAAATCTACAGAATCAATACCTTCTCGTATCTTCTGTATCAATGAGTCACCTATTTTCATTTCCGCTTCATCAAGCCAATAACGAACACCATGACTTTCCAAGTCTCTCGCAAGCGTTCTCACAAAACTCTTGTCTTCATGGTTGTGGCTTAAAAAAACGCTTATCGTCATCTATAATCTTCCTTTATTCATGTTGCAGGTATTAGGCCCTGTTCACGTACATTGAATAACGACGCGGGTGGCAAATTGCGGTGTCAACGTTTCTTCAAGCTGATCGAACGGACAGGCTATTAAAGAATAAAACGTGACCCGCGTCACAAGTCAACACTTATATCCGTCTGCTGTGAAAGTATAAGTAGGTAGTGGGAGACCACTAAGAGTGATGCCTTACTGGCGCGTACGGCCTCTTTGCTTTAAGCGCCGCGGTTGGTCCATTATCCGTTTCCCGCTCCATGAGGCTGTTGGGGGCGACGTAGGTCGCCAACGGTAATGATATGTTGCGACTTTTAGCATAGCGGGCCTTTAAATGAGTGTTTGAGGGGGGGGGTGATGGCGAGGCCTCGATGCCGTGATATTAAAGATGAAATTGGTATTGTGGATATCCAGTCTACTGAGCATCCGCAGGAATGATAGGCGGAGCGCCTTTGTTGGGAAGGAAGTCGGCACTCTGTGGATAGGTTGACTACATCCACCGACGCGAAGGCGGTGCTGGACCTGATGGATCGTCTTGAGTCGGCGTTTTGCGTGAACGGGATCTATGCGCACCGGCTGGCTAAGTGTCGATGTTTGGGCCTGGCTTCAGCGGTGACGGCGCGAGGTGTTTGGGGGCGCTTCTACTTTCGTGGTTAAACCAGAGCGGCTACTGCATTCGCCACGTTTCGATGCGCCTCTCGCCGCTCCTCAAAATAATCATACCGGTCATAAACGCTCTCAACCCCCTTCAACTTGTGATTCAAACACCGTTCCGCCACATGACTCGGCACACCTTCCGCAGCCGCGAGGCTGCGGAAGGTGCGTCGCAGGTCGTGGACGGTGAAGTGTTCGAGGTCGCCCATGTGGTTGGGGGGCTGTTTCTTGCGGCCAGGCTCCCGGCCAAATTGCTTTGATATCGCCCGATTGAGGGTGTCTGGTCCCATGTGTGGACGCTTACTGGTACGGCGTGCGGGGAAAACGTACGCAGATCCGTAGGCGGCGATTTGTAGGGTTTTCAGCCATTCAATGGCTTGGGTGGTGTAGTTGCCCCCGCTAAACCGGACACCACCTCATTCGTTTGATGCCAGTTCCGCCCGGTACTCCCAGGGTGATTTCATTTTCAGCCCCTTGTGCGGGTGGCTGCGATTATAGTCTTCGATCCATTC
>NZ_SNUA01000023.1 GCF_004360225.1 Alcanivorax sp. 24
GACAGTCCGCCAGAATCACATAACTACCATACAGACCGTCCCCCAGGAGGATATCGCCGGCATTGAAGCCAGGCAGCAACGAACGGAACAGGGTGTGTTCGCTGGCGCCTTTACCCGCGTAAGGCCCTGTAATCCCCCCGAAAAGTAATCGAGGTTTTGAGTAGAGACTTTTACACTGATCGCATTGAGGAGCGACGTATGAAGAAGTCTCGATTTTCCGACAGTCAGATAGTGGCGATTCTGAAGCAGCACGAAGCTGGGGTTCCGGTGGCGGAGTTGTCCCGTGAACACAACGTGAGTACGGCGCTGATCTATCAGTGGCGGTCGAAGTTTGGCGGCATGGACGCGTCGCTGATGAAACGGCTGAAGGAGTTGGAGGCCGAGAACGCCCGTCTGAAGAAGATGTATGCGGAAGAACGGCTCAAAGCCGAGCTGCGCCAGGAGGCCCTGGAGGGAAAGCTGTAAGGCCGTCTCAACGCCGGGAGATGGCCATGAAGGGCGTGGCCAAGCACGGGATCAGTATCCGGCTGGCCTGTGTGGTGTACGGCATTAGCGAAACCTGCTACCGCTACCAGGCGAAGCTCGACGGCGAGAACGCCCTGATTGCGGAGTGGCTGCTCAAGCTCACGCAGGCCCACAAGCGCTGGGGATTCGGGTTATGTTTCCTGTATTTACGTAACGTGAGAGGCTATGCCTGGAACCACAAGCGGGTGTATCGGATCTACCGGGAGCTGGAGCTTAACCTACGGATCAAGCCCCGGCGGCGAATCAAGCGGGGTTATCCCGGCGAATTGACGGTGCCGACGGCGCCGAATCAGGTCTGGTCGATGGATTTCATGGGCGACCAGCTGGTCAGCGGCAAGTCGTTGAGAACATTCAATGTGCTCGACGACTACAATCGCGAAGGGCTCGGTATTGAAGTTGACCTGTCACTGCCTGCACAACGAGTGATACGTGCGCTTGACCAGATCATCGAATGGCGAGGGAAGCCCGCCGCCCTGCGCTGTGATAACGGCCCGGAATATATCTCGCAGGCGCTGGTGGAGTGGGCGAACAGGAGGCGAATTACGCTGATCTATATTCAGCCAGGGAAACCGACTCAGAATGCCTACATTGAGCGGTTCAACCGGACCGCACGGCATGAATGGCTGGATCTGCATGAGTTCACCAGCGTTGCTCATGCTCAGCTGTTAGCGACCCAGTGGCTCTGGCATTACAATAACGAACGACCGAACTCGGCTATTGGTGGCGTGCCGCCAGCCCAACTGTTACAGGCAGGTTGACCCTCTACTCATCCGGTCGATTAAAAATGGGGGGATTACAGCTCCTTCTGCGATCAGTGTAAAAGTCTCTACTCAAAACTTCGATTACTTTTCGGGGGGATTACATTGCGTTTTACCTTTTCGGAAAATCAGGTCCAGATAAACAAAACGCAAGGTCCGGCCCTTAAAGCCCACGGCGTGATAACCTTGGCGGGTTTCCTTCCCTCTGGGTGGCAATGCTCTGGAAATCCAGTCGGTTGCCGTCTTGGGGCGGAGGCTTGCTGTTGGCGCTTCTGGGAGCGGGAATCCCACTTACCGTAACGTGAAAGGTTGGGTCCATGGACGATGAAATCTAAAGCATCTTCGGGGAAACGATCATCCGTTGCCCGCGTGAACCGATTCCTGCCTGCCTTGCTGGTCGTGGTGGCGTTTTTCGTCGGGTTGGCCATTCTCGCTTCTGAGTCTGAACGGCGATGGTTCGTCGGTTTCTACGCGCTGATGAGCGTGCTGAGCTTTTCACTTTATGGCTTGGATAGGCGGGCTTCGGTGCGTGGTGGTTGGCGCACGCCCGAGGCGCGGCTGCATCTGGTCGAGCTGCTGGGGGGCTGGCCCGGTGCTTTGCTGGCGCAGTGGGTGTTCCGCCACAAGACCCGCAAGACGTCGTTCCAGGTGGTGTTCTACCTGGTGGTGGCGGCCAATCTGGGGGCGCTGGGGTGGTTGCTCTTTGTGAATGGCGGGCCGGGTTGGCCGCTGCTTTCCGGGCTGGGGGAAGGCCTCCGGGACGGCCTTTAGCGAGGGGCGTGTTGCGTTGTCAGGTCCGGCCCCGGGCCGTGCGGCCAAGGCGTGCCGGTGGGGTTGGTGACATAGTCCGGGCTTGGCTGATGAACTGAGGGCGCTATGACGGCGAGCACATTGGCATTGTGGAGTTGCGGGCTGTTCTTTCTGGTCGGCCTGCTGACCGGGGTGTGGAAGTACGTTCAGATCAGGGGCAGTGACAAGGCCCGGGCGCATTACTATGTGGACATCGCCCACCGGGCGAGCCTGATGTACGCCTTCGCTTGTCTGGTGCTGGAGCGCTTCGCGGTGCTCAGTGTCTGGCCGGAGTGGGTGAACGTGCTGGCGGTGTTGGCGTCGGTGCTGTTTTTCGCTTTGGCGGTGGGCAGTTATATTCTGCACGGCGCGCTCAAGGACACGCGTAACCAGCTGCAGAAGCCGCACGCCTTCGGCGCCGGGTCCTTGCCGGCGTGGTTGATAAGCGGTTTCATGTGGGTGTTGGTGATCGCCGAGATCGGCGGTTTCCTGGTGCTGTTCGTGGGCTTCGCCGCCGCGCCTTGAGCCCGCCGGTTCGCTGCGGCTCTAGCTCTCGTGCTGGCCGACGTGGGCGCCCATGCTTGCCATTGGGAGGAAGTCTGTGAAGATCGCGCCTATAGACCCAGGGTTACCCGAGGTTGCGACATTGCTGGAGCAATCTGACCGGTATATGGCTGCGTTATACCCAGCGGAGAGCAATCATCTGGAGAGCGTAACGGATCTGAGCCAGCCAAACGTTACCTTGTTTGGGTGCTTTGTCGATGGCGCCCTGGCGGGCTGTAGCGCGGTGAAGTTGCTTGAAGATGAAGAGATGCGTTATGGAGAAATCAAGCGGCTTTTTGTCGCATCGGCCTATCGGCGGCGTGGAATTTCGAATGCTTTGATGGAGAAGGTCGAGCAATATCTTGTTGAGCGTGGTGTCCAAGCAGCCAGGCTTGAGGTGGGCATAAACCAGCCAGAGGCTCTATCGCTTTATCGAAATCGTGGATATGTTAAACGTACTCCGTTTGGCCGCTACGGCCATGACCCACTAAGCGCATTTATGGAGAAAACGCTTCTGCCTGGCCCAGTCACAAGATAGCAGCTTTGAGACAGCTCTTGTCTTCCGCCCATCTCAGAAGAGTATGTCGAGAAGTAAAGGTATGAATTATAACTCGATATGCCTTTTTGAAAATCATTACTGGCGACTTCGGGGTATATGGAGTGAAGTGACCTTGATTTGGGGACTGGAAAAGAAATGGACGAAATTATCATCGCTTGGATGGCTTTCTTGGTCATAGTATCGGTTATTACTGCTGCTAAATTTCTAAGGGATTGGCGCAGAGATGAACCGGAATCGTATCGTCGATGGGGAAGTCCAAATTTATTCTATAACTTCGGCATGTATCTGACAGCAGTTTATGGTTCGGCGCTAGACGGAACGAAGAGCGTTTCCCTTTTGAGGGCGCGACGCAATCTGCGTATAGCGCTTCTGATTCTGTTGGCGTTTTTATTATTCGCATTTTTTGTAACTTAAACCTTCTAGGGAGCAGAGTGAGCTTTCTCGTCATCTGGTGATTAGGGGGGTAGGCCTTGCGTTTTGCCCCTTTAAGGCTAAGGTTGATTGAGTTGGGGAGAAAGCAGGGACTGGTCCGCTTGGCAAAAATCTAATCTAAGCCCCAATAGCTGCGCTGTTTCAGCTACGTGTGACAGGCGTTATCCGCAAAAGGAGAAGGAATGCACAAGGACGAAATAGACCGCCTACGCACAATTGAGTGGAAGGATCTACTGTCCCTCAATCGTCTGGAAATCCTGAACGAGCTGAGTATTTCCCTTCCGTGGCTGGTCGGTTCCTGGGTGGCCGCCTCGTATGAGCAATATCTGATTGCGCTCATCTGTTCGTTCATGTTTTTTCTCACCGGCCTACGGCAGGTCCACAATGCCTATCACTATGCCCTTGGCATTTCGCGTCGCCTGACGGAGTGGGTGATGTTTGGGCTGAGCATCCTTATGCTCGGTTCCATGCACGCGATTCAGATTAATCATCTTCGCCACCATCGCTATTGCATGGAGGAGGAAGATATTGAGGCGATGAGTGCGCGGTTGCCCGGGTGGCAAGCGGTCCTTATCGGTCCGCTTTTCCCGTTGCGTCTGCATCTGAAGGCCATCGAAGTAGGCAGTCGGCGCCAGCGAGGCTGGATACTCGCGGAGCTGGTGGCGAATGTGGCCTGGGTGGGGCTCGTTTTCGGTGCCCTTGAGGTTAAATGGCTGGAGTATCACGTGCTGGCCATGGCCGTAGGGCAGTGTCTTACGGCCTTCTTTGCGGTCTGGACCGTGCATCACGATTGTGAAGCGGAGAAGCTGAAGGCCCGAACCATCCGAGGCAGGCTCAAAGCGCTGCTCACCTACAACATGTTTTTCCATGTTGAGCATCATCTCTTTCCGGCCGTCCCTACTTGCAAGCTCGATATTCTTGCAAGACGTCTGGATACCATGGCGCCGGACTTGGTGGCCAAGAAGGTGTTCTAGGAGCCGATATGTGTCTTCGGGCTGTGCAAGTGGGTTATCAGCCGGCCCCGGGGCTCTGACGAGTTCAAGCGCGGGGGGCACCTGTAATGCTTGTGACAGTTGGCACGTTACACCTGTAAAAAAGATAGCATCTGAGACCGCACGCTCCCTTCTCTTATTCAGATGATCCCGTGACTTCATGCTCCTGACGGCCGACAGCGATGTTGGTGCGTATTTTGCTGGATATCGCTAACAAAAACGTAAGGAGCAGAATAATGAAGGCAGCACGTTTTTATGACCGTGGCGATATCCGCATCGAGGACATACCGGAGCCCGTGGTGGAGCCCGGTACGGTCGGTATCGAGGTGGCATGGTGTGGTATCTGCGGTACGGATTTACATGAGTTCATGGAAGGGCCGATCTTTATTCCTCCCTGTGGCCATCCGCATCCCATCTCCAAGGAGTCAGCCCCTGTTACCATGGGCCATGAGTTTTCTGGTGTGGTGTATGCCGTGGGGGAAGGGGTGAGCGACATCGAAGTCGGTCAGCATGTGGTGGTGGAGCCTTACATCGTGGCGGATGAGGTGCCCACCGGGCCCGGTGATAAGTATCATCTGTCCAAGAATATGAACTTCATCGGCCTGGGTGGCCGTGGTGGTGGCCTGTCCGAGAAAATCGCGGTTAAGCGCCGTTGGGTGCACCCGATCTCCAAGGATATTCCGCTGGACCAGGCTGCCTTGATCGAGCCCCTGTCCGTGGGGCACCACGCATTCACTCGCAGCGGCGCCAAGGCTGGTAATGTGGCGCTGGTCGGCGGCGCCGGGCCTATTGGTTTGCTGCTCTCAGCGATTCTGAAAGCCAAGGGGCTGAGCGTTATCGTCACGGAGCTCAGCAGCGCGCGCAAGAAAAAGGCCTCCGAGTCCGGTGTCGCCGACCATATTCTGGACCCCTCCGAAGTGGATGTGGTCGAGGAAGTGATGAAGATCACCGAGGGCAGAGGCGTGGATGTGGCGTTTGAATGCTCCAGTGTGAACAAAGTCCTGGATACCCTGGTGGCTGCGACTGCTTCCGCCGGCGTAGTGGTGATTGTGTCCATCTGGAGTCATCCGGCCACCGTCAACGTACATAGTGTGGTAATGAAGGAGCTCGACGTGCGTGGGACCATTGCGTACTGCAATGACCACCAGGAAACGATCCGGCTGGTGGAGGAGGGCAGGATCAACCTGGAGCCCTTCATCACCCAGCGTATTCAATTGGATGATCTGGTTTCGAAAGGGTTCGATACCCTGATCCATAACAATGAATCCGCTGTGAAGATCATTGTTCAGCCTCGAATAAGTTGAGCACGCCTGGGTGGGACTGGTCCCACCCGCTACCTGTTCTGGAGTGAAACGGGTTAAACCGGTGGAAAGGAAGGCCAGAACACGGGAACGACCACGGGTGTCCCGTTCAATACGCTTCTGTGCGATCCTGAGTGCCAGGGATGTTGGCGCGGAGGATGCCTATGCGAAGACTCACCGTTGTTTTTCTACTTCTCCCGGTATTGGCGGTGGCCAAGGAAAGCACTTGCTATGGAACCACGTCAAAGGGCAGTCTCGCTGGCGGTGTCAAGCTGCCATTGAGCGGCGGCAATTTTGAGAGTTACAGCGCCATGGCTCACGCAGCGGGACGAACCTATGTCCATTCCGAAGTAAGAGACATCGTGGTATCCGCTTACCAGGACCTGGAAAAGGAACAACCGGAGAAGGTCTACAAGTACGCGGAGACCGGGTTCAAGGAAGGCGGCCGGTTCGAGCCTCATAAGACTCACATGAACGGGTTGTCGGTGGATTTCATGGTTCCGGTGGTGGATTCCGAGGGGCAATCCGTTCATCTTCCGAGCCATCCTCTCAACCGTTTTGGTTATGACATCGAGTTTGATGGCGATAGTGCCTACGAGGGCTTGCGGATCGACTATGAGGCGATGGCCGCTCATATCGTGGCGTTGCACCGGCAAGCGACGTCACGGGGCCACGAGCTGTGGCGGGTTATCTTCGACCCTGAGTTACAGCCGAACCTTTATAAGACCAGGTACGCGGAGTACTTGCGTGGCAACATACAGTTTTCCACCAGGCGGTCCTGGGTGCGTCACGATGAGCATTACCATGTCGACTTTGACCTGCCCTGCAAACAGGTACGTTGAGGCAGACATATGCCAGAATACTCGGATATCTACGTCATCTCCGACAAAAGAGATGAAAAGACAGTGGAAGACTTCCTGAATTGCTTTCTTCCCGACAGAGAAGAAAGTGCTGACGAATATGAAATCCCTCAATTTTCGGAATCCCCTGACGTCGTATATTCGAAGGCCCTGGAGCTGGTGAAGTATTGCGGTGCAAACCAGAGGGCGGAATACGCCGCATACTGGAGAGCGGTAAATCAGGGAAAGCCAGAGCATGCAATGGTGTTCTATCTCAAGGACGGTCACGTGATCTACGGCCTTTCCACGGATGCTGGTGATGAAGCTTTCGCCAATGGACTATTAGCAGAACTGAAGGCGTTCCTTGGGTCAGAGTTCGGCTACATTGGCCATGAAGCATCGCCGAATGCGGCCGATCTGCCGGAATTCATGCGGGAAATGGAGAACCATCAGCGTTGTAATGTCGGGGGCTGATGTTTCCGGTTATCTGCCGCCGGGCTACCTGATCTCGGTCTTAATTGGAAGGAAAGGAACCATGATGGATAACCTGCGTGAAGTCGATGGCGTGCCGATTCGTCCCAAACACAAGGCGACATGCCATTGCGGTTCGGTGGAGCTTGAATTCGATCTCCCCGACGGGCTGGCTGAAGTGCGTAGGTGCGATTGCTCTCTATGTCGGCGAAGGGGGGCGATAGTGGCCTCGGTGCCCCTGTCTGGTATCCGGATAGTGAAAGGCGAGGATGTTCTCAGGCTGTATCAATTCAACACGATGACGGCGAAGCATTATTTTTGTGGTCGTTGCGGGATCTATACGCACCATCAAAGACGCTCCAATCCATCACAGTATGGTTTCAATGTCGCCTGTCTGGAAGGCATTAATCCGTTGAAGATAGAGGGCGTGCCGACGAATGACGGTGTCAATCACCCCGCGGATAGGCAAAGCGCCTGACCCACGCCGGCCACCACTTTGCCCCATTCCGGAAATCGTCTTATCCTGAATCTCGCCTTGCCGCCGCTTCTTTCCTGAGGTGGTGCTACAGTGGCCTCAACCTGATCCATCTGCTCCGCCACGGGGCCCCCGGCTTTACTGCCGGCTGCCCCGTCCGGACATCGGAGACGCACCATGAGCGACACGCTTCCCCCCGCCGACCGTCTGCGCTTCAAGCCGTACAAGGGCCCGGCCGCGGGTTGGGGCGCCCTGCGCGCCGTCACCGACCATTGGTTTGAGAGCAAGCAGCCGTTCAAGAACCTCTATGCCATGGTCAAGACCAACCAAAGCAACGGTTTCGATTGTCCGGGCTGCGCCTGGGGAGAATCCCCCGAAAGCGGCATGATCAAGTTCTGTGAGAACGGCGCCAAGGCGGTTAACTGGGAAGCCACCAGCCGTCGCGTGGATGCCGCCTTTTTCGAGAAGTACAGCGTTACCGAATTGTTGCAACAGGATGACTACTGGCTGGAGTTCCAGGGCCGGATTACCGAGCCGATGGTGTATGACCGGCAAACCGATCACTACAAGCCGATCCGTTGGGACGACGCCTTCGCGTTGATCGCGCGCCATCTCAATGAGCTGGAAAGTCCCCATCAGGCCAGCTTCTATACCTCCGGGCGTGCCAGTAACGAGGCGGCCTATTTGTACCAGTTGTTCGTGCGTACGTTTGGTACCAATAACTTCCCGGATTGCTCGAATATGTGCCACGAGGCCAGCGGTGTGGCCCTGATCGAAAGTATCGGCACCGGCAAGGGCACTGTCACCTTCGCGGATTTCGACAAAGCCGACGCGTTGTTCCTGTTTGGCCAGAACCCGGGCACCAATCATCCGCGCATGCTCGAGCCGATCCGTGATGCGGTGAAACGCGGAGCCCAGGTGGCGGTGTTCAATCCGCTGAAAGAGCGGGGGCTGGAACGGTTCCAGGCGCCTCAGGATCCGTTGGAAATGCTGACTCAGTCCTCATCGCCGCTGAACACCGCTTACTTTCGCCCGGCTCTGGGCGGTGACATGGCGGCGGTGCGCGGCATGGTGAAGTGGTTGCTGCGGTGGGATCGGGAAGCCCTGGCCAGCGGCGGCGAAGCGGTGTTCGATCATGACTTCATCGCCCAACACACCGACGGCATGGAGCAGTACCTGGCGATGGTGGACGCCACCAGCTGGGAACGGATCGAGGCTCAATCAGGGATCAGCCGCGACGTTCTGGAACAGGCCGCGCGCATTCATCGCGACAGTAAAAGGGTGATTATCTGCTGGGCCATGGGCATTACCCAGCATAAGCATTCCGTGGCCACGGTCCAGGAGATCGCCAATCTGCAGTTGTTGCGTGGCCAGTTCGGCGAGGGCGCCGGACTGTGCCCGGTGCGTGGCCATTCCAATGTGCAAGGGGATCGTACCGTGGGCATTGCCGACGAACCGCCGGCGGCCTTGCTCGATGCCCTGGAAGAACGGTTCGGTTTTACACCGCCGCGCGAGCCCGGATACAACGTGATTACCACGCTGCAGGCGATGGTGGCGGGCAAGATCAAGGTGTTTCTGGCGCTGGGCGGCAATTTCGCCCAGGCCACGCCGGATACGGCGCGCACGCATGAGGCCCTGAGGAGCTGCGAACTGACCGTTCAGATCAGTACCAAGCTCAACCGCAGCCATCTGATTTGCGGCCACGAGGCATTGATCCTGCCCTGCCTTGGGCGTACCGACATTGATGAGCAAGCGGACGGCCCGCAGGGCGTCACCGTGGAAGATTCATTCAGCATGGTGCACCTGTCCCATGGACAGCTGCGGCCTTTATCGAAGCAAATGCGGTCCGAGCCGGCGATCATCGCCGGTATCGCCGAAGCCACCCTGGGCAAGACACCGGTGGACTGGAGCGCCCTGGTGGAAAACTACGGCCATATTCGTGATCTGATCCAGGACACCCTTCCCGGTTTTGACGACTTCAACGCGCGGTTGAAGACGCCGGGCGGCTTCTACCTGGGCAATCCCGCCCGCGACCGCCAATGGCACACCGAATCCGGTCGTGCCCAATTGGTCAGCCACGCACTACCGGCCACCCTGGTGGATGCGGAGACGCTGGCTTCTGGCGCCAAACCGGATCTGGTGCTGCAGACGCTACGCTCCCACGATCAGTACAACACCACCATCTACGGCCTGCATGACCGTTACCGGGGCGTGCACGGCGGCCGCAAGGTGGTGTTCGTCAATCGTGCCGACCTCGAACGTTTGGGATTCCAGCATGGCGACAAGGTCGATGTTGTTTCTCTATGGCGTGATGGCGTGGAACGGCGGGTCCGTGATTTCATGCTGCTCGAGTACGATGTCCCCGCCGGCCAGGCCGCCGCCTATTACCCGGAAACCAACCCGCTGGTGCCCATGGACAGCTATGGTGACGGCAGCTTTACACCCACCTCCAAGCTGATCGCCATCCGCCTGGAGAAAAGCAGCGCCCCGAAGCGGATAGCTTGATAGGAGCTGATGACGCGGGAATGTTTATCTTCGCGCCTTCCGTTTCCGCCACCAGATCATCACCCCGGTGACGCTGAGCATGACGATCACCAGGCCGAGGAGGGTTACGGCTATCCGGTAAGGCAGCCCACCCAAAGCGGCGATGTGCAGAGTGGTCAACCAGGAGGTGAGGGTGTCGCCAGAGGCTTCTCCAGTTGGCAGGTAGTGCCCGAGCGGCGCGCCGGTGGTGGCGTCCACGTAGACCCAGGTTTCACCAAAGCGCTGGTTGACGTCACTGCTGGTGCGGGCCATCAGTTTGAGTGTGTTCTTGTCCGGGTGGTAGGCGAAGCGCTCCACCGCCTTGATGGAAAAGCCACGCTCCGCCGCCAGGGTCTCCAATCTTTGCCGGGCGATCAGGAAGCCTTGCTCCCAGCCGATTTGGGGGTGGCGGGAAGGCGTGTCCTGTGTCGGGATGTCCACCAATGGATCTTCCTGGAAAGTCAGAAACAGCCCGGCGGTGGGGCGATAGACCTCCACATGGAGGTTCATGGCCACGCTGCTCCAGGCGAACACCAGCAGCAGAGCCCAGGGCCACAGGCCGCCGGCGCGATGGAGATCGAAGCGGCGTTTATAGGGGCCAGCGCGCCAGCGAATTTTCCACGCCGGGATCCAACGCTTGCAGAAGCGGTGAGGGCGCGGTGGACCGTTACGGCTTTGCCGGGGCGGGAAGGTGAGCCAGGCACCAATGAAGCAGTCCAGGACCCACAGAAGACTGACAATACCGAACGCCCAGGTGCCGATGGTGCCCAATGCCAGGGCGTGATGCAGGCGGTGGATGAATGGCATCAGGTTGGTGGGGCCCGCCGTGATGTCGCCCCACAGCCGTCCCCCCAGTATGTCGCCGCTGTAAGGGTCAACAAATATTTCGTCCATGGGCAGGGCCGCGCCACCGAGCTCTGGGGCAATAAAAAAGCGCATCGGGCCGTGGGCATCCGGCGGCGCCAGCATCATCCAGTTTGCCGCGGCGTCGGGAAAAGCGGCATCGACCTTTTCCCGCAGTATGAATGGCGAGAGCGGCTCACTGTCCGCCGCCGGTGGTTCCACTCGCAGCAGGCCCGGGTTGATCAGCGCATCCAGCGGGTAATACCACACCAGCACAGCGCCGGTCAGGCCGGCGATGATCAGGAAACCCGCCATCACCAGCCCGATGTAGCGGTGCAGTAGCACCAGCCGTTTGCGCATCAGAACAGGTACTTCAGGCGCGCCAGATAAGTGCGGCCCTCTTCACGGATCACGCCGTCGAAGGAGCCGGGGGAGAAGATCTCTTCGTCGGTGACATTGTTGAACAACAGGTCCAGTTGCAAAGCATCGGTGATGGCATAGTAGGCCCCCAGGTCCAGGCGGGTGTAGGCGGGCAGAGAGACGCTGTTGTCCGCGTTGGCGGGGCGTTCGTCCACGTAGGCGACAGTGCCGCCCAGGCTCAGGCCGGTGACGGCGTTGAGGTAGTAGCGGCTTTGCAGGGCGGCGGTGTGCAGGGGCACGTTGACGAAGCGGTTGCCTTCCAGGGTGGCGTCGTCGGTGCGCAGCACTTCGGTGTCGGTGTAGCCGTAGCCGGCGCTCAGGTAGAGGTTGCTGGTGGCGTAGCCGTCCACGGTGAGCTCGGCGCCCTGGGAGCGGGCGCGGCCCTGTGCCACCAGGAAGCCGGCGTTGAGCGGGTCGCTGATGGGCATGTTGTCTTTTTCGATGATGAAGCCGGCTGCGTTGATGTTGAGGCGGCCGGCGTTGACGCGCACGCCCACTTCGTACTGCACGCTTTCTTCCGCGTCCAGGGGTTGGCGGCCAGAGGTGGTGCCTTGCTGTGGCACGAAGGCTTCGTTGCGGCTCACATAGAGTGAGGCGTTGTCGCTGAGGTCATGGACCAGGCCGAACTGAGTGGTCCAGGCGGTTTCACCGAGTTCGGCGCGGGTGATGCTGTTGTTGTCGAGGAAGTCGGTGGTCTTCTGGGACTGTTCCGCGTCGGTGTAGCGCAGGCCGGCGAGCACATGCCATTTTTCCGCCACGGTGATGCGGTCCTGGACGAAGCCAGCCAGGATGCGGTCGGTCTGGGTGAAGCCGCGGTCGCGGGCCAGGGTGCTCAGGTCCATGGGGCCGTAAACGGGTTGGTACAGGTCGATGGGGTCGATCAGGTAAATCTGGGTGGGACGGGTGCTGTCGGATTCCCGGTAGTTGATGCCGGTGATGAAACGGTGTTTGAGCGCGCCGGTGGTGGCTTCTCCGCTGAGGTCCAGGATCACTTCATGGTCGGTTTGCCTGGCGTCGTCGCTGGCGAAGATGATGCGGTTCAGAGTGCGGAAGTCCGCGCCCAGGCCGAAGGGCGCGTATTCGCGCCAGTCGGCGCTGTTGCGGGTATAGGCGTAGCTGAGGCGCGCGTCGATATTATCGGTGAGCGCCCGGGTAAGCCGGGTGTTCAGGTAGATCGAGTCGCGGTCGGTGACGCCGTCTTTCCCGGCGACGTTGAAGTCGTCGCCGTAGTCGCCATTGGGATTGGGCTCGATGGCGCCCTCCGCCGGGGCGCCGCCGGGCAGGGCGGTCCATTCGTTGCGTGAGTAGCTGCCTTCCACCGTCAGGTGGGTGGTGTCGGTGAGGTCCACGGTCACATTGGGTGCCACGAACAGCCGCTCGTACCCCCAATGGTCCATGGAACCGTGGCTGTCCTGGTGCGCCAGGTTGAGGCGGGCACGCACCCGATCATTGAGCGGGCCGGTCACGTCCAGGGTGGTGCGGTGGTAATCGTAGCGTCCGTACTCGGCGCTGACTTCCGCCTGGTAATAGTCCAGCGGCTGCTTGGTCACGACGTTGATGGTGCCGCCCGGTTCCATCTGACCGTACAGTACCGAGGCCGGGCCTTTGAGGACTTCCAGACGCTCCACATTGGCGAGGTCGGTGGGGTGATCGGTTTGCCGGAAGCCCAGGCCGTTGACGGATTGCTCGGCGTTGAAGCCGCGAATCAGAAAATCGTCGGCGAACATGTCGCGGCCGGAGCCGGAGCGGTTGGCGCTGGGGGTGAGACGTACCACGTCGCCCACGGTATCGGCGCCGGCCAGATCGAAGTTTTCCCGGTCGTAGACGTTTACGCTTTGCGGGATGGCCTCGACGGTGTCGTTTCTCAGGCGGCCATAGACGGAGACCGCCTCCAGCGTGTTCTCCTGCCGAGGCAGTCTTTCCAGTTTGTAGCCGTTGGTACCGTGGATCACGGTGACGCCACTGCCGGCGAGCAGAGCACGCAGCGCCTCTTCCGGAGTGTACTCACCGCTGAGCGCGGGAGCCTGTTTGCCTTGAAGCAGTGAGGCGTCGCCGCCGATGGTCAGGCCGGTCTGGCGGGCCAGTTCTATGATGGCCCGATCCAACGGTTGGGCAGGCAGATGGATGGGGACGGGTGGTTGAGCCCGTGCGCTGCCCGGGTGAGTGAGCAGCAAGGGGGCCAGCAAGCCAAGCAGCAGCAGCGCCTTGGGGGATGTCGTTCCGGTCTTCAGGATCATTATTGGCTCCAGCGTTATTTTCGCGGTGTCTCTACTGATGAAGACAAAGCAGGAAGCCAATCGGGCAGTACGAAGTACGATTTTTTATTGTCGCTTCAAGATCACATACCAGGGTGTGAAGCGTTGTACCTTCAGGTTCAGGGCGTCGCTCAGTAGCGCCAGGGCCGCGTCGCTGTCGTCGGCGGGCAGCACGCCGGTAAAGTGGGGAGCACGCTGGCCGGCGGTCAGCGTTTCATCCAGCACCAGCATACCGGCACGGTGGTGACTCAGACGCTCGACCACTTGCGGCAGAGGGGTGTTGTTGAAGACCAGTTGTCCGTCCGCCCAATCCGGCCGATGGGCGGGGGCGGTACTCTGGGCGATCAATCCATCGCGGTTCAGGTCGGCTTGTTGCCCGGAAGCCAGGCGGAGGGGGGCGCCGCCGTTATGGGAGGTCACGGCCACGGTGGATTCCTGCACCGCCACCCGGCTGTAGGTGTCCGCCAGTTTCACCGTGTACTGGGTGCCCAGGGCGGTGGCGCTGATGTCCCGCGTCTCTACCTGGAAAGGCGCATCCTGGCCCTTGGCCACGGTGGCGAGCAGTTCGCCGCGCACCAGTTTCACGGTGCGGGCCCCTTCGGTGTAGTCCAGATCCATGGCGCTGTTGCTGTTAAGCACGATCTGGCTGCCGTCGGGCAGGGGCACGGTGCGGATCTCGCCGGCGGCGGTGCGATAGTCCGCGCCCCAATAAACCCAGGGAAGCTGGGTGCCGGACCAGGCCAGCAGTAGCAGCGAGCCCAGGCCGGTCAATTGACGCCGGCGTTTGCGGCGTCGTTCGAGGGCGGGTTCGGGAGCCTGCCATATTCGCTGGATCTGCTCGAGCACCTGGCGTCGCCGAGGATCCCCCGCCTGCCAGATTTCGCACTCGGCTTGCAGCCGTGCGCGCTCATCGGAGCCGGCCTCCTGCAAGGCCACCACCCATTCGGCGGCTTGCTGGCGGATACGGTTCAAGTCCGACACGGCGGGTCCAGGCTGTCATAGAGCCGGGCGTGGCAATGGGCCAGCGCCCGGGCCAGGTATTGTTTGACGCTGCTTTCGGAGACCGACAGCCGGCGTCCGATCTGCCGGTAACTGAGTCCTTCAAGGCGTGCCATGAGGAAGGCGCGGCGGGGCTTTTCCGGTAACTCGTCGACCAGCAGCTTGACGACACTGACCAGCAGATTCCGGGCCGCCGCGATCTCCGCCGGTCCCCGGATGTCCCGGGTTTCCAGCAAGATGGCGACCTGGCGCAGGGCTTCCTCCTCCACCTGTTTGCGGTGGTGGCGGTTGATCAGCAGGCGGCTGGCAATGACCAGAAGATAAGCACGCGGCTCGCGCAGTGCCTCCAGGGGCTGGTCGCCGAGAATCAGGCGCAGGAAAGTATCATGGCTCAGATCCGCGGCGTCCTGGGGACAGCGCAGGCGACGATGCAGCCAGTGGGTCAGCCAGCCGTGATGCGCCTCATACAAAGCGCTGATCTCGCCTTGGGAGCGAGGAGGCAAGGGCCGTGGGTTAGTGGCTGTCCCGGTCATGAGTTCCGATACTGTGCTTCAGAGTTGAGAGTGATTATCAATTAAAGGCAAAAAGGCTGCAACCGGGCGTGTTTTTGCACCCCCTCGAGCCCGCCAAGACGAACCCCTGCAAAATCAGGATAATGGCGCTCATCCAAGCCCCCGAGCGTCAAACTCCCCAACCCGGATCCCTCCCATGGAAATCAAGGTCAACTTCCTCGACAACCTCCGCCTGGAAGCCAAGTTCGACGACTTCACCGTCGTCACCGATCAGCCGATCCGCTACAAGGGTGACGGTTCGGCACCGAGCCCGTTCGATTACTTCCTGGCGTCGTCGGCACTGTGCGCGGCTTACTTCGTCAAGGTGTACTGCAAGGCGCGAGATATCCCCACCGACAATATCCGATTGTCGCAGAACAACATCGTCGACCCGGAGAACCGCTACAACCAGATCTTCCGTATTCAGGTGGAGCTGCCGGAAGACATTTCCGACAAGGACCGGCAAGGCATTCTGCGCTCCATCGATCGTTGCACGGTGAAGAAGGTGGTACAGACCGGGCCGGAGTTTCAGATAGAGACGGTGGAGAATCTGGACGAGGATGCCCAGGCGTTGTTGATGGCGGGGCTCGATGGTGCGTCGCGCACCTATATCGAGGGCAAGGACCGGCCGCTGGAGGAGACCATCGCCACCATGACCGGGCTCCTCGAAGAGCTGGGCATGAAGATCGAGATCGCTTCCTGGCGGAATATCGTGCCGCATGTTTGGTCTCTGCACATTCGCGATGCGGCGTCGCCGATGTGCTTCACCAACGGCAAGGGCGCCACCAAGGAAAGTGCGTTGTGTTCGGCCCTGGGGGAATTCATCGAACGGCTGAGCTGCAATTTCTTCTACAACGATCAGTTTTTCGGTGAGGAGATTGCCAACAGTGCCTTCGTGCATTACCCGAACGAGCGCTGGTTCCCGCCTGGCCCGGAGGACGAACTGCCCGAAGGCATTCTGGATGAGCGTTGTCTGGCCATTTATGACCCCGAGGGCGAGCTGCGCGGCTCCAATCTGATTGATACCAATTCCGGTAATGTGGAACGGGGCATTTGCTCTCTGCCTTTCGAGCGCCGCTCGGATGGCGAGACGGTCTGGTTTCCCTCCAATCTGATTGAGAATTTGTTTCTCAGTAACGGCATGAGCGCCGGCAATACTCTGCCCGAAGCGCAGGTGCAGTGTCTGTCGGAAATTTTCGAACGGGCGGTAAAAAAACAGATTATCGAGGAGGAGTTGGCTCTGCCGGACGTGCCGCCGGCGGTGTTGGCGAAATATCCGAACCTGGTGGAGGGCGTTGAGGCACTGGAAGCCCAGGGGTTCCCGGTGCTGGTCAAGGACGCTTCCCTGGGCGGCCAATTCCCGGTGGCCTGCGTGGCGTTGATGAACCCGCGCACCGGCGGTGTGTTCGTTTCTTTCGGCGCGCATCCGAGCATGGCGGTGGCCCTGGAGCGCAGTCTGACGGAACTGCTGCAAGGGCGGAGTTTCGAGGGGCTGAACGATTTCCCGCCGCCAACCTTCAACAACCTGGCGGTGACCGAACCCAACAACTATGTGGAACACTTTATCGATTCCAGCGGCGTGGTGTCCTGGCGTTTCTTCAGCGCCAAGGCGGATTATGACTTCCACGAATGGGATTTCTCCGGCACCACGGTGGAAGAAGCGACAAAGCTGTTCGATATCCTGGGGGAGATGGGCAAGGAAGTGTACATGGCGGTCCATGAGGACCTGGGCGCGCCGGTGTGCCGGATTCTGGTCCCCGGTTACTCCGAGGTGTACCCGGTGGACGATCTGATCTGGGACAACACCAACAAAGCCCTGGATTATCGGGAAGATGTCCTCAACCTTCATCGGCTGAGTGACGATCAACTGGCTGACCTGGCCGGGCACTTGGAAGAAAGCCAGATCGACGACTACACCGACATCATTACCCTGATCGGCATCGAGTTCGATGAAAACACCGTCTGGGGGCAACTCACGGTTCTGGAGTTGAAGTTGCTGATCAACCTGGCACTGGGACAGCACGAGGAGGCCCTGGAGCGAGTGGAGGCCTTCCTGCAATACAACGACAATACGGTGGAGCGCAATCTGTTCTACCGAGCAGTTAGTGCCGTGCTGGAGATCACGCTGGACCAGGAGCTGGAATTGGACCACTACCTGGTGAACCTGCGCCGTATGTATGGCGAGGACACCATGAGTACCGTGGTCGGCGCCGTGGAGGGCTCCATCCGCTTCCCGGGATTGACGCCCACCAACATGCAGCTGGAGGGTCTGGACAAGCACCTGCGCTTGATCGAGAGCTACAAAAAACTCCATGCGGCGCGGGCGGCCAGATGGCAGAGCACGCTGTCGAAGGCCACTTGAGTGTTGGGGGGCTAAGGGGAGAATATGCCTTTGGCCCATGAATCGATGCCAGGCTGACGGCATGTCGAACTCCATCGGCGCCATTCGACTAACCTGGACAACAGGTTGTTCGAATCAATGGAGATGACAATGATCAAGCTGTACGGAACACCGCCGACCCGTGCTCTGCGTGTTATCTGGTTGCTCAATGAACTGGGCCTGGAGTACCAGATGCTCCCGGTGGATATTCTGAAGGGTGAGACCCGGGAAGCGGACTTTCTCGCCCTTAACCCCGCCGGCAAAGTCCCTGTTCTGGTGGATGGCGATCTGGTGATCACCGAGTCGTCCGCAATCCAGCTTTACCTCGCCGATAAATACTCCCAGGCCGGTTTTATCCCGGAGGTCGTGGAAGACAGGGCAAAGATGTACCGCTGGATCTTTTTCCTGGCTACCGAAATCGAACAGCCGCTATGGCGCATCGCGCGTCATACCTTCCTGTACCCCAAAGAGAAGCAGCTACCCCAGGATGTGGACTTGGCCAGGCAGGAGTGCCTGGAGATGCTGGCCGTGCTCGAGCAGCATATGAAGACGCATGAGTTCATGGTTGCCGACCGGCTCAGCGTGGCCGACTTTAACACCGCTTACACGCTGGACTGGGCCAACGAAGAGAAGATGCTTAGGGGCTTCCCGGCATTGTCGGCGTATCTGACATCCATGTACTCACGGCCCACGGCTCCTCCGTCCACTTCCGGAGTGGTTAGGGATCCGGCAAGATAAGCTGGTATGGAAATATCAGGTTCGGATGGAGGAAGGGCCCAATAGGGCGAAACAGGAGAGGGCGTTTTAGCAATGGATGGCGGTCTTATAGTGAATGAGGAAGGTATCAAAAGTGCTTTCGCTGCAGACGGTTACACCGTCGTTCCCGGTCTGCTTACCGGACGACATCTGGGGCTGGCGGCGCAGCTATCACGCGGCCTGATCGAGCGGTATCGGGCGGGGGAGCGGCTGGTAACCCGAGACGCGATTAGCGTGGCAGCCGTGACATCACGGCATCCACAGCGCAATCCTGGTGTGAACGCGGCGCGCTGGGAAGCCGAGCCGTTCATTATTGGTGATTTGGTTGCCCGTGATGTGCGGTTCGCTCAAGTCATAGCCTCGCCTTCTCTCTGGAGATGTACCTCCCTTTTACTTGGCTGCTCTTTGCAGGATGTGGTTTTTCATCATTCGAATCTGACACGTAAGCCCGCGGGAATTGGACCTGCCATCGGCTGGCATAGGGATGCAAGTAATACCTATTTTTCCACAACTGACGATAAGACCGTTCGCTTCCTGCTTCCGCTGCAAATTATGTCGGAAGGCAATGGCGGTACGGCTCTGATTCCTGGCTCTCATGAAACCTCTCAGGAATGCTCCTCAACTGATGCGGTCTTCCCGAAGGTGAGCCCTGGAGCTGGTTTGGTACTGCATTCTCAGATACTACATGGGGGCTATCCTAATCGAGGTTCGGAAAATCGGGATGTGATTGTACTTCAGTTCGGAGTCGCTTCTTCCACTTTGGCCTATCAGGAAAATGAGACTTTGTCTTTGTGCCATTATTCGGAGATAAGAAATTTTTGCATCAGAAGATGGAGAAATGATTGCTTTACCGATTACGAGGAAGGATAAGAGTATGATTTTCCCGGCCGGGGGCGTTTGTCTGGCCAAAAGGCGCGTCCGACGCTTCGAGCTTCACTGATGAAACGGCGCACAATGATGGGCCTGGCTTGTTAAGCTGCTTTGAGATGATGTCGAGGGAGCATCGGTATGAAGGCGGTGATGATTTCAGGTTGGGGACGTAACCCTCGCTTGGTGGTCCGGGAGATGCCGGAGCCCGGTGAACCGGGGCCGGATGACGTTCTGGTGCGAGTGCAGGCGGCCTCCGTAAATCCCAAGGACTGGAAGCTCAACTACCACCTCGCCTTGTTGGCGACTCCAGCGCTGAGTCGTCGACTCCCGCCGCTATTTGGCGATGACCTGGCGGGGACGGTGATCGCGACCGGGAGTCATGTGTCCGACTTCGAAGTGGGGGACGCGGTTTATGGCATGGACATGAATCTGCGTACCGCGTCCCTGGCGGAACGAACGCGTATCAGCCAGTTCCGCATCGCCAAGAAGCCAGTCTCCTTGTCGTTTCGTGAGGCGGCGGCGATGCCGCTGGCGGCGCTCACCGCATTGCAAGGGATGCGCAAGGGAGGAATCAAGGCCGGCAGCAAGGTGCTGATCATCGGCGCCTCCGGTGGGGTGGGTACTTTCGCGGTACAGATTGCCAAGGCGCTCGGCGCCCAGGTGGCCGGTGTGTGTAGCGGTAAGAATACGGAACTCGTCCGTAACCTTGGTGCCGATGAGGTGATCGACTATACCCTTGGAGATTACCGTCACGGTAACGGGGCCTTCGATTTGGTCTTTGATGTGGCCGCCAATGAATCCCCTCGCGGTTGTGCTGATCTGATCGCTCCCGGCGGCTGGTTCATTTCCACCGGAGGTCACGCCCGGTCGATGCTGGGGACGCCGATACATCGTATGTTGGGCCGGAATGCGGCGAACATCATGGTAGCTCCCCGGCGCAGGGATCTGGAGACCCTGTCAGCCCTGGTGGATGACGGAAAACTCAGGCCGGTGATCGACAGTGAATTTGATCTTGCCGATATCGAGCAGGCCTACCAGCGTAGTCGCACCGGGCGCTGTCGGGGTAAGGTGGTGGTGGGCGTTGCCGAGGAGGGAGTCGCTCGGAACGCTTGATAAGGAAAGAGCGATGCCGATAAATACAACGAAAAAAGCCATGGACGAAAAAAGCAACTTCTGCCGGGATATTTTTACTGCTCTGGGGTTATCCACCGGCGCAGCGGTTGCCCTGGGACTATCTCGATTCGCATACGGTTTACTGCTGCCGCCGATGCAGGTGGATTTGCAATGGACTTACGTGGAAGCCGGTGCTCTCAATACCGCCAATGGGGCGGGTTATATCGTCGGGGCCCTGGTGGCGGCCTGGCTGGCCCGGCGGTGGGGAACGGCGCGAGCGTTCCTGGCCGGTTTCTCGGTGAGTGTTCTGGTCCTGCTTTTGACGGCAATGACGGCCAGCTTGTCTGCTCTGATCATGTTAAGAACCGTCGGTGGCGTTTCCACGGCGGTTACCTTCATTCTTGGCGCGGGTTTGGTTTCCGCGATCTGTCCGTTGGAAAACCCTCGTCGTCGTGGAGTCCTGGTGGGTGTGTATGTGGCGGGGGTCAGTATCGGCGTTATTCTTGCCGGCGTGGCTTTACCGATCATCCTGCGGGAGGGGGCGCAGCGATGGCCGGAGGGTTGGACCGTGTTGGGCGTGCTCGGCGCCGCCGGCTTGCCCGCCGCCTGGCTGGCTGCCCGCCGGGTGCAGCAACCGGCGGGTGGCACCATGGCATTGCTGAATGCCCGGGAGTGCCGGCGGATCGCGCCGACGTTGATCGGCTACGGTGTTTTCGGGGCGGGTTATGTCGGTTACATGACCTTCATTATGGCGCTGTTGCAAGAACAAGGAGGCAGTAGCGAGCAGATGATCTGGTTCTGGTTCACACTGGGCCAGGTGTCCGCCGTTACCAATCTTCTATGGGGGCGGGTGCTGGGTGCCTTCAATGACGGTCGCGGGCCGGCCCTGGTATTCGCGACGGCCATGCTGGGCACCCTGCCGGTGCTGCTCTATCCGGGGCCGATGGCGATGTTCCTGTCGGCGATCCTGTTCGGCGGCAGTTTCATGGCGGGCCCCACTTCGATCACCATCGTTGCACAGCGTCAGTTGTCGGCCGCGTCCTGGACCGCCGCCATTTCGCTGCTGACGGTAGGGTTCGCGCTTGGCCAGACCATTGGCCCGATCCTGGCCGGTGCCATTTCCGATGTGGCGGGCAGCATTGAAGCCGGCTTTTGGGTGTCTCCGTTACTATTGGCTATTGCCGCCTGTGTGAATCTGTTGCAACGTCCCCCTGTACCGGCGGAGTCTCCGGCGCTTGCCGGTAAGTCCAGTTAGACACCTTTCAGGAGTTGCGAGGATGAAAAGCGCGAGAGTCTTCTGGGACAAGGCGGCGCCTCGTTACGCCCGGAGCCCGGTCAAGGACGAAGAAACCTACCGGAAGAAGCTGTCGATAACCCGGAGCTATCTCCAACGCGATTGGTCGGTGTTGGAGTTTGGCTGTGGTACCGGCAGTACCGCGATCCAACATGCCGCTCATGTGGGCCGGATTCTGGCCACGGATGTTTCTCCCAGAATGCTGGAGATCGCGGAAGGGAAGGTTCGTGAGGCGGGAATTACCAATATCCGCTTTCAGGAGGGCAGCCTGGACAGCCTGAAACTGATACCATCCAGTTTCGATGCGGTGTTGGGGTTGAATATCCTGCATCTGCTGGAGGAAGTGCCAGGTGCCGTCAGCAGGGTTTATGAGGTCCTCAAGCCCGGAGGTGTCTTTGTTTCCAGTACCGCGCTGGTCGCGGAAATGGCGTGGTATTGGCGAGGGACGATTCCCGTGATGCAGCGTCTGGGGTTGGCTCCCCATGTCAGCCCGTTGAGCCAGAAGGGACTGGTGGCACTATTGACCGATGCCGGGTTCTATATCGATCACGAATGGCGGGTGACCAGGGAATCGGTTTTCATTGTCGCCGGGAAGCCGTTGCCGTGAACTACGAAGAATTCAACGCGTTCTGCCGTTCGCTGCCGGCGACCTCCCATGTCGTCCAGTGGGGCGGCTCCCATGTCTGGAAGGTGGGTGGCAAGGTTTTCGCCATTGGCGGGTGGGCAAAGAATGGCAAGCCGGCCTTCACGTTCAAGGCTTCGGATCTTAACTTCCATATTCTGTCCGGGGAGCCGGGGTACCGGCCGGCACCCTATCTGGCCTCCCGCGGGATGAAGTGGATACAGCAGTACGACGCTCCCGATGAGTCGGATGAGGCGCTCCGATACTATATCAAGGAGTCCCACCGGATCGTTGCCTCGGGGCTGACCAGGAAAAAGCAGAGGGAGCTCGGGCTCATCGACTAGGAAAAAGCAGAACCGTTACCGGTTTTGCTGCTCCGACAACCGCTCTTCCAACGTGCCCAGGCGATTCTCCATGGTTCTCAACAGGTCCAACATCTCCTGCCGCTCATCGTGAGCGCGCTGATTTTCCCGCTCTCTTTCTTCCCGAAGTTCCAGATCGTGCACTTCTTGCGTGGCGTTGACGATAATGGCGATGAACAGGTTCAGAACCATGAAGCTGGAGATGAGAATAAAGGGAACGAAGAAGACCCAGGCGTGAGGGAACTGTTCGATGACCGGACGGGCAATGCCCATGGACCAGCTTTCCAGTGTCATGATCTGGAACAAGGTGTAGATGCTGGCTCCGAGCGTGCCGAACCATTCCGGGAAGGCCTCGCCGAACAACTCCGTGCCCATTACGCCGAAAATATAGAACATCATCAGCAACAGCGCCGCGGTCCAGCCGATGCCGGGCAGGGAGTGCATCAAGGACTCCACCAGCATGCGCAATCGTTTGACCGTGGACAGGAGCCGCAATACCCGGAGGATGCGAAGGCTGCGCAGGATGGCCAACTGACCGGAGGTGGGCGCGAGGGAAATGCCGACGATAAGGAAGTCAAAGAGGTTCCAGCCGGAGCGAAAGAAGCGGGGGCCGAACGCAGCCAGCTTGATCACAATCTCCGCCACGAACACCGCAAGGATAATGCTGTTGAGCAGGGCCAGTAACCCGCCGGCGGCTTCTTCCGCGGCGGTGGAAGTCTCCACCCCCAGAACGATGGCATTGAGGAGGATCAGGGCGGTAATCAGGTGCCGTACGGGCGGAGACTCGATCCACTCCCCAAGCCGTGTGCGCCAACCGTTCAGGACCAGCGTTGTCATACTGTATCTCTCCGTTCGCAATTCCCTGGCGCCGCCGAGGCCGCTTCCGGCCGGCGCGTTCGGCGCGCAGTATACATCGTGTGGTTAGTGAGGCCGACAGGGGATCGATTGCTATCATCCATTGCTATCCCCGCCCCAGGGACGCCCCCGGGTACTAATGACCAGGAGAGAAAGAAATAATTCCGTTTTATGTCCTGTCTTTTCGGTGTTATTCAATATGCGATGGTTTACGGTGTGAGCTGTTGGAATGATGTGTTGTAAAGATAAGGCCATCTGAAGGTGAAGTATGAAGAACGCTTATTTAGTGATCGGCATCCTGTGTGCCCTATACACTATCGCTGATCTCCTTGGGGTCTTACCTGTCGATTTATGGATCAGGACTTGGGAATGGCTTTTTGTTCATAACCCACAGCCTCAATACTATAAAATAGTTCCAGATAGCGGACTTCATTATGACCCTTTTATTTCCGGTGTCTTGGCCATGATTTTTATTACCTGCGGCCTTCATGGCAGGAGAAAGGCCTGATCTTATATTGCTGTGTCCCTGTGTCCCGAGGCGGTAACGGTATGGCCTGCGGTGAGCCCCTGGAGGGGTGGGTTGGTTCGGAAAACTGAATTAAAGTCCTTTTGGGTTATGAGAAGGGATCATTTTCTTTGAAGTAAGGGCTCAAACAGGTATGGACAAGAAAGCCAATAAGATTCTGCTTTCCACCTTTTGGAAGAACGGTTGGATTGACAGAAAGGACAGGGTTCTGACAGGGCTGGACGTTGAGTATGCGAAATCAAAGGGGTTGATGTTTGATCCGATTTCGATTTCACATGATGACTGCGTGGCTTCCATTTTCAGATTGGTAAACGAAACCCCTGTGGAGGCGGTGGCCAGAGGGTTTGTCAGTAGCCTGAGTCGTCGCCGTCTGGATTGGCGCTCCGCCCTATCCTCTTATGTGATTGCAAGGAGCATCCCCGGCCATCACTACACTCCTGTCGTCTCCGGAACTCACTATGTGGACGGAAAGCCGGCCGCGCACTCTTATTTTTGCGGTATTTGCGAAGGCTGCCGGTATGGGGTGATAGGGCATGAGTTCTATAAGGAAAGTGATCTTAATGTATTGAATTTCGAGCGGATGAAATGGGGCGGTGTTCGCCATGGTGACATTCTCTACATCCTTTTTGACATGAGGGAGTTTAAGCGGTGTGAGATTCCCGAGCCGACGGCTGATGATGTCGATTGTCTGAACGGCATCCTGAGTGTAATTGAAAGCTCCCAGCCCGATGATTATCCAGGTGCACTTGAGAAGCGGCTGGCCTCGGTTGTAAAGTCCAGCAAGGCGGAGCGGCAGGTTATCATTGAGATTCTGGCAAGCATCGGTGTGTTAAAACCCGGCAGCTACGACCGGCCGGTAAAGGGAAGAAACGACTGGGTGTTTGCCGAGTACTGGCGTGGTGAAGATGGCTATTGCCGTCAGGCGGTAGAAGAGTATTTCGGGCCATATTTATTGCTCTGACGGGGGCAGACGGTCAAACGGCTGATTGGACCACCTCCTGAATTTCTGGCATTACCAAACCAGGTTTCAAAAGGATAACGGTTCCGAAGGGGCGTTGAGAAGTGATAGGGTGAGTTCTTTCCTGCAAGAGTGAAGGATATGGCCAATGAAAAGGATTTTAAGGAAGTTGTTAGGTTTTAAATCAGGCACGAGAAGCCCTGATGAAGCCTCTCCCGCCAGGAAAACCCCGGAAGATCGGGCACCCTGAAGCGGCTGGAGGATTACAACGGTCTCACGGTTCAGGAAGTTCAGGTCGCCGAAGACGACTTTGTCATAGTGCTGATCAGCGAGGCACGGCAGCCTCTGCCTTTGGGAGTCGACCTGTCCAACGGGCGAATGGATCTTCTTGTCGCCACCGTTATAACCGATGACGAGATGGAAGGGTTCATGGGGAACGGTCGGGGTACGCTGCTGGACAAGTTGATCGCCGCGGGAGTGGGGCAAGTCAGCGAGTGGGACGGAAAATCAATCCTGCAGGGATAATGACACGATGCTTGATGAATCAGATATGAACCCGGAGCGCTGGGCCCGACTTATGACGCTGTGGGACTTCGGCGACAATACCGAGACGTATCGCTCCCTGGTGTCTTCCTACTCAGGGAAGGGCCGTTACTACCATTCGCGAGAACATGTTTCCGCTTGTCTTCGACATCTGGATAGATGCGTTTCGGAGATACAGTCCCCCTGTGAAGTAGAATTGGCCTTATGGTTTCATGATGCCATCTATGAGCCGCTTTCAGGAAAGAACGAGAAGAAGAGTGCTGACTGGGCACAATCTTTCGTGCTGGAGAATGGAGCATCCAGAGGTATCGCCGATAGGGTGCACCGTCTCATTATGGTTACCGAGCACAATGCTCCTGCGAAGACGAGTGATGAATCGCTGCTAGTGGATATCGATCTGGCTGTATTGGGCGCGGAACCCGAAACTTACCAGATCTTCGAAGAAGGCGTGCGCAGCGAATACAAGATGGTGCCATGGCCTTTATATAAAAAGAAGAGAGTGGAGGTGCTCAAGGGCTTTCTTGATCGCCCCAGAATCTTTCAGAACGAGCCTTTCCTGACAGAACGCGAGCAGCAAGCCAGAAGGAATCTGGCGGCGGCCATATCGAAACTGGAAGGGTAGCCCAGAGGCGGGCGGATGGTGGATCCAGTAAGGGAGCCTGATGGTGTCGAAGGTGATATTGAAAGGGGGCATCGTGGTGCCTGAGACCGATCTTGAGGCCGTCAAAGCCGAGCTGCCCACTTATATTGACGCCATCATGAGAGAGCCCGGCTGCTTCTTGGTTTGGATAGGTGTGCGCAAATAGGGAGTGTTCCGCAGCCGTTTACGATTCAGGACAAAAAAGGAAACACGCTTTCCGGCAATGGTGAGCTGGGGGACACATACGAGCGGTTTCATGGGCCGGACTGACGGACCGGGGTGGGCGCGTTGGCCTTCTATAAAATGGGGCGCTTGCCTTTGACCGATAGAAGTCTACTCCGCCCCTAAATAGCGGGTCACCACACCACGCCAACCTTCATCGTTTAAAATGCCCAGCAAGGCCTGGTCCAATGGCTCGCGGAGCGGAGACCCATTGGCCACGGCAATGGCGTAACTTTCTTCCCGCGCGAGCTGTGGCAGGACCAGTACCTCGTTTTCCTGGTTCTGGCGCAGCAAGTAACGCATTACCGGAGCGTCATGGACCACCGCATCAACGCGCCCTTGCGCCACGGCTTGCATCGCGTGTGCGATGTTCGGATAAGGCCGATAAGCAATGCCTTGATTGTCGAGCCAGTGAGAGGCACTGGTGCCGTCGACGGTTCCAACTTTAACCCGTGGCAGGTCCGCGACGCTGGAAACCCGGGTTTGCAGTTGATTAACCGTAACGCTGGAGGCAATGGCGGCGGTAAAACCGGATATGGTGATGATGCTGACAAACATCCAGATCAGGCCGATGACCCGGCCGGCCGGAGTGATTGGCGCTTTATCGCCGTAACCCACGGTGGTCATGGTGACCGCCGACCACCAAAAGCCGCTGCCAATGCCTTCACGGATGCTGCCACCGAACTGTTCAGGGTTGCGGTGGCGCTCCAACAGCCAGACCACGACGCCAACTGCCAGCAAGACCAATACCAGCGCGGTAACCGCGGAGAGGAATTTCCAACTGAACAGGCCTTGCAGCGTCGTCAGCCACCCGGAGGGACTGCTGGGCGTGGCGATGCCCAGGCCGGCACGAAACATGGGTTGAGTGAAGTCCAAACGCCGTTCCCGATCGGCGGTCACACTGATGGCCCCGATAGCCACATCGGCCTGGCCTTGCTCCACGGCTTCGAGCATTTCCGACACGCTTGGGTATGGGCGCAACTGGTAGTCCTGCCCCAGTTGACCGGCCAGTTGATGCCATAAATCGACACTGATACCGGTCCAGTGGCCTTCCTCCTGATAGCTGAAGGGCGGAGCCGATTTTACCGCCACGGTGAGTGGTTCGGCATGCGTCAGGCCGCTGATCAGCAGGCACACGACGGCGATCAAAAGAGGTGATGGGTGGGTGCGTTCCTGATATGGCATCCTTTCCTCCCGGTGGATGTCGGCTACGCCCAACAACGGCCACGGGCGCGTATCGTGTTTTTTTGCGTCGGGTTCAGGGTAGCGGTCTCTTCGCCGGCGCACCAGCAGGGCGGGAGAGGCGCGACGCAAAGTTCGGATGGGAAGGTCGATCTTGTTTTAGAGAGTCGAGGAAAAATGGGCTTTTCTGGTTATAGTGATGATTGCAAAAGAATCTGAACCGCTGTTACTCGCGGAGTTGTTGCTGCTCCGTTCGGGGGGTATTTGATAGGGGGACATGCTTGAGCGGAAAAGTGAAAGAGAGGTGAAACATGATCGCCTATACCATGGTTGGCATCCGGGATCTGGATAGAGCGAGTGACTTCTATACCCCGTTGTTCCAGGAAATGGGGTTTAAGGTGTGCTGGCGGGACGAAGATTGCGTCTCCTATGGTGTCGTTGATGATTTGTCGGTCCCCCGGTTCTTTGTCGGCTACCCATTTGATGGCGAGGCGGCCTCGGTTGGCAATGGCACCATGACGGCGTTCCAGCTCCCGGAGCCCCGGAAAGTAGACCGGCTCTATGACATCGCTATGCGTCAGGGTGGGAGTGATGAAGGCAAGCCGGGATATCGACCTCGGTACGGAGAGGGGTTCTATGCCGCTTACGTGCGGGATCCGGATGGCAACAAGCTGGCTTTTATTGTCTATGACGGCTAATCGGCTTGAGCACTACCTTCCGTCTGGAAAACGCCGTTGACACGGGAGGAGATTTGGCAGAATCAGGCAAGGGGGATGTCTTGCCGTTCTCCAGGGTTTATGTTGGCATGCTACACGTCAACCCACTTTGGTTAATCGTGAGAGCAGTCCAATGACCGACGACACCTATACGCCTCCGAAAGTCTGGCAATGGGAACCCGGCAACGGCGGCAAGTTCGCCAACATCAACCGGCCCATCGCCGGTGCCACCCATGACAAAGAACTACCGGTGGGCAAGCACCCATTGCAACTCTACTCCCTGGCCACGCCCAATGGCGTCAAGGTCACGGTGATGCTGGAGGAGTTGCTGGCCCTGGGGCATACGGGGGCGGAGTATGACGCCTGGCTGATCAATATCGGTGAAGGCGATCAATTCGGCAGCGGCTTCGTGGAAATCAATCCGAATTCCAAGATTCCCGCCATGGTGGATCACAGCGTGGACCCGCCGCGGCGTGTTTTTGAAACCGCCTCCATTGTCCTGTATTTGGCGGAGAAATTCGGCGCTCTGATACCCAAGGAGCAGGGGGGCCGCACCGAGTGTATGAACTGGCTGTTCTGGCAGCAGGGCGCGGCGCCTTTCCTGGGCGGTGGTTTCGGCCATTTTTATGCCTATGCCCCGGAGAAGTATCGCTACCCCATCGATCGCTACACCATGGAAGTGAAACGCCAACTCGACGTGTTGGATCGCCACCTGGCGGAGAACACTTATCTGGCCGGTGATGAATATTCCATCGCGGATGTGGCCACCTGGCCCTGGTACGGACAACTGGTATTGGGACGTTTGTACGATGCGGCCGAATTCCTGGACGTCGGGTCGTACAAAAACGTGGCCCGTTGGGCCCAGCAAATCGACGCCCGTCCGGCGGTGAGCCGTGGCCGCATGGTGAACCGGACTTTCGGTAAACCGGAAACCCAGCTCCGTGAGCGCCACGATGCCAGCGATTTCGACACCCGCACCCAGGACAAAATTGAGGCGCCCTGAGGTCGATTGCAAAGAGCGTTGGGGGCATGAAACAACGAAAGGCATTGCTCCAGCGAATTGCGGCGGTCATTACCAATAAAATGAACGGCGCAACCCTGCGTGTGGCCGTGGACGGTGCGGACGGGGCGGGGAAGAGCACCTTCGCGGATGAGTTATGGCGGATGTTGCGCGCGGATGAAATCAGGGTAATCCGCGCATCCGTCGATGGCTTCCATAACCCGGAGGTCGTTCGTTACCGCAGGGGACGCTATTCTCCGGAAGGTTTTTATTACGATTCCTATGATTACGAGGCCCTGAAGACGCTTCTTCTGGAACCATTGGCGCCCTCGGGAAGCGGGATCTACGTGACGGCTGCGTTCAACCATGGGATGGATCGGCCGGTGGTTGTGTCCCCGCGGAAGGCGAGTCGGGGAGACGTGCTTCTCTTTGATGGTATTTTCCTGCAGCGGCCGGAGTTGAGCGGATACTGGGATTTTTCCATCTATCTGGATATTCGCAGTGATACTTCCGTGTCCCGTTTGCAGCAACGGGATGGAGGCCCCGGTACCTCGGATCACCCTCTGAATCGCCGCTACCGGGATGGGCAGGTCATTTACCGGCAGCGATGTCATCCCATGGAAAAGGCGCATATCATCGTGGACAACAATGAACCGACAAGGCCGTTTATCATTAAGTGGAATCAAGGTTCACTGAATTGAAAAAGTAATCCATGACCCTGGTAAGGTGAAAAAACACATCTTCACGTCCTGCGGCGTGGCTAACCTCTCCGGAGGAGCGAACCAATATGCCTCTTTCAGTGGATACTCTGAGCGAAATACGAACCTTGCTACGCGGGTTTGATGAGCGCGATGACATCATTGGGATCCTGTGTGAAGAGATGTATGAGCCCGGGGAGCTGAATGAACAGGAGGTGCAATGGGACGGCACCTTCGTCCATCGCATCTTCATTCCCGATATGGGTTGGAAGCGTCGATAAACTCGCCCGTTACTGCCATTTGCTTTCGATGAGGGTGCCCCGTCCCACGGTCTTGGTCACCGGGGTTTTGGCGGCGATCTCCAGCAGCCGTTGACGTTGCTCGTCGGTCAGCTCCCTGCTGCAGGAAAGTGTCCGGTCGATGAACTCATTACCGTCCTCGTCGCGATGAAAATGCAGGTAGACGCTGATCTCCCCCAATTCCCAGCCCTTGCGGTCGGCGTACATACGCAGGGTGATGGAAGTGCAGGCACCAAGACTGGAAAGCAGCAACTCGTAGGGATTGGGGCCGCTGTCCTCGCCGCCCAGATCGGAGCCTTCATCGGCTTGAAAACGATGGTGACGGGCGTGGATATGCTGCTGGTAATGAGTGTCGCTGTATACCGATACCTTGGCCATTGCGGTCTCCATGACGGTGAGAAACAGAATGCCTACTGTGCCACAGCCGCGCCGGGATCGGGAATGCCCCTCTTTGGAGAGAGGGGCGGCGCGGTCAGGGTGGATAGAGCGGAGACGCGGGTAAGCGGATAACGCGGATAAGTAAATGGAAGCGCGCTGCGTCAGACCGCGTGGGCGGCCAGGTCATCGTCGATCTGGCGTGCCTTGATGGCCGCGGGGCGCTCCATCAGATTGGCGCAGTAGCGTTCGAACACCGGCCGCTTTTCGATGGTGCCAACAGCCATCTCGTAACCCAGATAAGCGCCAGCGAGCAGATCGGCGGCGGTGAATTGCTCCCCAACCAAATAATCCCTCCAGCGTAATTCGTTTTCCAACGTATTGAGTACCCGGTCCAGGGTGCCGTAGCCAGCGGTGACCGCTTTCTTGGCATCGTCGCCGACCTCGAAACCCAGCACATGGTTGGTGCAGGCCGCGTCAAACGGGCCCGCGATAAAAAACAGCCAACGATAGTAAGCGCCTCGTTCCCGGCTGGTCACAGCCGGAGCCAGTCCGGCTTGTGGGAAGGCATCGGCCAGATAGGTGCAAATCGCCGAGACCTCGGTGATCACGGTGTCGCCATGCACCAGCGCGGGGACTTTCCCCATCGGGTTGATCGCCAGATAGTCCGCGTCTCTCATCCCCAAACCGAATGACAAAACATGGGTCCGGTAGGGCTGGTTCACTTCTTCAAGCATCCAGCGCGCCACTCGGGCCCGAGACATGGGATTGGTGTAGAAAACCAGATCCTGACTCATGCAATCCTCTCCGTGTCATTGTTGATTGGAGAGCGAGTGTATCGGGGGCTCCTGTCAGATAATGGCAGCAGTGCCCCGTGGTTGGCATGAGCCGTCAGCCCTTCTTCGCCACCTTCTCCAGCGCCAGCAGGGTGTCCATATAACTGACGAAATGGTTCAGATAGTCCGGTGACAGGCCGCGCAGGGTTTCCACACTGCGGGTGACCAGGCGGTGTGCGTTTAGCGGGCCGGCGTCGCCGGGGGACTGGGCAATGGCGTGGTCAATGCGTTTCTGAGTATGCAGGCGGGCGCGGGTGGCGCGCAGTTGACGCAGAGCCTTGAGCTCCCGCTGCGATGTCAGGGGGCGGACATTGCGACGGCCTTTGCCGGCGGTCTTCTGGAACAGGTTGGGATGAGCCCTGAGCAACGCATCCAAAGGGGTGTTGTCGGGGCCTTCGTCCTCGATATCGCTGTCGTGCAGCGCTTCCAGTAACGCCACCAGCGGTGAGGGCGAACGTCGTGTCTGTTGCTCGGCGAGGCGCTGGAAGGCGCGCAGGTCACCCCTTTCGAAGAGATGATCCAACTGGGCCCGTGTGGCGTCATCGACGGCGTGGTAAGGCAAGGTGGCGCGCTGGGCCCGGGCCTTGTCCCTGGCTTCCTCGAAGCGCGCCTGATAGTCCGTCAGCGCCTGCTGTAATTTTTCCCGCTGCGCCGGTGACGGCGCCCGATGGCTCCCGGCCAGGCGTTGGGCCAGGGTGTCCAGATAACGGAAGCGCACCGGGTCGTAGCGGTCGGCGTGGTCGTCACGCAGCCGGGCAAGGCGCTGCAGCGGTGTGAGTGTCCCGGTGACGTCACTCACCGTTCTCGGCCTGGTTGTCCTGGCGCGGTACGGTGGTGATCTCCACCCGGCGATTCTTGGCGCGGGACGCTTCGCCCTGGTTCGGAACCACCGGCTGATTGTCACCGAAAGCAGCGGCGAAGATGCGGTCCGCCGGCATGCCCTGGGCGATCAGCGTGCGGGTAACGGTGAGCGCACGTTGTGCGGAAAGTCCCCAGTTATCCTGATAACGCGGATTCCCCTTCTGAATCGCCAGATCGTCGGTGAAGCCGCTCACCATCAGCAATTCATTATGCTCGCTGAGATAAGCGCGTAGCGGTTCCACCAGGCTGCTCAGCAGCTTCTCGCCCTCGGGTTGCAAGACATCGGAGTTGAGCGCGAACAAGACACTGCCGCTGATACCGATGCGGCCGTTGTGGAAGGTGATACGGCCGCTTGAAAGCGGATCCCGCAGCGCGTCCTCCAGCGCGATACGGCGCTGCTCCTCGACCTGGCGGCGGGCTTTTTCCTGTTGCAGGGACTGGCTCAATTCCAATTGGATACCGATCACCCACACGGTGATCAGCACGAAGATGCCCACCAGCGCCGCCATCAGATCGGAGAAGATGGCCCATACCGGCGTGGCCTGGGCCTGACGGTCGTGCAGCTCATCCATCAGCCGGCTCCGTTGCCGTTGGTGGCCGACTGCTGGCGCACCGCGCCAAGCGCTTCCAGCACATCCTTCTGCGAGGTCATGCTCAGGTCGATGACTTCCCGCGCCTGTTCCACGTAATAAGCCAGCTGTTCATCACTGCGCGTGGTGGCTTGTTCCAGGGCGGCCTCCACCTTTTGCAGATGATCCACGAGCTTGTCGTTGGCGTCGCTGAACAGCTGCACGGCGACGGAGAAGGCTTCGCTCAGACTGGCCACTTCATGGGCGCCGCCGGTAACGTCGGAGGCCACTTCATCCAGTTTGCGGCTTTGCTCTTCCACTTGCCGGGAGAAGGTGTCGCTGACGCTCTTGAGAACGTCGCCGGAATCACGGATCAGGCTTTCCACCGCCTCGCGCTGGGCGCTGGCGCCGTCACGCTGGGCCGCCAGCAGGGTTTCCAGCTCCGCCATGATGCGCCGGCGCTCCTCCAGCATATCGTTATCGCGCTCGCTGCTTCGGGACATTTCCTCGCGCAGTTGGCTGATCACCTCGGCGGCGGCCTTGGGCGTTTCCGAAGCGGTTTCGATGAGACGCGTCATGGGGGCTTCCAGGGCCGCGCCCAGGTCACCGAGATGGCGGGTGACCGTGGTTTCCAGTTCCGCCAGTCGCGCGGTGGCGGTTTCGCCACGTTGCGCTTCTTCGTTACGCAGCGTGGACAGGGCCTGGCCAGTGTCCGTTACCAGTTTCTCCAGGCCTTCACGCTGCTGTGCAATCAGGGTCTCGGCGGCGTTCTGGAATTGCTCATTGTGGCTTTGCAGAGCCTGGATGATGTTGTCAATCAGGCCGGCGGCGGAGCGCTGCTGCTGATCCAGGCCATGACGCCACTGTTCGGCGGTTTGTTCGGTGGTGGCCTGGAAGCGCTCGGCCAGTGTCGCCAGTTGCTGTTCGCCGGTGCTTTGCAGCTGCTGGTGGTGTTCGCGAGTCTGTTCCAGCAGCGTGTTGCTATGCCGGTGGAAGGTATCGTTGTGGTCCTTCAGAGCGGCGCCGAGGCTATCCGACAATTGGGTGTTGGCGTGTTGCTGTTCACTCAGGCCATCGCGCCATTGCTCCGCGGCACGCTCGGTGGTGGTCTGGAAGTGCTCCGCCAGGGCGGTCAGTTGCGCCTCACTGGCCTGCTGTAACTGTTGATGATGATCGCGGGCCTGGACCAGCAGGAGCTCGCTTTGTTCGCGGAAGCGCTCGCCGTGGGCTTGCAGTGCGTCGGCGACCTGTTCGGCCAGTTGGCGGCTCTGTTGCCGCTGCTCGCCGAGACCGGTTTGCCAGGCCTGGGCGGCGTGCTCGGTGGTGGCCTGGAAGTGCTCGGCCAGCTCCGACAGCTGCGCCTTGCCGGTTTCACGCAGTTGCTGATGATGCTCCCGGGTTTGCGCCAGCAGTTCGCTGCTGTGCTGCTCGAAGCGGCTGTTGTGGGCCTGGAGCGCGGCGTCGATGTCGGCGGCCAGTTTGCCGGTGCTTTGTTGTTGTTCGGCGAGCCCTTGTTGCCAGTGCCGGGCGGCTTGTTCGGTGGTGGCTTGGAAGCGTTCCGCCAGGGTGCCGAGCTGACGCTCGCTGATCTCGCTCAGGGTCTGATGGGTGCTCTCCGCCTGTTGTCCCAGACGGGCCATGGCCGCTTCCACGATCGGGCGGGTGCTCTCCGCGGCGATGCGGCCACTGTCCGCCAGGCTTTGCTTCAGGGTGTCGCTGACCGAGTGGGCCAGCTGCTGATAGTGGCCGCTGACGTTGTCATGGAATTGCTGCTGGTTCCGCGTCAGCGCGCCGCTGACCTGCTCGCTCATGTGTTCCATGCGTTCGGCCAGATGGCCGAGTTGGGCAACCACTTCGGGGAAAGCGGCGGACTGCTCTCGCAACGCCTGGTAAGTATCGCGTTGTTGCTGGCCGATTGAGAACGCGCGCAGATCCGTGGCGATATGAGTGTCCAGCTCACGGCCGGTCAGAATCCGGTCCCGGCGGCTCAGGGCGGCGGCCAGACCGAGCATGGCGGAACTGGCGACACCGGCGATGGAAGTACCGAACGCCAGGCTCATGCCGCTGATGGGAGCGGCCAGGGCGTTACGGATAGCGTGCAGTTCGCTGCCGCCTTCCAGCGCGGTAACGGCACCGCGCAAGGTCACGATCATACCAATGAAGGTGCCGAGCAGGCCGAGCATGACCAGCAAACCGGAGAGATAAGGCGTCAGCATCGGACCGGGCAGAGCGACCGGTTCACCTTCCACCCGGCGGCGCACCGCGTTGCGCAGGGAATCGGGCAGGCCAGCGATCCACTGGCCGAGACAGTCCGGGCTGTTCGGCAATTGCTCCAGACCGTGGCGCAATTGAGCGGTGGCGCGGCGGAATTGCCGCAGCTCCAGAAAGCCCAGGCCGTACACCAGTGCGATCAGCAGGATGGCGGTTAGCGCCACCAGGTCGGTACCGAGAAAGCCCAGGCCCACCCAGATCACCGTGATGGCGCCCAGGATGAAGGTCAGCGCGAAAAGAAAACGTGTCATTGCGGGAGTGGTTCCTCGTGATTCAATGCGTCCAGCAGGCCTTGCACCGGTTCCAAACGGGTTTCCAGTTCCGCCAGCAGCAGCGTCTGCATTTCCTGGTGAAACTGATGTAACCAGCCCCCGGGTGTCACCCAGGCGTCGATCGGATCGGGCTGGTCTGCCGAGTGTTGATTGCGGTGCGCCCGCCAAAGGGAGCGAAAGCGTTTGCCCAGTACCATCGGTATGGCGCCGAAGCAGTAGCGGCCATAGCTGGCCAGGGTGTTGTCGAACACCGTGTCGAGCACGGCGAGCTGGGCGAGTGTGTGATTCTGGGCGGCAAAACCGTCGCGCAGACGTTGCCGCAGATACTGAATGGCGGTGATCAGTTGTCTCTGGTGGGACAGGTAAAAACGTTCATAGGGCTTGAACACCGGTGGCGTCTCGGTGATCCGCGGCAAGCGCAGCTTCACCTTGGCGTCACCGGGCTCGAAACTCAGGGTGATGCCGTTGATGAGCGTGTCACGGGTTTGGGCGAAGTCGGCCCGGAGCCGCTCCGCCAGCCCTTCTTTGGGGTGGAATGGCCCCATGGGCTGGTACTTATAGGCGGCGTCCAGTGCGATGGTGTCGGACAGATCGAACAGCCGGCCCATACGTTCCGCGAAGCAGGTGTGGGCATCGAGGCCGGCGCCATTGCCCAGCGCGGCCACCAGCTGTACCAGTCTGGCGCTGGGAGGGGCCGGTTGCGCTTTTTTTTGCGTCCTGTTCGTGCTGTTGCTCATGGGCCGCCGTGGCTAGGAAAAAGGTATGACCATGCCGTCGCCTGACGCGACGGGAAACCGCCCATTCTAATCAACTGCGGCGGCCCCACCAATCCTGCGGATGCCTGAGTCGGTTGGCGGGTCAGCCGGGATCGTTGGCGGCGGGCATGGTGACCACGCCCCGGGCCAGAAGAGCGTCGATGGCGGTGTCGGCGAAGCCGGCCTCCCGTAGCACGTCCCGGCTGTCGCCGCCGAGGCGCGGCGCCGGCCGGTCCGGCCGCGTCGGAGCATCAATGAAGCGTAACGGGTGGCGGGTGGCGAGCAGCTTCCCTTCGCTGGGGTGATCCACCTGTTGAAAGAAATCCACTGCCCGCAAATGCGGGTCGGCGAGCAAGTCTTCCAGTGTGTTTACCGGGCCGCAGGGAATATCCCGCTCCTTCAGCGCGGTCAGCCAGTACTCGTTGCCATGGGATGGCATGCACTCGGCGACGACCTGATACAGCTCGCCAATGCGCTCGCTGCGACGGGCCGGGTGCATGACCCATTCCGCCCGGCCCAGATCATCCCGACCCACCAGGCCGAGAAACCGTTGCCAGTGGCGGGAGGTGTAGGGCAGCACCGCGATGTAGCCGTCGGCGGTTTGATAGGGGCGCCGATAGGGGGTCATCAAGCGGTCGTAGCGCAGCGAGCCCCGCGGTGGCTCGAAGACATGGCCGGCAAGGTGTTCGGCCAGCAGGAAAGAAACCAGGCTTTCAAACATCGGTGCTTCCACCGCACCGCCCTGGCCAGTGCGTTCCCGCTGCAACAGAGCCGCGGCGATGCCGACAGTGGCGTACAGGCCGGCCACCTTGTCCGCCAGGACTGTTGGTGCGAAGGCGGGCGGGGAGTCGGGGGTGTGATTCAGCGAAGCCAGTCCGCTGATCGCCTGCATGATGTCGTCGTAGGCAGGGTCGTCGGCGTAAGGGCCGTCGCCACCGAATCCCACCGCGGCGCAATACACCAGGCGTGGGTTGAGAGGGCCGAGGGTGTCATGGTCGATGCCCAGTTTTCTGGCGGCGGCGGGGCGGATGTTGTGCAACAGCACATCCGCCTGGGCCACCAACCGGTGCAGTGTGGCCTGTCCCTGATCGGTTTTCAGGTCCAGGACCAGGGACCGTTTATTGCGATTCAGATTGAGAAAGCCGGCGCCCATGCCCGGGTGCCGGGCCGGTGCGGCGGCGCGGAAAATATCCCCCTCCGGGGATTCCACCTTGATCACTTCGGCGCCCAGGTCGGCAAGAAGCTGGGAAGCGAAAGGCCCCAACACCACGGTGCTCAGATCCAGCACCGTTATCCCTTTAAGCAACTCGAACATGGTATTTCCTCACTGCATTGCCGATGTTCGGGAGGCGCCTTCCCCGTCATCGGCGGAATGATTTTTTTATTCAGTCTTGCATGGTGGTGTTTATTCGTGCAACGCTATTTTGAATCAATGGTTCACAGGGTGAACCTTTGCTGAAGGCAAACCCTGTTCAAGCAGAGCGAGGCGCATGGGATACGCACCGGTATCGGCGGTCCTGAAGGGACTGAAAGTGTTGGAGGTGGTGAATCGTCTGGGGCCGGCGAGTCTCCGTGACATCACCGAGGCCACCGGCTTGCCCAAGGCGTCCACTCTGAGACTTCTGGATACCCTGCAGCACGCCGGTTATGTCTCGGTAATGAACGATAGCCGCCGCTATATCGTCACCGCCAGGGTCTTGTCCCTGTCCAATAATTTCCATCCGGACGACGCGCTTCTCGCGGCCGCCGTTCCGGTATTGAAAGCGCTGCGTGATAAAACCGGCTGGCCGTCGGACCTGGGCATTTATCAGCACGGCAAGATGGTGATCGCGGATACCAACCGGCAACCCGGTGCGTTTTCGATGAACCGTTCGGTGGGGTCACGGGTTTCCATGACCACCACTTCGCTGGGCAAAGTCTACATGGCGTTCTGTCCGGAGCCGGAACGGGAAGAAATTTTTCTTCACTTGTCACGGCTTGATGACCCGGATGAGAACAGCGCTCTCAGAGGCGAAGCCGTCGAGCGTCTGATAAAGAAAATTCGCAAGCAGGGTTATGCCACCAGCGATCAGGAACAAGGCAAGAGCATACGGGCGGTGTCGGTGCCGGTGATGCTTGGTGACCGGGTGGCGTGTTCGTTCAACGTCATTGTGCCGGCTCAGGTGATGTCGATGGCGCAGGTGGTAACCGACTACGTGCCGCTGATCAGCGCCGCGGCCCGGGAGATAGAACAGCGTATTCAGGGATAGGCCGGTTCCATCCGGTCATTGCCATGGCGAAGGAGAGGTAACGTGATCGAGGCCCTGCCGTTTCAGGTCCGGCCGAATCAAAATAATGCAGAATAGAGGTGACGTAATGAAAATAATAACGTCGATTATGCGAAAACAGGTCCCGCTCTGGGGCTTGATGCTGACTCTGCTGTCCGCGCCCTGGGCCCAGGCGCGGGACATGACCCTGGCGGATTCTTTTCCATTGGACCACTACTTGTCCAAGGAAGGCACGGTGTACTGGATGAACCGGGTCACCGAACTGACCGGAGGTGATCTCGCGTTCCAGCATTATCCGGCGGAACAGATCGCCAAGGCTTCTGAGATCATGCGCCGGGTCCAGGACGGGGTGGTGGATGTGGGGTATGTGGGCATCGGTTATGTCAGTGATCGCATGCCCTTGAATGGCGCCACCATGTTGCCCGGTGTGGTCCGTGATTCAACCCGAGCAAGCCAGGCGTACTGGTCTGAACTGAAAGACCCGGACAGTGTTTATCGCAAGGAATTCGAAAAGAATGGTCTGGTCCCGGTGTTCGCGGTACTGCTGCCACCCTACCAGGTGGTACTGAACAAGCCGGCCATAGACTCGACCAGTGACTTCAAGGGATTGAATTTGCGTTCCTCCGGCAGTCTGGACCTGGCGGTGCAGGCATTGGGAGCGTCACCGGTCTCCATGGCGGCGCCGGATATCTATCTGGCTTTGCAGCGGGGAACGCTGGACGGCACGCTGTTGCCGGTGACGAGTATCACTCCCTATCGGGTCGATGAGGTGACCTCCAGCGTATCCACCAATGGTGCCTTCGGCAGTTTCGCCATCACCGTCGCCATGAATGCCGAGCGCTACGAGGCACTTGATGATGCTCGGAAACATGCCATTCGGCAGGCCGGGGACGAGACCGTCCGGCATTTGAGCGAGTACGAGGCGGAGGCGGTCAGTCAGCTTCTGACGCAATTCAAGGACCAGGGTATCCAGGTTTACGCCTTTTCCGATCCCACCCTGAAAACCATCGAGCAGCGTCTTGACGGTGTCCGCGAGCAATGGGCCAGACGTATGGAGAAACGCGGTCTGGATGGCCAGCAAGCGTTGCAGGCCATGGAGCATGCTCTCGAACAGACTGGCCGGTGACGCCGATGTCCGGTTCTCTCAAATTGCTGGAGCGGGGACTGGCGGTTATTGCCGTGGGCGCGGTACTGGCGATGATGTTGCTGGTCAGTCTGGATGTGATCGCGCGCTACCTGTTCAAAGCACCACTGACCTTCCAGTACAGCCTGACCGAGGATTACCTGATGGTCATCATGGTGGCACTGGCGTTGCCATGGGCGGAACGGCGAGGCGCCTTCATTCGCTTGACGCCGTTTCATCGTCTCATGAGCCCTGGGGTACGCCGCGGCTTGTACGCGCTCAATAATCTGATAATCGCTCTGATGCTGTTGGCGATGACCTGGTATGCCGGTGAGCGGGTATGGGTTGACTGGTGGGAACAGCGGGTGATCTTCGGTGTGATCGACTGGCCGGTATGGCTGTCCCACGTCTGGGTCCCGATAGGAACCCTGGTTCTCTCCCTGAGACTGTTCACCAACGCCTGCCTGTATCTTCTGGGAAAAGCGGAAGTGCCATCGCCGCCATCCCTGGACGAGATGGGTGAAGGCGAGGAGGCGTTGCGATGATCATCATGATCGGAGTCGGTTTGCTCATCGTGCTGCTATTGATGGAAATGCCGATCGCCTTCGCCATGATGGTGGCGGCCACGGTGGGGTTGTGGCTGGTGGGCGGAGAGCTGATGGTGCACAGCTACCTGGCGGATGCATTTCATAACGTCACCGCTTCCTACACCATGCTGACCATTCCCATGTTCGTTTTGATGGCTCAGTACATGGCCCAGAGTGGCATGGCCAGGGATATTATTGCCTGCAGCGACACCTGGTTGCGGCGCTTCAACGGTGGTTTGGGCATGGCCTGTGTGTTCGCGAGCGCCTTCATGGCGGCGATCATTGGCTCCAGCACCGCCTCCTGCGCCACCATGTCCTCGGCGGCCTTTCCATCCATGCGTGAGAGCGGTTACGACCGCCGTATCTCGGTGGGCATAATCGCCATCGCCGGCACTCTGGCGATTATGATCCCGCCGAGCATCGTGCTGATTATTTACGGCATCCTGACACAGCAATCCGTGGGCAAGTTACTGATCGCGGGTCTTGTGCCGGGCCTGCTCACCGCCGCCGGCTACATCCTCACCATCTGGGGCTTGAGTAAACGGCGTCCGGATCTGGTACCCAGGCCAACCGCCTTCAATATGCGCGAGGCGATGGGGGCGTTACGTCCGGTCTGGCCCGCCATGCTGCTGATGGTGGTGACTATTGGCGGCTTGTACAGCGGTCTGGCCACGCCAACGGAAATCGGCGCTGTGGGCTCGCTGGCGGCCTTGGTGATCGTGCTGCTGATGCGGCGTATCGACAAACGGCGTTTCGCCAGCGCCATGACCGAAACACTGGGCACCACGGTGATGATCATCACGATCATCATCGGAGCCATGATGTTCGGCTACTTTCTCACCCTGACGCAGGCGACCCAATCCCTCATTGCCATGATTAACGACGCCAACCTGTCACCCTGGGCGGTGCTGTTGACCCTGGTGGTGATCTATCTGGTGCTGGGCATGCTCATGGATCAGATGGCGATTCTGGTGTTGACCGTGCCGGTGACCTTCGCGCTGATCACCCAGTTGGGCTTCGATGGCATCTGGTATGGCATCGTCATAACGAAGACCGTGGAGATTGGTCTGGTGACGCCGCCGCTCGGACTCAATGTGTTTATCACCTCCGGTATTACCCGGGTGCCGGTGGGTGAGTGCTTCCGGGGGGTGGCGCCCTTCGTTCTGGTGGATTTGCTGATTCTCGGACTGCTCCTGGCGTTTCCGGAAATCAGCTTGTTCCTGCCCGGCCTGATGAAATAGTGAATGACATAGGAAACCGTGATGAATTTTGATCTTCCCGAAGAGTTGGTGACACTGCGCGACGCGGTCACCGACGTGTGTGAAAAGCACCTGGTTCCCGGCATCAAGGAGTTCGAGCAGCGGCAGGAATTTGCTTACCCGCTGATCCGGGAGATGGGCAAGGCCGGTCTGTTCGGCGCGCCGTTCCCGGAAGAGCTGGGCGGTAGCGCCGCTGGTTTCCTGGCGGTGTCGGTGATCGCCGAGGAAATTTCCCGGTTGGCGCCGGAGTTTGGTTACGCCATGAACATGCAGTCAATGACTTGCCCTTACACTATCTACAATTGGGGCACGGAAGAGCAGGCGCGGCGGTTCGTGCCGGGGTTGATTGCCGGCGAGCAGATCGGCATGTTCGCCTTGTCCGAAGAAGGCAGCGGCTCTGATCCGGCGGGTTCCATGCGCACCGTGGCCAGACGTGATGGTGACGTGTATCGCCTGAATGGCTCGAAGATGTGGATCACTTTTTCTCATGCCACGGATGTGGGGGTTTTGTTCGCCAAAACCGACCCACACGCCGATCCGATGCATACTGGCATCACCGCTTTCATCGTGCAGCCGAAGCAATTCGAAGGCTACAGCGCGCAACCGATTGAATTGCCCGGCCTGTCCAAATCACTGCGCAGCTGTACCGTATTCCTTGATGACTTCGTGGTGCCGGTGGAGAACCGGCTTGGTGAAGAGGGGCAGGGATTCCGTATCGCCATGAATGCTCTCGAGTACGGCCGTTTGACTGTCAGTGGACGATTGACCGGCCTGGCGCAATCCGCCCTGGAAGTGGCGCGGAACTACGCCAATGAGCGCATCATTGGCGGCAAACCGATCGCCCGCTTTCAATTGATCCAGGAACGCATCGCCGATGCCACGGTGGCAGTGGAGGCGGCGCGATTGATGTCGCATCGGGTGGGCTGGACCATGGACCAGGGGCGGGTATCGACCCGGGTGGCGTCCCGTGCCAAGTATTTTGCTACCCAGGCGGCGCGGCTCGCCGGTGACGTGGCCAGGGAAGTGCTGGGCGGTAATGCTCTGACGGCGGAGTATCCGGTCAACAAGATCAATGCCTATATCGACATGCTCACTGTCGGCGAGGGCTCCGAGAACGTGCAGCGAGTTCTGATTGGAGAGGATTCCCTGGGGATCAAGGATGCTACCCGGCATGCCATGCGCAACCGCTTCGTGGGAATGTTGTAGCGCCGGTGGCGTGGAAGGCCGCGGCGGGAGCTAGCAAGGAAAGCTCCCGCCGCGGCTTCGTGGTTCCGTTCTATGGGCCGCAATGGACCTTAACGTGTTGTCTCAGAACGGCAGAGCTTTCTGAATCAGACCGGCGATATCGCCTTGTCCTTGTTTCTGGAAATACTGCAGGATCAGCGGGATAAACTGCACCAGGGTATCCTTGTCCAGTCCCAGCTTTTGCATGCCGCCGGCGATTTGCGTCAGACCCGCCAGCTTGTCACTGCCCATGCTGGAAAGCAGCCCACCGGCCATGCCGAGCAGAGAGTCGCCGCCGCTTTCCGGGGCTTGCGACATCATTCCTTCCAGTTTGGGTTCGGCGCCGAGAATACGGCCGAAGTCGGTGCCGGAAAGATTGTCCTTTACCAGTTTCATCAGCAGGCCGGTGCCGCCCTCGGCTTGCTGGCCACTGACCCCGAGGGTGGACACGAGTTGGTTGATCAGGTCCATGGCCTTGTCTCCTTGCCGGTATTTACTTGGGAATACGGATTTTCTGACCCGGGTAGATCAGGTCGGGGTCCTTGATCACTTCACGGTTGGCTTCGAAGATGGCGGTATATTTGTTGCCGTCGCCGTAAAACTGGCTGGCCACCTTCCACAAGGTGTCGCCTTTCTGAATTTCGTAGTACTCCACTTCTTCCACTGCTGCTTCCGCCGGCAGGGTCAGGGCGTCGCCTTCCACTTTCTCCACGTTTTCCACGTTACCGGCCAGCAGTACGGTTTTTTCCTTGGCGGCCTGATTTTCGCAATCACCGCTGAGTGTGGCGCAGCCGTCGGCGAACTTCACCTCCAGGTTCGACACACCGGGATTGTCCTCCAGAATGTGTGCTTTGATTTTTTCGGCCGCGTCCGTGTCATCGCTACCGAACAGTTTCTTACCGATGTTTTTCGCAAAGCTGAACAGATCCATGTTGCATTCCTCATACATTAAGGTGGGTCAGGCTCGGGGCCAGGGCTTGATTATTTCCCTATTGGCACGGCAAACACCATGCCAGATGATCTTTTCTTACCGTAATTCAACACTATTTTGTGATTGTCTCGTGACGGCGCTTCGCGTCATGCAACTATTGGATTATGTTTGGCGGATCGGTGGGCCCTGAATCGGGAGGGGCTGATGCCGGAGGCAGGGACAATGACTTCCGCCAGGGACAGCGAGGCGCTGGAGGATGCGATCAGAGGCCGCGGTGCCTTTCGCCGCTTCAAGTCCCTGGTCTTTGATCTTGGCCTGGAGGATGAATGGCATCGGTTCAGGGGCGGGGCGTTGGAGGCGATGTTGGCGGACTGGATGGATTCGGAGAGGATCGAGTACGACGATTAGCCCGGGGTTGATCCCGCTTCCGCGGATAACGACAATCCTGTTTTCCATAGCGATCCCGTGAGATTGGCACCGTTGCGTCTATTCTGTTCTTTCATGGTTCTCGTGTTGCTCAGTGCCGGTGCCGCGGGCGACACCGTCTGGCTGAAAAATGGCGACCGGCTTACCGGCGAGATCGTGCTGATGGACAGCACCAAACTGCTGTTGGAGACCCCCTACGCCGGTGCGGTGCCGATAGATCGGGAGATGATCAGCACGCTGCAAAGTGACCATGGGTTGCTGGTGAAGTGGCCTGGGGGCAACGGTGAGGTCAGCAAGACGGTGGCGGCGGGGCAGCCAGGGCGGATCGTCGTCAGCAATGGCGAGGAAACCTCCGTGGAGTTGACCAGTGTCACCCGGATGTTGCGTCCCAAACCCTTGCTGCAGGACCTGGAGTGGACCGGCGACCTGGAGTTCGATATCAATTACGAGCGGGCCGAGCGGGACACCGATGACTTCGATCTGGCCCTGAACAATCAAGCCCGACACGGGCCCTGGCGGCATAACCTGCAGGCCGACTACAACCGCAAGTTCCGTGACGATGTGCGTATTGAGCAGGACTGGAGCGCCAAGTACGCGCTGGACCGCTTCATCACTCAGAGCCGTTTCTGGCAGACCCGCTACGAGTATCAGCGTGATTGGTTCGAGAACGTACGCCGACGACGTGCCCTCGGCACCGGGCCGGGGTACCAGTTCTGGGACAATGAGTTGGGTGCCTTTTCCCTGGCCTGGCTGCTCAGCTACAACCAGTTCTCCTACGCGGAAAGGAGCGACAAGGATTTCTATGCCTTGAGCATGCAGTGGGATTACACCCGCTATCTGGTGGGCAAGACCTTCGAGCTGTTCAGCCGGGGCAGCGTCGGCAAGGCCCTGAGCGGCGTGGAGGGCTATTCCGTGGATGCGGAATTCGGCGTGCGATACCGGCTCACGGACTGGGCCTCACTGAGCATGAAAGTGGAAACCGATCTGGTGAAGGATTTCTCCGAGGACCTGGATGAAACCGATTACAGTCTTGGGCTGGGCATCGGATGGTGAGGTGGCGCCGACGGTCTAGGGCCAATTCCATGGCGGGGTATCCAACAGCCCCTGGCCTCTGATCCGGGTTTCCCCAAGCTCTTTCTCCAGTTCCACGCCATGGCAATCCGGTTCCTGATTCAATGCCGCCACCAGGCGGCTGGCGTGGCTGATCACCCACACCTGGCCGTGGCGGCTGGCGCGGGCAATCAATCGCGCCAGGGCGGGCAACAGATCCGGATGCAGGCTGTTTTCCGGTTCGTTCAGAACCATCAGTGAGGGTGGTCGTGGTGTCAGTAAGGCCGCGATCAAAAGCAGATAACGCAGGGTGCCATCGGACAGCTCCGCGGCTGTCAACGGACGCAGCAGGCCGTACTGATGGAAGGCGATCTTGAGCCGGCCATCGTTCAGGGGAACGATGGCCAGGCGCGCTCCGGGAAACGCGTCCTCGATGGCGCTGTCGAGCGCTTCGGCATCGCCGATTTCCCGGATGGTTTGCAGGGCCGCGGCCAGATCGCGGCCGTCGTGATGCAGCACGGAGGTGCGGGTGCCGAGCTGAACCTGCCGGGCGGGGGCGTCCTGATCGGTGCGAAAGTGGTCGTAGAAGCGCCAGCCGCGAATTCGCTCGCGCAAAGTGACCACCTCCGGTGTGGAGCGGGCGTCGGCCACCTGGCTGAACAGGCTGTCGAAGCTGTTGAGGTGCTCACTGATAACCTGCCAGTGGCCTTCGCTCCGGGTCTTCACCAGCGGGCCGCCGCGATCCACCAGCACCGTGGCCGGACGATAGCCGGAGCCGGCCCAGATCAGCTCCCGCTTGATCTCCGGGTCCAGATTGAAAGCGGTGGTGACATCCGGTTTCGGCAGACCCAGCTCGATCAGATAGCCATAGTCCTCATCGTTGAATCCGAGGCGCAGGCGGCGGCTATGCTGGCGAGGCCCGCCCTGCACCGGCACCGAGCCGTTGCGCATGCCTTTGGTGAGGGTCTCTGGTCCGGCCCAGAACGTGGACTCCAGCCCGCCTTCGGCGGCCAGGGCGGCGATGACGTCGTCACGTGCGGTGGCGGCCAGCAACCGCAGGGCCCGGTACAAATTGGATTTGCCGCTGCCGTTGGCGCCGGTGACCACATTCAGGGGGGCCAGCGGCACGGTCAGATTCAGAACGGAACGATAGTTGCCAATGGCCAGCGTGGTCAGCATGCCGGGGGTTCCCTGGTGGCGAAGAGAGGCCAGTAAAAAGGAATCCCGATAGTGTTTCAAGGCGGTGAACACGGCCTTCCTCATCACCCTCGCCGTGCTATGCTGGCGCCCATGAAAGCCGTCATCATTATTGTGAGTGCCCTGCTGGGGGCGATGCCGTTACCGGTCGTGGCCCAGCCCTCGACGGAGTCCGCCTTCGTGACGGCCTTGGTCGATGCCGCCATGGCGCGAACCCGGGTATCCGTCACCTATGACGGCGGTTATCGCCGCATTGATTATCCCAACGGGGACGTGCCCGACAATATTGGCGTTTGCACGGATGTGGTGATTCGCTCTTATCGCAAGGTCGGGGTGGATCTGCAGCGTCTGGTGCACGAGGACATGAGACAAGCCTTCGATGCCTATCCTAAGCACTGGGGATTGCGCCGCCCCGACACCAATATCGATCATCGGCGCGTGCCCAATCTGCAAACGTTCTTTGAGCGTCAGGGGGCGGCGCTGCCGGTTTCCGACCGGGCCGACGCTTACCGTCCCGGAGACCTGGTCACCTGGATGCTGCCCGGTAATCTCCCGCACATTGGGGTGGTCGCCAATCAACGTTCCACCGATAGCGGCCGTCCCTTGATCATTCACAACATCGGACGCGGGCCGGAATTGGAGGATCTGCTGTTCTCTTATCCCATCACCGGGCACTACCGTTATGTCCGGCTTCCCAGCCGGGAGGCATCGCATGGTGATGCCCACTGATATGTTGTCTCAGCGGCCCCGCCGCCGCTCAATGGCGACCTGAATCAACGGCATCCGGTCATTGCCGAAGTACATGTCATCGCCGTCGATAAAAATAGTAGGTGAACCGAAGCCGCCCCGTCGTATGACGGCCTCCGTGTTCTCGCGCAGCTGGTCCTTGATCCCGGGTTCCTGGATGCCGGCGAAGAAAGCGTCCCGGTCCACGCCCAGCTGTTCCAGAATCGGGATCAACTGGTCGTCCTGGGCGATGTCCTTGCCATCGCGCCAATAGCTCTGGAACACCGCCCGGGCAAAGGGCACCAGCTTGCCCTGAGGGGCGAGCCAGAGGCAGCCGCGCATGGCCTTGACGCTGTTCACCGGAAATACCTCCGGCCAATTGATTTCCAGCCCCTGATAGCGCGCCCAGTCCCGCAGATCCTTGCGCATATAGCTCGCTTTCTGCGGTACCGGTTTTTCTCGCGAAGCGTACACGGAGGGGTTGATGGTATTGAAGATGCCGCCCACCAGGATGGGTTTCCATTCGATGCTGGTGCCGGTGTCGTTGGCGACGTTTTGAATACTCTCGAAGCCCAGATAAGTCCAGGGGCTGGAGCAGTCGAAGTAAAACTCGATCATGGCGAAATCCTTGTGGTGTTATTCGCTGGTCACGGTTTGGTTCTGGCCGAACAGGACCCGTTTGGCGTCGTCGGACATGGTGCTCTGGCGCAGCGCCTTGCCCACAGCGAGGCCTTTTTGCAGCGCTTCGCGGCCCCGCAACCGCGAGAACCAGCGCGCTACGTTGGGGAAGTCGTCCAGTGTGATGCCCTGGGCTTTGTGGGTCATCACCCAGGGAAAGATAGCCATGTCGGCGATGGAATAGTCGCCGGCCACGCAGGGGACGTCAGTAAGGGCCTGATCCAGGACGCCGTAGAGGCGCCGGGCCTCGCGGCCGTAGCGGTCAATGGCGTAGGGTTCCTTCTCCGGTGCGTATAACAGGAAATGCCCGTTTTGACCCAGCATCGGCCCCAAGCCGCCCATTTGCCACATCAGCCACTGTTTGACCCGGTAGCGTCCACGCAGGTCCACGGGCAGGAAGCAGCCGCTCTTCTCGGCCAGATACTCCAGGATGGCTCCGCTTTCGAAAAGGGAAACCGGCTCGCCGCCATCCTCCGGCGCATGATCCACCAGTGCCGGCATCCGGCCATTGGGGCTGAGGGAGAGGAACGCCGGATCGAATTGCTCTCCCTTGCCGATATTGACCGGCACGATGCGGTAAGGCAGTCCGCACTCCTCCAGCATGATGGTGATTTTCCAGCCATTGGGGGTGGGCCAGTAGTACAGATCAAGCACAAGCGTCTCCCGGAGTTATTGTCGTGGTTATGGGCGGTATACCGCCGGGTCCAGACCAATCTAAAACATTCCCACCGGTTTCGCGAAAGCAACGGGCTGAAGGAGGGGCGCCATGGGAGGGGCGGGTTGACGGAGTAGAATGATCGTTCTACTCTCTTCGCCATGACCACTCCTTCACGACAATCAACCAAACAGCGTCCGGCAACAGTGCGAGCGAAGCTGCTCGCCGTCACCGAGCGACTGATCTATACCGGCGGCATTCACGCCACCGGCATGGATCGCATCGTGCGTGAATCCGGTGTGGCGAGGAAAAGCATTTACCGCTACTTCCCCACCAAGGAAGCGCTGGTGGCGGAGGCGCTGCGTGAGCGGGATGAACGCTGGATGAACTGGTTCGTCTCGGCATGCGAAACAGCACCGCCGGGGCCGCCACGCTTGCGGGCGATCTTCGAAGCGCTGGCGGACTGGTTTTCCCAGGACGACTTCAATGGTTGCGCTTTCATCAACGCCGCTGGCGAAGTCGCCGCCGGACCTGTTCATGACGTGGCCCGGGCCCACAAGCGCCGGCTGCGAGACTATCTTTGTTCGGTGCTGGCGGAGTGCGGTGTAACGGACGCGGCGACGGCGGCCGCGGACCTTCTGATTTTGGTCGACGGCGCGATCATCAGTGCCCGCGTCGGAGGGGATTCCCGCGCGGCACAGCGGGCCGCACGCATGGCGCATCAGCTGGTGCGGGATCAAAACGTGTCATCAACCACTGGAGATTCATTATGACGTCCGCTTCACGCCCTCCGTTGCCTCCTTTTACCCGTGAAAGCGCCATCGAAAAGGTGCGTTTGGCGGAAGACGGTTGGAATAGCCGTGACGCTGGTAAAGTGGCGCGGGCCTACAGTTTGAATACCAACTGGCGGAACCGGGCCGAGTTCGTGCGCGGTCGGGGCCAGGCGCGAGCCTTTCTTGAACGCAAATGGGACAAGGAGCTGGAATACCGCCTGATCAAGGAGTTATGGGCGTTCTCGGAGAATCGCATCGCCGTGCGTTATGCCTACGAATGGCGGGATGATTCCGGCAACTGGTTCAGATCCTACGGCAATGAGAACTGGGAATTCGACGATGATGGTCTGATGTGCCATCGATACTCCAGTATCAACGATCTGCCGATTGGCGAGCAGGAACGCAAGTTTCACTGGCCGTTGGGGCGTCGTCCCGATGACCACCCCGGCCTGTCGGATCTGGGGCTTTAACCGACCGCTCAGGGCAGATTGAGTTGCCAGGATACGCCGAAGCGGTCGACTACCCAGGCAAAGCGGGTGCTGAATCCATAGTTATCCAGCGGCATCATGACCTCGCCTTGCTCGGACAGATTCTCATAAAGCGAGGTCAGTTCGTCTTCGCCATCGCAATCGATAAAGAAGGAGAACGAAGGCGTGAAATCGAAATCGTGGGGGATCGGAGAGTCAATACAGCGGACAACCTGCTGTCCCAGACGAAACATCGCCTGGTAAACGCGTCCGGCCGCCTCCGGCTGTGTCTCGTCATAGTGTGACAGACTGATGATCTCGCTGTCCTCGATCAGAGAGACATAAAAGCGCAACGCCGCTTCGGCATTGCCCTGGAACATCAAAAAAGGGGTGATTGCCCGTGCCATGGCGTGCTCCGATTAGAAAGGCAACAATCAGGGTATCAGTCTAGGGCCTGTTCACGCTATTTGCATCCCGCCTGCTGGATGCAAATAGCATGAACAGGCTCTCATCAGTAGGTGTCCCCTTTTACTGACGGAACATCGCTTCCTCCCGATTGTTGACACCGGCTGGGTGGCTGTTAAAAAGGGGGGAGGGAAACAGTCTGTTTCTCGATGATGGAATAACAGAATAACTAAAGGATGAGAACCATGGATTTCAGTGATGAGCAGGACCCCTATACCCGCGACGATTTCAAAGCCGAAGTCGAAGAGGCCATTACTCGTCTGGAAAAAGCCAATGACGTGGCGCAGGAAGCAGTGAGCTTCCATCTGGCCCGCGCTTCCGGTTTGTTCTTCAGCCGTTTTGGCACCATGGATGAGTTCATGATGGCTTCGGAAGACGTGAAGATGGGTTATATCGAAGAGCTGAATGAGCGGGAGGACGAATACGCGGAAACGGACCGCTTTGCGTCCTACGCTTTTGCCCTGTTCAAAATGTGGGTGGGAACGGTGATCGAATGCGACCGGGAATTAATGGTTCTTTTCGTGGAACGACTGGGGCCGTTCATGAATCGGGGCGAGAAACTCATCCTCGAATTGCTGGATGAGGAGGAGAATGAGAAGACGCATTAGTTCCCGGTTGCCCGCTGGCCGGGCGGCTCCCCAAGCCTGCTTGTGGGCCTTGCAGCAATGAATTCGGAGATTGCTACAAGGCCGCTGTGGGAGATTCTATGGTGCCCTGCAATGCTTAAAAGAGCTTTGCGGGGCAATATTCTTGTTGCTGCTTCATCAGGGCGAAGGCGGTGCGGGCGATCTTCCGGGCCAGGATGACCAAGGCTT
>NZ_SNUA01000024.1 GCF_004360225.1 Alcanivorax sp. 24
CGTCCGGCGTCCGGCGTCCGGCGTCCGGCGTCCGGCGTCCGGCGTCCGGCGTCCGGCGTCCGGCGTCCGGCGTCCGGCGTCCGGCGTCCGGCGTCCGGCGTCCGGCGTCCGGCGTCCGGCGTCCGGCCTGTGGCATACTGCCTGTTCACTCTCCGCCAACCCGATATTGTCCATGAACCCCGTACAACTGAGTATCTTCGCCAACCGCCTGGCCGGCATCTGCGACGAAATGGGCGCGCTGCTGCGGGCCAGCGCGCTGTCACCGAACATCAAGGATCGATTGGATCTGTCCTGCGCGCTGTTCGACGCCGCCGGCCAGCTTTGCGCCCAGGCCGCCCACATCCCCGTGCATCTGGGTTCCATGGCCTACGCCATGGCGGATCTGGTGGAACAGCGGGACTGGGCCGACGGCGATCTGCTGGTGGTCAATGACCCCTACCTGGGCGGCACCCATCTGCCGGACGTTACCGTGGTGGCGCCGGTGCTGGTGGCCGACGAGCTCATCGGTTTCGCCGTTACCCGTGCCCACCACGCCAATATCGGCGCCCATTCGCCGGGGTCCATGCCGGTGTCCCGCACGCTGGAGGAAGAAGGCCTGGTGATCGCGCCGCAGTGGCTGAAGCGGCGTGGCGATTGGCAGCTGCCACTGTGCCGGCGGCTGGCCGGGCTGGACGGCCCCGGCCCGTTACCGGTGGATGTGCCCCGGTTCGCCGATTTCGCCGCCCAGGCCAGTAGCTGCCTGGCCGGTGCCCGGCGTCTGGCGGAGCTGGCCGGGGAGCGGGGCACGGCTTGGGTGGCGACGGCGATGGAGGCCCTGAACCTCTATGGCGAGCGGCGCATGCGGCAGCGCCTGGCGATGCTGCGTGACGGCGTGTATCGGTTCCGCGATTGGATGGACGACGACGGCCAGGGCCACCGTGATATCGCTATCGCGGTGACGTTGACGGTGGCTGGTGAGCGGGCCCATCTGGACTTCGGTGACAGCGCTGGCCAGGTCGACGGCAATATCAATTGCCCGTTGTCGGTGGCCGCCGCCGCCGCTTATTACTGTTTCCGTTGCCTGTTGCCGGATGATGCGCCGTCCTGCGCCGGGCTGTTCCGGGCGATCACCCTGGAGGCACCCGAGGGCAGTCTGGTCAACGCGCGCCGCCCCGGCGCCGTGGCCGCCGGCAACGTGGAAACCAGCTCGCGCATCGTCGATGTGGTGCTGGGGGCGCTGGCCCAGGCGGAGCCTGAAGCAATCCCCGCCGCCAGCCAGGGCACCATGAACAACCTGGCCATGGGCGAGGGCGGCGAACGGCCCTGGGACTATTACGAGACCATGGCCGGGGGGACCGGCGGCCATGCCCTGGGCCCCGGGGTGTCGGCGGTGCACAGCCACATGACCAACACCCTGAACACGCCCATCGAGAGCCTTGAAGAACACTATCCGTTACGGGTTTGGCGGTACCGGTTGCGGCGCGGCAGTGGCGGTGACGGCCACCACCGCGGTGGTGACGGCATCGAGCGGGAATTGGAGTTTCTGGCGCCGGCCCGTTTCACCTTGCTCACCGAGCGTCGCTATCACCCGCCCTGGGGCCTGGCTGGCGGCGCCGACGGGGCGATGGGGGAGAACCGGCTCAACGGCGCGCCGCTGCCGGCCAAGGTCAGTGCCCAGGCCAACCCCGGAGACCGTCTGCTACTGGCCTCTCCCGGCGGCGGTGGCTATGGCCCGAAGGATGATCATCAGGGATGGCGGTAACAAGAAGGTCATGAAAGGTAAAGTGACTTAGCTGTAAATACGAATTGTTTTCATTAGTCTTCCTGCTTCCTTACAAAGCTGACAAAATTGCGGGAACGACAATATGCAAATTCGTACTCTTTTCTGGAGCGCGGCGTTGACGCCCTCCCTGGTGCTTGCCGAAACCGGATCTCACCGGCTGCCGGCGGTGGATATCATCGGCTCCTCAGCGGACGCTTTCAGTTTGTCAGGCTCCGCCTATGTGTTGACCAATGAGGATCTGGAAAAGAAAGAGTACACGGACGTACATCGCATGCTGCGGGATGCCCCCGGCGTTTATCTGCAGGAGGAGGATGGCTACGGACTGCGTCCGAATATCGGCATTCGCGGTGCCGCCAGTGGCCGCTCCGAGCGGGTGTCGCTGATGGAGGACGGAGTACTGATGGCTCCGGCGCCTTATGCGGCGCCGGCGGCGTACTATTTTCCCAGTGCCGGCCGGTTTCATGGCATCGAGGTTCTCAAGGGGCCGGATACTCTGCGCTACGGCCCCTTTACCGTCGGTGGGGCGATCAACTTCCTGTCCACGCCGATTCCTGCTGCCCCGGCCGGCATGGTGCAACTGGAAACCGGTGAGAACGGCCACCAGCGTGGCCATGCCTGGTACGGGGCCACGCATGGCCAATGGGGCTTCCTGCTGGAAACCCACCAGCAAAGCAGCGACGGCTTCAAGGACGTGGACCGTTCCGACCGCGATACCGGTTTCGACAAGCGCGACTATGTCGCCAAGCTGCGTTGGACCAGCCCGGCGGAAGCGTCGCTACAGCAGGCACTGGAACTCAAGCTGTCCCATTCCAGTGAAGTCTCCAACGAAACCTACCTGGGCCTCAGCGACCGGGACTTTCATGATGACCCCGATCGGCGCTACGGGCTCAGCGCCCTGGATCAGATGGACAACGATCACGATGGCATCGCCCTGCGCCATCATCTGGTGCTCGGCGACCGCACCCAACTGGAGTCGGTGATTTACCGCAATGAGTTTCAGCGCGACTGGTTCAAGGTCAGCGGTGCCGGTGGCCGTGGCCTGGGCGGCCTGATCGATGCCGCCAACGGCGGCGACGCCGATGCCCGGGCGATCCTGGACGGCAGCCAGGACGTCTCCGATGTGACGGTCAAACACAATAACCGGGAATACACCGCCAAGGGGATCCAGAGCGAGCTGGTCCATGCCTTCACCACCGCCGCTCTGGAGCATGAGATAGTGGTGGGCGCCCGTTTCCATCAGGACGAGGTGGATCGTTACCAGCCGGTGGAGGTGTTCTCGCAGACCAACGGTGCTTTGGTGCCCAGTGGTTACGTGGCGCCCACCGGCGGTGACAACCGGGTGGAAGAGGCCGATGCCTGGTCGGCCTGGCTGGTGGACAAGGTGTATATCGGCAAGCTGATCCTGACCGGTTCGTTGCGGTATGAGGACATCGAATCCAAGGCCCGCCGCTACGGTGACCCGGGGCGGGATACCGTGAGCCGGCGTGACAGCAACGAGGTCAGCGAGGTGCTGGCCGGATTGGGCGCCACCTACCTGCTGAACGATCAGTGGTCCTTGCTGGCTGGTGTACATCAGGGGTTCGCTCCGGCGGGCGCTTCCGCCACGGATGGCACCGACCCGGAGAAAAGCGTGAACTATGAGGCCGGTTTCCGCTACTGGGGCGAGCGCTTGAATCTGGATGCCATCGGTTTCTACAGCGATTACGAGAATACACTGCAGAATTGCTCGCTGGCCTATCCCTGCGATCTGGTCGGCGGCGGCAGTCAGGACTCCGGCTCGGTGAGCTTCGGCGAGTCCCGCGTATACGGCCTGGAGCTGGCGGCCGGCAGCGAACTCTGGCGGGTGGGCAATGGCCTGAGCGTGCCGCTGCGGCTGGCTTACACCTATACGCGCGGCAAGATCACCGAATCCTCCGAGTCCAGTGATTCCGTGGTGGAAAGCGGGGATCGCCTGCCTTACCTGCCGGAGCACCAGGTCAGTCTGACGGTGGGGTTGGAGCAGCCGGCCCAGTGGGGCGGCTATCTGACCACCCGGTATGTGGAAGGGATGTGTGTCACCGGCGGCTGCGACAAAGGGTTGGAACGTACCGATGACCTGCTAGTGGTGGATCTGACCGCGTCCTACCATCTGACCAGCGCGGTGGAGGTCTACGGCAAGGTGGATAACCTGTTCGATGAGCGCAAAATCGTCGCCCGCAGCCCGGACGGCGCCCGCCCGAATCCGCCGCGCACGGCCGCTCTCGGGGTCCGCGTCCATTTCTGACCGGCCATGGGCCAGGCTTGAAAGCGCCCGGCGCCGTCCCCACCCTCTGCCCACGGCGCCGGAAGTGCTACACTGACCGGTAACTTCAATCAGCCATCCAGCCAGGTAGTCTTTTATGGACGACGTGCTTCAGGTCATCAAAGACCAGATAGCCCAAAACCCGGTGCTGCTCTACATGAAAGGCACCCCGCAGTTTCCTCAGTGCGGCTTCTCCGCCCAGGTGGTGGAAGCGATGACCAAGGTGAACAAGCCGTTCGCCTATGTGAACATCCTGGAAGCCCCGGAAATCCGCCAGTCGCTCAAGGAATACGCCAACTGGCCGACTTACCCGCAGCTGTGGGTCAGCGGCGAACTGGTCGGTGGCTGCGACATCATCATGGAAATGTTTCGCTCCGGGCAGCTGCAAACGCTGATCGAGAGCGCCGCGGCGGAAAGCGACGCCGAATAAACCTCGGATGCGACGAGAACGCACCGGCACACCCGCCGTTCACGGCGGGTTTTCCCTTGTGACTTAACTGGAGAGATAACGAGATGGGCGTATTGGTAGGTAAACCCGCACCGGACTTCACCGTTCCCGCGGTATTGGGCGATGGCAGCATCGTCGACGAGTTCACCCTGTCCGAGGCGATCAAGGGCAAGTACGGTCTGGTGTTCTTTTACCCGCTGGATTTCACCTTCGTCTGCCCGTCCGAGCTGATCGCCCTGGATCACCGCATGGACGCGTTCAAGGAACGCGGCGTGGAAGTGGTCGGTGTCTCCATCGACAGCCATTTCACCCACAACGCCTGGCGTAACACCCCAGTGAACGACGGCGGTATTGGCGCGGTGAAATACACTCTGGCAGCCGATATGAATCACCAGATCGCCCAGGCTTACGATGTTGAATCCGAAGGCGGCATGGCGTTCCGTGGTGCGTTCCTGATCGACAAGAACGGTGTGGTGCGCAGCCAGATCGTCAACGACCTGCCGTTGGGCCGTAACATCGACGAGTTGGTGCGTCTGGTGGACGCCATCCAGTTCCACGAAGAACACGGCGAAGTGTGTCCGGCCGGCTGGCAAAAAGGCGACGCCGGCATGAAGGACAGCCCGGAAGGCGTGGCCTCTTACCTGTCCGAGAACGCGGACAAGCTGTAAAGCGCGGAAGACCGGACGCCAAAGTCAAAACCCGGGACTGAAGGCGTTGCGGAAATAAAAAATTGCCGGGAGCAATTTTTAACGTTGCTCGGCGACGGCCCGCAGGGTGACCGCCATGGACGGCGGTCATAAAAAATTGCCGGGAGTAATGTTTAACGTTCCCGATTCGAGTGAACCGCCGCGTTCCGGACTCCCACAACGACAAACCTTTCCAGGAGAGGAAAGGATATCCGTATTGCCCGGTTACCTCGGAGACATCCATTCAGAGGTGGCTACAGCGCCGCTGTGGGAAGAGGCCCGGGCGGCGCTCCGCTTGGTGGCGAAGGCCCTGGACCGTTGGCGATTCGCTTGCCAGCAAGCTTCCCACAGCGGCTTCGTGGCAGATCCGTGGGAGACCAGCATGCTGGCGAATTCCGGCCCTCTGGTGTTGGGATACTCGCTTGCCAGCAAGCTTCCCACAGCGGCTTCGTGGCATGATCCGTGGGAGACCCGCTTGCTGGCGAATTCCGGCTCTCTGGTGTTGGGATATTCGCTTGCCGGCAAGCTTCCCACAGCGACTTCGTGGCAGATCCGTGGGAGACCCGCTTGCTGGCGAATTCCGGCCCTCTGGTGTTGGGATATTCGCTTGCCAGCAAGCTTCCCACAGCGGCTTCGTGGCATGATCCGTGGGAGACCAGCTTGCTGGCGAATTCCGGCCCTCTGGTGTTGGGATATTCGCTTGCCAGCAAGCTTCCCACAGCGACTTCGTGGCAGATCCGTGGGAGACCAGCTTGCTGGCGAATTCCGGCCCTCTGGTGTTGGGATATTCGCTTGCCGGCAAGCTTCCCACAGCGGCTTCGTGGCATGATCCGTGGGAGGCCCGCTTGCTGGCGAATTCTGGCCCTCTGGCGTTGGGATATTCGCTTGCCAGCAAGCTTCCCACAGCGGCTTCGTGGCATGACCCGTGGGAGACCAGCTTGCTGGCGAATAGAGCGGCTTGGTAGCCCCTTCCGTTACAGACCCGTGCCCATGATTGAAGCGCCGTGGCCCGCTAAACCGCGATGAACCTAAAAGAAGGCGTTTTAGTGCTTGCCAGGGCATTGTGTCTGGTTTTGCATTGCCAGCGCCCCTCAGTCCAGTTCCCGCGCCAGGGTCGGCGGCATCTTGCCGGGCGGCGGCGGCGGCCAGCCGCCCAGGTCGCGGAAGCGGTTGACCATGGAGCAGAACAGCTCGGCGGTGCGGGTGGCGTCGTAGAGGGCGGAATGGGCCTCGCGCTGGCTGAAGCGGATGCCGGCGGCCTCGCAGGCCTTGGCCAGCACCGTCTGACCGTAGACCAGGCCGGCCAGGGCGGCGGTATCGAAGCTGGAAAACGGGTGGAACGGATTGCGTTTGACGTCGTTCCGCTCGGAAGCGGCGTTGAGAAACCCCTGATCGAAGAAACTGTTGTGCCCGACCAGCACCGCCCGGTTGCAGCCGTTCTGCTTCACCGCCTTGCGGACCGGATCGAAAATCCCCTTGAGCGCGATATCCTCGGCCACCGCGCCGCGCAACGGGTTGCTCGGGTCGATGCCGGTGAAATCCAGGGCCGCCTGCTCGATATTGGCGCCGGGGAAGGGGTCCACATGGAAGTGGATCCGGGTGGCCGGGCGCAGGTGGCCGCCAGCGTCCATCTCCAGCAAAACCGCCGCGATTTCCAGCAGGGCGTCGTGGCGCGCGTCGAAGCCGCCGGTTTCCACGTCCACCACGACGGGCAAAAAGCCCCGGAAGCGCAAGGCAAGGGAAGGGTGTTTCTCGCTCATGGAGTCTCCGTACAAGGCGTGCCCATGCTACGGGGCCCGCTATCCCCGCACAAGACCGCCGGCCCAGAGCCGGGCTGAGGCGCCATTCTACACAAAACCGGCGATAAAGCGCGGCCTCCCGTGGACAGGTGACGGCGATGGACGGTGGCGGGTACAATACGCGGTCTTTCGTTCACTGCCATCGTCCGGCCAAGCCGGCGGTGCGCGTCCACGTGTGGAGCTTTGCATGTCCGGCATCAAGAAAGTGGTATTGGCCTATTCCGGTGGCCTGGATACTTCGGTGATCGTCAAATGGTTGCAGGAAACCTACCAGTGTGAGGTGGTGACCTTTACCGCCGATATCGGCCAGGGCGAGGAAGTGGAGCCGGCCCGCGCCAAGGCCCAGGCCATGGGCGTGAAGGAAATCTACATCGAGGATCTGCGCGAGGAATTCGTGCGTGACTATGTCTTCCCGATGTTCCGCGCCAACACCATTTATGAGGGCGAATACCTGCTGGGCACCTCCATCGCGCGTCCGTTGATCGCCAAGCGTCTGGTTGAAATCGCCGAGGAAACCGGCGCCGACGCCATCTCCCACGGCGCCACCGGCAAGGGTAACGACCAGGTCCGCTTTGAACTGGGTGCCTACGCGCTCAAACCCGGCATCCAGGTGATCGCGCCGTGGCGGGAATGGGATCTGAATTCCCGTGAAAAGCTGATGGCCTTCTGCGAGGACCATGAGATTCCGGTGGATTTCACCAGCAAGAAGAAGAAATCCCCTTACTCCATGGACGCCAACCTGCTGCACATCTCCTATGAAGGCGGCAATCTGGAAGACCCGTGGTGGGAAGCCGAGGAAGACATGTGGCGCTGGAGCGTGAGCCCGGAAAATGCGCCGGATCAGCCCACCTACATCACCCTGACCTACGAGAAGGGCGATATCGTTGCCATCGACGGTGAGCGTCTGAGCCCCGCCGAGGTGCTCGCCAGGCTGAACAAACTGGGTGGTGACAACGGCATTGGGCGTCTCGACATCGTCGAAAACCGCTATGTCGGCATGAAGTCCCGGGGCTGCTACGAAACCCCTGGCGGCACCATCATGTTGCCGGCCCACCGTGCCATCGAGTCCCTGACCCTGGACCGTGAGTCCGCGCACCTGAAGGACTCGGTGATGCCCAAGTACGCCGAGTTGCTGTACAACGGCTATTGGTGGAGCCCGGAACGTCTGGCGCTGCAAAAGCTGATCGACGCCACTCAGGAACACGTCAACGGTGAAGTGCGGGTCAAACTGTACAAGGGCCATGTGGCCGTGGTCGGCCGCCGTTCCGACAACGACAGCCTGTTCGACGCTTCCATCGCCACCTTCGAGGACGATGCCGGCGCCTACAATCAGAAGGACGCCGAGGGCTTTATCAAGCTGAACGCCTTGCGTTTGCGTATCGCCGCCAAGAACGGCCGGAAATTGTCGTAACCGGGCCGTCATCAACGGCTTGTAAAAAGCAGATCGCGGCCCGTGGGCAGCTCCTACACCGACGTTGATTCCAACGGTAGGGGCGGCCCACGGGCCGCGATCGTTTTTAATGGGAAGCTACGGTATCTTCCATATAGTCTGTAAAGACGGAAACCAGGGACCTCAGGATGAAGAAAACCGTCGTTGGCTGGCGGGAGTGGGCCAGTCTGCCGCAACTGGGTATTCAGGCGATCAAGGTCAAGGTGGATACCGGCGCGCGTACGTCGGCGCTGCACGCCTTCAGTGTCGAGCACTTTCAGCGTGACGGCGAAGACTGGGTGCGTTTTTTGATTCATCCGTTCCAGCATTCCGATGAGGTTCGCGAGTGCGAAGCGCCGGTGCTGGAGTTCAGGGTGGTGTCGGATTCCGGTGGTCACCGTGAACGGCGCCCGGTGATCGTCACCGAGGTGGTGATGGGCGGGCAACGGTGGCCGATCGAGGTGACCCTCACGGATCGTGACACCATGAAATTTCGCATGTTGCTGGGACGCACCGCCATGAAGCGCATCATGGTGGATCCCCGGTCTTCTTTCCTACTCGGTGGTAATGAGCGTCAGCCATGAAAATCGCCATTCTTTCCCGTAACAAGCATTTGTATTCCACGCACCGTCTGTTGGAGGCGGGCAAGGAAGCCGGCCATGAGATGCACGTCATCGACACGTTGCGCTGCTATATGAGCATGGTTTCGCACAAACCGGAGATTCACTTCAAAGGTGAGGTGCTGGAAGGCTTTGACGCCGTCATCCCGCGGATCGGTGCGTCCATCACTCAGTACGGTACCGCGGTACTGCGTCAGTTCGAGATGATGGGCGTGTTCCCGGTGAATGAGTCGGTGGCCATTTCCCGTTCCCGGGACAAGCTGCGTTCGCTGCAGCTGTTGTCCCGCAAGGGGGTGGGGCTGCCGGTGACCGGGTTTGCCCACTCCCCGGATGACATTCCTGACCTGATCAGCATGGTCGGCGGCGCGCCGCTGGTGATCAAGATGCTGGAAGGCACCCAGGGGATCGGCGTGGTGCTGGCGGAGACGGTGAAGGCGGCGGAGTCGGTGATCGAGGCCTTTATGGGCCTGAACGTGTCGGTGATGGTGCAGGAGTACATCAAGGAAGCCGGCGGTGCCGATATCCGTTGTTTCGTGGTCGGTGGCAAGGTGATCGCGGCGATGAAACGGCAGGCGAAGGCCGGTGAGTTCCGTTCCAATCTCCACCGTGGCGGCACCGCCAGCCTGATTCGCATCACCCCGGAGGAGCGTGCCACCGCGGTGCGTGCCGCCCGCATCATGGGATTGAATGTGGCCGGTGTGGATATTCTCCGTTCCAATCACGGGCCTTTGGTGATGGAAGTGAACTCCTCGCCGGGCCTGGAAGGGATCGAAAGCGCCACCGGCAAGGACGTGGCCGGCATGGTGATCCGTTTCCTGGAAAAAGAGGCGCGGCCCCATCGTACCCAGACCAAGGGAGCGAAGGGATAAAAGAGAGTTAACAGTTAATAGTGAAGAGTTAACAGCGAAAGGCAAAGGACGAGGTGATCTTTAGCCGCTGTGGGAAGCCTGCTTGCAGGCGAATGCCACTGGCAGATCTGGTGCGGGTAATCGATGAAGAACAGCAACCCCAAAAACCCTAAAGAACAAAAAGCGGTGCCGTTTCAACTGAATGGCATCACCGTGGCGCCGGGTACCCGCGCCAAGGTGGAGTTGCCGCTGGCGCAGCTTTATACACAGACGCCGTTGAACGTGCCGATCCATGTCATTCACGGCCGTCATCCCGGGCCGGTGCTGATGGTGAGCGCGGCCATTCACGGTGATGAACTCAACGGCGTGGAAATCATCCGCCGCCTGCTGCGCCATTCCTCCCTGCGCCGTCTTAACGGCACCTTGCTGGCGGTGCCGGTGGTCAACGTGTTCGGGTTCATTCACAAAACCCGTTACTTACCGGACCGCCGGGATCTCAATCGCTGTTTTCCCGGTTCGGAGACGGGCAGCCTGGGAGCCCGCATGGCCTGGCAGTTCAAGACCCAGGTGCTGGATCGCGCCACCCACGCGGTGGACTTGCACACCGGTGCTATCCACAGGGCCAATTTGCCGCAAATTCGCGCCGACCTGTCCAACCAGGCCACCGCCGATATGGCCAGAGCGTTCGGCGTGCCGGTGGTGATCAACTCGGTGCTGGGTGAGGGCACCCTGCGGGAAGTGGCGGAAGCCCAGGGTATTCCGGTGATCACCTACGAAGCCGGCGAGGCGTTGCGCTTCGAGGAAGGCTGTATCCGGGCCGGGGTGCGAGGGGTGCTCAATGTCATGCACCATCTGGGCATGACCGGCCCGCGCAAGACCCGGGCGCCGCTGGAGCCGCACATCGCCCGCTCCTCCAGTTGGGTCCGGGCGGAGCGCGATGGTGTGTTTCTGCCGCTGGTGGCGCTTGGCGCCTGGCTCAAGAAGGGCCAGCTGATCGGCCGCATCTCCAGCCCGTTCGGTGGTGATGACGTGGCGATGTATTCTCCCTGTGCTGGTATTCTGGTAGGCCGCAACAATCTGCCGCTGGTGAACGAAGGCGAGGCGCTTTATCACATCGCCCGGTTCGATGAAGTGCAGGAAGTGGCGCAGAATCTGGAGGTGTTTACCTCCGACATCGAACATGGCCCGACCCTGGCGGGGGAGCCACCCATCGTTTAGCGTTGCCGCTTTCGCTATTCTTTGTCCCTCTATCGTGACTGGGAGACACCATGCCTGTGCCTTCACCCCGGACGTTGTACCGGGGTCTGCGGAACCTGCTGCGTTTTCTTGCCCGCCCGGTGCGCCGCGCCGAGGGGCGGGGAGAACGGGTGATTCAATGCTATCGGGGCTATGGGTCGCGCCAGGAGCTGTTTCTGATTGGCCGTGTATTCCGTCAGCCGGGCCTGGGGCTGGACCTGGCGGAAGGACCTCTCAACGATCTGGTCAACGTGGGACGGCGTACGGTGCGCTGGGGTATTGGCGGAGCACGGGTTCAGGTGCGTGCTCTGGGCTCCCGGGACCAGGTAAAAACCGACAGTGACGGTTATTTCTCCGTACGTTTGCCAATTCAGGAAACGTTGCCGGTGGAATCATCCTGGCAAACCGTGCGGCTGACGCTGTTGCCGGAGCGGGACGGCGACGAGCCGGCCAACGCGGACGCGAAAGTGTACATCCCGCCCGGGGATGTGGACCTGGCGGTGGTCAGCGACATCGACGATACCGTGATGTTCACCGGGGTCGCCAACAAGCTGTGGATGCTGTATAGGCTGTTCGTGGAGAAAGCCCGTCATCGCACCGCTTTCCCCGGCGTTTCCGCGTTGTATCGCGCGCTGTTTCATGGCCTTGATGGCGAGCGGCGCCGGCCCATGCTGTATGTGTCCCGGGCGCCCTGGACCATCTATGAAATGCTGTCGGAGTTTTTTCACCTCAATCGCATCCCCCATGGCCCGATTCTGTTCCTGCGTGAATGGGGGCTGACGCTGCAACGGCCCTGGCCGCGCCGCGCCAAGGATCACAAGGCGCTGCTGATCCGCCGCATGATGGCGTTGTATCAGCAACTGCCGTTCGTACTGATCGGCGACAGCGGCCAGCGAGATCCGGAAGTGTACGCGCGGATCGTCGCCGAGCATCCGGGGCGGGTGAAGGCGATCTACATTCGGCATGTCCATCAGAGCCCGTCCCGGGATCGCGAGATTCACCGGCTGGCCCGACAGGTAGCGGCTCAGGGTTGTGAGATGATCCTGGCCCGCAACAGCCTGGAGATGGCCCGCCACGCCCACCGCCTGGGCCTGATCAGTGATGCCGGTTTGCAAGAGGTCGATGAAGACTGTCAGCGCCGGTCACAGGACTAGGGCCGACCGGCCGGCACGGCGACTCCCCCCGTTTGTTACAAGCTCCCACGGATCATGCCACGAAGCCGCCGTGGGAAGCGGCCTTGGCCGCGAATGCCCGGACCGTTGGCCATTCGCTTGCAGGCAAGCTTCCCACGGTGGTCTTGACTCCTTCGGCGAAATATTCAACGCTTGATGAGTTTTATTCATCGGATGATGAATAAAGCGGCCGGCCAGCATCGTGTGCCGCGCCGGTCCGGAAACATTATCGAACAACAACAACGACAATCAGGAGAACAACAATGACGAGTAGACCCATGCGGTCCCTGGTGATCGCGTTCCTGACCCTGGTGGCCGCCGCTGCTCCGGCGCTGGCCGGCGCTGGCGCCTGGCAGAACAACCTTTCCCTGGGCGGTTTCAACAAGGTGCATCTCTATACGCCGGATGGCGATTCGCCAGTGGGCAACGGCAAGGCGCTGTTGATCGTGTTGCACGGCTGTACCCAGTCCATCGATGCCTACAAAACCGCCAATCTGGAAGTGGCCGCCGAGGAATACGGCATGGTGGTGGCGGTGCCGGATGCCATGAACAAGGCGGGCTTCAGTTGCTGGTCCTATTGGCAGGGCACCAAGTCCCGTTCCGCCGGTGACTACAAGAATCTGATCAACCTGGCCAATACCCTGTCCGGCGACGCCGCTCGCGGCATCGATCCGAACCAGGTTTATATTGCCGGTTTGTCCTCTGGTGCGGCTTTCGCCAATACCACCGCCTGCCTGGCCCCGGATGTGTTCGCCGGAGTCGGAGTCAGCGCTGGTCCCAGCGTTGGCACCAGTTCCAGTGGCGCCATCGGGACCTGCGAGCAGGCCGATGTGGAAAGCCGCTGCCGCAATCTCGGCGGCGGTTATCAAAGCGCTTTCGACACCCAGGTTGCTTCCATCGCCCATGGCGATGCCGATACCACCGTGGACACCTGCTATAACCGGCAAAACGCCGAAGGCATGGCGGGGTTGTACGGCGTCAGTGAGGTGGCCGGCAGCACCGTGATCAACGCCGACGGCGGTAGCGCCGAGGAATTTCTGTGGCAGGACGGCCGCGTCTCCATGCTCTGGTTTCACGGCCTGGATCACTCCTGGTCCGGTGGTCAGGGCGCCTCCGGCAGCTATGTCAGCGGTGCCAGCATCAATTATGCCCGCTATCTCGGCGGTTTCTTCGCCGAGCACAATGCACGGATCGACCGTAACCGGGTGCCGACCCTGGCCCAGGTGGACGTCACCGCCAGCGCCGATCGGATCCAGGTCAGCGGCCAGGCCAGTGACGAGGACGGCACGGTCAGTAGCGTGGCCATCGTCATCGAGGGGGTGAACGGCGGCGGCGCCACCCTTGCCGCCGCCATCGACAACAACGGTTATTTCCAGGCTACCAGTGATCCCCTGGCGGACGGCCTGTACACCGTGGCGGTGACCGCCGCCGATGACGATGGCGGTGAAAGCGAACCGGCTATCCGTACCGTGCGGGTGGGGCCGGAACCACCGGCCAGCGCGCCGGTACTCAGTGACATCGCGGTGAGTGTGGACGGGCAATGCGCCACGGTTAGCGGTCAGGTGGTGGATGAGAACCAGGATCTGGCCGGGGTGACGGTGACCTTCGCCAGCGGCGTCCGGGCAGCAGGGATCGATGGCGTGCGCTATAGCGCGCGGGCCTGTGACTTGCCGGGCGGCGCTCAGAACGCCACCGTGAGCGCCGAGGACGAAGGCGGGCTGAGCAGCGGCGATCAGATCGATTTCGTCATCGACGCCGGCCAGACCGCCACCCTGGATCAGCACATCAGTGCCGGGCGGTTGGACTACACCAATTACGCCGACTGCTATCTGGAATACGGCGCGGACGCGTTCAAGCTGACCGAAGCAACGGTCAGTGGCCAATGCCAGTGGCAGGATGACGATGCCAGTTGCGCGGGACCGGTACAGGCCTGTTCCGGGGCGGGCGGGGGCGGAGATCCGCAGCCGCAACCGGGTGACGAATGTCAGACCCAGTCCACCTACAATTACTATCACAAGGTGGCGGGACGGGCTTACAGTACGGGTAACTACTATGCGCCGGACTATTTTGCCCAGGGCAGTGATGAACCGATGGCCGGTTCCACCTGGGGCCTGACCGCGTTGTACAGCGAGGATGGCGGTAACGTCTGGCGGCTGGGGGAGTGTCCGTGAGGCACGTAAGACGCAACACGCAACGCGCTTGCACGCCATGCTTGCCAGCCCGGTAGCCATAGGGAAAGGGCTGATTCCTCGGGAAGTCCGGGGTGGGGCAGCACGCCTCCAAGGCTGGCTATCCGGGTTTGGATTCAGCCTGCCGGCGTGTTGCGTGCTAGCGTGCCAGCGAGTGTCCGGCGGTTGTTGAACCCGGGGGGCTTGCGTACTATCCGTCCATGACGACCAAGCCCCCCAAGTCCGCGGCTTCCCCCGCCAGAAAGAAAACCGTGGGCCGTCCGCGTTCCCGCGATGGCGGTGGCAACCGGGACACGCTGATTCTGGACGCCGCCGAGCGTCTGTTCGCCTACCATGGCTATGACGCCGTCACGCTGCGGGCGGTGGCTCGCGAGGCCGATGTGGATCTGGCCCTGATCGGCTATTATTTCGGCGCCAAGCAGAAGCTGTTCGACACCGTGTTCCAGCGTCGGGCACGCATTCTCAACGAGGACCGTCTGGCGGCGCTGGCATCCGCCCGCGCTGAATGCGATCCGATACCACTGGAAAAAATCATCGAGGCTTATCTGCGGCCACTGGAAATGGCCCAGGAGAGCGAGGATCGGGGCTGGCGTAACTATTGCGCGCTGTTGGCCTACGTGAACACCTCGCCGGTGTGGGGACCGGTATTGATGAGTCGCCATTTCGACGGCCCCATGGAAGCGTTCGTGGAAGCGCTGGCGGCGGCCCTGCCACGGGCCGAGCGTGCCGATCTGTACTGGTGCTACCACTTCATGTCCGGTGCCATGTCACTGACGTTCGCCAATACCGGCCGCATCAATGCCATGTCCGGCGGCCTGTGCCGCTCCGACGACTTCCAGACCGCCTATGACCGCATGATTCCGTTCGTGGTGGCGGGGTTCGAACGGGTGTGCGGTCCACTGGGCTGAGCGTTTGGCTCAGTCCTTTTTGTCCACCGTGCCACCGGCTTCACGCCAGGCCTTGAATCCGCCTTCGATGTCACACACCGGGCCGAACCCCATTTCCACCAGCTGCTGGGTGGCCAGGGCGGAACGGTGGCCCAGGGCGCAGAACAGCACGAAACGCTGGCCGCTGGCGAAGGCGTCCTTGTGGTACGGGGAATCCGGATCGACCCAGAATTCCAACATGCCGCGTGGGCAATGCAGAGCGCCGGGCACGGTGCCTTCGCGTTGCAGCTCGCGCACATCGCGCAGATCGACGAAGCGGGTGTTCGGATCGTCGAGCAGCGCCACCGCGTCCTCCGCCGTCAAGGATTCAATGCGGGCCTTGGCCCGCCGTACCAGTTCGTCACTGCTCAGGGTCAGTGTTGTCATCATTCTCTCCCGATCATGGCTTGGTGCCGATCATAGAACCCGTCCGGGTCGCGCGACTTCGCCCTCGCGAATCAGCACGTCGCTGATTTCATCGAGAATGGCGGGGTCGTCGATGGTCGGCGGCAGAGGAAAGTCCTTGCCGTTGACCATCTTACGCAAAGCGGCACGCAAGGTCTTGCCGGAGCGGGTTTTCGGTAATCGCGGCACGATCAGGGCGCGACGGAAACACGCCACCGCGCCGACCTGGTCGCGAATCAGGGCGATCAGTTCCTGCTCCACCTGTTGTGGTGACTGCCCGACGCCGTCCTTGAGCACCACCAGCCCCAGCGGCACCTCGCCCCGCAGTTCATCGTGGCGGCCGATCACCGCCGATTCCGCCACCGCCGGATGGGTGGCGATGTGCTCTTCCATGATGCCGGTGGAAAGCCGGTGACCGGCCACGTTGATGACGTCGTCGGTGCGGCCCATGATGTGCACGAAGCCGTCTTCGTCCAGGTAACCGCCATCGCCGGTGTGGTAATAGCCGGGATAGGTGCGTAAATAACTTTCCAGATAGCGTGGGTGGTCGTTCCAAAGCGTTTGCGCGCAGCCCGGCGGCAGCGGCAGGCGCAGCACGATGTCCCCTTCCTGGTTGGGCGGCAGCGGCTGGCCGTCCTCGCCCAGCACTTCCACCAGGTAGCCGGGTACCGCCCGGTTGGTGGAGCCGTTGCGCACCTCCCGTTCGCCGAGGCCGGCGCAGGGGGCGGTCACCGGCCAGCCGGTTTCGGTCTGCCACCAGTGGTCGTACACCGGCCGCCCGGTGAGGTCGCTGAGCCATTGGTAGGTGGGGGTATCCAGCTTTTCGCCGGCGACGAACAGATGCTTGAGCGTGTCGATCCGGTAGCGCTGGAACAACGTGCCTTCCGGATCCTCCTTGCGCATGGCCCGGAAGGCGGTGGGCGCGGCGAACAGACCATTGATGCCGTACTCTTCCACCAGCCGCCAGTAAGCACCGGCGTCCGGGGTCTTCACCGGTTTGCCCTCGAACATCACCGTGGTGCAGCCGCCCAGCAGCGGTGCGTAGACAATGAACGAGTGGCCCACCACCCAGCCCACGTCGGAACAGCCCCACCAGATTTCCCCGGCTTCCATGCCGTAGATGTTGCGCAGCGCGTAGAGCAGAGCGACGGCGTGGCCGCCGTGGTCGCGGACGATACCCTTGGGCTTACCGGTGGTGCCGGAGGTGTACATGATGTAAAGCGGGTGGTTGGCGTCGAGCGGCGCCGGCGGCGCCAGGTCACTGCCATCGACGGTGGCCCGCCAATCGAGAAATCCGTACTGCCGCAGTTCCGCGGTTGCGGTTTCGCGCTGCAGTACCAGGACCTGATCGACGTGATGCCGGCATTGTCGCAGAGCGCCGTGAACCAGCGGTGTGTAGGGAATCACGCGATCGATCTCGATGCCGCAGGAAGCGGTCAGGATCACCTTGGGCCTGGCGTCGTCGATGCGCACCGCCAGTTCGTTGGCGGCGAAACCGCCGAACACCACGGAATGCACCGCGCCAATGCGGGCGCAGGCGAGCATGGCCATGGCCGCTTCCGGCACCATCGGCATATAGATCACCACCCCATCGCCGGCCGTGACGCCGAGACGGGTGAGCGCGCCGGCCAGCTCGGCCACCCGTTCCAACAGCTGGTTGTAAGTGTAACGCTGGCGGACGCCAGTGACCGGGGAATCGAAAATCAGTGCGTCCTGCTCGCCCCGGCCTTGTTCCACCTGATGGTCCAGGGCCAGATAGCAGGTGTTCAGGCGGCCATCGCTGAACCAGCGGTGAGTACCGTCATCCAGGGTTTCCAGGATGCGCGTGGGCGGTCGGTACCAGGCCACGTCGCGGGCCTGCTCGGCCCAGAAGGTTTCCGGTTGTTGGCGGGCCTGCTGAAAGGCATTCCGATAGCTCATTTCCGATTCCTTGCCGTTTGTTGTTTTGTGGCGTGCGGAGGCGACGTCGGCACGCGGTACGGTTATCCAAGCATCGGAGCTGCCGGGATGCCAGTAGACGATGGTCGGTTTTTTGGCGGGCTGGACGTGAAAGCATCGCTTGCACGCAACACGCAACACGCAACACGCAACACCGCTAACACACTCCATTCGCGGCCCAGGCCGCTCCCACAGCGACGCTGTAGCCCTCTTGTGGGAAGCGTGTGTACACGCGAATCGAGCCCGGCGCCCAACCCGCCAAAATGGATCGGGCAGCAGTGCCCACGAACCGCGCACCTGACCGGAATTAATGTCTCGAAAACCGGCTGGCAAGCCGGGCGGTTAGCGTGCCGACGTGTCAGCGAATTATGGGACGAGGGTATAGAGACCTTCCGGTAACCCCGGACTGGTCGTGGGAGCGGCTCACGAGCCGCGATTGCCCGCCGTGCCGGACCTAAACCACCCCACCATTGGCGCGCAGCACCTGGCCATTGACCCAGCCGCCGTCGGCGCCGACCAGGAACGCCACGGTGCCGGCGATGTCCTCCGGCGTACCCAACCGTTCCATGGGGCTCAGTTTCGCCAGCCGTTCCACCAGTTCCTCCGATTTGCCATCCAGGAACAGATCGGTGGCGGTGGGGCCCGGGGCCACCGCATTGACGGTGATGTCACGGCCGCGCAGTTCCTTGGCGAGAATGCCGGTGAGGGTTTCCACCGCTGCTTTGGTGGCGGCGTAAACGCCGTAGTTTTCCAGCTTCAGGCCCACCACGCTGGTGGAGAAATTGACAATGCGGCCGCCCTCGCGCAGGCGCCGCGATGCCTGGCGCAGGGTATTCAGGGTGCCCTTGAGGTTGATGGCGATCTGGCTGTCCACCAGCTCGTCGTCGCCGTCGGCCAGGGGCGCCAGTTTGAGAATACCGGCGTTGTTGATCAGCACATCGACACCACCGAATGCGGCCTCGGTGGCATCGAACAGTTCCGCCACTGCCCGTGGGTCACTGACATCGGCCTTGACTGGCAAGGCGGTGCCGCCGGCTTGCTCGATCTTCGCCGCCAGGGCTTCCGCCGCCGGGGCGCTGGCGGCGTAGTTGATCACCACGGCATGGCCATCGGCGGCCAGGCGTTTGGCGATGGCGGCGCCAATGCCACGGGAAGCGCCGGTGACGATGGCGACGTTCTGGTGAGGAGCGGACATACAGGTTCTCCTTGGTCGGTTTATGCGGGAAACCGGAACACCATACACCCCTGTACAGGGTGAATAATCAGGAGAAATCCGATATCACTGTTCGTCAATCATGAACAAAAAGAGAAGATGGAAAGCGCGAAGGCAGGGAACTCTGCTGCCCCACGATGCTGTGAGGTATCGGTGGACGTCGTATTCGCTGCCAAGGCGGTTTCCCACGGAGAAAACTACAGCGCCGCCGTGGGCGTTGCCTTGGCGGCGAATTTGAGGCGCCGCGGGCGCGGGTTCGATCAGCCGCGGCTGGCGCGGTTGCCGCCATTGCCGCCGCGCTGGCCACCGCCACCACGGCGACGCCGGCGCGGTGCCGGCTTGCCGTCGGCATCGCGGGGCGCGGAGCGGCGCTGGCCACCGCCTTTGTTGGCAGGGGCATTCCCTGAACGGGAGCCGGGGCGGGAACCATTGGGACGGGAGCGCGGTTCCCGATCATCGGGGATATCGGCCACCGCCGGCGGTTCGAAGTTGCTCACCTGGCGGCGTTCGATCGGCTGTTTGATCAGTCGTTCGATACCTTTGAGCAGTTTCTGATCCTCGCCGCTGACCAGTGACACTGCTTCACCGTCGGCGCCGGCGCGGCCGGTACGGCCGATCCGGTGCACGTAGTCCTCGGCCACGTTGGGCAGGTCGAAGTTCACCACCTGCGGCAGCTGATCGATGTCCAGGCCGCGGGCGGCGATATCGGTGGCCACCAGAGCGCGCACATCGCCGCTCTTGAAGCCGGCCAGGGCGCGGGTGCGGGCATTCTGGCTTTTATTGCCGTGGATCGCGGCGGCTTCGATGCCGGCGTTTTCCAGCTGTTTGGCCAGGCGGTTGGCACCGTGCTTGGTGCGTGTGAACACCAGCACCTGGAACCATTGCTGATCGCCGATCAGATGGGTGAGCAACGCCGCCTTGTGCCGTTTGTCCACGGTCACCACCCATTGACGCACCCGCTCGGCGGTACTGTTGCGCGGGCTGACGTCGATTTCCTTGGGATTGCGCACCAGGGTCTTCGCCAGCGTGCGGATTTCATTGGAGAAGGTGGCGGAGAACATCAGGGTCTGCCGCTGCTTCGGCAACAGTCGCAGTACCTTGCGGATGTCGTGGATGAAGCCCATGTCGAGCATCCGGTCCGCTTCATCCAGCACCAGGATTTCCAGTTGGTCGAAGGACATCGCCTTTTGCTGATACAGGTCCAGCAGCCGTCCTGGGGTGGCCACCAGCACGTCCACGCCGCCGCGCAGACGGTTGATCTGCGGGTTGATGTTGACGCCGCCAAACACCACGGCGGAGCGCAGCGCGGGCAGGTATTTTCCGTACTCGACCACGCTTTCACCGACCTGGGCGGCCAGTTCACGGGTGGGCGTCAGGACCAGCGCCCGCACCTGACGGCTGCCGGCCGGCTTGCCCGGCTCCAGCCGTTGCAGCAGTGGCAGGGTAAAACCGGCGGTCTTGCCGGTACCGGTCTGGGCGGCGGCCATTACGTCACCGCCCTCCAGAACCGAAGGAATGGCTTGGGCCTGAATCGGCGAGGGGCGGTCGTAGCCCTGTTCGGACACGGCACGCAAAAGGGGATCGATCAATCCGAGGGACTGGAAATCCATAGGGGGTATCTTCGGCGTTAAGGAAGGGAAGCAATAAAGGCGCGAAGGTTACCTGATTGGCGCCGGGGGCACGAGGACTTTATCTCTTGCGGGCCATGGAGAAGGCCCATGGAGAGCGGTATTGACACATTTTTACGGTCGGGGGCGGAGGAACAGGCCGCGACGGGATCAGCCGGGGCGTGGTCTGGCCGGGCCTTCCAGTACCTGACTGGCGAAGGCTGGCAGGCCGGCATGGCGGTAACGGTGGGTCTGGGTAAGATCGAAACCGGCATCGCGGAGGATATCAGGGGTCGCTCGGTTGAGGTGACAGCCGCACGCCAAATGCTTCCATAACGGCGTCAGACGATTTTGCCAGCGTTGCGTGCGGGAATTGGGGCTGGCGATGTGCTCCAGAACCAATAACTGACCTGTATCAGACATCACCCGCCGCATTTCCCGGGCGGCCAGTTCAGGATCGGGGATGGTGCACAGCACCAGGCACGCGACCACGGTGTCAAAGTGTTGGTCCGGGTAGGGCAATCGCCGTGCATCACCGGCCAGCAAGAGGATGCGTTCAGGGTGGCGGCCGTTGTCAGCTTGCCGGCGGGCCCGGTTGAGTAACGGGAGGCTCGGTTCCAGGCCGTGGATTTCAGTGGCCTGATCACTGTAGAACGGCAGATTGGCGCCATTGCCGACGCCGATTTCCAGGACCCGCCCGCGAGCGGCGGCAATCAAGCGTTGGCGATCGCGATGGAAAGGGCGTGTCCCCAGGTCCAGCAGGGGCGGAAAAATGTAGTCACTGTAGAACCCCATGGCGTGGGCCTGTTTGTTGTTATCGGCCCATGCTTGGCCAAGCGGGGACGGGAAGTCAAGCCGGCACACTGATTCGCTGGCAAGCCAGCCTCCCACAGCGGCTCCGCGGCCCTCTCTGTGGGAAGCGAGCTTGCTCGCGAATCAGTGTGCCAACGGTTGCGTGTAAACGGATGTTCCACAACTGTAGGGTACCAGTGGCTCACGAGCCGCGATTTGTCTCAAAACGTTAGCGGCTGATCAGCGCCAGCTCCGCATCCTGTTGCAGTACCGCCCACCAGCGCCGGCCGTGGTCGGCGTCGAAGCCCACCAGGGGCTGATCGGCGCAGGCGTCCGGACGGTTTGGCTGCGTGCTCAGGAAGGCGCTGTCGAACGGTTGTTGTACCACGCAGTCGGTGTCAGCAATGGCCTGCCAGCCGTCGGCGGTGCGCCACGCCAGAGTGTGGCTGTCGGTGTCCAGGCCTTCGCTGGCGTCGAAGGTCAGCGCATAGGCGTCGGACACGGCGGTGGTCAGATCCCAGGCTTTGCTGGCGGTGGCTGGCAGGGTATGAGGCTGCTTGGCGGTGCCATCGGGCTGGCTGCCGGGCAGGCCAACCATGCTTTCGATGTCCTTCACCGCGCCGTAGGCGCTGGAGTAGGTGCCGGTCTGGTTCTGAGTGCCGCTGACGATGAGAATGTCCGAAGCGGTATCCGAATCGCCCTGTTGCCAGCTCATGGTCACCAGCTCTTTGAGATCGATGGTGGTTTCGGGAATTTCCACTTCGCTTTCGTTAAGCGCGACCAGGCGCTGGTTGCCGTTGAGGTTGGGGGTCCAGGATTCGTGGTACTGGAACAGGAACTGGTAGCCCAGGCGCATCAGGTCGGTGACGGTTTCGGCGCGGCTGAAGCCGGGGGTCACGCCCATGTCGCGGGTACGGCTTTCGACCCGGTTAAAAGTGTTGTTGGTGCCGGCCACCATGCGCGCCACGCTGCCGTCGTCGCCAGTGCAGTCGTTGCTGATGTAGCTGGCGTCCAGGTACATCACCGGGCGGGTGCCTTCGGGAATGGAGTTGGGGTAGACCAGCCGTTCGCAGCGGTTCTTGGTGCGTGAAAAGCGATCCATCAGTTTCCATTGCGGGTCGGCCAGTTCTTTGACGCCGTCTTCGTTGCTGCCGATGGTGTGTTCGACGTACCAGGACTCATAGTCGACCCGGTCGCCCTGGAAGGTGAGCACCGAGGCGTTGGCGTCATAGGCCGGGGAACCGTTATCCATGGTATTCATCTTTTGCTGCACGACACGCTGCACCAGTTCCCGCTCACCGTAGCGGAATTCATAGCCTTTATAGGAGGCGTTGCCGGACATGATCTGGGTGTACTGCGGCAGACGGTAGTTGCCGTCGGCGGTGGTCCAGGATGAAGGATCAACCCAGATCGGCGCGGTGATCACGGAGCGTTGATACATGTGTTCGTGGCCCTGCACCCAGAGCACATCATAGCGTGCGAAGAAGGCGCGGATGTCGTCCCACATGTCCATCAGGGCGTTATCTCCTTTGGTGCCCTCCACGATCATCTCGCGGGTTTCGCCGTACTTGGCACCGATCAGGCCGTCGTGGCTGGCGATCACCAAGTGGTCGAATTTGCCTTCGTTGGCGGCCACTTCCTGCTTGATCCATTGAAAGGCGATGGGCAGGTTGTAGTACTTGAGCAGGATGATCATCACATTGTCGCGGATCACGTAGTAGTTCAGGTACTGGGCGCCGGCCATGTGCACCGCATCCTCGGGGATGTAGTGCTTCATGTTCTCGATCCATTCCACCGAGTAGGCGTAGCTGTCTTCGTGGTTGCCCATCAGTGGCAGGAATTCGATGCCGGCGTCACGGTAGCCTTCCGCCACCGAGGTCCATTGCTCGAACTCGCGGGTGGTGCCGTGGTCGGTGAGGTCGCCCACCGGGATCACGATGTCCACACCCAGTTCCTGTTCCTTGTCGAGCACCGCTTTCATCGGGTGCATGGAAACGTTGTCGCCGCCGCCCTGGGTATCGGGCAACAGACCAATGCGCAGGGTGGAAACCGGTGTCGGCGTGGGTGTTTCGCCGCCGTCGCCGGGATCGGTGGGTGGCGCGCCGGAATCGGATGAGGACGAAGAACCGCCGCAGGCGGACAACAAGCCGCCGAGCAGCACCGCGTACAGCGGTAATGCCGTGAATCGCATGATGTGAACCCCCAGTTTGGTATTGGTATGCCCGGGTGCATCCCATCACGCGCCTTGCTTCGCGCTTCTCCGCGACGGCGGAGGCGGGGTATGGAACCCGGGTCGGGAGCGGGCGGGCTCCCTGAGCGCTGCTTATGCTGGACAATGGATGTGATGATTCGGCGTCATTGAAATGACGGTTTGATGATCCGTGCTGTCCCCCGGTTGAGCCCGCTCTCTGAGACGCGACACGTCGGTCGGCCTTGGAGGTATGAATTCAGAGCTGCTACGAAGCCGCTGTGGGAGCCCGCCTGCTGGCGAATCTTTTGGGCTTGGCGATTCCGTTCGCTTGCAGCGGTCCGCCGCCCGGACAAAGCTCCTACAGCAGCTTCGTAGTCTCCCTGTGGGAGATGCATCAGCGGACGAAGCGGACCGTCATGAAGCGTAGCGGTGGAACACTTCCAGGAAAGCGTCGCCGTAGGCTTCCAGTTTGCGGTCGCCGACGCCGCTGACGCTGGCCATGTCACGCAGCGAGGCTGGGTGAATCGCCATCATGTCGAGCAGGGTGGCGTCGTGAAAGATCACATAGGGGGGCACGCCGGCTTCCTCGGCCAATTGCTTGCGGCAGGCGCGCAGGGCTTCCCAAAGCGGGCGTTCGGCGTCCGTCACCGGCACCCGCTCGGCGCGGCGGGAGCGGGTCTGGGCACGGGCCACATCCTTGCGCAGCTGCAGCGACCGCTCACCGCGCAAATACGGACGGCAGTTTTCGGTGAGCTGCAGAGCGCCATAGCCGGCGGCATCCACGGTGAGCAGGCCCAGTGCCACCAGTTGCCGGTACACGGCCCGCCACTGATTGGCGGACAGCTCGCCGCCGATGTTCCAGGTGGAGACATGGTCATGGCCGGCGGAAGCGACTTTATCGCTGCGATTGCCGGTGAGTACATCCACCAGGTGGTTGACGCCGAAGCGCTGGCCGGTGCGGTAAACACAGCTGAGCGCCTTGCGCGCCACTTCGGTGGCGTCGAATGTCTGCGGCGGATTCAGGCAGGTGTCGCAGTTGCCGCAGGGCTGATCCAGGGCTTCACCGAAATAATTCAGCAGTGCCTGGCGCCGGCACCGGGTCACTTCACAGAGGCCGAGCATGGCTTCCAGCCGCTGATGCTCATGCCGCTTGAACTGTTCGTTGCCTTCCGATTGCGCCAGCATCTGTTTGTGGCGGATGGCGTCTTCCAGGCCGTAGGCCATCCAGGCGGTGGCGGAGGCGCCGTCGCGGCCGGCCCGGCCGGTTTCCTGGTAATAGGCTTCGATGCTTTTGGGCAGATCCAGGTGAGCGACGAAGCGCACGTCCGGTTTGTCGATGCCCATGCCGAAGGCCACGGTCGCCACCATCACCAGGCCGTCCTCGCGCAGGAATCGCTGCTGATGGCGCGCGCGCATCTCGCCGCCGAGCCCCGCGTGGTAGGGCAGGGCGGGAATACCCTGTTGGTTGAGCCAGTCGGCGGTTTGCTCCACTTTGTTGCGGGACAGGCAATAAACAATGCCGGCGTCGCCGGCGTGCTCGTTGCGAATCAGCCGCAACAGTTGCTGGCGGGCACTGTCCTTGCGTTCGATCCGGTACTGGATATTGGGACGATCGAAACTGGAGACGAAATGCCGTGCCTCGGTCAGGTCCAGCCGTTCAGCAATCTCCTGGCGGGTACGCGGGTCGGCGGTGGCGGTCAGGGCGATGCGTGGCACCTGGGGGAATTCCCGGTGCAACAGCGATAGCTGCAAATAGTCGCTGCGGAAATCGTGGCCCCACTGTGACACACAGTGGGCCTCGTCGATGGCGAACAGCGCCAGCGGCGATTGGTGCAGCAACTCCAGGGTTCTCGGCTGGGTCAGTCGTTCCGGGGCCACGTAGAGCAGATCCAGGGTACCGTCGCGGACTTGTTGTTCCAGCTCCCGGGCCCGACCGGCGTCGAGGGTGGAATTGAGGAAACCGGCGCTGACGCCGAGGGCGTTGAGCGCGTCCACCTGATCCTGCATCAGTGCGATCAAGGGGCTGACCACCACGCCGACGCCCTCCCGCGCCAGGGCCGGGATCTGGTAACACAGGGATTTGCCGCCGCCGGTGGGCATCAACACCAGGGCATCGCCACCGCTGACCAGGGTGTCGATAATGGCGGCCTGCTGGTTACGGAACTCGTGGTAGCCGAATACGTGCTGGAGAATCGAAAGGGGATCGCGTTGCATGGCGGGAGTATACCTGCCCGTGGGCGCGGTGACATCCGCGTGACATGTGCGCCACGCAGAATCCGGCGCGACTGTGACGAAACCGTGACGGGGAACAAAACGACAATGCAGGCATGGCGGGTTTTTCGTGAATTTTTTCTGTTGGGCTGGATCAGCTTCGGTGGTCCGGCGGCGCATGTGGGGTATTTTCATCGCCGTTTTGTCGGCACTCTGGGTTGGCTGGACGAGGAGGAGTTCGCCCGCCTGATGGCGTTGACCCAGTTTCTCCCCGGCCCGGCCTCCAGCCAACTGGGGTTCGCCATTGGCCGCCACCATGCCGGTTTGCCCGGTGCGCTGGCCGCGTTTCTCGGTTTTACCCTGCCGTCGTTTCTGATCATGGTGCTGGTGGCCCTGTTCGCCGCCCGCTGGGCCGGCGATCGACTGGACGGCGTGGTACAGGGGCTCAAGTGGCTGGCCGTGGTGGTGGTGGCCGACGCGGTTTGGAACATGGGGCGCCGTTTTTGTCCCGACACCCCGACTCGGGGACTGGCGCTGGCCACGGCGGTGTCCCTGTGGTGGTGGCCCGGCATTGTTACACAACTGCTGGCCCTGTCGTTCGCGGCGCTGATCGGCGCCGGACGGCTGAAACGAACCGTGGAGACGGTCTCGCGGAGCGGTGCGATCAAGGTCCGTCCGTTGCTGCTGTTCGCCGGATTGTGGGTGTTGTTCATGCTGGTCGGCGGGTTCTGGCTGCCGCGGGACTTTTATAGCGCCGGAGCCCTGGTGTTCGGTGGCGGCCATGTGGTGTTGCCGTTGTTGCAAGGTTTCGTCGGTGACCGCATTACCACCGATGCCTTTCTGACCGGCTATGCCGCCGCCCAGGCAGTGCCCGGACCGATGTTTTCCCTGGCCGCCTACCTGGGCGCTCTGCTGATGCCGGCGGCGCCCTGGTCCGGCGCGGCCCTGGCGACGGTGGCGATTTTCCTGCCTGGTTTTCTGCTGGTGTGGGCGTTGGCCGACGCCTGGCGCGGCCTGGCCAGTCGCCCGGCCATGGCCGGAGCGGTGGCCGGCATCAACGCGGCGGTGGTGGGCTTGCTGCTGGCGGCCCTCTACGACCCGGTGTTTCGCTCGGCGGTGGCCGGTGTGGGGGATTTCGCGGTGGTGGTGGCGGGATTCGTGTTATTGCGGTCGGGAAAGGTGCCCTTGCTCTGGCTGGTGGTGGGGATGGCGTTGTTGGGCTGGGCCGTCAGCGGCTTTTGAGGGAGGCGTTCTGAAAGAAGGGGCGCCAGACGGTTTCATTGTCGATGGCGGGGACCGCTCTTCTCAGGGCCGCCAGATCAAGTTGTTTGAACCAGGCCGCTGCCTCCTGACACTCCGGCAGGCTGTTTGAGCTGACATCAAACAGCAAGCTCAATTGCAGATCGTCATCCAGGCTGGCGATGGGTAAACGGTAACGGCTGTTGCAGGTCTTCCGTTGCTGGTTGATGCGCAGTTTCAATGCCGGGCCGGCCGCCGCCACTGTCTTGCCATATTCGTCCTCGGCGGGGGCATGAGGCCAGACGTCCTGGAGCGCGGGTGGATTGGCTTCGTCCCAACGTACAAGAAAGATCCGTATTGACACCGCTCCCTCTTGATCGAAGGAAAAAAAATCAAGCCTTGGGGGATGATCCGGTGACGCCATAGGAGCCGATCGGCCGTGGAATAAATCGTCGTCGGGATTGAACAGAGGGGTTAGTCGCTGTCCGAGAAAGGTCACGAATCCCGCATAGTCCTTTTGTCCCGTATCGGAGTCCACGGCGGGAATATATTCGCCCGCAAGTGACCGCAGGGGGAGCTCTTCCGTCCCCAGCTGTTTGATGATGCCAATGAAATCACCCGCCACCCGCGTATCGGGTGTTTCTGCCTTGGCAAGGATATAGGTATCGTCGATATCGCGTTCGGCCTGAATGTAATAGTAGCCGTTTGGCTCTCGCGCGATGTGGATATCGTGTCCGAGGCTGTGATGATCGGGATGATTGGAAAAAAAGTTCTTCGCCACTTTCCGCCGCTGGTATTTATCTTCATTGGTGGTGGCGAAGAGGGTCATTTCGTGGGCTTTGGGATCGCTTCCGTGCCGCTGCCAAACCTTGAATGCCACGGCATCGGACCTGGCTTCAGGATATCTGAGAACATAATTTCCGGGCAGCTTCAGCGACAGCATACCCTTGAAGGAGGTCTGCCATGTTGGCGTGGCTTTGGCCTGGGCAAGTTGCTGGAATATTTTTTGCGTCCGGTTGCGCGCATCGTGCCAATCGGTCTGGCGCCGCAGGAGTTCAGGGGCGTCCGGCTCGACCGGGACCAGCTTCAGTGCCTGGATACCGTTTATGTCGGTGGCGAGGTTGTCCTTGCTTCGCTCTTTCAGCGCGTTGAGGTCACTCTCGTCCTCGATGTCCGGATAGCGATTGCCGAATAAGCCTTCTTCCTGAACAAAACGAATTGAACCGTTCGCCTCGGCAACATAATCCTTGCCATGACCACGCAACGGGAGAGCCTCTTTCTTGAACGGCACCATCAAATAACCGCGCAGTTTGGTCCCATCCGGTCCATAGAGCCGCATTACCGGCAGCAGGCGGTCAACCTCGGCCCAGGTGACCTCGGCATAGGAATCAAACTTGGAATTGATAGGCTGGGGCAGGTAGGTGCCCCCGGGCACATCACGGGCAATGGTAAGGGCGAGAATTACAGTGACCGGGATCAGCAACAGGATCGAGGCAAGGATCAAAAGCGCGCGTTTCATGATTGTGGTGTTGTCCGGCCTGTCTGTTTTTGTTGGCTCCACTATAACAATTCGAGGGCTATCGAGAGAGGGCGCATGGTTTGAATTGCCAACCGGCGTCGCTTGCTTCAAGCCCGGAATCATGATTCAATTCTTTGAAAGTGGGAATCAGGATTCCGATCATGGCATACCGGGAAACCGCGCAGGTGCGGGCACGCAAGGCGGCGCAGCGGGAGAATTTGCTGCGAACCGCCGAGACGCTGGTGCGTGAAGGTGGATTCGTCGCCATGACCATGCAGGCGGTGGCGGAACGCGCCGGGGTGGGTGTCGGCACGCTGTATCGCTATTTCGACAACAAGGCGACCCTGGCGGCGGAGGTGTTCCGCGTCGCCACCGAGCGGGAGGTCGAGGCCGTGGCGCGGGCCCTGTCCGGGCCGGGGGGCGCTGGTGCCCGTCTGGAGCAGGCGTTGCGGGTGTTCGCCGGTCGGGCCATGGCGGCGCCGAAACTGGCCTGGGCGTTGATTGCCGAACCGGTGGAACCGGAGGTGGATGCCGAGCGCCTGCATTATCGGGCCACCTACGCGGCGCTGTATCGGAATGTACTGGATCACGGCGTGGCCAGCGGCGAGCTGCCGGCCCAGGCCACCGCTCCCAGCGCCGCGGCGCTGGTGGGTGCGGTGGCCGAAGCCCTGGTGGGGCCACTGGCGGCGCCGCTGGCGGACGCCGCCCTGCCGGATCAGATGGTGGCCTTCTGCCTGCGGGCCGTGGGTGCCACGCCATCGCAATCGACACAACCACAACAAAACACCACCACAAGCGCCGTCGGCGCGGGAGGTCAATCATGAATGCTCAACACGATGCTTTGAACGTGGAGGCCCTGGCCGACACCCATGAGGTGTTCAACCAGTCCGGTGACCTGCAGGATTACAACGCCTATGACACCGACAATGCCCTGCGTGAGGCGGTACGCCGCCACGGTGCGGGCTGGGCGGAACCGGCGTTGTCCGCCCACGGTGCCAGGACCGGCAGCGCCGAGGTGATCGAATGGGGCTTCCTGGCCAACGAAAACAAACCGCGGTTTTTCTCTCACGACCGTCACGGTTACCGGGTGGACGAGGTGAAATATCACCCGGCCTATCACAACCTGATGGCGCTGGGGCTGGAGAGCGGCATCCACTCCGCGCCCTGGACCGATCCCAGGCCCGGCGCCCATGTGGCCCGGGCCGCGCGCAGCTACCTGCAGGCCCAGGCGGAAGCGGGCCACGGCTGCCCGCTGACCATGACCTTCGCGGCGGTACCCTCGATCCGGCTGACCCCGTCCCTGGCCGAGGAATGGCTGCCGAAGGTTCTCAACAACGGTTATGACCCGCGTAATGTGCCGCACTACGAAAAGCAGTCCCTGACCATCGGCATGGGCATGACCGAGAAACAGGGCGGCTCCGATGTGCGTGCCAACACCACTCGCGCCTATGCGATCGGCCCGGGCGGTTCCGGCGAGGCCTACGAGCTGATCGGCCACAAGTGGTTCACCTCGGCGCCCATGTGCGATGCTTTCCTGGTGCTGGCACATACTGAAAGTGGTCTGAGCTGTTTTCTGGTGCCGCGCTGGCGGCCGGACGGCAGCAAGAACCCGATCCAGGTGCAGCGCCTGAAAAACAAGGTGGGCAACGTCTCCAACGCCTCCTCCGAGATCGAATTGCGCGGTGCTCTGGGCTGGATGGTCGGCGAGGAAGGGCGCGGCGTGCCGGCGATCATCGAGATGGTGGCGATGACCCGCTTCGACTGCATGATCGGTTCTTCGGCGGGGCAGCGTCAGGCGGTGGCACAGGCGGTTAATCACACCCAGGGCCGGGCCGCGTTCGGCAAGACGCTGATTGACCAGCCGCTGATGCGCAACGTGCTGGCCGATCTGCAACTGGAAGTGGAAGGGTCCCTGGCCATCGCCATGCGCATGGGCGAGGCGCTGGACAATACCATGCTGGACAGTGGTAATGAGCAGGAGCAACTACTGTTGCGGTTGGGGTTGCCGGCGGGCAAGTACTGGATTTGCAAACGTACCCCGTTCCACGCCTACGAGGCGATGGAATGCCTGGGGGGGAACGGCGCCATAGAGGACTTCATGATGGCCCGTCTGTACCGGGAGGCGCCGATCAACGCGATCTGGGAAGGGTCCGGCAATGTGCAGGCGCTGGATATGCTGCGCGCTCTGGCGAAGACGCCGGGAGTTCTGGACGCGTGGTTCGCTGAACTGGGTAAGGCGGCCGGTGCCGACAGCCGTCTGGATCACGCCGTGGCGACGTTGAAGGGCGAGTTCTCCGATATGGCGGATGCGGAATATCGTGCCCGCGACATCGTCGACCGCCTGTCGCTGACGATGCAGGCCAGTCAATTGGTGGCCGCCGGCAACAGTGCCGTGGCGGAAGCCTTTATCGCCTCCCGCCTGGGTGAGCACGGTGACCGCAACTACGGCACTCTGCCGCGTGGTTTGGATCTGGATGCCATCCTGCAACGGGCCGATCCCTGGAGCGAATAGGCCGGTTCCACGAACTCCGCAACCCTTCGCTACGAAGCCGCTGTGGGAGACTGCCTAGGCAGCGAATTGTTTTCTCCGCTGGCAATATTCGCTTGCAAGCAAGCTTCCCACAGCGGCTCCGTGACTCTTCTCCGTGGGAAGCTGCGGAACGTGGTGGTGGCCCGCAATAGGTTCCGCGTTTCGTGCTCAGAGCTTGATGCGATCCAGCAGCTCGAACCACAGCGCCCGGTAGGCGTGGGCGGCCGGCGTGTGCGGGGCGAATTCCGCCACCGGTGCGCGATGATCGCCCATCTGCTCCACATGGGTGGAGTAGGGGATCCAGGTCTGCAGGCCGTTACGCATGATCGGCGGCCGTTTCACCAGCAACTCCAAATGCAGGGCCCGGCGCCGGTCCACCATGTTATAGAACGGGATCAGTTCCAGGTTCTTGAGCTTCTTGCTGTCCAGCCATTCCCGAACTTGTTCCAGGGCGCGCAGGGAAAGGTGCGTGGGGATCACCGGTACCACCAGGTAGTCGGCGGCGGAGAAAATGCTTTCCGCCACCGGGCTCAGGGTAGGGGGGCAATCCAGCAGCATTAATTCGTAGGTTTCGCCGAACGGCGCCACCAGTTGCCGCAACTGACCGCGACCGGTCTCCGCCAGCTTGAGGTCGGCATTGCGCAGGCTGAGGTCGGAGGGGATGGCGTCCAGCAGGGGCCAGCGGGTTTCCCGCTTCAGGTTGCCCATGGGCTGTTTGCCCTTGAGAACGGCGCCCGCTTTATAGCCGGCGCCGTCGTCGACACCGAGATAGAAACTGGCGGCGCCCTGGGGATCCAGATCCCAGAGCAGGGTGCGATGCTTCCAGCGGGCCGCGTGCCAGGCCACATTGATGGCCGTGGTGGTCTTGCCCACCCCTCCTTTCAGATTATAAAAGGCGATGGTTCGCATGATCGGCACTGATAGTGATGGACGGTGTCCGGCAGGCTAGCACGAACCGGCCGGTGTGTCCCGCCATGGTGGAGGAGGCGGCGTCCCGTTGTGGAGAGGTTCCTTGTCGAGCGTTCGCGCAGGGGCTTTAATCAGTGCTGGGGTCGCCGATACCACGAGGTACGGTGGGGGCG
>NZ_SNUA01000025.1 GCF_004360225.1 Alcanivorax sp. 24
CGCGCTGCAATGCTGGCAGGCTTGGTACCAACAACGGCTCGCTTGCCATACCAGTGACGATTTAACGGAACTCTTTCGTCTGATCGGCCAGCAGCGTGTGGGGAATCGACCAGGACGTATTGAACCCCGAGCGGTCAAGCGACGACCGAAACCGCTCCCGCTGTTAACCCGTCCCAGACATGAGGCGCAGGCTTGGATACGTCAGCATGGGCATCCACCGAAGCAACGCCCATGGAATAAAACGGCCTCGGGCGGAAAGAAGGCGAGCGTTAAGTAAGTACCATTCGGGTCAGGTCTTGCCCTTTGCCTTTCTTGGCTGGAAAGAGTGACCGCGAGGCACCGGGCAAGACCTGACCCCGGTGACGTGACGCGCTGGTGGACAGGGAAGAGTATCTTCTTGAGTTGTCACGTTACATCGTTCTTAACCCCGTTCGAGCCGAAATGGTCCGTGAAGCAATCGACTGGCCTTGGAGTAGCCACCGGGCGATGCTTGGCTATCGGGCTGACTTGAAGACTCTCCACACGGATTCTGTTCTGGCGGCGTTTGGTGTGGGGCGGCAAGCGGCGGTGCGGGAGTACCAGCGCTTTGTATCTGAGGGCAAGAATCAGCCTTCACCGTGGAAGGAGCTGAAGAATCAGGTTTACCTTGGCAGTGAATCATTCGTTGATAAGATGCTCGAACGTATAGACAAGCCAGACCAATTGATAGAAGTTCCGGCTGCTCAGCGTCGTTTGGTCGCGAAGCCCTTGGCGTTCTATTTCGAGACATCGTCGTCCCGGGATAGCGCCATAGCCAGGGCGTATGCAAGCGGAGGATACAGCATGAAGGCGATTGGCGATTTCTGTGGACTTCACTATTCCCGCATCAGCAGAATTATTGGAAAGGCAAAGGGCAAGACTTGACCCCCAGGTGGCTTTTCTCATGCCGTCACCAGTGTTACGGGAACCCGCAACGCCAGCTACTGCTACGACAGCGGTGGCAACATGCTTGCCGGCGGCGGCAAAACCATCTCCTATACCGCTTTCAACAAGCCGGACCGGATTCAGGGCACCAGCGCGACGGTGGACCTGGTCTATGGGCCGGACCGCTCTATCCTGAAGCAGGTCACCACCACCTCCGAGAAAACCACCAACAAAATTTCTCTGGGAGGCTACGAGTATCTGGATATCCAGAAGAACGGGCAGACCACCGTCAAGGAACGCTTCCGTATCACTGGAGACGTGGTGGTGTCCTTCGAAAACGGGGATGCGACCTCACCCACGGAAGAGCACCTGTTCATGGACGGCATGGGCTCCGTGGTGGTCGTGGCCCACGGCCTCGGCGGCGTCACCGAGCGCTACCGCTACGACCCCTGGGGCCGCCCCCGCAAGGACGTGGATTGGACGGCGATGAGCGACAGGGCCTGGTTCGGCATGGAACGGGCGGAAAAAGCCACCAGCAAAGGCTACACCGGCCACGAAATGCTCGACGACGTCGGTATCATTCACATGGGCGGCCGCATCTACGACCCCACCATAGGCCGCTTCCTCAGCGCCGACCCGGTGATCAAGGGCCTGGACCAGGTGGAAAGCTACAACCGCTACAGCTACGCCCTCAACAACCCCATGAGCATCACCGACCCCAGCGGCTACTCCTGGCTGAGCAAGACCTGGAAGAAGCTGCGGAACTCGATCAAGAAGCGGATGGGGATTGTGGCACTGGCGTTCATCAATCCCCAACTGGCCTTAACCGCATTAACAGTCAAAGCGGGAACTAAGGAATTGGCTCGCTTCGCGGCGAGGAATAAGTACGCGGGAGAGGTCTTCGGCTTGGTGGGCGTTGCCGGTTGTGCCATCGCCACGGGAGCGGCCGGAGCGCCAGGGTGTATAGCAAAATATCAGGGGCTAGTCTCGGCAAGCGTGGCCTATGGAAGTGGCGCGCCCATCGAGAAGGCCTTGGTGGCCGGAGCCCGATCAGCGGCCTTGGCCTATGCAAACGCCAATGTCGCGGGAGCCATTGGTGGCCTCAGGCTTGGTGCGATAGGAAGTGGCATCGCCCATGGTGCCCGTGGTGCCGCCTTCGCCCGCCTGGGAGGTGCCGATGTTAAGTCCGGCATCATCGGCGGCATGACCGAAGGGATGATCGGCACCAGAATCAAGGGATGGACCGATGGTGAGCGGGGCTCCGGGACCGTGCTGGCAGGGCTGGTCAGTGGTACGGTATCCGAGGCTACGGGTGGCAAGTTCATGGTTGGGGCTGCTACCGGGGCTATGGGGTATTTGTTTAATCAGATGTCACAGGAATCAGCTGACCCTAATGGGGAGCCTTTTGTTGAGAATGAATATTTAAACAGAGCTGCACGAGACATATTGGCTCCGGAAGGAAGTTACAGAATGCTAGATAAAGATGGCCGACTAATATACTCACTTCCTCAAGACTGGGAGGCGTACACTCTTCCGGAAGGAGGAGGGTTTGTTATCGCGAGGCCTGGATGGCGGCCAATGCATGGGCTTCAAAATGTTGTTAGAGTTCAACCGCCTGGGACCGGCTCTTTCAAGCACAATCCGAAGGGATATTATGTTGTTTATAATAAAAATGGTCAGCCTATCAGCCCGTATTCGGGGAGAACGGTGAGTAGGAAGAAGTGGCACAATGAATTCTCAATAATTATTCCTGGCCGGTATGGAGAATAGGCGTGAAAAGAAATATAAAGCTTGAGAAGCTGATGAATGCTTCTTTAGAGTTTGGGGAGGAGGTCGAATATGTCTGTTTCCATAAGAATTCAATTGTCGTTGGCTTTGGGGGGGTTGATGTAAAGATATATACTAATATTGGGTTCGATAACGGAAAAGGTAAGATGATTCGGGCTTATGCCGATTTTGAGGAAAGGGGCGTGAAGGGGTTTGAGATAGCTTTGATGATAGGGAAAGTTGTTGAGTCTGTTAGATGTACAGAGGGAGAAATAATGGTTGCCTTAGATGGCGGATTTGCCGTTATTTCAATATCAGGTGAGGGTGAGAGCTGCGAAGTACATGGTGATGATTTTGGGGTTTTTATTTTATGAAAATCTGGGGCATGGGGGTAAGTCTTGCCCTTTGCCTTTCTTGGCTGGAAAGAGTGACCGCGGACCTAGCTCCCATAGCCCGTTTCTGATGGCGGTTGGCTACGGATTGATTTGATTTTTTTATTCTCGAAATCCAGAGGAAAGGGTATGAATAGGGGAATATCGATCAGGGTTGTGTTGTTGGGGACTTTTCTCATCTGGTCAGTGATCGCCAGAGCGGAGCTGGTCTGGTCTGGCAATCTTGGCGTCTCTGAAATCATTACGGTGGATAACGGTGGCTTTCTGATTGGCTTTACGGCTCCGGTTGATCCCGCGTGCACGCAGTGGAGCACCAAGCATCTCTATGTGTATCCCGGCGAGCAGGGACTGACACTGGATGTCATTCCCTCCTATCTTGCTCTGGGGCTGAGCGCACTGACCACTGGAGCAGAGGTGAAGGCGCATTACGATAATGCTACTCCGCTCTGCCATGTGAAGTATCTCCAGATTACCCGCTAGGCATCGATCTTGGAGTTATGGTCTCAGTCCCGAATGGCACTTAACGGCAATGTTCTAAATAGGGAGGGAAAGGGTATGCGAAGAAGTAAGCGAATCGTAGCGGCGACTTTGATTGCGGCCTTTCTTGTGATGGGTGCCGCGGGAACGGGCTACGCCAACGAGCCGGCATGTCATGTCTCCAGCGCGGCTCCCTATTGCTCATACAAAGGAAAAGTGAAGCGGGTTTATGTCAACGAGAAAGGCATGATCCTTGTGTACTTCGATACGCCAATACCTTCTGGTGCCCCATCGAATGTCGGCATCGGAGGCGTTTCGAATTACGCCGCCGGTGCGGTGTCTTATCAGGATAAGCCCGAATTCGCGAATTTCCTTTACAGTACGGTACTGGCGGCTCAAACGACGGAGCGCGATGTTCAGATTCAAATGCGCGGAACGATCGGCGGATATTTGAAGATTGATCGCATCTGGACTGAATGATGCGGGCATGGAGTGGCATTTAAGTGGGGGATTGGAGCCTCATTCCTCCAACCCCAACCTCCGATGCCATTCGGCAATACTCTCCTCGGGATAGCCGTCAAAACATTTGTCGTGCTTGCCGGCTTCCACCTCCACCCAGTTGGCTTTGCTGTCCAGTAGCAGATGAACCCGTTCGGGCGGAATCGGCAGGTCGGTGTCGATGGCCGAGGCGAACGGGTGGACCAGTTCCGGCCAGCGCGGATCGTATACCCACAGGGCGCTGGCGCAATGTCGGCAAAAGTGACGCTCCCCCGGGCTTTTCTCTCCGTTCTCTCCGTCGATGACGGCATGGTAGATGCTCTTGTGCTCGGCGCCTTCCACGGAAAGGGTTTCGGCGTGGCCGCTGAGGTTGATGGCGTAGCCGCCACCGCCGGCGGTTTTGCGGCAGATAGAGCAGTAGCAGCGTTGGTAGGGGTAAGGGTGCGGTGACTCGACACTGAAACGTACCGCGCCGCAGTGGCAGGAACCTTGAAGCAACATGATCTGGCCTCCTGAAGTCTGTCCGGGCTGGATTGAGGGTAGGATCGTTGGCCTGGGTGGGCAACAGGCGGTCCCCAATCCGATACCCGGATGATAGGATGCGTGGCCCCACGAACGTATTGATGGAGCGCCGATGTTGTCGCAACGGACTTTGCTGTTTCCTCTTGCCTGCCTGATCACCCTGATTCCGCTCAGTGCCGAAGCGGCGCCGGAATGGGCGGACCCGGATCATCCGGAGATCGACTACAGCGGCACCTATGGCATGCTCGCCAGTGAAAACGGCTTCAAGGAGATGATGGGCTGGTGGGCCTATGGCGAAAGCGGGGCCGCGTACAGCAACATTGAATCCCTGAAGAGCGCCGCCAATAAATCCATGCTCATGCGCGAGCACGATCACACCCGGTTCGAAGCCGAATGTGTGGATGGCAAACTGGCCTTGGTGGTGACTCATGCGCCGGGTATGGGCAAGGGGCCGGATGCTTTCGCCGTCACCGACAGTGGCGATATCGAGGTGGTTTACAGCGTCGATGGTGGTGAGGCGCATAAAACCACCTGGCCCGATCTGTTCGAGGGGACATCCGCCGGGCTGCGTCAGGATGAGGCGTATCGGTTCATGAAGGTCTTGGAAAAGGCGGATGACCTGGTCTTGAGGATGCACAGCTCCGACGGCTCTCCGCTGGAGCTGAATTTCGCCCTGGCCGGTGCGGAAGAGGCCTTTGCTCCGGTGCTGGAGGCTTGTGGTTACGAGTAGAGGGGAAAGAACTACAGGAAACTTTTCACCATCGTCGCGGGTGAGATTATCGAGCTTTCCGCTGGTGGCCGGTCCCGTAGTAGTCCGTCGCCTGTGATCAGAATCGCCCCGTGCTCCGAGGACAGAAGATCCCAGAGATGATTATCGCCAGGGTCGGGAGCGTCTCCGCCTATTCCTGATGTGGGGTCGTGCCAAACCGCATTGGCCGTGATAACCGTTAAAAGATCATCAATCTCGGATTCTTTCAGGCCATGCAGGCGTACTAGTTTTGGCCTTAGTAATACGGCCCTGTATTCCTGTAATAGGGCAGGGGAAATCAGGTAAATAATATTCCCTGCCAACATGGCATCGACGATGCGAGCCGTCGCGCTGGAGGTGACGGCGGTTATCAGCCCGGCGACCAGCACATTGGTATCAACAATAAACACTCGTTTGACTGTTATCACCGTTGCGTCCGGGTCTCTTCAACGGCGAGAAGTAACGCTTCTTCCTCGTTGAGCTGCGCGTTGGTTCTTGCTTTTGCCACCAGGGCGCGGGCATCCGCCAGTGGTTTGATACCTCTGAGGATAAGACTTTCTTCAATGATCTGACCGATGCTTCGGCCCTGCCGCGCGGCGGTTTCTTTGAGAGCCTGATGAAGGCTGTCGTCCAGTGTGATGGTTAGTCTGCTCATTGGTGCTTTCTCACAATATCACCATAACACCAGTGTAGCTTCTGAACGCGAAGTTCAGCAAGGTCATTTTCCAGGCCCGGCTCCAGAAGGCCCCCCCCTCACACGGAAATCCTCAACTCCACTCCCAGCGCTTTTAATACCCGCACCACAGTGTCGAACCGCGGCTTGGCGCCGGGGCTGAGGGCCTTGTACAGGCTCTCCCGGCCCAGCCCCGAGGCACGGGCGATTTCACTCATGCCCTTGGCACGGGCCACATGGCCGATGGCATCGATCAGTTCGTTGTGGTCGCCGCTGGCCAGAACCTGGGACAGGTATTCGGCAATGGTGGCCTCGCTGTCCAGGTGGCGAGCGAGGTCAAAAGGTCGGACGCCGAGGTCTTTCAGTGTGCTGTCATGGTGTTTCACGATGGCCACCTTGCTGTTGTCTGCTGATGAGCTTTGCCAGCGCCTGGGCGCGCCGGATATCGCGCTCTTGTGATGCCTTGGTGCCGCCGGTCAGTAACAGGCAGGTACCTGGGGCCGGATACATGTAATAGACGCGATAGCCGGGCCCCAGGTGCAGGCGTATTTCGTGGAGCCGGTTTCCCAAGTATTTATGATCGCCGATCTGCCCGTTGCGCAAACGATCCAGCCGGCGAAGCAACGCCGCCTTGCCAACGGGGTCTCTCACTTTGGACAGCCAGAGGCGAAACTCCTGAGTGTCCAGTATGGTATAAGTCCGGATCGTATCCTTTTGGATACGATTGTCAAGGCTGAGATGTTCGGAAGCGGAAGAGGCTTTCCCACCAGGGGAACCGGAGGCGTCGGGGGCGTTCATGGCAAGTGCTCGCTGACAGGGGCCTGTTTTTAGTATTGAGGGGGAGGGCCAGCGGGTCTGTCGGCCAGATCGGAAAGGTCTGTAAGCTGAGTGCGTGCAAAGGGTAAGCCAGGCACCAGATGATATGTGTTTTTATGCGCAAATAGAGGTTTTGATACCCATTCCGTCCCCTAAGTCCTTTGCGTGATGAATTCAGGGCGGCATGTCGCTAGACTAACCGGTTTAGACGGTTTGTCCGTGGCCGGCGATGGTGTGGCCGGGCAGGGACGGTTCGCGGGAAGCGAGTAGCGCACTCTTATGAGACTGAAAAGCATCAAGCTGGCGGGGTTCAAATCGTTCGTGGATCCCACGACGGCCTTGTTCCCGGATAATCTCACCGCCGTGGTGGGGCCCAATGGCTGTGGCAAGTCCAATATCATCGACGCCGTGCGCTGGGTGATGGGGGAGTCCTCCGCCAAGCATTTGCGTGGCGAGTCCATGGCGGATGTGATCTTCAATGGCTCCAACTCCCGCAAACCGGTGGCGCAGGCCTCCATCGAGCTGGTGTTCGATAACGCCGAAGGCAAGGTTCAGGGCGAATACGGCAAGTTCAGCGAAATCTCGGTGCGGCGTCTGGTGACCCGGGACGGCCAGTCCAATTACTTCCTCAACGGCGCCAAATGCCGCCGCAAGGACATCTCCGATATCTTCATGGGCACCGGTCTCGGCCCGCGCAGTTACGCCATTATCGAGCAGGGCATGATCTCCCGGTTGATCGAGGCGAAGCCGGAAGAGCTGAGGGTGTACATCGAGGAGGCCGCCGGCATCTCCAAGTACAAGGCCCGCCGCCGCGAGACCGAGAACCGCATGCGCCGCACCCGGGAGAACCTGGAGCGCCTGACCGACATTCGTGACGAACTGGAACGGCAGCTGGAGCGCCTCAGCCGCCAGGCCGCCGCGGCGGAGAAATACAAACAGTACAAGGAAGAGGAGCGGCACAAGAGTGCCCAGCTCAAGGCCCTGCGCTGGCAGGGGCTGGACCATCAGGTCAAGCAGCTGGATCTGGTGATCGGCGAGTTGGACGTGAGCATGGAGGCCAAGGTGGCCGAGCAGCGCCACGTGGACGCCGAGATCGAGCGGTTGCGCGAGGGGCATAACGAGGCGCGGGAGCACTTCAATCAGGTGCAGCAGCACTTTTATGCGCTCGGCGCCGAGGTGGCGCGGCTGGAGCAGAGCATCCAGCATCAGCGCGAGCGCCACCAGCAGTTGCATGAGGAGTTCGAGCAGGTCCGGGCCAGTTGGAAAGAGGCCGATGAGCACCAGCGTCTGGATGGCGAAAAGCTGGCCATGCTGGAGGAGCAACTGGCGGAGCTGGAGCCACGCCTGGAAGAGAGCGGCGAGTTGCAGGACAGCGCCACCGAGGCGCTGACCCTGGCCGAGGAGGCCATGCAGGAGTGGCAGCAGCAATGGGAAACCTTCAATAACCGGGCCGGCGAGTCCCGCCGCCAGGCGGAGGTGGAACAGTCCCGCATCCAGCATCTGGAGAAATCCATCGAGCGCCTGCGCGACCGCATGGGGCGGCTCGAAAAGGAGCAGGAGTCCCTGGACTCCGGCCCGCTGGCCACCGAGATGCGTGAGTTTCAGGAGCAGGTGGCCGAGCTGCGGATGCAGCGCGAAGAAAGCGAGATGAGCAGCGAGCGGCTGCAGGAAGAGATCAACCAGCTGCGCCGCCAGAACGGTGATCGCGGCCGTGAGCTGGATGACGCCCGTGAGCGGCTGCAAACCCTGCGTGGCCGGCATACTTCCCTGGAGGCGCTGCAGAAGGCGGCGATGGGGGATGACGGCGCGGTGAGTGAATGGCTCACCCGCCACGAGTTGGATGACCATCCGCGTCTGGCGGACCGCATCAACGTGGCCGAGGGCTGGGAAAAAGCCGTGGAAGCGGTGCTCGGCGATGCCCTGCAGGCGGTGGCCGTGGAAGGGCTGGAGCGGGTCGGCGACTGGCTGGCGGACCTGACCCATGGCCGCGTTGCCATGGTGCAGCCGGGATTGGCGGGTGCCGCCGCGGATAACAAAGGCACGCCGTTACGGGACAAGGTCTCCGGCACTGCCCCGGAAGGGCTGTTGGCCGGAGTGTACGTGGTGGAGGCTTTGCCCGGGGCGCTGTCCCTGCGCGGGCAATTGAGTCCCGGTGAGTCGGTGGTCACCCGCGACGGCATCTGGCTGGGGCCGGACTGGCTGCGTGTGGTGCGGGAAGAGGACCAGGAAGCGGGCATCCTGGAACGCCGCCGGCAACTGGAAGAACTGGAACAGCAGATCGAGACTCTGACCACCACGGTGGATGACCTCAAGGCACGCCTGGAAGAGAACCGCGAGCAGGTGGCGGCGCTGGAGGAAGAGCGCGAGGAGACCCAGCGCCAGGGCAGCCGGCTGAGCCGGGAACTGGGGGAGGTCAACGCCCAGGTCAGCGCCCGCCAGGTACGCCTGGAACAGATCACCATGCGCCAGGAACGGCTCGGCCGCGAGCTGGAGGAAACCCGCGGTCAGCTCGAACAGGAACAGGAGCAGATCAAGGAAGCACGGACGGTGCTGGCGGAAGCTCTGGACGCCATGGAGCAAGACTCCGGTGAGCGCGAGGCGCTGCTGTCGCGGCGCGACGATTACCGTCTGCGTCTGGACGAAGCCCGGCAGCAGGCGCGGCAACATCGCGATCAGGCCCACCAACTGGCCATGGAGGCCCAGGGCGCCCGTACCCAGGCGGATGCTCTGCGCCAGAACCTGGCCCGTCTGGAAGGGCAGGTGGCCAGCCTGGCGGAGCGTAAAGCGTCTCTGGAAAGCCAGCTCAGCGAGGGCGGCGACGATCTCGGACTGGAACTGCAGCAGCAGTTGGAGGAAAAACTGGAGCTGCGTCTGGAAGCGGAACAGAAGCTGGCCGATGCCCGCCGGAGTCTGGAAGACGTGGAACACCAGATGCGCGATCTGGAAGGCCGCCGTGGCCAGTTCGAACGTCAGGCCCAGGAAGTGCGTGACGCCATCAACCAGAAGCGCATGCTATGGCAGGAACTGAGCACCCGCCGGCAGACCGTGGCCGAGCAGCTCGGCGAGCAGCACTTCGATCTGGAGACGGTGCTGGACAATCTGCCGGAGGACGCCGACGAGCAGGCCTGGAATCAGGATCTGGAGCAAATTGCCCAGCGCATTGCCCGGCTCGGCCAGATCAACCTGGCCGCCATCGACGAATACCAGCAACAATCCGAGCGCAAGCAGTATCTGGATCAGCAAAACGAGGATCTGGAAGACGCGCTGCGCACCTTGGATAACGCCATTCGCAAGATCGATCGTGAGACGCGGACCCGCTTCAAGGAATACTTCGACCGTATCAACAAGGGGCTGCAGGCGCTGTTCCCGAAGGTGTTCGGCGGCGGGCACGCCTACCTGGAGCTGACCGGCGAGGACCTGCTGGATACCGGCGTGGCGATCATGGCGCGGCCGCCGGGTAAGCGCAACAGCACCATCCACCTGCTGTCCGGGGGCGAAAAGGCGCTTACCGCCTTGTCGCTGGTGTTCAGTATTTTTGAACTCAACCCGGCACCGTTCTGTCTGTTGGATGAGGTGGACGCGCCTCTGGATGATGCCAACGTGGGTCGCTTCTGTAATCTGGTGCAGGAAATGTCGTCCCGGGTGCAGTTCATTTATATCACCCACAACAAGATCGCCATGGAAATGGCCCATGCTCTGATGGGCGTGACCATGCACGAGCCCGGCGCCTCGCGTCTGGTCTCGGTGGATGTGGAAGAGGCGGCCGAGATGGCGGCCATGTAGCCGTGACCACGTAACCGCGATGATGATGTAACAAGAGACAAACAGGCCCGGGGCAATCGGGCCGCTAAACTGCTTATATTTTTATGTAACCAGGACACGCTCTAAAGAAGTTTTACCTTATCGGCGTGAATCGCCCGGCTTCCGTGCCGATAGCGCTTTGACAGCGGCGGGCGTGTAGCGAATGATTATCTGAACTGACGTTTAACCCTAATGTGGTGCTCGTGTGGGGCACACGCTAAGGAAGGGGCAAATGGGCCTGAATTTGGAAACACTGATCGGCATTCTGGTTATTCTGATTCTGCTGATTCTGGCCGACGGTGTGCGAAGAATGATCCGCGAACGGCACGGGCGCTTGCGTATGCGCATCGATCGCCGTTTCCGCCGTCCGACGGGCGAAGAAGATGAAGAAGACGACTTTCTCGAAAGCAACCCGGAAGTGATCGGCCGCCCCCGGGTGGTCAGCCGTGGCGCCGATGGCGCGCCGTTGCCGGAGGATCGCGAGGATCCGCCGATCATGATGGAAGAGGACGACCCGCTGGACGAGGACGGCCGGCGGGCCGAGCAGCAGAACCTGTTCGATGATGAGCCGGAAATGGCATCGGATCCGGACCGGAGCCGGGAAGAGGGGCTGCCGTCCATGCGCGCCAGCCGGGAGCCGCCGGAGGACGAACTGGAAGCCGAGCCGCAACCGGCTGGTGAGGCGCCCCGGACCCGCTCCGAAGCCCGCCAGCCCCGTCGCGAGGCGCCGCCGCCGGACCGGCAGGTGCAGGAAGTGATCGTATTCCATCTGATCTCTCGCCGTCCGGACCGTTTCGACGGCGAGGCGATGCTGCGCTATCTGCTGGAATGCGGACTGCGCTTCGGCGAAATGAACATCTTCCATCGTCACCGGGAAGGGGACGAGTATCCGGAATTCTCCGTGGCCAACGCCGTGGAGCCTGGAACCTTTGATATCCAGACCATGGAAGAGCAGGAGTTCGCCGGCATCACGTTCTTCATGCAATTGCCGGGGCCACAGGATCCGCTGGCGTCCCTGGATCGCATGCTCACCACTGGCCGGCGCATGGCGGAAGGGCTGTACGGTGACCTGCGTGATGAACAACACAGCGTATTGACGCCGCAGACCATGGAACACCTGCGCCAGCGTGTGCAGGAGTTCGAACGGCGCCAGCGCGTTTCTCATAGCGGTTGATGGCGGTTCCTGGACCGCTGCTGTCCCACGGTTGTGGGACGGCCCGTTACGCGCAACACATTGATTCGCTGCCCAGGCAGCTTCCCACAGAGAGCAACGGAACCGCTGTGGGAAGCTGCCTGGGCAGCGAATCGGCACCGTCCCCCAGCGCCTGTCGAAAGCAAGGACTCACCCCACCGTGACCTCGAAGAACATCCCGTCTCCCGCCGAGCAAATCAAACAACTGCGGGATCAGCTCAACGACTGGTCCTACCGGTATTACGTACTGGACGATCCGGCCGTTCCCGACGCGGAATACGATCGCCTGTTCCGCCAGTTGCAGGCATTGGAAAGCGAGCATCCGGATCTGGTCAGCCCGGATTCGCCAACCCAGAGGGTAGGGGATGTGCCGCTGGAAGGCTTCAATGAAGTGCGTCATGCCGTGCCCATGCTGAGTCTGGGCAACGCGTTCAGTGACGACGAACTGCGCGACTTCGATCAGCGCGTTCATGAGCGTTTGGACGTGAGCGGCGGTATCGATTACGTGGCCGAGCCCAAACTCGATGGTCTGGCGGTGTCGCTGGTCTATGAGAATGGTGAACTGGTGCGCGGCGCCACCCGCGGCGACGGTGAGACCGGCGAGGACATCACCGCCAACGTGCGCACCATCAAGTCGATCCCGCTGCGCCTGCGTGGCGAGAATCCGCCGGCCTTGATGGAAGTGCGTGGCGAGGTGGTGATGACCCATCACGGCTTCGCCGAGCTGAACCGGCGTCAGGCGGAGGCGGAGCAGAAAACCTTCGCCAACCCCCGCAACGCCGCCGCCGGCAGCCTGCGGCAACTGGATTCGCGTATTACCGCCCAGCGCCCGCTGGAGTTCTACGCCTATTCCCTGGCACAGCTGGACGGCGAATCCTGGCCGGATCGCCATTCCGCCATCCTTGAGCGGTTGCGCCAATGGGGGCTGCGGGTGAACCCGGAAGTGAAGCTTTGCGATGGCGTGGACGCCTTGCTGGCCTTCTACCACGACATCCTGGAACGTCGGGATCAACTGGATTATGACATCGACGGCGTGGTCTACAAAGTGGACCGGCTCGACTGGCAGCGTGACCTGGGCTTCGTCAGCCGCGCGCCGCGCTGGGCCGTCGCGCACAAGTTCCCGGCGCAGGAAGAGATTACCGTCCTCAACGGGGTGGACTGGCAGGTGGGGCGCACCGGGGCGCTGACGCCGGTGGCGAAACTGGAGCCGGTGCAGGTGGGCGGCGTCACCGTCAGCAACGCCACCCTGCACAACATCGATGAAATCCGCCGTCTGGATATCCGGGTCGGCGACACCGTGGTGGTGTACCGGGCCGGCGACGTGATTCCCAAGGTGGTGCGGGCGGTGCCCGAGCGGCGGCCGGATAACGCCGAGGAAATTGATTTGCCAGCCGCATGTCCGGTGTGCGGCAGCGATATCTTTCGCGCCGAGGGCGGTGTGGTGGCGCGCTGCACCGGTGGCCTGATCTGCGGTGCCCAGCAACGGGAAGCGATCAAACACTTCGCCTCGCGGCGGGCCATGGATATCGAGGGGCTGGGCGAGAAGTTGGTGGACGCATTGGTGGACCAGCAACTGATCGCCACCGTGGCCGATCTGTACCGGCTGCAAGCGGAGCCGGTGGCGGACCTGGAGCGCATGGGCGAGAAGTCCGCCGCCAATCTGATCGAGGCGTTGGAGCATTCCAAATCCGTGAGTCTGGAGCGCTTCCTGTTCGCCCTTGGCATCCTGCAGATCGGCGAGGAAACCGCCAAGGCACTGGCCGATTGCTTCGGCGATCTGGATACCATCCGGCGGGCGCCACTGCTGTTGTTCCTGGCGGTGCCGGACGTGGGGCTGGAAGTGGCCAAAGCGATTCATGCCTTCTTCCGTGAGCAACACAACGAGGACGTCATCGACGGTCTGCTGGCGGAAGGCGTCCAGCCGCGCGCCAATGGTCATCCCTCCGCGGCCTTCGTGCGGGAACTGACGCTCGGGTACTTCCTCAAGGCGGCCAAGCGCCTCGGCATGGCGCTGGACGGCGTCGGAGAAAAGTCCCTGGAAACCCTGGGCGCCCATTATAAGACCGTGGCGGCTCTCGCCGAGGCCGATGCCGATGAGGCACCGGTTCGCCCGGCCATGCTGGCGCAGGTGCACAAGGCGCTGAAACAGGACGATTGGCGGCATCGGCTGGAGCAGGCCGAGGTGCAGGCCGCCGGGTTGTCCGCAAAGGCGCCTCGGGAAGTGGCGGAGCAGGCCCTGGAAGGGCAGACCTGGGTACTGACTGGTACCTTGTCCCGGCTGACCCGTGACCAGGCCAAGGCCCATCTGCAAAGCCTGGGTGCCAAGGTGGCCGGCAGTGTATCGAAGAAAACCCATTGCGTGGTGGCCGGCGAGGCCGCCGGTTCCAAGCTCACCAAGGCGGAAGAGCTCGGGGTGGCGGTGATGGACGAGGACACCTTCGTCGATTTTCTCGCCGGCCATGGCATCGTTGTGTAAGGCGGGAATTGGTACATTCGCTTGCCAGCAAGTTTCCCACAGCGGCGCCGTGGCATGATCTGTGGGAGACCATCTTGCTGGCGAATGCGGCCTCTGTTGCGGGTACATTCGCTTGCCAGCAAGCTTCCCACAGCGGCGCCGTGGCATGATCTGTGGGAGACCAGCTTGCTGGCGAATGCGGCCTCCGACGTTGCCGCATTCGCTTGCCAGCAAGCTTCCCACAGTGGCTCCGTAGCGCAAACTGTGGGAGACCAGCTTGCTGGCGAATGCGGCCTCTGGTGTGGGTACATTCGCTTGCCAGCAAGCTTCCCACAGCGGCGCCGTGGCATGCTCTGTGGGAGACCATCTTGCTGGCGAATGCGGCCTCTGTTGCGGGTACATTCGCTTGCCAGCAAGCTTCCCACAGCGGCGGCGTGGCATGCTCTGTGGGAGACCATCTTGCTGGCGAATACGGCCTCTGTTGCGGGTACATTCGCTTGCCAGCAAGCTTCCCACAGCGGCGGCGTGGCATGCTTTGTGGGAGACCATCTTGCTGGCGAATGCGGCCTCTGTTGCGGGTACATTCGCTTGCCAGCAAGCTTCCCACAGCGGCGCCGTGGCATGCTCTGTGGGAGACCATCTTGCTGGCGAATGCGGCCTCTGTTGCGGGTACATTCGCTTGCCAGCAAGCTTCCCACAGCGGCGGCGTGGCATGCTCTGTGGGAGACCATCTTGCTGGCGAATGCGGCCTCTGTTGCGGGTACATTCGCTTGCCAGCAAGCTTCCCACAGCGGCTTCAGTGCACGGCCTGTGGGCCACACGCGATTCCCGTTTTCCCTTTCCGGAGGGCAACCGCTACCATGTCGCAAACCAGAATTCCGAGGTTATCCATGCGAGTCCTGTTGTTGGCGCTGTTGCTGGTCGGACTGGCGGGCTGCGCGTCCACCCCGACCCGGACCGAAAACGTTTGCGCCGTGTTCGATCAGAAAGGGGGGTGGTTCAATAATTGGTACAAGGCCGCCAAACGTACCGAGAAGGAGTACGGTGTGCCGGTGCCCATTCTGATGGCGACCATTTACAAGGAATCCGGCTTCCAGGCGCGGGTGAAACCGCCACGGACCAAGTTGTTGTGGATCATTCCCTGGAAACGTCCTTCCAGCGCTTACGGTTATCCGCAGGCGCTGGACGGCACCTGGGCCTGGTATCAGAAGGAAACCGGCCGCCGGGGGGCCAAGCGCTCCGACTTCTCCGATGCGGTGCACTTCGTCGGCTGGTACCACCACCAGAGCCACATGCGTAACGGCATCCCGTTGAACGATGCCTACCACCTGTACCTGGCTTATTATGCCGGCCATGGCGGCTACTCTCGCGGCGTATGGAAAAACAAACCCTACATGCAGCGATCCGCCCGCCGGGCCGCGGCCATGGCTGACCAGTACCGGGCGCAGATGGCCGGTTGCGGGCGTTGAGGAGGGGATATGCCAATCGAAGTGCCCTGGCGGGAAGTGAGCGCCGAGACCCTCACCAATCTGATCGAGGAATACGTGACCCGCGATGGCACCGACTATGGTGAACAGGAAGTGCCGCTAACCACCAAGGTGGAGCAGGTGCGGCGCTTGCTGGAAGGGGGCGAATGCAAGTTGATGTTCGATGAAGCCACCGAGTCCGTGGACCTGGTTATGGCGTCCTGAATTCAGATCGGTGCTATATCGATGGCATCTGGAGACAGGAATTCGCGAGCAAGCTTGCTTCCCGCAGCCGCGTAGCCCTCTCTGTGGGAAGCGAGCTTGCTCGCGAATCGGCGTGTAGACGTGCCAGCAGATCATTCCTATGTTCGCCGTGGCCGCTTCTTGCGCCGCTGACGGAGCAGGAACCGCACTGGCGCCAGTGCTTCCTCCAGGGTGTCGTCCACCGGCAGCGGCAGATCACTGAGCCGGTCCGCCAGCAGATCCGCGCACAACGGCGTGCCGGTGATACCCCGGCTGCCATGCGCCAGGTTCAGCCAGACACCAGGCGCCTGATCCAGAATCGGCCCCAACTCCCGTGGCTGCGGGCCGCACAGAGGCAGGAAATCATTACTCTGGCAGCGGAACGCCACCCGCCGATCCACCACTTCGATGTGCTTGCCGCCCAGTTCCCGCCACGCTTCCGGTAGATATTGCTTCAACTGCAGCAGATTCATTTGGTCATGATGGTCACTGGGCCGTGGATTGTCATCGTGCAGATCGAAAGTGGCTCCGACGCAATGCAGGCCGTCCACCGCCGGGATCAGGTAGCCGCCATGACAGCGGGCCTGTTGCCAGTTGGCGCTGGCTTCGGTGGCGCGGCAGTAACTGACCTGTCCACGAATGATCTTGAGCGGAAGCCAATGCAGGTCGTCGAAGCGGCGGGCCTGGGCAGCGGTGGCCAGGATCAGTGTGTCGGCTTCCAGTTCATCGCCGCCCTGCAGGGATACGCGCACCGGATCTCCGGCCACATACCCGGTAACCTTGTCCCGGCGCACGGTGATGGCCGGATGAGCCAGCAGTGTCTCGCACCAGGCGCCCGGGCGCAGATAGCCGCCGCCGGCGAGTAGCATGCCGCCGTCGTCCCGGGGCATCAGCAGGGTATCGGGCCAGGCTCCGCTTTCCAGGGCCCGGTCCAGTTTGTCCTTCTGACGTTGATCCACCGGATACTGCACCACGCCGTTCAGACGGCCTTGCTCCGGCCCGGGGAATTCAAACCGGTTCAGCCAGCGCAGTGCGTGCACGTAACTCATTTGGTAGAAGCGGTTCTGCGGTGTCGGATGACCACTGGGTGTTGAATAGACCACGCCGGCGAGATTGCCGGAGGCCCCCTGGGCGATGCCGGCCGGATCCAGCACGGTTACCCGCCAGCCGCGCTCGGCCAGGGCCCGGGCGCTGCTGGCCCCGGCCAGGCCGGCCCCGGCGATCAGGGCGTGGCCACGCTGCCAATGCCGGGCGGTCCAGTTGTCGTCGCCGAATTCGCCAACAGCCATGTGGCGTTTATGACCGAAGCCGTCGATGCGGCGCACCTGAAAGCCAGCTTCCTGCAAGCCGCGGCGCACCTCACCGGCGGCGGTGAAGGTGGCGAAGGTGGTGCCGGGGCGGCTCAGCCGGGCCAATTGCCGGAACAGCTCCGGCTGCCACATGTCCGGATTGCGGGAAGGCGCGAAGCCGTCCAGGAACCAGGCGTCCACCTCGCTGTGACAATGCCGCCATTGCGCGGTGGCCTCACCGTACATCAGAGTGAGGCGCACCCGGGGGTGCAGTTGCAGGCGATGGTAGCCGGGGCAGGGCGGTGGGTACTGCCGCTGCAAGGGCGCCGTCAGATCGGCCAGATCCGGCCAGTGGGCCAGGGCGCGGGCGAGATCCTCGGCGTGCAGGGGATGCTTTTCCACCGACAGCAGATCCAACAGGGTGTCTTCCGGCGCCAGCCGCAGAAACAGGCGCGCCGCCAACAACATGTTCAGGCCGGTGCCGAAACCGGTTTCGCCGATAACGAAATGCTGCCCGGGGAGCAGCGCCCGGAAGCGCTGGTCCAGACGATTGCCCTTCAGGAACACATAATCGCTTTCCGCCACGCCGTCCTGCCGGGAAAAGTACGGGTCGTCGAAATCCGTCGCCACCGGCGTGTCCGCCTGCCAATCCAGCCGGGCCGGTTGCAGGGGTTCGAAGTCACCGTTGGACATGAGTGGAGGCACTCCCCAGAATTGGTCGTTTGATTGCGCTGGCGAGTTTAGCATGATGCGGGGCTGGCGTTTGCTGTGTCCGGAACCGGGAGCTACTACGAAGCCGCTGTGGGAGCTTGCTTGCAAGCGAATGGGAGTATCCGGGCCATTGGCAATATTCGCTTGCAAGCAAGCTTCCCACAGCGGCCTCATAATGCGTGTTTCCGCTAGTTTTTGAACTCGGGAGAGAGCTTTGATCTGGTCAGTGATGGCGCCGGTGGTGGCCTGTGCCGGCGTGGGTTATTTCTGGGGGCGCAGCGGCCGCCCCTATGACATCTCCATGGTCAGTACCCTGGTCACCACCATCGCCACGCCATGTCTGATCGTTGCCACGCTGGGTAAAACCGGCCTGTCGCTGGCGGCGCTGATGGAGGTAGCCGGCTTGTACGCCGCGGTGTTCGCGGGAACGGCGCTGGTCGCGCTGGCGGCGATTCGTATCAGTGGCCGCTCACCACGGGTGTTTCTGCCGGCCATGCTGTTTCCCAACACCGGCAACATGGGGTTGCCGTTGTGTCTGCTCGCGTTTGGTGACCACGGCCTGGCGTTGGCTCTGGCCTGGATGATGCTGTCGTCGGTGCTGCAGTTCTCGTTCGGGCTGGCGGTGGTCAGCGGTCAGGGGCTGTCGCGCGGATTGTTCATGCACCCGATTCTGATATCGGTGGTGATTGCCCTGATTATGGTCATATTCCGCATTGAGCTACCGGAGTGGCTGTTCAACAGCGTCGATCTGATCGGTGGTCTGGTGATCCCGATGATGCTGATCACTCTGGGTGTCTCGTTGTCGCAGCTACGGGTACATAACCTGGGCCCCGGCGCCGCTTTTGCCGTGTTGCGTTTGGGGATGGGGTTCGGATTGGCCTGGCTGGCCTGCGAACTCACCGGCACCGAGGGAATGCTGCGTGGCGTGGTACTGATCCAATCCACCATGCCGGTGGCGGTGTTCAATTACCTGTTGGCGCAGACGTACCGCCAGGGCCCGGAGCAGGTGGCGGCCATGGTCATGTGTTCCACCGCCTTGTCGTTCGTGACTCTGCCGCTGTTACTGATGGTGGCGATGGGTTGAAAATCCCCACGGGGTAACGTGGGTCCTGGCACGGATTAACCGGGCAGTGGCCTACGGTTTCACCACCGTCTCGTTGGCCACTGGCAGTACCGTTGCGTCTGAAGCGAACCATGCACCGATTGATGTTTGCATCTCCTGTGTGGCTGCCGCGGACGCTGTCGGATCGACCAGAGAGGCATGTGTCCCCTCGACAAAACGCACCGCGCCGGAGACGGCGGCACCGCCGGTGGCGGCAGTGGTGGTGCTGATAGCAGGCAATTGCAGCAGGCTGATCAACGGTTCGGTACCCGCCAAGGGGGCACCCTCTACGTTATTGGGAATTACCTGGTCCGAGCTGCCTTGGTCGCCATTACCGGCGATTTCGATCAGATGAACAGGTGTATCATTGGCACCGATCATGGCCGCATAGTTTACCGGATCCGCTGAATCCACTACCGTTTGAGCTGCAAAGGCGAACTGCTCGAAGGTGGCGTTAATCCGTGCTAATTGACGATCACTTAGCGAACTGATGAATTGTGGGTAAAACGTCTCCAGAACATCGATAAAGGCCGTTGAGCCGGGAGTAACCCCCTGCTGTTCCGCCGCGGTGTTGGCCGCCGCTTTGAATTCCGTACTGGAAGCGTAAAGCAGCTGACTCTTGATCGTGGCCGAGAACGAAGGTGACGCCAATAAGAAGTTGGCGATACTGCCGCCGGGCATGGCCAGCGTGCTGGCGCGAACCGCGAAGAGGTCATTGGCTTGCTCCGGGAACGTATCGGGTAATGCGCTATTGGCCAGAGCAGTAAAGCCCGTGCCCGTGATCGCGCCGAGTGAGTGGCCGGCAAAGTAGACGCGGGAGACATCGATGGTCTCGCCGTCGTTGGCGACGAAGCCATTCAGGCTTACGCGCAGGCCCAGCACGTCAGCGATCGACTGGCGCAGGTTATCACGCGTCACCAGCAGGTCATCCAGGTTCATGTAGTGGGTAACACTCAGGGTCGAGGCATTAATCTCGTCGGTGCCGTCCATATCGACATCAAATCCGCGCTCGCCATGAAGGGGATGGTCAATTGCCACAGCGGCGAAACCATTCAATGCCAGCGTGCCGGCAATTGGTAACAGACTATCTTTATTGGCGGTGATGCCATGCTGGAAAATCACGACCGGCCAGCCGTCGGTGGGGGCCGCCGAAAATGGCTCCAGGCCTTGCGCCTGACGAACCGCGTTAACCGTTGCCAGATCGGGAATAGTAACTCGTGCAGGCACGACGACATCACTTTGCCGCCGTGGAATCGGGTTGGCTTTGGTTAAATGGCGATCGGTATCGATGCCGGCATGGATACAGTTGTTGGCGGGATTATAGGTATCCGGATTATTCGGATCGACACCCACTGTGCCAGGGTCCAATTCACCGGTGCGGATAGCATTCAACACGGAGATGGGGCTATCGCAAGAGGCGCGCCAGCGCTGATTAAGCGGAGCCGCTGGGTTTTCAGCGGAGGGTGAAGCTGAGTAATAGTGCAGCGTCACCTGGCCGCCATACAATCTGGCGGTTGAGGCGATGGCATAAGCTGGATCGATCGGGTCGTTCGGTAATAAACCGGTGAGAACCAACGCATCGGCCACTGTTATACCGGTGTTCATGGCCTGCAGCGCTGGTGTTCCTGTGGTCGAATACTGCCGCGCATAGCGGGCTTTAATTACCCCCAGCGCTTCCCCCACTGATTGCGTGGTGAAATTACTTGACATGATCACCGTATCGGTGTCAACGCCATAGGCCGCCATGGCATTTTCATAGCTATTGATCAGCGCTCGCAGATTCCGGGTATCGGTATTATCTGAATCTGGCGATTCCGACAGAGGCTTTTTCATCTGACTATACGTTCGTGATGGCTCAACATCGCGTCCTAGAGAATCCTGAATACGACTGGTCAGTGCTACCACGTAGCCGGTTTCTGGTTGTAATGGGCGCAACGGAATGATCGCCAAACCGCTTGAACCGGATGCTGACACGGCGAAATCCTCGCCATAGGTCAACTCGCCGGTAATGGCACAGACCGTTGCCGGGGAGGCTGCCGCGCAACCGCCGCCCACATCGCTGCCTCCCTGTGCCGTGCTGAACAGTCGTACAGCGCCGGATCGCGTCAGGCTATCGGCGTCGATGCGCACTGAATTGCCGTGTTTGTCGACAGGTACCGAGAATGAAAACGTTAATGTTGAGTGTGTACCCCATCCATCCAGCCCATTGATGGCGACCTGTGGATCCGCGCTGTCATCAGGACTGTCCACCGGAAGATTCAAGGTCGAATCGGTGCTGTCAATGAGCAGGATGTTGCTGGGTATAGGAAGCACGTCGTTGGCCGGATCAAAGGCCGCACGCGTTGCCGCGACAGGAGAGTCCTCTTCAGCCGACAAGTCGACGTCGCTACCGCCACAACCGGAGAGCCCTAATGCACAGCCTATTGTTAGTGAAATTGAAATTTTTTTATATGGTTTCCGAAATCCATAAAACGCCCCCCAAGGCGCCCTGTGCATTTAATGTTTGGCGGTGTCTATTCCGCTTTGTCTTTACCACTTTGCCAGGGAGAGAACCGGAAGGGCATACCCTGAATAGGGAGGGTCATTGGGGGCGAGTATTGGCGTGGCGGTGAGAAACCCGGCTACTTATGGGGTTTGGTCTGCGCGGCGCGAAATTCCGCCTGGGCCCGCTTGAGCAATAGCAACAGCCAGCGACTGTTCTGGTCCCGCGAATAACCCTCGAACAGCAAAAAATGGTCGTCCATGTGCATCAACAGCATCGCGTGATCACGGCGGCGACCGTCGTTGTCCAGCCAGTGCCAGCGGCTGCTGGCGCTGGCATGGCCTTCCAGATCGAACAGCCGTTCCTCGTCCACGGTCAATGACAGTTCGGGGCGTTTCATCAGATGATCCAGACGCCGCTGCCGCAGCTGGCCGTAGCGGCCAGACACTGCCCGTTGTGGTGACATCCGGTCCCAGCCCCCGGGCATCGGCACCACCGTCACGGTAACACGCTCGCTGGCTGGCGCCGGCAGCCGGTAACGCCACTGGCGCCGCCGTGGCGCGGTAATTTCGCCGTCCGCTTCCAGACCGGCCAGGGTATCCGGCGTGCGGAAGCGATGCACATCCCAGTCGGGATCGCCCGCCAGCAAACGTGGCGGCGACGAGGTCCGGGTAATGTTCTGGCAACCGCTCAATCCCAAGGCGAACAGCAGGAAAGTAAAAAAAAGAATCTTCAGGGGCACGGTGGTTTCGTTGTTACGAAAGGAATGCCTATGATGACATAGGTGGCGCCAGTATGACTGTCTGTGTGTGCACAGTCTTGGGCCTGGAGGTATGTCTCGGGCCAATTCGCTGGCAAGCCAGCTTCCCACGGAAAAGAAGCTACGGAGCCGCTGTGGGAAGCTGGTTTACCAGCGAATTGATGTGTGGGCATGCAGCGTGCCGCGAATAAACGGGCTGTTCCAACGGTGGGACAGCAGTGGCCGTGAATGGCACAATGGAATGGCTCGGGAAGAGCGCCGGTTGGCCCTGGATGGGAGAAGCGGTTGGCCAGTAAAAAAACAGCCTTTCCCGCCATTGCGCTGATGGCGGCCTTGATCACGGTGCCGTTCGTGCTGCTGGCGCTGTTGATTTTGCAACACCGCCTGTCGGTGCACGACAATTACCAGCGCATGCTCGGTGATATCCACGCTTTCGAGGCGGGTCTGGCGGTGGCGCCGGTGTTGGAAGAAGTTCGGGATCTGGCGGTGGGCATGGTCCACCTGGAATCCGCTGAGTTGAACATTCGCTATCGCGGTGCCCGTGAGCGGACCGATCAGCGGATCACCGCGTTCCTGGATGCGCTGGTGGCGCTGCCATCGCCGGGACTGCTGGATCAGGGGGGCGTGCTGCGCCGGGAGTGGCGCGATTCGGCGGTGCGCACCGGCATGTCGGTGGAGGATGTGGCCGGGCCTTTCGATAATGTCGAGCACATCAATGAGCGCCTTTATGCCACCCTGGCGGCGGTGCTGTACATGTCCGATCTGTCCACCGGCACCCGGCCACAACCCAGTGAAGCACTGTCGCTACCGATCAACGGCCTGCGCGAGTTGACGCTGCACGTTGGGCTGATCCGTTCCATTGCCATGTACACCAGCCTGCGCGGCGGCTATCTGAGCGGTGTCGATGCGCTTCGTCTGGAATCCGCCCGGCTCAAACTGGAAGAACAGATTCTGCTGCTGGACGGGCAGGTAAAGGCGCTGGCGGCCCGCGCCGGGGACACGGCGTTACGTCAACAGTGGCGGCCGTTGCGCGATTCGTTGATGAGCTATTTACAGTGGGTGGACCAGCACCTGGTGGCGACTCCCCGCGTCACCGTGCCTTGGCGCGAAGCGTTGGAGCAGGGTGGTGCGAGGCAGCGGCGGGTGCATGAGTTCGCCGGACTTACCGTGGATCTGGCCCGCCGCTTGGTATTGCAGGCTCACCAGGGGGCCCGCCACGACACGCTCTGGACCATGGGCGGTATCGCCATGCTGTATCTGGCGGTGTTGGTGCTGAGTGGGGTCTTCCTGCATTTCACTACCAAGGCGATTCGCGGACGGGCGGAGTTGCGTGCCAAAAGTCGCTTTCTGGCGCGCATGAGCCATGAGATCCGCACCCCGCTCAACGGTGTGCTTGGGCTGGCTGAGCTGCTGCGGGAGACTAATCCATCACCGCGTCAGCGGGAGTACATCGGCCTGATCGAGAACGCCGGCCGTACCCTGACCACGTTGATCAACGACGTGCTCGACTACGCCAAGTTGGAAGCCGGCAAACTGGAATTGGAACCAGGGCCGTTCGATCCGGCGGAGGAAATGAGCGATTGTGCCCGTATGTTCAGTCTGCCGGCCAGTGATAACGGCAATCTGATTCTGGTGGACGTGGATCCGGCCATGCCCTCTCAGGTGATCGGGGATGCCCCCCGGCTGCGCCAGGTGTTCACCAATCTGCTGTCCAACGCGGTTAAATTCACCCGCCAGGGGCGGATCCGGGTCACCGCCCGCTGTCTGGAGCACTGTGATGGCCAGGTCCTGCTGGAGTTCGCCGTCAGCGACAGTGGCATGGGCATGAGCCGCGAGGAGCAGAAGCGGTTATTCCAGCATTTTTCCCAGGCCAGCGCTTCGGTGACGCGGGAGTTTGGCGGCACCGGCCTGGGGCTGTCCATTAGCCAGGAACTGGTCCGGCTGATGGGAGGGGAGATTCATGTGCGCAGCGCCATGGGCAAAGGCTCCCGGTTTCGCTTCCGTGTACGCCTGCCGGTCTCGGCGAAGCCGGTGCCGATGGCGGAAATTCCCATGCGGCCGGCGCTGATGTGGGATCGTAGCGGGAATCTGGCGGCACTGTTGGAAGGGGACTCGCGCTTCCAGTCGGTACGAATACTGGATTCGCTGGCGTCATTGTCGGCATTGCCCGTGGAAAAGGACACACCGCTGTTGATCAACGGAGTGCGTGACAGTGCGCAACTGGATAGCGCTCTGCAGGCGGTCCGGTGCAGCGGCGCCGGTCTCCAGGTGGTGGTGTTGTGCGGCATGCGGCAAAGCGATGACCTCAGCATGCGGGACGACGTTACCCTGGTGCGCCGCTCCGTGCTCAGTGTCAGTGAGTTGCAGGAACTGCTGTGTAATCGTGACAGTGCGGCGGCACCGTTGTCGTCGTATGCATTCGATGAGGACAGGCGGCGGTTGCGGGTGCTGGTGGCGGAAGACAACCCGGTCAATCAGATGGTGACGCGCGGCTATCTGCAGCGCTTGGGCGTGCCGGCGCCACATCTGGCCGACGACGGCGCTCAGGCGTTGCAGGCGTTCACCACCGCCGCCGGCGGCTTCCGGCTGGTACTGATGGATCTGGACATGCCGGTCATGGACGGCTTCACCAGCGCCCGCCGGATGCGACAGTTGGAACGGGAACAGGGCTGGCCGCCGACGGTGATCCTGGCGCTGAGTGCCCATATTCTGCCGGAATACGCCGACCGTCTGCGGGACGCCGGCATGAATGGCCAACTGATCAAGCCGCTGACGCTGAGCGCGCTGCAATCGGCATTACAACAATACCTGGGGAGCGTGTCTGCCGGCCCGGCAGACCGGCCTTGACGCCGACATCGCGGCTCGTGAGCCTGGGCACTACGAAGCCGTTGTCGGAGCCCAGCTTGCTGGCGAATTACCGGACTCTGGCATTGACACATTCGCTGGCGAGCGAGCTTCCCACAGTGGCTTTGTAGTTCGGCCAGTGAATCGATGCTCAGGCTCTAAGCCGCCCCATCCGCAGCCGGCGCCAGCCCACCACGCCGGCCACTTTCAGCAGCGAGCTGAGGCCGCCGGCATCCGGCAACGGCGCTTTGCCACGGGCAATGCGCCCCAACTGCAGGGTGTACCAGGACACTTCCATCATCGCTGCTTCGTCCACCAGGCGGACGCCGGTGCGGATCGGTTTCACTTTGCAATCGCGGGCACGCCCGTCCAGCAAGCGCTGGCTTAAATCCGGCTCCACCACCAGAGGGCGGGCCAAGCCGACCATGTCGGTGGCGCCGTCGGCCAGGGCGCTGTTCATTCCCTCCAGCGTGCGGAAGCCGCCGGTGACCATCAGCGGTACCGTCACCCGTTGCCGCACCTGTTCGGCGTAGTCGAGAAAATAGGCCTCGCGCCGGCGGGTGGACGCCTTCACGCCTTGACCGGCCATGCGCGGCGACTCATAAGTGCCGCCGGAAATCTCGATCAGATCCATGCCTCGTTGCGCCAGTGCTTCCACCACTTGCAGCGATTCGCCTTGCTCGAAGCCGCCTTTCTGGAAATCCGCGGAGTTGAGTTTGATCGACACCGGGAAATCGTCGCCAACCCGCTCGCGGATGGCGTCGTACACCTCCAGGACAAAGCGGCGGCGATTCTCGGCGTTGCCGCCGTATTCGTCTTCACGCTGGTTGGACAGTGGCGACAGGAACTGACTGACCAGATAGCCGTGGGCACCATGAATCTGCACGCCGGTGAAACCGGCGTCGCGGGCGAGAGCGGCGGATTCACCGAAGCGGCGCACGATGTCGGCGATTTCGGCCTGCGTCAAAGCTCGCGGCAGATGGAAGAAACGACCCAGTTTGGGATCGCTGAACGGCACCGCGGAGGGGGCCACCGCGCCACGATTGAGCGCCTTCGGGGCCTGTTTGCCGGGATGATTGAGTTGCATCCAGATATGGGTATCCTGCTCGCGCCCGGCCAGGGCCCAGCGTTCCAGCAGCCGTTTGTCACGGTTGTTTTCCAGCACCACGTTGCAGGGCTCGCCGATGGCGCGGCGGTCCACCATGACATTGCCGGTGACCAGCAGGCCGGTGCCGCCCCGGGCCCATTCGCGATACAGCCGCACCAGGCGTGGCGTCACCCGGTTGCCTGGGGTTCCCAGGGTTTCGCTCATGGCCGATTTGCCCAGGCGGTTCTTCAGTGCCACGCCGCAGGGCAGGGACAGCGGCTGGTCGAGGGTTACGGTCATCTCGGGACTCCAATGGATTCGATGGGCTCATGATGCCCATTGAGGCCGGCTTTGCCGCGTCCTCTCGGGACAAAAAGAAGAAGCGCCTGACGCTAGGCGCTACAGTCAAAACCCGGGGCTGCGGGGTGTTGCCCGGTTACCTCGAAGACATCCATTCAGAGGGGGCTACAGCGCCGCTGTGGGAAGCAGCCCGGGCGGTGCTCCGCTGCCCTGGGCTGTTGACCATTCGCTTGCCAGCAAGCTTCCCACAGCGGCTTCGTGGCGGATCCGTGGGAGCCCCGCTTGCTGACGAATTCCGGCCCTCGGGTGTTGGGATATTCGCTTGCCAGCAAGCTTCCCACAGCGGCTTCGTGGCGGATCCGTGGGAGACCAGCTTGCTGGCGAATTCCGGCCCTCTGGTGTTGGGATATTCGCTTGCCAGCAAGCTTCCCACAGTGGCTTCGTGGCGGATCCGTGGGAGGCCCGCTTGCTGACGAATTCCGGCCCTCTGGTGTTGGGATATTCGCTTGCCAGCAAGCTTCCCACGGCGGCTTCGTGGCGGATCCGTGGGAGCCCCGCTTGCTGACGAATTCCGGCCCTCTGGTGTTGGGATATTCGCTTGCCAGCAAGCTTCCCACAGCGGCTTCGTGGCGGATCCGTGGGAGCCCCGCTTGCTGACGAATTCCGGCCCTCTGGTGTTGGGATATTCGCTTGCCAGCAAGCTTCCCACAGCGGCTTCGTGGCGGATCCGTGGGAGCCCCGCTTG
>NZ_SNUA01000026.1 GCF_004360225.1 Alcanivorax sp. 24
GTGTTGGGATATTCGCTTGCCAGCAAGCTTCCCACAGCGGCTTCGTGGCGGATCCGTGGGAGCCCCGCTTGCTGACGAATTCCGGCCCTCTGGTGTTGGGATATTCGCTTGCCAGCAAGCTTCCCACGGCGGCTTCGTGGCGGATCCGTGGGAGCCCCGCTTGCTGACGAATTCCGGCCCTCTGGTGTTGGGATATTCGCTTGCCAGCAAGCTTCCCACAGCGGCTTCGTGGCGGATCCGTGGGAGCCCCGCTTGCTGACGAATTCCGGCCCTCTGGTGTTGGGATATTCGCTTGCCAGCAAGCTTCCCACGGCGGCTTCGTGGCGGATCCGTGGGAGCCCCGCTTGCTGACGAATTCCGGCCCTCTGGTGTTGGGATATTCGCTTGCCAGCAAGCTTCCCACGGCGGCTTCGTGGCGGATCCGTGGGAGACCAGCTTGCTGGCGAATTCCGGCCCTCGGGTGTTGGGGTATTCGCTTGCCAGCAAGCTTCCCACAGCGGCTTCGTGGCGGATCCGTGGGAGCCCAGCTTGCTGGCGAATATAGCGGCTTGGTAACCCCTTCCGTTACAGACCCGTGCCCATGATTGAAGCGCCGCGGCCCGCTAAGCCGCGATGAACCATAAAAAAGCGTTGTTAGTGCTTGCCAGGGCGTTGGGCCTGGTTTTGCATTATCGGCGTCCGGCGTCCGGCGTCCGGCGTCCGGCGTCCGGCGTCCGGCGTCCGACTTTCGACCCTCCCGCGCTTCCGTCATAATGCGCTCCCCGAACGGCCGGGAGCGCCCCATGACCGAGCAACGAGACGACATCTACGCCCAGCAGCGCGAACGCATCGAACGGTTTTCCTTCGATGAGCGGGTGGTGCGTGTCTTCCCCGACATGATCAAGCGCTCGGTGCCCGGTTACGCCACCACCATCGACATGATCGGGGTGCTGGCGGCACGGTACGCCCAGCCGGATACCTGCCTCTATGATCTGGGCTGTTCCCTGGGGGCCGCGACCCTGGCCATGGCGGCTCTGACGCCGCCGGATAAAGGCACGCTGGTGGCGGTGGACAACTCCCCGGCGATGATCGAGAAGGCGCGGGACCTGTTGCGGGATCAGGGCTTGCGGGACCGGGTCCAGTTGCGCCAGACGGATGTGGCGGGGATGAGCTTCGAGCCCACCTCGGTGGCGGTGCTCAATTTCACTCTGCAATTCATTCCCCTGGAGCAGCGCGATGAGCTGATTCAGCGTCTCGCCGATGCCACCCGCGAGGGCGGCATTCTGGTGCTGTCGGAGAAAATCCGCTTCGAGGACGAGGCCGAGAACGCCCTGCAAAGCGAATGGCATCATGCGTTCAAGCGCAACAATGGCTATTCGGATCTGGAAATCAGCCAGAAGCGCAGCGCCATCGAGGACGTATTGTTGCCGGAAACTCTGGCTGCCCATGAAGAACGGCTGCGCCGGGCCGGTTACCATGAAGTGCGGGTCTGGTTCCGCTGCTTCAACTTCATGTCCCTGGTGGCGATACGTTGATGCGGACTTATCTGACCGTGTTGGGCGAGGCCCTGGAGCAACACCTCGGTGAAGCGGCGGAGTCGGTGTTGGCGCTCAGCCGGGAGCGATTGATCGAGCGCCCTCACGGTGATTTGCCGCGCTGGCTGACGGCGCTGGAGCGGCTGCCGCCGGGGCCGGCACCCTGTGACTTTGCCCGGGATACGGTGACCATCGGCGAACCCGGCGCGGCCGGGGATACCGAGGCCCTGCACCAGGGACTTACCGGTCTGATCCCCTGGCGCAAGGGCCCTTTTTGCTTCTTCGGCGAGCATATCGACACCGAATGGCGGTCGGACTGGAAATGGCAGCGAGTGGCGCCGCACCTCAGCGACCTGCGCGGCCGGCGCGTGCTGGACGTGGGTTGCGGCAGTGGCTACCACGGCTGGCGCATGATCGGCGCCGGCGCCGACTGGGTACTCGGCATTGATCCCACCATCCTGTTTCTGGTGCAGTATCTGGCCGTGCGCCGCTACGCACCGGCGGCGCCGTTCTCGTTCGCGCCGTTGCGGATGGAGGAATTACCGGCGTCTCTGCAAGCCTTCGACACGGTGTTCTCCATGGGGGTGCTGTATCACCGCCGTTCGCCGCTGGATCACCTGCTGGAATTGCGTGATGCCCTTCGTCCCGGTGGCGAACTGGTGCTGGAAACCCTGGTGGTGGAAGGCGATGAGCGTACCGTACTGATCCCCGAAGGCCGCTATGCCGCCATGCGCAATGTGTTTTTCCTTCCCAGCACCGCTCAATTGTCGACCTGGCTGCGACGCACCGGCTTCGATCAGGTGCGCTGTGTGGATGAGTGCGTCACCACCACCGACGAGCAGCGCGCCACAGAGTGGATGCGCTTTCAGTCGTTGCCGGATTTCCTCGACCCGGACGACCCGTCCCGTACCCGCGAGGGGCTGCCTGCACCGCGCCGGGCAGTGATGATCGCGCGGCGAGCCCCCTGACCGCCGCTCTCGGCCGAGCCGTCCCGGCAGCCATGCCGGCGGCGGAACACAGGAGTATCATGGCGCTATTCACCCGGGGTGCGAGGTTGCCATGTTGTCCGTTGTTGTCGTTGCGTTGTCCAGTTCCGCCCTGACGCTGATCGTGGTGTCGCTGTGGGGGCATTTCTATTTTCAGCCGAAGCTGCGCCAGACCCTGGAAAAGGATATGGAAAAACAGGCCCGTCAGGCCGCCGAAGTGATTGGCGAAAGCGTGGAAGCGGCGGTCAAACGCGGCCTCGCCGACGGCCTTCGCAACCTGCCCACCCGTGAAATCCTGGAAGAAACCAGCCGCAGCCTGGCCCGCTCCGGCAGCGAGATCGTCGGCGAGCGATTGGGGAAGTTCTTTGGGAAGAAGGAACGGTGAAGATAGTTGACAGTTGATAGTGGACAGTTGGCAACGGAAAGAAATGCGGAAGTGCAAAAACCATTTGCGTATCAACAAAGTCGACTCATGCCTTTTCTGTGGGAAGCTTGCTTGCAAGCGAATGTCGCCAAGCGCTTGAACGAACCCCATTCGCTTGCAAGCAAGCTTCCCACAGCGGCTAAAGTCCACCTGTTTTTGTTTTCCGCTGTCAACTGTCCACTATCAATTGTCAACTGTTCTTGTTTCCCCACAGCCTGCCCAGCAGCAGGGCCAGCCCCAGGCTGAGCAGGGTCAGGGACAGGTAGTCGTGGGACAGGGTTTGCCAGAGGCCGTGCCAGTCCCCCTGGACGCGTATGAACGCGGTGCTGATCAAGCCCAGGCCGATCAGCAGAAAAGCCAGGTCCAGCCGGCGTGACCGGCGCAGTTCCTGGCGCATTTGCCGCAACTCATTCAGGAGGTCTTCCTGCAGCAGCCGCTGATCCGCCAACTGAGCGGCCAGTTCGCCGACCTGGGTGGGAAGGGTGGCCAGGCGTTCCAGCCAGGCCGGGTCTTCCCGGCGCAGCAAGGCGAGCAGATCGTGCAGGCGCACGTGATCATCGAGCCAGTTCCGGACCAGCGGCCACAGGCTGAATTCGCTGATCATTTGCTCGAGCCGCAGCAGCAGATCCTCGGGGCCGGTGATGCGCAGTTCCTCACTGCTGCTGTTGGGGGCCAGCAGCCAGTGGAGCAGGGCGCCGAGAGGGGCGCGGATACGCACATCCACCTGGCCTTCATAATCGGTGAGCAGTTCGATACCGTCGGCGTAGATCAGCACATACAACACCCAACGCGGTTGATCGCCACGTAAACGCACCACGGTGCCGTCCAGCGCCGCCAATTGATCACGGCCGCGGCCGTGGGCGGTGAGCACCTGATTGAGCAGGGTTTCCAGGGTGCCGTAGAGCAGCAGTCCGGAAAGTCCGGCGGTGGTGGGTGAAGCGGGCATGCCTGTCCTTATAACGTGTGCCTGATGGTATTGGGGAGAACCCCCGACAATGCAGTATGGCTTGTCGGCGGTGGAGTTGCCAAAAATTACGCGATAGTGGTGTCCGGAACGACCCTCGTGCCTATACTAGGACCTGTTCCCGGGACCTTAAACAGGCTTTTCGGACATCACATTGGCTGTTTTGACTCGGTACGGCGGTTACACGAACTGTTCGCCGGGAAGCTTGATCGTTAGAGTACTCCAGACTGGCGCCCGCCGTGCCGTTGGTAACCGATGCCAGGGGAGTCTTTACCCAGATGTTGGATTCTTTCTTTTCCCACCCGGACTTCTGGAAGTTATTCAGTATTCCGTTTATTGCCGGGGCGGTCGGTTGGATCACCAACTGGGCGGCCGTGCAGATGACGTTCTACCCCCTTGAGTTCATCGGTATCCGTCCAATCTTCGGCTGGCAGGGCATCATTCCGTCCAAGGTGGAGAAGATGGCCGGCATCGTGGTGGAGAAAACCCTGCAGAAGCTCGGCAGTCTGGATGAGTTCTTCCGCGAGATGGAGCCGGAGAAAATCGCCGCCCACCTGACCAAAAGCATCCAGGCGCGAATGGAGGAATACGTCGACGAGGTGATGACCGAGCGCAACTCCGTGCTCTGGGAGAACCTCCCCCTGGTGGTGCGCCGCCGTGTTTACAGTCGTGCCCGGCGAGCCATTCCCGCGGTGATGGACAATGTGGTCGAGGACATTAGCCGCAACCTGGAAAGCCTGGTGGACATGAAGCACATGATCGTCAGCCGCATGCGCGAGGATAAGGCGCTGATGGTGCAGATGTTCAAGGAAGTGGGTGAGCCCGAGTTCCGCTTCGTCACCAACTCCGGCTTCTATTTCGGTTTTCTGTTCGGTTTGATCCAGGTGCCGGTGTTTATTTTCGTGCCCGGCAACTGGGTGCTGCCGTTGTTCGGCTTTATCGTCGGTATCGCCACCAACTGGTTGGCCCTGAACGTGATCTTCCGGCCGCTGAATCCGGTTCGGGTGGGGCCATTCCGGGTCCAGGGGCTGTTCCTGAAACGCCAGAAGGACGTGGCGGAATCGTTTGCCCGGCTCACCACCGAGGAACTGGTGACGCTGCGCAATATTATGTATCAGGTGGTCAATGGGCCACGTGGTGACCGCACCAAGGCGTTGATCAAGCGTCATCTGAAGCCGCTGCTCAGTGGCGGCGTGGTGCGTACCGCGGCGCAGCTGACGGTAGGGCCGGGTGGCTACGCCGACCTCAAGCGCGCGGTGGAAGACAAGGCGGTGGATCTGGCGGTGGAGCCGTTCGAGGACGACAACTTCAACCGCGAACGCAGCTCCATCATCGAGCGCCTGATGTGTGACCGGATGCAGGCGCTCAGTTCCGAGGAATTCCAGGATCTGCTGCGCCCGGCCTTCCAGGAGGATGAGTGGATCCTGATTCTGGTGGGGGGGTTCCTTGGCGCCATGGCCGGGTTGGCGCAGTTGATCTTCGTGTTCGGGGTGGCCTGATCATGACCTCCCTGAGCCTGACTCCGGCGACCCTGGCGATGCTGCTGGTGGGCTGTGCCCTGATCTCCTCCCTGATCACGCTGAGCGTGGTGGGGCTGGCGGTGAAGTTCCGTCTCTGGCCGGCACTGGAACGTCATATCGACCGGCGCCTGGAGCAGGCGGGGCAGCGGCTGGAAGAGCGTCTGCGCCGCCGTGTCAGCGGCCTGGCCAAGGATCTGGCGAAGGGCGTGGGCGGTCTGGTGGTGGGGCGTCGGTCCCGCGAAGACGATCCCGGTCCGGACGCCTGAAGACGCCCTCTGTAGGACAATTCCCCCCGCCTTCCCAAGTGCTTTCCCTTATACTGTAAGGCGTTTTTCACAGCGTGCCGGTGAAGACCAGGGCGGTGCGCGCTTTCGGGAGAAGCATCATGTCCGATCAATCCAAGGACAATAATCAGGAAAAAAAAGACGAACGCGGCCCTCTGCGCAGCCTGTCCGGTGCTTCCCGGGATCTGCGTAAATACACCCATCAGATCTGGCTGGCCGGGCTTGGCGCCTTTGCCCGTGCGGAGGAAGAAGGCAGTGGTTTTTTTGATGCGTTGGTGGAAGCCGGTCGTCAGGTGGAAAAGCATACCCGTGAGAAAGCCCCGCGGGTGGAAGACATCAAGGAGCGGGTTCGTCATCACACCGGTGAGACCATGGACCGCATGGAAAAAGCCTTTGATGACCGTCTGAGCAAGGCGCTGTCGCGATTGGGCATTCCCAACAAGCGGGAAGTGGAGGCGTTGCAACGCCGGGTCCAGGAGCTGACAGATGCGCTGGAACGGATGGATGACGAGGAACCAGAGTCCGAATCCAAACCCCGGGACCCGGAATAAATCGTGTTCCCGGGATTGCCGCAGTCCCCCAAATTAGCGCCGTATTCGCTGGCAGGCGAGCTTCCCAGAGGGCTTATGGAACCGCTGTGGGAAGCTGGCTCGCCAGCGAATGGATTGGCCAGTGGATTGACTGTAAGCCGGTCATTCCAAACCGGGGACAGCCGCACGGCTCTTTTCCCCCGTCTATCGCCAGCTTATTCACATAGTTATCCACAGATGCGTTCGGTGTGCTTCACAAGGACGCGGCGAGTTATGAAAAATAACGCTTTTCAGCCACAGGGATGACCTGGAACAGGGCGGGGGCGAAAAATCGGGACCTTGGCGTCTGTTCACTATTGACATCGGCAAATCGGTCCGAAACTGTGCACAGCTCGTGGTGGGATGAGAAAGGCGGTAACAAAGCCGCCCAGAAGGTCTAAAATGCTTAAAGATGGGCTTATAACTAATTGAAAAATAAAGAATTTCTTTAATTGGTCAAAAAAACGTCAAATTGCGCAACCTCCCCTTATTAAGCTGTCATGGGGTGTTTTCCTCACTTTCTCAACAGGGTTATCCACAGTATCTGTGGAAAACCAGTATGGCCGTTCCAACTCTCTGATTTTTCCTCCGCCGGGACGGTCAAAATCACACCAATAAACAAGTAGTGGCGTACTGTCTGGCATGTGAGTCATCGCGCACCGGTTATGCACCGGATTATCCACAGAAGCTGTGGGTAATCTCAAGCGAAGCCGCTGAGTAATCCCCCGTCCACCAGGAACGATGTACCGGTGATGTAGGAAGCCTCATCGGAGGCCAGCCAGACCGCCACCCTGGCCACTTCCTCCGCCGAGGCAATGCGACGTACACCACGAACCAACTGATTGGCCCGCGCCACCGCTTCCGGGTTGCTGCCGGTGGCGCGCCGGAACATGGGCGTATCGGTGATGCCCGGCGCCACCACGCAGGCGCGCAGGCCCTGGGCGGCGTAGTCCAGAGTGGCGCTTTGCGCCAGCGCTTCCAGGGCGGCCTTGCTGCTGGCATAAGCGGCGCCACCCGGGCGCGTGGCATAGGCATGTTGGGAAGAGGTGATGATGATGCGCCCGGCGCCGCTCTCCAACAGTGGCGGGATCTGATACTTCATCGCCAGGAACACGCCGCGCAGATTGGTGTCATGGATGCGCTCCCAGTCCTCAAGCGTCAATTGATGCAGGGGTTTGAACAGCACCTCGCCGGCGTTGTTATAGCCCACGTCCAGACGGCCGTAGTGATCCAGGGTCTGCTCGATGAAGGCTCGGACCTGTTCCGGCCGGGTGACATCCGCTTCTATATAGAGCGCCTCGCCGCCCTGTCGGGTGATGTGTCGCTGTACTTGTTCGCCCAGCGCGGTGCGCCGGCCGCAGAAGGTGACCCGGGCGCCTTCTGCGGCGAACAGGCGGGCGGCGGCGGCGCCGATGCCGGAGGTGGCGCCGGTGATGGCGACGACCTTGCCGTTGAAACGGCCTCGCTGGCGCGGCGGTGTCAGGGGGGAGTCCGCCAGGGCGGAGCCGGCGGAGAGGGCGGCCAGTCCGGTGGTACCCAGCTTGAGAAAGCGGCGACGATCCGGGGTCATCGATTCATACCTTCGTGATGGTCAATGGGGTTCTCACTTTGCCCCTTGGCAAAATGGGGATAAATCGGTCCGTTCGCATGGTATTTTTGACGCCGAGTCATTAATGCGTGTTTGGCAAGGCGGTCTTCATGTCCCTGGAAACCACGGAAATCAGTGTCTTCGTCAGTGTGGTCAGGCTCGGCAGTTTCGCCCGCGCCGCCGAGGAGCATGGCATGACGCCATCCGGAGTGAGCCGTGTGGTGTCCCGTCTGGAGGAGCGGCTGGCGGTGCGTCTGTTGCAGCGGTCAACACGACGGTTGTCCCTGACCGAGTCTGGTGCCGCCTTGTTCCGGCGCGGCCAGCGTGTTCTGCATGAGCTGCAACAGGCGGAAAGTGAGGCCACCGCCGCCAGCCGGCATCCCAAGGGGGTTATCCGCGTCAACGCACCGGTGGTGTTTGGGCGGCAGCATATCGTGCCGTTGCTGAAGCCGTTGCGTGACCGCTATCCGGAGCTGTCGATCGAGCTGGAGTTGAGCGATCGCTTTATTGATCTCATCGACGAGGGGGTGGATCTCGCCATTCGCATTGGCGCGTTGGAGGATTCCCGTCTGGTGGCGCGCCGGCTGTGCTCTAACCGGCGTTTGCTGGTGGCCAGCCCGGCCTACATCCGCCGCCATGGCGCACCCCGCGAACCGAGCGAATTGAGCGAGCATCATTGCCTGATTTTCACCGCGCTGGAGCGGCCCCGCCAATGGCGTTTGTCGGGGCTGGAAGGGGTGGTGTCGGTGCCGGTCGCCGGCCCCGTGGTCTGTAATAACGGGGAGGTGCTGACCGAGGCCGCCAAGGCGGGGCTCGGTATCGCCATGGGGGTGACGTTCTCCATTGCCGACGCGCTGCTTTCCGGTGATCTGGTGCGGGTGCTGCCGGAGTATGAATTCGAACCCTCGGCGGTGCATGTGGTTTACCCGTCGGCACGGCAGCTCTCGCGTAAAGTGCGGGCGGTGGTGGACTTTCTGGCGGAGTCCTTGCCGGGGCCGCCGTCCTGGGATCTGGCGTTGCGCGGCAAGGTAGTGGGCTTCGAGCCGGCGCCCTGAGTCGCGATAGGTTCAACGACCGCCTGTTCTGAAGGCACGAGTGTGTTCTGCATTCGCTGCCAAGGCAGCTTCCCACAGCAGCTTCGTAGTTCCCTTTGTGGGAAGCTGCCTTGGCAGCGAATGGTGTGCCGGCGGATTGTGAGATAAAAGATTAATGAGCCTCCGGCAAGAATGCCTTGAGGTACTGGGGCTGTTTCATGGTTCCGCCGCCGCCTAGTCTGGGACCTCATGAACCTGGAGGAGAAACGGATGAGAAAAGCGGCGGGTATTTTTCTACTGTCGACAGGGTTGGCAACGGGCGCCCGGGCGGAATTGGCGCCGGAAGATCTGGTCTATCAGTTGGCGCCGACCACCGCGTTGAGCGCCGGTCTACTTGAAGGTAATACCCGCTTCAGCCGCATGCTGGCACTGGGGGACTTTGGCCTGGGCGCTTTGAGCCCGGTGGAAGGCGAGATCATCGTGCTGGGCGGCGAGGTGTATCAGGCTGATCCGGAAGGCCGTATCAGAGCCGTGTCGGATCAGGAGCAAACCCCGTTTCTGACGGTAAAGCGGTTTACCCGGGATCAGCGCTTCACTTTGTCGCAAGTGCGGGGAATGGCGCACCTGGCCCGTGCTCTGGATGCCCGGCTGCCATCGGCCAACGGCGTTTACGCGGTGCGGCTGGACGGGCGGTTTGAGACTCTGAGGTTGCGCAGCGTGCCCCGGCAAAAGCCGCCGTATCGGCCCATCGATCAGGTGGTGGCCGGGCAGAATCTGTATGAGCTTACCGATGTGGAGGGGACGCTGGTGGGATTCCGGTTGCCGGCTTACCTGGCGGCGGTCAGCGGTGCCGGCTATCACTTCCACTTCATTGACCGGGCGCGTCGCCGGGGCGGTCATCTGCTGGATTTGCGAGGCGAGGCGCTGACCGTGTCGGTGGACCAGGGAGCCGGAGTGACGTTGCTGTTGCCGGAAGACGAGGCCTTCGCCGACGCCGACCTGCGTTTGGACCCGCAAAGCACGGCCCGCTTTCAGCGAGCCGTGCGGGGGGAGAAGTAACGACGCGTTTATTGGCCGTACTGGCTGACATCCACTTTTGAGTAAACCTCGTCCCAGTACAGGTCCGCCAATGCGTCGCTGCTGTCCACGTCCTTGACCAATGTCATCCATTTTTCCAGCAGAGGGCGGAAGGTGGCGATCATCTCCGCGGCATCGTCCACGCCGTATTTCTTCTGGTAGTTGGTGGCGATGGTTTCCATGTCTTTTTCGATGAACTGTTCGGCGGTGCTGACCAGGGCATCGTCGGCCTCGTGCATGGCGATGCCTTTTTCTTTCGCCTGTTTGAGTGCGCGCTCGTCATCCACCCGGTAGTTCCAGGTGGTGTGTGCGTTGGAGTCGGCGGCGGCGTGCAGCAGCGCTTTACGTTGTGTCTCGGTGAGCCCCTGCCAGACTTTCCGGTTGGTGCTCAGGGACAGGCCGCCATAGATACCAAGGGGCGCGCCCAGGGTAATGTCGGTGGTGACCTCCATCAGGTTGAAGCTGATCAGCTCCGCGGCCGCTTGCATGGTGCAGTCCACTGCACCCTGGCTCAGGCCCTCGTAGATCTCGTTCACCGACATGGTCACCGGCGTGGCGCCCAGCGCTTCGGCCGCCCGGGCCCACTGCGCGCCGCCCACGCGGACCCGCTTGTCGCTGAGGTCCTTGAGAGTATCCACGGGCTTGTTGCAGAGAAAATAGTAGGGAGACGCCGCCGAGCCGCCGCTGAACACATGATCGTGAGCTTCCCATTCCGCGACGCATTCCGGGCAGTGCTCGAAGACGAACTCGCTGACCGCGCCAGCGTAGGCCAGGTTGGACAGGGATTTCGGGGCGCCCATCAGATCGGTGAGCATGGTCAGTTCGGCCACCAGATTAGTGCGCGGATACTCGGACGGGAAATAGGGGTAGATCATCGAGCCGATGTCGGTCATGCCTTTTTCCACTCCGCCGGACATCTCCGCGAAGCTGAGCAGCGACATCATATAAACCTTGGCGGTGAGATCGCCATCGGAGTATTCCTTCAGGGACTTGGCGAAATGTTCCGCCGACAGGCCGCCGATGGAGTTGGGCGCTGATCCGGTGGCGAAACGCAGCTGTTCCGCGTTGGCGCCGGAAGTCAACAGCAGGGCGGCGAGCGTGACAAGCAGGGTGGGGAAAGCGGGGCCGCGACGGGAGGTCGCGCCCCATGAACGAAATACCGACATGGGAATGTTCTCCTTCTTATATGACCCGGGATGGGCCTTTCATCCTGTCGGTGGAGAGAGGCAATTAACGTCGTCGGAATGGACGATTATCCGGCTCTGGTGACATCCGCGCCGACATCGTTCGATCCGACGATGGTCACGGCGTGGCCAGGGGGTTTAATGGGACAGGCAGGGCAATAACAAGGACAAGTCATGATTTTGCATTCCCGGCAGTGGATCGATCACTACCTCGATGAGGGGCGTTGGGGCCAAGGCACCTTATTGGAGCAATTCGACCAGAACCGCGCGGCCAACCCGGATCGTGAGGCGGTGGTGGATCCACCTGACCGGCCGGATCTGGTCGGTACGGCGGCCCGGTCATTGAACTACCGGACGTTTGGCCGGGCGGTGGACGCCACCGCCGCGGAACTGGCCCGGCGTGGACTTGGAAAGGACCATATCGTGGTGGCCCAGCTTCCCAATGTCTGGGAACTGGCCATGCTCTATCTGGCGGTGGCCCGCGCCGGTGGGGTTCTCACCGCACTGCCGTTGCAATGGCGAGCCACCGATGTGGGCTATGTGCGGGAGCTTACCGAAGCCCGCCTGTACATCGCCGCCGATCACGCCAAGGGCTTTGACTACATCGCCATGGGCAGGACGCTGGGCTTCGAGCAGTGTCTGTCCCTGGCGGAGCTGACCGCCATTGCCGAAGGGCCGGTGGGGTCGCCGCCGCCGCCGGTGACGGTGGACGCCAATGATATCTTCACCCTGTGCTGGACCTCCGGGACCGAGTCGCGGCTAAGAGCCTGTTCATAGTCTTTACGCCGCCGCGTTGCTGCTGGAAAAGCCGCCAGAGGGCGTTGGGGACTGAAGGCTCTGGTGGGTCCAAAGTCAAAGGCCACAGCGTCCTCTGGCGGCTTTTCCAGCGCAACCCGAAGGGCCGGGCCCCTTTTGCCGCCAGACCGCGATTACGCTTGTTTATGTAGAATGACTACACGGCACAATCGGAATCACGCCCTGACAACAAAATGAACTCCGGCGCGGCGGCGTAAAGACTATGAACAGGCTCTCCGGGCTGTCCTATGAGCCACAACAGCTGGTTCTCCCATATCGGTCCGCTGATGCGGACCTCCGGGCTGCGGGAAGGAGACCGGCAACTGTGCGTGGCGCCGCTGGTCAACATGACCGCTCTCGGTGTCAATTACGTGTCCTGGTTGGTCTCCGCCGGTACCTTGGTGCTGCATCATCCTCTGACCATGCCGGTGTTGTTGGAGCAACTCTCCGAGCAGGACATTCACTTCACCATTCTGGTGCCGGCGGTATTGAACATGATCGCCAAGCTGCCGGACGTGGACCGGATTGATCTGTCCTCGGTGCGCGCCATCACCACCGGCTCGGCGCCGCCGTCACTGTGGACGCTGCGGGAGTTCAAACGCCGCTGGGGCATTGAGATCATCAACATCTGGGGGCAGAACGAAGGCACCTGCCTGATTGCCGGACCGGCGGATGTACCGGAATTGGAGCGGCGGGTGGATCACCTGCCGTTCTGGGGCAGGGCCGGCTGCCACTGGCCGTCCGGCGTGGATGGGGTAAGCGTCAAGCTGCTCGATGACGACGATCGGGAAGTGACCGGGCCGGGGGAGATCGGTGAATTGTGTTACCGGGCCCCCAGTTTGTTCGCCGGTTATTTCAAGCGGCCGGATCTGACCGAAAAAGCGTTCACCGACGATGGTTACTTTCGTACCGGTGATCTGTTCATGATTCGGGATCGGTCCCATGTCGGTTTCCATGATCGCAAGAAGGACATGGTGATTCGGGGCGGCTTCAATATTTCCAGCGCTGAAGTGGAGAACGCGGTGCAGGCGCACCCGGCGGTACTGGACGCGGCGGTGATTCCGCAACCGGATGAAGTGATGGGGGAACGGGTATGTGTCTGCGTGGTGCCGCGGGAGCCGGCGTCGCCGCTCTCCCTGGAAGATATCCGCGGTTTCCTTCGTGAGTCCGGGATGAGCCTGTACAAGCTGCCGGAGGCGTTGCGCATCGTCGATGCGATCCCCCGCAATCCGGTGGGCAAGATACTGAAACGACAGTTGCGGGATGAGGTGGGGTAGGGACGGCGGTTGTTTTCACCCTCTCCCTTGAGGGGTTAGGGAGAGGGTGAAAGAATAACGACAAACAGACTCAGAAACGATATTCGCCGCCGTCGATGCCTTTCTGCGTGTCTTCGTTGAGGCGCTGGTAGCAGCTCTCGCCGGGCAGCAGCACGTAGACCGGATCGCTGTGCTTGCCGAGATCGTACTTTTCGTCCTTCAGCTTGTTTTTCTGGTGTTTGAAGGTGCCGGTGGTTTCTACTTCGTGATCGGTGATGCGCAGAAACACCGGAATGGCGTAGGGCGGCAGCTCGCGTTTGAGGTAGTCGCACAGAGCCTGGAAGTCCACGTCATCATGGGGGCGGTCCAGACGCAGCTCGGCCATGCCGGCGCGGCCGTTGGTGTCGGGGATTTCCACGCCGTACACCACGGACTCGACGATGGACTCAAAGCCGTCCAGTATCTGCTCCACTTCAGTGGTGGAGACGTTTTCCCCTTTCCAGCGGAAGGTGTCGCCGAGGCGGTCCACGAACTGGGCGTGTCGGAAGCCGATATCGCGCATCATATCGCCGGTGTTGAACCAGGCGTCGCCTTTCTTGAACACGTCGCGGAAAATCGCCTTTTCGGTTTTTTCCTTGTCGGTGTAGCCGTCGAACGGGGTCTTGTCGGTGATCTCGCCGAGCATCAGGCCGGATTCGCCCTTGCCCACCTTGATCATGAAGCCCTTGGCGTCGCGCATGGGCTGGTCCGCTTCCTTGTCGTACTTGACGATGGCGTAGCTGACCGGGGAGAAGCCCACGGTGTTGTCGAAATTGAATACGTTGGTGAAGGCCACGTTGCCCTCGGAGGAAGCGTAGAACTCCTCCACGCGCTCGATACCGAAACGTGCCTTGAAGTCTTTCCAGATACCCGGACGCAGACCGTTGCCGACAATGGTATGCACGCGGTTGTTGCTGTCGTCGGCTTTGCGCGGCTGTTCGTGCAGGTAACGACACAACTCGCCGACATAGCCGAACGCGGTGCAGTTATGCTGACGGATATCGTCCCAGAAGCGGCTGGCGGAGAACCGGCGTGCCAGCACCAGGCCACCACGGGCGGCGATCACCGAGGCCCAGCAAATGACCATGCCGGTGGCATGGTAGAACGGCAGGGTACAGTAGAGGCGGTCGTCCTTGTCCAGGCGCACGGCGGAATAGCCGAAAGCCCCGAACGCCTTTTGCCAGCGGCCGTGGTTGAAAACCACCGCCTTCGGCAGACCGGTGGTGCCGGAGGTATAGATGTAGAACAGCGGATCCTTGAGGCGGCTTTGATTGGTGCCGGCCGGGTTCTCGCTGGAGCAGTTCTGGATCTCGGTGGCCAGGTTCTTGTAGCCCTCCGGCGCTTCGCCCGGGTTCTGCAGGGTGTCGGCATCGGCCAGGTAAAAGAAGTTGGTTTTCAGATCCAGCTCGTCGCGGATTTCCTCGACGGCGTCGATCAGTTCGCCGCCGATGATGGCGGCCTTGGGTTCCACCAGATTAATACTGTGGGTGAGGACCTTGCCACGCTGGGAGGTGTTCACCAGGGCGGCGCAGATGCCCAGTTTGGCGCAGGCCAGCACCGTGGCCACCAGTTCCGGACGGTTCTCGATATCCACCACCACGGTGTCGCCTTTCTTCAGGCCAATGGAGGCGAAGTAATCAGCGATACGGTTGGCCCAGGCGTTGAATTGCCGGTAGGTGAGTTCGGTGTCCTGATGGATAACGGCAATGCCGTTGGGGTTGGCGGCGGTGGCGGCCTCGAATTCGACACCCAGCCCCAGCGGCTTGGTGGTGTCGGTGATCTTGCTCATTTTTGAGCCCTTCAACAGCCCGGGCAGGTTGGCAAGGATCTCGGGAACCTTCGACAGAATCTTCGGCAACGTAATGACGTCGGCGCTGCTCATGGCATCTCCACTCTCTGATTCTCTAATGTTCTTGGAATACCCGGGTCGCGCCGGGAGTCCACTACCAGCAAAGGGCTGAAAAGGGCTTCTCCGAGGGCGCGCGGCCGCCTTCTCCGGCGATGGAGGAGGGGGCTCGTGATAACTCGGAGATGACCAAATATTCGCGGCGAACAATCGTAAGTTGACCGCTAATGGGGCTACCATAACCGGCGCTCCGGAGGCGGGCAAGCAGTGATCGAACGGACCCGCCGGTCACCGCGTTGATTGGTTAAAACTTCACCAAACATGGCAAGGAAACCCCACGCCAGTCGCCATTCAAACACAGCCCGCGGATCAGAGCATTTGCCCGACCGCCGGGCAACCGCGTCAGGCCGGGCCGGTGTCCGCTTCCAGGAGCACCAGCAACTGCTGGCGCCGCACCTGATCGCCCATCGCCACCGCTACCTCGGTCACGGTGCCGTCGCAGTCGGCCTTGAGCACGTGCTCCATCTTCATCGCCTCCATCACCGCCAGCACCTGGCCGCGCTGTACCCGGTCGCCAACGCTGGCGGACAGGCTCACCACGGCGCCGTCCATGGGCGCGCTCAGCCGGCCGGAGCCGGGGCCGTCCAGGCTGGCGGCGGGCAGGTGGGTCAGATCCTGGAAGGACGCTTTGTCGGCGCCCTGTTGCAGCCACAGTTGGTCGCCGTGTTGGCACCATTGGAAGCGGCGGCGGATGCCATCCACTTCGGCGATCACGGAGTGGTCATTCACCTCCCGCGGAATCACCGTCATTTCACCGTCGACCCGGTCCCCGCGAAGCGTGAGGGTCCGGCGGTGCTCGCCACATCCCAATGTCAGCGGCTGTGCGCCAAGGATACTGGATTGCCAGCCACGGCCGGGCCCGGCCGGGCGCCGGTCCTGTTGCCGGGCGAGCAGTAGTGCCGCCACCGACCACAAGGCATCGCCGGGCGTTGTCGGCGTGAGACTGGGGTCGTCGGCGAAATCGGCGCCAATAAAGGCGGTGGTGGCGTCACCGGCGGCGAACACCGGGTGGCGTAAAATGGCGGCCAGGAACGCGCGGTTATCGTTGACGCCGGCCAGCACCGTGTCTTCCACCGCCCGCAGCAAGCGGCGCCGGGCTTCGTCACGGGTGGCGCCGTGGGCGATGATCTTGGCCAGCATCGGGTCGTAGTGGCTGCCCACCTGATCCCCTTCACGCAGGCCGTGATCCACCCGCACGCCTTCGCCACCGGCGGGACGCCAGCGTCGTACCGGGCCGGTCTGGGGCAGGTAGCCCTGGGCCGGGTCCTCGGCGTAAAGGCGAACTTCCATGGCGTGGCCGTTCAGAACAACCTGATCCTGGGTCAGCGGCAGGCTTTCCCCGGCGGCCACTTTCAATTGCCAGGCCACCAGGTCCTGGCCGGTGACCAGCTCGGTAACCGGGTGTTCCACCTGCAGACGGGTGTTCATCTCCAGAAAGTAGAACTCACCGTCGGTGCCGAGCAGGAATTCCACTGTGCCCGCGCCCACATAGCCGCAGGCGCGGGCGGCGTTGACGGCCGCGTCGCCCATGCGTTGCCGCAGGGCGTCATCCAGGGCCGGGGAAGGGGCTTCCTCCACCACTTTCTGATGACGGCGCTGTACCGAGCAGTCCCGTTCCCCCAGATGAATGACGTTGCCATGGCGGTCGCCGAACACCTGAATTTCCACGTGTCGCGGCGTGCTCACCGCCCGCTCCAGAATCAGCTCGTCGTTGCCGAAGCTGTTGCGGGCTTCCTGGCGGGCGCTGTTCAACTGCGCCGGAATCTCCGCTTCGTCGGTGACCACGCGCATGCCACGGCCGCCACCGCCGGCGCTGGCCTTGATCATCAGCGGCAGACCGATCCGCCGCGCTTCCCGCAGCAGCGTCTCGTCGCTCTGGTCCTCGCCCTGGTAACCGGGTACACAAGGCACACCGGCTTCTTCCATGGCGATTTTCGACAGCCGTTTCGAGCCCATCAGCCGGATCGCGGCCACTGGCGGGCCGATGAAGGTGATACCGGCGTCCTCGCAGGCCTGGGCGAAGTCGCCGTTCTCGGAAAGGAAGCCGTAACCCGGGTGTACCGCATCGGCGCCGCTGCGGCGGCAGGCATCGAGCAGAGCGTCGATGTTGAGGTAGGAGGCGGTGGCATTGGCCGGCCCGATACAAAGCGCTTCATCCGCCAGCCGTACATGGAGGGCATCGCGATCCGCCTCGGAATACACCGCCACCGTGCGATACCCCAGAGCCTGGGCACTGGCGATGACGCGGCAGGCGATTTCGCCACGGTTGGCGATCAGAATTTTGTCGAAGCTCATGGCGTTGGTTTCCTTTGCTTTATGTCATCGCGGTTCTTTCTGGTATGGAGAGGAGCGCCGGTGTCTGGTAATTCGCTTGCACGCAACACGCAACACGCAACACGCAACACATAAAAAGACATACTGGGGCAAAGACTTGTGGTTGCCCGGCGCTGCCGAGCAGTGTGTCGTTTCCAGGCCCGTATTCGCTGCAAGTATGGCGTGAAAGCGTGTTGCGTGTAGGCGTGCAAGCGAATTGCAGGCCCTGTGAACCGCTCGTCCGGCATCACGTCCAATCCGGTGCCCGTTTCTGCACGAACGCCAGTGTGCCTTCCTGGCCTTCCTCGCTGGTGACGGCGTCGGCGAAGTCCCTGGCGGCCTGATCGAGCACCGCGTCGAGGGGCCGCTCCTGCACGCTCAGCACCAATTGCTTGGTCACCCGGTTGGCGTGGGGGGCGCAGCGAAGGATTTGTTCCAGGGTATGCCGCAACCGCTGCTCCAACTCCTCGGTGGAATCGGCGACTTCATGCACCACGCCCAGGGCCCGGGCGCCGTGGCCATCAAAGCGTTCGCCGGTGAGTGCCAGCCGGCGGGCCTGGGTCAGGCCGATGCGGCGTACCACGAACGGGGCGATCTGCGCCGGGATCACGCCGAGGCCGGTTTCCGGCAATCCGAAGCGGGCATCACCGGCGGCCAGCGCCACGTCGGAAACGCAGGCCAGACCAAAACCGCCGCCGAGCACGGCGCCTTCCAGCACGCACACCAGGGCCGCTGGCAGCCTTTCGGCGCGGCTGACCATGGCGCCGAAACGCCGGTTCAGGGTGAAGAACGCCTGATCGTCGCCGGCCGCCGCCTGCTGACGGGCGCCGGCCATGTCCTTGATATCGCCGCCGGCGCAGAAATGGCCGCCGGCGCCACGCAACACCACGGCGCGAACCTCCGGATTGGCTTCCACCCAGTCGAACGCCGCCATCAGCTCATCGACCATGGTCAGGCTCATGGCGTTGCGGCTTTGCGGCCGGTTCAGGGTGACGAACAGGACAGAGCCGTCAGGGTTCAGGGTGATCGTTTCGGTTTCAGGTAGCGTCATAGTTGGTCTCGTTCGTGGCTTATTCTCTTGCACGCATCACGCTTGCACGCTGGCACGCCATACTTGCAGCGAATACGGGCCTGGAAACGGCACATCGCTTGGCAACGCCGGGCAACCACAAGTCTTTGCCCGAGTATGTCTTTTTGCGTGTTGCGTGTAAGCGTGCTGCGTGCAAGCGTGTCCCAATCAGCGTTTCTTGCCCGGCAGCGTATTCATGGTCTTACAGATGATGCCCAGCATGATCTCGTCGGCGCCGCCGCCGATGGAGCCGAGCCGGCCGTCGCGGTACAGCTGGCTGGCCGGGTTGTCCCACATGAAACCGTTGCCGCCCCAGAACTGCAGGCAGGAGTCCGCGACTTCCCGGGCCAGGCGGCCTACTTTCAATTTCGCCATGGACGCCAGCTGCAGCACATCCTTGCCGTTGATGTAGAGCTCACAGGCGCGGTAGGTGAGGGCGCGCAGAGCTTCCACCTCGGTTTGCAGTTCAGCCAGGCGGAAGTGCACGGTCTGATTGTCCAGCAGACTCATGCCGAACACCTTGCGCTCGCGGGCGTACTCGATGGTTTCGTCGATTACGTGTTCCATGCCCTTGAGGCTGTTGGATGCGGCGAACAGACGCTCTTCCTGGAACTGCATCATCTGCATCATGAAACCCATGCCTTCCTGGCCGATCAGATTGCGTTGCGGCACGCGCACGTTGTCGAAAAATACCTGGGCGGTTTCCGAGGAACGCATTCCCAGTTTGTCCAGTGGTTTGTCCACGGTGATGCCGGCGGCGTCCTTGGGGACCACGATCAGGGATTTGTTGATGTGCGGCTTGTCATCGGAGGTGTTCGCCAAAAGGCAGAAGAAATCGGCGCTGGGCGAATTGGTGATCCACATCTTGGTGCCGTTGATGACGTAGTCATCACCGTCTTTTTTCGCCGTGGTTTTCACCGCCGCCACATCGGAACCGGCCTGCGGCTCGGAAACGGCGATGGAGGCCACCATGTCACCGGCGATGGCGGGAGCGAGATAGTCCCGACGCAATTCATCAGAGCCGAAGCGGGCCAGGGCCGGCGTCGCCATGTCGGTCTGCACGCCCACCGCCAGCGGCACGCCGCCGCAATGCACCGTGCCCATCTCCTCGCTCATCACCATGCCGTAGGAATAGTCCAGCCCCATGCCGCCGTACTCCACCGGCTTGGTGACGCCGAGCAGACCCAGGTCGCCCATTTTCTTGAACACGTCATGGATCGGAAAACGGCCCGCCGCCTCCCATTCCTTTACATGCGGGTTGATTTCCTTGTCGACGAATTGGCGTACCGTGCGGCGCAGTTCTTCATGTTCTTGGGTGAATTTCATGACACACTCCTGCTTTGTGTTCTATTCGATTTGACTGACGTCCAGGCTGATTCTTTAGCCACTGTGGGAGATTGCTTGCAAGCGAATATCACTAAACGTCCGAGCGAACCCCATTCGCTTGCAAGCAAGCTCCCACAGCGGCTCATTAACTATTCACTGTTAACTGTCAACTTCATTCATAGTCTTGCCACGCCAAAGGTGTTGCCATTGAGCTGGCGGTGTTCCGCCTGACGGCAAATATCCAGAACATAGGCCAGCACCCGGCGGGTATCGCGCGGATCGATGATGCCGTCGTCCCATAAGTGGGCGGTGCCATAGAGCGCGGTGGATTGCGCGTCCAGTTTCTGCGCGGTGCTTTGCTGCAGCATCTCCAGCACTTTCTCATCCGGTTCGATACCGTTGGCCCGCTGTTTGGCTTCGGCGACGATGCGCAGCACCATGCCGGCCTGCTGGCCGCCCATCACCGCCACGCGGGAATTGGGCCAGGCGAAAATAAAGCGCGGATCCAGGCCCCGGCCGCACATGGCGTAGTTGCCGGCGCCATAGGAGCCGCCGATGACAATGGACATTTTCGGCACCCGGGCGTTGGCCACCGCCTGGATCATCTTCGAGCCGTGCTTGATCACGCCGTTGCGTTCGGCGTCGGTACCGACCATGAAGCCGGTGGTGTTGTGCAGAAACAGCAACGGTCGACTGCTCTGGTCACACAATTGAATAAACTGGGCCGCCTTGGCCGCGCCGCGCGGCGTGATCGGCCCGTTATTGCCCAGTACGCCCACGGGTTGACCTTCGATAGCGATCCAGCCGCATACGGTGGCGCCGTCCCAGTCGTTCTTGAAGTCGACGAAGTTGGAATCGTCGGCGATCCGTGCGATCACTTCGCGTACGTCGTAGGGTTTCTTGGCGTCGCTGGGCACCACGCCCAGCAGTTCCTCTTCGTCATAGCGGGGCGGTACCCAATCCCCGGCGGCCGGCGCATCGTCGCGCCAGCCGAGTACCCCCATCAGGTCCCGCGCCTGACGGATGCCGTCGGCATCGTCATCGGCCAGATATTCGGCGGTACCGGCCACTCCGGTGTGCATTTCAGCGCCACCCAGCGCCTCGTCGGTGGCGATCTCACCGGTGGCGGCTTTCAGCAATGGCGGGCCGGCCAGGAACATCTTGGCGCGGTCACGGACCAGAATGACGTAGTCGGAAAGACCCGGCTGATAAGCGCCGCCGGCGGTGGCGTTGCCATGCACCACGGTGATTTGCGGAATACCGGCGGCGGACAGCCGGGCCTGGTTGGCGAAGGTCCGCGCGCCTTCCACGAAGACCTCGGCGGCGTAGTTCAGATTGGCGCCGCCGGATTCCACCAGACTCACCACGGGGAGTTTGTTTTCCAGAGCGATACGTTGCAGGCGCAACGTTTTGTTCAGGCCGGAAGGGGTAATGGTGCCGCCCTTGATGGCGGAATTGGAGGCGGTCACCAGACAGCGCACGCCGGCCACATAACCGATCCCGGCAATACTGCCGCCGCCGGCCTCGGTTCCGTCCTTGTCATCGTGCATGCGATAGCCTGACAGATTCATCAGGCTGAGAAACGGCGAGCCTGGATCGAGCAGACGGGCGACCCGCTCATGGGGCAGCAACTGGCCCCGTTTCTCGAATTTAGCGCGCTTGGCTTCCGAGGCGTCCACCACGCCCTGCTCGATGGCGCGGAACTCCTCCACGGCCTTGAGCATGGCCTCCCGGCTTTCGCGGAAGCTGTCGCTGTTGACGTCCAGGCTGGTTTCCAGTACGGGCATGATCGGGTCCTGTCAGTATTCGCGGATTCAGTCTTGTTTGAAAATGGCGGGCGTGATGGCGCGGTGGAAGCCGTCGAAGGGCTCGCTGCGCTTATGTTCCGGCAACGGGAAAATCGCCACGTTGCCCTGGCTGGCGCCGCCGTCGATACGCAGCGTGTCGCCACTGATGAAGGCCGCGGCATCGCTGAGCAGGAAGCAGATCGCCGAGGATACTTCCGCTTCCACGCCCATGCGTTTCAACGGCACCGCGGAGCGCAGCGTTTTGAGAATGTTCTGGAACGCTTCTGGATAAGTGTCCATGCCAGAGGAGGCAATCCATCCCGGGGCTACTGCGTTCACCCGCACGCCGCAGCATCCCCATTCCACCGAGGCGGTCTTGGTGAAGTTGTCCATGCCGGCGCGGGCGGCGCCGGAGTGCCCCATGCCGGGCATGCCGCCCCACATGTCGGCGACGATGTTGACGATGGCGCCGCCGTGTTGGTTCATGCCTTGTGTGAACACTTCCCGGGCCATCACGAAGCCGCCGGTGAGGTTGGTGCGGATCACCGTTTCCCAGCCTTTCTGGCTGATCAGTGCCAGCGGCGCCGGAAACTGGCCGCCGGCGTTATTGACCAGACCATGCACCTGGCCCACCGCCTGGTAGATCTCCGCCACCGTCGCGCGCACCCGTTCCTCTTCCCGGATGTCGCAACTGAAATACAGGGCTTCGCGGCCGGTGTCCTGCTGTATTTCCCCGGCCACCTCGCGCAACTTGTCTTCGCCGCGGCCGATCAGTACCACCCTGGCGCCGAGCGCCGCCAATTCATGCGCGGTGCAACGACCAATACCGGAACCGCCGCCGGTGACAATGATGTTGCGGTCGGCGAACAGGTTTTCCCGAAAGACGGAACGGTAGGGCATGGGTAACAGTCCTTTATAGCTGTGTGGTCGGCTGAAATGTCACTGCGCTTGGCGCTGGGCTGGGCCAGACGCCAGACGCCAGGCGCCAGGCGCCAGGCGCCAGGCGCTAAAGTCAAAACCCGGAGCTGCTGGCGTTGCGGAAATAACAAAGCGTTTTCGTGCTTGCCAGGGCATTGGGTCTGGTTTTGCATTATCGGCGTCCGGCGTCCGGCGTCCGGCGTCCGGCGTCCGGCGTCCGGCGTCCGGCGTCCGGCGTCCGGCGTCCGGCGTCCGGCGTCCGGCGTCCGGCGTCCGGCGTCCGAAATAAAATCGCCCGCTCATGACACCCGCCTTGCTATTTCTTCGCTGACCGCCACCGGCATGTCCAGCAACTGCTGCGCGAACGCCTTGCCCTGCGGATCAATGCGCAGACTGGCGATGCCGCCGCCGCCCAGCGCGTTGCGCAGCAGGAAATTGAAGGCGTGCATGCCGGGCAGCTCCCAGCGGCTGACCGAGCCGGTTTCCGGATCGAGCACATGCCGCATGTAGTCCGCCACCGCGGCCTCACTCAGCGCCGCGCGTAAATAGGGCAGGTAAACCGGGTCCCGGGCGATAACGCCGATGTTGGCGTGGTTGCCCTTGTCGCCGGAGCGGGCCCAGGCCAGTTTCACCAACGGCACCTCGGTGTCGCCGGAGGCAGTCTCGCCGTCCGTTTGCGGGGCCGGTTTCGTCAGCGGCTCGCCGGCGGGAATGGCCACCGGCAGGGTCTCACCGTTGACGTCCACCGTGACCGGCACCTTCTGTTTACCGATAAGGGTGGAATAAAGACGAATACGGGGCATCGGCTTGGGCCGGCCGCCGACCAGACCGGACAAGCCCGGGGCCATGCCGGTGGCGGCCTGGGCGATTTCCCGGGCGAACAGACCCAGGGCCTTGCGGTCGTCGTGCAGGGCGGCGATTTTCACCACGACTTCGCGGCTGTCCTGGCGGCGCGCCTGGTTGCCGTAGGTGGCCTCGCTGCCGAGGATTTCCACGCTGACATCCCGGAAGGGCGCCAGCCCCGCCTGTTTGAACTGCGCCGCCACCTTGCCGAGGATGGCGTCGGCCACTACTTGGCCCTTGGCGGGGGCGTCGATGCCGCCCATCAGGAAAGAGGCGGTGATGCGTTGGCCGTCGGGGTAGGTAGCGGACACCTTGTAAGTGTCGGTGGGGGGCAGCCCGCGCGCGCCGCTGACTTTGACACGATCCGGCCCGTCCTGGGTGAGAGTGACGTTGGTGAAGTCGCAGACCACGTCGGGAAGGATGTACTGGCGCGGATCGCCGATTTCATAGAGCAGTTGCTCGCCGACGGTGGCGGGGGTGACCAGTCCCCCGGTGTCCGCCGGTTTGGTGATCACCACGGTACCGTCCCGGTGGCATTCGGCGACCGGGAAGCCCATGTTGTCGAAGCCGGGCACATCGCGCCAATCGGTGAAGTTGCCGCCGGTGCATTGGGCCCCGCACTCGATCAGATGGCCGGCCAGGGAGCCTTGGGCCAGCCGGTCATAATCGTTGTTGGCCCACTGGAACTCATGCAGCAACGGGCCCAACACCAGAGCGGAGTCGGCGATACGGCCAGTCAGCACCAGGTCGGCGCCAGCGTCCAGAGCGGCCTTGATCGGCAGGGCGCCAAGGTAGGCATTCATGGTCACGGTAATCGGCGGCAAGGCCGCGCCGGTGTCCATTTCCCGGCAGTCGGTGAACTCGGCCCGGCGCGGATTAAGATCGTCGCCTTCCACCAGGGCGATGTTCAGCTCGACGCCGGCCTCGGCGAACACCTTGCTCAGTGCATCCCGGCAGGCCCTGAGATTCACGCCGCCGGCGTTACTGATCACCTTGATGCCCTTGTCCTTGATCTCCCGGGCCAGCGGCGCCATCACCTGGGTGACAAAATCGTGGGCGTAGCCGGCGTTGGCGTCCTTCATGCGCGCCCCGGCCATGATCGACAGTGTGACCTCGGCCAGATAGTCGAACACCAGATAGTCGATATTGCCCTGGCGGACCAGTTGGAAGGCGGCGCTGTTGGTGTCGCCCCAGAAGCCGGCGGCGCAACCGATGCGGGTGATGTCGCTCATGGTGTTGTTCCTTCTTCCTTCCTTCATGACGAATGGGCCGGTGACGGAGTGGCTCAACACTACCAAGCAAGCGCTTGGTATGTAAATATGGAATCGGCTATGACCATTGACTGAAACGCTCAGGGGCCCGACCCAATAGGCCAGAGGTGGGGGGCGTAGTTAAAGGGCCGGACGCCAGACGCCAGACGCCGGACGCCGGACGCCAGACGCCAGACGCCAGACGCTAAAGTCAAAACCCGGGGCTGCGGGCATTGCGGGAATAAAAAAATTGCTGGGAGCAATTTCAACGTCGCTCCGGCGGGGGCTCCCGTATTGCCCGGTTACCTCGAAGACCTCCATTCAGAGGTGGCTACAGCGCCGCTGTGGGAAGCTTGCTGGCAAGCGAATCGCCAACGGCTCAGGGCATTCGCGGCCAAGCGGAGCGCCGCCCGGGCCGCTTCCCACAGCAGTTTCGTGGCGGACCTGTGGGAGGCCAGCTTGCTGGCGAATTCCGGCCCTCTGGTGTTGGGATATTCGCTTGCCAGCAAGCTTCCCACAGCGGCTTCGTGGCATGATCCGTGGGAGACCGGCTTGCCGGCGAATATAGCGGCTTGGTAGCCCCTTCCGTTACAGACCCGTGCCCATGATTGAAGCGCGGTGGCCCGCCAAACCGCGATGAACCCTAAAAAGCGTTTTAGTGCTTGCCAGGGCGTTGGGTCTGGTTTTGCATTATCGGCGTCCGGCGTCCGGCGTCCGGCGTCCGGCGTCCGGCGTCCGGCGTCCGGCGTCCGGCGTCCGGCGTCCGGCGTCCGGCGTCCGGCGTCCGGCGTCCGGCGTCCGGCGTCCGGCGTCCGGCGTCCGGCC
>NZ_SNUA01000027.1 GCF_004360225.1 Alcanivorax sp. 24
TGGGCACCTGCGGGGTACGGTTGCAGCCACTGGTGGATGCGCTCAGAGCCCAGTTGCTAGCCCAGCCGGTGCTGCACGCGGATGAAACGCCGGTAGCGATGCTGGCACCGGGCAAGAAGAAAACCCACCGGGCCTATGTGTGGGCTTACTGCAGCACCTCGTTCTCTGAACTGAAGGCCACGGTCTATGACTTCGCGCCCAGCCGGGCGGGCGAACACGCCCGCGCCTTCCTGGGGAACTGGCATGGCAAGCTGGTGTGTGACGACTACGCTGGCTATAAGGCGGGCTTCGGCGAGGGCATTACCGAGATCGGTTGCCTGGCGCACGCCCGTCGCAAGTTCCACGACCTGCACGTGGCCAACAAGAGTGAGCTGGCCGCCCAAGCGCTGGAGTCCATCGGTGCGCTGTACGGCATCGAGCGAGAGGCGAAGGATCTGCCGGATAAAGACCGCCAGCGCTTGCGCAACGAAAAAGCCAGGCCCATCGCCGACGCCCTGCACCAATGGATGATCTCCCAACGGCAAAAAGTCCCGGACGGCTCGGGCACGGCCAAAGCCCTGGACTACAGCCTGAAACGCTGGGCGGCGCTGACGCGCTACCTGGACGATGGCGCAGTGCCGATCGACAACAACCGGGTGGAAAACCAGATCCGCCCCTGGGCGCTGGGGCGCAATAACTGGCTGTTCGCGGGCTCTCTGCGCAGTGGCTAGCGTGCGGCCGCCGTCATGAGCCTGATCCAGTCGGCGAAGCTGAACGGCCACGATCCTTATGCGTATCTGAAGGATGTGCTGGCTCGGCTGCCGACGCAAAAGAACAACGCCATAAATGAGCTCTTGCCCCAAAACTGGGCGCCGACCTCCGCCTGACAAGGTGGGATTACCGGACGCTTACGTCGCACCTACAACGTCATTGCCTTTTTTTAGCTGGCCCTTTCCCTACGCCCTCTCTTTCTATTTTTTTTATAATCAGATCCTTATGTAGAGGACTTTAAAAGACGTTTTCATGAGCCCCGATATCGTAACTACCATGCTGAGGCCTTGATTCGCCACTGTAATCCACGCCCGGAATCGGCGGCCCGCCGGCCATGGGCCCTTGGCCGTTATCAACACCCTGGCTGAAATCATTTACCTCTAACAGGAACGGATCGCCGACAAAGAACGGATAGGACGAATTTTCAGGATTTCGAATTCCGATATTAATGTTATTAAGACCAGAAGATGTCCCCCCACTCTTGTATAGATAATCAAAGTCGCCAAACAGGTTATTGTCGTCATTGATGGTAGTGGCACCAGGAATATTGATCGCCCCCGCGGGTGTGGTGCTTGACGACGCCCAGCCAATCAGAATGTTATTAATGAAATTAATCGGCAGAGGCCCGGTCAAGTCCTGACTAAAAGGGCTTACCAGTAGCATGGCGCAGCCGTTACAGCGGGGTGGCGTATCGTCAGGGCCTGTCGGTTTCGCCAACCAGCTGTTGTTGATAATGTCTATGCTCGTGAAACGCTCCGTGCCGCGGATCTTCGCCACCCCACCGTCAAACCCCGTTGCTCCGTAGAAAATATTGTTGCGCATCAACAGGCTTCCCGTTTTTGCACCGCGGGTGGTGATCAAATCCAGCGGAACGCCGCCATAGGGCGCAGTGAAATGGAATCGGTTCTGCTCCACGGCGATGTTGGCTCCGGCGTTCTTCAGGTCGACATACAGACCGGCCACGGGAGTGCTGACCGTATTGGCCCGCACAACTGTCCCGGTAGCACTGTCGCCCACGTCCTCGATCGAGATCGATGGCTCTGCCAGCGGGAACGACGGCGGTTCGTCAGCGGTAATGGTAATGTGGTTATTAAGCATCCGCAGTCCGCTGCTGTCTTTAACCCTAAAATACTGACTGGCGTTAGAAGTGCGCTCGAACGTTGCTGTATTGTTTTCGAACAACAGATTGTCACTAAACTCAGCATCGATTGTTCCCGGAGCGCCCGTGAACGAGCTGTTCCGCACTGTCACATTGTCGGCTCGGATATACAGCGCGACCCTCCCCGCGGTCATGTCCAATCCGTCGATGACGGCTCCGTCGGCGTAAATGGCCAGACGGCCTTGGGTCTGTTCTTCCCCCGGAGCGGGTTCGATCGTGACATTGGTAGCTCCCGAAACCCGACTGATAGAGAAATAGTCCGGGAAAAGGGGCTCACCCTGGGACTGCAACGTCAGATTCTTCAACGCAATCAGAGCGCTATTATCGCCGAGACCGGCGTCGCCCAGTACAGCCTGCCGGTCGGGATCCGCGCTACGTAGAACCACGCCGGCACGGTTACGCCCGACGAGCTCGAATGAGCCATCCGGCGCTGTCACTGACGTGTGCTCGGAGTACAGCCCATCGCATATATCAATGGTCCCCCCATCGGTGACCGCGTAGGCCGCTGCGTGCAATGAGCGAGTGTCTGCATCGGCGCATTGGGCTAGATCGTCATCGACGACAATAGTTGCTTTGGCGGGTGCGGTATCCACACGCAGTTCATAGTTACCAAGCTCCTCACCATCCCGCTCTATGAGCGCGGACACTTCAATGATGTAGGTTTCGGTGCTGCCATCACCAGGTAAGCGCATTCCTGTGCTATGCAGATGGGATTCGCTATCGTCGCCGTTGACATTGTCGTCGCTGACGGTGGGCCCACCGGCCAGCGGGTCCTCGAAAAAAGGGTCCGTGGCCTGGCGATAGACACTCACATTGGCTGATCCGCTGTTCAGCGCACCGCCGGCGGCCGGCGCCAAGCGCAGGTACAGGCCGTCACCGCCGGCAGCCACCAGCCTGTAGAACTGGCGGTCTCCGTTCACCTGAATGTTGCCGGTGACGGTGGCGCGACCGGCGCCGTCCAGCGCCAACAATTGTGGCGGCTCGATACGGGCGATCGCTGTTCGGTAAGCATCGCCTGCATTGTGGCTATAGATCGTAAGGATATAGGGGCCGTCTGCAGGGAGCTCAGCAATGCGCTGGTCGGCGCCCGAGTAATGGTAGGATGCGATGGGGTTGCCATTCACATCGTTGACTCTCAACGAGACGTTGCTGCCCGCGCTCCTTACGTCTACCAAACCTATCAGCGTGCCGGCGGTTCCGTGGAAGACGCGGTGGGTACTGCCACGCGCAGCAGAGATTACCCCTTCTATGTTTTCATCGAGGCTGACTTCCGGGACCTCTTCCACCAGCAAGCGATATCCACCGGGGGCATTTTGCGTTGCCTTGATGCTGACGGTGTAATCGCCGTCTGTAGGCAGCCTGGTGACGAAGTTTGCCAAGCTGGAACCAATGAAATCATCCGAACCCAGAAGTTGGCCATTGGGTCCGTGAAGCTCCAACGTGCCGTACAATGTCGAACCGTCACCCTGGCCCGCTTGCACCTGGACGAAAACGCCGGCCTGCCCCGGGAACGTGTAGCGGTCGGTCTCGCCGACAGGATCAATGGCGCCGAGATCGTTATAGGGCAGGCTAATGACGTCCGCGCCGCCATTATTGCCACCGGCGGGGCTGAGCACGATGTCGATGTTTTCGCTGGCACCGGCTGCGCCGTTGACCGTGACCTCGCCTTGCAAGGTTCCATTACGCGCCGTTGCGATAAGCTGATACTCGATCCCGGCGGGTACCGGCAGCGCGCGGTTATTATCACTATGGATATTCGTGGTTGCGCCGGAGTACGGGCCAGCGTCCACAGTGCTGCCGTTGATAAAGCAGGTCTCGGAGATATCCAGTTCTGGAAGGCCGCTGCTGTTGTCGACCTTACATTGAGGAATGGGCCGGTAGGTTTCGACGAAATCGTCGCAGTTGTACCAGGAGAGGTGCCCCACCACCATTTCAAAGCCCAAACCGGTGGGCGAATTACTGTCGCTCACCACGGTGCCCATGCCTTCCTGCACCCACTGGCCGGAGGTTTCGTCCAACGACCACAGTGGGATGTGATCCCCAGCGGTGACGGGGCTGCCGTCGCTGTGCTGATCAATGTAGACCGGCACCGTCAGCGTGGCCTGCTTGCCGGGGGCCAATTGCAGCCGCTCACCACCTTGGGTGAGGTGATATTCGGCCACCCCAAAGGACAGCAGCACACCGCTGTCGCCGTTGTTATCCGCGGCTGCGAACGAGCCCGGGAACGCGTTGCGGGCGTCCGCATCCGAGACATCCACCGGCGTGAGCGCGACCTCCACGCTTCCGGAAACCGGATTGCCGCTGGCGTCGACCAGAGCGCTGGCGGGCAGCTCGATGGCGGTGCCGTCGGCGCCAATGACGTTGCCGCCGTCTTCGGCATTGCTCAGCGTCTGCGTGGTAGCCCGCTCCGTTATGGTCGCGCTGAAAGTGGCGGCATCGCTGGCGCGGGCAGGGATGTTAGTGCGCACGAAACGATCAGCGTAGCCAGCCTTGGTTAGTTTGAACACGAACTCGACGCCGGTAGGCATGTTACTCAGCATCGTTTTGCCATCCGCGTCAGTAGTCGCGTCGCGATCACCGCCGACCAAATGTTCAGCGTTGATCAAGCTAACTTTCACACCTTCAACGGGGTTGCCACCGGTATCAATGACGCTACCTTTAATCAGGCCGTCGGTTGCCGACGGCTGCGGCCCCGTGGCAATCGTCAGGGTCAGGCTGGCGGTATCACGGTTACCGTCGACATCCGTGACGGTTAGTTCCACCGTGTAACTGCCCTCGAGGTCATAAGCGTGTGCAATCTGGCTATTGCGTCCGGCGTCGCCGTCGCCGAAATTCCAATAATAGGTCAAACCGTCACCACTGGAAGCGCTGGCGTTGAAAGCTAAATTGCTGCCTGCGGCAAGGTCCCCGCTGACGGTGAAGTCAGCCTCAGGTAGCGTGGAGGCGCGCCCAATCGTCAAGGACTGGCTAGCGACGTCCGTGCGACCCTCACTGTCTGTAACAGTGAGGGTCACCGTGTAATCGTCCGCATCAGCGAAGGCGTGTGTGGTCTGCACCCCGGTGGCTGTATCGCCATCGCCGAAGTCCCAGCCGTAGGTCAACCCATCGCCGGTGGAGCTATTGGCATCGAAGCTCAGGCTGCTGCCCGCGACCTGATCGCCAATGACCGTGAAGTTTGCCTCCGGCGGAGCCGGCGGCACATCAATGTCGGTGATCGTCAATTGCTGGCTGGTGGTATCCGTGCGGCTGTCGCTGTCGGTGACTCTCAGGGTGACCGTGTAATCGTCAGCGACGGTGAATGTGTGTGTCGTCTGAACCCCGGTGGCCGTGTCGCCGTCACCGAAGTCCCAGGCGTAGGCCAACCCATCGCCGGTGGAGCCGGCGGCATCAAATGACACGGATTCGCCAACTTTAAGTGAACCGCTAAGAGTGAATGCCGCGACCGGATCGGTCGCTAGTGGCGGCGCCCAAGCCGGACGTTGTCCGTCGGTGTCGTCCGGCGGGGTGACACTATACTGATTCGTCAGATGGCTGCGTGCGATGGCAAGCAAATTGGGGTGATTGGCTGTGGCCTGTTTAATGTCGTCGAAAACGGCTTTGCCAACGCCGTTGATCTTACCATCGCTGGCAAAGTCCGCCGCCAAAACATCAATGTTGGGCTGGTTGATGCCCGCGGCCAGTGTCGCGGCTGAAAAAAGCAGTAGATTGGCGCTGTCATCCTGATGCGCGCTATCGCCGTCATCCTGAAGCAAGTCGAGAGTATTTGGCAACGCGTTAATGCCCATAATCGAAGCCAGTTCGCTACGCGCCTGGTCACGGGCATCACCAAATGCCTCCCCCGCCGCCATTAAATGCCGTGTACGAGCGGCGACAAAATGAGTGAAAAGGTTGACATTGGCATCCGCATCGCCGGGCAGTGATGCCGTGCCATGTAATTCAAGATTGCCGGCAAAGTTACCCGTAAACTCGTTAAAAAATGCCCCACTCATGGTTAATTGCGTGGGTCCGCCCCAGTCGATATCAGGGATCGCAAAGGCGCCATCCGTGCTGATGGTCGCCGTGACAGATGTGCCGGCAGCACTGCCATCACCACCCAAAGCCACCGCGCTGGCACTGCCGCCGGGCTGGAAAGGGCCTTTCTGGGCGACGCCCGTGACGACCGCTGCCGTCTGCTCGTCGCCATTACCGTTATTGGAGCTATCATCACCGCAAGCCCCCAGAGCCAGAGCAAAAGTGGTCGCCAAAATGGCCCGGCAAACCAGCCATCCAAAGTTGCTCCGTAGTCGGGCGCTCGTAATCATATTAACGATCCAATGACAAGTATTCATAACCATCTCATATCCCATCCAAACCCACTCACGCTTTGAGCAGGTTCCCATAGCGCAGAATAAAGCGGTTGCCCGTGCAATCACGGTGTTACGCCCCCAGGAAGGGAGCGAGGTGTTCAGTACAAATAGACAGCGCCGGCGTTATCCGCGCTGTTATCAGTTTGATCTCCATTGATACCGGTAGCGTTACTGTTCTCTCCAAAAGCCCCGACGGCCAAGGTATTACCATCGGCGGCGAGTGCGACGCTGCCCCCAAAATAATCCTTTACATCCGTGTTGGAAGCTTTTACGTAGGCCTGCTGCTGCCAAGTGGCACCGGCTTCACGAGTGAAGACATAAGCAGCACCTGTTCCCCCGAGAGAGAGCCCCACACTGTCATCATGTTCATCGCCACCGATGCCTGTAGCCTTACCCTCTTCGAGGTACGCCCCAACCGCCAGGATGTTACCGTCGCCAGCCAACGCAATACTCGTTCCGAAAGCGTCACCAGCTTCTGCGTTGGAGGCCTTAATGTAAGCTTCTTGCGTCCAGGTACTCCCGTTACGCTGAAAGACGTAAGCAGCACCCGCTCTATCCGCACTATTGTCATCCTCATCACCACCAACCCCCGTGGCCTGACTACCTTCGCTATAAGCTCCGACAGCCAAGGTATTGCCGTCATCGGCTAGCGAGACGCCGGTGCCGAAGAAGTCCCCCGCCTCAGCATTAGAAGCCTTTATATAAGCTTGTTGGGCCCAGGCCACACCGGTACGGGTAAAGATATAGACCGCACCGGATTTAGACGCGCTGTTGTCACTTTCATCACCGTCAATACCTTTGGCACTGCTACTCTCTGAAGTGGACGCGACCGCCAGGGTATTGCCGTCACTGGCAAGCGCGGTAACGTACCCAAAGTGATCACCGGCGTCTGTATTAGAGGCCTTGATGTAAGCCTGCTGCGTCCAGCTGGTGCCGGTACGAGTGAAAACGTAAACAGCGCCCGCTTCATCCTCACTGTTATCGCTTTCATCACCGCCAATGGTGGTAGCGTTACTGTCGTCATAGCTAGCAACGGCTAAGGTATTACCCTGGTTGGCCAAGGAGACACTCTGCCCGAACCGGTCACCGGCCTCTGCATTGGAGGCCTTGATGTAGGCCTGCTGCGACCAGCTGCCACCGGCGCGGCTGAAGATGTATACCGCGCCCGCTTCGACCGCGCTGTTATCGCTCTGATCACCATCAATCCCTCTGGCATTGCTGCTCTCATAAATAGCGCCGACCGCCAAGGTGTCGCCATCACGCGCAAGTGCAAGCCTTGATCCAAACTCATCACCTGCTTCTGCATTGGACGCCTTGAGATAGGCTTGCTGTGTCCAGACGCCGGTAATCGGGTCTCGGTTAAATATATACACCGCGCCAGCGCTGGCCTCGCTGTTGTCAGCCTCATCGCCGTCAACACCGGTAGCCTTACTCGCCTCCGCTCTCGCCCCGACGACCAGAGTGTGACCATCCGCAGATAACGCAACATCACCGCCGAAGCGATCATCTCTATCGGTGTTGGAAGCCTTTACGTAGCCAATCAGACGGTCTACAACGACGGAGATGAGATTAATACTGGTACTGGCCCCTATTTCCGCGCCCTGGTCGCCATAGGCGACAACCCGGTAGCGCCCATTGTTGAAGTCAGTCAGATGGAGCGGCAATGGAATGACGACACTTGATTCGCTGCCCGCAATCTGGTCCTGGCCATCAAGTGTTCCATCACCATTGAGATCAACTTGAGTGAAACCGGATTGGCCATCGGCATTCAGTTCCAGGGTGTAGTGGTCAGGCGCGCCGTCGGTGAACTCCCAGCTCAACACGATCTGATTAGGGTCGTTACCCTCCATCACTGAGGCCGCGGCAAACGCCGGTGATTCAGCCCCACCAGCTGCGCTACCTCCGCCGCCTCCACCGCAACCAACGCCCGCCACCGCGAACAAGACAGTCAATAAAGAGACATGAGTAGCCCGACGCCGATTAGATGACGATGCGACTTTCAGTCGGTTATTTTGGGGATGCAGGCGGGTATTCATAGCAACACGTCAATCCTTTAATAATCCTCGGGGCCACAATGGCGCTTCTCTCAGTCACTAAGGTAACGGCAATTAGAACACTATCGCAGACCCTAACTGAGGGGCTCCCTCCCCCCTCCCCCCCCCAAACGAGGGGGATGGGGCAGCAGAAGACGAGAGGGACTGGCCGGTTCCGCCAGCTCAGAGTAGGCTATGAGAACAATAACTTCCGGAGGCGTGATGTGAAAATGGGGCTGATCCTAGAAGATCACGATGGCGCTCAACGCTGGTTACGTCAGGTATTACTCGATGTGTTTCCCGGCATGACAGTGAGCACTGCTACAGGGCTCTCTTTCGCAAATGAAAAGCTGAAACACTTGCGCGCTGCAGGTATCACTCTCGACCTGGCGCTGGTGGATCTGAGCCTTCCCGATGGCACAGGCATAGATTTCATCCGCGAATTACGCCGAAAAGAGCCTGACTGTCTGAGTGTAGTTATCACCATCCATGATGATGATCGACATGTTTTCCAGGCGCTAAAAGCCGGAGCCTCTGGGTACCTGCTTAAACAACAGTCAAAACAAGAATTAGCCGGGCGCTTGAGCGGCATTGTCAACGGAGAGCCCCCTTTGTCTCCAGCAATTGCTCATCGCGTATTGGCGACGTTCTCACAAGATGAAGAAGAGCAATGCGATCCCATGACCCCTAGAGAGAAAGAAGTGCTCAGGCTGATTGCGAAAGGATTCACGCTTTCAAAAGTCGCTGAAACGCTAGGCGTTAGCCGTCACACCATTGCGGGGCATGTAAAGAATATTTATCGAAAACTGGAGGTTTCATCCCGGGCAGAAGCCACTCAACAAGCAATCCGGCTGGGCGTAATTTGAACGTTTGAAAGCCCACCGTTGCCATAATACCAGTTGAAACGTGCGGGGGTTTCACATTTCATTCTAGCTTCAATATCAGGCATCGAGCCCCCTGCACAACAGGGGAAAGCACCAAAGGCGCCACTCTTGATCAACCCGAACCCAGTGCCTGATCAGGAATGCACTCCGAACTCAAGAATGCCTTAAATCGGCAGAGGTATGCGTATCTCCAGCTGACTGCCCTGCGGATGATTCTGCCTCCAAACAGCTGTCCCCCCTAAATCAGAAGTGCGTGTGTTAATAGTTCGGGTACCATGCCCGTGCAGCCACTCTGATGGAGCGGAAGCATTTCCATTATCTGTGATAGTGATACCGATGACGCCACCATCAATTCGCCATTCCACATCCACATTATCCCCTCCGGCATGCCGGATAACGTTGGTAATAGCCTCCCGCAGCGTTCGCATAAGATTCGCCACTCCGCGAGCCGACACGACTATTTTTGTTAACTCACCGATTACTGTCCAGTGCAGCGTGAAGCCAGCGTCATTCAACCGAGTGCGCGCCTCCCCTTCACAGCTGGTAATCAGGTGATCCAGTTCTACAGAGTCCCCCGAGGTTGCATCCACAAGCCCCCGTAAATCCTCAATAGCAGCAAGAGCGAGTTGACGGCACGTCGGATTATCCGAGGCATAAACCAGATCCAGCAGGCGCGCACCCAAGTCATCATGAAGATCACGCATTATCCTTTTCCGCTCCACTTCGGCCCCCATCTCCCGCGCACGAATTCCTTGCAAGGCGTTATGCGTAAGGTCATGCAGCAAGTGAATCATTTGCAAATCCTGCAACGAAAAAAGTCGCCCGCCTTCAGCAGGAAACTCCAGCATTTGCGGGCGGTCATCAGCACCAAAGGCAGGCACCATCATGCGCACGCCATCCGCTGAAACAGATGGCTCTATTAACTCACCTCTCCAGGATTTCAGCTGTAAAGGCTTGAACGTGTGCTGAAGCAAATCAGGCCAGGCAGCAATAATTTGCCGTTCTGTTTTTGCTGAAAAAAGCGTATCCACCAGTTCTCGCAGCGCTTCTTCTTGAGGTGCATCAGAACGCCGACCGACCTTCTCCCAAAGCAGCTGCCGCAAGGGGAAATACAACCAGCCAGACAACGCCAATGAAACAGCAAGGGCTGAACTCCCTGCCATATTCACAAAAAAGACGAGCACCAGATCGAGAGTCAAGACAATCAGACCCGCGGCAAACCAAAGCCATGTTTTAAACCACCAGCGCTCCACATCAAAGAGCCGGTAGCGCAGAAGCCCTGCGGCCAAGCCAAGATAAACCATCAGGAAGCCGCCGTAGCCTATTACTACCGGAACAATGGGATTAAAACCGAAGACAGGAGGAATCGTAACCAAGCCGATTAACATTACTGTTCCGGAAAAAATCGCAAGCAAACACCATTTCAGGGCCGCACGATCAGTAGGTCGATTACGACTCGCATACCACTGGATACCTGCAAATACCAATCCAATCAAATAGCTTAATAATATAGGAAGATATACCGTGACACCTGGGTCCCCTCCAGCCTTAAACAATGTTTTAATCCAGAGCACCCAGCACCCCGCAGCAGTAGCATAGAGCAGCAATGGAACAACTGTGGATGGTTTCGACAACCAACGCGGGTACACAAAAAAAAGAGACACCAGTGACGCGCAAATAATTAGCGACCCAGCGTGGTTAACAGCAGACAAATATTGAAACAACTGGCCATGAATAACCAATTCACGACTGTTGTATACACTCAGTGGTAGGCCGACCAGCATTACTCCCAGCCCCGACAAAGCAAAGAACCGGGTTGCAATTTGATCCGGCCTTACCGCCCAGATACCAATGGCAATGAAAAAGGAGATTAATGTATACCCAGCCTGTACCGCGAAGCTTCCCAGTAAAAAGGTCAGAGGTGCACGCTGATTAAACAAAGGAATAAGCTCGCCCTGCGCTGTAATCATCACGGGATTGTTATCGATAATTTCCGACAGCGCCGTCTGGTTTTTAATAAAACGCGTCAGTTCAGTGCCAGATAGCGTATCTGGCTCGTCAGTCAGCAGAAGCCAGTTTAACGCTACCGATCGTTGATTCGCATCCCTTAGCGCCACCACTACCAGTCCCGGCAACACTGTTTTTTGATTGGGTGAAGAGGCGCTAACATTGGCAATAATTAGTCCATCCCCATCAGGGTTGGCCTGAAATTCAATACCAAACCAAGGTAGCTGAAGCGTGCCATAACCGGCCAGAATAAAAAATAAAATAGCGATGATACCGCTACTCAGTAGAACACGCCGGGGAGCAACACCTCGCACTTCACTCCCCGCAGCAACCTTTTCCCCGTTAAAGAAAAACATCACACCCTCCACCCATTATTATTACGAAGTGCCCACATCCATTTTCAGACGCCTACACCACAATACCACCTGCGGCACTCAGCCTAAAAAATTCAAATCCTCCAACAACTTGAAGACATTTACCGCTCAGAAAAGATTCTCCCCCGGCGCAGACTCAAACCACAAGATCCGTCAGGTGAGTTCTATTTCATCACTGCAGGTACTGTAATGGTTAATTAATTCCAGACAATGTTTTAGGTTGTTCCTCGATACCCGGGGCGGTTCAGAGCGATCCCGCCGTTGTAGCTGTGATGCCTGTGATGATTGTAGTACCCCATCAGGTAATCACCGATATCTTCTCTTTGCCTCCAGCAAGCCGCGGCAGCCCATCACAGGCACCCACTCTGACTTGAAGCTCCGGAACAACCTTTCCAGGGCGCATTGTCCCAACAGTTGCCTCGTCGGCTCATGCTTTGCCGCATCCGGTAGCGCCATAAGCGCTGTCGGAACGTTCGACTGGCGTATTGGATACCCTGATCCGAGTGGAACATGACCTTTTCGGGCTCGCCACGCTGTTCCCAGGTATGATCCAGGGCCTTCACCACCAGATCGGCATCCGGACTGCCGGAGATCGCCCAACCCACAACCCTGCGTGCGTAGAGGTCGAGCACCACCGCCAGATAGTTCCAGCATTGCCCCGTCCAGATATAAGTAATGTCTCCGCACCACACCTGATTCGGCTGCTGCACCGTAAACTCCCGGTCCAGATGGTTTGGTATGTCTGGCCGTTCCACGGCGGCTTGCTTGTAGGCATGGGGGCCAGGTTGCTTACAGATCAGCCCCAGTTCCCGAATCAGACTACGCACCTTGAAGCGGCCAATTTCCACGCCCTGTTCATTGAACATCCCTTGTATCGTGCGGTTTCCCGCCAAGCTGCGGCCCTGATTAAACGCGCGACTCACCTTGGCTTTCAGGGCCACACGATGCGCATCAATATGATGACGCCGCTTACGGTGTTCGTAGTAACAGGAGCGATGCACATTAAACGCTGAACAGACCCATTCGACAGGTTCTCGCTCACTTAACTGGTGGATCAGCGCGTACGATTCCAGTCCTCCGACATCAAGAGAGCGGTAGTTTTTTTAAAATGTTCTTTTCCCGCTCCAAGCGTTCGCAGCGCGCCTCCAGCTCTTGTATGCGCCGTTGCTCGGGGGGCATAGCCTTACCTTTGGGGGCACTCCCTGGCGTTCCGCTTCAAGCTGTTTGACCCAACGCCGAAGCACGCTCTCGACCACGCCAAGTGAGGCACTGGCCTGGGGAACCGTGTAGCCTTGATCCATCACCCAACCGGCAGCTTCTTATTTGAACTCAGCAGTAAAGGAAGGTCGTTTTCTGGTCATCTGACACCTCGTTCATGGTGGCGATCTTACCACCTACATCGGTGTCCGGAATCATTGAACCACTACACCGCAGTTGACCCGCAGTCCCGCGTTCTCAGCGCCATCCGTTTTGACCTTGTCAACAGGCCGCCTTGCCTCAATGACACGGACCGATAGTTGCTTACTGCCTTGTTTGCTATGCTCCATCGCTTTGATCCACCAACACTAACGGTTTCAAGAAAATCCCCGCATCGCAGGCTCCGTCCGGCCTGCAAAGGATTTGGTGTAGGTTTTGAGCAGCATATCACCCGGGAATCGGCCCGACACGAAAACCTACACTTATTATGCGGATTGGGGTGGATCACCATGAACAGGCACGGACACTACCGGAAATCGCAAATTTCGCTAACCAATTGAATTAATAGCGAAAAAAGGAAAAACAGGCTGAAACGCAGATATGACGAACTCCGATTTATCAGCACACACTCCCATGATGCGGCAGTATCTTAGCATCAAGGCCGAGCACCCGGACCAGTTGGTGTTCTACCGTATGGGGGATTTTTATGAACTGTTCTTCGGCGATGCGCAGAAAGCGGCCCGGTTGCTGGACATCACACTGACTCAGCGCGGGCAAAGCGCGGGCAAGCCGATTCCGATGGCGGGGATTCCGTATCACGCGGCGGAAGGGTACCTGGCGCGGTTGGTGAAGCTCGGTGAGTCGGTGGTGATCTGCGAGCAGATCGGTGATCCGGCCACCAGCAAGGGGCCGGTGGAACGCAAGGTGGTACGCATCGTCACGCCGGGAACGGTAAGTGACGAAGCCCTGATGGAAGAACGCCGGGACAATCTGCTTTGCGCTTTGTGCGAAGACGGCCCTCGCGTGGGCGCGGCAGCGCTGGACGTGGCAGCCGGCCGTTTCGTGGTGACCCAGGTGGAGGGGCAGGAGCAGTTGCAGGCGCTACTTGAGCGCTGGCAGCCGGCGGAGTTGTTGCTGAGCGAAGCACACGGTTTTCCGACGGCATTGGCGGAACGCCCCGGCAGCCGGGTGCGGCCAGTGTGGGAGTTCGATGAGGAGGCGGCGCGGCGGCAGCTGTGCAAGCAGTTCCAGGTGCAAGACCTGTCCGGCTTCGGGCAGCCGGCAGGCGCCGCGGTGGCCGCGGCCGGCGCGCTGTTGCAGTACGCTCGCGATACCCAGCGCAGCGCCCTGCCCCATGTCACCGGCCTGGCGGTGGAGTCGTTCGACGACAGCGTGGCCATGGACGCCGCCACCCGCCGCAATCTGGAGCTGACCGAAACCCTGGATGGCCGGGAGCAACATTCCCTCGCCTGGGTGCTGGACAACACTACCACCGCCATGGGCGCGCGCCTGTTGAAACGCTGGGTGCATCAGCCATTACGTGACCGCGTCGTGCTCAATGGCCGCCAGGATCGTATCGATGCTCTGCGTGACGGCTGGCGTTTCGAGGCGCTGCGCCAGGTGTTGGACCGGATCGGCGATATGGAACGAATCCTCGGCCGGGTGGCGCTGCGCTCCGCCCGCCCCCGCGATCTGATCCGCCTGCGCGCCAGCCTGGAAGCGCTGCCGGCCCTGCACGCGGCCTTGCCGGAATCCAACGCCTTCGCCGAAGCCCATGAGCGCCTGGGCGAGTTCCCGGAACAGTGCGAATTACTGGCCCGGGCGGTGGTCGAGAATCCACCCATGTTGATCCGCGACGGCGGCGTCATCGCTCCGGGTTACAGCGAGGATCTGGATGAGTTGCGGGCGATCAGCGAAAACGCGGGCGCGGTGCTGGTGGACATCGAAAAACGCGAACGCGAACGCACTGGCTTCGGCACTCTGCGGGTCAAGTACAACAAGGTTCACGGCTACTATATTGAGCTGTCCCGCCGCGAGGCGGAACAAGCGCCGGTGGACTATCAACGCCGGCAGACCCTGAAAAACGCCGAGCGCTTCATTACGCCGGAGTTGAAGACCTTCGAGGACAAGGCGCTGTCCGCGTCCAGCAAGGCGCTGACGCTGGAAAAACGGCTCTACGAGGCCTTGATCGAAACGGTGGCGGCACATCTGGGGCCGTTGCAGGTGTGCGCCTCGGCGGTGGCCGAACTCGACGTACTGGCGACACTGGCGGAACGCGCCGAGGCGCTGGGCTGGGTGCGGCCGCAACTGCTGGAAACGCCCTTGCTGGAAATCGTCGACGGCCGCCATCCGGTGGTGGAGCAGGTGCTGGAAGAGGCGTTCGTGCCCAACAGTCTGCACCTGGACGATCGCCGGCGCATGGTCGTCATCACCGGCCCGAACATGGGTGGTAAATCCACTTATATGCGTCAGACCGCGTTGATCGCGCTGCTCGCTCATATCGGCAGCGCGGTGCCCGCCGCCAGCGCCCGCATCGGGCCGCTGGACCGGATCTTCACCCGCATCGGTTCCTCCGATGATCTGGCCGGCGGCCGTTCCACCTTCATGGTGGAAATGTCGGAAACCGCCAACATTCTCAACAACGCCACCCCGGAGAGTCTCGTATTGATGGATGAGATTGGCCGCGGCACCAGCACCTTCGACGGGCTCAGCCTGGCCTGGGCGGCGGCGGAGCATCTGGCCAGGCAACTGCGTGCCTTCACCCTCTTCGCCACCCATTATTTCGAGCTGACACAACTGCCGGAGACTCTGGAGACGGTCTACAACGCCCACCTCACCGCCAGCGAACACGACAATCGTATTGTCTTCCTGCACCGGGTGCAGGAAGGGCCCGCCAGCCGCAGCTACGGTTTGCAGGTGGCACAACTGGCCGGGGTACCGGCACCGGTGATCCAGCGGGCCACGGAAAAGCTGCAGGAACTGGAGACCGGCACGCCCGCGCCAGCGGCGGCTCCCGCGCGCCCGGCGGCGCCGATGCAAAGCGAGCTGTTCGCGGCACCGGACCCGCTCAAGGAGGCGTTCGGGGAAGTCGATCCCGATCAGCTGACGCCTCGTCAGGCGCTGGATCTGCTTTATCGGCTGAAGAGCTTAGCTTAACCGGGTAAGCCGGTTTGCCTGCCCGGGGCCTTGAAGCTAGACTAGCGCGGCCCCGAGACCCCCAAACCGGCGCTCTGCTAGACTTTCCATAGCGGGCGGACCGGTCGTGGAAGAGAACACACCTGGCGAGGACAGGCTAATGACGTTCGTAGTAGGTGAAAACTGCATCAAGTGTAAACACACGGACTGTGTGGAAGTATGTCCGGTGGACTGCTTTTATGAAGGTCCGAATTTTCTGGTCATTCATCCGGATGAGTGCATCGACTGTGCGCTGTGCGAGCCGGAGTGCCCGGTGAACGCGATCTTCTCGGAAGACGAATTGCCCGACGACCAACAAGAGTTCCTGGAGATCAACGCCGAACTGGCGGAGAAGTGGCCGAATATCACGGAGATGAAAGATGCTCCGGACGACGCCGCGGACTGGGACGGCGTGGCCAACAAGCGCGAGCACCTGGTTCGAGAGTGGTAAGGAGAACGGCGGAGAAGGCGGATCGAAGACTCGTCTTACCGCCAACCGCCTGAGAGGCGGGCAGGCATTGCCAGGGAAGAAGGCGGCCATAAAAATGAGAAGGGCGGCATCCTGCCGCCCTTTTTGCGTCGAGTCGTCCTTACCCGATTTGCGCTCACCTGGACATCCTTGTCCGCCATCCTTAGCAGTTCCCTGTGTTCATGTCCCTGAACACGGAAAGTACTATAGCAAGTGCCCTGACGCTCAAGGGTTAAAGATCTTTAAAAAGTAAATGGATTCCATTCGCCGAAAAACAAAAATTCCTTTCAAATCAAATGGATGGGGATTTTCAGCTCAAAAGAAAGAGCAGATGGCGGACACCACATTGGTAAAAATGCTTACACCGTTGTAAGATATGGCTTACAAGATCGCGGTTGACCTTCACTTCGCAAGCCTGCCATTTGCATTCTGGATACGGTGCACCCGAACAAGCTAGGAAGTTTTTACATTCTCTCACCGCATTTTACAGCAGGGGGAAGGCTCTCCCTGTAGGATATACAGTATCTCGATTGGCTAGGGCGTTAGGCCGAGCCAACGGAAAAGGTATCCCCCCAAGGCGCTAGAAATAGCGCTCACAACCCCCCCTCTTCCAC
>NZ_SNUA01000028.1 GCF_004360225.1 Alcanivorax sp. 24
AAGGAGCACTTAAATCATGCTCAACTCATTACAACTCAACTGGGTTGACTTGTTCAGAGTCGATATCTAGTAAAGAACTCGACCCCAAACAGGTCCCACACGTTTGCTTGCCTGATTGTTAAAGAGCTGCGGGGCCGCGTCTGCGTTGTTGCCCCGTCGAGGAGTGCGCATTCTACGGATCGCGCCTTTCCTGTCAAACCTTTTTTTGAACTTTCCTGAAAAAAACTTTCGATCGCCTACTTTTCAGCCAAACCCGGGCTTTCCGCCCCCGGAATCACGTGATCGTGACCCGGGCGATCTTCTTCTTACCGGCTTGAATCACGGCACTTTCGCCGCGCTTGAAACTGCGCTCCAAGGTCAGCTGCTGGCCATCCACATAAACCGCGCCACGCCCGAACACGTCCTTGGCCGCTTTGCCATTCTGGGCCAGCCCGGCAAGACGAAGCAACGGCACGATGTGCACCTCATCCTCATCGCCCAAAGCCACCTCGACCTCCGGCACGTTTTCCGGAATATCCCCCAGGGCAGTAAGGTTACCCGCGGAGGATGGCGCCGTCCGCGCCGCTTCCTCACCATGAAAACGGGTCACCATCTCCAGGGCAAACGCCTTTTTAGCCTCCTGGGGACTCCCCAGACGCTCGGCCTCCACCTTCAAACGGACCAGTTCTTCATTGGACACGGCACTGAGCAGCTCGTAGTAGCGCCAGGTCAGAGCGTCCGGCAGAGACAGCAATTTGCGGTACATATCCCCGGGCGCGTCGGTAACGCCAACATAGTTACCCAGGGACTTGGACATCTTCTGCACCCCGTCCAGCCCCTCCAACAGCGGCATGGTCAGGCAGATCTGTGGCGGCTGGCCATGCCCTTTCTGCAGCGTGCGCCCCATCAGAAGATTGAACTTCTGGTCGGTCCCACCCAGCTCGACATCAGCCCGCAACGCCACGGAGTCATATCCCTGCACCAACGGATAGAGGAATTCATGGATGGCAATCGGCTGGTTACCACGGTAGCGCTTATCAAAATCGTCCCGCTCAAGCATCCGCGCCACCGTGTACTGACTGGCCAGGCGGATCATGTCGGCGGCATCCAGCTCACTCATCCAGGAGGAGTTGAACGCCACCTCGGTCTTGTCCGGGTCCAGAATCTTGAACACCTGCTCCTTGTACGTCTCCGCATTGCGCAGCACGTCCTCACGGCTGAGCGGCGGCCGGGTGACACTTTTTCCGGAGGGATCCCCGATCATTCCGGTGAAATCACCGATCAGGAAGATCACCTGGTGCCCCAGATCCTGGAAATGGCGGAGTTTATTGATCAGAACGGTATGACCCAGGTGCAGATCCGGAGCAGTGGGATCAAAGCCGGCTTTGATGCGAAGTGGGCGCCCGCTTTCCAGACGAGCCCGCAGCTCGTCTTCCTGAATAATCTCATCCGCGCCCCGGCGAATCAGCGCCAGTTGTTGATCCACATCAGTCATCGATTGCCTCTGCCTTTCCATATTCGCGCCTCTTTTCCCGCCCGAAAGTCAGGGAACCGGCGCCACTAGCTGGTGCTCCAATAACACCAGTCTGTTTGAAACGCGGCATTGTAGCACCTTGGAATAGTTGTAAAAGACATATAAAGACAGGTATCTTTGCTGCAATATTTTTTTCATCGCCTCAGGCGGCACAAACTCAGAGCGCTACTTACAGCATGAGAAAACATATATCCGCCCTCGGTCGATCGGTGCGCCACTTTCCCCGCACCCACCTTTTGCTCTCCGGAAGCCTTGTTCTAATCGTCACCCTTGTGACCCTGTTACCGGAATCCGGAGAGAGTCGACCCGAACGCCCCCAGACCCTGAATTTGAACCTCGAAGCCGCTGGCAATCCGCCAACCGCCGCCGAGCCGGGCCCGGCGGCCACCCCCAGCGCCACACCGGCCAGTGAACTCGCCTCCGAACCGACGCCCGCCGAGCCTGCCCCTCAATGGGAAACCATCACCGTGGCCTCGGGGGACACCCTGGGCCGCCTGCTGCAGGACCGCGGCGTCACCGCCACTCAGGTTCATCGGTTGGTGACCGGCGACCAGCGCCTGCGAGACCTCAAGAATATCCGCCCCGGCCAGACCTTCGAGGTTCTGCTCAACGACCAGGGCGAACTGCAGGCTCTGAAATACAAGCCCTCCAGGATTCAGACCATTACCGCCACCCTTACCGGGGACGGTAGCTGGCAAGCCAGCAGCGAGCAGCGCGAGTACCAGCGCCGCGTCCGCTTCGCCGATGCCACCATCAACAGCTCTCTGTTCCTGGCCGGCCAGGCCGCCGGCATGAGCGACAATCTGACCATGCAACTGGCCAACATCTTCGGCTGGGATGTGGATTTCGTTCTCGACATTCGCCCTGGAGATCGCTTCCGCGTGCTCTTCGAGGAGCTGTACCTGGACGGCGAGAAAGTGGGCGAAGGCGACATTCTGGCCGCCGAGTTCTGGAACCGGGGCCGCCACCTCACGGCTTATCAGTATGAGGATGAAGACGGCGCCATGGCGTACCTGGACGCCGAGGGTAACTCCATGCGCAAGGCCTTCATTCGCACCCCGGTGGCGTTTTCCCGCATCAGCTCCGGCTTTAACCCGGGGCGTCGTCACCCGGTACTGAACACCATCCGCGCGCACAAGGGCACCGACTACGCCGCCCCTTCCGGCACGCCAATCAAGGCCGCGGGCAAAGGCAAGGTGATCTTCGCCGGTGTGAAAGGCGGCTATGGCAATGTGGTCATCCTTCAGCACGGCCGTCGTTACACCACTCTGTACGCCCATATGCGGGGCTTCGCCAAGGGCATTCGCGTGGGCACACGGGTCAACCAGGGCCAGACCATCGGCTATGTGGGTTCGTCCGGCCTCGCCACCGGCCCGCACCTGCACTATGAGTTCCGCATTGACGGCACGCATCGCAACCCGCAAACCGTCCCTCTGCCCAAGGCACAGGGCGTCAGCCCGGGGAACAAGGAGCAGTACCTGACCCAGGTGCGTCGAATCAACTCGCAGATGACCCTGTTCGCCGGCGCCGCCACCCTGGCACGCAGCGATGTCCGGTGACGGGCTCTACATCGGTTTGATGACCGGCACCAGCGTCGATGGCATCGACGCTGTGCTGGCCCGCATCGGCAAGCGGGATTTCCAACTCCTCACCCACCAGGGCTTCCCCTTACCCGACACCTTGCGTGACGACATCCTGAGGCTGTGTCGCGGTGGCCCGGATGAGATCGATCAAGCCGGCCGCCTTCATCGGCGGCTCGGCGATGCCTATGCTCACGCCACGCGGGCCTTGCTGGCCCGGTCCGGTCACCAACCTGATCAAATCCACGCCGTCGGCTGTCATGGCCAGACAGTCCGCCATCGCCCCGGCGATCCGGGTTTCAGCGTTCAGCTCGGTTGCCCGGACACCCTCGCCGTCCACACCGGCATCCCGGTGGTGAGCAATTTCCGCAATAAAGACATGGTGCTCGGCGGCCAGGGAGCCCCCTTGGTTCCCCGCTTCCATCAGCAGCTGTTCGGGGCGGTGGCGCCACGGGTCGCGGTGGTCAACATCGGCGGCATGGCCAACGTCTCCCTGCTGGATGGAGGGGAATTGATTGGCGGCTTCGACACCGGCCCCGGCAATGTTCTGATGGACCTCTGGGTGCAACAGCACCAGGGCGAACCCTATGATCAATCCGGCGCCTGGGCGGCCGGCGGCACCCTCCTGCCGGATCTACTGAGCGCCCTGCTGGCCGACCCTTATTTTCAGCTACCTCCGCCCAAAAGCACCGGCCGTGAGCATTTCAACGAGGACTGGCTGCGGCGGCATTTGCCGGCGGACGCCAACGCTCAGCAGGTCCAAAGCACCCTGGCGGAGCTGACCGCCCGCAGCATCGCCGACGCCGTCGAGGATTTCGCGCCGCAACAGCTGCTGGTCTGCGGAGGGGGCGCTCACAACCAGCATTTACTGGCCCGCCTTTCCACGCTGCTTGGAATTCCAGTACGTTCCACCGAGGGTTTTGGTCTGCATCCGGACTGGGTGGAGGCCAGCGCCTTTGCCTGGCTGGCCTGGGCCAGAATCGAAGGGGAAACGGGAAATGCACCGTCCGTTACCGGAGCCAGCCGGGCCGCGGTGCTTGGCCAGCTCACACTCCCCTGATTACACGCTCCCGAGAATCCACAGCGCACTCAGCGTGGACGAGACGCCCAGAGTGGCGCCAGCGAGGATATCCGTCGGATAGTGCACGCCCAGCAGTACACGTGAAGCACCCACCATGAGAGCGAACAACACGGCCATGGGCGCCAGTGCCGGAAAGAAGACACAAATCAGGGTGGCCATCACGGAAGCCGCGGCGGTGTGCCCCGACGGGAAGCTGAATCGGTCCGCCGGTTTGATGAAGGCGTTAAGGGCTTCCACGCTGTCCGCCGGACGTGGGCGGCGAATCAGATTCTTCAGCAGCATGAACGCCGGCACCTCAATGACGTAGGCAATCGCCGCCGCCTGAGCGAACACCGTGCCGATGCCATCCAGCAAAGTCCAGACCAGAGCCACCAGCACCACATACAGGGGCCCATCGCCAAGACGGGAAACCAGGCGCGCCACCTTCGCCCAACGGGCGGCCCGGGGCTGTTTGGACAACCAGCACATGGCACGCACGTCGGCGGCGGTCATACGTTGGAAACTGGGTCGCTGAATCATCATGCCTCCAGCATCCATGCCCGTGGAGACAATGATTTGACTGTTTGGTGACGGTTTTATGACGATCCGCCAAGAGTGTCTCGCACGGCGATTGCCCTTGGGAGATTTACACAGAGAAGGACGAACCGCAACCGCAAGTGGTGGCCGCATTGGGATTATTGACCACGAACCGGGAACCCATCAGCCCCTGCTCATAGTCCACCTCGGAGCCATCCAGATACTGGATACTCATGGCGTCCACCAGCAGGGTCACGCCCTCCCGGTCCACCGAGGTGTCGTCGTCGTTAACCTGCTCATCGAAAGTAAAACCGTAGGAGAATCCCGCACAACCGCCGCCAGTGATGTACACCCGCAGCTTCAGATTGGGATTGCCTTCGTCATCACGCAGCTCCTGGACTTTCTGAGCCGCGCGTTCGGTCAGGGTAATAGGTGCGGATTCGCTCATCATGATCACTTCATATCCAGGGCGAGCATGGTCCAATACCTGAGTGTTTTAGTCAAGAATAGCAAGCCCCCCCTTCGTCACCCGTCACACCGGAATCGTTCCGACGCCCCCGGATCAATACACCCGAGGGCCAACACGGAAACCACCAGTCCGCTCCATCGCTGACAGCGACTGCGCTCTCGCCAGGAATCTCGCCACTCGACACGCGTCAGACCGCGACAGGCCCGATGGCTCAGACGGTTTCCGCCGGATCCGCCTCGACCTGCTTTCCGGCTTTTTGCCCGGGAGCCGGCAGATTCCGCCGTTCCTCGTCCATACGCACCAGCTTACCGTTAACCCGGGCTCCCATCACCATTTCCAGCATGATGTAGTAGACGTTGCCGTCCACCGACGCCTTGCTGGCCAGTTCCAGATGCTCGGCGGCGCTGACGTCGCCCTCCACCCTGCCATTGATGGTGACCCGTGGCACCTGTATCTCGCCACGCACCACTCCGGTCTCCCCGATGATCAGTTGTCCGCCGTCATCACCGGCACGAATATTCCCTTCCACTTCCCCCTGAATATGCAGGCCACCGGTGAATTCCACATCCCCCAAGATGCGGGCACTAGCGGCGATCAGGGTGTGGTCGCGAAAGCCTTGACTATTGCCTTTCTTGTCTCGACCCAACACCGTTGTCTCCTGATGATTATCGTTTTGCCGGGGCGCATCGGAACACGCCCCACTCCCCCAGGAACCTTACCAAGGCAGTCGCTGTTCCGACTGCGCGGTCCTTCGCCCGGATGCCGTGGCGGTCACCTCCAGAGATGACACCTGCAGTTCCGCGGGCACCGTTACGATACCCGAAAGCTCCTGGAAATACCGGAACTGAAACCTGTCCTCGCTGTGCTCTTCCAGGTAATCAGCCGCATCGGCGGTGAACGCTTCGCCTTCGCGGCTGCCGCGCAGGGTGAAACTGACGCGGCCGGACAAAGCATCACGGTTTTCCCCGGTCTGTACCAGCACCAGGCGATAACGCACCCGCCGCTCACCCTCCGCGGGGCTCAGTTCCAGTTTTTGCACTACCAACCCGTGATCTTCATCGCTGGGGGACATCACATTCTTGTAGAACGAGACCGCCTGTTCCAATTCCGCCTGCTGATCCCGCAAGCCCCGGATCTCCTGGCGCAATTGCTCCCGCGCCTGCTCCCCCACCTGAGCTTCGGTACGGTACACCGCCAGTTCCTTCCGGGCCTGATCCAACTCCTGTTTGACCTGGTGCAAAGAGCGCCGGGCGGGACCGTCATCCTCGCCTTCGCGAGTGTCGCCGGCGATCACCGACAGCCCCGGCACACCGTACCACCAGACCAAAGCGCCGCCACCCACCAGACACACCAGGCACAGTAACGATACCGCCAGGCCCGCCAGCAAACGCCGCCGCCGCTGGGTGGAGGGGCTGACCGGTACCAGCACCACATCGTCCAATCGGTTCTTCACGCCCCACTTCGCCATCAGGACCACAACCCGCTATCGCCATTAGCGATGCGTGCCCCGTGCTTGTTTGCCGTTTCGGCCAAGGCCATAGAATGCTCCAAAATAGATAATTCCCCCGAGCTCCTGACCGTTCAGGCCACCGGAACGGGAAAATAATAGGCAGGGCCATCCGGCCCGGCAACTCAGAGTCTGTTTAAGATCTGTTGCCGCCAGCCCATGCGGAATGAGAACTGCGTACAGTCGGGATCGCGACCCAACGACACGCTACCCCGGGTACTACCGGGTAAACAGGAACCTCCGGCGCGTCGGCGAATAGAGCCTGAACAGGCCCTCAGACCGCCTTGTCCTCACTCGCGGGACGCCTCCCCTCCGCCGCCATCCCCGCGCCGTTGGCCATGCGTTCCGCCAGGGAATCGTATAATGGACGCGACCATACCAGCTTCGACACCGCGGCGGACAAAAACGCGCCCACCATCAGAGACAACAGCAGATCATGTCGGTTACCGGTCAGTTCCATAACAATCACAAAGGAAGTGATTGGCCGCTGAATCACGCCGGCCAGAAACGCCGCCATCGCCACCACGGTAATGCCGACCACCGAGGCCTCCGGGAACCAGCCGCTCACGGCGCTGCCAATGCCGGCGCCAGCCGCCAGGCTGGGCGAGAACAAGCCTCCGGGGAGCCCGGTGAAATAGGACACCAGAGTCGCGCCCATTTTCGCCAGCGGGAAGGACCAGTCGCCAATATGCTCCCCATCCAGCAGGCTGCGCGCCTCTTCGTACCCGCTGCCATAGGTGGCGCCTCCGGTAAGCAGCCCCAGAGCCACCAACACCACGCCGCAGAGGAATACTACCCGATACGGATGTCTGACGGCGTGCGGTGTCAGCCAGCGACTGCCGCTGATCAGCAACCGACTGAACAAACCGCCCAGCAAGCCGCAAATCAGCGCCACCACGCCAATGGCCAGCCAGTTGGCGGTCAGTTCCAGATCGCCCTGGGGATGGCCAAAGTAGCTGTAATGGCCGTTGATCATCAGCACCACCACCCCCGAGAGAATGATGGCCAGAATCAGGGTACCGCTGGTGCGCTGCTCGAAGGAGCCGGACAGCTCCTCAATGGCGAACACGATCCCGGCCAACGGAGCGTTGAACGCCGCCGATACCCCGGCCGCGCCGCCGGCGACGATCAGAGCGTTATCCACGTATTTTTGTTGCAGCCGCCCCACCTGGCCCACCGAATACATCATCGCGGCGCCGATTTGCACACTCGGGCCTTCGCGGCCGATGCTGGCGCCACACAGCACCCCGAGCACGGTGAGAACGAACTTCAGCGCGATCACCCGCAGCGACAGGAAGGTGGGGCGCAACCAATGGTAGCGTTGCTTGAGCACCACCAATACCTGAGGAATCCCGCTACCTTGGGCTTCCGGCCCCATGCGGCGCATCAGCCAGATGATCACCATCATCCCCAGCGGGGTCATGGCGACAGGAATGTAAGGCGAATAAGCGTGAATGCGATTGAAGGTTTCCGCGGCCAGCTCCACCGCCCAGGCGAACCCCACCACCAGCAACCCCACCAGCAGAGCACCGATCCAGAACACGGCGCGCAGCTTCCAGTCCTGAATGGTGCCCAATTGCCTGCGCGTAAGGCGCCGCGTGCGAAAGAAGTAATAACGTAACAGCCGGCCGGAACGCGGTCTTCTCTTCACTAGACTCCCCGAGCAGAAAAGCACACCCCGGCCAGCCCTCCGCCAACCCGGACGTGATTATTGGGAGCCTGCTCATGATCTTTACACCACCGCGTTGCTGCTGGAAAAGGCGCCAGGCAAGGCGTGGACTGCAGGCTCTGGTGGTTCCAAAATCAAAGTCCGTAACGCAGCATGGCGCCTTTTCCAGCGCAACCCGAAGGGACGGGCGCCCCTTGTGCCCTCCGGGTATTTTGCCGCCAGCCCGCGATTACGCCTGTTTATGTAGATTGACTACACCGCACAATCGGAATCACGACCTGACGACACTGTCCACCAGGTGAGAAGGGAGCACCGGCGCGGTGGCGTAAAGATCATGAGCAGGCTCCATTAAAAAGCCGTTATAGTGTACGCCCGGAAGCCCGGTACAGCCACTGGGCTGCTTCCGCTACAAGGAGCCCCGCCCCATGTTTTTGTGGCTGAAAGCCTTTCATTTGATTGCGGTTATATGCTGGTTCGCTGGTATTTTTTACCTTCCACGCCTGTTCGTGTATCACGCCATGGCCGAGGATCAGGTCAGTCGCGAGCGTTTCAAGATCATGGAGCGCAAGCTTTACCGGGGCATCATGAACCCGAGCATGATCGTCACCGTGGTGCTGGGCCTGTGGATGCTGATCAGCCATTGGGACCTGTACAAAACCCAGGGCTGGATGCACGCCAAGCTGGCCCTGGTGGTGCTGTTGATCGGCTACCATCATATGTGTCTGGCGCATCTGAAACGGTTCGCCGCCGACGCCAATACCAAAAGCCATCGGTTCTTTCGTGTGTTCAACGAAGTACCGGTACTGCTGCTGATCGGCATCGTGATTCTGGTGGTGGTGAAACCGTTCTGATCACGGCCCTTGACGCCATTGCTTGAACGCCCGACGCTAGCCTTATCACGTCCGCGCCCCGCGCGACGTGCCACTTTTCGCCCTTCGGCTTTCGACGACGACACCATGAAACCCAATATTCTTGTTATCGCCGGACACGACCCATCCGGCGGCGCCGGCATTCACGCCGATATCGAGGCAATCCATGATCTGGGCGGGCTGACCAGCACTCTGATCACCGCCCTGACCGTGCAGAACAGCCAGCACGTGCTGGGTTTCCAACTGACGGATATTGATCTGTTGGAGCGTCAGGCGGACGCCCTGCTCGCCGATTACGACTTCCAGGCGGTGAAGATCGGCATGACCGGATCCTTGGCCACGGTCCACTTCATCGCCCGCCTGCTGGCACGTTTGCCCGGTGTGCCGGTGATTCTGGACCCGGTCCTGGCGGCGGAAAGCGGCGGCAGCCTGACCAGGGAATCACTTGGCGACGCCATGATCAGCGAGTTGGCGCCGTTGTGCGAACTGCTCACCCCCAACCTGCCCGAGGCCCGGCTGCTGGCCGGGGAGGACGGCGAGCCTGACCCGGCGGGGGGGCAAAGCGCGGCCCGTTGCGGCCAGCGCCTGTGCCGGAGTGGCGCCAAAGCGGTGCTGATCACCGGCACCCATGACGATACCGATCAGGTCAGCAATCATCTGTTCCTGGACAGCGGCGAGACACAAAGCTGGCACTGGCGGCGCCTGCCCCATGTTTACCATGGTTCCGGCTGCACCCTGGCGTCCTCCATTGCCTGCCTGCGCGGCCAGGGCATGCCACTGGAACAAGCGGTGGCGGAGGGACAGGCTCATGTGGATCAATATCTGCGCGCCGCCTGGCGGCCGGGCCAGGGCCAGCACGTTCCGGACCGGAGGACGCCATGACATCCCCCTTGCACGGCCTCTACGCCATCACCGACCCGATGCTGATCCCGGACCAGCGCCTGCTGCCCGCGGCCCGGGCCGCTCTGCGCGGCGGCGCCCGGCTGCTGCAGTACCGCGACAAACCCGCCAGCGCCATGCAACGACTGGAGCGGGCCGGCCGCCTGGCGGAACTGTGCCACCAATACGACGCACTGTTCATCGTCAATGATGACCCGGCTCTGGCCCAGGCGGTCAATGCCGACGGCGTACATATGGGACAAAATGACGGTGCCGTACCCGCCGCCCGCGCCTTGCTTGGCGCCGACAAAATCATCGGCGTCTCCTGCCACGGCGATCTGGCACTGGCCGCCAAAGGCGCCGCCGAGGGCGCGGATTATCTGGCGCTGGGGCGCTTCTATCCGTCCCACACCAAGCCCAAGGCACCGCCGGTGACGCTGGATACCCTGCGGCAAGCCCGTGACCGCTTTACTCAACCGCTGGTTGCCATCGGCGGCATCACCGCGGACAACGCCCAACCGCTGATCGACGCTGGCGCCGATATGGTTGCTCTGATTCACGGCCTGTTCGCCACCGCCGACTGCGATGAGATCGAAGTCCGGGCGCGCCAGCTCTCCCGGTTGTTCCCCGTTCGCTGACCCGAAACAGGCTCTTCGGAGGTGGCGACCGGTTTCCGGAATACGCATAATGCCCATCAATCCCCGGTGGCGGATGCCACCCTCATGATCCTCTGTCCCGCTCCCCCACGAGCCGGGCCCGGATCCGTTTCGCAAGGAGTCCCCATGAGTCGCACGCAATCCGAGCAGCTGTTCCGCCGTGCCCAGAAGCACATTCCCGGTGGCGTCAACTCGCCGGTCCGCGCCTTCAACGGTGTCGGCGGCACCCCGGTGTTCTTCGAGCGGGCGGAGGGTGCATACCTGTTCGACGAGGACGACAACCGCTATGTCGACTACGTTGGCTCCTGGGGCCCCATGATACTGGGCCACAACGCCCCGGCGGTGCGCGAAGCGGTGCAACAGGCGGTGGCTCGCGGGCTGAGCTTCGGCGCCCCCACCGAGGCCGAAGTGGAGATGGCCGATCTGGTCTGCGAGATGGTGCCCTCCATGGACATGGTGCGCATGGTCAACTCCGGCACCGAAGCCACCATGTCCGCCATCCGCCTGGCTCGTGGTCATACCGGCCGGGACAAGATCATAAAATTCGAAGGGTGCTACCACGGCCATGTGGACAGCTTGCTGGTACAAGCCGGCTCCGGTGCCCTGACTCTGGGCACACCCAGCTCCCCCGGCGTGCCGGCGGCGGTCACCGCCGACACCCTGGTACTGCCCTATAACGACGCCGCCGCCGTGGCGGAAGTGTTCGCCAAGCAGGGTGGCGACATCGCCGCGGTGATCGTCGAGCCGGTGGCCGGCAACATGAACTGCGTACCGCCCACCCAGAGCTTCCTCGATGCCTTGCGGGCCCAGTGCAGCGAACACGGTGCGCTGCTGATCTTCGACGAGGTAATGACCGGCTTCCGCGTCGCTCTGGGCGGCGCCCAGGCCCTTTACGGCATCACCCCGGACCTCACCACCCTGGGCAAGATCATCGGCGGCGGCATGCCGGTGGGCGCTCTCGGCGGCCGGCGAGAGGTCATGGAAAGCCTGGCGCCACTGGGGCCGGTCTATCAGGCTGGCACCCTGTCAGGAAATCCGGTGGCGATGGCCGCCGGCCTGGCCACCCTGCGGGCTTTGCTCGAGCCCGGTTTCCATGACGCCCTGGAAGCCAGAGCCCGGCGCCTCACCGAGGGGTTATCGATGGCGGCGCGGGAATGCGGGATCGGCTTCACCACCAATCAGGTGGGCGGCATGTTCGGTCTGTTCTTTACCGAACAGACCCGGATCAGCCGTTTCTCGGAAGTGATGGCCTGCGACACGGAACGCTTCCAACGCTTTTTCCATGCCATGCTGGACCGCGGTATCTATCTGGCGCCCAGCGCCTTTGAGGCCGGTTTCGTCTCCATCGCCCACAGCGATGAAGACATCGACGCCACCATCAACGCCGCCCGCGAAGCGTTCGCGGCGCTGTAGCGGCAAACGGTGTGTTAGCGGGCCAGCAGCGCCAGACGACCGCCGGTCAGTGCCAGCAGGTCCGCCGGCGCCATTTCAATTTCCAAGCCGCGCCGGCCGCCGCTCATATACAAAACACTTTGGCTTTCGGCGCTGTCGTCGAGCCATAGCGGCAGCCGCTTTTTCTGCCCCAGCGGGCTGATACCCCCGAGCACATAGCCGGTAAGCCGCTGCGCCACGGCGGCATCCGCCATGGACGCTTTCTTACCGCCAGCGGCTTTGGCCAGAGCTTTCAGATCCAGCTGCTTGTGCACCGGCACCATGGCCACCTGAGGCCGCTCGTCCACCATTGCCAGCAGTGTCTTGAAGACCTGTTCAACCGGCAGGCCCAGAGCGTCCGCCGCTTCCAACCCATAGCTGGGGGCCTGTGGATCGGCTTGGTAGCTGTGTGTGCGAAAGGCCACGCCGGCTTTCTCGGCGGCCTTGACCGCCGGTGTCATGCGGTACCCCGGCGCAATTCCTGAGCCCGCTTCCTGGCCTCGCGAGCGCCGTCCTTGTCCCCCTGCCGCTCGCGGGCGGTGGCCACCAGTTCCCACAACTCCGCCTGATACCCCGGATTGTAGGGCGCCAGCCGCAAGGCTCTCAGGGCCAACCCTTCGGCGGAATGGGCGTCGCCTTCTTCCAGACGCAACCTGGCCAGTTGCCGATACACCCAGGATGAGTCAGGTTCCATGTTCAGCGCCCGCTCCAGGTAACGTCCGGCCGCGGACATATTGCCCTGGTTGCGAGCCCCCTCGGCGCGATCAAGCAGCGCCAGCGCCGGCGACCCTTGCAGGTCGGCCCGGGCATCCACCGGCTCCCGCCCGGGCTCACCGGAAGGCGTCGATGACGACGACGAGGATGAGGACGAAGAAGAGCCATAATCGCCTCCCGTGCCCGTCGTGGGTGTCGTCGCGCAACCGGCCAGCATGGCGGCCAGCAACGTCAGTCGAACCAGCCCTTGAACCATTGCAATACCCCTTTCTTGTTGTCGCCGTCACGAGACCCGCAACGGTCAGCCTCCTCGGGAATCGATGCGGGCAGCATCGGGTAACGGCGGGCGCCATCACAGCCCTCACCGCTGACCAGGGTACCGGACGGATCCATCCAAACCCACTCCACTCCGGCCGGGGGCTTCTGCGAGAGGCTGCGTTGCGGCAGCGAAGCCATCATTTGCGCCCATACCGGCACCGCGCCAGAGGAACCGCTGACTCCGGCAGGGCTATTGTCATCCCGACCGACCCACACCACCGCCAGATGATTGGCGGAGAAACCGGCGAACCAGGCATCGCGGAAATTATCGCTGGTGCCGGTCTTGCCGGCCACCTTCACCGAAGCCGGCAGCTTGGCACGCACGCCACGGCCGGTGCCCTGGTCGACCACATCCTGCATCGCCTGCTGCAACACGAACACCGGCTCCGGCGGTAGCACCTCCTCGGTGGTGATCGGGTAACGCGCGATCGGCTGGCCATCCTTATCGAGCACATCGGTGATCGAACGCAACGGCGTGGCGAAACCACCAGTGGCCAGCGGCTGATACATCATCGCCACCTCGAACGGCGTCAGCCCCAAGCTGCCCAACAGAATACTCGGATAGAGAGGGATATCCCGCTGTACCCCCAAGGTCTTCAGCGTGTCCGCCACCTTGTTCAGGCCCACATCCATGCCGAGTCGCGCCAGCGCCTGGTTGCGCGAACGCACCAGAACGTCATGTATCGGCATTGGGCCCAGGGATTTGTTGTCAAAGTTCTTTGGCTGCCAGGGGTCATTGTTGCGCAGCGGCACCGACAGCGGCTCATCGTTGACGATGGTGGCCAGACTGTATTTTTTCGGTTGCTCCAGCGCCGCCAGCACCACCGCTGGCTTCACCAGCGAACCGATCGGCCGCACCGCGTCCAGCGCCCTGTTGAAACCATGTTCCCGGGAGCGGCGATTGCTGACCACCGCCAATACATCCCCCTGGGTCGGCGCCACCACCACCACCGCGCCATTGAGATGGTTCTTGCCACCGGGATCCTTGCTTTCCAGATGATCGCGCAGCGCCTTTTCCGCCGCCAGTTGCGCCAGCACGTCCAGCGTGGAGTGAATACGCAGACCATCGACGCCAAGCACTTCCGGCGGATAGTCGCGGGCAAGCTGGCGCCGCACCAGATCGATGAACGCGGGGAACGCGTAAAGTGGCGACTCGCCTCGTGGCACCACTTCCAGTCCCCGTTTGCTGAAGCGGTGCAGTTCTTCCTCGCTCAGCGCGCCCTGCTGACGAGCCACCTGCAACACCGTGTTGCGACGCTTCAGCGAACGCTCCGGACGGCGGCGCGGATCGTACCAGCTGGGCCCCTTGAGCAACCCCACCAGGGTCGCCAGTTGATGGGGCTCCAGTTCTTCCAGGGGACGACCGAAATAGAACTGCGCACCCAGCCCCATGCCATGGATGGAACGGGATCCGTCCTGGCCAAGGTACACCTCATTGATATAGGCCTCGAGAATCTGCTCCTTGCTGTAGTGCAGTTCCAGCAGCACCGCCATTGGCAGTTCCACCAGTTTACGCAGCAGGGTGCGATCCTGCGTGAGCCAGAAATTCTTCACCAGCTGCTGGGTCAGCGTGCTGCCACCCTGCACCAGACGGCCGGCTTTGATATTGGCCAGCATGGCCCGGGCCAGGCCGCGCAGGGACACCCCGTGATGCTCGTGGAAATCCTGATCCTCGGTGGCCAGCAACATCTTGACCATCAGCGGCGGCACCCGGTCCAGCGGCACATAGACCCGGTCCTCGCTGTGCCCCGGATGGATGCTGCCAATCTGCATTGGCTCCAGCCGCGCCAGAGAGCCGCCCTGCCCGGCCCGCAACGATGCGATCTCACCACCGCCAAGACGAAGATTAAGGCGCTGGGACGGTTCGCCACCGTCGCTGTCGCGGAACCCCCGGGTATGAATGATCAGCTGATTGCCGTTCACCGAATAACTACCGGCCGTGGGCGCGCCCGGCGCCTGCCGGTAACGCATCAGCTCCAGCATTTTGAGCATGTCCGCCCGCGACAGAACCCGTCCGGGATACAGCTCCACCGGCCGGGCATAGACCCGCGCCGGCAGCTGCCAGACATGGCTGTCGAACCGTTCCTGCACCAGAGCGTCCAGATAGATCAGGCCAGCGGCCATCGCCACCAGCCCCACCGCCAGGACCTTGGCGAGGAAACGCCCACTGATCCAGCGCCGCGCCGACGCTTTCTTCTTACGGCGGCGCGGAGCCGCTCTCTTCGCTTTTTTTGCCATGGCCGGGAGTATACGGAAAAGTGTGGGGATTTTATGAGGGCCCCGGAAAGTTTGATGCGCCGGCGCTGATCTTTGAGGAAATTTTGCAACCGCCCCGCCCATCTCCATAATAGGCC
>NZ_SNUA01000029.1 GCF_004360225.1 Alcanivorax sp. 24
CCTTGGTCATACTCGCCCGCAAACTCGCTCGTATCGCCTTTGCCCTGATGAAGCACAAAACCCTCTATCAATCGGAGGGCCAAATCGCTTGATCTCCAACATAGAATCTCCCACAGCGGCTTCGTGGCAATCCCTGAATGCATGTCTGCGGGGCCGGCGGCTTGAGGTGTCAGCGAATTGCGGAATCACCGTGGTCCACGGATCGTGATACCGCAACAACGGTACCGCCGCGAATCGGCATTCGTTCCTGAATGTCGACAACTTCCCAATATACGCAGTGAAGCACTTTTCTCCTGAATGCCTCGAAACCCTGTTAACACGGCGCTTCCGGCCCTGAGCTGAAAAAATCGTCCAATCCGCCATCTTGCCTGTTGTCGACAATGCCGCTACATTGCGCCGCACAAGAGATGGCTTTTGCTGCCCAAAAGGCGGCTGAAATATCACGAGGCCGCCAAGGCCCAATATCACGAGGCCGCCAAGGCCCAATATCGCGAGGCCGCCAAGGCCCGACGCTGAATCCTACAGGGGGAGCGCCTGATGACCGCATTACTGTCCCAGGGTCTGGAGTTGATGCTGCTCGGTATGGGAGTGGTGATGACCTTCCTGCTGATTCTGGTGGGTGTGATGGTGACCATGGCCGCGCTGATTAACCGATTCGCGCCGGCTGCCACGGCGCCACCCGCCGCTACGGACAACCCGGCTTCCTCCGCCGAACAACCGTCTCCGCAAGTTCTGGCCGCGATTCAGGCCGCCATTCGACAACATCGGGCTACCCGCCCCTGAGCCGATCGGAACCTCCCATGACCGCGACCCAACCCCTGCGCATCACCGATGTCGTCCTGCGCGATGCCCATCAGTCCCTGCTGGCCACGCGCCTGCGTCTGGATGACATGCTGCCCATCGCCGAGAAGCTTGACCAGATCGGTTATTGGTCCATGGAATCCTGGGGTGGCGCCACGTTCGACGCCTGCATCCGTTACCTTGGGGAAGATCCCTGGGAACGCATTCGGGAACTGAAAAAGGCCATGCCGAACACGCCACAGCAAATGCTGTTGCGCGGGCAGAATCTGCTTGGTTACCGCCACTACGGCGATGACGTGGTGGACGCCTTTGTCGAGCGCGCGGTGAAAAACGGCGTGGACGTGTTCCGTATCTTTGACGCCATGAACGACATGCGCAATATCGAGCGCGCGGTGGCGGCGGTGATCAAGCAGGGCGGGCATGCCCAGGGCACCATCGCTTACACGGTCAGCCCGGTGCACACCCTGGAGGTGTGGGTGGAGCAGGGCAAACGGATCGAAGCCATGGGCGCTGATTCGGTGGCGATCAAGGATATGGCGGGGTTATTGACCCCCAATATCGCCTATGAGTTGGTGAAGCGTCTCAAGGCGGACTTGTCCATACCGGTACACCTGCATTGTCATGCCACCACCGGACTGTCCACCGCCACCGCGCTGAAGGCGGCGGAAGCCGGCATCGACAACGTCGATACCGCGATTTCCTCCATGTCGATGACCTACGGACACAGCCCCACCGAAACGGTGGTGGCGATGCTGCAGGGAACGGAACGGGATACCGGACTGGATCTGAAGCGTCTGGAAGACATCGCCGCTTATTTTCGCCAGGTGCGGCTCAAGTACGCCCGCTTCGAAGGCAGCCTGCGTGGTGTCGACTCACGCATTCTGGTGGCACAGGTGCCCGGCGGCATGCTCACCAATATGGAAAGCCAACTGCGTGAGCAGAACGCGGAGGAGCGCTTCGATGAGGTGTTGGAAGAAATCCCGCGGGTGCGCAAGGACCTGGGCTACATTCCGCTGGTGACCCCCACGTCGCAGATTGTCGGCACCCAGGCAGTGCTGAACGTGCTTGCCGGCGAGCGCTACAAGGCCTTGAGTAAGGAAACCCGTGGTGTGCTGCGCGGCGAATACGGTCTGGCGCCGGCGGCGTTCAACGCCGAATTGCAGACGCGGGCGCTGGAAGGCGACGAGCCGGTGACCTGCCGCCCGGCGGATCTGCTGGAACCCGAACTGGCGCGGTTGCAGCAGGAACTGGAAGACAACGCGCGGCAGCAGAATGTCTCGCTGGCACAGGGCGAGCAGCGTCTGGACGATGTGCTTACCTATGCGCTGTTTCCTCAGGTGGGGCTCAAATTTCTGGCCAACCGTGGCAATGCGGCGGCCTTTGAACCGGCGCCGGAAGAAGACGGCGATGGCAAAGGCGAGGGGGTCTATACCGTTACCGTGGAAGGGCAGAGCTATGTGGTGTCGGTGGCGGATGGCGGTGATGTCGAGGGCATCCGACCGTTGTCCGAGAATGGTGTCCAGGCGCCGGCCGCCGCATCGGCCTCCCAGGTCGGTGGCGCCGGAGAACCACTGAATGCCCCGCTGGCCGGTAACATCTTCGAGGTGCTGGTCAAACCCGGCGACAAGGTCGAACCGGGGCGGAAAGTGCTGGTGCTGGAAGCGATGAAAATGGAGACCGATGTGTCCGCCCACCGCGCCGGCACGGTCCGGGAGGTCCGCGTCAAAAGCGGCGACGCGGTGGCGGTGGGCGACGTTCTGCTGGTGATAGGAGACTGATCCATGGATGCGTTGCTCAGTCTCTGGCACAGCACCGGTTTGTATCACCTGACCTGGGGCCAGGCGGTGATGATCGCGGTCGGTCTGGTGTTGCTGTACCTGGCCATCCGCAAGAATTTTGAACCGCTGTTGCTGGTGCCGATCGGCTTTGGCGGTATTCTCGCCAACATTCCGGTGGCGGGCCTGGCGGAGTCGGCGGTGAGCCAGGCGCTGCACTTCGGCGACGGTGCCTTGCTGGCACAGATGGCTTCCGCTCTTGGTGTCGACCCGGCGACGGGCGTGAAGGCCCTGATGCGGGCTTATCACGATGCGGCACCGGCGTTGCAGTCGCAGTTGCACAGTCTGGCCACCGACGCCAACTTCAACGATGGCCTGCTGTACCTGATCTACACCGTGGGGCTCACCACCGGTGTGTTCCCGCTGCTGATTTTCATGGGCGTCGGAGCGATGACCGATTTCGGCCCGCTGCTGGCCAATCCGCGCACCTTGTTGCTTGGCGCCGCCGCCCAGTTCGGCATATTCGCCGCGCTGCTCGGCGCCTTGGCGCTGAACGCGGTGGGCATGGACTTTTCTCTCGCCGATGCCGCCAGTATCGGTATTATCGGTGGCGCCGACGGCCCCACCAGTATCTACGTCACCGCCCGCCTGGCACCGGATCTGCTTGGCGCCATTGCCGTGGCCGCCTATTCCTATATGGCCCTGGTGCCGCTGATCCAGCCACCGGTGATCCGTCTGCTCACCACCCGCAAGGAGCGGGAAATCCGCATGGAGCAGCTGCGCCCGGTGGGCCGCCTGGAAAAAATACTGTTCCCGGTGCTGCTGCTGATCCTGGTGGCCCTGTTGTTGCCGGACGCGGCACCGCTGCTGGGCATGTTCTGCTTCGGCAACCTGATGCGCGAGGCCGGCGTGGTCAGCCGTCTGGTGGACACCACCAGCAACGCTTTGATCAATACGGTCACTATCCTGCTGGGACTGGCGGTGGGCGCCAAACTCAGCGCCGAGAGCTTCCTGGTGCTGGAAACCCTGGGCATCCTGTTGCTGGGGCTGGCGGCCTTCGTCATCGGTACCGCCTCCGGTGTATTGATGGCCCGGTTGATGAACGCCGTCGGCAAGGTGCCGGTGAACCCGATCATTGGCGCCGCCGGGGTTTCCGCGGTGCCGATGGCGGCGCGGGTGGCCAACCGGGTGGGGCTGGAGTCCAATCCGCACAATCACCTGCTTATGCACGCCATGGGCCCCAATGTGGCCGGCGTGATCGGTTCGGCGGTGGCCGCCGGTGTGCTGTTGAACATGGTGGGCTGACACCGCTATCGGTATCCTGGAGCCCCCTATAACCACTCCGGGTGATGATGAACTCCACGTGGCTTGACGCCCTGATACGCCGCTTTCACCGCTTGCGCTACCTGTGGGCGGTGGGCAGCTTTCTGCTCGGTCTGAGCAGTTATTTCCTGGTGGAACGCAAACCCTGGCTGGCCACGGTGCTGACGGTGATCCTGGTCACCACCTGGCTGGCGCTGCTCACCGAGGGGCTGTGGTCGCGGTTTTTACGCGGCCCGGCCATGCAGAAGCTGTCCCAAGGGGCGTTGAAACTGATGCTCCAGGGGGTGCACCAGGAAGCCTTCTTCTTCACGCTGCCGTTCATTCTGCTGCAATGGTCCGGTGGCGCCGCCTATGTGCTGTTCACGGGGCTGGTGGTGACCAGCGCGCTGGTCAGTATCGTCGATCCCCTGTATTTCCGGCTGGCGGCGCACCGGGCGCTGTATTTTGGCTACCACGCCTGGGCACTGTTCGTGGCGTTGCTGGTGTTATTGCCTCTGATCGTCAAGGTGCCCACCAACCTGGCCCTGGACGGTGCCGCCATTCTCACCGCCCTGGTCGCGCTGCCCAGCTTCTGGCGCGTGGGTGGGCCGCGCCCGGTGTATCGCTGGGTGGCACTGGTGTTGTTCTCGGTGGTGATCGCCAGCGTCCCGCTGTGGGGAGCCCGGCTGGTGCCGCCTCTGACCCTGTCATTGGAACACCGGACCATGGCGTTGACGCTCAATCGCGAGCGCCGCGAACCGCTGGTGACCGGTACCCGCTTCGATGCCTCCGAGCTGAGCGGTGGGCTGTTCGCCTATACCGCGATCCGCGCCCCGCTGGGACTGGGGCAGCCGGTCGATCATTACTGGTACCACGATGGCCAACTGGTGGACCGGATCGGCCTGGAACTCACCGGCGGCCGCCAGGAAGGCTATCGCACCTGGTCCCACAAACGGCATTTCCCGGATCACGCCGAAGGCCGCTGGCGAGTGGAAGTGCGGACCGGCAGAGGGCAGGTGATTGGCGTTCTGCGTTTCGATGTGACGCGCTGATACCGGCAGGCCTCTTCGCTGCCAAGGCAGCTTCCCACAGAGGGGGATTACGGAGCCGCTGTGGGAAGCTGCCTTGGCAGCGAATACCGTGGCAAGTTTATGTCTCCAAAGCCCGCGAATCGGCTTCGGGCCCAGCCTGTCGGAGAATCCTGCCCTGAATCGGCACGCCGAATCGGCGCCGAATTGGTGCGTCTTCCCTGTTTTGGTTACGTCCGTGTTCTCCGGTTTTTCCCCCTTGCCCTGCTAACTGGCTGAGCTGAAAGGTTTTTCCCTTTTGGCACAGGGTTTGCTCCTGTCTAGCCCGGAATGACAAACCAGTGAGAGTGCCACCAATGGCGGTGGCGCGATCACGAGCAAAGGCGCTCAAGAACGTTCGGTGGTATCCGCCGATCGTTCTCGGGCGCTTTTTTTATGGCCACCGTCCATTTTTAAGGTCGGGCAATTCGAAGTACGGAAGGGGTGTGACGCATGATGGGAATTCAACGGTGGTGCCGCCGGCTGGCGATGCTGATGGGGCTGGTGGCGATGCCGGCCCTGGCCGAGACCGTGGGCTGGCCGGAGAAGGCGGAACTGAAATTCGGCTTCATAAAATTGACCGACATGGCGCCACTGGCGGTGGCCTACGAGAAAGGCTACTTCGAGGAAGAAGGGCTGTTCGTGACGCTGGAAGCCCAGGCCAACTGGAAAGTGCTGCTGGACCGGGTCATCGACGGGCAGCTGGACGGCGCCCATATGCTGGCCGGACAGCCCTTGGGCGCCACTATTGGTTATGGCACCCAGGCTCATATCATCACCGCGTTCAGCATGGATCTGAACGGTAACGGTATTACCGTTTCAAATGAGGTCTGGCGGGCGATGAAGGCGTCGATTCCGGAGCGGGACGGCAAACCGGTGCATCCGATCAAGGCGGACACTCTGAAACCGGTGGTGGAAGCCTACCGCAAGGAAGGCAAGGCGTTCCGCATGGGCATGGTATTTCCCGTGTCCACACACAACTACGAGTTGCGTTACTGGCTTGCCGCGGGCGGATTGAATCCCGGCTTCTATGCGCCGCACAAAGGCGATACCAGCGGCCAGTTGCAGGCGGATGTGTTGCTGTCGGTAACGCCACCGCCGCAAATGCCGGCGACCCTGGAGGCGGGCACCATTCACGGGTATTGCGTGGGCGAGCCCTGGAACCAGCAAGCGGTGTTCAAGGGCATCGGCGTGCCGGTGATCACCGACTACGAAATCTGGAAAAACAATCCGGAAAAGGTGTTCGGTGTCAGCAAGGCGTGGGCGGATCACTACCCCAACACCCATATCCGCGTGGTCAAGGCGCTGATTCGCGCCGCCAAATGGCTGGACGAAAACGATAACGCCAATCGTGCCGAGGCGGTGAAAATCCTGGCTCGTCCCAACTACGTCGGCGCCGACGAGGAGGTGATCGCCAATTCCATGACCGGCACCTTCGAGTATGAGAAAGGCGACGCCCGGCCGGTGCCGGATTTCAACGTATTCTTCCGCCATAACGCCACCTACCCGTACTACTCCGATGCCATCTGGTATTTGACGCAAATGCGCCGCTGGGGGCAGATCAGCGAAAGCAAACCGGACAGTTGGTATCTGGAAACCGCGCGCAAAGTGTATCGGCCCGATGTCTACGTCGCCGCCGCCGAGGCACTGATCGAAGAAGGCAAGATGAGCGCGGATGACTTTCCCGACTTTGACAGCGAGGACGGTTTCAAACCGCCGCAAAGCGAGTTCATCGACGGCATTACCTATGACGGCCGTCACCCGAATACCTATCTGGACCAATTCTCCATCGGCTTGAAAGAAGGCGACCGTCTCTGAGCGGCGAGGAGGCTTCATGGTAACAATGACACTGCCGGACTGGCTGGCGTCCTGTCGCGATCTGATGCGCGGCAAGGCCGGGCCAGCGCAACAGCAAGCCGTCCTGCGGCAACTGGTCTGGCCGTTGCTGGGAATCCTGTTGTTTTTACTGCTGTGGCATTGGGCGGCGCGGAATATTCAAACCTCGCTGGGACAATTCCCCGGCCCCGCCACCGTCTGGGAGCAGACCCAGGCGCTCTATCAGGAGCATCGTGAAGCGCGTCAGCGGGAGGTGGCTTTCCATGAGCGTCAGGAGAAATACATCGAGACACGCCTGGCGCAGCAGCCCGATTGGCAACCGGTGCGTCGGGACTACACCGGCGCGCCCACCTTTTTCGACCAGATCGGCACCAGCCTGATTACCGTGATGAGCGGTTTTCTGCTGGCCTCGGCGCTGGCGATACCGTTGGGGATCGTGGTCGGGCTGAGTGCCGGCCTGCACGCGGCGGTGAATCCGTTGATCCAGATTTTCAAACCGGTGTCGCCACTGGCCTGGTTGCCGTTGGTGACCATGGTGGTCAGCGCGGTTTATACCAGCGGCGATCCGTGGATCGCCAAGTCGTTTCTCAACTCCATGTTCACCGTCACGCTCTGCTGTCTGTGGCCCACCTTGTTGAACACCGCGGTGGGGGTGACCTCGGTGAGCAGTGATCTGATCAACGTGTCACGGGTCTTGCGCCTCAACGCCTTCGAGCATGTTCGGCGCATCGTGTTGCCTTCGGCGTTGCCGATGATGTTCACCGGCCTGCGTTTGAGCCTCGGGGTGGCCTGGATGGTGCTGATCGCGGCGGAAATGCTGGCGCAGAACCCAGGGTTGGGAAAATTCGTCTGGGATGAATTCCAGAACGGCAGTTCCCAGTCCCTGGGCCGCATCATGGTGGCGGTGCTGGTGATCGGTCTGATCGGCTTTCTACTGGACCGGCTGATGCTGGCGTTGCAGCGATTTCTGGTTTGGGACAAGAGCGCCGCGCGGCGTTAGGGGGAGGTATGACAGCGTTATTGGAATTGTCCAACGTGGGCATGGCCTTCGATACACCAACGGGGCGTTTCGAGGCTCTGAAGGACGTGAATCTGAAAATCGCCGCCGGCGAATTCGTGTCGCTGATCGGGCACTCCGGCTGTGGCAAATCCACCGTGCTGAATATTGTCGCCGGGCTGCTGCGTGCCACCGACGGCGGTGTGATTCTGGACCGCCGGGAAGTCAGCGAGCCCGGCCCGGAGCGGGCGGTGGTATTCCAGAATCACTCGCTGCTGCCGTGGCTGACGGCCTTCGAAAACGTGGAACTGGCGGTGCGGCAGGTGTTCCGAAAACAAAAGAGCAAAAAGGAAATGCGTGACTGGGTGGCGCATAACCTGGAGCTGGTGCACATGGGGCATGCCATGGACAAGACGCCGCGGGAGATTTCCGGTGGCATGAAGCAGCGGGTGGGCATTGCCCGGGCATTGGCGATGCAGCCGCGTGTGTTGCTCATGGATGAACCCTTCGGAGCACTGGACGCGCTCACCCGCGCCCATCTGCAGGATTCGCTGATGGCCATTCACGCGCAACTGGGCACCACCGTGATCATGATTACCCATGATGTGGACGAGGCGGTGTTGTTGTCCGATCGCATCATGATGATGAGCAATGGCCCGTCCGCCACCATTGGCGAAGTGCTGCCGGTGACATTACCGAGGCCCCGCGACCGGGTGGCGCTGGCCGACGATCCTGGCTACCACCGCTGCCGGCAAAAAGTGCTGCGCTTCTTGTATGAGAAGCAGCGCAAGGTGACGCCGCTGTCCGGCCGGCAAGAGCCCGCGCCCTCCTGTCTCACCGGCACCGATGCGCCACCACGGGGCAGAGGATGAGCGGATCGTGCACCGCAATGGTGCATGGCGCCCGCCTCGGCGTGGGGCCGACCACGGAAACCGGCGCTGATGGTCTTTGGCATAGCGGTTGCTTCCCTGAGGAAGACGAGGAAAGCCGCGCCTGACCATGGGCTTTACACCAACCAGGGATGCCGACGAGCCGATGCCATTGAAGATCATGCTGGTGGATGACCAGCCGCCACGGGCGGCCATGCTTGAGCGGGCGCTGGAAGACGAGGGCCATGTCATTCTGTGCCGGCTCACCAGCGCCGCCGGTCTGTCTCAAAAGGTGATGGCCTGCAATCCCGACATGGTGATCGTCGATATGAACGCACCGGACCGGGACACTCTGGAGAGCATGGCGTTGGTGCAACGCGATATGCCACGCCCGATCGTCATGTTCTGTGGCCAGGACGATGAGGCGCTGATTGTCGCCGCGTTGCGCGCCGGGGTCAGTGCCTACGTGGCGGGGGAGACCGATCTGTCCCGGGTGCGCAGCGTGATGCGCGTGGCCACCGCTCGCTTCCGTGAATATCAGGCCTTGAGAGAAGAACTGGAACGGACTCGTGAGGCGCTGGAGGAACGCAAGCTGATCGAGCGCGCCAAGGGTTTGTTGATGCAACGGCGTCGCCTCAATGAACAGGACGCCTACGCCATGCTGCGCCGTCAGGCCATGAATACCGGGCAACCGCTGATACAGGTTGCCCGTTCGGTGCTGGATTACGCCGATTTGTTGAAAGCCCAGGGGTGATGAAAGGCGCCGGACGCTGGACGCTTGACGCCGGCCACGAAAATCGCAGGCCCACAAGGAGAATGACTTTGTTTGAAGTGCGATACAGTTCGATCGGAGTCTGGCCGTTGCCAGTATTCCTATGTAGGGAAGAGGCGGCGCGTTCAGAGCGTCCGGCATCCAGCGTCCGGCGTCTGGCGGCACTTGCGGAGCAAGCGCCATGAAACTCCGCATCGGCTATATGCCGCTCACCGACAGCCTGCCGTTGGTGGTGGCCCAGCAAGCCGGTTATTTCGCCGACGAAGGTCTGGACGTGGAACTGCAACCGGAATGGAGCTGGGCCAGCTTGCGCGACCGTTTGCTGGTGGGGCAGGTGAACGCGGCGCCGATGCTGGCTCCCATGTTACTGGGCACCTCCCTCGGCTTGGGTTGCATCAAGAAGCCGTTGGCCACCGCCTTCTCCATGGGCGTCAACGGTAATGGCGTGACCGTGTCGCCGATGCTGTATCACGGTCTGTGCGCGTTGGCATCCGGGCCTTCGCCCCAGGACATGGCGGCGGCGCTGAACAAGCTGGTGGCGGCCCGTGCCAGCGCCGGTGACGCGCCGCTGGTACTGGCGGTGGTGTTTCCTTTTTCCTGCCACGCTTATCAGCTGCGCCACTGGCTGGCGGTGGCGGGGCTCGATCCGGACCACGACGTCAAACTGGTGGTGCTGCCGCCGTCGCAAATGGTGGATCATTTACGGCTCGGTCACATCGACGGTTTCTGTGTGGGCGAACCCTGGAACAGTCTGGCGGCGCTTACCGGCGCCGGACATTGCCTTCTGTCCGGCTACCAGATCTGGGAAAACGCGCCGGAAAAAGTGCTGGCGGTGACCCGTGAGTGGGCGGCGGCCCATCCGGATACCCATCGTGCTCTTCTGCGCGCCCTGTATCGGGCGGCGACCCATGCCGATGAACATCTGCAGGCGTGTCTGGAGTGGCTGGCGCATCCGGCCTGGCTGGGCCTGCCGGCGGAAGTGATCGGCGCGCCGTTTTCCCAGCGCTTGCCCGGCGGGCTCACCGGCCAGCCGTTCCCGCATCATCATTTTCACGTGTTTTCCGCCTATCAAGCCAATTTCCCGTGGCGTTCGGACGCGGAGTTTCTGCTTGGGGAGATGCAGCGATGGCGGCAAGGCCGCATCGAGGAGAAAAGCACTTTCGCCGCGCAATGCTACCGCACCGACCTGTATCGGGACGCGGTGCGTGATCTGACCAACCTGCCGGAGGTGGACCACAAGCCGGCGGAACGGCATGCCGGCCAATGGCGGTTACCCGGCGATCTGGCCCCGGTGGAACTGGGGCCGGACCGGTTGTTGCAGGTGGAGTGAGTGAGGCGACAATCGGGATCGGATTACCCTCCATCAAGGGCAGCGGAGTACGACTGTCGGGCAGCTGCGAAACAGTCTGCTTACACGCAATAACGCCGATTCGCCGCCAAGCGGAGCGCCGCCCGGACATCTTCCCACAGCAGGAGCTACGAAGCCGCCGTGGGAGATTCTATGTTGGAGATCAAGCGATTTGGCCCTCCGATTGATAGAGGGTTTTGTGCTTCATCAGGGCAAAGGCGATACGAGCGAGTTTGCGGGCGAGTATGACCAAGGCCTGGGTTTTCTT
>NZ_SNUA01000030.1 GCF_004360225.1 Alcanivorax sp. 24
GGACGCCGGACGCCGGACGCCGGACGCCGGACGCCGGACGCCGGACGCCGGACGCCGGACGCCGGACGCCGGACGCCGGACGCCGGACGCCGGACGCCGGACGCCGGACGCCGGACGCCGGACGCCGATAATGCAAAACCAGACCCAACGCCCTGGCAAGCACTAAAACGCCTTTTTTATTTCCGCAATGCCCGCAGCCCCGGGTTTTGACTTTAGCGTCTAGCGTCTAGCGTCCGGCGTCCGGCTCAAATGTGAAAGAATCCCTCTACTGCTGGCTTTCCTTTAAACTCCTCCAGTAGTCTTTCCAGAGTCAGGGGCCGGGCCCATCGTCCAGGCCAAGCAAGGGGCGAAATCGAAGTAGTAGCGTCATGATCAGGGACAGCCTTTTTCACCACCGGAATACCGTTACACGAACGCCTCGCCCCAATCACCGCCGAACCGGCCACCGGCGGCCGGAATCCGATCGCCCGTTGTCTTACTGTCGAGTTGTCATCGCCCTATGAGGACCGAACGCCGCCGCCGGCCCCTCGCGCTTCGCGCCCTGCTCTCAGGGCTGCCTCTGGTGCTGACTTTTGCCGTCAACGCTCCGGCCCGGGCTGCGGAGCAAGAACCGGTACTGACCATCAATGGCGATCTGCGTGACGACGTGCGCGACAATGTGCGGGTACTGGTCGGCCTGGACGATGCCGTCTGCCAGCCGGGCCCCGGCCAGAAGGCGTTGATTCTGCGCCAGGTTCGTGGCCGCTCGGAAGAAGCCATGCAGGCTCTCGGCTATTATCAGCCGGACATCGTGCCACAGTGGCGGGACGCCAGCGGCGAGGCCTGCTTCGGTGTTACTCTCACCATCACCCCTGGCCCCCGCACCACCGTGGAAACCCTGTCGATCACCTTCAATGGCGAGGCGCAGCAGGATCCCGCTTTTCAGAATGCCATCGACAAGGCGAACCTTTCCCCCGGCAATCCGTTACGCCACGATCGCTATGAGGCCCTGAAACGCCGACTGCAACAGCTGCTGATCGACCGGGGCTACGCCGAGGGCAGTCTCTCCACCCACCGCCTGGAAGTGGATCGCGCCCGGCATCGGGCCAGGGTGGTCATGGTGGTGGACAGCGGACCGCGCTACAGCGTCGGAGAGATCACCATCAACGAAGTCCCGCTGGAGCCGCGTCTGGTCCATGCCTATCTGCGTTTCACCAGCGGCGAGCCCTTCAATAACGAACGTTTGCTGGCGACCCAACAGGCTTATATGGGCACCAGCTATTTCAGCGCCGCGCGGCTGGAGCGTCGCCAGGTCAACCCCGACAGCAAGACCATCGATGTCGGTGTCAACCTGACCATGCGCAACCGCTGGGCGCTGCTCACCGGCGTCGGGGTCAGCACCGATACCGGTCCCCGGCTGCGGCTGGGGATCGAGAACCGCCGCGTCAACAGCGCCGGCCATCGCGCCCGGGCGGAAACCGAGCTGTCCGATCTGCGTCAGGGGGTGGGCGCCAACTACCAGATTCCCCTGCGCGATCCCAATACCGAACGGCTGGATCTGCACGCCCGCTACCTCAACGAGATCACCGACACCCGGGAAAGTGAAACTCTCAGCACCGGGGTCGATTACATTCGCGAGTTGCCGTCCAAGTGGGTGGTCACCACCTCGCTGGAATACCTGCAGGAGAATTTCGATGTGGCCGATCAGGCCGATCACATCGAACTGATCATGCCCGGCATCCAGATCAGCCGCGTCCACGCCGACGATCCGATCTACCCGCGCTGGGGGTGGCGGCTGGGGATCAAGGTGCGCGGTGCCCATGAGTCGATGGCGTCGTCGTCCAGCTTCGTGCAGGCGGACAGCTGGGCCAAACTGGTTGTCCCGCTGGGCAAGGGCCGCCTGCTGACCCGTGCCGAAGTCGGCTACACCGAGATCGACAACGTGCGCAATCTGCCCGCCTCCTTGCGTTTCTTCGCCGGCGGTGACTCCAGCGTGCGCGGTTTTGCCTACGAATCCCTCGGCCCCACCAACGACGACGATGACGTCATCGGCGGACGCCACTTGCTGGTGACCAGCGTCGAGTACGATCGTCCGATCAGCCGGCAATGGAGCCTGGCGGTGTTCTCCGACGCCGGTAACGCCTTTAATGACTTCAACGACTACGATGTGGAACGCAGCGCCGGTTTCGGCGTGCGCTGGCGCTCACCACTGGGGCCAATCCGTCTGGATCTGGCCCGTGGTCTGAGCGGCGGCGACACCTGGCGGCTGCACCTGAGCATGGGGCCGGACCTGTGAAGCGCTGGCGTTGGCTACGCATGGCCCTGCTGATCATGATCCTGCTGCCGTTGCTGCTGATCGCTGGCGTCTACGGACTACTGGCCTCCCGCGCCGGCAATCTTTGGGTGCTGGAACAGGTCAAGCCGGTTCTGCCCGGTGAACTCACCATTGAAGGCTGGCAAGGCAATCTGCTCGGCGGCGCGGAGGTGGCGCATTTGCGGTACCGTCAGGATGAGCTGGTGGTGGACCTGCACCAGCTGCGCCTCTCGCTGGTGCCATTGGAAGCCCTGCGCGGCTGGCTCTACCTGGGCGAACTGCATGCCGACCAGGTACGGGTGCATATACCGCCCTCCCCCGCGGATCAGCAACCGGACGACACGCCATTCGCCATGCCCGAAAGCGTCGCCCTGCCGCTGGGCGTGCGCATTGATACCTTCTCGCTGAAGGAACTGATTCTGGAAGGCGCCACCGATTTGCAATTGCGGGATCTGGAAGGGCAGCAATGGGCCGCCTGGCAACGGCTGAACCTGCCCCGGATCGCGCTCACCGTGGCCGACACCCGCCTGGACGCCAGTCTCTCCGGCAATCTGCACACTCCGTTTCCAGCCCAGGGCGACCTGCTCTGGCGCCGCCCCGCCGCCGGTGACGATGTGGCACCGCAACTGGGCGGTCGTCTGATCTTCCGTGGCGATCTGGACAAACTGAACATCAGCCACGACCTCAGCGCGCCGCTGACATTGAGCAGCAACGGCAGCCTGGCCTGGCGGGATCAGACCCTGAGCCTGGATCTGATCCATGAATGGCCGGCCCAGGCGCTGCCAGTGGATACTCCGGTGCCGGTGCAACTGGGCGCCGGCAAGCTGACCACCGTGGGCACGCTCGATGCCCTCGACATCCAGGGCAATGCCGATCTGGAAGCGGACGGCCACCCGCTCATGCTGAATCTGGACGCCACCGCCAGCACCCGGTCCCTGGCCTTGACGACGTTGAATCTGGACGGCGCTGGCCAGCACCTCAGCGCCTCCGGCAGCCTGTCCTATGAGAATGGCGCGGCCTGGGACCTCAACGTCGACGGCGAGGCGCTAGACCCGGCGCTGGTGGCCCCGGACTGGCCCGGCAATCTGACCCTGCGCGCACGGAGCAAGGGACATTGGCGCGACCAGGACTGGCGTGTCAGCGTCGATCCCCTGTCGCTCACCGGCACGCTGCGGAAAAAACCGGTATCGCTGACCGGCAAGGCCAGCCAGCCCGCCGGCGGCGATCTGAGTCTGACGTTGACCGGCCGCTGGGGCCAGGACCGGATCACCGCCGAAGGCAAAGTGGGAGAGCGGCTGGCGCTGGCGGGAACCGCCGCGGTGGCGGATTTGTCGGCGTGGCAAGGCCTGGCCCGCGGCGCCCTTGACCTGCGCTGGCGGTTGGCCGGCACCCTGGAAAACCCGCTGCTCAGCGGCGACCTGGGCGGCCGGCAACTGGCCTGGGAGGATTGGCACCTGCCCCGTCTTGATGCCCGCTTCAGCAATCTCACAACCGGCAACGGCCGGCAAAGCCTGACCCTGACCCTGGGCCCGGTAAGCCAGGGCGCTGAACAGCGCCTGCAGCAATTGACGCTGGCGGTCCAGGGCACCCGCGCGGCTCATCGGGTGACACTCGCCGCCCACCAGGACACCGCCGAGCTGGAACTCGCCCTACAGGCAGCTCTGAGTCAGGACTGGCGCTGGCACGGCCGGATCGAACAGTGGCGACTGGGTGAACCGCGCGCCGGCAACTGGGTACTGGATGCACCGGCGCCGTTCAGCGTCAGTGCCACCCGGCAGCAACTGGAGACACTGTGTCTGCAACGTCAAAGCGGCGAGGGCCGCCTGTGTCTGGGCGGTGAACACGGCGACGGCGGCCGTTTCAACGCCGAGGCCCGACTCGCCCGTTTGCCGCTGACCCTGTTCAATCCCTGGCTCGGAGATCAACTCAGTCTGGCCGGCGAGATCAACCTGGACAGCCGTTTCTCCGGCACCCTGGCCGCCGCCAACGGCGAATGGACCCTGAGCGCCGACCACACCCGGCTCATCGTGCGCGATACCGGACAGGACCATGTCTTCAACCTGGATACCGCCCGTCTCGACGGCACCCTCGAACGGGGCAACCTGGCCAGCCAACTGGCCCTGGTGGTGGCCGGACACGGCTCCCTGGACGCGGAGCTGAACACTCGCCTGAGCGCGGCGGCTCCGGTTGACGGCCGGCTGCGTCTGGATATTCCCAAACTCGATGACTTCGCCGCCCTGATCCCGCAAATCGGCGAGTTGAACGGCGCCGTCCGTGGCGAATTGAACCTCAGTGGCACGCAGGACGCGCCACGGTTAAGCGGCCAGATCGATCTCACCGGCGGCCGCGCCAGTGTGCCGGAACTGGGGATCGCCATGGAGGAAATCACCTTTACCGCCGCCGGAGATGCCGCCGGCTTGCGACTGGGCGGGCGCGCCCGGTTCGGCGAAGGCACCCTGACCCTGGACGGCGAATGGCGTCCGGAGGTATCACCGCTGGCGGTCACGCTCAACATCGATGGCGAGCGTCTGAAGGTGGCCAACCGCCCGGACGCCAAGGTCTGGGTCAGCCCGGCCCTGCGGCTTCAGGGCAACGGTCAGGATCTCACCCTGGACGGCACCCTGACCGTGCCCGAGGCTCACCTTGAGCCCCGCGAACTACCGGAAAGCGCGGTGTCGGTGAGTGCGGACCAGGTGATTATCGACGCCGAGACCGAAGACCGTGCGCCGCTGCCCTTCGCCATGTCGGTGGACGTGGTACTGGGCGACAAGGTCAGCTTCGAGGGCTTCGGTCTCACCGCCACCTTGGGCGGCGAGCTGCGAGTAAGTCAGAAAGTGGATCAGCCGGCCCAGCTCAACGGCAACCTGACCATCAAGGAAGGCCGCTACCGCGCCTACGGCCAGAATCTGGCCATCGACAATGGCCGTCTGATGTTCCAGGGACCGCCGGAGAACCCGGGCCTGGATATCCTCGCCATCCGCAAGATTCCCAGTGAAAGCCTGGTGGTGGGGGTGCGTATCAGCGGCACCTTGCAGCAACCGAAGGCGCGGATCTTCTCCGACCCGACCCTGGAAGAAAGCGAGGCCATGTCCTATCTGCTCACCGGCCGCGGGCTCAGCAACGCCAATCAGACCGACGCCGCCATGGTGGCCCAGGCGCTGGCGATCTATGGCCTGCAGGGCAGCGGCGTGACCCGCAAACTCAGCGAGACCCTGGGTCTGGATGAGGTCACCATTGGCAGCGACTGGGGCGGCACCGAGGACGCCGCGCTGATGCTCGGCAAGCAGATCTCCGAGCGCCTGTATCTGACCTACGCGGTGGGGATTTTCGATGCCATATCCACGGTGATGCTGCGCTACACCCTGACCCGGCAGTTACACCTGGAAGCCCAGTCGAGCAGCAAGAATCAGGCGCTCGATCTGATTTGGGAGAAGGAGTTCAGGTAGCCGCCGGCAGCGCGTAAATACCGGTGACATGGGCCACCATGTCATCGCTGTCGACACTGTAGAGACGCACCTCAAGCACCGCCGAGCGCCGTCCCAGCCGGATGATTTCGGCGTCGGCGATCATGTCCACCGGCGCCGGCTTGCTGAGAAAGTTGATATTCAGATTCTGCGTCACCGCCATTTCCAGCGCCCCGAGCCGACCGAGAATCGCCGCGTACATGGCGGAATCCGCCAGTCCCATCATGGTCGGGCCGGAAATGGTGCCGCCGGGGCGAATCATCGACGGCTGGAACGGATAGCGCACCCGCGCCCGGTTCCCTTCCACCCATTCCACCTGCAAAGCGGTATCGGCCGCCGAAGGCAAGCCGTTGTACATAATGGTCTGTACTTCCTGCGCGCTCAGCACTGTTGTCTTCCTTCTCTCTCAAATCGGCGATGGCAAACGAATAGTAAGTAGTGAATAAGTGAATAGTGCGTAGATAGTGCCAGAGGCCCGCTTTGACAGGAAGCCTACCGGTGTCAGCGCCGGGCCGACTATGTAGAATAGCCCACTTAACGCTTCGGCACCGTCAATCGCACCTTATTGATCCGGATTCGTACAAATTATGCGTACTTCCCGCTATTTGCTTGCCACCGTCAAGGAGACCCCCGCCGACGCGGTGGTCATCAGTCACCAGTTGATGCTGCGCGCGGGTATGATCCGCAAACTGGCATCCGGTCTCTACATCTGGCTGCCCAGCGGCCTGCGCGTGCTGCGCAAGGTGGAGCGGATCGTGCGAGAGGAAATGGAGCGGGCCGGCGCCCAGGAAGTATTGATGCCAGTAGTGCAACCGATCGAGCTGTGGCAGGAGTCCGGCCGCGACAGCGCCTACGGCCCTGAATTGCTTCGCATCAACGACCGCCACGACAATGGCTTCTGCCTGGGACCAACCCATGAAGAAGTGATCACCGATCTGGCGCGCAACGAGATTCACAGCTACAAGCAGTTGCCGCTTAATTTCTATCAGATCCAGACCAAATTCCGCGACGAGATCCGCCCGCGTTTCGGCGTCATGCGTTCCCGTGAGTTCACCATGAAGGACGCCTATTCCTTCCACCTGAACGCGGAATCGCTGGCCGAGACCTACCAGGACATGCACCGCGCCTACTGCGCGATCTTCGATCGCTTGGGGCTGGACTACCGCCCGGTGGAAGCGGACACCGGCTCCATCGGCGGCGCCGCCAGCCATGAGTTCCATGTGCTGGCGGCCTCCGGCGAGGACGACATCGCCTTCTCCGACACCTCCGACTACGCCGCCAACGTGGAGCTGGCCGAAGCGCTGCCCCCCGCTGGCGAGCGCCCGGCGCCCGGCGCCGAAATGACGCTGGTGGACACGCCCGACGCCAAAACCATCGAGCAGCTGGTGGCGCAATTCGACCTGCCCATCGAGAAGACGGTGAAAACCCTGGTGGTGAAAGGGGCCGAGGGCGGCCTGGTGGCCCTGCTGGTCCGTGGCGACCATGAACTGAACGACGTCAAAGCGGAAAAACTGGAGGCGGTGGCGGTGCCGCTGGCCTTCGCCGAGGAAGCGGAGATCCGCGCCGCCATCGGCGCCGGCCCCGGTTCCCTGGGGCCGGTGAATCTGTCGATTCCCTGCATCGTCGACCGTACCGTGGCGAAGATGAGCGACTTCGGCGCCGGTGCCAACCAGGACGGCAAGCACTATTTCAATATCAACTGGGAGCGCGACGTGGCGCTGCCGGAAGTGGCCGATCTGCGTAAGGTGATGAACGGCGACCCGAGCCCGGATGGCCAGGGAACCCTGGTGATCAAACGCGGCATCGAAGTGGGCCACATCTTCCAGCTCGGCACCAAATACTCCGAGGCCCTCAACGCCACCGTGCTGGACGAAAACGGCAAGGCGGTGACCATGCCGATGGGCTGCTACGGCATCGGCGTCAGCCGCATCGTGGCGGCCGCCATCGAGCAGAACCACGACGAGCGCGGCATCATCTGGCCCGAAGCCATCGCCCCGTTCCAGGTGGTACTGATGCCGCTCAATCCGAAGAAAAGCCCGCGCGAAAAAGACACCGCCGAGCAGCTCTATCAGACGCTCACCGAGGCTGGTATCGAGGTGCTTTACGACGACCGCGAGAAAGAACGGGTGGGCGTGAAATTCAGCGACTCCGAACTGCTCGGCATCCCCCACCGTATTCTGGTGGCGGAAAAAGGACTGGACCGTGGCGTGCTGGAATACAAGCGCCGGGGCGCGGAAGACAATGAGGACCTGCCGCTGGATCAGGTGGTGGAAGCACTCAAGGAGAAGCTGGCCGGGCGTTGAGCGCCCGGGTTTCACTGTCCAGACTACGGAGCCGCTGTGGGAGCTAGTTTACTGGCAAATGTCGGTCCTCTGGTGTTGTCCCATTCGCTTGCAAGCAAGCTTCCCACAGCGGCTTCATGGCACACTCCGTGGGAGACCAGCTTGCTGGCGAACACGGCCTCCGGCATTGTCCCATTCGCTTGCAAGCAAGCTTCCCACAGCGGCTTCGTGGCACATTCCGTGGGAGACCAGCTTGCTGGCGAATACGGCCTCCGGCGTTGACCCATTCGCTTGCAAGCAAGCTTCCCACGGCGGCTTCGGAGCACACTCCGTGCGAGACCAGCTTGCTGGCGAACACGGCCTCCGGCATTGTCCCATTCGCTTGCAAGCAAGCTTCCCACAGCGGCTTCGTGGCACATTCCGTGGGAGACCAGCTTGCTGGCGAATACGGCCTCCGGCGTTGTCCCATTCGCTTGCAAGCAAGCTTCCCACAGCGGCTTCGTGACACACTCCGTGGGAGACCAGCTTGCTGGCGAATACGGCCTCCGGCGTTGACCCATTCGCTTGCAAGCAAGCTTCCCACAGCGGCTTCGGAGCACACTCCGTGGGAGACCAGCTTGCTGGCGAATACGGCCTCCGGCGTTGACCCATTCGCTTGCAAGCAAGCTTCCCACAGCGGCTTCGTGGCACACTCCGTGGGAGACCAGCTTGCTGGCGAATTCCGTCCTCCGGCGTTGCCCCATTCGCTTGCAAGCAAGCTTCCCACAGCGGCTTCGTAGCACACTCCGTGGGAGACCAGCTTGCTGGCGAATACGGCCTCCGGCGTTGTCCCATTCGCTTGCAAGCAAGCTTCCCACAGCGGCTTCGTGACACACTCCGTGGGAGACCAGCTTGCTGGCGAACACGGCCTCCGGCGTTGTCCCATTCGCTTGCAAGCAAGCTTCCCACGGCGGCTTCGTGGCACACTCCGTGGGAGACCAGCTTGCTGGCGAATTCCGTCCTCCGGCGTTGTCCCATTCGCTTGCAAGCAAGCTTCCCACAGCGGCTTCGTAATAACCTCTACCCCCCTTCGCGGCGCCGCGCCAGCAATTGGGTCATGGCGGCGTCACCGGTCGCGGTGAGCCGCCAGCAACCCGGCCCGACCCCTCTCTCATCGTGACGGATCAAACCCAGCGCCCGTAGCTGCACCTTGATCTGCTGCAGCACCGGCTCCGCGAGCGTCACATTGCGCACCGCGTGGGCCTCCGGAAAACGGGGTTTCAATTCCTCCAGCGCCCGCCGCGTCAACGCCTGCTCCAGAGCCTTGCGCAACACCACCTCGCTGGCGCCCTCCAGCATCTTCGGTGCCAGCGAGCCGAATACCGCGTCCCATTGCCAGTGGCTGCGCGCCCGCGTCAGCTTGCAGGCGCCCCCTTGATACACCGCGCAACTGTATTCCAGCTCCACCGCATCGCCGCCGCGGGCCAGTACCGCCGCCGCCGGCCTTTGCTCCGTCAGCCAGCGCTCGCGCTCGGCTTCCAGGGCCGCCAGCCGTCGGCGCAAAACGGCGCCCTCACTACCACCGGCGTTACCGGGCCGGACCCAGCCGGCGGCCGGATGGATTCGCAACCAATCCGGCAGCACCCGTGTCAGCCGCTCCACCAGATCCACCGGTTCGCGCCAGCTATGGCAGCGAGCCTTGCCCTGCAGCAAGCGGGCAAAATCATCGCGCCGCACGGCACCTTCACGGGATGCTTCCCGTGCCGCTTCCGGCAACAGCGACGGTGCTTCGTGAATGAACGCCAGCACCGGCTTGCGCTTGGTGGCGGCATAGACAAATTCGCGGTGCATCTGGCTCAGCCCCAGCGGCGAAAGAGCGCCGTACAGCCCACCCAGAATCAACACCACATAGTCACTGTCATCGATCAACCGCTGCGCCAGCGGCATATGATCGGCGCCGTCATCCAACGCCGTCATCCCCAAGGGCATCAGCGCCTGATTCAACAACGGCGCCAGCACCTTCTGACGCACCCCCAGTGGATCCGGATACCCGGTGCTGAGAAAAACCGGATGGCGTTTTTCCATCAGCGTGTTTCCTTGCGCCCCCATCGCTTTCCCTGTGTCCCCCATATCGTCCCTCGTCCCCCTGCCGCCCCACGGTTATCAGCAGCCCATTTGTGCCCCCGCGCGCTCATTCGCTGCTAAAGCAGTCTCCCACAGCGACTTCGTAGTCCGCGGCGAGATTCAAAGCGGAAGGTTTCAAAGCTCGCGAAGAGCCAGGATCCTGCTTCTCCGTGTCCTGGAATGCTGATCCCTGGCTCTCATCCCCCGGCCAGGGCCCCCTCGCCCCCACCCTACCTCCTGGTATCGGCAACCCCACCTCTGATTAAAGCCCCTGCGCCACCCCTCGACCAGGAACCTCTCCACAACAGGATGCAGCC
>NZ_SNUA01000031.1 GCF_004360225.1 Alcanivorax sp. 24
GACAGTCCGCCAGAATCACATAACTACCATACAGACCGTCCCCCAGGAGGATATCGCCGGCATTGAAGCCAGGCAGCAACGAACGGAACAGGGTGTGTTCGCTGGCGCCTTTACCCGCGTAAGGCCCCATTGCCGCATTCAGTACGGCACCACTGGCCAGACAGGTGACGGCGACAATACGACACAGTGGGAAGCCCAGACCAGGCTTCTGCGAGCGCTGCTGGGGGTAAACCTCTTGATTGGCGGGCGTGTCCGGCAGGGTCACTGTGGTGCCGTCAACGATGCGAACAGGCCGCCCCTGCCAGAGCCAGTCATCAGGTACTTTCTCGTTGATCAACGCGCCTGTGGCACGTGCCAGAGATGAGACCAATTCCAGTGGTAAACGCTGCCGAGCTTTGCAATAGCCGCCCGTGGAAGTACTGCACGCCTTGCGCCCTCCCAGCCAGCGTGCCACCGCAGCTTCGTTGACCACTCGCTGACAGGAGCGATCCGCTTGCATCACCTGGCTCAGAAACATCGCCAAGGTTTCCGTTGGCGGGAAGAGGCGCTCGCGGTGCTCGGGCAATAAGGATTCCAGTACATCAAAGAGTTCTGCCGAGGTGAGTAGATTGAAAAAACGGATGGCATCTTGGCGGGACAACTGCTGTTTGATTGCTTGCTGCTGAAATCGATTCTGTTTAGCATCCATGGGAGCTGATCCTTGGCGGGGTGTGGATTCTTTGGCGAGATAAACACGCTGCCATTGGATCAGCTTTTTTGTTTCTGGATCAAGGTCTTATCGACTAAGTAAGTGCCATTCGAGTCAGATCCCCTTTCCTTCACACCAAAGGCGACGTCCGCTCGGCGAATTGGCCGTTCCAGTACGGATAGTAGGGGTACGGCGGTGTCACCGCGCTGGCCTTGTCGAGCCGGGCGGCCTGTGGCTCCGTCATGGACCAGCCCACCGCGCCCAGGTTGTCGCGCAATTGCTGTTCGTTGCGGGCGCCAATCAGTACCGAGGACACCGTGGGCCGGCGCAGGAGCCAGTTGATCGCCACCTGCGGCACGGTTTTGCCGGTTTCCTCCGCCACCGTCAGCAACGCATCCACCACGTTGTACAGCCGCTCTTCCTCCACTGGCGGGGCGAAGCCGGCGGTTTCATGCAGACGGCTGCCCTCGGGCAGCGGTTGCCCACGGCGTATTTTGCCGGTGAGGCGTCCCCAGCCCAGCGGGCTCCACACCAGCGCGCCCAGTCCCTGGTCCTGGCCCAGCGGCATCAGTTCCCACTCGTAGTCGCGACCGATCAACGAGTAATAAGTCTGGTTGGCGACGAAGCGGCTGTAGCCGTAGCGGTCCGCCGCCGCCAGGGACTTCATCAATTGCCAGCCAGAATAATTGGAGGCGCCGATGTAACGGACCTTGCCGGAGCGCACCAGATCGTCCAAGGTCGCCATCACCTGTTCCACCGGCGTCATGGCGTCAAAGTGATGCAGTTGCAGCAGGTCGATGTAATCGGTGCCGAGCCGCCGTAACGAACTCTCCACCGCCCGCACCAGATGATGACGGGAGGCGCCCACGTCATTGGCGCCCTCTCCGCTTCGCAGGCTCACTTTTGTGGACAGAATCACCTGGTCGCGGCGGCCGGCGACAGCGGCCCCGAGTACTTCCTCGGAGGCGCCGTCCGAGTACACGTCGGCGGTGTCGAACAGGGTCACTCCAGCTTCCAGACACAGGTCGACCAGCCGCCGCGCCTGCTCCACTCCGGTGTTTCCCCAGGCGCTGAACAGCGGCCCTTTGCCGCCGAAGGTGCCGGCGCCAAAGCCCAGTGCCGGCACTTTGAAGCCGGAGTGTCCCAGATAACGGTGTTCCATGATTGTTTCTCCTTGGTCTGATGTTGGTCTGATGGAATTCGCCTGCGAGCAGGCTTCCCACAGCGGCTCAGGCACAGTCCCCGGTTTCAAGCAGCGGCGCGCGCTGGCGTTCCCGCCGCAGCGCCCACAGCGCCAGGGCAAGGCCGGACAGCGTGACCGCCGAAGCCACCCAGGGAATGCCGGTCAAACCGGTGCCGGAGTGAATCACCGCGCCGCCGAGCCAGGCGCCCAGGGCGTTACCCAGATTGAAGGCGCCGATATTGAAGCTGGAAGCCAGACTGGAGGCGCCCTCGGCACGGCTGAGCACCCACAGTTGCAGCGGCGCCACGGTGGCGAAACTGGCGGCACCAAGCAGGCCGACGAACACCACCGCGGTGACCGGGTGCCGCAGCGCCGGGCCGGTCATTGCCAGCACCAGCGCCAATATCGTTAATGTCACGCCGATGGCGCGCGGCAGGTTACGGTCGGCCAGCCGGCCACCGGCCAGATTGCCGGCGATCATGCCTACGCCGAAGACCAGCAGAATCGAGGACACCTGCGCTTCGGAAAAGCCGGCCAGGCGGACCAGCATGGGCTGGATGTAGGTAAAGACGGTAAACACGCCGGCGTAACCCAGAACCGTGGTGAGCAGCCCGAGCAACACCGTGCCGCGCCCAATGACCCGGAATCCGTCACGGAACGATTCCCCGCCCTGCCCGCCCTGATCGGTGGGCACCAGGGCCAGGATCACCAGGGTCGCCAGCACGCCGATACCGGTGATGGCCCAGAACGAAATACGCCAGCCGTATTCCACACCCAGCCAGGCGCCGGCCGGCACACCCAGCAGGGTCGCCACGGTGAGACCGGTGAACATGATGGCGATGGCGCTGGCACGGCGATGCGGTGGCACCAGGGAGGTGGCCACCACCGAGCCGACGCCAAAGAAGGTGCCATGGGCCAGGGAGGTGATCACCCGCGCCACCATCAGCACGGTGTAGTTGGGCGCCAGGGCGCAGGCCAGGTTGCCGACGGTGAAGATCAGCATCAGCCCGACCAGCACCCGCTTGCGGGACAGGCCCCCAGTGGTGGCGGTCAGCAAAGGCGCACCGACGAACACGCCCAGGGCGTAGCCGGATATCAGCAGGCCAGCAGCGACGATGCTGACGCCCAGATCGTCCGCCACCTGCTGCAGCACGCCCATAATCACGAATTCAGTGGTGCCAATGCCAAAGGCACCGATGGTCAGCGCGTACAGCGCCCAGGGTATGCCGCCCTGTCGCGGGTCTTTCATGACCGTTCTCCGAGGGAATGGGATCGAGAGACGGCATGCTAGGGCTTTACCTCTTTCACAAAAACAATATAACCTTTTATTCACTTTCAATATTTTCTTGAAAATACTGCTTCAATTCTGCCTTGGACGAACCATGGAGAGACTCAGTGACATCGCGCTGTTCCTACGCGTGCTGGATCAGGGCTCGATCAGCGCCGCGGCACGTACCCTCGACCTTTCCGTGGCGGTGGCCAGCCAGCGTCTGAAGCGGCTGGAACGGGATCTGCAGGTACGTCTGCTGCACCGCACCACCCGCCGTCTCCACCCTACCCCCGAGGGCCGGCTTCTGGCGGAGCGGGGGCGGTTGCTGGTGGAAGACCTGGAAGCCCTGGCCAATGGGCTCCGGCAAAGCGCCAACGAGATCAGCGGCACCCTTCGTCTGGCGCTGCCACCGGCATTCGGGCGTCAGTATATTTCCCGGCTGCTGCCCGGTTTTTTGCAACGCTACCCGCAAGTGCGCCTGGACGTGCATCTGAGCGATGACCAGGTGGACCTGGTGGGGCAAGGGTTTGATCTCGCCATTCGTATCGGTGTGCTCAAGGACTCCTCCCTGGTGGCGCGACGACTGGCCGACGACAAGCGGGTGCTGTGCGCATCCCCCGATTACCTGGCCCGCCACGGGGTGCCCACCCATCCCCGGGAACTGGCCGATCACCCCTGTCTGCTGCTGACCAGCCATCCGGACCGGCAGGACGTCTGGGATCTGCGCGACCCGGACGGACGGCCATGCCCGGTCAGAGTCAGCGGCCCGGTCCGCGCCAATCAGGGGGAGTTGCTGACCGAAGCCGTGCTCGCCGGCCTGGGCATTGCCCAGCATTCGCTCTGGCACATCCACGAACACCTGTGCCAGGGCCGTCTCAAGGTGGTGTTGGCGGATTATCAATTGGCCGACACCGCCATCCACGCGGTGATGCCGCAACGCAAGCAAGTGCCGCCAAGGGTGCGGGCCTTCGTGGAGTTCGTATCGGAAAGTCTTGGAGACGCGCCGTTGTGGGAGCGGCTGCCGGAGGGAAGCCGGGCGTGAAAGGTAATCGCGCCCGACAGAGAGGGATAGAAAACCGCCGTAGGAAATTACTCTCGAGTAAATCCTCGGACGCCAGGGGCACCATTCGCCAGCAAGCTGGCTTCCCACAGCCTTACTACGAAACCACCGTGGGAAGCCGCCTTGGCGGCGAATGGCGTACTACGTTCAGCCGGCCAGTTTGGCTTTCAGTTCACGGCGACGGCGGTGCAGGACCGGCTCGGTGTAGCCGCTGGGCTGCTCGCAACCCTTGAACACCAGATCACAGGAGGCCTGGAAGGCAATGCTGTCATCGAAGTTCGGCGCCATGTCCATGTAGGTCGGGTCACCGGCGTTCTGCTTGTCCACCACTTGCGCCATGCGCTTCATGGACTCCATCACCTGTTCCTCGGTGACGATGTCATGGTGCAGCCAGTTGGCGATGTGCTGGCTGGAGATACGGCAGGTGGCGCGGTCTTCCATCAGGCCGACGTTGTTGATGTCCGGCACCTTGGAACAGCCCACGCCCTGATCTACCCAGCGCACCACGTAGCCGAGGATACCCTGGGCGTTGTTGTCCAGCTCCTGCTGGATTTCGTTGGCGGTGAGTTCGCCTTCCAGCAACGGAATGGTGAGGATGTCGTCCAGGGAGGCACGGCCACGGCTGGCCAGCTGCTCCTGCACTTGCTGCACGTTCACTTCGTGGTAGTGCATCGCATGCAGGGTGGCGGCGGTGGGTGACGGCACCCAGGCGCAGTTGGCGCCGGCTTTCGGGTGACCGGCCTTGGTGGCCATCATTTCCGCCATTTCGTCCGGCTTCGCCCACATGCCTTTACCGATCTGGGCCACGCCTTGCAGGCCGCATTCCAGGCCGATATCCACGTTCCAGTTTTCGTAGGCGTTGATCCAGGGCATGCCTTTCATATCGCCTTTGCGCGCCATCGGGCCCGCTTCCATGGAAGTGTGCATCTCGTCACCGGTACGGTCGAGGAAACCGGTGTTGATGAAGATCACCCGGTCCTTGGCCTGGCGGATACATTCCTTCAGGTTGACGGTGGTGCGGCGCTCTTCATCCATGATGCCGATCTTCAGAGTATTGGCCGGCAGGCCCAGCGCTTTTTCCACCCGCTCGAACAGTTCCACCGCGAACGCCACTTCTTCCGGGCCGTGCATTTTCGGCTTCACGATGTACACGGAGCCGGTGCGGCTGTTGCGGAAATCGGCGCCGTCCTGCTTCTTCAGATCGTGGATGGCGGCCAGCACGGTGACCATGGCGTCCATGATCCCTTCCGGGATTTCTTCACCGTTGTGCAGGATCGCCGGGTTGGTCATCAGGTGACCGACGTTGCGCACCAGCAGCAGGGAACGGCCCGGCAGCACCAGCTTGCCGCCGTCCAGCGCGGTGTATTCACGGTCCGGGTTGAGGGCGCGGGTCAGGGTGCGGCCGCCCTTGTCGAAGCTTTCCTTCAGATCGCCTTTCATCAGGCCCGCCCAGTTGCGATACACCTCGACTTTGTCCTCGGCGTCCACCGCGGCGACGGAGTCCTCGCAGTCCTGAATGGTGGTGATGGCGGATTCCAGCAGCACGTCCTTGACGTTGGCCGGGTCCTCGGCGCCGATCGGATGTTGATCGTCGATCTGGATTTCCGCATGCAGATTGTTGTGCTTGAGCAGCACGCCGCTGGGGCGCTCGGCGTCGCCCAGGTAGCCGCGCAGCTGTCCTTCGTCGGCCAGACCGGATTCGCCCTCTGTCAGGCTCACCACCAGCTTGCCGTCGCGGATCGCGTAGCCGGTGCTGTCCTTGTGGGAGCCGTTGGCCAGCGGGAAATAGGTGTCGAGGAAATCACGGGCAAAGGCAATCACCTTGTCACCGCGCTTCGGGTTGTAAGCGCCACCGCGCTCGGCGCCGTCTTCCTCGGAGATGGCATCGGTACCGTAGAGCGCGTCATACAGGCTGCCCCAGCGAGCGTTGGCGGCGTTCAGCGCGAAACGGGCGTTCTTCACCGGCACCACCAGCTGCGGGCCGGCGATATGGGCAATCTCGTCGTCCACGTTCCGGGTCGCCACTTTGAAATCATCGCCTTCCGGCAACAGGTAGCCCAGCTCGGTGAGGAAGCGCTTGTATTCCGGCAAGTCGATCTGCTTGCCCTTGCGCTCCAGATGCCAGCCGTCGATCTTCCGTTGGATTTCGTCACGCTTGGCCAGCAACGCCTTGTTGCGCGGCGCCAGGTCGGCCACGATCTGTTCCAGCTGCGCCCAGAAGTGTTCCACATCCACACCGGTACCCGGCGCCACTTCGTTGACTACCAGATCATGAAGTTCAGCGGCGATTTCCAGTCCGCCCTTTTTAATGCGATCGGTCATGTGCTCCTACCTTCTGGTCGAGTCGAAAACAAGGCCCGGGCGGCGCGGTGCGCGAGGCCCAGAGGCCGGAAAGCGGCGGCATTTTACCTGAAACGGTCCGGCCTTACACGTTTGACCGGGGGGTCAGTTGCCAGATGACAAACCGGACGCCGGACGCCGGACGCCGGACGCCGGACGCCGGACGCCGGACGCCGATAATGCAAAACCAGACCCAACGCCCTGGCAAGCACTAAAACGCTTTTTAGGGTTCATCGCGGTTTGGCGGGCCACCGCGCTTCAATCATGGGCACGGGTCTGTAACGGAAGGGGCTACCAAGCCGCTATATTCGCCGGCAAGCCGGTCTCCCACGGATCATGCCACGAAGCCGCTGTGGGAAGCTTGCTGGCAAGCGAATATCCCAACACCAGAGGGCCGGAATTCGCCAGCAAGCTGGCCTCCCACAGGTCCGCCACGAAACTGCTGTGGGAAGCGGCCCGGGCGGCGCTCCGCTTGGCCGCGAATGCCCTGAGCCGTTGACGATTCGCTTGCCAGCAAGCTTCCCACAGCGGCGCTGTAGCCACCTCTGAAGGGAGGTCTTCGAGGTAACCGGGCAATACGGGAGCCCCCGCCGGAGCGACCCTTCCCGCTAAACCGCGAGGAACCTTTTTATGACCGCCGTCCATGGCGGTCACCCTTCGGGCCGTCGCCAAGCAACGTTAAAAATTGCTCCCGGCAATTTCTTATTTCCGCAACGCCCGCAGCCCCGGGTTTTGACTTTAGCGTCTGGCGTCTGGCGTCTGGCGTCCGGCGCTTTCAACCGCCGAACAAGTTGACCACATCCAGACGATGGGCGTGCTGCCCCGCTCGCTGCACGCCGTCTTCCAGGTGTTCAAAGTCAAACAGGCGGGTGTCCGCCAGTTGGGAGGGAGCGATATTCTGAATCGCGGAAAAGATGCTCTCGACACGGCCGGGATGCTCACGATCCCAGCTGTTGAGCATTTCCTTGATGGTCTGACGCTGCAGATTCTCCTGGGAACCGCACAGGTTGCAGGGGATGATGGGAAAATCCTTGTAGCGGGCGAAGCGCACGATGTCCTTTTCCCGGCAGTAAGCCAGCGGGCGGATCACCACGTTCTTGTTGTCGTCGCTGCGCAACTTCGGCGGCATGGCTTTCATCTTGCCGCCGAAGAACATGTTCAGGAACAGGGTCTCGACGATGTCGTCACGGTGGTGACCCAGGGCGATCTTGTTCGCGCCGATCTCCTCGGCGAAGCCGTACAGGCTGCCCCGTCGCAGCCGTGAACAGAGCCCACAGGTGGTTTTCCCTTCCGGCACCTTCTCCTTGACGATGGAATAAGTGTCCTTCTCCAGGATGTGATAGGACACCCCTTCCTTCTCCAGGTAATCCGGCAGTACATGCTCCGGGAAACCCGGTTGTTTCTGATCCAGATTCACCGCCACCAGTTCAAAATCCACCGGCGCGGAAAGCTGCAGATTGCGCAGAATCTCCAGCATGGTGTAGGAATCCTTGCCACCGGACAGACACACCATCACCTTGTCGCCGTCGGCGATCATGTTGTAATCGGCGATGGCCTTACCCACTTCCCGCCGCAGTTTCTTCTGCAGCTTGTTGAAGTGGGTGCGATGCTTGGCATCGAGACTGTCGGTGACGCTTGCCATGGCAACCTCTGAACGGGCTCTGCGGGTTGGTGAGTTAAGGGGTCAGGTGACCTTGATCTTGCGGATCAGGCGGCGGTACAACGGCGGACACCATCGTTTCAGATACACGCCCATGCGCTCGCGGCCGGCGATGATAACCTGATCGCGGCCACGCTGCACGGCCTCCACCACCCGCCGGGCGCACTCCTCGGCGGCCAGGCCCTGCTCCTGGGCCTCGTCCATGGTGCCCTGGGCGGAACCGTCGCCCACCAGCGCGTTCACCGATACCTGGGTACGGATAAACCCCGGCATCACCAGGGTAACGCGAATGCCCTCATCGTATTCTTCCGCCCGCAGCGCCTCGAAGAACCCGTGCAGGGCGTGTTTGCTGGCGCTGTAGGCGGAACGCAGCGGGGTCGGCAGTTCCCCCACCAGCGAGGTTACCACCACGAAACGGCCAGCTTTGGCCGCCCGGAACACCGGCAGCACCGCCTTGGTCAGCGCCACCGCGCCGAAGTAATTCACCGCCATGATGCGCCGGTCCACCTCCACACTGGTCTCGCGCACCAGCGACCGTTGGGAAACGCCGCCGTTGTGCACCACCTGATCCAGCCGCCCGAAGCGGGCCATGACCTGCTCCGCCGCCGCCGGCATGGCGTCAAGGTCGCTCAAATCCAGGGGCAGCACCAGATGTTGATCGGCGTTCACCAGGGTGTTCCGCACCCGCTCCAGTTCCTCCCGGCGCCGGGCCGATAACACCAGACGAGCGCCGTAGCGGGCGTATTCCGCCGCCAGCGCCTCGCCGATACCGGAGGACGCGCCGGTAATCCAGATCACCTGATCCGCCAAGGAAGATGCCATGACTTGCTCCTTTTGTGTTGGACGCCGGACGCCGGACGCCGGACGCCGGACGCCGGACGCCGGACGCCGGACGCCGGACGCCGGACGCCGATAATGCAAAACCAGACCCAACGCCCTGGCAAGCACTAAAACGCCTTCTTTTAGGTTCATCGCGGTTTGGCGGGCCACGGCGCTTCAATCATGGACACGGGTCTGTAACGGAAGGGGCTACCAAGCCGCTATATTCGCCAGCAAGCTGGTCTCCCACAAATCTGCCACGAAGCCGCTGTGGGAAGCTTGCTGGCAAGCGAATATCCCAACACCAGAGGGCCGGAATTCGCCAGCAAGCTGGTCTCCCACGGATCCGCCACGAAGCCACTGTGGGAAGCTTGCTGGCAAGCGAGTATCCCAACACCAGAGGGCCGGAATTCGCTAGCAAGCTGGCCTGCCACGGATCTGCCACGAAGTCGCTGTGGGAAGCTTGCTGGCAAGCGAATATCCCAACACCAGAGGGCCGGAACTCGCCAGCAAGCTGGCCTCCCACGGATCCGCCACGAAGCCGCTGTGGGAAGCTTGCTGGCAAGCGAATATCCCAACACCAGAGGGCCGGAACTCGCCAGCAAGCTGGTCTCCCACAGGTCTGCCACGAAGCCACTGTGGGAAGCTTGCTGGCAAGCGAGTATCCCA
>NZ_SNUA01000032.1 GCF_004360225.1 Alcanivorax sp. 24
CCTTGGTCATCCTGGCCCGGAAGATCGCCCGCACCGCCTTCGCCCTGATGAAGCAGCAACAAGAATATTGCCCCGCAAAGCTCTTTTAAGCATTGCAGGGCACCATAGAATCTCCCACAGCGGCTTCATAGCCTACCGCTCCCGGTTACCGCCGCGGCACCACCGCCAGGGTAACGGTGCTTTTCGCCACCAGTTTGCGTTCGCCGTTGTCGTCCTCGGCGAACACCTCCGATTCCGCCACCGTCACCGCCTTGCCGGCTTTCAATACGTTTGCCTCACACACCAGGGCCCGCCCCACCGCCGGACGCAACAGGTTGACCTTGAACTCGATGGTCAGCGGCATGAACCCTTCCGCCATCACCGTGGCGGACGCGGCGCCGGCGGTATGATCCGCCATGGTGCCCACCACACCGGCATGGACGTAGCCATTCTGCTGATGATGGTCCTCACGCACGGTCAGCCTCGAAACCACCCGGCCGCTCTCCACGCTGACGGCTTCCAATCCAAGCAGCTTGAGAAACGGCGCGTTCATCACCCATTTGAAATCATCGGTCAGAGCCACTGTTTTACCTCCCGCCAAAAGAAAACAGCAGCATTGCCGATTCCCGCGATCATGACCATTGCCAAAAGCGACCTGCCTCGGTGGCATATTCCATGTAATCCGAAGAAACGCAACGCAATCCCATTTACAAATGAGAACCATTATTATATAAAGCTTTCTCAATCAGGCCGTCATCCGGCCCTTTCGCCGGCTCTCCTCTCCCGGAGAGGGGAGTGCCATTTTTATGGCCGCCGCCAACAGACCCTGGTGTGGTGTTTAACAGCACACCAGGCAGGCTGGCCGGCCACTTTTTATTTTTTCGAGAGGTTTGCCCGTGTTGTCATCACGTCGATTCCCTATGCGTGCCCTACCCCGCGCCATTCTGGCCGGCACCGCCACCCTTATCGCTCATCACGCTCTCGCCGAGGAACAAAGCCCGCACCTGTTGGAAGCCGTGACGGTGGTGTCCGCCGCCGGCTTCGAGCAGCATATCGCGGACGCTCCGGCGTCGATTTCAGTGATTGACCGGGAGCAGTTGGAAACCAAGAGCTACACCGACGTCACTGATGCCTTGAAGGACATCCCCGGTGTCACCGTCACCGGCGGCGGTTCCCGCCAGGACATCAGCCTGCGCGGTATGTCGCCGAAGTACACCATGATTCTGGTGGACGGCCGCCGGCTGTCCGGCCGTGAAGCCACCGCCAACGGCAACGACGGCGGCCTGGAGCAGAATTATCTGCCGCCACTGCGCGCCATCGAACGTATCGAGGTGATTCGCGGACCGATGTCCTCTCTTTACGGTTCCGAAGCCATGGGCGGCGTGATCAATATCATTACCCGCAAGGTACCGGATCAATGGCTCGGCTCCTTCGGTGCCGAAGCCACCCTGCAGGACAACTCCGAATCCGGTAACGCCCGCCAGTCCGATTTGTATCTCGCTGGCCCGCTGCTGAAGGACAAACTCGGTCTGCAGGTGAACGGTCAGGTTCGTCACCGTGATGAAGACGAGATTCTGGAAGGCTTCGAGGAACAGAAAGTGCGCGGCGGTGGCGCCAAACTGGTGTTCACTCCGGATCAGAGCAACGAAATCGGCTTGTCCTATCAGGAAACCCGCCAGGAACGAAACGGCTCACCGGGCAAATACTACGAAGAAGGTTCGGAACCCTCCCACCGCCGTTTCGACAAAGAGGTGGCCGCGCTCACCCATAATGGCAACTTCGGGAACTGGAGCACCGACTCCTACATCCAGAATGAAAAAACCGAGAACCCGGACCGGGTCGGTGAGCTGCGTAACGGCATTACGCTGGAAACCCTGACCGCCAACACCCAGGCCACCTGGTTCGGCGAGCGTCATATCATCACCGCCGGAGCGCAATACAAGGACGAGGAGCTCACCGACTACGCCACCAACCGTCTGCCCACCAGCAGCACCAGTGAGATCAGCCGCTGGCAGTACGCGGTATTTCTCGAGGACGAATGGCGTCTGACCAATGATCTGTCGTTGACCGGCGGGCTGCGCTTCAACAAGGACGAGAACTTCGGTAACCACGTGTCGCCGCGTCTGTACGCGGTGTACCACCTGAATCCGGCACTGACACTGAAAGGCGGTGTTTCCACCGGCTACCGCCAGCCGTCCCTGCGCGAAGCCGCGGATGACTGGGGCAGCATCACAGGTGGCGGTGGCTATCCGGCGGGCCATCCGCGCGCCATCATCAAAGGCAACCCGGATCTGGACCCGGAAACCAGCATTAACTATGAGATGGGCCTGGCACTGGATCTGCCATCCGGTTTCGCCACCAGCGTGATGCTGTTCCAAACCGACTTCAAGGACAAGATCACCGAATACCGCGAGTGCGACAATGGCGGCGACCGCAACGATCCAAGCACCTGGAGCTGCGATTACGAAGGTCAGACCTACATGTTCGTCAGCGACCGCATCAACGTGGACGAAGCGCAAATGCAGGGTGTGGAGGCAACGCTGGCCTGGCATCTGACACCGACGGTATTGCTGAACGCCAGCTACACCTTCACCGACTCCGAGCAGAAAACCGGCGAGTTCAAGGGTGAACCACTGAACAAGATTCCGCGCCACATGGTCAACGCCGGTGTCGACTGGCAAACCACCGATCGTCTGCAAAGCTGGGTGCGGGTCAATCATCGCAGCCGCACTTCGGACTACCAATCCCGCACCAGCATGGCCGACGGCACTCCCGGGTATTCGATGGTGGATCTCGGCCTGAACTACCGCGCCAGCGAGCACCTCACGCTGAAAGCCGGCGTTTATAATGTCGGCGACCGCCAGGTGACCAACGCCGATTACGAGATGGTGCTGGACGGCCGCCGTTACACCGCCGGCCTGGTGTTGGACTTCTGATGGACCTGCAGCGACGCCGCTTGTCCCAGGGCCTGCTGGCCGCCGCCGGTTTGCTGGTGCTCCCCGGCCCGGCGGCGGCGCGCCCGGATATGACCCGCACCATGGGCACCACGGTGGCGGATACCGGCCTTGCCGGTTACCGCTTCGAGAGCCGTGTCTTCGCCGGCGCCGAAGGCCGGCGCCGGCACCGGGTGTGGCTGGCGATTCCCGACCGCACGCCGCCGCCGGCCGGCTTCCCGGCGCTGTATCTGCTTGACGGCAATGCGGTACTGAGCCGGCTGCGGCCCGAGTGGCTGACGGCACTCGACGAAGCGACACCGCCGGTGCTGGTGATGATCGGCTACGACACCGATCTGCTGTTCGACGGGGAGGCTCGTCATTACGACTATACGCCCGCGCCTGAAGGACAGGCCTCGGTGCGGGATGCGCGGCGGCCGCAACGGGAAGGCGGTGGCGCCGCTGCTTTTATCGAGCGGATCGAGTCCACCATCACGCCCTGGGTAGCCAGCAGGACCCAGGTGGATGCAAATCGCAAAGCGCTTTGGGGCCATTCTTTCGGCGGCCTTTTCACACTGTTCACGCTATGCACCCGGCCCCAGGCATTTGGTATTTATATGCCGGTCAGCCCTTCCCTGGGTTGGGCGGATAATCTATTGCGGCAATCACTGGATCATCTGGCGGCGCGACCGCCGGAGCGGAACATCCCGGTCTGGCTATGCCGTGGAGATAATGAGGTGCGCGTCACCGCGGAAATGAACGCGGACCAGCTCCGGCAACGGAAACAACAGGGTAATGCCGCCTTCAATCACTTCGCCGATGATCTTGATCGCATCCCGAGAGTCGAGGCGCACCGCCGTCTCTATCCCGGCCTTGGTCACGGCGACACGTTCAGCGCCGCTCTGCCGGAGGCGCTGCGCATCGTTGCCGGGCTGGCGCCGGATCCGGCCTGGTCCTGATCAGGGTATTACCTCACCGCCGTGGGAAGCTTGCTTGCAAGCGAATGGGGCTGCGTTCCAAGCATTCGCTTGCAAGCAAGCTTCCCACGGCGGCTTCGTAGCTACCCCGGAGCAAGCTTCCCACAAGGGCTTTGAGACCACTCATGTATTCGCTGGCCCATCGTTAGCGACACCCGGTTTCCCGCTCCGGTCGCCGCCACAGCCACAACAGCACCACCACCATGGTCAACGGCAGCAGGCCCTTGGCCCAGTGCGGCAGCGAGGAGAGCAGAATCAATACCACGCCGATGGACATGGTCAGTGTCGCCATCCATTTGGCATGCCGGGAGATGGCACCGTACTCACGCCAGCGGCGGATCGGCGGCCCGAAACGGGGGTGGGCCAGCAGCCACCGTTCCAGCGCCGGCCAGCCACGCCCTGCGGCCCAGGCCGATAGTAAAAGAAACTCCACCGTCGGCAGTCCGGGCAACACCACACCGAGCATGGCGGTGCCCAGCGCCAGTAACGCCAGTGCACGCCACAACAGGATACGCATGCCACTCACGCCGGGCGTGGCAAAGCCGCCATCAGTTCTTCCGCCGCTGAATTGACGAAGGCGAAAGCATCCCGCGCGCCTCGCACCGCTTGAGCTTTGTCTTCTTCACTGAACCCCAGCGCGTCCAGTTGCGCCTTGAACCGCTTCCAGTGCAGGCCGCGCCCGTCCGGGTGCCCGGCCAGGTGCCGGGCGCCATGGCTTTCGCTCAGCCCCAGTTTGTCCCGCGCCAGTTTGAACAGGAAAGCCGCACCCAGATTGGAGCCTTCATTGGTGTACAACCAGCCTACCGCCGCCGGCACACCGGCGATCAAAGCGGTGGTGCCCGCCAGGCGATCAAAGGACAGATCGGAATCGCTCACGTTCAGATCACGGCAATCCGCTTCCACTTCCGGCAAACGGGATCGCTCCGCCAGACCGGGGAATGGGCCTTGCAGCTCCTCCGCCTGATATAACGGCGCGGTGGCACATTGCAGCCGTAACTGCATGCGCAGAAAACAACGATAGCTGTGTTCGTCAGCGAACGGCGCGAAACCGGACAGACGATCATCCAGGTTTTCATGGATCTGGTGGGTGCCTTCCTTGAGGCACAAGGACAGCGGCTTCTCGACAAGATCCACGGTGTTGGCCTGAGTCATGATGATTCCTATATGCAAATACCAAGGCAATGCCAATAAACAACGGCTTCCATCAACTATGACGAGTGAGATCGGGAAAAGTACAACGCCTGGTCCACGATTTTCAGTTCCCGCACCCCCAGAACCCCGCTTTGCTGGTGCAGTTCCAACCAGGCATTGAGATAGTCGTAACCCGCGCCCAGCCATTCCAGGCGGGCTTCGTGCAGCTGCCGGCGCGCTTCCAGCAGGTCCTGATTGTTGCGCTCGCCACCGAGCAGGCTCTGACGGGTGGCTTCCACCAGGGCCTCGGCACTGGCCACCGCCTCCGCCAATGCTTCGAGGCGGGAGGCGCCACCGCGACAATCGCGGAAACGTTGTTCCACCGCCAACAATAGTTGCTGCCGGGAAGAAAGCAGCCGTTGTTGTTCGGCATCATGGCGGGCGGCCGCCTGGCGCCGGGCGGCGGCGACACCGCCGCCGGCGTACAGCGGCACTTGCACCTGCACGCCAACGCTGTCGGTATCGTAATGCTGGCCGTAGGTATTCTCGCTGTCGGAGTCGGTGCGTCGGGTACTGGCGTACAGGCTGACCGTGGGCCAGTGGCCCGCTTTCCGCCGGTCCACTTCCCGCTCCGACAGCGCCACATCCTCACGACGTACCGCCAGCACCGGGCTGTGGCGCAGCGCCTGTTCACGCCAGCGGGCCAGATCGCCGTCCAGCGGCAACGCCGACACCGCGCCACGCGCCCGTGGTTGCCAGCCACTGAGATCCAGCCCGGTCAATTGTGTCAGACCACGTTCCGCCACCTGGGCCTGCTCTTCGGCGGCGAGCCACTCGGCTCGGGCCAGGGCCAGGCGGGAGCGAGTTTCCAGCACTTCGGTCAGGGTCCCCTCCCCTGCTTTTCGCAACGCCTCGTTGCGCTCCAGCAATGCGGTCAATACCGACGTCTGTTCCCGCGCCCAGCGGCGCCGGGACCAGGCCACCAGGGTATCGGTGTAGGCTCGCGATACCCTCACCACCAGTTCCTGCAGGCGAGCCTCGAACTCCAGTTCCGCCCTCGCCGCGCGCAGGCGGCCAATATCCCGCGCCACCCAGGCGCTGTAATCGAACAATGGTTGTTCCAGTCTCAACGAGGAACTGTAGCTGCGGTAATCCCGTTCCTCGGTTACCGGACCAAACAGCGAGTCTTGTTCCACCTCCGACCAGTTCTTGCCCCAGGAATAACTGTAGGCCAGCGTCGGCAGCAGATTGGCCCGGCCCAGCACCTTGAATTCACCGGCGGCGCGGCGGTCATGAATCGCCGCCTGAAAGTCCGGTTCGTGACGCAGCGCCGCATCGAAGGCCTGTTCCAAGGTCAGCGCCGACGCCAGCGGGCTCAAGCACAACAACAGCAGCAGCCAGGCCGACCAACACGGCCAGGCAGCAGCGAGGTGTCGCGGTCCGTGGACCGCTCCCACCGTAGGTACAGAGGTCTCCGTGCGCGCGGTCCACGGACCACTGCTATCCCGGCTTTGGCGCTTGAGCGCTGAATCCATGGCCGTGGCTTGTCTATTGATCTTGGAGACATGAATTCGCGCTGTATTCACTGCCAAGGCAGTTTCCCACGGAAGGGGCACGAAGTCGCAGTGGGAAGCTGCCTTGGCAGCGAATTGGCGTGTAAGCGTGCCAGCGTGTTGCGTGTAAACACACTGTGAGACAGCAGCGGCCCACGGACCGCGATGTGGTGGGACTTGTGTCATTGCCCCTCCAGCGCCAGCGGAATACGGTCCACCAGGGGTTTGAACAGATAACTCATCAGCGATCGCTCCCCGGTGCGCACGAACGCCTGCACCGGCATGCCCGGCTGCACCACCAGGTCACCGAGCGCGGCCCGGGCTTCCTGATCCACCCGCAACCGGGCGGCGTAGTAAGGCTGGCCGTTGTGCGGATCCTCCAGCCGGTCCGGTGACACCCGCGTCACCGTGGCGGGGATGCGTGGTGTACTGGCGCGATTAAAGGCGGTGAACATCAGCTCCACCGGCAAGCCGGCGTGCACCGAATCAATACGGTCCACCGGCACCCTGGCATCCACCCACAACGGCTCGTCCGCCGGCAGCAGTTCCATCACCACGTCACCGGGACGGATCACCGAACCCCGGGTCAGCACCTGCAGGTTCACCACCCGGCCGGATACCGGCGCGGGGATCTCACTGTGCTCCAGTTGGAAGCGGGCGTTGGCCAGCCGCTCGCTTTCACTGGCGGCCCGTAAACGGTGTTCGGTCAGCGCCTGCTCCACGTCACGGTTCTGGTTGTCACGCAGGGCATCCAGCCTGGCCCGCGCTTCGCCCAAACCGGCCCGTGCCGCCCGTGCCGCAGCGTCGCTGGCGGCCAACTCTCCGCTCAGCCGCGCCCGCTCCTCTTCCAGTTCCAATACCCGGTTGCGAGGTACATAGTCCTGCTCCGCCAACGGCCGCAACGCCGCCAGCCTTTGATCCAGCAAGGCCAGACGTTGCCGCAAACTGGATTGCCGTGCCTGTTCACCCCGCCAGCGCGCCTCGGCACCAGCCATCGCCTGCTCAAGGCCGGCGCGTTCTGTTTGCAGTGCCAGACGGCGGCTGCGGAAAAGCTGCCGTTGTGCCTCCAGCGCCGAGGCCAGTATCGGATCGGAAGTAACCTGTTGCGTCAGAGCCGGATCGAGGGCCAGGGTCTCAAGCCCTTGGCTTTCCGCTTCCAGGCGCGCGATACCGGCCACCGCCATGGCCTGATGCAACCGCGCGGAATCCAGCTCCGCCCGCGCCACCCGGGCGTCCAGTTTCAGCAACGTCTGACCTTGGCTGACGCTCTCTCCTTCCGTCACCGGCACCTCGGCCACCACACCACCGGCGGGATGTTGAATGCGCTTGCGGTAGCCATCCACGGTTACCGTGCCTTCCAGTGCCACCCCGGCATCCAACGGTGCCAACACCGCCCACAGCAGAAAAGCGGCGAACCCGCCCAGCAATATCACGCCACCCCATAACACCAGCTTGCGCTGACCACGGCGGCGCAAACCCACGCCCGGCAAGGCCTCGATCGGCGGCTCCATGCGCGCATTCATGCCCCACCCCCTTCGGCGCCGAAACTGTAAGACACACGGGGTGCCGGTTTCGCCGCTGGCCGGCGCTGCCCCATCACCTCGGCGGTAACACCGAACTTCCGCATCACGCCGTCCTTGAGCACCAGCACCTTGTCGGTGACCGCCAGCACCGCCGCCCGGTGGGTGATCAACACCACGGTGCGGCCTTGCGCCTTCCAGGCTTTCAGGGTCTCCGCCAGCGCCGCCTCGCCGACGTCATCGAGGTTGGCGTTGGGTTCATCCAATACCAACAGCGCCGGTTCACCGTACAGCGCCCGCGCCAACGCCACCCGCTGCTTCTGGCCGCCGGACAAGCCGCCGCCATCCTCGCCAAGCACGGTGTCATAGCCCTGAGGCAAACGAAGGATCATGTCATGCACGCCAGCGCGACGCGCCGCATCGATAACCGCTTGCTGAGCGCCGCCGGTCAGTTCGCCAAAGCGGGCAATGTTTTCCGCCACGGTGCCGGCGAACAGATCCACCTCCTGCGGCAGATAGCCGATCGCCGGCCCCAATTCGTCCGCGGGCCAACCGTGCAGGTCCGCTCCGTCCAAGCGCACCTTGCCGGCACGCGGCCGCCATAATCCCACCAGCGCCCGCGCCAGGGACGACTTGCCGGAGCCGGAAGGCCCAACCACGCCAAGCACTTCTCCCGGCGTCAGCTCAAAACGCACATTGGCCAAACTCGGACGTTCCGCGCCGGGGGGCATCAACGTCAGACCTGAATGGTACTTACTTAACGCTCGCCTTCTTTCCGCCCGAGGCCGTTTTATTCCATGGGCGTTGCTTCGGTGGATGCCCATGCTGACGTATCCAAGCCTGCGCCTCATGCCGGGGACGGGTTAACAGCGGAAGCGGCTTCGGTCGTCGCTTGACTGCTCTGGGTTCAATACGTCCTGGTCGATTCCCCACACGCTGCTGGCCGATCAGACGAAAGAGTTCCGTTAAATCGTCACTGGTATGGCAAGCGAGCCGTTGTTGGTACCAAGCCTGCCAGCATTGCAGCGCG
>NZ_SNUA01000033.1:0-2500 GCF_004360225.1 Alcanivorax sp. 24
TGGGCACCTGCGGGGTACGGTTGCAGCCACTGGTGGATGCGCTCAGAGCCCAGTTGCTAGCCCAGCCGGTGCTGCACGCGGATGAAACGCCGGTAGCGATGCTGGCACCGGGCAAGAAGAAAACCCATCGGGCCTACGTGTGGGCCTACTGCAGCACGGCGTTCGCGGACCTGAAGGCGACCGTCTACGACTTCGCGCCCAGCCGGGCGGGTGAACACGCCCGCGCCTTCCTGGGCGACTGGCACGGCAAGCTGGTGTGCGACGACTACGCCGGGTACAAGGCGGGCTTCGGTGCCGGCATCACTGAGATCGGCTGCCTGGCGCACGCCCGGCGCAAGTTCCACGACCTGCACGTCGCCAACAAGAGCGAACTGGCCGCCCAGGCGTTGGAGTCCATCGGTGCGCTGTACGGCATCGAGCGGGAACTCAAGGATCTGCCCGATAAAGACCGGCAGCGGCTAAGACACGAAAAAGCCCGGCCCATCGCCGGTACCCTGCACCAATGGATGATCGCGCAACGGCAAAAAGTGCCGGACGGCTCGGGCACGGCCAAAGCCCTGGACTACAGCCTGAAACGCTGGGCGGCGCTGACGCGTTACCTGGATGACGGGGCGGTGCCAATCGACAACAACCGGGTGGAAAACCAGATCCGACCGTGGGCGCTGGGGCGCAACAACTGGCTGTTCGCGGGCTCACTGCGCAGTGGCCAGCGCGCCGCTGCTGTCATGAGCCTGATCCAGTCGGCGAGGCTGAACGGCCACGATCCCTATGCGTATCTGAAGGATGTGCTGACACGCCTTCCGACGCAGAAGAGCAGCGCCATCGACGAACTTCTGCCGCATAACTGGACGCCGACCTACGCCTGACAAGATGGGTTCGCCGGACGCTTACCCCTCGGGTACACATGGGCCCAAAAGTAGGGACAGGAGCTCATCGTATCCTAAATATAAAAAAACCCCTTAGCGACGAGCACTAAGGGGTCTTTTTATATTTAAGAGCCTGACGATGACCTACTCTCACATGGGGAAGCCCCACACTACCATCGGCGCTGAGCGGTTTCACTTCTGAGTTCGGCAAGGGATCAGGTGGTTCCCACTCGCTATAGTCGTCAGGCAAACCGGCTTGGGGATCTGCCTTGGCAGGTCTCCAAATCTGTTTACCTCACTGGCTAAGCCAGCAAAGTATTCTGAGAAACTGAGTCGTCCAGCGTCAGAGCGTTTATCCAACACTCATTCTATCAGGTGCAGTTCAACTGCTTTGGCGTTATATGGTCAAGCCTCACGGGCAATTAGTACGGGTTAGCTTCACGCCTTACGGCAGCTTCCACACCCCGCCTATCAACGTTGTGGTCTTCAACGGCCCTTTAGGGGAATCAAGTTCCCAGAGAGATCTCATCTTGAGGGAGGCTTCCCGCTTAGATGCTTTCAGCGGTTATCCCGTCCGAACGTAGCTACCCGGCAATGCCACTGGCGTGACAACCGGAACACCAGAGGTTCGTCCACTCCGGTCCTCTCGTACTAGGAGCAGCTCCTCTCAAATCTCTAACGCCCACGGCAGATAGGGACCGAACTGTCTCACGACGTTCTAAACCCAGCTCGCGTACCTCTTTAAATGGCGAACAGCCATACCCTTGGGACCGGCTTCAGCCCCAGGATGAGATGAGCCGACATCGAGGTGCCAAACACCGCCGTCGATATGAACTCTTGGGCGGTATCAGCCTGTTATCCCCGGAGTACCTTTTATCCGTTGAGCGATGGCCCTTCCATACAGAACCACCGGATCACTAAGACCTGCTTTCGCACCTGCTCGACTTGTAGGTCTCGCAGTCAAGCACCCTTCTACCTTTACGCTCATTGCACGATGTCCGACCGTGCTGAGGGTACCTTTGTGCTCCTCCGTTACTCTTTGGGAGGAGACCGCCCCAGTCAAACTACCCACCACACAATGTCCCCGACCCGGATAACGGGCCTGGGTTAGAACCTCAAACATGCCAGGCTGGTATTTCAAGGTCGACTCCACAATGACTGGCGTCACTGCTTCAACGTCTCCCAGCTATCCTACACAAGCAGGCTCAAAGTCCACTGTGAAGCTGTAGTAAAGGTTCACGGGGTCTTTCCGTCTAGCCGCGGGTACACAGCATCTTCACTGCGATTTCGATTTCACTGAGTCTCGGGTGGAGACAGTGCCCCCATCATTACGCCATTCGTGCAGGTCGGAACTTACCCGACAAGGAATTTCGCTACCTTAGGACCGTTATAGTTACGGCCGCCGTTTACCGGGGCTTCGATCAAGAGCTTCGCCGAAGCTAACCCCATCAATTAACCTTCCGGCACCGGGCAGGCGTCACACCCTATACGTCCGCTTACGCGTTTGCAGAGTGCTGTGTTTTTAATAAACAGTTGCAGGGGCCTTTTCACTGCGGCCACCAACAGCTTACGGGGCAAGCCCTTCACCATCGGTGGCGTACCTTCTCCCGAAGTTACGGTACCACTTTGCCTAG
>NZ_SNUA01000034.1 GCF_004360225.1 Alcanivorax sp. 24
GCTTGTAGGTGCGGGGTGGGGTCATTTCTCCCACGGTCTGTACCCGAAGGGGTCAGAAGCTGCCTAGGTCCCGCCACCCCGACAAGTCTCTCTGCCTACTATCGACTTGCCACGCCAACATACAAGCGGCCTTGGCCGCGAATGCCACCGGGCCGTTGGCCATTCGCTTGCCAGCAAGCTTCCCACGGCGGCTTCGTAGAATCCCATTAGCTGTTTTAACAGCTAATGGGTGTATGGGCTGGCACGAGTCGTTCAGGCCGGTACAATGCCCCTTTTCCTTGCCCCGGTAGCTCAGTTGGGTGAGGGTGGGGCCTTCCGGCGCACGGCGCCGGCCATCCTCACGCCGCGCGGATACCGCCGCGTGGCCGGAGCCTGGAGGGCGAGCAAGCGCCTCCATGGAGAGTCTTGCTCCGTGCCACTGGCGCTGTCGCTTGAGGCCGGTACAATGCCCCTCTTCCTTGCCCCGGTAGCTCAGTTGGATAGAGCAAGCGCCTCCTAAGCGCTAGGTCGGACGTTCAAATCGTCTCCGGGGCGCCATTTCCCCTCTGTCTTTGTCTGATTCGCCTTTGCCATGGCTTTTGACGTAACGTTTTCCTTATCCGTGCGTCCATTACACTAGGGTGAACAGGCCCTAGAACAACGGACAGGAGCTGATCATGAGAGACAGTCGCGCGTTACTGGTACGCAGTGGCACCGATTTCCCTCCGCTACGTCGGCGCCAGACCACCATCTTGCAGGTGAATCTGGGCTATCGGTGCAATCTGAGCTGTGTGCATTGCCATGTGAACGCGGGCCCCACGCGCACGGAAATGATGTCCGCGGAGACCGTGGATCTGGTGATCGAGGTGCTTCGACGGGGGCACATCGAAACCCTGGACCTGACTGGCGGCGCACCGGAAATGAGCCCTCACTTTCGCCGATTGGTCCGGGAAGCACGGGCATTGGATATCACCGTGATCGACCGCTGCAATCTGACCATTCTGCTGGAACCGGACTATGAGGATCTGCCGGCTTTCCTGGCCGAGCAAGGCGTGCAGGTGGTGGCGTCCTTGCCCTGCTACCTGGAAGAGAACGTCAACAAGCAGCGGGGCAAGGGCGTCTACGCGGCCAGTATCGAGGCGATCCGGCGACTCAATCAGGTGGGGTATGGTGGTGAGTCGCTGATTCTGGATCTGGTGTACAACCCGGTGGGGGCGCATCTACCGCCGCCGCAGGCCGGTTTGCAGGACGACTACAAGCGTGAACTCGCGGCCCGTTTCGATATTCACTTCAACCGTTTGCTGACGATCACCAACATGCCGATCAGCCGCTTTGGCGCGGTATTGCTGGCCCACCATCAGTTTGATGATTACATGCGGTTGCTGCGCAGCAGCCACAATCCGGTCAATCTGGATGAGGTAATGTGCCGGAATACCTTGAGTGTGGACTATCAGGGTTATCTGTACGATTGCGACTTCAATCAGATGCTCGGGCTGGCTCAGGGAGGCGCCGATCGCCATCCGCATTTGCGGGAAATATTGCGAGGTGACAAGGACGGTGAACCGGTGTACGTGGCGGACCATTGTTTCGGTTGCACCGCCGGGGCCGGCAGTAGTTGCGGTGGAGCGCTGGCGTGACGCGGCGTTTGAGCGTGGTGATTCCGGTGCTCAACGAAGCTCCCCGTTTGCGGCGGCTGCTACCGAAATTGCGCCGCCATTTGTGGGATCAGGATGAGATTATCGTGGTGGATGGTGCCAGCACCGACGATACCGTGTTGGTGGCGGAGGAAGGCGCGGACAAGGTTCTGCATTGCGACCGTGGCCGGGCCCGCCAGATGAACTTCGGCGCTGAACGGGCCTGCGGCGATCTGCTCTGGTTTGTGCACGCGGACAGTGGAATACGACGGAACCAGCCGGCGGCATTGCGCTATTTGCCGGAGGGGTCGCTGTGGGGGCGGTTCGATGTCCGCCTCAAGGGCCGTCATCCGTTGTTCCCGATCATTGGCGGCGCCATGAACCTGCGCTCGCGCTGGACCGGCATCGCCACCGGCGATCAGGGGATTTTCGTGGATCGCCTTTTATTTCTTGATGTGGGCGGCTTTCCGTTACAACCGTTGATGGAAGACGTGGCGCTGAGCGCTTGTCTGCGTCGCCATGGTAAACCACTGTGTTTGCGTCCCAGGATGGTGGTGGACAGTCGCCGCTGGCAGCAACAGGGCGTGCTGCGAACCGTGTTGCTGATGTGGCGATTGCGCTGGCGCTATTGGCGCGGTGCCGACCCGGCCGAACTGCACCGGATCTACTATCGCGATCCTGGTGGTGAGTCCGTTCCGCGGCGGGAGGACGGACGTGACCCGGGATGAACAGACGGCCACCTTGCTGTTGGTCTTCGCCAAGGCGCCTGAGCCGGGCCGGGTAAAAACCCGGTTGGCGGCTGTCCTGGGGGCGGACACCGCGCTGGCGGCCCATCAGGCGCTGCTGGAACGTACCCTGTGTCTGGCGGCGGCGTTTCCCGGTCCGGCGGTATTGATGTTGGATCGTGCCGAGACGGCCACCGAGAACCGGGCGCGGGCGCTCGGGCTGGACATTGACTATCAACAGGGCGTGGATCTGGGCGAGCGCATGGAGCGCGCCATGGCCTGGGGTTTGGCACGGGCGAAACAGGTGTTGCTGGTGGGCAGTGACTGTCCGGCCATGAGCCGGGAATATCTGTTGGCCGCCGCGGATGCCCTGCGTCAGGCACCGGTAGTCCTCGGCCCCAGTGAAGATGGTGGTTTTGTCCTGCTCGGTGGCAGTGAGGCCGCGCTCTGGCGTCAATCGCTGTTCCGCCATGTGGCGATGAGCACGGACCACACTCTGGCCGATACCCTGAAGGCGCTGTCCGACCGCTGTCGGCCGCGATTATTACCGACGCTTTGGGACGTGGATTACCCCGAGGATCTGGACCGGGCCCGGCGCCTGGGTCTGCTGTCCTGAGCCTGTCCATGGCCGCTCCGTTTTCAACGGTCACGGCGCCTCTTTGCCCAACACGGCAGCGTGTCGTTTTCTCACCCATTCCGCTGAAGTCTGTGCGATATTATGGCGCTACCATTGGTGTCACGATTGCGTTGACGCAGGGCTCAGCTGGAGTGATTGATGAGCAGGCAGGAAGCAGTGGACCTGGCGGTAATCCAGGAACTGAAAGAAGTGATGGGGGCGGATTTTCCCCGCTTGGTGATGTCTTTCGTGAAGGATGGTGAACAGCGTTTGCGTGCGATTCAGGGCGGGCTCGCCGCCACCGATACGGAAGTGGTGCGTCAGCAGGCACACAGTTTCAAGGGCAGCAGTGGCAACCTCGGCGCGGTACGGGTATCAGCGCTGTGTCTGGAGATGGAAAGCGCGGCCCGCGACGGCGATGTGGCGGTGGCGGCATCCCTGCTCGACCCCTTGAAGGAGGCCTTCGAATCGGTGTGTGCGCGGCTGAAGTCGCTCTGAGGCGGCACTCAGAGTGTCGACCATGGGATTGGGGACAAAAAAAACCCCTCTTCCAAAGGGGGGGGGGGTGGAAGAGGGGTTTTTTTTGTCCCCAATCCCATGGTCGACAC
>NZ_SNUA01000036.1 GCF_004360225.1 Alcanivorax sp. 24
TGTAGTTGCCCCCGCTAAACCGGACACCACCTCATTCGTTTGATGCCAGTTCCGCCCGGTACTCCCAGGGTGATTTCATTTTCAGCCCCTTGTGCGGGTGGCTGCGATTATAGTCTTCGATCCATTCCGGCAGCCTGGCCATCACCGTGGCGGCATCAGGGAGATCGTTCAGGTACACATAGTCCCGCTTGAACGTCTTCACGAAGGCCTCAGCCATGCCATTACTCTGAGGGCTTCTCACGGGTGTGGTGCACACCACAAAGCCCAAAGAGGACGCAAAGGCCCTCGTTTCTTTAGCAATGTAGCAGCTGCCATTGTCCGTCAGCCATTCCAGCGGGTGCGGCACGCGCTCTGACTGGCCAAAGCGGTATTCCAGGCTTTCCAACAGCAAGTCCTGAACCATCTCAGCGGTGATACCACCGGTGGTCGCCACATAGCGCATCAGTTCGCGGTCACAGCAGTCCAGGCTGAAGGCTACACGGACAACCTCTTTGTTCCAGCAGCGGATCTCAAAGCCGTCTGAGCACCAGCGAAGGTCCGGCTTCAACGTAATGACCTGGCCATTGTGGCAGCGCTCTTGAGGTCGCCCTGTATACCGGGGTAACAGCAGCCCATCCTGCTTCATCAGTCGGTACACGCGCTTGTGGTTTACTCGCTCATCGTTGGCTGCGAGCAACCGATTCAGTCGAGCCGTGATCCTTCGATAGCCGTTGGCAGCACGGGCATCGCACAGCTCTCGGATAACTGGCAAATGCCGATCGTCGTCCTGTTTGCTGTATCTCGGGCTTCGGCCTTTCTGGCGACCATGAAGACGATCCAACAGATTGGAGCGCGATACCTTTAGCGCTTCTGCAACCCGCTTTAGAGGGTATCGTCCGGTGGCAGCAACGGCATGCGCGAGATCAACTTTTTTGACTGAGCCACCTCCAGGGCTTCCCGGAGTATTTCAGCTTCCATCGTCTTGCGGCCCAACATCCGCTCCAGCTCCCGAACCTTCTTGTTTAGGGCTTTCATCTCGGATGCGCTGACAACCTCATCACCTGCTTCAATCGCGGACATGCCACCGTCTTTCATCAGCTTCTTCCAACGGAACAGTAGACTTGCTGATATACCATGACGCCGGGCGACAAGCGATACTGACATGCCAGGCTGCTCACACTCCGCCACCAGAAATGCCTTCTCTTGGGCTGAGTACCGTCGACGGCGCTGTACTCCGGTTATGACTTCGATTCTCTCCACCTTGGACACTCCTTTGCACTAGGTCTATGCCTAGGCCTTTGCTTCTACCAAGGTGTCCGGTTTAAATGGGGGCTACTACA
>NZ_SNUA01000037.1 GCF_004360225.1 Alcanivorax sp. 24
GTTAAAGGTTCCGCGAATCATAAGGTTCTCCCCCCTTAAAACTGCATGCTGATGGAGGCGGCGAAGACGTTGACGTCACCGTCGGTCTTGACGCGGTCGTCGTTGCCGGTCTGGTCGGAGAGCAAACGGAAGTCCCGCTCGCCGATGGCGTGGTACTGGTAGGCCAGATCAAAGCGCACCGGGTGCTTGAAGCCATAGACCCGCTGGGCGGTGGCGTGGAAGCCCAGGCCGAAGATGGTGCGGCGGGCGTCCAGATAGTTGATCTCTTTATTGACGCCGGTCTCCAGTGGCGATTCCTGGTAGGCGATGCCGCCGGAGAAGCCGATGCCGGGCTCGAACTCGTACTCCACGCCGATGCGGGGAATAAAGGTGTCGCGGAACTGTAGATCACCGACGTCCTTGATGTCGTCGTGGCCACCGGTCAGTTTGTCTTCGAGCTTGGACCATTCCTGGAATTCCAACGCCACCCCGGTACGCCACTTGCCGCGCTTGACCTGGGTGCCGAACACATAGGTGTTGGGCTGGTAGGAGTCGATGGTGCTCAGATTAATGAACAGACCCGGCTCGGGGATGGTGCCGGGAATGATGGTGTTGGCGTCGACGCTGACGCGGGCATAGGAGTATCCCCGGAAGGCGAAGGCGGTTTCCACGCCGTTGTACCAGCAGTCGGCGTCGGGGCAGAAGGTCTCCTTCCAGTCCAGGCTCATGCTGAGGATGGGGCGCAGCACGGGTTTGGCGGTGACGTCGAGGGTCTCGTACTGGGTGTTGCCGGAGAGGTCGGTGTGAGCGACCAGCTTGGCGTCGGAGTGGAGGGTGACGCGGGTGGCGAAGCCGATGGCGAGACCGCGCCAGATGTTGGTGCCGATGCCTAGGGACAGGAACAGCGGCTCACGGCCGTGATTGAAGTACTGGCCATAAGGGGCGGTCTGTGAGGTGAAAGCCATCAGTTCCTGGGAGTACTTCTCGGAGCCGAGCAGCAGGCCGAGGACCACGGACTGTCCCAGTTCGGTGATGCCGGAGAGATCGGTGCGCAGGCCGAGGAGGATCTGCTGGGTGGGATCGTCCTGGACCTTGTACTTGCCGTGTTGTTGGCTGTCGGCCTTGAGGTTGGGGTCGGTGTGCATGAGTCCGGCGGTCATTTCGCCGCGAGTGTCGCGGGCGAGGAAGGCCGGGTTGTAGTAGGTGGTGGAGACCTGGGTGTTGAACATGGAGAGGGCCTGGACGGTGGCGACGTCACTGGGCAGGACACCGTAGGTGGTGGCGATGTTACCCATGTTCGCGCAAGCGATCGCCGGGGCAAGCAACAGCGCCGCGGC
>NZ_SNUA01000038.1 GCF_004360225.1 Alcanivorax sp. 24
GCCGCTGTGGGAGATTCTATGGTGCCCTGCAATGCTTAAAAGAGCTTTGCGGGGCAATATTCTTGTTGCTGCTTCATCAGGGCGAAGGCGGTGCGGGCGATCTTCCGGGCCAGGATGACCAAGGCTTGCGTGGTGTGCAGTCCCCGGTCCCGATAGCGCTGATAGAAGGCGCGCCAGACCGGGTGTCGAGAGGCGCTCATGGCGGCACAATGCAGCAGTCGCCTGACCTCCGTATCCCCTTGCTTGGTCAGCTTACGCTTGCCTCTGAGTTTGCCGGAGTCGCGGACTCGGACATCCAGCCCCAGGAAGGCAACGAAGGCATCGCTATTGGCGAAGTCTCCTCTCAGGAAGGCCATGACCAAGGCGGTGGCGGTGATCTCGCCGACCCCGTCGATCGCGTCGCAGCGTTGGACCTGAGTCTGTAAGCCGGCGGCGCTCACCGCGCTCTTGAGCCGTTTCTGGATCAGAGTGTCAATCCGGTCCATTTCGGTGATCAGGGCACGCAGAGGGGCCTTGAGCTCCGGTTCTCCGCTCAAGCTCTGACGTAATGCCGTGCGGGCCTTAACCAAGGCGGCCCGGCGACGCAGCAGGCTCTGCAGCATCCGGTACGCCTTGGGGGGCGGGCTCCACGAGCGTAACTCGTCTTTCTCCTTGTGCAGATGGCGGGCCAGCAACTGGGCGTCGGCCAGATCCGTCTTGGCCCGCCCTCCAACGCCTTTGCGGTAGTTACTGAGGCGGTAGCCGTCCACCACATAGACCCGATGGCCCTTGGCGTGCGCGCGCTCGGTGAGGTCCATGTGATAGGTACTGGTCGCCTCAATGGCGATATCGCAGCCCTTGGGGAGCGTGGCCAGCCATTGGCGGATGGCTTGGGGCGTATTGTCGATGGTGAGGGTTTGGTTCAGGTCCTGATGGTGGATCACCAGGTTGTCTTTCGCAGCGTCGATCCCGATCTCCGGGCGGCTTGCCAGCATTGCCATGGGGCATCCCTCTCAGCTAGGTTAAATGGGCTTGTCGGGGCGCACCGTAACGCTGGCTTGCAGAGTATCGTCGGTCTGAGTGCGCGCTCAGCCGATGGATTCCTTATCGGCGTTTGAAGGTGCGGGGTGGGGCCATATCTCCCACAGTCTGTACCCTAGGGTCAGAAGCCAGCCTGGTCCCTCCACCCCGACAAGTCTTCTCCTTCTAAGACTTGCCGGGAAACCATACAAGC
>NZ_SNUA01000039.1 GCF_004360225.1 Alcanivorax sp. 24
CTGGACATGCGCGCCGGGCCGGACAAGGCCCTGGCCCGGGTGATCCAGGTGTTCGGTGCGGCGAAGCCGCACCAGGCTTACTTGTTCGCCAACCGCCGGGGCAACCGCATGAAGGTGCTGATCCACGACGGCTTCGGTATCTGGCTGTGCGCCCGCCGGCTCCATCGGGGCAAGTTCCACTGGGGTGACGCTTGGCGCGGCGATCAGTTGCGCCTGAATGAAGAACAACTGGCCGCCCTGGTGCAGGGCCTGCCCTGGCAGCGACTGGGCGACGAGGCCGTGATCTCGGTGCTGTAACCACACCTCGTTCCCGTTGGCTATACGCCCAACCTCCAATCGCCCGCCGGGCGCTGGCTTGGCATACTGTCCGCATGACCTCGCGCCCTGACCTCAACGCCCTCTCTCCCGACCAACTCCGTGCCCTGGCCACCGAGTTGTTCGATCACTTGGAGAGCAAGGATCGGGTCCTCGCCCAAAATGACCGGACCCTCAGCCAACAAGAAAAAGCGATCCGTCACCGCGACGCGGTGATCGAGAAGCAGGCCCATGAACTGGCGCTGCTCAAGCGCCATAAGTTCGCCCGGCGCAGCGAGCAGTTCAAGGGCGCGCAGGGCCAGTTGCTTGACGAACTGATCGACGCCGACCTGGCCGCCATGGAGGCGGAGCTGGCCAAGGCACTTCCAACGCAGGCGCCCGCCGCTCCGGCCAAGCAACAACCCAAGCGCACGCCGCTGCCGCCGCAACTGCCCCGCACCCTGATCCGCCACGAACCCGAGGATACGCAATGCCGCTGTGGGTGTGCGCTCAAGCGCGTCGGCGAGGACATCAGCGAGAAGCTGGACTACGTGCCAGGCGAGTTCACGGTGGAGCGCCATATCCGGGGCAAGTGGGCGTGCGAGCAGTGCGGGACATTGATCCAAGCGCCGGTGCCGGCGCAAGTGATCGACAAAGGCATCCCTACCGCCGGGCTGCTGGCCCAGGTGCTGGTGGCCAAGTACGCCGATCATCTGCCCCTGTACCGCCAGGAACGCATCTTCGGCCGGGCGGGTCTGGCAATCCCGCGTTCCACCCTGGCCGAGTGGGTGGGCACCTGCGGGGTACGGTTGCAGCCACTGGTGGATGCGCTCAGAGCCCAGTTGCTAGCCCAGCCGGTGCTGCACGCGGATGAAACGCCGGTAGCGATGCTGGCACCGGGCAAGAAGAAAACCCA
>NZ_SNUA01000040.1 GCF_004360225.1 Alcanivorax sp. 24
GTGGGAGATTCTATGTTGGAGATCAAGCGATTTGGCCCTCCGATTGATAGAGGGTTTTGTGCTTCATCAGGGCAAAGGCGATACGAGCGAGTTTGCGGGCGAGTATGACCAAGGCCTGGGTTTTCTTCAGCCCTCGCTGTAGGTAGCCCTCGTAGACTTGATGCCATCGCGGGCTACGACTGGCGGCCATGGCGGCATTGTGCAGGAGCCTGCGGACCTCCGCGTCGCCCCGTTTGGTCAACCGTCGTCGCTGCTCTCGTTTGGAGGATTGGCGCACCCTCAGATCCAGTCCCAGGAAGGCGATAAAGGCATCACTGGTTCTGAAGTCGCCGCGCAGGAAGGCCATGACCAGCGCGGTAGCGGTTAACTCGCCCACTCCTTCCAGGGCTTGGCAGCGGGCCCGTTCCGCTTGCAACCCGGCCTCGCGAAGGGCCAGCCGTAGTCGTTTCTGGAGGGCCTGATCAAGGCGGTCCATATGCGCCAGCACCGGTTTGATCAGGGCTTTCAGGGAGCCCCCCTCCTTCCAGCTTTGCTGCAGCGCAACGCGGGCCTGGACCAAGGTGGCTCGTCGACGCAATAGGCGTTGCAAGGTGCAATAAGCCTTTGGCGGGGGCGTCCAGGGGCGCAAGCGTCTTTGGTTCGCTTGCAGATAGTCCGCTAACAGTCGGGCATCGCTGGCATCGGTTTTGGCTCGTCTGCCCATACTTTCCCGGTAATGGTTCAGTTGGTAGCCGTTGATGATAAAGACGAGATGGCCGGCGGCATGGGCCTGTTCGGCCAGTTCCAGGTGATAAATCCCGGTGGCCTCCAGCGCCATGTGGCTGTTCTCAGGAAGCCCCTTGAGCCAGCGTCGGATGGCGGCCTTGGTGTTGGGAAGGGGGAAGACCTGATCGGCCGCTTGGTCATAAAGGACCAGTTCGTCTTTGGCGACATCGACACCGATCCGGTTGGGGATAACATGCATTGCCATGGTGTGGCCCTCTCGTTAGTGTGAAAGGGCTTGTCGGGGCGCACCAAACGCAGGCTTGCTCATATCGTCGGTCTGAGGGCGTGCTCAGCCTGATGGATTCCTTATCGGCGCTTGTAGGTGCGGGGTGGGGTCATTTCTCCCACGGTCTGTACCCGAAGGGGTCAGAAGCTGCCTAGGTCCCGCCACCCCGACAAGTCTCTCTGCCTACTATCGACTTGCCACGCCAACATACAAGC
>NZ_SNUA01000041.1 GCF_004360225.1 Alcanivorax sp. 24
GATCATGCTACGAAGCCGCCGTGGGAAGCTTGCTGGCAAGCGAATCACCAACGGGCCGGGGGCATTCGCGGCCAAGGCCGCTTCCCACAGCAATGGGCTACGAAGCCGCTGTGGGAGATTCCATGGTGCCCTGCAGGCTCACTGAGACGCCGCACGCTAGCGTGCCAGCCAGCAAGCTGGCTCCCACAGATCATGCTACGAAGCCGCCGTGGGAAGCTTGCAGGCAAGCGAATCACCAACGGGCCGGGGGCATTCGCGGCCAAGGCCGCTTCCCACAGCAATGGGCTACGAAGCCGCTCAGTGGGAGATTCCATGGTGCCCTGCAATGCTTGCCTTGGCGGCGAATACAGCGCGAATTCATCTCGCCAGAATCAATAGCCCCCACAATCGCCCCACAATTCGTGCACATCCGTTTACTTTTTGGTTATAAACCTCTTCCTTACAAATACCGAATTGCATTTCCTTAAAAGAAAAACGGCCCAATAAAAATATTGCCGATCGACTTTCCTGTCCCCTTTTTTATGCCTGCGTTGCAGATTGGCAGCACGGTCTTTTTCTCAATCAAAAAGTTGCTTTATCAGAACACTCTTGGCGCCCTTTCCCTCCCCTTCGAAAATCAACAAAAACGATGCTCTTCGCTTTTAAATGGCGCAGAAGATAAAAGTCAAACAATTGATTTATAAGGCTTTATTTTCTGGAACGATTAAATATCTTAATTTTTTTGGCCAACTTGGTACGCCCTCCCCCTTTCTTATCGGTACTCTCCATCGAACCGGAGAAGCCGCCCGGGGATGGGCAAGCGCCGGCCTCTCGAACAATAAAACATCACTACGATAAGAAGATAATCAGGAGGATTGTCAGCAATGACACTAAGCCCCGTATTGAACCGTGGCCTCAGCGCCGCGGCGCTGTTGCTTGCCCCGGCGATCGCTTGCGCGAACATGGGTAACATCGCCACCACCTACGGTGTCCTGCCCAGTGACGTCGCCACCGTCCAGGCCCTCTCCATGTTCAACACCCAGGTCT
>NZ_SNUA01000042.1 GCF_004360225.1 Alcanivorax sp. 24
TATCCACGTCAACCGTGCTGCCCGCTTCGGCGGTACCAGTAAGGATCGTTCCGTCAGTGGGTTCCACCGTTGGTGCCGCCGGTGCGGTGGTGTCCACCGTCAGAGCACCACTAGCGGTGCTCTCATTGCCCGCGGCGTCAGTGGCCGTTACCGTCACGGTGTAATCACCATCGGTCAGTGCCGGCAGATCACCATCGGCCAGCGTCCAGGTGCCATCACCGTTGTTGGTGGCGGTATAGTCGTTGCCGTCCACCGTCACCACGAGGCTGGCGTCCGGATCGTCCACCGTCCCCGTCAACTCCGGGGTGCTGTCGTTGGTAACCAACGCATCCAAGGCCACCACCGGCGCCGTGGCGTCCACACCGATCGTAGCTGGAGCACTGGTATTACCGGCTTCGTCCGTGGCGGTAACACTCACATTCGTGCCATCGGCCAACGGGGTATCCGGTGTCACGCTCCAGTTACCGCTGCCGTCCGCTTCCACCGTGTAGTCCGGGGTGCCATCCCCGTTGATATCCACATCAACCGTGCTGCCCGCTTCGGCGGTACCGATAAGCGTTGCTCCATCGGAGGGCTCCACCGTCGGAGTCGCCGGCGCGGTGGTGTCTACATTCAGTTCAAACACCGCGCTCAGATCCGAGGTGTTACCCGCCGCATCGGTCGCCGTGGCGGTAAAGCTGTAGTCCCCTTCCGCCAGCTCGGTGCTGGGTGTGAAGCTCCAATTGCCACTGCCATCGGCGGTGGTGGTACCGATCTCCGTGCCATCTTGGAAGATCACTACCGTGCTGCCCGCTTCCGCTGTCCCGGTCAGGGTCGGCGTGGTGTCGTTGGTGCTGCCTCCAGTCAGCACCGGATCGGTGCCCGGTGCCACATCATCCATTACCTCGGCGATGGTCGGCGCCGCCGGGGGCGTGGTGTCGTTCAGGTTTTCGTCCACGATGGTGGTGGCAGGATCACTGGTATTACCCGCCGGGTCCGTGGCCGTGACACTGACTTCCGTGCCATCCGCCA
>NZ_SNUA01000043.1 GCF_004360225.1 Alcanivorax sp. 24
AATAGGTAGCTATCATATGTGCCCCAACGCTATAGTGTATACTGTGTAGAGATGTGAGTGCTCTGCACAGACAGAGTTGTATATATTCATCCCAGACACGGCACACTCGTTCTATTACACACTCTTTGTCTCATAGACGTCTATAAGAGACATTTTCAATTGCAATACATCTTATTTTTTTTTTTTTTTTTTTTTTTTTTTTTTTTTTTTTTTTTTTTTTTTTTTTTTTCACACTCTCAAGCTTTATTTCTAAGTATGGTGAGTTTAAAACTGCCGCCGCCTGTTATGCCTTATTATTGGTCATGTCGCTGATCTTATCGTGCATGTTTTATTATGTAGCAGTTGGAACGGTAACTTTAGTTGATGTTTTAGCGGTGATGTTCTTCACTGCGGTGGTATCGCCGATTTTAATAACTGTACTGCTTAACTCAATTCGCCAATTAGAAGCCTCTTATAGCTACCTAGATAGCGCAACCAAACAAGAAAAACTGCTCAACCAAACGCTAAAAGATAATATCAGTCGCTTAAACGAAGAGATTGATGAGCGTAAAATGGCGTTTCATGCCAAGCACAGAGCAATAGAAGAACTTAGACGCGAAATCGCCGAGCGTAAGAAAACCCAACAAGAGCTTGCGCAACAAGGCATGCTATTGCGCTCTATTGTCGACTCATCTCCCGATTTATTTTATTACCGCGATAACAATGGTGTATTTGCTGGCTGTAATAAAATGTTTGAACAAGTGATAGGTAAAAGTAGCGATGAGCTAATTGGTAAAAGTGGCGAAGAAATCTACCCAAGTGATTATTTACCAGAAGTACTGCGCACCGACAAAAAAGTATCTCAAACCCATCAAGCTCTGACGCTTGACGTTGAATACCCCGTTGATGGTGAAAAGCGCTGGTTTGAAATGCGTAAGTTACCTTTTATTAATGAAAAAGGTGAGTACATAGG
>NZ_SNUA01000044.1 GCF_004360225.1 Alcanivorax sp. 24
TCGGCGATGGTCGGCGCCGCCGGGGGCGTGGTGTCGTTCAGGTTTTCGTCCACGATGGTGGTGGCAGGATCACTGGTATTACCCGCCGGGTCCGTGGCCGTGACACTGACTTCCGTGCCATCCGCCAACGGCGCGTCCGGCGTCACACTCCAATTGCCATCGGCATCTGCTTCAACGGTGTAGTCCGGGGTGCCATCCCCGTTGATATCCACATCAACGGTACTGCCCGCTTCGGCGGTACCAGTAAGGATCGTTCCGTCAGTGGGTTCCACCGTCGGCGTCGCCGGCGCGGTGGTGTCTACATTCAGTTCAAACACCGCGCTCAGATCCGAAGTGTTGCCGGCCGCATCCGTGGCTGTCGCCGTGAAGCTGTAATCGCCTTCGACCAGTTCCGTCGTCGGCGTAAAACTCCAATTGCCGCTCGCATCGGCTGTTGCCGTACCGATCTCGGTACCGCCCAGGAGGATCGCTACCGTGCTGCCCGCTTCCGCTTTCCCGGTCAGGGTCGGCGAGGTGTCGTTGGTGCTGCCTCCAGTCAGCACCGGATCGGTGCCCGGTGCCACATCATCCATTACCTCGGCGATGGTCGGCGCCGCTGGCGGCGTGGTGTCGTTCAGGTTTTCGTCCACGATGGTGGTGGCAGGATCACTGGTATTACCCGCCGGGTCCATGGCCGTGACACTGACTTCCGTGCCATCCGCCAACGGCGCGTCCGGCGCCACACTCCAATTGCCATCGGCATCTGCTTCAACGGTGTAGTCCGGGGTACCATCCCCGTTGATATCCACGTCAACCGTGCTGCCCGCTTCGGCGGTACCAGTAAGGATCGTTCCGTCAGTGGGTTCCACCGTTGGTGCCGCCGGTGCGGTGGTGTCCACCGTCAGAGCACCACTAGCGGTGCTCTCATT
>NZ_SNUA01000045.1 GCF_004360225.1 Alcanivorax sp. 24
AGCCCATTCAGAGCAAGGCATAAGCGTAAAAACTGGTATTTTGGCGGTCAACTATTTGAAATAGCTGAGCAAACTGTTGATAGCGAGATCCGCTTTCAGCAATGCCGCGCAAGTGGCGCGGGAGGCCAACATGTAAACACCACTGATTCAGCTGTTCGTGCTACCCATGTTGCGACAGGAATTGCTGTTCGCGTAGAGAGTGAAAGAAGTCAGCATGCGAATAAGCGGTTAGCTCGAGTATTGCTAATGCAAAAACTGGCAGAACAAGCTCAGCAGGCTGCTAGCCAGCAGCAAAAGTCGCGGTGGCAACAACACAATGAGCTACAACGGGGTAATCCGATTCGTACGTTTAAGGGCCCTGAATTTAGCCAGACTCACAAAGGAAAAGGTTAGCAAATAACATGGAAAACTGTTGATACCCAAACCGCCTCAAGATGCGAGTTTCAGTTGGAATTAAAAGCGATTTAGGCAAGGCATTGATTGCAAGTAATAGTGGTTCTATTGTTAAGATCAATAACGCAGTATAAATCGCTTTTAAACCAACCCTTTGGGCGCTTCACAGGCACTTACTCTCATCGTTGTTACTTCTTAAAAGGGACTGCCATTCTTGCAACACCGGTGAAACGCTGAATTCTGTATTTTGAGGTGGCTTGGGTATCTATGTAGCCGTAACCAGTGGCGTAGCCCAACGGCAGAAAAGGTATTCAACCAATACAATGGCATTAAAGCCCGCTCTGCAGG
>NZ_SNUA01000046.1 GCF_004360225.1 Alcanivorax sp. 24
GGCCACGTAATTTGTAAGAGCCCACTTGTAAAATCACCGACAATGCTTCCATTACGAACACACCACCCATGATGATAAGTACTAGTTCTTGGCGAACCAGCACCGCAATAATACCCAAAGCACCACCGAGTGCTAATGAGCCTACATCACCCATAAATACCTGTGCTGGGTAGGTGTTAAACCATAAGAAACCAAGTCCAGCTCCCACAATTGCTGTACACACAACCACAAGCTCACTGGCGAGTGGCAAATGCGGAATATGTAGATAGCTTGAGAAATTAACGTTACCTGTTAAATAAGCAATAATGGCAAGTGCTGCCGCCACTAAAATGGTTGGTACAATCGCTAAACCATCAAGGCCATCTGTTAGGTTTACCGCGTTCGACGTACCGACAATTACAAAGTAAGTCATCACGATATAAAACAACCCTAGCTGTGGTAACACGTCTTTGAAAAACGGCACAACTAATGAGGTTTCGCTGCCTTGCTGCGAGGTAAAATAAAGCGCACTGGCAACCACTAACGCAATCACTGATTGCCAAAAGTATTTCCACTTAGCAATTAAGCCTTTAGGGTCTTTGCGGATCACTTTACGGTAGTCATCAACAAAGCCAACCACACCTAA
>NZ_SNUA01000047.1 GCF_004360225.1 Alcanivorax sp. 24
GCTTATCGCAGGCTACAACGTCCTTCATCGCCTCTGGCTGCCAAGGCATCCACCGTGTACGCTTCGTCACTTGACCATATAACCCAAAACAGTCAACTCTCATCAACCGCCTAAAGCCATACAGCTCGTAACGCCAACGATTCACCTAATAGACACAAGTGTCAGATATAAGTCTCTAACGCTTGTATTCCATTGGAATACTTGGACTTCTCATTTCCCAGATTGTTAAAGAGCATACCGATCGCAAGGATCAGGCACTGACAAAAGTCAGAAGCAAACCGTCGAATCAGAGCGGCTTGATTATCACTTCTGCCGATATTGGTGGAGCCGAGGAGGATCGAACTCCTGACCTCCTGCGTGCAAGGCAGGCGCTCTCCCAGCTGAGCTACGGCCCCTTAATACCGTTACAGCATTACCGTTACAGCACTTCCAGTCATCATCGCCGCCTTATCGGCAAAACACATCAATGCAGCGGCAATGTTCTGGTGGGTCTGGGCCGATTTGAACGGCCGACCTCACCCTTATCAGGGGTGCGCTCTAACCAACTGAGCTACAGACCCAAAAACAGCGTGTACGCTTCTTTAACATGTCAGACAAGCAAACGTGTGGGTCCTGTTTGGAAAGTTCTTTCGTTAAGGAGGTGATCCAGCCGCAGGTTCCCCTACGGCTACCTTGTTACGACTTCACCCCAGTCATGAACCACACCGTGGTAATCGT
>NZ_SNUA01000048.1 GCF_004360225.1 Alcanivorax sp. 24
GGGCCTTACGCGGGTAAAGGCGCCAGCGAACACACCCTGTTCCGTTCGTTGCTGCCTGGCTTCAATGCCGGCGATATCCTCCTGGGGGACGGTCTGTATGGTAGTTATGTGATTCTGGCGGACTGTCTGGCCCGCGGTGTGGATGTCGTGTTCGCGCAAAATGGCGCTCGCAAACTGACAACAGATTTCCGTAAGGGAAAGCGCCTGGGCCACAAGGACCATCTGATCCGGATTAGTAAGCCTGGCCAGCGTCCGGACTGGATGAGTCTGGCGCACTATCAGGCACTGCCCGACGATATCGTCTTGCGTGAAGTGGCGCTGGGTGGAAAAGTACTGATTACTACCTTGTACGATCCGGCACGGGCACCGCGCCAGGCGCTGAAAGCGTTATACCGCAGCCGCTGGCATGTTGAGCTGGATATCCGGCACATCAAGACCACACTGGGGATGGAGGCCTTGAGCTGTAAAACACCGGAGATGGCGGAAAAGGAACTGTGGGTGTACCTTCTGGCCTACAATCTGGTGCGGCTTCTGATGGTGCCGTCCGCCGTGTTGGCGAAGGTATTGCCTCGCACGCTGAGCTTCAAACACGCGCTGCAATGCTGGCAGGCTTGGTACCAACAACGGCTCGCTTGCCATACCAGTGACGATTTAACGGAACTCTTTCGTCTGATCGGCCAGCAGCGTGTGGGGAATCGACCAGGACGTATTGAACCC
>NZ_SNUA01000049.1 GCF_004360225.1 Alcanivorax sp. 24
ACAATTAGTAAACGAATTATAGAGTTGATGGATGGAGAGCTCTCTTTAGTGAGCCAAGAAGGTGAGGGCAGTGAATTTACTATTATTGTGCCAGTGATGGTAAGCGATGCAGAAGCAACTGCAGAACAAAGTACAGACAAGCCAATACTTAGTGGCATAAATGTATTAATTGTTGAAGATAACCCTGTAAATCAAATCGTGCTGCAAAAAATGATGCAAGACACCCAGTGTACTATCAAAAAGGCAAACGATGGCTTACAGGCACTTGAAGAGCTTAAAAGTTTTACGGCAGATATTATATTGATGGACTGCCAAATGCCCCACATGGATGGCTATCAATGTACACAAGCAATTAAACAGAACCCTGCGCTGTATGGCGAAGCTATCATTATTGCTATTACGGCGAATGCCTTTGAAGAGGACCAAAAGCGCTGCCTTGTAGCTGGCATGGATGACTTCATCTCGAAGCCCATTAATAAAGATGAGCTTTATCGCTGCTTAAATAAATGGTTTAAAGCGCGTTTAGTCGATCAATGATTGCCTGAATCGTGCTTTCTGCAATTAGATCATCGGCCAACATGGGTTTTGCGAAGTAGTACCCTTGTAAATCTTCGCAGCCCATCTCTGTTAAGAAGCTGATTTGCTCACTTGTCTCAACTCCTTCAGCAATACAATATAAGCCTAAGTTCGATGACAACGCATGGAT
>NZ_SNUA01000050.1 GCF_004360225.1 Alcanivorax sp. 24
CAGCTTTACTTATGGTGTCCTTGATACACACTTTAGCGAGCGCAACAGAACAATGCGTTTGGCAAGATTACTGGCAGATACCGGGCAACAGCATGGCTTTGGCATTGATGAGACCACCGCCCTTGTATCAATTCGTGCTGGTGAAACCGCACTAATGACGGTGATTGGTAGAAGCGGTGTCGTGCATGTTAAATCTGACGCTAAAAACAACGGAGCAATCAGTTATTGGCCTGCTGGTGCAGTTATTGATGTAACAAAGGATGGTTTTACTCTAGCTAAACGAACTGTTGATAATGCACTCCCTAGTATTAAAATTCCGCCACTGCCGATACAGCGTTTTGGCACTATATTTTCAGATGCTAAATTACGTTCGCTTGTACAAGCTATGTGCTTAACACAAGAGCAACAAGCAGTTGCTCAGCATGATGAGTTTTTATTAGATTTTAATGCCACAGACAATACTCATTATTACCGTGTAAATACGAGTAGTACAGGCTGTGCGGTAGAAAACCTAGCCTTTAAAGTTAAGACATTTTAGCGATGTAAGGCACTGAAAAAGTAGTGGATTATTTGTTCATTATTAGTTAGCGTAAGGCTAATAA
>NZ_SNUA01000051.1 GCF_004360225.1 Alcanivorax sp. 24
AAATTCCTTCACCCACGTTGACGGCTGGTTGATGAATATGCCCACAAATTATGCCATAGACGCCTTGTTTTTTTGCTTCGTGGATCACCGCTTTTTCAAATGCGCCAGTTGCTTCACTTGCTTTATGCACTAGCGCTTTTATCCAAGAGGCCAATGACCAATAATTACCGCCAAATAAACGGCGAATGCGATTAGTCCAACGATTTAAAAAAAGTAAAAAGTCGTATCCTGCATCGCCCGCAATACTGATTAATTTGTTGTAGCGGGTTGCTGAATCAAAATCGTCGCCATGCAACAGTAAAAACCGTTTATTGGCTTTTGTGGTATGGATATATTGTTTATGTACTTCAATACCGAATAATGAATCATTGGCATAATGGCGAAAGGTTTCGTCGTGGTTACCCGGTATATAGATCACTCGAGTGCCATCTTTCGCTTTTTGTTGAATAAGCGCTAATACATCATAATGACTAGGATGCCAAAAGAACTGTCGTTTCATCGACCATAAATCGACAATATCACCGACCAAATACAGAACATCGCATTCAATCGCATTTAAAAAGTCTAGTAAATACTGCGCTTGGCAGTCTTTATAACCTAAGTGAACGTCGGAAATCCAAACGGCAGGATAGTGGGTTTTACTACTACAAGTGGTGTTATTCATGGCATTTACTCATGG
>NZ_SNUA01000052.1 GCF_004360225.1 Alcanivorax sp. 24
GTATCCATAATACGTTGATAAAGCGGCTCATAATCAAATGGCTCATCCGCTAAAAAGTATTTGCGACCCGAATTACCTTCTTCACTGTAAGTTGAATAAGTTAGCTGTACAGCAAGATCTTCATTTGGTGTGTAAAGTAATTTAGCGCGTGTGCTGCTGGTATTTAACTTGTTTAATTCACGATCAGTTGGATTCGTTTCGTATACCGGTGGATTCGAAAACGTTTCGCCATCAACATACTGAGTTGATAACCGAAATGCTAATACATCTTCAACTAACGCCCCTGATACCACTGCGGCAGTATCTAGGTAGCTATCTTGGTTCCGATAACCGACGCGCACTGCCCCTTCAAATTCTTGAGTAGGTGCTTTGGTTGTCATGTAGACAGCACCCGCAATACTGTTACGACCATTACTGGTTGATTGCGGCCCTCGGTAAATTTCAATTTGTTCTACATCCCACAGACCCGTATCACCGGTTAAATCGGCTACAAACGGTTGGCTAACACCATCAATCAAGGTTGAAACACGAGCCTTTGAGCCACCACTAAATGAGTTAAAACCCGTTGCACCACCATTACCTGATACGCCTCGCATATCTGGCACCGAGCCACCAT
>NZ_SNUA01000053.1 GCF_004360225.1 Alcanivorax sp. 24
CTTAAAAGGTTTCCCTGTATTTGACGTAGCACGTGTAGAAGTTCTACGTGGCCCACAAGGTACTTTATTCGGTCGTAACACACCGGCTGGCCTTGTTAAATTTGATACAGTTAAACCATCACAAGAATTTGAAGGCTATGGCTCTGTATCTTACGGTAGCCGTGGCGCAGTTGATTTTGAAGGTGCTGTTGGCGGTGGCTTAACAGACCGTTTATCAACGCGTGTTTCTGTACTTTGGCAAGAAAAAGACGATTACATCGATAATCGTGCACCGGGTTTTGAACAAGATGACGTATTAGGTGGTTACACTGAAAAAGCGGCACGTGTTCAGTTCTTATATGAAGGTGACGATTTCACAGGTCTTTTCAACTACCACGTACGCGATATTGACGGTACGCCAATCGCATTACGTGGTAACGCTATTAAAGCTGGCACAAACGATTTAGCTGATAACTATGAGCACGATGTGGTTTACCACGATGCTGCTTCTCGTGCGACACAGCAAGTTGAGTCTCAAGGCGCAAGCTTAAAGCTTGAGTGGGATATCAATGATTTAACTCTTACGTCAATCTCTGCATGGGAAAGCGCTGAAAT
>NZ_SNUA01000054.1 GCF_004360225.1 Alcanivorax sp. 24
GGGAGCGGGCTTGCCAGCGAATACGGCGTTCGGTATTGCGCATTCGCTTGCCAGCAAGCTTCCCACAGTGGCTTTGTGGTGCGGCTTTCCGTGGGAGCGGGCTTGCCAGCGAATACGGCGTTCGGTACTGCGTATTCGCTTGCCAGCAAGCTTTCCATGGCGGCTTTGTGGCGCGGCTTTCCGTGGGAGCGGGCTTGCCAGCGAATACGGCGTTCGGTATTGCGCATTCGCTTGCCAGCAAGCTTCCCACGGCGGCTTTGTGGCGCGGCTTTCCGTGGGAGCGGGCTTGCCAGCGAATACGGCGTTCGGTACTGCGCATTCGCTTGCCAGCAAGCTTCCCACGGCGGCTTTGTGGTGCGGCTTTCCGTGGGAGCGGGCTTGCCAGCGAATACGGCGTTCGGTATTGCGCATTCGCTTGCCAGCAAGCTTCCCACAGTGGCTTTGTGGTGCGGCTTTCCGTGGGAGCGGGCTTGCCAGCGAATACGGCGTTCGGTATTGCGCATTCGCTTGCCAGCAAGCTTCCCACGGCGGCTTTGTGGCGCGGCTTTCCGTGGGAGCGGGCTTGCCAGCGAATA
>NZ_SNUA01000055.1 GCF_004360225.1 Alcanivorax sp. 24
TATTAAAGGTGATGCTTTATTAGAGCAACAATGGATTGGTATCCATGCGGTAGGCCGTGGTAGTGAACGTCCACCAGTATTATTAGCATTAGATTACAACCCAACTGGTGATGAAAACGCGCCTGTTGCAGCCGCTTTAGTTGGTAAAGGCATTACGTTTGATTCAGGTGGTTACTCAATCAAAGCAAGTGAAGGCATGTTAGGCATGAAATGCGACATGGGCGGCGCAGCAACTGTGACTGCAGGTTTAGCACTTGCTATTAGCCGTGGTATCAACAAACGCATTAAGTTGTTCTTATGCTGTGCTGAAAACTTAATTTCAGGCCACGCCTACAAACTTGGCGATATCTTAACGTATAAAAATGGTACAACGGTTGAAATCGTTAACACAGACGCTGAAGGTCGTTTAGTACTAGCTGATGGCTTAATGGCAGCAGGTGAGTCTGGCGCGCCATTAATCATTGATGCGGCAACCTTAACAGGCGCTGCGCTTGTTGCTGTAGGCCAAGAGTACAATGCATTGTTTGGTCTTGATAAAGAGCTTGTACGTGACGTACAAGACTTTGCAGAGC
>NZ_SNUA01000056.1 GCF_004360225.1 Alcanivorax sp. 24
CTCGGCAAGCATGGTAGCAAAGGGGGCTCCATCAATAGCAGGGGTTGGTTTAGGTGCTGATGCGAAAGCAGCGATCACAGCTAAAGCGGCATCACAAAAGCAAGTAGGCGCCTCAGAAAGATTGTCAGAGGACGAACGTGCACAAGTTTCTGAATCGATAAAAGCTAACTGGGGGAATGCAGTAAAAATGGCTCAATCATCGAGCAGTGATAACTCAGTTGCAAGTAAAGAGGCGGTTTCCCGACAGGAAGCTGTTACAAATGCTCATACAAATATGCTTCAAGCTCAAGCCCTTGAAGCTGAGGGGAATACAGCTAGCTCCGCTTCAAAAGTAATGACGCAAATAAATGCAGGTGAGGTTCAAAACTCAACCGCAGGAGCAAATAAAGCATCAATCGGCTCAATTGTTTCAAAACTTTCAGATGAGCAGCAGTATGTTCTTTTAGGTAGTTTGATTGGTGATGAAGGCTTAAATGGTTTATCTGGTGACAAGAGGAGTGCTTTAATTTCTGAGATGGGAGATAGCTTCGACTACCACAAAGAGCAGGTAAATAA
>NZ_SNUA01000057.1 GCF_004360225.1 Alcanivorax sp. 24
TGCAACTATAGATGCTTTTAACACTGCGGTTTCGTTTGTTGTACCACTTGTTTGCTTTTTAATTGTTGCTTTGTATGGCCACCATACCAAAGTAGCAGCAATACCCGCCAAAGCGCAGTTGCAGGACTAAACGCATCAATGAGATAATGCACCTCGTTTACCTACTTAAGCGAGGTGTATCGTCAATTAATGGCACATATTACATTTTTTATGGTCAAGTTTTTGGCCTTTTCTGTTGGCTGTTTTTCCTGCTTTTTACTTCATGACCAAGCCAATGTTGCCCTTGTGTTATCTGCTGCATTTACCGGTTTAGTTGGCACATTTATTCCTTTTCCTGCTCGTTTTTGTAACCATCCTTATGCAGCCATTTACGCTGGTAGTTTTGCTGGTATGTGCTCATCAAGTTTGATCAACAGCTACTGGGAGCTGAGTTTTATCTCTTTAATTGGTGCCAGCCTTTACGTATTAACTATGAACCTATTTGCAGGTTTTGGTGGTCGTCTTGGTAGCGTTGCTTTTGCCAGTGTGGCGCTTTACATGCTTGCAAAAGG
>NZ_SNUA01000058.1 GCF_004360225.1 Alcanivorax sp. 24
GTGCGTAATAAAGAATAAACGCATAGCAAGGGATCAACAGATAGTAAGCTTGTTGTGCATTGCCCGTATATTCTGCAAATACACCGTATACCAAAGGCAATAGCGCGCCACCTGAAATCCCCATAATCAGTAATGCCGCGCCGGTTTGGGTTTTATCGCCAAGATTTGCAAGGGCCATTGGCCAAATGGTCGGCCATACCAGCGCATTCGATAAGCCAAGTAATGCAACAAATAACACGGTACCTGGAAAACTGTTATCAGCAAGCCAAAAGAGCACTACGTTTGCAATCGCAGTTTGTTGCGGTTCAATCAAAATGATACCAAGTGAAAACACACAACCACTTAACGCAGAAAATATCAGCGCCTGTTGCTGACTAAAAAAGCGAGGAATTAACACGATACCTAAAATATAACCTAGCACCATAAAGCCCATGGTGTAAGAGGTGAGCTCTGCGAACTGCAATACCCCTTGTTCTTTGCCGTAAAGGCCAATAGTGTCGCCGGCAATAACTTCTGCACCTATGTAAAAGAATAGGGCTATCAC
>NZ_SNUA01000059.1 GCF_004360225.1 Alcanivorax sp. 24
CGTTAGCATCCTTCTGTTCGCTTTTACGGTCTCTGTCTGTGACTTATGACTCATGTTGTAGTGTGGTTTTCTGTTTGGATGCTGTAGCGTGTTGGCATGCGTGGTTTATGCGGTACCGTTCGTAGTGCTTTTTTCATACCGAATCCCAATGTTTATGTTATCTTGTTGAGTCTTCTTTATAGTGGCGATGGTACTGCGTTAGTGTTAGCTGGGTTGTTACTATTCCTGATACAGTGTGGTATTTACTTTCATGTGATTAGCATTCATGCCAACGACAAATGCGCGCTCATCAGCTCTGCCCTTTTCATATGGCACGTCAGCGTCTTATGCAAATGGATGTGCTAGTGATCAACCATTCTTTATTACTGGCTGATCTTGATTTGGGTGGCGGGAAAATTCTAACTGCGCCTGACGATACAATTTATGTAATCGATTAAGCGAACCATTTAGCGCACACAACCCCCGATTATTCTTCTGCTACAGCAACCCTTACAGACACCACAGACGCGCGAGACCAGAGCGCTACATGTGCGGGGTGAAA
>NZ_SNUA01000060.1 GCF_004360225.1 Alcanivorax sp. 24
GTCTCACAGGTCAAGCAAAGTGAGGCAATCGCTTCTGGTCTTGCAATAGTCGAAATGTCTTTATTGAAGGAAAGGCTTGGGCAAGTGCGAGGTAAAGTGAATGGTGTCTTATCTTCAAAATCGATTTCTGAGAGTAATCAAGTCTTAGTCAGTAGCTATTTTCACAATATTGAAGAGACCTTGTTTTTGCTTTCTTTAACACTTACAGGTGATGCTGATAAAAAATGGCTAGCAGAATTGACCAACTCACAAACTTATCAAGATGTAAAAAGCATTGTTGAAAAGCTTAATCAAGAAAGGGGTGAGGTATCTTTAAGCTATCCAACACCAGCAGATTGGTTTGCTCAGTCCACTGAGTTAATAGCTAAGGTCCGTAAGCATATTCTAAATAAGCAGCAAGCTTTAGAGTCGCTGATTGAGCAAAGTCGTAGTAGTGCAAATACTACTGTTTATGTCACGAGTGGCTTTGCCATTATTCTTATAGGTTTGTTCTTTGCTTTTGGGTTATTCGTTATTAAGTCGCTGGCGAGAAAAGTAACT
>NZ_SNUA01000061.1 GCF_004360225.1 Alcanivorax sp. 24
GAAATATAGCTCGGCGCTGATAACCAACCTTGAGGGTGGATATGATTAGCATGAAAACCGCCTTCTTCTAGTTTCACCGACCAACTACCTCTGGCAACAAAGCGTTTATGATTACGCGCTAATAGAGGGTGGTTAGCATCCTCTGGTAGCTGCATCAGGTATTGATTAATGCATTCATTCATAGATGACTTAAATAAATCAATAAGTTGGTTTGAACGGTGTAACAAGTGACCTTGTGTTTGGCTGCCACTGCGCACACTTTGATCTAATGGTTGTAGTTTATTTGTGTGAAGGCTGATCATTAGCTCCTGCAACTGCTTATTAAAATCAGCAAAGGTCTCAAAACCAGGCGGAGCAGGCAGCTCCATCACTTTAACGAATTTGTCTAGGTCAGTTAACCAGTGATATTTATCATTATTTGATAGTCGCCAAGCAATACTTAAATATGCCCAAAGCTCTTGGTTGTGAGGGTTAAATTTTACTGCGGTTTCTAAATGAGAGATCGCTGAGCTGTAATCGCCTTGTTGTATGTAAAAG
>NZ_SNUA01000062.1 GCF_004360225.1 Alcanivorax sp. 24
GTGACTTAGTAGCTGGAGTAATGGGTGAAACCGGCATAACACTGAGCTTGGCGATTCATGCATGGCTTAAAGAGTGGGTAAAACCTAGCCCGCTGTCCAAGTGGACGAAAGATGCCAAGGAAGGCCGGGGCAACCGCATCATTAAAGACGCTGGCAACACCATGCTTGAGCACGTCCCGACCCGGTGGCGTGCTGAGAACCTAAGCGTGAATCACCACGACTCCGCTTATGTGCAGTACCGCTCTGGGTTATCGCAGATATTCCAGTTCGCCCAGACCAAAGGATGGATTGATCACGACCCAGTAGCACCCACGCGAAAGAACAACTACTACGAAAAGCAGCGTGCACGTTTAAGCGTTGAGCAGTTTCAAGGGATCCATGCTCTCGCTGAGGACTGGATGCAGGTCGCTATGGAGCTATCATTGCAGTGTTGGTTTGGCAGGGCTGAGTCGGTTGCTGCTAACTACGTAGATATTAAGACAGGACGAATGCACTATCTCCGTGAGACAACAAAAGAAAGCAGTAAGTCCGCTTGT
>NZ_SNUA01000063.1 GCF_004360225.1 Alcanivorax sp. 24
AAATTAATTGTGACAGCGAAGACTTCCCAAGCCAAGACGCCGATGTAGGTCGTGATAGTGTCGCAAACCAACTAGATAAAGTAGGTCAGGGCGACTTAGCGTTTGATTTTACTAAAATGAATGAATTTGCCGACGAACTCCCTGATGATGCTACCAGCTTTAGTTGTGTTCGAGATAATGTGACGGGCCTTATTTGGGAAGTAAAAGAAGCCAGTTCAACATTACCACCGTCGACAGCTGATCGTGCAGCAACAAACCATTATAGCTGGTATTTAAATGGTTCAAGTGGTGTGCAAACGGGTAGTGTGCAAGGGGCTGTCGGCTCTACTTGCCCAAGCACCAGTGACTGTGGCCTGCAAACTTACATTAATGATGTGAACAGCAGCGATTTTTGCGGTGGTACAAATTGGCGTGTGCCAACTTACACCGAATTATTAGGGTTATTAGATTATGCCAAGCAAGGTGAGCCTACATTGCTTAATAGTGATTTCTTCCCTAATCAACCAAGTGATACTCAGCTAAGCAGTGATAG
>NZ_SNUA01000064.1 GCF_004360225.1 Alcanivorax sp. 24
TTACTGATCCCCTCAGATGTAGGAACACAGTCATAGCCTTTGTAAAGTGCAATCCAGGTCACAATCATGGCGAATACAAAACTCTTAATCATGCCGTTCACAATATCTTGTTGAAACGACACTTGCGCTTGCATGATTGACCAGAAGCTTCCTGAATCAACACCAAGCCAATCAACACCCACTAAATGAGCGCCGATAATAGCAACCGCAGAAAATATTAATGCAAGTAATGGCATACTGATAAAACCAGCCCAAAAACGCGGTGCAATAATGCGTTTAAGTGGATCAATCGCCATCATTTCTAAACTTGATAATTGCTCGGTTGCTTTCATTAAACCAATTTCAGCAGTAAGTGCACTGCCCGCGCGGCCTGCAAACAGTAACGCAGTTACTACAGGGCCTAACTCCCGTAATAAGCTCAATGCCACTAAAGGCCCTAAGCTATCTTCAGCACCATAGCCTACTAATACGGTGTAACCCTGCAGGTCGAGCACCATACCGATGAATAAGCCTGACACCATAATGATTAA
>NZ_SNUA01000065.1 GCF_004360225.1 Alcanivorax sp. 24
ATCACGGATATTCTCTACATCATAGACAATCGGCTTTGCAGCATCACCAGGGCGCAAAAAGTAAGAGTGTAAAGAGTGAACAATACGCCCTTGTGGTAATGTTTCTTTTGCGGCAGATAGAGCTTGGCCCATTACTTGGCCACCGAATACAGCTCTAAATCCTAAATCTTGGCTTTGCCCGCGATCCAAGCCTTGCTCAATCTCTTCTAACGACATTAATGACAGTAGGTCATCTAATACTTGGCTCATTGATTTAGCCTCAATCACGACGAGCGTTTAATGATACTATATACTAATTGGAAGTAAATCTTTGTAAGAGCGCCTCATTATGGCTTATTGGCTTTTTAAAACCGAACCCGATGCATTTTCAATTGATGATCTAAAAGACGCACCTGAGCAAACCTCTATGTGGGATGGCGTGCGTAATTATCAAGCCCGCAACTTTCTGCGCGATGGTATCAAGCAAGGTGACTTGGTGATGATTTATCATTCAAGTTGCGAACAGGTGGGTGTTGCAGGTATCGCT
>NZ_SNUA01000066.1 GCF_004360225.1 Alcanivorax sp. 24
TTCTAGCGATCCATACCTATACAGTTACGTTTAAAAAGGCTTGGCAAGCTATGATGGTTTGTTTACTCAGCGCAGCCGTGTTGTCATCACTATTGCCTCAGTTTAATCGTCAGTGGCTTTTTATAGTCAGCTGTTTGGGCTTTTTGTGCTTTGCTTCTGTAATCTTTTATAGTTTGATTAAGCGTAAAAACAACCGTACTCACCTGCGTGTTTTTATGCTTTTAACTATTGTTATTCAAGTGCTGAGTCTATTTATCTGGAATGGCTTTGGCATTGGTTACCATGGTGTTCATAACACTATCTTACTTATCACATCATTGGCGATATGTTCCGTACTGTTATTAAAAGATCGCCAGCAAATCTCAGCGTTTAGCTACTCCATGTTACATGATGCAGATACTAAGCTACCAAATAAGCAGTTTTTACTCGCGCAAATGGTGAAGAAAGTATCGCAGAAACAACACTTTTCAGTTTTATTATTTAAACCTCATGTACTTTCAAATGCCCGCTCTACATT
>NZ_SNUA01000067.1 GCF_004360225.1 Alcanivorax sp. 24
CGCCGTATCGTTCTCGCTGAGACCGACAAATGCATGTTGTATCTGGAGTGCTACACCTGCGTCAATCACCACATGATAACAGCAGTGACCCGCGGGATCGGTAATGCCCGTTTCTGCCAGCGTTGTCGCTCATACCAGGCCGACGTCAGTGTCTTCAACACTGCGTCCAAGATCACGGTAAATAGCGCGTACACCCGCTGACCTAGTATCGAACACTTCTTGCTGGTAGCCGATAGTAAATTCATCACTGTACATTGGTTTTAATGAAGATGAAGCAATTAACCCTGGTTCAGTAATACCACGCTGGCGCCAAAAAAAAAAAAAGCAATTACCGGTAAATATCATTGTTGGTGTTGATCACAAGAAAGGTGAGGTGATCATCGATGGCCGTGCTAACATCATGACGTGAGACGAGATACAACTGACGCATAGAGTAGCATAAGACGGTCGAACGGTCATGTGATTGACTGACTTGCGCCTGCATGGG
>NZ_SNUA01000068.1 GCF_004360225.1 Alcanivorax sp. 24
ACTAGATTTTGTTTATCCTCTGCAATGAGGGGTAAGTCAATGACTAAACGACCTACGGCTTCAACATTTGCCAAATCAAGTAGTAGCTTATTCATTTCATCATAAGAAAGTCGCGTGCTACTAACTGATTTTTCAAAGCTTTTCGTTGCAATATCTCTTCGTAAATCCTCTGCTAGTTTAGCTAATTGCTTTTGCTCTTGTTGACGAATTGACTCACGTGTAAAAATGGCAGCATCTGGCTCTGCAAACTCAGAGAAGCCACCTGCTCGTTCTAATAAGTTAGTTAATGTTTCTCCACGACGAATGGTATAGATACCTTGGAATTTAACTTCACCTTTGAGCTCAACTTTTACATTTTCTTGCCAATTAGGAATTGAGAAAATATTAATGCTATCTTTGCTTCTCAGGACTTTGTTTTCCGAAGTTTTACCAACCATAGCCTGAGCTAAATTAAACTTAACATGCTCAACTTTAGAGCCTTCACCTGCAACAACACGGGTTATTTCAGCTTGCTC
>NZ_SNUA01000069.1 GCF_004360225.1 Alcanivorax sp. 24
GAGCATTCGCGGCCAAGACCGCTTCCCACAGCAACGAACCACGAAGCCACTGTGGGAGACTTGCTCGCAAGCGAATTGCCAACGACCCGAAGGAGCATTCGCGGCCAAGGCCGCTTCCCACAGCAACAAACCACGAAGCCGCCGTGGGAGACTTGCTTGCAAGCGGATTGCCAACGACCCGAAGGAGCATTCGCGGCCAAGGCCGCTTCCCACAGCAACAAACCACGAAGCCGCCGTGGGAAGCTTGCTTGCAAGCGAATTGCCAACGACCCGAAGGAGCATTCGCGGCCAAGGCCGCTTCCCACAGCAACAAACCACGAAGCCGCCGTGGGAAGCTTGCTTGCAAGCGAATTGCCAACGGCCTGGAGGAGCATTCGCGGCCAAGACCGCTTCCCACAGCAACGAACCACGAAGCCACTGTGGGAGACTTGCTCGCAAGCGAATTGCCAACGACCCGAAGGAGCATTCGCGGCCAAGGCCGCTTCCCACAGCAACAAACCACGAAGCCGCCGT
>NZ_SNUA01000070.1 GCF_004360225.1 Alcanivorax sp. 24
GATATGGTAATTGCACGTCAAAGCATTACTACCAACGCAGCCTCATAAAGTGCATGGGATTGAATAAGCGCTTTGCTTGCTAAAATCACATGCAGATTATAGCTACGAAGAATATCTCGAACTAGGAATAAACCTGGTAGTAACGCAAGACCACCGGCACCGGTAATAGCAAGTGCCATACGTGCACCTTTGCGAGCTTCTGACTTATGCCACCAATAGCTAATCAATAAGAACGAGCTAATACTGGTGAGCTCCCAGAAAAACCACAGCTGGATCACATTATTCGACATCACGATGCCGACCATTGCGGTCATAAATAGCAATAAATAGCAGTATAGCTATGGCATTGAGTCGCTACTACTTAAGTAATAACGCGCATAAAAAATCACCAGGGTACCGATACCCAAGATCATATATAGAAAAAGTAACGTTAAACCATCAAGTCGAAACGAAACTTGCATGTTTAAAAGAGGGATCCACTCAGCAGTGTAGCGAATTGTTTCACC
>NZ_SNUA01000071.1 GCF_004360225.1 Alcanivorax sp. 24
ATTCCAATTAGCAACAAACTCCCCATTTACATCGCCTGTTACTTTCAAGTTATCAGGTAAGAAGTGTTTAAATTCAGCAATAGATAGCGCTGCAAGCTGTGCATTTAACTGGCCTAATTGCTCAGTTTGCTGCAAGGTCGCAAAGAATAGTTTTGAGTTATCACTTTGCCAGCAATGCGCGCCTACATTAAAGTCAAAGGTTTTGGTATTTACTTGGCTCTTAACCGGTTTATCATTTCCACAGCATACCTGAATATCGGTAACAAGAATTTGGCTTAGCGCACCTTGCCAGGTCTCTTTATTAAATTTACCGTCTACATCAAATGATGCCTTGCCTTGATCTGCATCGAGTAAAAAAGTTAAATGATGATCTGTTTTATCGCCACTGGCGTCTAACTCAATTTGATTAATTTTATGCTCTGCGATCGATGCAGAATCGAGCACCAGTGACACATCCGTTTGCCAATCTGCTGCGTAATCAAATTGCCCTTTTAATGTTAAAC
>NZ_SNUA01000072.1 GCF_004360225.1 Alcanivorax sp. 24
TTCCACATCCGCGGCCGCGCCCGTTTTGATGACCACCCATGTGCCGATGCCGTCCGCGTCCAAAAAGCGGCGCACTTGCCGAAGAGGGACGGTCCCGCTTTGCTCTCTGTCGCATACAACGTGCCATTCCCCGTCATCCGGAAGGGCGATGACTACCCCAGTTTCCTCGTTATGGTGAATGACGACAATGTCCGTCCACGGTCCGTAAAGGGCGACATCGCCCAGCCAATAAGCGATGACCCAAGGAGGGGTTGGTTCGAGAAACGTCAAATGGCGCTGCACATCGACTTCGGTCGCTAGGCGGAACGCGCCGTGCGCCCGGCGGATGGCGATCAATCCTTGGATGTAGCGGACATCGTCTTCATAGCGGCTTTTCCGCTCCCAGTCAAGCCGATTGACCGCATCGGGCGACCGGTAGCTGTTTTCGTCGCCGCCTTTCGTCCGATAAAACTCTTGTCCGCTGTGCAAAAACGGGATGCCTTGCGCCAACAGGACGATTA
>NZ_SNUA01000073.1 GCF_004360225.1 Alcanivorax sp. 24
GTTGAAAGAGCTACACCAGTTGCATATGACGTAATTGTGCAAATGGCGGGTAAGGGCAAGCAATTTTTAACAGTAGAATTTGATCTAAAGCAGCAAACTGCTAAGACAATAGCCCCAACTGATTCAATTGCAACAGAGCTGAAATTTAAAGGTCCAAGTTTTGAAGACTTCTGCACAGTTAATAATACTAATATTAATAGGGTAAGCCTTGGTGTTTGGTCTAACACCACTATAGATGGAAGCATTGATGAAAGTACTTGGATTCGAGAGTTGCAAGCGCCAACATGTGCAAATGGTTTAAAAGGTATTGTCCAAGTTGAAGATAAAACTGATGATGGTGGTGACACAAAATGGATTTTGAACGCTCAAGTAAGATACAGGTTTACTGGTGAAGTAGGGGAAAACAAGCAATATCCAGCCGGTTGCTATGATGCGATTGAAAGTGAGCTAAAGGAAAGCAATGGCTTAGCAGGGTTTAGTGACAC
>NZ_SNUA01000074.1 GCF_004360225.1 Alcanivorax sp. 24
GTAAAAAGCCGGTTTCTTTAGTTGCGCCTAAGGCTGAGCCGAAAGTTGAAATGAAACGCAACTTAAAACCTATGGTTGAGCTTAAGAAAGTGACTGAGCCTGAACTAACACCAGAGCAAGAGTTAGAAGCGCTAGAGAATGACGAGCGTCTACTTAAGCTGGTTGAGCGTCATGAGCGCGGTGAGTTATTAACAGGTAAAGACGCTAAGTACTTCAATAGCCGTATTGCTCGCCACCAAGCACTTTGCGAGTTATTAGGCATTGAAGATGAAGACGAGTACGAAGATGACTTTGAAGATGATTCATACGATGAAGGTGAATCTGACTTCGATAAGTACTTATCTGATGACTTAGCCAATGAATGGTTTGATGACGAAGATGAGGATGAGCGATGAGCACAACCTTGATTATTGCCATCGTAATTGGTGCGGCAATTATCGCAGGGCTTGCGTTTTATGCAGGACAACTTCTGTATAAACTAAAAG
>NZ_SNUA01000075.1 GCF_004360225.1 Alcanivorax sp. 24
AAATAAGGCCATCGCAGTTACGGCTAATTAAAAATTCAATCCCTTGTTTTTCGCGTTCTTCATCACTATGACCCGCAGCAATAATCAGGTGTTTGCCTTGGTTACGAAAGGTATTTTCAATGCCGCTCATCATAGGCCCGTAAAACGGACCCTGTAATTCAGAGACCAGTAGGCCAACACTGTTCGAGCAATTTGATGCCAATGACTGAGCAATTGAGTTAGGTCGATAGCCAAGTTCATCCATTGCGGCAGTGACTTTTTTACGTGTTGCATCACTGACATTTGCATTGTTGTTCATTACTCGTGAAACGGTTGCAAGAGAAACACCTGCAAGTTTCGACACCTCGTAAATGGTGGCCATGTTATTCCTTTTTAAACAAAATTATGGATGCTGCTTTGACGATAAATCGGCACTGAACTGCTCAACCGTTTGGTTATCCAGAATATACCTTTTCATTATGAAAGCGACAAGCATACTAC
>NZ_SNUA01000076.1 GCF_004360225.1 Alcanivorax sp. 24
CGTACATAGCGCTCTGAGTTTTTGCTGTACATATCAACCAACTCACGGGTTTGTGGGCGCGCGGCGCGGCTGTATAATTTAGCATGAAACTGGCTGTTTAAATCGCCAGTGGCAAGGTGGGTATCGCCGGCATCCATGGCACTTTCAAGCTCAGTTAAAATAAGCTCGGCATCAATTAAGTCTTGATCAGTTAAGCTTTGTATTGAATGTTTTAATAGCTCGGCTTCAAGAAGTGCTCTGAGGTCAAAAAGTTCGTCAATTTGCGACGCCGAAAGCTGTGTGGCAGTGGCTCCTTTATGAGCTTCAAAGTTAACCAGCCCTTCGGCTTCTAGTTGTAGCAAAGCTTCACGCACCGGTATTCGACTCACGTTTAGCTCTGTGGCTAATGCAGCTTGGCGTAGCGGATCACCCGCTTTGATTTCACCTGAAAGAATTTTTTCACGAATAGCTTCTGTAACAAGCTGAGTTCGAGTTTTATGT
>NZ_SNUA01000077.1 GCF_004360225.1 Alcanivorax sp. 24
TATGTTGTAGCTAGGTAGAGATGTCAGAAATGTTTTTTTTTTTTTTTTTTTTTTTTTTTTTTTTTTTTTTTTTTTATGGCCCAACTCTCAGAGGTCTGGCATGGGTGTTAGTTATTAAGTTAGCTTGGTGTGGGAGAGGAATAAAGTTTCATACTAAACAGTCAAGTAACCCTGTTCGTAACGTTCTAAATGATACGTAACCCCAAAAAAAGATTCATACTAATTTCTACAACCAAGTCTGTATCGGGCTGCCACTGCGTATTAAAGTATCATACTGGTTACTTCATCACAGCCTCAACCAACGCTTTCAAACTCGTTTTTGGACAAAAACAATTCAAAGCAAATACGTGCTTGCCTTACTTCAGAAGCTGACTTCTAAGATTTAACTTATAAGTCCTAAATAGACACTTGCTTCGAATTCAGGAGCTCAACTTTTCCTTCAC
>NZ_SNUA01000078.1 GCF_004360225.1 Alcanivorax sp. 24
ATACCAGCTCGCGCTTACGGTCTTCATCAACCGCATAAACTAGCTGCTCAACTTCAACCGCTGCTGAGTTGCGTTTATTCACTTCAACTAATTTAGGATCATTTAATAACTGCTTACTGAGTTTAAAGATGCTGTCGTCAAATGTGGCTGAAAAAAGTAAGGTTTGGCGCTCTTTCGGCACATGGCGCAAGATACGTTTAATTTCGTCAATAAAGCCCATATCAAGCAGTCGATCAGCTTCATCAAATACCAGCGCATTGATACTTGAAAGCTTAATACTGCCTTTAATCACATGATCAAGTAAACGCCCAGGTGTTGCCACTACAACCTGCGCCCCTTTTATGGCTTTAATTTGTGGGCCAATACTAGCACCGCCATAAGCCAGTGCTGCTTTTATTTCAGTATGCGCAGCATAACGCTCTACACTTGCAAATACTTGCTGAGCGAGCTCCCGGGTAGGTGTTAAAATTAGG
>NZ_SNUA01000079.1 GCF_004360225.1 Alcanivorax sp. 24
CAATAAGCGTATTGATTACATTGTTGCTTATAAACAAGCACTTGAAGCGCACATACCTGCTCATGAACTAAGTCAACTCACATCAAGACGTATTGCTGAATACCCTGAATTTATTAATGGCTTTTTTACCTGCAGTAAAACCACGGCGGGTTATCGTGCCATTGCACTTATCGATGATTATATGAAAAGCGCAGAAATGGCAGCCTATATTCAGCAATTACACAGCCAAAGTAATCACCCTGATGACGCAAATGCCATGCTTGATATTTATTCAAAAAGTTATGGAATACGCTTTGAAAACAGTAACTAAGTGACTATTAATTACTGTACAAAATTAATTCAAAAAATATTTAAAAAATACTTGCGCAAATAAAAAAGCAGATCTATTATCTCGCCGCTTCTTGATGATAGCCAATCCGAGTACATTACAAACCCAGTTTGTAGCAAGGCGATAGAGCAACTATCCAAGAG
>NZ_SNUA01000080.1 GCF_004360225.1 Alcanivorax sp. 24
GCTTTATGTTCTTGCTCGCTATGGGTTACTCAATCAACTTGTTAACTCTTCTGGCACTCGTGCTTGCTATCGGTTTAGTGGTAGATGATGCGATTGTAATGCTTGAGAATATTCATCGTCGTATAGAGTTGGGTGAGCCGCCACTGCTTGCTGCGTTCCGTGGTGCCCGTGAAGTTGGCTTTGCAATTATTGCCACTACCCTCGTATTGATTGCGGTGTTCGTACCGCTGGTGTTTATGGATGGCCGTATTGGTGCCCTATTCACAGAATTTGCGATGGCAGTAAGTGCCGCGGTGTTCTTTTCTAGTATTACGGCATTAACCCTTTCTCCAGCGCTTTGCTCTAAAGTGTTAAAAGCTTCAGAAAAAGAGAGTAAATTTAGCCAGTGGATGGATAGAACCTTCGCCAAAATCGAAAACGCCTATCGTAACTCGCTGGCTTCAAATATGGGCCGTAAGTGGAGCTTACTAC
>NZ_SNUA01000081.1 GCF_004360225.1 Alcanivorax sp. 24
ACATGGGGGGTGCGGGCGGTGGTTGTGATGGGTGGTGTATAGTGGTGAGTAGGGGAATATGTCGATCGTGTATGAGTGGATGCTTGTGGAGCTCGAGGGCCTGGTTAAGAGTGCGTGCCGCAAGTATGAGGTACGTTTCGGCCACCACCACGGAGATCTTGATTTCCGAGGTGGAGATCATGGTGATATTAACCCCTTCCTGGGCCAGGGTTTCAAACATCTTGCTGGCCACGCCGGCGTGGCCAGCAAGATGTTTGAAACCCTGGCCCAGGAAGGGGTTAATATCACCATGATCTCCACCTCGGAAATCAAGATCTCCGTGGTGGTGGCCGAAACGTACCTCATACTTGCGGCACGCACTCTTAACCAGGCCCTCGAGCTCCACAAGCATCCACTCATACACGATCGACATATTCCCCTACTCACCACTATACACCACCCATCACAACCACCGCCCGCACCCCCCATGT
>NZ_SNUA01000082.1 GCF_004360225.1 Alcanivorax sp. 24
CTGATTGGGAGCGCTTAGGCAAGGGTGAACAAGCAAGTAGCCTGGTATTGCGTAAGCCACAACTTGCAGCAGCCGAGGCAAGTGTATTGTCTGCCCAAGCGACGCTTGAAAAAGCCAAACTTGATTTAGAGCGTACAAAAATCACTGCTCCATACGCGGGGCGAGTTTTAAGCCGCAGCGTAGATTTAGGCCAAGTGGTGAGTAATAACATGGAACTTGCCAGCATTTATGCGATTGACCGTGTTGAAATTCGCTTACCAATCAAAAATAAAGATCTGCCGTTCATTAACTTACCAGAACAATTTCGTGATGGTGCTAAAAATAGCGCAGGTTCACTCGTTAAATTTAGCTCAGATCTTGTTGGTAAACAGCAATGGCAAGGTCAAGTTATTCGCACCGAAGGGGCCATTGATGAAAGCGCGCAGCAGCTTTACGTGGTTGCACAAATTAATGACCCTTACAA
>NZ_SNUA01000083.1 GCF_004360225.1 Alcanivorax sp. 24
TTGCTGACGAATGCCGGCCCTCTGGTGTTGGGATATTCGCTCGCCGGCAAGCTCCCCACGGCGGCTTCGTGGCGGATCCGTGGGAGACCAGCTTGCTGGCGAGTTCCGGCCCTTTGGTGTTGGGATATTCGCTTGCCAGCAGGCTTCCCACGGCGGCTTCGTGGCGGACCTGTGGGAGACCAGCATGCTGGCGAGTTCCGGCCCTCTGGTGTTGGGATATTCGCTTGCCAGCAAGCTTCCCACAGCGGCTTCGTGGCGGATCCGTGGGAGCCCAGCTTGCTGGCGAATTCCGGGCCTCTGTTGTTGGGATATTCGCTTGCCCGCAAGCTTCCCACAGCGGCCTCGTGGCAGATCCGTGGGAGGCCAGCTTGCTGGCGAGTTCCGGCCGTTTGCCAGTGCGACTGGTGGTGTCGGCACTCCGTCGCGTCGTGCCGGCGTGGCCGATCCCCGGCCGTGCCCAT
>NZ_SNUA01000084.1 GCF_004360225.1 Alcanivorax sp. 24
GGGGAGATTTAGTTGCATTCAAATTTAACAAGGAAGATAAAAATTTTGATAAAGGGTTGAACTTCATAAAAATTGCAGCTGGTGTTCCTGGCGATGAAATCAAGTTCTCGCCAAATGAAATGTTTGTAAATCGAGTTGAATCCAAAATTGCTGGAATGACGCATGCCATTAATTTCTTACAGTTAAACCCAAAAGAGTATGAGCGACAAATTACCTTGAATGAAAATGAATTCTGTATGGTTGGTGAGACTATTTATAGCTATGACAGCAGGTTTTGGGGGCCAATAAATGAAGAGGATATTTTGGGGAAAGCATATGCAATTTTTTAAGTCGATAGTTTTGCTTTGTGCGTTTTCAGTTTCGGTAAGTGCCAATCAAAAAAACGAATATGATGTTTCTAGTTTTCAAGACGCTGCGAATAAGGCTGTCGAGAAAGCCAAAGAAAATGGGTGGTTAAAAG
>NZ_SNUA01000085.1 GCF_004360225.1 Alcanivorax sp. 24
GTACGTGATTATGCCAAAGATCTCGAAGCAAGAGGCATAGATCCGAATAACGTAGGCGATGCTATCGAAATTAAAATGGTCGATGTTGAAGCCGAAATGAAAGCGAAATCAGATGAGTTCAAAAAAACAGGCTCTGAGATCTACCACAAAGCAGTTTAATTGATGGAGCTAGGCATCAGCGATAGGCTCTGGGTTTTTACCTAGGGCCTAGCGCCCAGAAAGTTTATGTCTTTAAAGATAGCGATACTGGGCTTTGGTTTAACTGGCCGTTTAACTGCATTAGCACTTGCTAAAGAGCATCAGTTAAGTGTGTTTGAGCAAGATGATGAACATGCTAGCAACAGTGCTGGCAGCGTTGCTGCAGCGATGTTGGCACCCCTTGCAGAATCAGTCCTGTGTGAACAGGATTTAGCTCTACAAGGGCTTAATAGCATCATTCGTTGGCAGCAAATTTTAAG
>NZ_SNUA01000086.1 GCF_004360225.1 Alcanivorax sp. 24
GTACTTACGCAAGAAACTTGCGTTCGCGACCCACAAAAAGCATTTTTTCATTCTTGGCGCGCTTAATTCCGCCATTCCTTTTTTATTGTTTGCCTATGCAGCACAAACAATTAATGCATCTACCTTATCCATATTAAACTCAACAACGCCAATTTGGGGTGCCATCGTGGGTATTATTTGGAGTAAAACAAAACCCACTAAAAGTATGTTGCTTGGCTTACTGTTGGGTTTAACGGGCGTGGCCATTTTGGTAGGTCAAAATAGCCTGACTATCGACAGCCAAGCTATCACGGCAATTGTTGCGGCACTGTGTGCTTCACTCAGCTACGCCATCGCATCCCATTACACTAAACATGCACCTAAGTTATCTGCTTTTGATAATGCCCATGGCAGTATGTGGGCGGCGAGTATCATGGTGCTGCCGCTTATTTTTGTTATTCCTGCCAGAGAAATGCCA
>NZ_SNUA01000087.1 GCF_004360225.1 Alcanivorax sp. 24
TACTACGGCCTTTGGTTCAACCCAGAGCCTTGAAGCAACAGGTACTGTGATGTTTATGAACTGTGCGTTTCCGACTTTAGATGAAGACGCACTCGACCCGAGCGAAGTCACGTTAGGACCTTACTGCCAAGCTCCTTATACAACAAACTCGTTATTTAATATTTCAGGTATGAGCTTTGGTGCTTTATCTAAACCCGCTGTTCGCGCACTAACGCGAGGTGCAAAGTTAGCAGGTTGTTGGATGAATACCGGTGAAGGAGGGCTCAGCCCTTACCACCTTGAAGGTGGCGCTGATATTGTGTTTCAGATTGGCACGGCAAAATATGGTGTACGAGATGAGCACGGTAAATTAAGCACCGAAAAACTCAAAGCGATTGCTGAGCACGAACAAGTTAAAATGTTCGAAATTAAAATGAGTCAAGGCGCTAAACCCGGTAAAGGGGGGATGTTACCAGGG
>NZ_SNUA01000088.1 GCF_004360225.1 Alcanivorax sp. 24
AGATGTTTATAAGATACAGTAGATATTCCGCGTGTAGCACCATTTAAAGCGTTAATGAGTGATGTTTATAATGATTTAAATATCAAAGTCCAGATGCAAGCAACACCATCTCGAAGAGGCGTATTGTTATTAAATGCAGGCATCGTTGACGGCGATATTGTGCGCTCACAAAGTAATATGCGTAAATTCGAGAATATTATTGTCGTAGAACCTAGCCTTGGCGTTATTAACTTAGTGCTTCTATGTCGAAAAGCGCTGCCATGCGATAGAGATAATTTATACAACCCAAACAACCGAATTATGAGCTCGATTGGTGATATCGAAATTCTTAATGAGTTTGATATTAAAGCCGAGATCATTCATAACGAAGACTTGAGCCATACGCTTACTATGCTAAAAAAAGGTCGTGTCGATTATGCACTTTATCC
>NZ_SNUA01000089.1 GCF_004360225.1 Alcanivorax sp. 24
ACATTTAATGCCACGTGTGCTGGGTCGAACAACAGCCAGGCCAGTACCACCAGCGCCATAGCACAGAATGCTTGAATTTTTGCAGGGCGCAGCCCTTTAGTAAGCCAAGCATATAACAAAGCCACGACCGGCACAGACACCATCCCTACCCCAGCTATAGCTGCAGGAAGGTTTACCGCCATAATAAAAATAAAGGCAAAACACAGCGCGATATTCACAGCACCTAGCGTTAACAAACTTGGCCACTGCGAACGGGTTGGCAAACTAGGTTTAAGCAATAAAAGTAATAACCCTGCAGGTAATGCACGCAATGCGCCTAATAAAAGTGGCGGCCAATCAGGTGTGGCATATTTGGTCACTGCATAGGTGGTGCCCCATAAAAAGGCGGGGATCATGGCAAGTAAAATATTCAATGTCTGTCCTTGTTAATACGAAGAGATGGCAAGGTAAAAGC
>NZ_SNUA01000090.1 GCF_004360225.1 Alcanivorax sp. 24
TTGTTGGACACTGTGTTAGATCTCATCATATTCTGTAATCTGCAATCCATGTTTGTCTGCCTCTGTCTGTACTGTTTGTGTTAGAGCTGCCTCGGCCAAACAGCTACTACACTAGCTTCTTCGGCGGCAGCGTCAGAGGTGAATAGGAGAATATTCGTGAATCAACAACGTACGCGCCAGAAAACACTCCATGGCGGCGGCGTCTCCAGCTTGCTCATTTCCTGCCAGAGCGGACGGAACTGGTCGAGAAACTCCCGATACCCCTCCGAGAGCTGCTCCAGATTCCAGGCGTCCCTCACCCCGTCTCTTAAACACCTCTCCGAGCCCACCAGACCCTACTAGACATCGTATGCCGTCTTCCTCTTTAAAAAAAAAACCACGACACCTGCAGTGCCCGTCCACAACATAACAACATCACCCTGTAGAACTTGACTATACACATCATATATTATC
>NZ_SNUA01000091.1 GCF_004360225.1 Alcanivorax sp. 24
GATCATGCTACGAAGCCGCCGTGGGAAGCTTGCTGGCAAGCGAATCACCAACGGGCCGGGGGCATTCGCGGCCAAGGCCGCTTCCCACAGCAATGGGCTACGAAGCCGCTGTGGGAGATTCCATGGTACCCTGCAGGCTCACTGAGACGCCGCACGCTAGCGTGCCAGCCAGCAAGCTGGCTCCCACGGATCATGCTACGAAGCCGCCGTGGGAAGCTTGCAGGCAAGCGAATCACCAACGGGCCGGGGGCATTCGCGGCCAAGGCCGCTTCCCACAGCAATGGGCTACGAAGCCGCTGTGGGAGATTCCATGGTGCCCTGCAAGCTCACTGAGACGCCGCACGCTAGCGGGCCAGCCAGCAAGCTGGCTCCCACGGATCATGCTACGAAGCCGCCGTGGGAAGCTTGCTGGCAAGCGAATCACCAACGGGCCGGGGGCATTCGCGGCCAA
>NZ_SNUA01000092.1 GCF_004360225.1 Alcanivorax sp. 24
ATACTGTTTTGTACGTCACCAAAATAAAGGTCGAGTATTAGTTTGCCGCCTGCAAATTCAAGGCGATGACAGCCGGCCAAATTAATTGGGTATTGAGTAATTAGTTGCTCACTATACTTGCTTAAACTAGGCCAGGCTTTGAGAGCTTGAGCAAGGTCATCACGCTTAACAGGAAATTTTTCAAAAGAGATAAAGTGCAAGCGGGTCACGCTTTTTTTACCACTGTGGGGCGGATGATTTCGAACTTATTGCTCTGCATGCTGCCTATCAAGGTGAGCAGCAAAGTGCTGCCATGTATTTAAAAAGTTAAGCCCGGTACCAAAGCATGTTTCTGCAATTGCAAAGCGGTCGCGGCCATGATGTTGTAATCACTGCGGGCAAGGTTTTTGTTTATGACACACATAATGTAATGAGGCTACGCACTGTTCATTACTGAATACACCATCATA
>NZ_SNUA01000093.1 GCF_004360225.1 Alcanivorax sp. 24
AAGCTGTCCTCTATGCCGAAATGATGTGGAGGGCGGAGAAAAGCTCTAGGTCACTATAAAATTTATCATAACATCTTTTGGATTGTCCTGTCTATAGGCTTGATGGAAAACTGCCAAAATTGAGTATGGCGGCAATATTTCGAGAAGAACAGGCTAAACGATTGAGAAGGCGGCTGGCTAAAACATCATGATCAATGTCCCGATGGTAATGAGCAGCACCCCGATCACCACTTTCGCGGACAGCGGTTCGCCGAGAAACATCGCCGCAAACAAAATCGTCAGCACCAAGCTCGACTTGTCAATGGCGGTGACGCGCGAGACATCGCCGATTTGGATTGCTTTGTAGAAACAAAGCCACGACAATCCGGTTGCTGCTCCTGAGAGGCAGAGAAACACCCAGCTTTTCGTTGAGATCACTTTGACGCCTTGATGGGCGCCTGTCATCCAG
>NZ_SNUA01000094.1 GCF_004360225.1 Alcanivorax sp. 24
GCGTTATGCACCAGTCAAAACTCTTGAGAAACTCGCCTTTGCAGAAAAAGAACTTCAAGTTCGCGTTAAGTTATTAAAGCGTTTAGCAAACCCAAGCTTAATTGATAAAGCTTTTAAAGAAGGCCGTGAAGAGCTGCAATTGCAACTTGTTGAGCTTGTGATTAATCATCAACTTGCTAAATCACTATTAAAGCATGCAAAAGGTGAGGCACACACACAACTGGCGACTCATCTTGACAATGAACGCTTAGCGATAGAAATGCCTGCCAAAGTAGAAGCTGATACACGTGTAGTATTAGCAAAGCTTAATGCGCTTCGTGATAAAAATGACTTTCAGTTAGTGTCGATGCAACATGCTGAGTTATTACAGCAGTGGCAAGCTATCGAACTAAAATGGCTGAGCGATGAGCAAGTAAGCACGTTAGATAAGAAATATTCAGCTATTA
>NZ_SNUA01000095.1 GCF_004360225.1 Alcanivorax sp. 24
ATACCGGCACACAAACCTTAGCGGGTATCGACTTTAAGTTCGATCATCGTTTTCTTTTTGCAACAGGCAACTTAACACTCGCTTTCGATGGTACACACTATTTAGAGTTTGAGCGAAACAAACCCGGTTCAGATGCAATCGAAAAGCTAATCGGCACTTATCGCTACCCTGAAAATGTTGGCAGATTCTCTATCGATTGGGATACCAAAACTTATTACATAAATCTCGGGGCCAATTATACCAGTAGCTATGAGGATGATATTGAAGGGCTGCGTGGCCGTGAAATTGACGAGTTAGAAAAACTTGGCGAGCTTAATGATGAGTTAAAACGCGATGTTGATGACTGGCTAGTATGGGATTTATCTGCCGGGTATTTTATCAATGATGCATTATCAATCCGTGCTCGTATCGATAATATCTTCGATAAAGAACCGCCTAAACTATAT
>NZ_SNUA01000096.1 GCF_004360225.1 Alcanivorax sp. 24
TAATAGTACTATGGGTTCACCATTTGGCGGAAGCTGAATACAGCCAGGAGCAACAGCCATAGAGGGTAATGAAACATCATGGCTGATATCACACTCATCACTTAATAGTCTTGTGCCCATGCGGTTACTATTAGGCGATACATGCCAAGAATGATTTATAAAGTTAACGATGGTTTCTTTTGGTAACAGTGCTGCATGTGGTGCAGCATGAATACGAATTTGTGTACTTTTAGGTGGTAGCATGGCACCTAAGCCAACTTTGGTATTGAACCTTGGCGTTATATCAAAACTATCGCCAGCCTGTAGTGCTTCACCGGTTAAGCCACCAAAACCCGCTAATATATCTGTTGAGTAAGAACCTAAAATGGGCTCAGGTAAATGCCACTCGCCGCCAATAGCAAGGTAGCTCCTAAAACCATGTCGTGCAGCATTAAACTTTAATAC
>NZ_SNUA01000097.1 GCF_004360225.1 Alcanivorax sp. 24
AAGTGCATTGTGGTGTGTTACGAATGGACGAGCAGACGCACCACCTGGGATCACTTGTAGCATCGGTGTTTCAACTTCCATGAAATCACGATCTGCTAAGAAACGACGGATACCTTCAACAACTTTTGAGCGAATACGGAAGGTTTCACGTGTCGCTTCATTAGTAATTAAATCAACATAACGTTGACGATATTTAGTTTCTTGATCAGATAAACCATGGAATTTTTCAGGTAACGGACGTAATGACTTTGTCAGTAACTCGTACTCTGTCATTTCTACGTATAGGTCACCTTTTCCGGGCTTCTTAATTGCGCCTTTACCACCGTTGATGTCACCGTTCTCAGGTTGACCCTATTTTGCTTATCGTTCTTTTTGTGCCACTTGTGACCCGCGCCCTTATGGTCAGCCATTGCTTCCCTTTATCGCAAGTTTGGGACTACATTT
>NZ_SNUA01000098.1 GCF_004360225.1 Alcanivorax sp. 24
CAATGGTAAAGTTCAGTCATGTTTGTAACTAAAAAGTAATGTTAGTGCCGTTGTAACATAAACTTTTCAATCTTTTAAGCGAAGTTTCGATTACTCGCCTTTTTCGACCAGCTCAATAAACTTTAAACTTTGCATCATAACGTTATCTGCAAGCGTAGAGTCTGAAAAGTAAGATTCCTTCTCAGTGGCTTTACTAGGAGCTGCCAACAAGATGTTATAATCATCTTCTAACTCGACCCATAAGCTTCGTTCTTGAGCATTTAATTGCGCATGTTTTTTACGAACATTGTCGGCTTCATAAAATGCCTCTTGTGCTTTTAAGAATGCATCTTGTGATTCTTCGCTCATATCTTCACTTGAAAACAAGCTATTACTTAAATCACTAATGTCTTCTTGCATTGCATCCATCGTTTGGCACCCACTAAGGGTAAGAAGTAATAC
>NZ_SNUA01000099.1 GCF_004360225.1 Alcanivorax sp. 24
TTTAAGTCATGGGCGGTAATTTTCATCGTTTCCGCCGCTCGTTGCGCCAATGACGCATCCTTCCATAAAATGGCAGCCGCCCCTTCCGGCGAAATGACCGAGTACGTGGAATTTTCAAGCATATGAATATGATTGCCGACGCCAAGGGCGAGCGCCCCGCCGCTTCCGCCTTCGCCGATGACGATGCAGACGACCGGCACGGTGAGCCCTGCCATTTCAAACAAGTTGCGGGCGATCGCTTCGCTTTGCCCGCGCTCTTCGGCCGATTTGCCCGGATAGGCGCCTTTCGTGTCGATAAAGCAGATGATCGGCCGCGAAAACTTTTCTGCCTGCTTCATGAGCCGCAGCGCCTTCCGGTAGCCTTCCGGGTGTGGCATGCCGAAGTTGCGGCGCAAATTTTCTTTCGTATCTTTGCCGCGCTGGTGGCCAATGACTGTCA
>NZ_SNUA01000100.1 GCF_004360225.1 Alcanivorax sp. 24
GCTTAAAGGTGACAACGTAGTTACACGCTCAGAGCACACACCTTACTATACAGATAAACCGCTACTTGAGTTACTTGAAGACTCACCAGCTGCTGAACTTGATAACGGGTTTGAAGCACGTCTTCCGGTCCAGTATGTGGTACGCCCTAACTTAGACTTACGCGGCTTCCAAGGTACTTTAACGTCTGGCAAGTTCAGCGTGGGTGATGCGGTAAAGGTATTACCATCAGGTAAAAGCTCAAGCATCAAAGAGATTGTGACTTTCGATGGCAACTTAGATACAGCTGAAGCAGGTCAAGCAATTACCTTAACGTTAAACGACGAAATTGATATCAGCCGTGGCGATGTGATTGTGCCAGCCGCTTCAAAAGCCGCTGTTACAACCGTATTAAAGCTAAATTAGTATGGATGCATGAAGCACCGTTAGTATTAGGTTTCTAGTACCCGTAAAATACGCGACTCATCAAATACCACCCAATCACCTACGCAAATTTGTTCAAGACTCGGTGTTAAAGCAAACCGCACCGAGCCTTGCTCGCCAAGCAATACGACCTCTGCTTTGTGATGCTCAACAACACGCCCTAAGTAGCCGTTTTCTAGCTCATCTAAACTCAACTGTTGTTGAAAGAAAGGTCGCATGCCTAATTCTATCAGTGAAGGTGCTTGCATTATGTTTACCAAAGCGCAGGGTTATCGAGTGGTTTTAGGCAACTTGGCTTACCAGTAATTGGCAAAATTTCGTCATCTAAAACCGGTTTAGCCAGCCAGCCTTTTGGGTAAGATAAGTTATGAGGAGCTTGAATAATTTCTTCACTCACAACGGAAAAACCGACTTTTCCATAAAAGTTGATATCGCCATAGGTCATCACGTGATAGCTGGCCAGTATTTTATGGTGCATCAGCATCAACTTACGAAGTCGGCTCTGCACGTGGCCACGTGTTTGAGAAAAATACCGGTGAACTACTCACCTATTTTAATACTGTTAAGCGTCAATTTGTGGCCTCAATTTCGACTGCCGAAGGTGCTGCCAATCAACGTGAAAAACTACTAGGTGATTTTTATCAATATCAAGTTGATGCAATTGACTCGGGTAAAGATAGCAAAGAGCGTGTTTATATTTTACCTAAGCAAAGTAACCGTGAAGGCGCTCATAGACTCGCTACCTTAATGGCTGAGCATGGTGTTGAAGTTAAACAAGCAACTGAAGATTTTAAAGCCTGTGGCGTTAAATACAAAGCAGGTAGCTACTTTATTGATACCGCGCAGCCACGCGGGGTATTTGTGCGTACCACGTTTACAGGGGTGAGTAAGTTAGCGAGCTGTTAATCTAATGGTCATTTTTAGCTCACCCTATGTTAAGCTTAGGCGCTTTAGTTTACCCGCACCTAAGTTAACGGAGTATTTTAATACGTGTTTTTAAATCGATTTTTAGGCCTTGTTGTTGTTTCTTTTATTGTAACAGGCTGTCAGACTGCCCCTGAGTCACTTCCCGAAAAGAAGCCCATCAGCAAAGCCAATCCAGGCACTGTGGTTGCAGAAGCTAAAACAAAACAAGTAGACGCGGTGACACCGCTCAAACCAAGTGAACTTGATGTCGTATGGCAGCGTATTCGCATTCAACTGCAGTTTAGCGATTCAAGTCACCCAGATGTGCAAAAGCGCATTGCTTGGTACCTTACTCATCCTAATTACATGGAAGAAATAAGCCGCCGCGCAGCGCCGTATTTGTATGTGGCACGATCCGTGGGAGACCAGCTTGCTGGCGAATACGGCCTTCGGGGTTGCCCCATTCGCTTGCCAGCAAGCTTCCCACAGCGGCTTCGTGGCACGATCCGTGGGAGACCAGCTTGCTGGCGAATACGGCCTTCGGGGTTGCCCCATTCGCTTGCCAGCAAGCTTCCCACAGCGGCTTTGTGGCACGATCCGTGGGAGACCAGCTTGCTGGCGAATACGGCCTTCGGGGTTGCCCCATTCGCTTGCCAGCAAGCTTCCCACAGCGGCTTCGTGGCACGATCCGTGGGAGACCAGCTTGCTGGCGAATACGGCCTTCGGGGTTGCCCCATTCGCTTGCCAGCAAGCTTCCCTTCCCACAGCGGTTCCATGGCCCCCTTCCGTGGGAAGCTGGCTTGCCAGCGAATCCAGCGTGAATTCATATCTCCGGCCCCATTCGCGGCCAAGGCCGCTTCCCACAGCGGTTCCATGGCCCCTTCCGTGGGAAGCTGGCTTGCCAGCGAATCCAGCGTGAATTCATATCTCCAGTCCCATTCGCGGCCAAGGCCGCTTCCCACAGCGGTTCCATAGTCCCCTTCCGTGGGAAGCTGGCTTGCCAGCGAATCCAGTGTGAATTCATATCTCCGGCCCCATTCGCGGCCAAGGCCGATTCCCACAGCGGTTCCATGGCCCCCTTCCGTGGGAAGCTGGCTTGCCAGCGTTGCTCCATTCGCTTGCAAGCAAGCTTCCCACGGAGGCTTAGTGGCTCAAACCGTGGGAGACCAGCTTGCTGGCGAATGCCGGCCTCCGGCGTTGCTCCATTCGCTTGCAAGCAAGCTTCCCACGAAGGCTTCGTGGCTCAAACCGTGGGAGACCAGCTTGCTGGCGAATGCCGGTCTCCGGTGTTGCTCCATTCGCTTGCAAGCAAGCTTCCCACAGTGCCTTCGTGGCACACTCCGTGGGAGACCAGCTTGCTGGCGAATGCCGGCCTCCGGCGTTGCTCCATTCGCTTGCAAGCAAGCTTCCCACGGAGGCTTAGTGGCCGGATCGGTGCCCGGTGCCACATCATCCATTACCTCGGCGATGGTCGGCGCCGCTGGCGGCGTGGTGTCGTTCAGGTTTTCGTCCACGATGGTGGTGGCAGGATCACTGGTATTACCCGCCGGGTCCGTGGCCGTGACACTGACTTCCGTGCCATCCGCCAGAGGCGCATCCGGCGTCACCGACCAGTTGCCATCGGCATCTGCTTCAACGGTGTAGTCCGGGGTGCCATCCCCGTTGATATCCACATCAACGGTACTGCCCGCTTCGGCGGTACCAGTAAGGATCGTTCCGTCAGTGGGTTCCACCGTCGGCGGATCATGCTACGAAGCCGCCGTGGGAAGCTTGCTGGCAAGCGAATCACCAACGGGCCGGGGGCATTCGCGGCCAAGGCCGCTTCCCACAGCAATGGGCTACGAAGCCGCTGTGGGAGATTCCATGGTGCCCTGCAAGCTCACTGAGACGCCGCACGCTAGCGGGCCAGCCAGCAAGCTGGCTCCCACGGATCATGCTACGAAGCCGCCGTGGGAAGCTTGCTGGCAAGCGAATCACCAACGGGCCGGGGGCATTCGCGGCCAACTGGCAAGCCAGCTTCCCACGGAAGGGGGCCATGGAACCGCTGTGGGAATCGGCCTTGGCCGCGAATGGGGCCGGAGATATGAATTCACACTGGATTCGCTGGCAAGCCAGCTTCCCACGGAAGGGGCCATGGAACCGCTGTGGGAAGCGGCCTTGGCCGCGAATGGGGCCGGAGATATGAATTCACGCTGGATTCGCTGGCAAGCCAGCTTCCCACGGAAGGGGGCCATGGAACCGCTGTGGGAATCGGCCTTGGGGCGAGAGTTCGCCAGCAAGCTGGTCTCCCACGGCTTTTCTACAAGGCCGCTGTGGGAAGCTTGCTTGCAAGCGAATGTGCCAACGCCGAAGGGCGAGAATTCGCCAGCAAGCTGGTCTCCCACGGCTTTTCTACAAGGCCGCTGTGGGAAGCTTGCTTGCAAGCGAATGCGCCAACGCCGGGGCGGGATTCGCCAGCAAGCTGGTCTCCCACGGCTTTTCTACAAAGCCGCTGTGGGAAGCTTGCTTGCAAGCGCGTTGGCAATTCGCTTGCAAGCAAGCTTCCCACGGCGGCTTCGTGGTTTGTTGCTGTGGGAAGCGGCCTTGGCCGCGAATGCTCCTTCGGGTCGTTGGCAATCCGCTTGCAAGCAAGTCTCCCACGGCGGCTTCGTGGTTTGTTGCTGTGGGAAGCGGCCTTGGCCGCGAATGCTCCTTCGGGTCGTTGGCAATTCGCTTGCGAGCAAGTCTCCCACAGTGGCTTCGTGGTTCGTTGCTGTGGGAAGCGGGAAAGACTACCCCCGCGCCACCTGTTTTTGCAACATGTTCGCTGCCGCGCAGGCAGCTAAGAAATTACGGGCGCATGCCGAACAGCACGGCCACCGGGTTCGCTGCCGCGCAGGCAGCTAAGAAAGACTACCCCCGCGCCACCTGTTTTTGCAACATGTTCGCTGCCGCGCAGGCAGCTAAGAAATTACGGGCGCATGCCGAACAGCACGGCCACCGGGTTCGCTGCCGCGCAGGCAGCTAAGAAAGAGGAGGCCGCCAAGGACGGCTGGCGGGAACTGACCAGGCCGGCGGAAAAAAGTGACGCCAAGGACGACGGCACTATTTCCATCTAAGCGTTAGTGCTCCATCAGGCATCGAGACGATCATTCGCCGCCGTTGAGCCATCGGCGCAACAAACGTTCCACCCGCGCCGGGTGGCGTGCCAACAAGGTCTCGGCCAACTCGCGAGCCGGCTCCATCAGGGCCTCATCGCGAACCAGGTCGGCGATGCGGACGTGGACCCCACGGTGATCATCATCGATAGCCTGGGTGATATCCGCTACGTGGACAAGGCCGGAAATTCCCGTTACCGATCCGAGCCGGTGACCTTTCTCAGAGTGTTGGACAGCGCGGTGCCAGCGAATTGGAGTGCGGCGATCCCGGAAAAGGACCGCGTTTTCTCTGTTTCCCCGCCGGACTCAGCGACCGCGCCGAGGCAATACGTCGCGGACCTTGCTGGCCAGGGCGCGGATCGCGTCCTTCTCGCCCTTCGGCGTTGGCACATTCGCTTGCAAGCAAGCTTCCCACAGCGGCCTTGTAGAAAAGCCGTGGGAGACCAGCTTGCTGGCGAATTCTCGCCCTTCGGCGTTGGCACATTCGCTTGCAAGCAAGCTTCCCACAGCGGCTTTGTAGAAAAGCCGTGGGAGACCAGCTTGCTGGCGAATCCCGCCCCGGCGTTGGCGCATTCGCTTGCAAGCAAGCTTCCCACAGCGGCCTTGTAGAAAGAGCATTCGCGGCCAAGACCGCTTCCCACAGCAACGAACCACGAAGCCACTGTGGGAGACTTGCTCGCAAGCGAATTGCCAACGACCCGAAGGAGCATTCGCGGCCAAGGCCGCTTCCCACAGCAACGAACCACGAAGCCACTGTGGGAGACTTGCTCGCAAGCGAATTGCCAACGACCCGAAGGAGCATTCGCGGCCAAGGCCGCTTCCCACAGCAACAAACCACGAAGCCGCCGTATTGCCAACGACCCGAAGGAGCATTCGCGGCCAAGGCCGCTTCCCACAGCAACAAACCACGAAGCCGCCGTGGGAAGCTTGCTTGCAAGCGAATTGCCAACGGCCTGGAGGAGCATTCGCGGCCAAGACCGCTTCCCACAGCAACGAACCACGAAGCCACTGTGGGAGACTTGCTCGCAAGCGAATTGCCAACGACCCGAAGGAGCATTCGCGGCCAAGGCCGCTTCCCACAGCAACGGCGTTGACCCATTCGCTTGCAAGCAAGCTTCCCACAGCGGCTTCGGAGCACACTCCGTGGGAGACCAGCTTGCTGGCGAATACGGCCTCCGGCGTTGACCCATTCGCTTGCAAGCAAGCTTCCCACGGCGGCTTCGGAGCACACTCCGTGCGAGACCAGCTTGCTGGCGAATACGGCCTCCGGCGTTGACCCATTCGCTTGCAAGCAAGCTTCCCACAGCGGCTTAGGCCGGCATTCGCCAGCAAGCTGGTCTCCCACGGTTTGAGCCACTAAGCCTCCGTGGGAAGCTTGCTTGCAAGCGAATGGAGCAACGCCGGAGGCCGGCATTCGCCAGCAAGCTGGTCTCCCACGGTTTGAGCCACTAAGCCTCCGTGGGAAGCTTGCTTGCAAGCGAATGGAGCAACGCCGGAGGCCGGCATTCGCCAGCAAGCTGGTCTCCCACGGTGGCAAGCGAATATCCCAACACCAGAGGGCCGGAAGTCGCCAGCAAGCTGGTCTCCCACGGATCTGCCACGAAGCCGCTGTGGGAAGCTTGCTGGCAAGCGAATATCCCAACACCAGAGGGCCGGAAGTCGCCAGCAAGCTGGTCTCCCACGGATCTGCCACGAAGCCGCTGTGGGAAGCTTGCTGGCAAGCGAATATCCCAACACCAGAGGGCCGGAACCGTGGGAAGCTTGCTGGCAAGCGAATTCGCAATACCGAACGCCGTATTCGCTGGCAAGCCCGCTCCCACGGAAAGCCGCACCACAAAGCCACCGTGGGAAGCTTGCTGGCAAGCGAATTCGCAATACCGAACGCCGTATTCGCTGGCAAGCCCGCTCCCACGGAAAGCCGCACCACAAAGCCACCGTGGGAAGCTTGCTGGCAAGCGAATTCGCAATAATTCGCCAGCAAGCTGGTCTCCCACGGAGTGTGCCACGAAGCCGCCGTGGGAAGCTTGCTTGCAAGCGAATGGGCCAACGCCGGAGGCCGTATTCGCCAGCAAGCTGGTCTCCCACGGAGTGTGCCACGAAGCCGCCGTGGGAAGCTTGCTTGCAAGCGAATGGGCCAACGCCGGAGGCCGTATTCGCCAGCAAGCTGGTCTCCCACGGAGTGTGCCAGGCGTTGACCCATTCGCTTGCAAGCAAGCTTCCCACAGCGGCTTCGTGGCACACTCCGTGGGAGACCAGCTTGCGGGCGAATACGGCCTCCGGCGTTGACCCATTCGCTTGCAAGCAAGCTTCCCACAGCGGCTTCGTGGCACACTCCGTGGGAGACCAGCTTGCGGGCGAATACGGCCTCCGGCGTTGACCCATTCGCTTGCAAGCAAGCTTCCCACATCCGTGGGAGACCAGCTTGCTGGCGAATGCGGCCCTCTGGTGTTCGGATATTCGCTTGCCAGCAAGCTTCCCACAGCGGCTTCGTGGCATGATCCGTGGGAGACCAGCTTGCTGGCGAATGCGGCCCTCTGGTGTTCGGATATTCGCTTGCCAGCAAGCTTCCCACAGCGGCTTCGTGGCATGATCCGTGGGAGACCAGCTTGCTAAGCTTGCTTGCAAGCGAATGGGACAACGCCGGAGGCCGTGTTCGCCAGCAAGCTGGTCTCCCACGGAGTGTGTCACGAAGCCGCTGTGGGAAGCTTGCTTGCAAGCGAATGGGACAACGCCGGAGGACGGAATTCGCCAGCAAGCTGGTCTCCCACGGAGTGTGCCACGAAGCCGCCGTGGGAAGCTTGCTTGCAAGCGAA